>WYBT01000009.1 GCA_011525785.1 Planctomycetaceae bacterium
CCCGGGACCGCGGAGAGACGCCGGGGCCGTGGGACACGACGCCGCACTAAGAGCTTCAACGGTGCCGCGGTCACGTGACCGCGGAGAGGTGTTCAGTCCTGCGTGTGTGCCCCGCCGGGAGTCGGCTTCAACGGTGCCGCGGTCACGTGACCGCGGAGAGGAGTTGGCGCGGTCGCCCCGGTATGCGCCGCCGGATGCTTCAACGGTGCCGCGGTCACGTGACCGCGGAGAGCAGCTTCTCGAAGTGATCGCCCGCCGCCCGTTCGTCGCTTCAACGGTGCCGCGGTCACGTGACCGCGGAGAGAGTACCCACCGCAAACGCGGGAGCCGCAAGCGCTTGTGAGCGCGATTGCGAGCGCTGCCAGTGAGCGGGCCCGGCAGAGCCCTCGATCACCCCCCTGCCGACCGCAAGTCCCGCAGAACGGGCCACTTGCGACTGCGAGCGCTCCCCGGGAGTTGGCGCACCACCGCAGCGCTCGCAGCGAGAGTCCGCGCTCCGGCGGTGTTCAAACGACGAGCGGATCATGGGAAGGCGGCGGTGAGCGGCGGCCGAGGACTTGGATGCGGCCGGCCTCCTGGCCGTTGAGCGGGCCGAGATCGACCAGCATCACCTGATCCGCATCGTGATGGATGATCGCATCGAGGGCGGTGATCAGCAACTCGCGCTCTTGCTCGGAGAGCTCGCACGAGAAGACCGAGTACTGCACGGCGTCGCCGTAGCCGTTCATGGTCTTGAACACTTGGCGCAGGCGCTTCTTGTCCGCGATGTCGTAGCTGACGATGTAGCGGTGGCGCATGGCTCAGCGCGTGCGGAAGCTGGGGTACTCGGCGATCTCGCCGGACAGCGCGCGAGCGAGCAGCCGCGCCTGCACCTCGAGCACGCGCCGGTAGCTGATGCGGTAGCCGAACACCGGGTGGGTGATGAGGTGCGACATGCGGCGCTCGTAGGCCAGGAAGAACTTCTTGCGGCCTTCGGGAGTGAGCGAGACCGCGCCGCCGCGCTCGATGAAGTGCTCCTCCTGGATCTCGCCGTTGTTCACGAGCTGGATCACCACCGAGTCTGCGATCAGCGGGCGGAACTCCTCCATCAGGTCCAGTGCTAGCGCCGGCCGCCCGAAGCGCGGGCGATGGTAGAAGCCCAAGAACGGATCGAGCCCGACCGCGAGCAGCGTCACGGTCCAGTCCTTGGCGAGCATGCTGTAAGCGAGGGACAGCAGCGAGTTGATCGGATCGCGCGGCGGGCGGCGGTTGCGGCCCTGGAAGTCGAAGCGCGCGCAGGACTGGGGCCGCAACATGCCCGCGAAGGCGCTGAAGTAGGCGCGTGCGCCGGCCCCTTCGACGCCCAGCAAATTCTCCAGCGCCTGGGCGCGCTCGACGTCTTTCGAGAGACGCTCCAACTCGTCGAGGACAGCGCTCGGCGCCTGCTCGTGGTTGCGGCGCAGCAAGGTTCGGCAGTTGAGCAGCTTGGCAGCGACGAACTTCCGCGCCAGCTCGAGCGAGCGCGCCGCGTCGGTTGCGGCGCGGTACTGGTGCAGGCGCATGTCGCAGTTGCGGCTGCCCAGGCCGTGACTCACCCCGTAGAACCATCCGCCCATGCTGAAGTGGCACACCGGGATCCCAGCGGAGAGCAGCGTGTTGAGCATCTGGGCGCTGATCTGCACGTTGCCGAACACGCACAGTTGCGAGGTGTCGATCAGGCGCGAGTGGTGCGTGCCGTCGCGACTGTGGATCTCGATGCGTTCGCCACGCTTGCCCACCGTCGCGCCCTGGCTCTGCACGTAAACCGGCATGGCGTCGTCGCGCGCCGGCGTGAGGCGGCGCACCTCGGCGCCGTCCTGCTCGGCGAGCAAGTGGGTCTCGTCAGGAAGACAGATCCCCACCAGCGAGCAGCGCGGGCACTTGGGGCTGTCGACGAGCGGCGCGGGCGTGACGGAGGAGTTCGCCAGCTCGAGCGCTGCGCGAACCGCGGCGCGGGTCTGCGCCACGAGAGTTTCGTCGATCGGAACGCTGACGCGCGTCTTGGACGCGGCGTAGTAGACGACGGCTTCCTCGCAGCGATAGCCGTTGGCGCGGAGCACCAGAGCCTGGGCGCAGACTTGGAGGCGATCGGGCTCCCACGCGCGACCCGCGATGTCCGGCGCCTTGCCCTTCTTGTAGTCGACCGGACAGACCGCGCCGTCCTGCAGCTCGAGCAGGTCGATCACGGCGATCAGTCGTTCGTCGGGGGACGACAGACTGACCGAGCGCGCCACCGCGGGCCGGTCGGCGAGAGCCTCCGGCGGCGGCAGATCGCCGCTCTCGCGGTCGACGCGCTTGTGGACACGGCGGCCGTTGACCGTGTCGGCGTTGTCCGCCCACTCGCCCTGCGCCCACTCCAGGTGGAACAGGCGCGGGCAGTAGGAGAACTCGTTGAGCATCCGCGCCGGCAGCAGGTCGGGAACTGCGCCGCCGGCGCCCGTTGCGAGCGGGCTTTCCATGGCGAAGCGGGAATCGGCATGGATCGCACAGCGCTTGAGAACGAGCCCGAGCGCGCGGTGTCGATGACGGCGCGCTCAGCCGCTGGCCTCGAAGCGGCCCAGGCCGAAGTGCGCGCCGTAACCCACCGCGATCGGGCCGCAGACCGGGTTTGCGAACTCGAGTTCGAAGCCGAAGCCGTGGTCCGTGCCGCGCGCGCCGCCGCCGCCGAGCACGCGGCGACGCCGGAAGCGGTACCACGGAGCCGCTCCGTCGCGCGGTGCATCGAGCGGCGAGATGCGCGTCGGCGACAGATCGAGGAAGCCCAGTTCGCGGCGCAGTTGCTCGTCCGGAAGGTCGGTCCACTGTCCTCGGCGGCGCTTGGCGTGCCGCGCAGGGACGAACGGCGTCGCGCGAATCGGGCGACCAGTTCGCGCCAACGTGATGTGGCAGAACGAAATCGTATCCAATCTGTACGACGCTCAACGCGCTCCTGGGACCGCGAACGAGTCCCTGCATTGAGGCGCAACAACGTGGGTGCGCAGCACGTGGAGCCGCTTGGTGTACGAGGCCAGCTTCGACCTCTTGGGGCAACCCAGGAGTGATCCGTGCGCCACGCGAGTGGAGGCGAGCGTGCTGAGTTCGACATCGCACGGCTGGACGCCACTCTCTTCGCCGCCCTGCGCTCCAGCCGGCCCTGGCTGGCTTCGCACGGCTGCCCCGTTGGTGTAAGAACAACTCTTCCCCAGACCCCTTCCCCTCTGCACACTTCGTTTCTCCGCACCTGCCCCCCCGGTGTCCGAGAGACACACGACAGCCAAGCGCGCTTATGCGTACGGGCTTTCGGTGGCCATTCATGCCCGGAAATCAAGTAGTCGCTTGCGAAGGACGCCACGAACTTCTGCCCCCAGCCGCCCTGACGAACGCCTGAGCCACCGGTTGTCGGCGCGCACTCAAGAATTCCCGGTTGTGACCGACCCACCTTCGAATCGGAGTACCACCATGAATCTGAACCAACTCACGGAAGCCGTCTCGAACCACGCAGCGATTCGCGGCACCGCACGCCTGCAGCCCATCGGTGGCCAGGGAGACAAGGTGTTCCCGCCCACCCATCTCGTGGAAAAGCGTGACGAGCGTAAGCCGGGCGCGCGATACGCCATGGAGAAGCGGCGCATCCGAGCAGAGGTAGTTGACGTGGTGCTGCTCGACTCCGTGCAGTCGCAGGCCAACCGCATGGAGGAGGCGCTTTACGGGTTGTGGAAGGCGAAGAAGATTGCGCTCCCGGTCATCGAGGTGGCCCTCGGCTTCCCCGAGCTGCCCGCCGTGTCATCGCTCACGGCCCCCCACCGAATTGCCGACGCGCTCCTGCGAGACAGCCTGCTCGACGGCCAGCTCTTTCGGCACTCCGAGCTTGGAAAGTCATTCACCGACGCCTCCGTTCACAATGCAGGCCCACTGTTCCGCGTGTGCCCGACAGCGTGCATCTTCGGAATCTGGGACTCGACGGGGCCGAAGGGCGGCATGGGCTTCAAGCTCTCGCGTGCCTTGACCTCAGAGATCATCGGCATCGATGCGACGCTCGGCGTGAAGACCTCGAGCCGCATCGACCCGACGAACATGTCGAAGGACGCCGGGCCGCTCTACCAGGCCAAGGATTCGGACGAGGGCTACACCCTCGACGAAAAGAAGGCGCTCCTCGATGACAAGAAAAAGCCCGTGCTCTTCAAGACCGATGGCAAGCCGTCGGAGGCGAACCACGGCAACCAGCCTCCGCAGATCGATGCGCTCGGTGGCGGCGTCACCTTCGACTACGCCCAGCAGACCGTCGTGTTGTCGCTCGGCGTGCTTCGGAAGCTCTCGTTCGGCTCGGAACAGGACTCCGAGGCGGTTCGGCTCGTTCTCGGGGCGCTGGGTCTCGTCTCGATTCTGAGCGCAGAGCATGCGGGCTACGACTTCCGCTCGCGCTGCCACCTCGTGCCCGAGCCGGGCCACGCGCTCAAGCTCGAGGTCGTTCGACGGGACGGAACGACCCAGCCCATCGAAGCGAGCCTCGGCACCGCGCTCGAGCTGCTCGACTCAGCCGTTTCGCGGCTGCCCGCCTCACTCGCGTGGCCCAAGAGGGGTGAGGCGCTCGCGACCCTCACGCCGAGCGACAAGCTCACCCGGCTGATCGAAAAGACGCGCGAGCTCGCGGCGGCTGGCGCGGCGGAGTGAGGCCCCATGCTCGCCATCGAGATCGAGCTGCTCACGGGGCGGTACGTCGCCACCCAGGCGAATGATCGCTCCCGGGTCGAGTGGCCGCCCCACCCTGCCCGCTTCTTTTCCGCCCTCGTTGCGGCGTCCGGCCACGTCAGCTCTCGGCCGGCGGAAGTCCGCGACCTCTTGGTGGAACTCGAAGATCAGCCGGCGCCCCACGTCACGGCGAGCAACGTCACTGGCCATGACCTCCGAGTCCCGCCCGCAGGCGCGCGCACGGTCAACACGGTCTTCGTTCCCGTGAACGACTCCCAACTCGTCGCCAACGCCTGGGAGAAGCACAACGCCCGCCTCGCGACAGCGAAGCCGAAGGAGCTTCTCAAGGTGCAGGAGGCCATGCGCACGGCGCTCAAGGCCGTCGACGCTCCGACGCAGACCGACATCGAGAATGCGGTCGCGCTGCTCCCGGCTGGCCGACCGCGGAAAGAACGTACCTTCCCATCCTTCGCCCCAGACGTGCCGAAGGTCTGGTTCTGCTGGCCAACGCTCACGCTCAGTGAGGAGCGCCGGCAGGCACTCGATGGGCTGCTCGATCGCGTCACGGCCCTCGGGCACTCGTCGTCCCAGGTTCGTTGCGCCATCGTGGCCGAGCCCGCGACCGGGCCGCTCCTCGTGACGCTCGTTCCACAGCGATCGGGCGGCGTGACGCTTCGCTGGGTCGCCGCCGGGCAGCTCGAACGTCTCGATGCAGAGTTCGAACGCCATCAGGGCGAGCGGCCTCGGGTGCTCCCGTCTCGACCGATCGCCTATGGCCAGGAGAAGGCCACCTCGACATTGCGTCATTCCGTCTTCGAAGCCGACGGCTGGCTGGTCCTTCGTCAACAGCTCGCCGGGCGGGCGCAGCGCTTCCAGAGCACGCGGTGCGTCGACATCGCCAAGGCCCTCCACGGAGCGCTCGCAAGTCACGTCGCGCAGCAACCGGCGCCCGAGATCATCACGGGGCGGCGCGACGGGGTCGCGACGACCGGTGCACACCTCGCGCTCCTCCCGCTGCCCGACGTGGGTCACCAGCACGCACACGGCGGCGTGATGGGCGTGGCAATCGTCTTTCCACGTTCGGCCTCGGAGACCGACCGCATCGTCGTCATCGATGCGCTCGGTCGTTTCCTCGCTGGCGGTGGGCTGCTGACGCTCCCGCGAGGCGCCGAGCTTCGAGTGGCGCACGAGGCGTTTCCCGAAGCGCTCGCGCTGAGAGAGACGACGTGGACCCGGCCATCCACACACTGGGCCACCGTCACCCCGATTGCCCTCGACCGGAATCCCGGGGACCTCCGTCGACCTGAGGGCCTCGCCCAGGCCGCTCGGACGATCGCTGATGCCTGCGAGCACCTCGGCCTTCCGCGCCCGACAGGGGTCGAGGTCTCGCTCTCACCGTACCTCCCGGGCAGTCAGCCGGTTCGAGCGTTTGAGCCGTTTCCACGTGAAGCCAACCGGCTTCGAAAGCTCCGGGTCCATGCCCTCCTCCAATTCAGTGAACCGGTGGAAGGCCCCATCACGCTCGGGGCCGGTCGGTACGTCGGACTCGGCCTGTGCCGCCCGTTGAGTGGAGGGACGCCATGAAGTCGCTCACCCCTGAAGACTTCGACCCGTTCTTCGGGGCGGTTCACGGCGTGCCTCCGTTCGACTGGCAAAGCAGGCTCGCCGCGAAGGCCTGCGCCGGGAAGTGGCCTTGCACCCTGAAGCTGCCGACCGGCGCGGGAAAGACGGCCTGCCTCGACGTGGCCGTGTTCGCGTTGGCGGTGTCGACCCAGACCCACGAGCTCGCGCCCCGGCGCATCGTGATGGTGGTGGACCGACGGGTCGTCGTCGACCAGGCGCACGACCGGGCTCGAAAGATCGTCCACGCGCTCGAGCAGGCACCCGCTCATTCGGTCGCATCGCGCGTGGCGTCGGCCCTCACCCGCCTGTCAGGCGGCAAGCCTCTCTCCGCCGTGCAGCTTCGTGGCGCCGTCCCACGGGACGACAGCTGGGCCGAGACGCCCGACCAGCCGCTCATCATCTCGTCGACCGTCGATCAGGTGGGCTCCCGGCTCCTGTTTCGCGGGTACGGCGTCAGCCCTGGTATGTGGCCCATTCACGCCGGACTGCTGGGCACCGACTGCCTCTACCTGCTCGATGAGGTTCACCTCGCGCAGCCCTACTTCGAGACGCTCCGCAACGTGCAGGACGTCACCCGCGCATTCTCGTCTCCGATGAGTCGAATGCAGGTCGTCGCGCTCTCGGCGACCCCCGGCGCCGATGATGGCGAGCCCTTCTCGCTGAGCAAAGCCGACCGGAACGGGCCCCTGAAGACGCGTCTGGCTGCAGCCAAGCCCGTCACCGTCGCGACGACGCACCGTGAGGAATTGGCGGCCGCAGCGTCACGCTTCGTTAAGGAGCATCTCGACGAGGGAGCCCAGTCGGTGGTCGTCGTTCACAATCGAGTCGACCGGGCGCTCGAATCCTACGAACTGCTCAGCAGGACGTTCGAGGGTCGAGTCGACGTGCGACTCATGACGGGCAGGATGCGACCGCTCGACCGCGACGAACTGGTTCAGGAGATCCAAACCCGAGTCGGGAGTGGACAGCGTGGAGTCCAGGTCGAACGGCCGCTGATCGTCGTCGCCACCCAGTGCATCGAAGCAGGCGCTGACCTCGACTTCGACGCGATCGTGACGGAGCTGGCGAGCTTCGACGCCCTCAGGCAGCGCTTTGGCCGAGTCGATCGACTGGGTGCGTTCGGTCGAGCGCGGGGGACGATCCTCGAGGTTCAGGAGCCGACCGGTGGAGGCAAGTCCGCCATCCCCAAGGACGACCCTGTCTATGGAGACCGCCTCGTGGCGTGTTCGAAGCTGCTCAAGGAGCTGAAGAAGGTCTCCAAGAAGGCATGCCTCGACTTCGGCATCGACGCGCTCGACGGCCTGCTCGAGAAGGTCGACGGGGAGCTCGTGACCAACGCCAACTCGGAGAAGCCGCACGCCCCCCTGCTCTTCCCGTCGTACCTCGACCTGTGGGCCCAGACGCGCCCCCGACTCGGCACCTCACAGACCCCAGACGTGGCGTTGTTTCTCCATGGGCCGCGGCATCAGCCTCCCAACGTGAACGTCATCTGGCGAGCCGACATCGATGGCGTCGATGACGAGCAGGCCATCGAACGCATCGAGGCGCTCCCGCCGTCTTCACTCGAGGCGGCGTCGATTCCGTTCGGCGCGGCCCTCGCGTGGCTGGGCGAGCAGACGAAGCGCCAGGCAATCAGCGACGTCGAGGGGCGTGACGGCGCGCCCACGGATGGCTCCGAGGGAGAACTGGCGATTCGAGCCTTTCGCTGGAACTCCGATGGTGCCGAGCGGCTTCCGCCGCGAAGTCTTCGCCCAGGAGACACAGTCGTCGTCAGCTCGAGCATCGGTGGGCTCTGTGCGGCAACGTTCGACTCGAGCGCCACCGATCCGGTCGTCGATCGTGCAGAAGAGGCCGTTCTTCGAGCCAGGGCTCGCGTCACGGTACGGCTCGAACTTCGTGGGGTCACGGAGGCAGCCGATGGGAGTCTGGTCGCACCAGCGACGGCTGCAACCTGGGTGACAGAGTACTGCCGCCGGCTCAATCACCGCCCACGCAAGCAGCGACGCGTCGAACTTGAGGACTGGACCCTGGCCATGCTCCGCGACTTCGCACTCGGCGATGCCACGACCGATGGAGAGGAGTCGGTTACGACTGGCCGAGCGGTGCTGCTGTCCCAGCACAGCGGAGACGTCGAACGTTGGGCGCGCACCTTCGCGGAGAACCTCAGGCTCGACGATGCACTGGTCGCGTGCGTCAGCTTCGCGGGCTGGCTTCATGACGTCGGCAAGGCCGACGAGCGCTTTCAACGGCTCCTCCGCGACGGAACGTTGGCGAGCATTCAACTCGCGAAGTCAGCTGCGGCCGACTGGTTGCTCGCGAAGTCAGGGTTGGGACCCCACGAGCTAGCGAGAGCGAAGCGTGCTCGGCGCTTGAGTGGGTACCCGGCTGGCGCTCGTCATGAAGTATTGTCGGCGGCGATGTGTGACGCTGACTCGGTCCGGGCGGAAGCCACTAGGAGGGGGGTTGCAGACTTCGACTTGCTACTGCACCTGATTGCGTCGCACCATGGTTGGTGTCGCCCGTTTGCGCCTACATACGAAGCGCGACCCGACCGCATCGACGAGGTGGTCGAACTCGCACATGGCCCACTCCGCCTGTCAGCTGCGGCTGCGACCACGCTGCATCAGATCGACGCCGGCCTCGCCGAGCGTTTCGCGCGACTGACGGCGCGTTACGGCTGGCATCAGCTCGCAGCACTCGAGATGGTGCTCAGGCTCGCAGACCACAAGGCCAGTGAGGAGGAAGCGCAAGCTGGAGGCGATGATGCAGTCGCTTGAACTGGAAAGCTTTGACGGTTCGACGCTGCTGGGTTTCCTCGCTTCGATCGGGGCGCTTCGGCTGCTTGAACTTCGCGGCGTGGACGACGCCCGACTGGCCTTCGACTCGACGACGAGTCACGCGCGGCTGCGCGGAAGCGCCGAGGATCTTCGAACGACGCTCGTGAAGGGCCTGCTCGACAAGTCGATCGCTGCGCCGTGGACCTTTCGCAACACAGAGGGAAAGGAGCTCACTCAGCCGTCGGACATGACCGTCGAAGACGTGGCTCGCGAACGTAGTGCGCGGCTTTCGCTGAAGCAGTACCGCCGGTACGCAGTCGACGTCCTTGGAGCGGTCGTTGCGGGCGAGCCGACCGACGGCGGGACAACCCAGTCGACGGAGCTTCGAGCGGTTGGCGGTGGCCAGTTGCAGTTTTTCAAGCAGATCGCTTCGCTCATCGATGCGCTCGATGAAAAGCAGATCATCCGAACGTTGACCAACAAATGGACGCACTCAGACAAGGCGGGAGGCCTGCGGCTCACTCCGGAAGAAGATCGTTCGTACGCACTCCGCGCCGGAGATCCTTCACCCGAGGGAGCCTCCGGGGAGCGCGCAGCCAACGTGCTCGCATTACTCGGCTACACCGTGTTTCCAGTGCTGCCTCAGCGGGGCGGAGCGACTATCGGGTTCGACCAGAAGACGAACGAGGTCTCGTGGCCGTTGTGGACAGGCTTCGTGGGTTTCGCGACGGTACAGGCACTGATTCCTCGCCTTGCGTCCGCAGGGCGCGACGAGCTGGAGCCGGCAGGCATATTTCGTTTGATTCGTGCACGGCGGATCACCCGCGGTAAGTACCGAAACTTCACTCCGGCACAGCCGATTTGGTGAATCTCGCTCCGCCGCGCCCCACGCGAACGCCCTCGCCACCGGCCAAGTACTGCGACCAAGAAACGATGGAGTTGCGTGACCGAGGCAAAGCCTCGGACGGAAGTTTCCTCTGACTCAAGTTTGTGCTTCCTTAGGGCTGAGCCGCCGCGGAGGGCGTCGAAAGCGTAACGAGACCTCGTGAGTTCGAAGAGCAGCGCTGGTTCGCGCTGCCCTGAGAAGCGCGGCGCACGTTCCCAGAGATGAACTTCGCGGTGGCGCTCGCGAACCGAGCGCCACTGCTTCCCAACCCATGACACGCAATCTGTTCGCTGTGCTCGCGCTGCTCTCGCTGGCGGCGTGCCGCTCGATTCCCCGCCATGAGGAGCGTTCGACGGCGGGAGTCGTCCGCTCGGACGACCCTGCGAAGGCGCTCGTTCTGCTCGCGCTGGCAGAAGAACTCACACCCCAAGTGTGCGCCCGACTCGGCGTCGAGCCCGCCGAACCGTTCGTGATTCACCACGCGCCAGGCGGCCAGCGCAATGGAGTGGCCGTGCGCCGCGACGGCGACAGGATCGTCGAGCGGTTCATCCTGCTGGGCGATGCGCCGGACGAGCTCCGCCTGCGCTTCATCACTGCGCATGAGCTCATCCATTGGTACGCGACGGCGCCGTGGGACCGACTACCTCACACGGTCGAAGAGGGACTCGCCGACTACTTGGCCGCCGAACTTGCGCCCGCGGTCCGCGACAACGTCGCCGACAATCACGACTGGAACTTGGGGACGCTGACTCCGGAGCGTCGCAAGCGCGCGTGGATCGTCGACCAGCGCGATTGGCCCAAGACCCCGCAGAGCGCCTGCGACGACGCCTATTCCATCGGTTTCGAAATCTGCCGCCGCCTGGGCGTCGACGGCGTGCGCGCGCTGTGTGTGCGGGCCGAACGCGAAGGCCACGAGTTCGTTCCGATCGAATGGTTCGAGATCCCGGCCGAGTACCCGGTGTTTCAGCGTCGCATCAAGCTGGATCTGCCAACGCTCGATTGAAGCGAGTCGCGAAAGCCCGCGCGCCGGCGCGAAGATCCACTGCGCGAGAGGAGGTTCGCCTGGGAGCGCCTGACACGTTCGACAGACCCCTCCGCCGTCGTGGCGCTCGAGTGCTGGAGCCCGTAGCGAAGCTCGCTACCTTCTCTGAGTGACCGGCGACTCGACGAAGTTCCTCGCGCTGTGCTTGGCGCTGCTCGGCGCGGCAGCGGCTGCGCTGTGGTGGTTCTCGGCGGACGCGGGCGACGGAGCGGCGGCGCGCGCGCCGGCAAAGGAGTCGAGCACCGCGCCCAGCGCGCCCCCGCAACCCGCCGAGCTCGAGACGCCGGCTGCGAGCGAGCGCGTGGAGCGCGACGCGACCGCGCGTCAGGGGATGGCGGTCTTCCTGGTCGGGAACGTGCGCACGAGCAGGGGCGAGCCGGCGCAGGTCGACCTGGTGCTGATCGCGCGGAACGAGAGCGTCGGCGACGCAACGACTGTCGAGCACTACGTGCGCGGGGTCGAAGTGCAGGAAGCCGTGCGCAATCGCAAGCGGCCGGTGAGCTATGCGAACGGGCGCGTGGCGCGCACGGCGAGCGACGGCAGCTATCGCATCGAGATCACCGAACACGTGGCCGGGCGGCTGGCAGCCGGCGCGCTGCGGCTCGACCTGTCGCTCAAGGTGCTGCGCACCGGCGAGAACCCGCGCGAGTTCGACGTGGCGCTCGGGGTCGAGCGCAAGTGGCAGACGGCGAGCGCGCCGATCGATTTGCGCGCGGACCTCGTGCTGCGCAGCGCCGGTCGCGTGCACGGCCGCGTCGTGGGCCGCGAGCCGCTGACGAGCGACGCCTGGGTCGCGCTGTTCGATCTGTACCAGGGAGCGCTGCGACGCCAACCGCTGGCTCACGCGCGCTGCGAGAGCACGAGCGGAGCCTTCGAGTTCATGGTCGAGCTCGACCGCGAGATCGCGCTGGTCGCGTGGAGCGCCGAGATGCGGCCCACGACCGAGCGCTTGCGCGTGAGCGACAACTCCGCGCCGCTCGAAGTGCTGCTCGAGCGCGGCGAGCGCCTGCAAGGCGTCGTGAAGCTGGGTCCAGACGGCGTGGCCTGCGCGCTCGACCTCGAGCTGAACTCGCGGGACTACCTGCCCTGCCCCGTGGGCGAGGACGTGCTCGCCTGGAACGGCGTCGCGTTCGAGTGGTCGCGGGTGTACGGGCAGAGCGATGAGTCCGGTCGGTTCAACATCCCCTCGCTTGCGCCGGGCCGGTACAAAGCCCACATCAAGGCGCCGCGCGGCGTGCGGATGACCGCCACGACACTCGACGTCGTCGCGCCAGCGGAGGATCTGTTGGTCGAGCTGCCGTTCGCGCGCGTGGAGCTCAAGCTGTTCAGGAACGGCGCCCCCGCGGCGAACTTCCGCTTCGGCGTGCACGAGCAGCGCCAGCTCAGCATCGCAATGGACCAGATGCACGCGGATGCGGCGGGCTCAGCCGTGCTGTGGCTGGCCGAGGACTCGGAAGTGTGGGTGAACGACCCCGACAAGCGTCAGGACGTCGTGCCGAGCGGCGTGCGCATCGACAACCCGGGCCCGGGCCGCTCGAGCACGCAGCGCATCGACTTCTGAGCCGCGAGCCGCGCGCGCTCAGCGCAGCCGAGCGCCGCCACCCGTGGGCATCTCGAGCCAAAGCGCCGACACGCCCCGCGGCACTCAGCCGCGCTGAGCTGTTGGTTTCGTCGCCACTGCTTGCGGGAGTCTTCGCGCGGCGCGAGGACTCCGCGAAGTCGTAGCTCAGAAGGTCTCGCCGTCGTCGTCGTGCGCGCGGCCGCGCTTGCCGGCGCACACGCCGCGCTTGGACTCGAGCACGAAGCGCGCGAGTTCGACGACTTCGGGCACGGGCGACTGGAACAGCTCGTCGGCCACCTGGCGCGCGCTCTCGCCGGAGCGGAACAGGCTCCACAGCGCGTGGCGCACCGCGGCCCGGCGCTCGGAGTCGAAGCCCGCTCGCCGCAGCCCGACCGTGTTGGGCGCGCGCCAGCGCAGCGGGTAGCCGCCGGTCACGATCGAGAACGGCGGCGCGTCCTTGGTGACGGCGCTCATCGCAGCCACGAGCGTCAAGCGACCGACGCGGCAGAACTGGTGCACCGCGGCGCCGCCCGAGATGAACGCGCGCTCGGCGACGTGCACGTGTCCGCCGAGCATCGCGCCGTTGACCAGGATGACGTTCTTCTCGACGCGGCAGTTGTGGCCGACGTGCGAGCCAGCCATGAGCATCACTTCGTCGCCCAGCGTGGTGACCGTGTTCGCGCCGGTGCCGCGGTGAACGGTGACGTGCTCGTGGATGCGGCAGCGCGCGCCGATCACGACGCGCGAGGGCTCGTCCTTGTACTTGAGGTCCTGCGGCTCGCCGCCCAGCACGCTGCCGGTGCGCACGCTCGAGCCGGCGCCCAGCTCGACGCAGCCGAACACGTGGACGCTCGGGCCGAGCGTGCAGCCCTCGCCGATGCGCGCGCCGGCTTCGACGACGCAGTAGGGACCGACCTCGACTCCGGCGCCGAGCTCGGCGCGCGCGTCGACGACGGCGGTGGGGTGGATGCGAGGCGACGTGGCGGTGCTCATGGAGAGCTTCAGCATAGTGCCGCGCCGGCGCCGGCGTCCTGCGCGTCGAGCAGCTCGGCCAAGCGCTGCGCGGCGCGCGCCGGCGAAGTGGCGTCGATGCGCGCCGCGACGCGCCGGCCCTGCTCGGAATGGCGGTACAGCGGGTCGTAGTAGCGCTCGAGCAGCACTTCGACGAGCTCGGCCTCGCGTCCGGTGTTCAAGAGCTCGACCAGCGAGCCGCTCCAGCCGCCGCGCCGCAGCCGGGCTTCGAGAAACTCCAGTTGCGGCGCGAGCTGCGCGCGACTCCCCGGGCACGCGAGGTAGTCGGCGCACAGCACCTCGACGCGGCGCGCGAGCGGCGCGTGCAGCTCGACGTTCGCGCCGCCGGAAATCGCGCTCCACACGCTGGGGGGCACGATCACGTCCCCCACCTTGCGGCTCTCGCCCTCGATCGCGAGCGCCGGGCCGCGCAGCTCGGCGAGGCGCAGCGCCAGACGCGTCTCGAAGTGCTTCTGCGCGACCGGCGCAAGCCCGACCATGCCCAGCACCGAGCTGCGGTGCTGCGCGAGCGCCTCGAGGTCGAGCGTCGAGCCCGGCCGCAGCGCTTCGAGCTCGCGCAGCACGAGCGTCTTGCCCACTCCCGTCAACCCGCGCAGCACCAGCGTGCGCGGCGCGCGCCACGCGGCGATGCGCTCGCACAGAATCCGCCGCCAGGCCTTGTAGCCGCCTTCGACGAGCGCGACCGGCCCCAGTCCCAGGCGCGTGAGCAGCGCGACGGTCGCACGCGAGCGCAGTCCGCCGCGCTGGCAGTACAGCACCAGCCGCGCCTCGCCCAGTTCGCGCGGCGCCGGCGTCAACGCCGCCTTGAGGCGCTCGATGCCGCCGCCGGCGAGCTCGGCGAGCGCGCGCGAGAGTTCGCTCTGCGGCGCCGGCGAGCCCAGTTGCTCCGACAGCGCCGTCACGAAAGGCTCGAGGTGCGTCTCCAGCGCGGCTCGACCGGCTTCGAAGGCGGCCTGCGGCGAAACCTGGCGGTACAGCGTGCCCACCAGCGCGCGCTGCGCGTCGTCGAACAGCGGGATGTTGACCGCCGCGGGCCAGTGGTCGGCCGCGAACTCGATCGGCGCGCGCAAATCCACCACGCGCGCGGGCGGCGCGGCGACGAAGGCCTCGGCGGCGACGGTCGGAGTCGCGAGCGCGTCGGCGAGCGGCGCCTGGGCGTCGTCCACGCGCCTACTTCGCTGCGGCGCCGCTGGGGCGCACCTCGATCGTGCGGTAGGCCGCGTCGATCAGGCTCTCGAGCGTCGGCCAGGTGGCGCGGCTCGCGGACGTCGTGACCGCGACGAGCCGTTGGTTGCGCACGAACATGAGCGCCGCGAACTCGAGTTCCTGCGCGCCCGACTCGCCGGAGTAGCGCAGGTACACGCCCTGACGCCCGTCGACGATGCGCTTCTCGGCCTTGATGAGCTTGAGGTTGGGCTGCTTGGTGATCACGCGCGTCTGACGCTCGAGCAGTTGGTCGGCCGACTCGTCGATCGAGACGTCGACCTCCGCCACGCTGATGTTGTCGCGGTAGCGCTCGATCTGCTCGGCGAACACGTAGGGCACGCCCTCGAACACCTCGAGCTTCCACGACTCGGGCACGCGCATCGAGAAATCGAACTGCGGCACGCGCCACAGCGAACCCTCGAGGCTCGGCGCGCGGCTGAGCACGCTGGCGAGCTGCGCTTCGACCTCGGTGGTCGAGCCCTGGTCCTCGGGCGAGGGCTGCAATTTGGGCGGCGCGGCGGCGAGTTCCTGCTCGAGCTTGGTGGCGAGCGCCACCGAACTCGCGCGGATCCAGTCGCAGGTCAGCGCGCGCGCGATGATCCGACCCGAGGCCTTGGCGCGCCACAGCTCGACGAACTGACGCACGTCGTCGGGGCGGTCGAAGTACAGCCGCCAGACCTGCGCGACGGCGCCGTTCGCGTCCTCGTACACGTACATGCGGTCGCCGTCCCAACCGCTGGCCGCCAGGCGCGCGCGGTCGGGCTCGACTCCGGCCTCGAGCAGCACCTCGAGCACGCCCAGCTCGCCGAGTTGGTCGTCGCACACGACGCGCGCGGGCGCGATCTCGGCCGAGAGCTGCGGCAGCACGACCTCGCGCGGGCGGTCGCGGTACAGCTTGGGCGCGTGGAGCAGTTGCTCGCTCGAGGCGGGCAGCTCGTCGAAGGCGCCGTCGAGCGCGCCCAGGCCGCCCAGGAGCTGGCGCTGCGTCATGAACGCGCTGCCGGCCTCGCGCGCCAGGCGCTCGGCGGGATCGACGACACCGGCCTCGTCCCGCGCCGCGCGTCCGCCGCGCGCCTCCATCACCGCAGCGACGCGCACGAGCGCCTCGCCCGCGCGCACCGCGGCGCTCACCGCCTGCGACTCGCTCGTCGGCCGCTGCGCCGCGTCGGCCGCGGCCGCGCGGGGATGACGTCGCTCGCGCGCCAGCAGCACCAGTTGCTCGAGCAGCTCGCGTTCGAAGCGCGCGGGCTCGAATGGCCGCTCCTGGTTGAACAAGAGGCGTCCGCTGGGCGCGTCGAAACGAACGAGCGCGGACTCGGCGATCGCCGCCGCGCGCGCGGCGCGGAACTCGTCGGCGCTCGCGGGGACTTTCTGCGCGAGGGCGTCGCGGAGCAGCCGGCGCGCCTCGAACACCCCGGCGCGCGTGCGCTGCTGCAGATCGGCGTCGATCGCGGCGAGCCAGGCCTCCGACTTCACGCCCTCGAGCACGGGATCGGCGCCGAGTTCGAGACCCTGGCGCGCCAACTCGCCTTGCGCGGCGCGGAGGAGCTCTCGAGCTTGCTTCGCGGCGTTCTGCGCGTCCTGAGCGGAGCGTGCGGCGGCCGGAGCGATCGAACCCAGGCACGCGAGTGCGGCCAACAACGTGGGGAGCGTGACTTTCACGCCTGTGAATCTAACCCGCGGGGAAACTAACCCGAGGCGCGGTTGGCATCCGCGCCGGCGCGCCCGAGCATCAAGTTGCGGATCTGCACCAGCGGGCCCGGCACGAAGCCGGCGATGAAGACCGCGTCGCGCAGGTGGATCGCGTAGGCCAGGAGCAGCCCGTTGCCCACCAGCGAAATCCACCAGAACGCGCGGGGAAAATGGCTGTGGGCGGCGCGCTCGCTGGCCCACCACTGGAGCACGAAGCGCGCCGACCAGAAGAACTGACCGACGCTCGCGACCAGCACCCAGGCGAGCGAGGGGTCGGTGCGCCGCTGCAGCTCGAACAGCGCCGCGCCGGTCAGGGCCGCGACGATGGCGATCGCCAGCAGCGTCGCCAGACCCGCGGAGATCGGACGAGTCGAGCCGCGCTGGAAGGCGATGTTGCGCGCGTAGATCAGCCCGTTGAGCACGTAGCCCACGAGCAGCACGTGCGTGTGCTGCGACCAGGCGTAGACGCCCACGGTCGCGGAGCCGATCAGCGACAGCCACCAGAACAGCGGCGGGGCCACGCTGCGGCCCGCGCGCTCGCTGTGCCACCACTGCACGAAGAAGCGCGAGAAGAAGCAGGCCTGGCCGGCGAGGCCCAGAGCTTGGACCGCGATCACGGCTCGCGCTCGCCGTCCTCGGGCGGCGCGACGGGCGCGACGAGCGTCACGCGGCGGATGCGCGAACGCATCCAACGCACGGCGAGCAGGTCGCGGAAGGCGCGGAAGGCGCGGTTGAGCACGCCGTACTTCGACGCACCCGCGCGGCGCGGGTGGTGCGAGACGCCGTGCTCGATCACCGAGAAGCCGTAGTAGCGCAGCAACGTCGGCATGAAGCGGTGCATGCCTTCGAAATGCAGCGGCGCTTCGCGGATGGCGTGCGCGCGGAAAACCTTGAGTGAGCAGCCGGTGTCGCGAATCGAGTCGCCGCTGAGCCAGTTGCGAATCGCGTTGGCGACCTTCGAACTCACGCGGCGCACGAAGTTGTCGTTGCGCTTGAGCCGGTAGCCGACCACGGCGTCGTGCGCGCCGAGCTTGTCGATCATCGCCGGCAGGTCGGCCGGGTCGTTCTGCATGTCGGCGTCGAGCGTGGCGATCAGCGGCGCGCGCGAGCTGTGGATGCCGATGCGCATGGCCGTGGTCTGGCCGCAGTTCTGCGCGAACACCACGCAGCGCACACGTCGATCGCGCTGCGCGAGCGCGCGCATCACTTCGGTCGAGCCGTCCTTGCTGCCGTCGTCGACCAGCACCAGCTCCCAGCGCACGCGCTGGCCGAAGACCTCCACGACGCGCTGGTAGAGCGGCTCGAGGTTGTCGCGTTCGTCGTACACCGGCGCGACGAGGCTGAGCTCGACTTGTTCGCTCGCGGCGAGCGCACGCGCGGCTCGCGGGGTCGCGCTGGTTTGGGTGGAGAACGGCATTGCTGCCCGTTATTGTGAGTTCCACAGGTGGCGTGAACAACCCGCCGAACGCCCCGCCGCAGTGAACCTCAATGCGCAGCCCTCGCCTACGCCGAGTGCTGTCCCGCGGCTCCTGAATTGGCGTTTGTTCCTTTTGCCGCTGGCGGCCGTCGCGCTAGGTCGCGATCTGTGGGCCCCGGACGAGCCGCGCTACGCGATGATCGCGCGTTGGATTTATGAGCACGGCGAGTTCCTGGTGCTCCGGCGCTGCGGCGATCTGTATCCCGACAAGCCGCCGCTGGTCTACTGGCTGAGCGGACTGCTCGGCTGGTTGAGCGACTGGAACGTGCCCGCGATGCGCCTGGTGTCGCTGCTGCCGATGGCGGGCGTCGCGTGGTTCACCGAGCGCCTGGCCGCGCTGTGGCTCGGCCCGCGCGAGGCGCGCTGGGCGCCGCTCTTGTTCCTCGGCTTCGCGCTGATCCTGTGGAACGGGGGACGCATCGCGCTCGATCCGCTGCTCACCCTGGGCTGCGTCGGCGCGCTGTACTTCGCCGCGCGGCCGGCGAGTGACGTGCGCGCGGCCAACCGCGACGCGTTGCTGGCGGGAGCGCTGCTCGCCGTGGGCATGCTCGCCAAGGGGCCGGTGGCGCTCGTCAACACGGGCCTGCCGCTCGCCGCCTGGTGGGTCACGCGCTTGCGCACGAGCGGTCCGCGCGCTTCACGCGGCGTCGTGGTGTTGGCGCTGCTGCTCGCGATCGCTCCGGTCGCGCTGTGGGCCGTCGCGGCTTCGCTCCAAGAGCCCGCACTCTGGCGGCCGCTGTTCTTCGGCCAGCACATCGAGCGCGCGGCCAAGGGCACCGCGCACCAAGGGCCGCCGTGGCAGAACCTGCTGCAGGTTCCGTTGCTCGTCCTGCCGTGGAGCGTGCCGGTGTTGTTCGGCTTCGTCGACGGTTATCGCGCGTGGCGCGCGCAGCGCGCGGGCGACGCCGGCCAGGCGGGGCTGGCGCGCATCTGGCTGTGGGCGCTAGCGCTGTTCGTGTTCTTCTCGATCATCCCCGCCAAGCGCGAGCTGTACCTGATGAGCGCCTATCCGGCGTTCGCGCTGCTCGCTGCACACCGGCTCGTCCGCGCGTTCGAGCGCGGCTTCGTCGGCGCGCGCTCGGCCGCCGTGCCGCTGGGCCTGTTCGCCGTGCTCGGGCTCGCGCTCGCCATCGCAGCGCCACTCGCCGAGCTCGTGCTCGCGCGCGAGTCGCTCCAGGATGCGCGCCACGAGTTCGAACGCCTGTCCGCCGCCTATCCGAGCCTCGCGCTCCGCGGAGCGCTGAGCGGCGCGGTGTTCCTGGTCGGCGCGGCGCTGGGCTGGCGCGCCTGGCGCGCGCGCAAGTTCGAGTCGTGGGCGAGCACGGTCGCGGCCACATGGGCCGTTGGCGTCGCGACGACCGCTGCGTTGCTCCTGCCGGTGAACGACGTTGTCAAGAGCGATCGCGAACTCGCGGCGAAGCTCGCGGAGCTGCCGGGCGAGCCCGAGGCGATCCCGTTCTACAACACGCATCCCGAGGGCCCGCGCTTCTACGGCGCAGGTCCGTGCGTGAGCGCTCCCGTCGAAGAGCTGCTCGACGGCCGGCTCGAGACGCGCGCCGCGAGCGAGGGCGACGACTTCGCGGCCGTGGTGCGCGAGTCGAACTGGCTGGCCAAGCCGGCGGGCGAGCGCGCGCACTTCCGCGAGCTCGCGCACATCCGCGTCGGCTCACGACCGCTGGTCGTGATCGGCGCGGGGCCGGCGCGGTAAGCGCAGGTGGAAGCGCGCGCCGCCCAGTTCGGGCGAGCGATCGACGCGCAACTCGCCGCCGTGCGCATCGACGGCCTTCTTCGAGATCGAGAGGCCCAGCCCGTAGCCCGCGCGCCGGTTCTTCATGGTCTCGCCGCGGTAGAAGGGCTCGAAGATGCGCTCGCGCTCGCTCTCGGGGACGCCCGGGCCGGTGTCCTCGACGATCACGTCCAGCGCCTGCGGTTCGGCGCGCAAAGTGAGGCGCACGCGGCCGCCCTTGGGCGAGTAGTCGATCGCGTTGGCGACGAGGTTCGACACGGCGAGCCACAGCGCTTCGCGATCGCCGACCAGCTCGGCGCGCTCGTCGAGCAGTTCCTCGAGCTCGATGTCGCGCCGCACGGCGTGCGAACGCTCGCGCCGCAGCCGCACGCGCGCCTCTTCCGCGAGATCGAAGCTCTCCGCCTCGCGCGGTCCGGTGGCCTGGCTGATCGAGACCAGCGTCATCAGGTTCCCGACCGCGTGGCCGATGTCGCGCAGCTCCTCGAGGTGGCTGCGCAGCACCTTGCGGTACTCCTCGGCCTCCTGCTCGCGCATCAGCACGACCTCGGTCTCGCCGATCAGGTTCTGCAGCGGCGAGCCCAGTTCGTGCGCGAGACCCGCGGTGAGCAGGCGCGTGCGGTCCGCTTCGGTGCGGATGTTGCCGAGCATCTCGCCCAGCGCGGCGACGACGTTGCCGATCTCGCGCGGCACGTTCTCGGTGTCGAGCGCGACGTTCTCGCGCGAATCGCGCACGGCCCGCGCGCTGCGCGCCAGGCGCTCGAGGTGCTCGCACATCTGCCGGATGAAGAAGCGGCCCGAGGCGAACGCGCCCAAGCCCGAGACCAGCGCCAGCGCGACCGAGATGCTGAGGAACGCGCGCCAGCGGTTGCGCTGCGCGCGCGCATCGATCGCCAGGCCGACCCACGCGCCGTCGTTCTCGAAGCGCTCGTACGTCAGCCGGAAACCGTCGGAGGTGTCGAGCGTGGCGCCGAGCGGCATCTCCAGCGGCCACACGAAGCGCTCGATCGTGGGGTGCGCGTAGCTGGCGAGCTCGGCCCCCACCAGGCCGTCGACCACGCGCCACGCCATGGGCGTGTCGAGCCGCTCGTCCTGGATGGCGCGCGCGATCTCGACGAACTCACGCGCGCGATCGGCGATCTGGACCGGACGCCCTTCGTGCTCGCTCGGCAAGCGCTCGTACTTGGCCTTCATGGCCTGCAGGCCGGTGACGAGCTCGGCCTCGAGCGATTGATCGAGCGCGCGCCGCATGTGCCAGGCGGCGACGCTCGAAATCAGCAGCACGGCCACGGCCGTCGTGATCGAGAACCACCAAGTCGAGCGCTCGGCGATCGACCAGCGCGCTGCGGCGCCGAGGCTGCGCTGCGGCGTGCCGTTCACTTGCTCTCGCGCGGCGTGACGAGGCGGTAGCCCTGTCCGATGACGGTGTCGATCAGCGACGAGCCGCCGCGGTCGATGCGCCGGCGCAGCCGGGCCACGAGCGCGTCGACGACGTTGGTCTCGGGGTCGAAGGTGATGCCCCACACGACCTTCAAGAGCTCGGTGCGCGACACGACCCGGCCGCGCGCTTCGGCCAGCGTGCGCAGGAGGTCGAACTCCTTGGGGCTGAGGTCGATGCGCTGGCCCGCGCGCTCGACGATGCGGCGCGCGACGTCGATGCGCACGTCGCCGAACTCGAACACCGGCACGCTCTGGCGGCGGCGGATGACGGCCTCGATGCGCGCGAGCAGCTCGTCGAACTCGAACGGCTTGAGCACGTAGTCGTCGGCGCCGATGCGCAGGCCCTTGACGCGGTCTTCCACGCCGCGGCGAGCTGTGACGAAGATCACCGGCAAGTCGTGGCCGCGCCGGCGCAGCTCCTCGAGGAACTCCATGCCGGTCTTCCCGGGCATCATCACGTCGAGCAGGATCAAGTCGGGGCGATCAGAGACCGAGCGTTCGAGCACGGCCAGCGCCTCAGCGCCGTCGGAGGCCGAAACGCTGTCGATGCCGTGCGTCTCGAGGCCCTTGGCCACGAACCCGCGCAGCTTGGGGTCGTCGTCGACGATCAGGATCTTCATGCGCGATGCGACTCCTTGTGGGCCGCGATGGTAGCCGCCCCGCGGCGTTCGACCGCGCTGAGCTGGCGGTTCGTCGCCACTGCGTTCCGGGGATCCTCGCGCGGCGCGGGGAGGCGTGGAAAGTAGTCGCTCAGCGGCGGAGCCGGTAGATCTCGAGCTCGGGCCCCAGCCAGCGCTTGGTGAGCACGAAGCGCGTGAAGTGCGGCGTGTCGAGGCCCGAAATGCCGGAGTTGGGCGGCCGCGTTTCGGCCGGGAAGCTCGCCGCGAGCTCCCCCCGCGCGCGCACGGCCTCGCGCACCGCGGCCATCATCGCGTTCGCGCCCGCACCGGCCTCGCCGGGCGTGATCACGTACTCGACGTCGAGCCCGGCGACGTACTCCGCGGCGTTCTTGGCGATCCACGGCCAGCGCGCGCGGTCGGGATAGAGCAGCTCCACGTTCCAACGCTCGCCGGCCCACTCGCGCATCCAGTGCTGCTGGTAGTGCTGCCAGGGACTGAAAACGCTGAGCGGCGCGCCGCTCTCGTCGAACAGGTTCGACTCGACGCGTGCGAGCGGAAGGTCGTAGAGCAAGTGCAGCGCGACCTTGTCGCGCGCGGGAGAGGCGTTGGCGCGCAGCCAGTCGGCCGCGAGCTCGAGCGTGTGCGGCCGCGAGCGCATGTTCATGTAGCCCACGCTCGCCAGCGCGCCGGTCGCCAGCGCGAGCCCGGCGGCGAAGCTCGTGCTCCGGCGCGCCGTGGCCGTGCCGACGAGCGCGTCGAGCCCGCGCGCGAGCGACTGCATGCCGTACGCCGCGCCGCAGTACACGGCGGCGAGCAGAGGCATCGCGAAGCGCTGCTGGTTCAAGCGGAACAGTCCGATCACCAGCGCGTACGTAACGGCGAAGGCCAGCACCACGAGCAGGTCCTTCGCGCGCGAACGCGTCGGATCGACGCGCGGCGTCGCGAACCAGGCCACGACGCCGAAGCCGCACAGGACCAGCGCGACGGGCTCGTAGTACCACAGCGTCGCGAACAGGAGCGGAAAGCCGCCGCCGGAGAAGTCCGAGAGCTTGATCGTCTGCCAGGCGATGTGGAGCGTCTCGGCGCGCATCGAGGCGAGCAGACCCGCGCCAGTGAGCGCGAGGGCGAGCGCGCCCCAGCGCAGCCGCGGCGACGAACGCTCGCGCAGCCAGTCGGCGATCACGCCGAGCACGCCCAGTCCGAACAGCGCGCCGAACAGCACGAAACGCACCAGCGGGCCGCTCGAGGGCGCGACCTCGGGTGCGCCGGAGCTGGCCGCGGCGTCGGGTGGAGCTGCGACGAACAGGAACGGCCAGAAGAGCTTGAACGAGAGCGCCACCAGCGCGAGCGGGATCAACGCGAGCGGATCGAGCCAACGCCGCAGGCCCGCGACGCGCTCGCGCAGCGCGTAGGCGGGCAGCGCGGCGAGCACGACTGCGGCGGCATTGGTGAGGCACGCCAGCGCGAGCGCAAAGAACGCCCCGAACAGCGCGAACGAGCGCGCGTCAGCGCGGCGCCGGAGTTGGACGGCGGCTGCGAGCGACAGCGCCACGAACGAGGCCACCACGGCGTGCGGCCGCGCCTGTTGGCCGAACTGCAAGCTCATCAAGCTCGTCGCCGCCAGCGCCGCCGCGAACAGCGCCGCGCCGCGCGTCTGGAACTGCCGGCACAACCAGTACGTGGCGGGAATCAGGAGCACCGACAGCCAGGCGACCACGCGCCTGACGTGGACGTGCAGCGCACTTGCCGCGCGCAGGTGTTCCTCCAGCGGCGCGTCGAGCGCTGCGCCGCTCACCGGCTCGGCGCCCGTCAGCAGCGACAGCCGCGCGATCAGGTGCGGGTAGATCGAGGTGTAGTACAGGTCGCGCTCGCTGACCTCGGCCTGCGAGAGCGTCTCGATCTGCCCGAGGATGTGTGGATCGGGCTCCTGCTGGCACGGGAGCGCGAAGGCGATTCCCGAAAGGCGCAGCCACAGGGCCGCGAGCGTGAGCGCGAGCACCGCGACGAGCGCCGGCGCCTCGCTGCGCCAACTGCTGTTCGCGCGCTCTGCGCTTCCGGTCGAGTCCACCGCCACGCGCTCGTCTTCGCAGAATCCGCGCGGTCGCGCAAGCGCGCGGAGCAGCGCGGCTCAGCGCCCGGAGCGCTGCTGCGGCGCCCGGCGCGGCGGTGAGTTCGGCGCGGCGCCGTCACCCGGTCGTGCTGGCTCTGCGGGATTGCGCGGACCGCCGCCGGGTTCCAGCGGACGTCCGTCTCCGCGCCACGGCGGCGGTCCGCCGCGGCCGCGCCCGGCGCGCAGGAAGCCCGGCTCGCCGAGGTCGGGGAAGTGCTCGCGCAGGCGCTCGTGGAACTCGTGACCCGTTGCAGAACGCAAGCGTTCGAGTTGCGCGGCGTCGATCAGCTCGGGCGCGCGCTCGAGGAACTTCAGCGCGCGCTCGCGGACGCGCTCGGCGATCACGCGCTGGCGCTCGTCCGACTTGACCTTCGAGAGTTCGACGAACCAGCTCGGATCGGGGCGCGTCTGGTCGCGCAGCTCGCGCAGTCGCCGGCCCCGCGCAGAGTTGTGGAGCTCGCGCCGCGTGCGCGGATCGGCGGGATCGCGATCAGCGCGCGGGCCGTTCGGCGCATCGGGCTTCGCTTCGGGCCCCGCCTCGGCGTCAGCGCCTGTCGGACCCGCGCGACGACGATCGCCGCCCGGCGCAGCACCGCCGCGGCCGCCGCCATGGCCGCCGAAAGGAGCGCCCGGATGAGCGCCCGGATCAGCGCCCGGAGGCGGGCCCGGATGTCCGCCGCGAGCGCCGTCGCGCGGCGCGCCGCTGGGCATGTCCGTCTCGCCCGCGCGCGGTCCATCCAAGGGCCCGCGGTGGCCGTGCAGCGCGCCCCAGCGACGCATGAACTCCGGTCCGCGCAGCTCGCGAATCTCGGCCCACTGCTGCTCGCTCACGAACGGCGGCA
Organism: Planctomycetaceae bacterium; assembly: GCA_011525785.1. Lineage (GTDB taxonomy): Bacteria > Planctomycetota > UBA1135 > UBA1135 > WYBT01. Next base: position 24,739 of record WYBT01000009.1, read on the forward strand.
GGCCGCGTTCGGCGATGGCGCGCTCGATGGATTGGCGGCGCAGTTCGAGCACTTCGCGGCCCAGTTCGCGCGGCTCGAGCCGTTCGAGCGCTTCCACGCGCTCGCGCGGCAGATCGAGCTCGCGACCTAGCCGGAACAGCTCCTGTCGCGCGCGCTCGTGCAGCATGCGGCCGAACTCGCGCACCATCTCGGCCCGGCGCGGCGCGTCCGCAGCTGCGAATTCCTGACGCACGTGTTCGGGCATCATCGCGACGACGTCGTGCACGTGCTCCGACATGCGCTCGGCCGCGACTTCGCGCAGCACCTCGCCGCGCTGCGGCGGAGCGAGAGTGTCGAGCTCGCGCCGCACCGGCTCGGGCAGGGCCTCGAGCGCACGGCGCTTCACGTCGCCCAGGCGCTCGAAGCGGCCGCGCAAGCGCGCGCGCTCGCCCTCGTCGAGCTTGCGGAAGTGCTCGAAGCGTTGGCGCAGCTCGTCGCGCTGCTGCGGCGTGAGCTGCTGCCAGCGCTGGCGCGCGCGCTCGAGATCGAGTCCGCCCTTCGGCGCGCTCGGAGCGCCCTTGGCCTTCGCGCCAGCCGCGGAGTTCGTCGGCTGCTGCGACGGCGCGACTTCGCTGCGCTCCTGCGCGGCGAAAGCGTGTGCGCCGAGCACGACGACGAGCCAGCCACTCGACGCGAGCACGCACGCAGCGGCCCAGCGCGCACAGCGGCGCGCGAGTCCGGCAGCGGCGATCGCGAAGTGGGTCGACATGGGTTGGTCCGTCGTTCTTGTCGTCAGCCGTTCTTGGGACGCTCGTCGGCGCCGCGCACAGGCGCACTCGGCGGCGGCGCGTCGTCGGCTTCGCCATCGGAGCCGTCTGCGGACCCATCGGCGGATCCGTCGCCGGCCTCGAACTCCAGCGCCTGCAAGCTCAGCAACGTGTTTTCGTCCACGCCGAGAAGCTCGAGCTCGAGCGCCTCGTCGGCGAGCAGCTCCCACGACTCGAGCAACTCGAGCTGCGCCAGCAGTTCGACGTCGGGCTCCAGTTCGCTCGCTTCAGTGCCGGGCCCCGGCAGCGTTTGTGCGACTCGCTCGGATCCGGACGGCGTGAGGCTCGCGTCCTCGCGGCGCACCTGGGGCGCGGGCGGGACTTCGATGGCGTAGTCCTCGCGGCGCGGCTCGCCCGCGGACGGACGCGAGAGGATCCACGCGGCCGCGCCGGCGAACAGCGCAACTCCCGCGGCGGCGAGCCAGGCCCACGAGCGGGCGCTCCACTGCACTTGGCGCGCGTGCGGTCGCGCCCCGGCCCGCGCGGGCTGAGACGCGTGTTGAACGCCGCGCGCGGATTGGGAACTCGCGCCCTGAATGGATGTCGGCGCCGAAATCGGCGTCGCACGGCTGCGGCGCGCCAACTCCAGGCTCTCGAGCACGCGTGCGGACAGTCCGGCGGGAACCTGCGGCGACGGCGCGCTGTCGAGCAGCGCATCGAGCGCGTGTTCGAGACGACGCTCGCGCTCCGCCTGGGCGCGTGCCGGCCCCAGACGCGCGAGCAGGTCGCTCGCGAGCCGCGCGGGAGCGCTCGGTCCCTCGTCCGTCGCATCGCGCAAGGCGAGGTCGAGCGTGCGATCGAGCGCTGCTTCGACGCGCTGCTCCGTCAGCCGCTCGAGCACGCGGCGCGCGAGGTGCGGCGGGAGCGTGGGCTGCGGCAAGCTGGCGAGGACGTGCTCCAGCGCCTGTTCGGACTCGAGCAGCGCGCGGCACTCGCCGCAGGTGAGCACGTGGGTGTGCCACTCGAGCTCGGGCGCGAACACGCGCTGGGTGCTGGCCCCGAGCGCCTGCGCCAGGCGCGCACGGAACTCATGGCAATCGCGCGTCATGACAACTCCTGCTGGAGCAGCGGCGCCAGGCGCTCGCGCAGGCTCTCTCGCGCGCGGTGCACCAGAGACTTGATCGCCTTCTCGCTCGAGCGCAGCACCTTGGCGATCTCGATGTACGGCAGCTCGTTGTACTTGGCCAGGATCAGCGCCATGCGCTGGTTCTCCGGCAAGGCCGCGATGGCCGCGCGCACGGCCCGCACGACGTCACCGCGCTCGAGCGCGTCGGAGGGCGGCTCGCTCGAGCGATCGACGACCTCGCGGGGCGAACCGTCGTCCTCGAAGGGCTGGTCGAGCGAGGCCGCGCTCGGGCCGGCGCGCTGCGTGCGGTTGACGGCGATGTTGAAGGCGATGCGGTACAGCCAGGTCGAGACGCGCGCCGTCGGTTGATAGCGCTCGCGCGCGCGGATCACGCGCAGGAAGACCTCTTGGACGAGGTCCTCGCGCTCGGGAACCGGCCCCAGAAAGCGCGTGAACAGCGCGTAGACGTGCCCCGAGTAGGCCTCGACGAGGCGGTCGAAGGCGGCTTCGTCGCCCTGTTGGTAAGCCAGCATCCACTGCACGCCGGCGTCGTCGTCGAAGCGTTGTTCCAATGCGGTGCGGAGGCGGATGAGCCGTCCACGGCCCCTTGAACCCGCCGCGCGCGAGTTGGTTTCGGCGCGTTCGGCGCGCACGCGCGAGGCGGAAGTTCCTTCCGGCGACGTGAGGGTACACTCGCTCTCGATGGCGAGCCTGGCTCGACTGCGCCACAAGAACCCCCGGCTCCTGTACTTCCTGGGGCACGCTGCTCGCTTGGCCGTGCCCCGGCCGATCTGGCAGGCCCGACGGCAGGCTGCGTTTCGGCGTCTGGCGGGCCTGAACCCCGACCAGCGGGCCGCGATCGAAGCGCGCGTCGAGCACTACATCCGCGTCCGAACGCCGTTCGAGGTCGCGCCGCAGTTCCAACCCCTGCGACCCTGGCGCATGCGCGAGCAGCGCAACTATCACCTCGACCTGCTCGAGCACCTGCGCTGCTTCCCGGGCGAGTTGCGCGTGGCCTATCGCTTCGGCGACGAAACCGCCGTCCCGGACGCTCCGACGATCGTCAAGGCGCGCCCGATCGAGGGCGACAACCAGAACAGCGTGCTGCTCAAGCTCAACCGCGCGCGGCACTTCAACTTCGTGCACGACCCGCTGCCGTTCGTCGACAAGCGCCCGACGCTGGTGTGGCGCGGCCGAGCCAACAAACCGCATCGCCTGCGCTTCCTCGAGCGCTTCCACGACCACCCGCTGTGCGACGTGGGACAGGCGCACCACAGCCGCGCCACGCCGCAGTTCGCCAAGCCCTTCCTGGGCATCCACGAGCAGCTCCAGCACAAGTTCGTGCTCTCGATCGAGGGCAACGACGTCGCCACCAACTTGAAGTGGATCCTGTCCTCGAACTCGCTGTGCTTCATGACGCGGCCGAAGTTCGAGACCTGGTTCCTCGAATCGCGCCTCGAGCCGGGAGTGCACTACGTCGAGCTTGCCGACGACTACTCCGACCTCGAAGAGAAGGTGACGCACTACGAGCGACACACCAGCGACGCGCTGCGCATCCTCAACCGCGCGCACGCCTTCGTGACGCAGTTCCTAGACCCCGCGCGCGAGGAGTTGATCGCGTTGCTGGTGCTGCAGCGCTACTTCGAATTGTCCGGCCAGCTCGAGCGCGGAGGCGCAAATGAGCGGAACTGAGATCGTCCTCCTCGTCACAGCGATCCTCTTGGTCGATGGGCTGATCGTGCTCGGCCTGCGGATGCTCGCCATGAGCACGTTCGAAGAGCTGGCGCGCGCCTATCCGCCGCGTCCGCGACGCGGTTCGACAGCGGCGCGGCGCTACCAGAGCATCGCCGTCGGCTGGCTCAACTTCGGCAACAGCTTCGAGATCGCGCGCGACGACGAGCATGTGCACTTCGCGCCCATGCTGGTCGCACGCTGGTTCGGCGCAAAGCCCTTCAGCGTCCCGCTCGCGGCCCTCGGCGAAGCCGGCGCCGTGCATCGCCACGGACGCGTGGTGAAACTCGGCAAGCTCCGACTCGGCGCGCCGAAGTGGGCGCTGACCCCGCGCGAAGCATCAGCGGCGCGCTGAACGCGCGCGCAGCGACTCGAACTCGAGCCCGAAGCGCGCCAGGTACTTGCGCAGCCGGTCGGCGTCGTTGCTCGAGGCCTTGCGCGCGCGCGAGGCGGCGAAGAGTTCGCGGCCGGCCTCGGAGAGCGAGCGCGCGGCGCGACAAACGCTGACCACGTCGGCGAGCTGCACGCGATCGAAGCGATCGAGCGCCGCGACCCCGGCGGGGCCGAGCAGGCTCTCGAGTTCGTCTTCAGCGGCTGTCGGCGCGCTTTGGCCCCAGGCTTCGCGCAGGCGCTCGATCTCCTCGTCCACGAGCGCCCGATCGATGCGTCCGCCGCTCGCCAGCGTCGCCATGCGCGTCAGCGCGGCGTTGAAGTCGCGGAAGTTGCCGGGCCAGCGCGCCTGCGGCGAGGTGGCGAAGGCGAGGAAGCGTTCGCGCGCCTCGCGGTTGAAGCTCACGCGTTGGCCGCGGCGGCGCTCCCACTGCTCGAGCTCGTACTCGAGGTTGGGCTCGATGTCCTCGGGCCGCTGCGCGAGGCCGGGCAAGCGGAAGGTCCACAGGTCGATGCGCGCGAGCAGGTCCTCGCGGAAGCGACCTTCGCGCACCGCGGCGCGCAGATCGCGGTTGGTGCCGGCGATGAGCTGGAAGCGACTGGTGACTTCGCTGTCCGCGCCGACGGGAAGGAAGCGGCCCTCTTCGAGCGCGCGCAAGAGCATGGCCTGTTCGTCCAGGCCGAGCTCGCCGATCTCGTCGAGGAACAGCAGGCCGCCGTCGGCGCTCCGCAGGAGGCCCGGTCGATCGCTGGCCGCGCCCGTGAAGGCCCCCTTCTTGTGTCCGAACAGCGCCGACATCGCTGTCTCGCCGCGCAGCGTGGCGCAGTTGACCTCGACGAACGGGCCGCCGAGCGCGCGGCGCTCGCGCCGCAGCTCGAACACGCGGCGCGCGAGCTGGCTCTTGCCCGCGCCGGTCGGCCCCGTCAGCAGCAGCGGCGCCTCGGAATCCAGCGCCACGCGCTCGATGCGTTCGATCAGCGCGTTGAAGGCCGCGTTGCGGGTCGCGATGCCGCTCTTGAGCGAGTGGACGTGCTCGTCGCGCTCGCGCCGGAAGCGCGCCGCGAGCTTGTCGTAGCGCGACAGGTCGAGGTCGATGATCGAGTACGTGCCCACCTCGCTCGAGTTCCCTCGCGCGGGCGGACCGACCTGCACCAGTCGGCCGGGGATGTAGCGCGCTTCGACGAGCAGGAACAGGCAGATCTGCGCCACGTGCGTGCCCGTGGTCATGTGCACGAGGTAGTCCTCGCGCTCGGGCGCGAACGGGTACGCGCGCGCGAAGTCGAGCAGCGCTCCGAAGACCTCTTCGAAGTCCCACGGATCGACCAGGTCCATCGTGCGCAGCTCGACCTCGGTCTCGGGCGAGACGGTCGCGATGTCCGCGCCGACCTGGCGCGCGAGCGAGAGGTGCTTGCTGTCGGCGATCAGCTCGAAGCGCCGCACCACGAGGTCGTCGTGGCGGCACAGGTCGACGCTCGGTCGCCAACGGTCCCAGCGCGAGGCGTCGCGCCGACTGTCGTCGACTTTGAGGCCCAGGAAGCCGATCACGACGGTGGGGCGCTGCTTAGCCATTGGGAGATAGTCCTATCGCATCGGATAATCCGGTCGCCGGGGCGCGGACGGGCCGGGACGACGGCCGATCCCGACCGCCGCGCGCAACCCCAAGCAGGCCCGCAGTTTGCGCCGACACCCTCGATTCGAGCCGGCGCTGGCGCCGCGCGTGCTCTGCAGCCCTCGTCCGCGCACGATCCGATCCACGCCGCTCCCGATTCCCGGAGTCGGCGGCACGGGGCGCGCGCGGGCGGCGGCGGCGCGAGAGCAGCTCGGCAATGAACGACTCTCGGCTCACGGGACCCGTTTGGGATCGGACCCGTGCAGCGGCCCGGCCGCGCGCAGCCCGTACCTTCACCCGCCGCTCTGGCGAGGAGCACCAACGATGCAAGCCCACGACGAATCGCAGTCCAACTACGTCCTGCTCCAGCACGAAGGCGCCGCGCCTATCAAGGCCTGGGTGCGCGGCGTGCCCTTCGACGATGGCTCGCGCCAGCAGCTCGCGAACGTCGCGCGCCTGCCCTTCATCCACAAGTGGGTCGCGGCCATGCCCGACGTGCACTTCGGCATCGGCGCCACGGTCGGCAGCGTGATCCCCACGCACAAGGCGATCATCCCCGCCGCGGTCGGCGTCGACATCGGCTGCGGCATGATGGCGACGCAGACCACGCTCACGGCGAACGATCTGCCCGACGATCTCAAGCAGATGCGCTTCGAGATCGAGCGCGCGGTGCCGCACGGCATGTCGAAGAACCGCGGCGGACGCGACAAGGGCTCTTGGCACGACGCGCCCGCGCGTGTCGAGCGCGCCTGGGCCGAACTCGAAGGCGGCCACGCCGACATCGTGAGCAAGCACCGCGCGATCAAGAACGCGAACACGTTCAATCAGCTCGGCACGCTGGGCGGCGGCAACCACTTCATCGAGGTCTGCCTCGACGAAGCGGAGCGCGTGTGGTTCCTGCTGCACTCCGGTTCGCGCGGCATCGGCAACAAGATCGGCTCGTACTTCATCGAACTCGCCAAGAAGGACATGGAGCGCCAGCTCGGCAGCCTGCCGCACCGCGACTTGGCCTACTTCGAAGAGGGCGCGGAGAACTTCGACGACTACGTCGAGGCCGTGTCGTGGGCGCAGCGCTTCGCCGCCGTGAATCGCCAGCTCATGATGCGCGCGGTGATCGACGCGGTGAGCAGTCTGCCCGGCCTGCCGCGCTTCCAGCACGGCCTCGTCGCGGTCAACTGCCACCACAACTACGTGCAGCGCGAACGCCACTACGGCGAAGACGTGTTCGTGACGCGCAAGGGCGCGGTGCGCGCGGGCGCCGGCGAGCTGGGCATCATCCCCGGTTCCATGGGCGCGCGCTCGTTCATCGTGCGCGGCAAGGGCAACCCCGAGAGCTTCGAGTCGTGCAGCCACGGCGCGGGTCGCGCGCATTCGCGCACGGCGGCGCGCTCGATGTTCTCGGTCGAGGACCACCGCCGCGCGACGTCGCACGTCGAGTGCCGCAAGGACTCCGACGTGATCGACGAGACGCCGGCGGCCTACAAGCCGATCGACGCGGTGATGGAGGCGCAGAAGGACCTGGTCGAGGTCGTGCACACGCTGCGCCAGGTCGTGTGCGTCAAGGGCTGATCTCAAGGCCCACATTTCTCCGCGGCGCTCGCTCGAGTCGGGCGAGCGCCGCCAGCCTGCTCATAACGCGCACTCCAGCACTTCCATGCACATCCTCGACGGTTCACGCGGCGAAGGCGGCGGCCAGATCCTGCGCAGCGCGCTGTCGCTCGCGCTGGTCACGGGCCAGCCCTTTCGCATCCACTCGATTCGCGCAGGACGCGAGAAGCCCGGACTGAAGCGCCAACACCTCGCTGCGGTGCTCGCGGCGCAACGCGTGGGATCTGCGCGCGTCAGCGGGGCCGAGCTGGGTTCGAGCGAGCTCGTGTTCGAGCCCGGCGCGATCCAAGCGGGACACCATCGCTTCGCCGTGGGCTCCGCAGGAAGCGCGAGTCTCGTGCTCCAGACCGTGTTGCCGGCGCTGTGGAGCGCGGGCGCGCCATCGACCGTCGAGATCGAAGGCGGCACGCACAACCCGCTCGCGCCGCCCGCGGACTTCGTGCGCGACGTGTTCCTGCCGGTGCTCGCGCGCATGGGCCCGCGCGTGGAGCTCGAGATCGTGCGCTACGGCTTCTTTCCCGCCGGCGGAGGCCTGTTGCGCGCCACGATCACGCCCGCGCCGCTCCAGCCGATCGAACTGACCGAACGCGGCGACCGCACGCTCCACCGCGCACGCTGCCTGGTGGCGAACCTGCCGCCGGTCGTGGCTGCGCGCGAGCTCGCCATCGTGCGGCGCGAATTCGGCTGGGGCCCCGGGCAACTGGAAGAAGCGCGCGTCCCGGGCCCGGGCCCGGGCAACGTGCTCTCGATCGAGCTGGGGTTCGAGCACGTGCGCGAGCTGGTCAGCGCCTTCGGCGAACGCAACCGCGCCAGCGAGTTCGTCGCCCAGGAGGCCTGTGCGGCGGCGCAGACCTACTTGCAGCACGACGCGCCGGTGGGCGAGCACCTGGCGGATCAACTCGTGCTGCCCTTCGCGCTCGCGGGCGGCGGCCGTTTCCGCGCGCTGCCGCTCTCGCTGCACGCGACGACGAACATCGAGCTCGTGCGCGAGTGGCTGGGCGCGCGCATCGATGTCCGAAGCGACGAACACGGCGCACTTGTCCGCTTCTGAAGTCCAGCAGTACGGCGCCAGAGCGGTTCTTCCACGTTGACTGCGAGCACGCCGGGAACGCCGAGCGGCGCGGCGGCTAACGTGGGAGACTTGCTCCGGCACCGTACGGCACACCATGGCGAACACGCGACACCCCACGAGCTCGGCGCTGGCGGCCTCGCTTGCGCTCCTCACCGCCTGCACAGCGCCGGCCCGCGTCGAACCGACGCCGCAGGCCGCCCCAACTCGCGTCGAGCCCGTCGAAGCTCCGCGGCCGCCCGCGCCTGCGCCCGCCTGGGCTCAGCATGCGCGCATCGAAAGCAACGCGGGCGCGTACGTCGTGCACGTCGATCCGCCGCCGAGCGCGCTGCCCGACAACGAGGCCTTCGAACTGCGCGTGTGGGTCGCGCGCGCGGACGCGCCGAGCGAGCTCGCCCGCAATGTCGCCCTCGCGGTCGACGCTTCGATGCCCGAGCACGGACATGGCATGAACCGCACGCCGAAGATCACGCGCAGCGAGAGCGGTGAATTCCTCGTCCAAGGCATGCTGTTCCACATGACCGGCCGCTGGGAGCTGTACTTCGACGTCACGTCGGGGGCGCTCACGGAGCGCGCGCAGGCCGACGTCGTGCTCGAATGAAGTTCGCCGGAGTCGTGCTGGCCGCAGGCGTCGCACTCACGACGGCCGCGCCGGAGTGGAGCGAGCGCGACCTCAAGCGCATCGCGTCGCTCTCGCCGCTGCCGGCCGCGCCGCACAACGCGACCAACGCTCTGGCCGACGACGAGCGCGCCGCGCAGTTCGGGCAGCGGCTCTTCTTCGACACGCGCTTCTCGAGCGACGGCAAGGTCTCCTGCGCGACCTGCCACGATCCCGCGCTCGGCTTCGCCGACGGCAAGCAGGTGGCGCACACGCTCGGGAAGAGCGAACGTCACACGCCGAGCCTGTGGAACGTCGCGCACCAGCGCTGGCTGTTCTGGGACGGACGCGCAGACACGCTTTGGGCGCAGGCGGTGCAGCCGCTCGAGAACGAGCTCGAGATGGGCGGCGATCGCGTCGCGCTCGTGCACGCGCTGCGCGCCGATGCGACGCTGCGCAGCAGCTACGAGGAGCTCTTCGGAGCACTGCCCGACGCCACGGACTGGCCCGCGCGCGCCAAGCCGGGGCGAGAGCGCGCCGACGATCCGCGCCACGTCGCGTGGAACTCGATGAGCGAGGCGTCGCGCGTCGCCGCGAATCGCGTCGTCACGAACTTCGGCAAGGCGCTCGAGGCCTATCAGCGCAAGCTCGTGCGCGCCAACTCGCCCTTCGATCGCTTCGCGGCGGCGCTCGCGCGCGGCGACACTCGCGCGGCCGACGAGCAGCTCAGCCCCAGCGCGCAGCGCGGGCTCGCGCTGTTCCTGGGCAAAGGCAATTGCCGTTCGTGCCACGGCGGACCGAGTTTCAGCGACGGCGAGTTCCACAACATCGGCGTCCCGCCGCTGAACGGCGGCAAACCCACCGACCCCGCGCGCTTCGCCGGCGCGGCGGCCGTGCTCGCCGACGAGTTCAACGCGCGCTCGGCCTTCAGCGATGCGCGCGAGGGCGAGGCCGCGCTCAAGCTGGAGACGCTCGAGGTCAACCCGCAGAGCTTCGGCGAGTACCGCACGCCCACGCTGCGCAACGTCGCGCTCTCGCCGCCCTACATGCACCAGGGCCAGTTCGCGACGCTGCGCGACGTGCTGCGCTTCTACTCGACGCTCGAAGGCGCGACGCAGGTCGGCCACCACCAGGAGCAGACGCTGCAGCCGCTGAAGCTCAGCGAGAGCGAGATCGACGAGCTGGCCCAGTTCCTCGAAGCGCTCACCGGCGAGCCGCCCGACGCGCGCTGGCTCACGGCGCCGTGAGTGGCGCGCTATCGTGCGGGCGATGAGCGACGCGCGCGGCCCGGTGACCGTGTTCCTGCCGACCTGGAACGGCGGCGAGCGGCTCGACGAGGTGCTCGGCGCCGTGCGAGGGCAGCGAACGACGCGGCGCATCGTGCTGCGCGCGGTGGATTCGAGCTCCAGCGACGCAACGCCGCGCGTCCTCGCCAAGCACGGCGTCGAGTTCGAGACGATCGCGCAGAGCGAGTTCGACCACGGCGCGACGCGCGGGAAGGCGATCCTGTCGAGCTCGACCGAGCTCGTCGTGCTGCTCACGCAGGATGCCCGGCCGCTCGACGAAAACTGGCTCGAAGAGCTGCTTGCGCCCTTCGAGGATCCGCGCGTCGCGGGCGCGTGGTCGCGACAGGTCCCGCGGCCCAACTGCCATCCGTTCCAGCGCGCAAACCTCGAGGCGCACTTCGCCTCGAGCGCGCGGCGCGTGATCGAACCCTTGTCGCTCCCGCAGTGGGATTCGCTCGCGCCAGCCGAGCGACTCACACGCGTCGGTTTCGACGACGTCTCTAGCTGCGTGCGTCGCAGCGCCGTGGAGCGCACGCCGTTCCCGCGCACGCCGTTCGGCGAAGACATGCTGTGGGCGCGCGCGGCGCTGCTCGCCGGCCACAGGCTGGTCTACGCGGGCCAGTCGATCGTCGAGCACTCGCACGACCTGAGCCTGCAAGAGCTGACGAGCCGCGTCGCCCACTCGTACTCGCTGCGGCGCCGCGTCGCCGACGAACGCGCGTTCGATTCGGTGCTCGAGGTGATTCGCGCTGTCTACTACGCCACACGCGCGAACCTTCGCATCGCTCTGCGCGCAAAAAACCTTCGCGCAGCCGCCGAGGCGCTGCCGTTCGCGTACCTGCAGATCACCTCGGCGCGCCGCGGGTCGCGCTCGACGAGCTACGAGCCGCCGAGCGCGAGCTGAGCTACGTCAGCGACCTGACATCGATTGAGCTTCGAGCCTGCGACCGTCGGGGCCGGGCGCCGTCACCGAGCGACCCGCCTCGGTGTCGAAGTGCCGCATCAGGTCGGCGGTCTGAGCGACGAACCGACCGTGCCCTCGCAGCGAGATCGAGCTCATGTCGCTGCTCGTCGTCAAGTCGCCCGTACGCGGGTTGGCGGGCAACAGGGCACGGAGCGTCAGCGGGAACACGCGAGCGTCGACGTTCTCGAATTTCAGGTTGATCGTGAAGCCCAGCGCGGGGTGACGGCGCACGAAGTCGAAGTCACCCAGACCCACAGCGAGGCAGTCCTCGGCAGTCGCAGCGGAAGACGTGTCGCTCCGCACTCGGGCGGTCGCAGGCCGAGAGCTCGCGTCGCACGAAAGGCCGAAGCCGTGCTCGAGCATCTGCGACTCGATCCACGGGTACGCCTCCGCGGACTGCAGCGTGATGGACTCGCGCAGCGACACCTGCGCGACGTCGAAGGCCTCCTTCACACTCGCGTCGATCACGTAGGTCACGCCAGTCGCTTGCGAGAGCGAAGACACCAGGTCTGCGAGAGGACTCACGCCGGCCGGAACGAACAGCGAGCCATTTGGCGCCGGGAAGGCGAGCTCGAGAACCGAAGGCACGCTGCCGCTCGCGATGGAGCGTTTGCTCGCGCCCGCCTCCGCGTCGAGCTTGCGCAGCAGGTCGACCGCTGCGGCGAGCTCGACACCGCCACTGGTCAAAGCCACGGTCCGCGAGAAGCCGATGGGCATGATGCCGAGGCCTTGGCCGGTCCGCGGCAAGAGCGGCTTGAGCCGAGAAACGAGCGTGCCCGGATCGAGGTGCTCGAGTTGGAGCGTGATCACGAATTGCATCGCCGGGTGGCGGCGAAGGGAGTTGAGATCGTCACGAGTCGCCTTCATCAGCAGCGGCGCGCTCCGCGACGAGAGTTGGTGGTGATGCACGCCCACCGTGAGTGGCGTCACGTGAGGATTGCAGGTCAAGAAGAAGTGGCGCCTGGCCAGTTGCGACTCGACTTCGAAGTAGGCATCCGCAGCAGCGATCTCGCTCGTCGAGGGCATCAACGCACGCGGCTCGCGCAGCGCCGCAGCGACTTTGGGGTCGGCGACCAAGTACGGGACGCCGGTCGCTTCGGACAGCGCGTCGAGCAAGTCGGCCAGCGAGCTGTCCGGCGCTGAGCAGATCAACGGCGCAGCTGGCGTCGGGAACAGAAGGTCGAGGTCGACGCGCGGGGCGGGTTGCTGCGCTGCCGCAGCCGCCGCAGGCCCGGACGTCGCGAGAGCAAGCAGGGCCGCAGCAGCCAGATTCAGAAGAGTCGTCACGGGAGCCTCCGCAGGGATCGTGTGGAACTGGCCGAGCCATTCGAGGAGTTCGAGCGACCTCGGGCGCCAGCTGGTTGCGCAACGACGCTCAGCGGGGACAGGTATCCAGGCCCTGTTTGCGCGCCGCGCCCCCGAGAGACGAGCCGCACCCGCCGGGCTTCCGTGAAAGACAGCGAACCCCGAAGCGCTGCTCGCTGGCCACACGCTGGTCTACGCGGGCCGTTCGAGCGTCGAGCACTCGCACGACTTGACCTTCCTGGAGCTGACGCGCCGCGTCGAGCAGTCCTATTCACTCCGCCGCCGCGTGGCCGACGAACGCGCCTTCGATTCCGCGGGAGAGCTCGTTCGGGGCGTCTACTACTCCGCACGCTCGAACCTGCGCACCGCTCTACACGCGCACAGCCTGCGCGCAGCCGCCGAGGCGCTGCCGTTCGCGTACCTGCAGATCACCTCGGCGCGCCGCGGGTCGCGCTCGACGAGCTACGAGCCGCCGCAAGCGCGCTGATCGCGGTCAACGAAATGCGCCGTCGACACTTGCACTGCGCAAGCATCGACGGCGCTTTGAACAGCGCTCAGGCGCTCGTTGCGCGCTGAGCGTTCCACGGCGAGCGCGGCCCTACGGCAGGTAGGTGAGCTCGATGGCGTCGGACAGATTGCTGCTGCGCGGGGCCGGCGGATCGCGGAACCAGGCTTGCACATAGACCTTGTCGCCCGAGCCCCACGGCGAGCCGGGCCGATTGGGAACCGCCAGTTGCCAGGCGTCCCAGTCGAGCGTCAACACGCCGTCACACGCTCCCGCGCTTCCGCCGGAAGTCTGCGCGCCCGTGCGCTGCGTGGGCTTGCGGACGCACTGCCAACTCGTGCCCGAGCCCCACGGCGTCGGCGTGAACGCCGCGTTGTCGAGCCCGTAGAACAGGATGCCGTTCTGCTGACCTTCGACTTGCGAGACCGTGAGCACGCACGGCGTGGTCTGGCTCGCGCTCGGGTTGCCGCTCGCGCCCATCGTTGCGTTGCAGCCGTTGGTGGACGTGCCGGCCGTGCAGTAGTTCGTGGGTCCGACCGGCGCACCGTCGTCGAAGCACAGTCGCCAACCGCCGAGCACCCCCGTGTCGCCGCCGGACCAGTCGTAAATCGTCAAGGTCCACAGACCGTTGCTGACCGGAATCGCGCTGAGGGGAGTGTTGAAGATGCCGTGGAGACCGCTCGGCCATGCGCCGAACGACTGCGTGTAGTTGTCGCTCGGGATATCGGTGCTCGGGGGGCAAGTGGTCGGCCAGGGCACGCCGAACGACTCGTAGATCGAGTAGGGCCCGATCATGTCGCAGTTGAGCCCGACGCTGCCGTTCGAACTTCCGAGGCGATGCAGCAAGTTGTGCTGCGCTCCAGTGGGATCGGTGAGCACGAAGAACAAGTCGCCGGCCCAGGTGTGCTGCGTGCCGAAGTTGAAGTCGACCTTCACGAGCTGCGTCGCGCCGAGCGGCGCCGTGACGATGTAGCTGGTCGAGTACGGGAAGTCCGGCAACACCGAAGGCCAGACCGAGCCCGAACCTCCGGTGCCTGAGGCGGGAACCGGACCGACCGCGGCGCCGTTGGCGAAGCACACCGAGCTCGGCGGCGGCTGCGAGGCCTGGAACGTGAACGGCGCGGCGAACGGCCCGGCGCCGCTCGAGTTCGTAGCGCGCACGGTCCAGGTGTGCGGGCCAGCTGCGACCGGCGCCGCGAACGATGTCCCAGGCACGTTGGTCACCACGCCGTCGATGTCGATGTCGTAGCTCGCAGCGCAGTCCACGCTCGACCAAGTGAACGTGACCGGATTGGTGGCGATCGCGCCGTTCGAAGGCGTGAGCAGCGTTGGCGCGGAACTCGGCACGGCGGGGCCCGCCGGCGTGCCGAAGCACAGGTCAAAGGACGTCAGCGCACCGATGTCGCCTCCGGCCCAGTCGTACACACGCAGGGTCCAAGTCCCCGTCGTTGCCGCGATGGAGTCGAGGCGCGTGTTGTTGATGCCAAAGGTTCCCGTGGGCCAGGCGAGCGTTCCGCTTCCGAAGTTCTGGTCGTAGGTGCCCGCCGTCAAGGTCGCCGAGCCCGTGCAGGTCACGGGCAACGCCAGCGCAGGTCCAGTGCACGGCGGGATGAACACGTAGTCGCCGTTGAAGTCGCAGCTGAAACCGCCGGCGCGGACGAACACGTTGTGCAGAGCGCCGCTGGGGTCCTCGAGCACGAACTGCAGGTCGGACACCCACGTGTGCGTGAGACCGCGCGCACGGACCTCGGTGACGACGCTCGCGCCAGGAGGCAGCGAGGCGACGTTCAGCGCAAACGAACTCGGAGCGCTCGGGAGCACGGTCGGATAGGTCCCTCCGCCTGTGCCAGTGGCCGGGATCGGGCCGCCGTTGCCGGCGCCGACGGCGCAACCGAGAGTTTGGGCGCGAGCAGCGCCAGCGAGCAGCGCGAGGCTGAAGCCGGCGGCGAGCGCGAAGCGGGAAGTGGCGTTTCTATGCATGGAAACCATCTCTTGTTTGCGTGCGTGAGTGCACGGCTGCCCAACGTGCGAGCCCGTTCGACGAAACGACCTCCGCCTGGCCTTCGGCGAATCGGGGACGCGCCGCAGCTAGCGACGTCGGGTCGACGGTATCACGGCCGTGGAATTCGTGGGGCGACAGCGGACACGTCGAACTCAATGCCCGACTTGGAGGGCTGCTACGATGCTCGGGCTCGCGCCTCCCCACACCAAGCCCAACGACTCGATCCGCCATGGGATTCACGCCCCGCCGCCTCGCCGCGCTCACCGCGGCCGCCGCCACGCTCGTCAGTGTTTCGATGGCCCACGAAGACGACGGCAAGGTGCGCGACAAGCAGCCGGCGTTCCAAGGTCGCGGCCTGCGCACTGGGGCGCCGCGCGTGCTGCAGAGCGGCGGCGGCGGCACGCAGGCGATCCAGTTCGCGTCGAACGGCGTGCGCCTGATGAGCTGGCTCACGCTGAACGAGCTCGGCGGCGCCGACAACGCCAACAGCCTGTGGGGCTACACCTCGCCCTCGGGCCGCGAGTACGCCATGGTCGGGCTCTCCAACGGCACGGCCTTCGTCGAGATCACGGATCCGGGCGCACCCCAGGTGATTTCGATCCAGCCCGGGCCCGGCAGCCTGTGGCGCGATGTGCGCAAGTATCAGAACTACGCCTACTCGGTGAGTGAAGGCGGCGGCGGCATCCAGGTCTTCAACCTGGCGCAGATCGACAACGGCATCGTGACCCTGGTGGGCAACGTGACGACAGGCGGCGACCTGCCCACGCACACGGTGTGCGTCGATGAAGCCAGCGGCTTTCTCTACCGCGCCGGCGGCGGCGCCAACGGCCTGCGCATCTACAGCCTCGCCAACCCCGCCAATCCCACCTTCGTCGCGAGCTGGGGCACGCGCTACGTCCACGAAGTGAGCGTTTTCCGCTACACGTCCGGCCCCTACGCCGGCCGGCAGATCGCGTTCGCCTGCAGCGGCTACAACGGCGGCAACACGGCGACGGGACTCGACATCCTCGATGTGACCAACAAGTCGAACATCGTGGTGCTCAAGAACCTGCAGTACTCCAACGCGGCGTACTCGCACCAGGCATGGCCGACGCCGGACATGCGCTATCTGTACCTCAATGACGAGAAGGACGAGATCAACGGGCAGCCGACGCTGACGAAGGTCTTCGACATCCAGAACCTGTCGAACCCGATCGAGCGCCCCGGCTACACCAACAACAATCCGGCGATCGGGCACAACCTGTATTTGAAGGGCAACAAGATGTACCAGGCCAATTACCGCAGCGGCCTGCGCATCATCGACGTGTCCTCGCCGCTGAACCCGACCGAAGTGGCGTGGTTCGACACCTACCCGGAGGACGATCTGCCGGCCTTCAACAGCCTGTGGAACGTCTATCCCTACTTCAGCAGCGGCCTGCTGATCGGCAGCGACATCGAACGCGGGCTGTTCGTGTGGTGGGAAGGCGCTCCGAAGGTGCAGTTGAGCGTCGTGGGCGGCGCGCCGAGCACGCTCTCGCCACTGGGCGACACGCTGACCCTGCAGATGACCGAGACGACGCCGGGCGAATACCTCGCGGGCTCGGCGCAACTGCACTACGACATGGGCGCCGGCTGGGTCAGCACGCCCCTGACCGCGCTCGGCGCCGGCAGCTTCGAAGCGCAGTTCCCGCTGCTTCCCTGCGGCAAGTCGGTGCAGTGGTACGTGAGCGCGCGTTCGCAGAACGGCTTCACTTGGACCGAGCCGGTCGGCGCGCCGAACAGCGTGAACGTCTCGATGGTCGGTGAGAACGTGTCCGTGCTCGTCTCCGACGACATGGAGGGCACGACGCCCTGGCTCACCTTCGGACCGGGCGACAACGCGACCGATGGCTTCTGGGTTCGCGCCAATCCCGTCGGCACGGCCTCGCAGCCCGAGGACGACCACTCCGAGAACGGCTTCATCTGCTGGCTGACGAAGAACACGCACCCTCTGATCACCGCCGACGGCGGCGATGTCGACGGCGGACGTGCATCGGTCGTCTCGCCCAAGTACTCGCTGGCCAACGCGATCGATCCGCACGTGCAGTTCTGGTTGTGGTACTCCAACAGCGACGGCGCCAATCCCGGGCAGGACAAGTTCGAGCTGATGATCAGCCTCGACAACGGCGGCAGCTACCAGCCGCTGTACGAGATCGGGCCCACCGGACCCGACACGGTCGGCGGCTGGCGCCTGCACACCTTCCGCCTGCGCGACTTCGTGACGCCGACCAACGGCGTGCGCATCCGCTTCGTGGCGAGCGACCTGCCGCCCGACTCGCGCGTCGAGGCCGCACTCGATGATTTCGTGATCTTCGACGTGCTGCAGTGCGCTCCCGCGCCGACGAGCTACTGCACGGCCAAGCTCAACAGCCAGGGCTGCGCGCCGAGCTTGAGCTCGAGCGGCGCTCCCAGCGCGAGCAGCGCGAGTCCCTTCACGCTCACCTGCACGAACGTCATCAACCAAAAGGGCGGCACGCTGTTCTACGGCTGGAGCGCTTCGAACACGCCGTTCCAGGGCGGAGTGAAGTGCGTGCAGTCGCCGGTGCGCCGCACGGGCGTGCAGAACTCGGGCGGCAACGCCGGCCCCGACGACTGCTCGGGTTCGCTCTCGATCGACTTCAACGCGCGCATCCAGAGCGGCGTCGACAACACGCTGATCGCGGGCGCGACGATCTACGCGCAGTGCTGGTACCGCGACGGCGCCGACCCGACCGGCTTCGGCACGGGCCTGTCGGACGCGCTCGAATTCACGATCGGACTGTGACTTCGAGTGCGGCGGGGACTCTTCTTGCTCGGCATGAGAGTCCCCGCCGCGCTGTTGTTGCTCGTCGCTGCGTCGAGCTGTCGCACTCAGACGCCTTCCAAGGCTGACGCCGCGCTCAGCGCTGCGCCGGGTTGGCGCGCGACCGCTGCGCTCGACCTGGGCTCGACCGGCATCTGGACCACCAAAGTGCTCGACGTATTCGAGCGCTACGGCGGTCAGGAAGTCGTCGCGCTCGACGACACGGGCCGCTGTCACGTGCTGGTGCAGTACGCCGGCAAGTGGACCGACCACACCGCCGCCCACGACACGACTTGGTTCGGCGGGCTCACGCACGGCGACGTCGACGCGCGCAAGCCCGGTCGCGAGCTGTACGTCGGCGCCGCGAGCGGTCGCGTGTGGCAGATCACGCCGCAGCCCGAGGGCGTGCTCGACGCCAACGTGATCGCGGACCTCGCAGGAGCAGAGGTCCACACACTGGTGGCGCTCGAAGGCGAGCTCTTGGCCTTCACGAGTCCGGGCGCGATGTGGCGACTTCGCCCACGCGCCGACGACTCGCGCTTCGAGGCGCGCGAGGTGGCTCTCACGCGCGGCCGCGTGCGCGACGCCGTGCGGCTCGCCGACGGCTCGCTCGCGCTGGTTTCGCGCGACGGAACGCTCGAGGTGCGCGCTGCCGACGCGCTCGAACGCGAAGGCGCGCTCGTCCTGCGCGTCGAGGGCGGCCTGGGAAGACTTGCCGCGAGCTCCACGGGCGTGCTCTACGCCGCCAGCGACGACGGTGTGGTCTGGCGCTGCGAGCGCGGGCCGACTGGCTGGTCGAACGAGCGCATCTTCGTCGGTCCGCAAGGGCTGCGCGGCATCGTCTGCGGTCGCTTCACGCTGCCCACGCCGCGCGAGGAGCTCGCGCTGTTCGGCTACAGTGGCGAGGTCGTGCTGCTCGCGCGCGCTGCGGAAGGTTCGTGGAGCTCGAGCGCGATCTTCACCGACCGCGACAAGGGCCACTGGCTCGGCGTGGGCGAACTCGATCAACGCAACGCCACCGACGAGCTCGTCGGCTCGGGCTACGGCGGGCGCGTGTTCGTGCTCGCGCGCGAGCCGGGGTACGGACTCGACGCTGCTGCGCGACGCTGACGATTCCGATAGCACCGCGACGCCGCTCGGGCGCTACAGCTCGACTCTCGCCAGCGCTATCGTGCGTCGATGCTGTTCCGCAGTCTGCTGCTCGTTTTCGGCGCTCTCGTCGCGCCCGCCCAGGACTCTCCCGCGCCCGCGGCCGCCGATCCGGTGCTCGCACCGATCGAAGCGCGCTTCGCCGCCGCGCAAGTCGACCCCGCGCAGGTTGTGCCGCTGATCTTCTCGGTGAGCGCCGCGCTGCCCTCGCTCGACGGCGCCCAGGGCCACGCGCTCGCCGAACGCCTCGAACCCTTCGCCGCCCGCGCCTTCTTCTCGCCCGAGGCTTTGCCCGGCATCGAGCGGCTGGGGTTCACACGCCACGCCGTCGCCAGCGGTGAACTGCCCAGCGCGATCGCCAAGCGCTATCGCTTCGGTTCCGGCATGTTCGAGTACTGGAACGCCGGCTTCGACGAGCGACGCGTCGCGGCGGGCAAGGAGCTGCGCGTCCTCGATCTGTCGCGCAGCGCTCTTCAAGTGATCGTCGACAAGCAGCGCTATCGCCTCTCGCTGTGGGTTCAGACGCCGGGCGGCGAGTGGGTGCTGGCGATGTACGCGCCGGTCGGACTGGGCGCGCCAGAGTCCCCCACGCCGTCGGGCGCAACCACGATCACCAGCCGGGTGCTCAACCCCGCCTGGACGCACCCGCAGACGCGCCAGGTGTTCCCGCACGGCCACCCCGACAACGTGCTCGGCGGTTATTGGATCGCGCTCGACTCGGCCCCGTTCGGCGGGCGCACCGGAATCGGTCTGCACGGCTACACCGGCTCGCCGACGCCGGATTGGATCGAGCGCGGCGCTTCGAACGGCTGCGTGCGCATGCTCCAGCGCGACGTCGACCGGCTGTTCGACCTGGCGCTGGAGGGCACGCGGGTCGTCTTGACGCCCTGAGCCGCGTTTTTCGTCGAGTCGTTGATCGCGAATTCGCGCGGCCTGCGTGATGTTGGTGCGTCCGGTCGAGTTCCTCGGCCGGCGCGACCCCTCCCGCTACGCCATGAACTCACAACGACACGTCCTCTCCAGTCTCTCCCTTACCGCGCTTGCAGCGCTGACTCACGCGCAGAGCGCCCCGCGTATCGCCCCGCCGCTGGCCCCCGCGCCCGATGTCGCCACTCCGGCGCAGACCGACTGGCCCGCTGCCGTCGAGGCCGCTGAGTCCCGTGGCGCGGCGCAGAGTCCGATCGCGGCGCCGAGCGAGCCGCTGACTGCGCAGTTGGTTCCGATCTCGGGCGTCAAGGGACTGGACTTCAGCGTCGTGCGCTACGCCGACGGCGCGGATGGCGCGCTGTGGGCGCGCGGGCGCACCTACAAGGCGCGTTTCGACGAAGCGAGCGCGACGGTGATCCCCTACTTCTCGCCGCGCGCGCCGCGCAACTTCGACGTGCGCTTCGAACTCGACAGCATCAGCGCGCAAGGCGTCGAGTTGCCGCTCGACGCAAGCGCACGCGTGCGTCGCGAGAGCGACGTGATCACGCTCGACCACGGCCCCGTCGACGAGCAATACCTGATGGGCGTCGAGCAGCTCGAACAACGCTTCGTGCTCGAGCGCTTGCCCGCAGCCGGCGATCTGCGCGTCCGCTTGAGCGTCGCGACCGAGCTTTCGGGCTCGAGCTCGGACAAGGGCTTTGCCTTCTCGAACGAGTGGGGCCAGCTCCACTACGGTCGCGCGACGGCGATCGATGCCGACGGGCGCATGCTGCAGCTCGAGAGCACGCTCGACGGCGGGCAGATCGAGATCGTCGTGCCGGCTTCGTTCGCCGCGAGCGCTGCGCTTCCGCTCACGATCGACCCGGTGCTCTCGATCTTCGGCGTCGACGTGAACCTCACGAACGCCTACACGGCGGACACGTCCTACGACCTGTCCGGCGGCGGCGTGCTGCACGTCTACAACGTCTACTTCTCGGCCAACGACTACGACGTCGGCAGCCACGCGACCGACCGCTTCGGCAACGTGTGGGCCGGCTCGTTCATGTGGACGGACTTCACTTCGGCGCACTGGGTTCGCCCGCGCGTCGCGCACAACGCCGCCGCGGACAACTTCCTGATCGCGGCGCAGGTCGGCCAGCCGGGCTTCCGCGCGATCTGGGGCCAGGTTCGGAAGATCTACAACACGACGACTCCTCCGGCGCCGTCGGTGATGAGCGGCCCCGAGGTCGGTGAGAAGTTCAACGTCGATGTCGGCGGCGATCCCTACCCGAGCACGCCCAGCTACTTCTGCCTCGTCTACCAGCGCTCGACCAGCGCGACCGAGAGCGACATCCACGCGCGGCTGGTGGACACGGCCGGCGCGCCGAACAACTCCGCGGGAACGGTGCTGATCGACAACTCGAGCGGCACGCTCGATCAGTTCCCGGCGATCTCCAAGTCCAACAACACCTCGACCTGGAACATCGCCTGGCAACGCGACCAGGCCGGGCAAGTCAGCCGCATCCGCTGCGCGCGCGTGGGCTGGGCCGGCGCGATCGCGGCGGCGAGCTTCCCGATCTCGAACACGACGTTGCCCGAGCGCCGGCCGTCGGTCTCGAGCTCGATCACCGGCACGGACAACTACATGGTCGCCTGTGAGCGCGACTTCTCGACGGACAACGACATCGAGCTGTATGCGCTGAGCGGCGCGACGGTTTCGACGTGGTTCAACTTGAGCGGGGCCAACGGCGCGTACTTGTTCAACGACCAGCGCGAGCCCTCGATCGACAGCGACGGCGCGCACTTCCTGATCGGCTTCACTGAGTTCGTGGGCGACGTGCCCGGCGTCGGCTGGTACGGCTGGGACGTCTTCGCGAGCGAAGCACAGTGGATCACGAGCGGCATCTCGGTGCGTCAGCACCGCATGGCTCTGGCCACGACGGGCGCGGACGAGGGCGAACCGCAAGTCGCCGCCGCGGAGAGCAGCACTCCTGGCCAAGGCGCTGCCGACTACACCGTGATCTACAACCGCGGCATCGATCCGGGGACCGCCGGACCGACGCAGGACGTGTTCGCCGCGCTCGTTGAGGGCACGTACGGCGGCTTGATCGCGAACTTCTGCACTCGCAACGAGGTCACGTGCCCCTGCAACTTCGGACCGGGCCTGGGCGGCTGCGCGAACTCGAGCTTCGCCAGCGGCGCGCACATGAGCGCTGTGAATCCCTCGCGCACGACGAACGATCAACTGCGCTTCAACATCAGCGGCCTCAAGCCCAACGCGACCGCGCTGGTCTTCCAGGGCACGGGCACGCTGAACTTGGGCTTCGGCTTCCCGCTCGGAGACGGCGTGCGCTGCGTCGGCGGCTTCATCACGCGCTTCGTGCCCACCCCGGCCAGCGCCGCGGGCACCCTGAGCTACCCGCTCGTCGGACAGTCGCCCATCACGTCGCAGGGCAACGTTCCGATCATGGGCGGCTTCTACTACTACCAGACTTGGTACCGCGACACGGCGAGCTTCTGCAGCGCCGAAGTCACCAACCTCAGCGACGCGCTGATGGTCGAGTGGACGCCCTGAGAGGCGAGCCTCGAGACGCGCGTTTCGACGCGCTTGACCCGCAGCCGCGCCGCCCTCGAGCGGCGCGGTTCATTTTCGGGGAACCGCTCTACAAGCCCGATGCAGTGCTTGGGACGCAAGATCCAGGCGCGATAGCGTCACGCGCTGTCACGTTCGCCGCTCTTCAGCGGCAGAGAAGGAGCTCGCCATGCCCAAGAAGATCGTCTCGTTCAACAAGACCCAGCTCACCCTCGACGCGCGGCCCGACCGGCTCGACTTGCGCGACAGGCCCTATACGCCGCGCTTGGGTAACCTGCCCGAGCGCTATCCGACCGACGAAGTCGTGCGCGAGTGGCTGCCCAAGTACACGGCGGCCGGCCTGGTGCGCGACCAGGGCGAGGACGGCGCCTGCACGGGCTTCGGGCTCGCCGCCGTCATCAACTACCTGCTGTTCACCAAACACCTCGCCAACCCCACTCGTCCGATGCACGGCGTGAGTCCGGCGATGCTCTACCAGCTCGCGCGCCTGTACGACGAGTGGCCCGGCGAAGACTACGAGGGCTCGAGTTGCCGCGGCGCGCTCAAGGGCTGGCATCGACACGGTGTGTGCCGCGAGGAGCTGTGGCGCTACGCGGCCAAAGCGCACATCCCGCCGCGCGAGGACGCCGCGGAGCGCTCCAACCCCGACAAGAACTGGGACGTGGACGCGCTCGACCGGACTCTGGGCGTGTACTACCGCGTCGACTCGCGCTCGATCGTCGACATGCAGTCGGCGCTGTGCGAGACGGGCGCGCTGTACGTGTCGGGGACGGTGCACGAAGGCTGGGCCGTTCCGACGCGCAAGCAGGTCCGCGGCCACGACGACCTCGTCCGCATCACGCACGTCGCGAAACCGAAGGACGACGGCGGGCACGCGTACGCGCTCGTGGGCTACAACGAGCACGGCTTCGTCGTGCAGAACTCGTGGGGCAAAGACTGGGGCTCCGGCGGCTTCGCGCTGCTGCCGTACGAAGCGTGGGTCGCGCACGGCGACGACGCGTGGGTCTTCACGCTCGGTGTGTCGCGCCTCCAGGCGCTGAACGCCAAGGCGAAGAAGACCAAGAACGCGCTCGCACCGCTGCGCACGCCGCGCTTCTTCGTGCCCTCGATGGAAGCGGGCGACACGAGCCGCCTCGAGCGTCCGGTGGGCTTGGTCGGCGCCAGCGACGCGCTCTCGCGGCGCTTCGCGGAGCTGCCCGAGAAGCACCGGCCGCTGGAGACCGACGATGCCTACCGCCACACGATCGTGATGGACCGCGGCTTCCCGGTGCGCAACGACATCACCGCCGCCACTCCGGCCAGCGCGCTCGAAGCCGCGGCTTTGCACCGTCCCCTCGCCTGGAGCAAGGCGCGCGGCGACACGACGCTCAAGCTGCTGATCTACGCGCACGGCGGGCTCAACAGCGAGTCCGATTCGATCCAACGCGTGCGCGCCATCGCGCCCTACGCGCTCGACGCCGGGCTGTACCCGCTGTTCCTCACCTGGCGCTCCGGGCCGCTCGAGACCGTGTCCGACATGGCCGAGGAAGTGTTCGCGCGCCTGGGTTTCGGCGCGCGCGGCGCGTTGCCCGCGCGGGGTTGGTTCGACCGCATCACGGAGAAGACCGATCGACTGCTCGAGCCGCTGCTGCGCGCGCCGGGCGGCGCGATGTGGTCGCAGATGAAGCTCAACGCCGTGCGCGCGAGCGAGCACGCGGACGGCGCCTGCAACGCGCTGGTGAAGCACCTCGCGTCGCTAGCCAAGCAGACCCGGCTCGAGTTGCACCTGGTCGGCCACTCGGCTGGAGCGATCGTGCTGGGCGCGATGCTCGACCGCCTGATCGCTGCGAAGCTGCCGGCCGCGAGCCTGCGGCTGTTCGCGCCGGCCTGCACGACGCGCTTCGCCCTCGAGCATTACGCGCCGGCGGTGAAGGCCAAGATCCTCTCGCGCGACTCGTGGTTCGTGCACGTGCTGTCGGACAAGAACGAGCGCGACGACAGCGTCGGTCCCTACCGCAAGTCGCTGCTGTACCTGGTGAGCCGCTCGTTCGAGGACGAGCACAAGACTCCGCTGCTCGGGCTGGACGCCAGCTTCTGCGCGACGTCGACCGCCGACGACGCGTGGTCGAGCTGCGGCACGGCTGACGTGCGCGAGTGGGTCGCGTTCTGGAACTCGCACGCCGCCGGGAAGACCAGGAAGCTCGTGCTCGAGGCCGGCAAGGTCTGGAACGGCGTCAAGTCGCTCCCGGCGAACCACGGCTGCTTCGACAACGCCGTGGAGCTCATCGGCGGCGCGCTGAGCCACGCCGCCGGCAAGTCCGTGAAGGTCAAGCGGCTCGACTACTGAGCCAACTCCTCCTGGAACCTCCGCGCTTCGTGGAGGTCCCAGGGGATAGCAGCGACCCAACCAACATCTGAGTGCGGGCCGTCAGCGGCTCTCGAGCACGCCGGGCAGGTACTGCATCGCGCAGGCGCAGTTCCCCTCGGTGTCCTCGAAGGCGAGGACCGTCCCGACGCGCTCGATGTGGAACGGCGGTCGCGTGATGCGGCCGCCGTTCGCCGTTATGGCGGCCTGGGTCGTGGGCAAGTCGTCGACGGCGAAGCTGCACTCGAAGCCGCGCATGCCGGTCCCAGTGAGGGGCTCGTGGCGCTGCTGGAGAGCTCCGCCGACCGCGGCCTGGCCGGTCGAGATGAGCCAGAAGCCCGGGGGGCCGAAGGGGCGGAAGCTCCAGCCGAAGACCGCGCCGTAGAAGCGCTTGGCGCGCTCGACGTCGGTGGCGTGGATGGCGAAGTGGGCGAGGGGGTTGGGCATGGGAGAATTCGGGCTCGGCTGGCCGCGCGGCGATCTGTCCGCGCTCGCGTGGATGACGAGAGCGCGGGTGAGTCGCGGAGGGGCGAGTCCGACGCCAGGAGAGGGTGCGCCGGGGCGCGGGGCTGGACGGACGTGACGATAGGTGGCCCTGCCGAGCGTCGTCTATGCGATACAGTGACAACTTATGTCTAGAACCGGCCACGCGCCTCGCGCCGCCACACCAACGGCCCGCGACGCGCCGAACGCGTCCGAGCGAGCGCCCGACGCACCGCTCGCCGTCCGCACGCTCGCAGTCACCTACCCCGCCGGGTACCGCGTCCCCCCACACGCACACGACTGGCCGCAGCTCGTGTTCGCGGCCACCGGCGTGCTCACGGTCACGACAGCTCGCGGCGCCTGGGTCGTGCCGCCGTTGCGCGCCGTGTGGGCCCCGGCCGGCGTGCGCCACCAGCTCGACACGACCGGTGAAGTCGCGCTGCGCACGCTCTACCTGCGGCCGGACCGCGCGCCTCTGCTCGCGGCCGACTGCACGGTGCTCCACGTCGCCCCGCTGCTGCGCGAGCTGATCCTCGACATCGTCGAACTCGGCGCCCTGAGCGACGGCGAGCCGGCCCACGAGGCGCGGCTGACGCTGCTGAACGAGCTGATGCGACGCGCCCGAGCAGCCCCCCTCTCGGCCCCGCTGCCGCTCGACCCGCGCGCCCGCCTGGTCGCCGACCGCGTGCTCGCCCGGCCGACCGCCGACGACACGCTCGAGCAACTCGCCGCCGGCAGCGGCGCGAGCCCGCGCACGCTCGAGCGCCTGTTCCGCGCCGAGACGGGCCTCTCGTTCGGCCGCTGGCGCCAGCAGACACGCCTGCTCGGCGCGCTGCGGCTGCTCGGCGCCGGCCACCCAGTCGGCCGCGTGGCCGAGCGCGTTGGCTACCGCAGCGCGAGCGCGTTCGTCGCCATGTTCACGCGCACCCTCGGCCGCCCGCCGGGGAGCTACTTCGCGGCGGACGGAGAGTGAGCGAGCGCGGGTACCGCGTCAGGGAGCGACCGCGATGTCGAGCGCGTTCGAGAGGTGCGTGGCGCCAGGCGCGGCCGGGTCGCGGAACCACGCCTGCGCGTAGATCCGGTCGAGCGCCGCGAAGGGCGTTCCGAGCGCGTTCGGGTGGGACGAGATGTAGGCGTTCCAGTCGAGCGCCAGCGAGCCGTCACAGGCGCCGGCCGTGCCGCCGCTGGACTGCACATTCGTGCGTTGCGCTGGCGACTTCACGCACAGGAGACTGACGCCGTTGGACCACGGCGCGGGAGTGAACCCGGTGTTGTCGACGCCGTAGAACACCAGGCCCGAGCGCTGGCCGTCCACGCCGGCGACGTGGATCGCGAACGGAGACGACGCGCTCGCGCTCGCCCGCCCGACGCCCGAAATCAGAGGCAGGCAGCCGGTGGTCGAGAGCCCTGACGCGCAGTAGGGCGTGGTGAAACCGTAGGTCGGGCCGTACAGACCGATCGAGCCGTAGTAGCCCGAGTCGATCGAAACGAGGCCCATTCCCGCGGGCAGGTTAGGCGTCGCGATCTGGTTGATGAGGTTGCTGCCGACGCCGGCAACGGAACCATCGCTGCGAATCAGGTGCGCGAACGCGTAGTCGGTGCACTGGCCATACACGTCGCAATCCAACTGGCCACCGAGCGCGAGGTCCGCCCAAGTCATGCCAGGCAGTGTGGAAGGCGCGATCGGGTTGGCGCCCCACACCGTGCGGTTCCCGTCGGATCGCAGCGCGCCGGAGTTGTCGCCGTGGGCGAAGACCTTCGTGTAGACCACGCCCGCCGGCAGCGGCGGAACAGCGGTCTGGCCCGCGCCCGACGCACCCCAGGCCTCGACGAGCCCGTCACTTCGCAGCGCGATCGAGTGCGACCTGCCCGCCGCCACCTGCACGAATGTGACGCCGGCGGGGAGCGGTGGCACGGCGCACTGGCCGCCCGTGCTCCAGCACTCGACCTGACCGTCGTTGCGCAACGCGACGACGTGCGCCACGCCCAAGTCGACCTGCGTGAATTGCACGCCCGGCGGCAGGAGCGGCGCGCCGAACTCGAGCGGGAAGTACACGCCCGTCAGCCTCACGACGCCATTGCTCCACAGGAAGGCCGAGCCGAACGCGCCCGCGGCGATCTCCACGATGGAAACGCCCGCTGGGGTCCCCGGGACAGCGAGCTGGTTATGGGAGTTCTGGCCCCACGTTCGCACGATGCCGTCGCTACGAAGTGCTATGTAGTGGTCGAAGCCCGCCGCAACGCGCGTGTACTCGACCGCGGCGGGTGTGGGCGGGATGTTGGTCTGGCTGATGTAGTTCGTGCCGAACATAACGAGCTGTCCGTTGGCGCGGCGGAGCAGACCGAACCCGAGGCTGGCATCCATTTCGACGATCGACGTAGTCGGAGACAGCGTCGGCAATGCGGGGCCGTCGCCCCACTTCACGATCACGCCGTCGCTCCGCCTGGCGAGTCCGAAGTTGTCACCGGCCTCGACGTCGACGTAAGTCACGCCGGCGGGCAACGCGGGAACGTTGAGCTGTCCCAGGTTGTTCGTTCCCCAGCCGACGATCTGGCCGTCGCTGCGCAGCGCGAGCCCGAAGGGCCCAGCCCCGACCACGCCCCCACCGGCGGCGACGTCGACGAAGGGCACGCCAGCCGGCGGCAGCGGCGGCGTCAGGCTGCCGTTCTGGTTCTGACCCCAAGCTTCCAGTCGACCGTTGCTCAAGCGACCGACGCTGAAGTACAGCGACGCGTCGAGCTGGGTGTAGGTGATTCCCGGCGGCTGGAACGGCACGCTGGCCTGCTGGAAGAAATTGGATCCCCAGCCGACGGCGACACCATCGCTCCGCAGAGCGAGCGAATGAGCCTCGCCGCTCGCCAACTGCACGTACTGCACGCCGGGCGGAAGGGGCGGCACGTTGAGCTGGCCCCAACCATTGGTGCCCCAAGCAATCACGGTTCCGTCGCTCAGACGACCCAGGCCGTGGTACGAGCCCAGGCTCGCCTCCACGAAGACGGTTCCCGCCGGCGGCGACGGCGCGCGACAGACGCCGTGCCCGTTCCAGCCCCAGGCCGCCAGAGTTCCGTCCATTCGGACCGCGACCGAGGCGAGCGGGCCCGACGCGACCTGCGAGAAGCTCTCGGTATTCCAGCGCGAATCGAACGCCGAGGTCCCCCAACCCACGACGGAGTTTTGGGCGAACGACAGCATCGGAGCGCACAGCGACAGGACCGCGACGCGCGCTCCGGGAGCCAATTTCGAGTTCGACATGAGAAACACCTGCTTGGAAGACGGAGGTTCCACTCGCGCGGATCACGCTCTCACGGACTCGGCTGCATGCCAAGGGGTGTGCGCAAGAAAACTCGACCACGTCGGACGAAGAAGTAAGCAGTTGGGATCTGCACGCCCATCGATTTTCAGGCGCAGGTGATTCTCGGCCGTCGCCGCGAGCGGCCAGACGCGCGAAGGTGACGCCGTCGCGCTGGGCTCCGGGCTTCAGCCACCATGTTGCTCACAGCTCTCCTCTCGCTGGGTCTCGCTGCAGGGCCATTCGCAGCGACAGCAGCCACGCATGCGCAAGCCGCGAGCGACGCGCTCACCCTACGGGCGCGCCTGGTTGACGAGCACGGCGCGCCGCTGCGTGACGAGCTGATTCGGCTCGGCGTCTGCGAATGGACGGGCGCGAGCTCGAGAACTCGCGGACACGAGCGGCACACGGATTCGAGTGGCCTGGTCTCGTTCGAGTTGCCAGCCGCGCGCGAGAGAGATGCGTCGACGCTTGAACTCAGCTTCTCTTTGGCGCGCGCCGTGGACGGTGAGACCTGGTCCACCGTACACGTCGTGCCGCTCGACGGCAGTCGAGGTCAGCACGACTTCGGCGACTGCGTGCTCGCGCCGCCAGGATCCGACGTCGCACTGCGCCGCGCGAGCGATGCCGAACTCGAGCGCGAGTTCGCGCGGCGAGTCGACTTGTGCAGTCGCAACGGCGCGTACGAACGCGAGGTCCAGACCTGCCTCGCCGAAATGGCCCGACGCGGCGGCGAGCACTGGATCCAGCGCCTGGAAAGCGAATTGCGCGCAACCCAGGCGCTTCGCGCGACGGAACAGCGGGTGATCAACGGGCACAACGAACTCGTCGTCTTGACTGCGCTGCGCCGCGCCCGGCGCGAGCCCGATCCGGCGCAGCTCGTGCTCGGGCCGGACACTCCACGCTCCTGTGCAGCGAGCATGCTCCCGACGATCTCGTTCGCGGTTCGCAACGTGGACCCACAGTTCGCCTTCGGTTTCTCGACCTACGACTTCCAACGCACACGCGCGACGCTGATCGACTCCGCGGGCGAGTTCGTCGCTCGCAAGTCGGCGCCCGCGGACTCGATCGGTGGTGGATCGGCTTGGTCGTGGCGGTTGAGTCCCGGCGCGAGTTCGGCGTCGCAGCCCTCCCATGGTTGGCTCTCCATCGACCTCGCCGCGCAGTTCGGCCCCCTCGCTCCGGGCGAGTACCGCGTCGTGCTCGACTACAGCCCGACGAACGAGATCGCGTTCGCTCGCAGCACGCGCGGTTGGATCCTCATCAGCAGCGAGCCGTTCTCGCTGCGCGTGGAGTAGCGTCGGACGCTGTGCCTCGCCTGCCGTCCGATCAAACCAGACGTCGCTTCCGGCTTGCGCTGCGAGTAGGCGCGGGACTCGTTCTCGCCTCCAGCGTCGCGCTGTTCGCCGCAGATTGGAGCGTCGCCCGCGCGGCCAGCGGTCGTTGCTTCGAACGCGTCGACCAAGTGCCCGATGCGCCCGTAGCGCTCGTGCTCGGCTGCGCCGAGAAAGTCGCGGGCGGCCGCACGAACCTCTACTTCAAGCGCCGCATCGCTGCGGCAGCGGAGCTCTACCACTCGGGCAAAGTCAGGGCCTTGATCGTGAGCGGCGACAACTCGCACAAGGAGTACGACGAGCCGACGGCGATGAAGAACGCGCTCGAGCGCGCCGGCGTTCCGCCCGAGCGCGTGTACTGCGACTTCGCCGGCCTGCGCACGCTCGACTCGGTCGTGCGGGCGAACGCGATCTTCGGCCAGAGCCGCTTCATCGTCGTCTCGCAGCGCTTCCACACCGAGCGCGCCGTCTACCTCGCGCGCTCGCGCGGGCTGGAGGCCTTCGGATTCGACGCCCAGTCCGTCGGCGGCGGCGCGGGCCTGCGAACCCGCGCCCGCGAGTGGGTCGCGCGCCTCGCCGCTGTGCTCGACACCGCGCTCGACACGCAACCCAAGTACCTCGGCCCGCCGGTGGAAATCGCGGCGAAATCCACAGACGCCTGTCGATAGCTGGCCGGCGAGTTCGTCCTGGCATCGAACGCGCCCGCGGTGGGCGCGGACGCCACAATCCACCGGGACCGGAGACGAACATGCCGAACTACATGCTGATCCTTCACGACGACCCCAAGGCCTTCGGGGCGAACATCACGCCGGCGCAAATGCAGGCGGTGATCGCCGAGTACCAGGCCTGGGCGGGCAAGCTGGCCGCGCAGGAGCGCTTGCTCGGCGGCGAGAAGCTCAAGGACGAGGGCGGGCGCGTGATGACGCGCGGCGGCGGCAAGCCGCGCGTGGTCGACGGGCCGTACGCCGAGGCGAAGGAGGTGATCGGCGGCTACTTCACGATCCGCGCCGAGAGCTACGACCACGCCGTCGAGCTGTGCCTCGACCATCCGCACCTGAAGTACGGCGCGCGCATCGAGCTGCGCGAGGTCGAGCCCACGTGACCGCCGTGGGCGGCGCCGAGACGAGCGCGCTGGTCGAGGACCTGTTCCGACGCGAGTCGGGGCGACTGGTCGCTCGACTGGCGCGCATCTTCGGTCTGGAGCACCTCGAGCTCGCCGAAGACTTCGTGCAGGAGGCCTTGGTCCGCGCGCTGCAGGTCTGGCGCGTTCAGGGCGCGCCACGCGATCCGCACGCGTGGCTGGTGCGCGTCGCCAAGAACCTCGCGCTCGACCACGTGCGGCGCGACGTGCGCTTGGCGCGCAAGAGCGAGGATCTCGACAACTGGGACGAGGCCGAAGCGAGTCCGGCGAGCGACGCGGTGCGCGAGCACGACGCGCCTCGCGACGACGAGCTGGCGATGATCTTCGCCTGCTGTCACCCGGCGTTGACGCGCGACGCGCGCGTGGCGCTCACGCTCAAGACCGTCGGCGGCTTCGGCGTGCCGGAGATCGCACGCGCGTTCCTCGAGAGCGAAACGGCGGCCGCGCAACGGCTCGTGCGGGCCAAGGCGCGCCTGCGCGACGAGCGCATCGAACTCGTCACGCCCGGCGGAGCGGAACTCGGCGCCCGACTCGAGTCCGTGCTCGACGTCGTCTACTTCCTGCTCAACGAAGGCCTCGCGGCGCACCGCGGCGATGCGCTGATCCGC
Organism: Planctomycetaceae bacterium; assembly: GCA_011525785.1. Classification (GTDB taxonomy): domain Bacteria; phylum Planctomycetota; class UBA1135; order UBA1135; genus WYBT01. Next base: position 56,327 of record WYBT01000009.1, read on the forward strand.
GCCGACCTGGTGCGCGAGGCCCTGCGCCTCTCGCGGCAACTCGCGCTCGAACCGCTCACCTCGACGCCACGCGCGCACGCGCTCGCGGCGCTGGCGCACCTGCACGCTTCGCGCATCGGCGCGCGCCTCGACGAGAGCGGCGGACCGCTCTTGCTGGAGCAGCAAGACCGCTCCAAGTGGGATCGAGCTCTGATCGCGCGCGGCTTCGAGCACCTCCAGCGCGCGGCGGCCGGCGGCGAGCTCAGCGAGCTGCACATCGAAGCCGCCATCGCGTCGCAGCACGCGCTCGCAGCGACGTGGGAAGACACCGATTGGAGCGCGATCCTGCGCTGGTACGACCTGCTCGCGGCGCGCAACGCCTCGCCGATCGTGCTGCTCAATCGCGCCGTCGCGCTCGCGAAGCTGCACGGCGCGAGCGCGGGCCTGCGCGAAGTCGAGGCGCTCGCCGATGCGCCGGCGCTGGCCGGCTACTACCTGTTGCCGTCGATCCGCGCCGAGTTCCTGCGCCAACTCGGTCGACGCGCTGAAGCGTGCGAGCACTTCCGCGCGGCGCTCGAGCTGTGCCAGTCGGGCCCCGAGCGCGCGTTCCTCGAACGCAGGCTGCGCGAACTCGGCGGGTGAAGCGCGCTGTCGAGCCCGCAGGTTAAGGTGCGCTCTGCATGGAGCGCGCGAACGGACTGGGCTTGGCCTCTGGCATCGGCCTGGTCTCGTCGAGCATGGTCGGCGTCGGAGTGCTCGTGTCGGCGGGCTGGGCGGCGAGCGTGCTCGGTCCAGGCCAGATCCTGCTCACGTGGCTGGTCGGCGGCGTGATTGCGATGTTCGGCGCGCGCGCGTACGCGGCGCTGGCGGAGCTGATCCCGCGCTCGGGCGGCGAGTACCGCTACTTGAGCGATCTCCTGCACCCATCGATTGGCTACATGGCCGGGTGGGCGTCGCTCGTGCTCGGGTTCGCAGCGCCGGTCGCGTTTTGCGCGGCGATGGCGGACGCGTACGCCGCGACGCTGGCGCCGGCGCCTGCCAAGGCGGTGGGCGTCACGTTGATCGCGCTCGTCACGCTGCTCGCAGCTCGCTCCCAGCGACTGTCACGTTGGACTCAGGACTCGCTCGCGTTCGCGAAGTTCGCGCTCTTGATCGGCTTCGTCGCCGTCGGCGTGATCTGGGGCGCGCGCGAGTGGCCGACCTGGCGGCCCGAGAAAGAGCAGGTCGGCTTTCCGCTGAGCGACTTCTTGGGACAGCTCCTGTTCGTGGCGTTTGCGTACTCGGGTTGGAACACGGCCGCGTACGCAGCGGGCGAGTTCCGCGACCCGCGCCGCACGGTTCCGCGCGCGATGGTGCTCGCCACCGCACTCGTCATGGCGCTGTACCTGGTCGTGAACTGGGTTTTCGTCGCGAACCTGACGCAAGAGGAGCTCTCGTCGTGGCGCGGCGCGGGCGGCGACGCGAGCCGCACGACGCTCGGCCACCTGATCGTGCTCGACCTCATCGGGCCGCTGGGCGCGAGCGTGATGTCGGCCTTCGTGGTGCTCTCGATGCTCTCGTCGGCGAGCGCCTTCACCGTCGCCGGCCCGTTCGTGTACGCGGCGATGGCGCGCGACGGCGCGCTGCCCGCGCGCTTCGCCGGCCGCGACGGTGCGCCGCCGACGGCCTCGATCCTGCTGCAGAGCTCGATCGCGCTCGTGCTGCTGCTCACGCACTCGTTCGACCTCCTGGTCGAGAACGTCGGCGCGGTGCTCACCTTCACCACCGCCCTCGCTGCGCTCGCGCTGATTCGCGCGCGCTTCGCACCGCCGCGCGGCATCGACGGCGCCTCGATCGCCCCCATCGCCGTCGTGAGCGCAGTGGCCTACTTCGCCATGTCGGCCTACACGCTGTGGGCCGCGGCCTCCGACCGCCCGGCCCGCCTGTTGTGGATCGGTGTCGTGCTGGCCGCCTCCGCGGTGGCCTACGCGCTCGCGGGCCGACGCCGCGCACCCCCCTAGCGAACTCGCGCGATTGCGGCTCTGATGCGAGTCGGAGGGGCTCGTATGGGAGACAGGCCGCCCGAACTCGTCTCGCGCTCTGCTGGCGCATTTGCGCTGTGCGTTGTCGTGGCCATGGCGCTCGTGCTGCGCGCGCGAGGCCTCGACTATCTGTTGCCGCACTCGACGCATCTGGATGCGACAGTCATCAAGAACCAAGTCGACGCGCTGCGCAGCGGCGTGACGGCGAGCAGCACCGGAGCACTCGACGAGTGGTATCCGTACTTGCTCGCGCGACTGGGCGCGCTGCTGCCCGATCCGCTCGCAGAGCCGTCGACATTGGACCTCGCCGGGCACGTCGCGCGCGCGAGCACGCCGTTCCTGCAACTGCGCTGGATCTCGATCGTCGGCTCGCTCCCGATTGTCGTGGCGACGTACTTGATCTCTCGCAAGTTCACGGAGCGCTGGACCGCCCTGTTCGCCGCCGCGCTCGTCGCGACGAGCCCGCTGAACATCTCCTTCGCGCAGCAGGAGCGCCCGCACGCGCTCGCCGCGAGCTTCGTCGCGCTCACCGTGCTCGCGTCGATGCGCCTCGCGCGACGGCCGACGGTCGGATCCTGCGCGCTCGTGGGCCTGTGCGCAGCGCTCGCGATCGGCGCGCTGCAAAACGGAGTGGCCGTCGGATTCGCGATCGTCGCGGCCGTCGGACTTGCACTCTTCGCTCCGCCCGAGCGCCGCCCGCGAATTGGAGTCGTGCTCGCCGGCGCGCTCGTCGCTCTAGGACTGATCACGATCGGGCTGCGGCTGTTCTATCCCTTTCATTTCGAGGGCGAGCGCGGCTACCTCTCGCTCAGCGACGAGGACGGCGGCAAGAGCTTCAACATCTCGGGCCAGTCGGTGCACTCGAGCCACTTCGACGGGACCGGTTTCGACACGCTGGCGCGCACGCTGTACGCGTATCTGCCGCACATCGCGCTCTTGCTCGTGCTCGGGCTGATCGCCGCCGCCATCACGCGCCACGAGCGGGTGCGCAGCCGCGCCGAGTTGTGGATCGCGCTCGCCTATGTCGCGCCGTACACCCTCGTGATCGGGCTGCACTCGCTGACCTGGGAGCGCTACCTCATGCCGCTCGAGCCGTTCTTCGCGGCCTTCGGCGCCTGGGGGCTTGCGCGCGCGTTCGCTGAGAAACGCCGAGTCGCCCTCGCAGCGGCGGCGCTGCTCACGATCGTCGGCGCAAGCTTCGCGTGGAGGTTGGGCAGCGTGCGAGCCGCGGACGACACGCACGAGCTCGCGGCGCGCTGGCTGACGCAGAACGCAACTGGCGCCGATGCGATCGTCGCCATGCCGTACCTCGACGTCCCGCTGCTCCAACGCGACGAGCAGCTGGCGACGCGCTCGAACTTGACCTGGTGGTCGAGCTACCAGGCGCTCCTCACGCCGGAGCAGAAGCTGGGTGCGCGCTTCGACCTCGTGCTCCCGAAGGGACAGAGGGAAGCGCGCGAGGAGTGGGGCGACGATCCGCTCGCGCACCTGCGCCGCGTGGGCGCGCGCTTCGTGCTCATGCAGCACGTGGGCGAGAACTTCCGCCACAAGCTCGCGGTGCGAACTCGCGAAGCGCTCGTCGAGCACGCGCAGCTCCGCGCGCGCTTCTCCCCTCTCTCCACAGACAACGGCGCGATGGCGGCGTTCGGAATTCGCCGCCATCGCGAGTCGTACTCGCGGCCCTTCTTCCGCGCGCTGTTCGAGCACGCGCGCATGGGACCGACGATCGAGATCTACGAGTTGCCGCCGCCCTGAGCGACGACCTCCAGGGGTCCTCGCGCCGAGCGAGGATTCCTGGAGCGTCGTAGCGACAAAACAAGCAGCTCAGCGCGGTCGAATGCCGCGGGGCGGGTCGGCGCCTGGGCCGACACGCCCATTGGATGCGGCGTGAAGACCGCGCTGAGCGGAGCAGCTCACTTCAGGCGCGCGATCAGCGCCTTGTTGAGGTTCATGTACTCGGTGCGGATGCCGCCCTCGGCCTTCTCGGCGAGAGCCAGCGAGGCTTCCGCGGCAGCGATCGCGCCCTTCTTGTCGCCCATCTTCTCGAGGATCAGGCCCTTGCGATAAATGGCCCAGAACGCTTCGGGCTGCTCCTTGATCGCGCCTTCGATCCACTCCAGCGACTTCTTCAGGTCGATGTTGTGCTCGTAATAGAACATCGCCGCCGCGAGGTAGGGCTTCTTGCCGTCCGCGCTCATCGCGGCTTCGATCTGCGGCTTGAGCACACTGACGATGTCGACTTCGAGCTTCACGCCGACGCGCGTGCGCTCCCAGGCGAGGTTGAGCGTCGCCGAACCGTCGCGCAGATCGCCCAGGCCGATTTCGAAGGTCTCGACGAGGTCATTGAGCTTGGCGGGCTTGGCCGTGACGCGCACCAAGTCGTCCTTGGGGTCGTACTGGTAGGCGCCCCAGCCGCCGGTGACCTTGCTCAAGATCACGGTCCACTCGGCTTCGCCGGGGATCGTGAACAGCGCGTACTTGCCGGCGGGAACCGCGGCTCCGCCGAACTTCACGTCGGTGCTGAACGAGATCGCCGTCGCCGTGTTCGCGCCCGTGCGCCACACTTCGCCGTACGGAACCAACTCGCCGAAGATCTTGCGGCCCTTCACGCTCGGCCGGTTGTAGGTGACGGCGACGTCGGTAACGCCGACGCGCTGCTCGAGCTTGCCCAGCGGACTGGCCGCCGGCATCTCCAGCTTGGGCGCGGTCTGGGCCTGCGCTTGGAACGAAAGCGCCGAAGCGACGGCGGCGAGGAAAACTGAACGAACGACGAGTGAGAGCATGGACGACTCCTGTTGAGCGGTTTGGGTGCTTGGCCGACAGCCCTACATGGTCGCTTCACGCGGTGCGTGATTCCAATAACAAGGCCGCGAGCCTCTTGTCCTCGGCGCGCGGGCAGCCAGAGCTCTCAGAGCGGGCGACCCCGCGCTACTTCCCGGCCCGCGCCGCCTGACGCGCCTGCCAGAGCGCGAGTTTCTCGGCGAGCTCCGCGGACGGCGAGGCCGCGTTCCAGCGCGTGTAGAGCTCGACCGCGCGCCGGATCGAGTCGTCGATGCGCGGCAGGCTGGACGCCGAGATCGCGGACTCGCGCTCCAGCAGCCCGCTCGCACCCGCGGTGAGGTGCGGCTCGGCTTCCGCGAAGGCGTCGCGAGCGAGCAGCGCGGCCCCGAGCGTGGAGCGCGCGGAGAAGGTCGACCACTTGTCGGGTTGGAGGCGCGCGCGGATCTCGTACGACTCGGCGAGCAGCGGTTCGGCCTGCGCCGCGGCGCCGAACTCGAGCCACACCTGGCCGTTGCGGGTGAGCGCAGAGGCGAGCTTCTCACTGTCCGCCGGATAGGTGTCGCGCAGGTAGGCGAGCACTTCCGCGAACAGCGGCTCGGCCTCGGCGCGCTTGTCGAGCCGCAAGTACACCTCGAGCAATTCCTGGGTGTAGCCGCGCAAGTTGGACAGACGCTGCGAGGCCGCGTGCGCCGCGAGATAGTGCGGCAGCGAGTCGGCGTAGCGACCGGCGCCGAAGTAGTTGGCCGCGAGATTGGCCGTCGTGGCCAGCGTGACCTGGTGCTCCGCGCCGAGGTGTTCGACCTGCGCCCGATAGACCTGCTCGAAGATCGGCACGGACTCGCTGAAACGCTTCTCGCGAAAGAGCGCCGTCCCGAGGTTGTTGAGCGTGGTCAGGACATGGCTGTGGTCGTCGGGCAGCGTGGCGCGCCGCAGGCGCAGCGTCTTCTCGAGCAACTCGATCGCCTTGGCGCGCTTGCCGGTCTCGATGTAGACCGTCGCGAGGTTGCTCGCCGCCGACAGCGAGTTGGGGTGAGCCTCCCCGTGCTCGGCCTCGTGTGCGGCGAGCGCGGCCTCGAGCAGCGGCTCGGCTTCCGCGTAGCGGCCGAGCCTGTAGTACGCGACCGCCACGTCGTTGGCGGCGCGCATCGTCTTGGGATCGTCCTGCCCCAGACGCGTGCGCAGCGTCTTGAGCGTGCGCTCGAGCAGCGGCAACGCACGCGCCATGTCACCCTTGCTCTGGTAGGCGACCGCGAGGCTCTCCTCGATGCTGGTCGTGTCGGGGTGGTCGGTCCCCAGCGACTTGTGCGCGCGCTCGAGCGCCGTCTCGTAGAGCGCGATGGCCTGATCGACGTGGTCGAGCTCGCGCTCGGCGCTCGCCAAGTTCGCGATGCACCTGATGGTCTCCGGCGAGTCGACTCCGCGCTCGCGCTCGAGCGGCTCACGCGCTTCGCCGAAGATCCGGGCCGCATCCTCGTAGCGACCGTTGCGAAACAGGCCCTCGCCCAGGCTGAACAGCGCGTCGAGGGTCTGCGGATCGTCGTCGCCGAACACGCGGCGCGCGTTGGCGAGGTGCGCCTCGAGCGCGGGCAGCGCGAGCTTGAAGTCTCCCGCGGCGAGCAACGCGACGGCCACGTTCTGCTGCACGGAGAGCGCTTCGGGTGCGTCGGGCCCCAGTTCGCGCACGAAGGTCTCCTCGGCGCGCTGGAACAGCGCGAGCGAGGCCTTGCCTTCGCCCAGCGCCGAGAGCGACAGCCCGAGTTGGCGCTGCAAGCGCGCGACCTCCAGCGGATCGCCGATCGCCGCCTGCTCGAGCGCCGCGGCCGCGTCCTTCACGCCGTCGCGCAGATCGTCGCGGAACTCGCCCAGCGACCCGTACGCCTTGTCCGGCGAGAGGCGCGCGAACACGTTGCCGAGGATCTCGTTGCCCTTGCGCGCGTACTCGAGGTTGCGCTCGGCCTGTACGCGCCGCTCCTCGGAGAGCTCCTTGGCCGCGCGCTCGGCCTCGGCGGACTTGCGCGCCTCGAGGAAGCCCCAGCTCGTGCCCGCCAGGCCGGCGAGCAACGTGACGAGCAGCAGAGACGCGAGCGCGACGATCTTCTTGCGGCGGCGCACGAACTTCGTGACGCGGTACGCGGCGCTCGGCGGCGCTGCGAGCACGGGCTCGTCGCGCAGGTAGCGCGAGATGTCCTCGGCGAAACCGCTGGGAGTCTCGTAGCGGCGCGAGCGGTCCTTCTCGAGCGCGCGCAGCACGATCCAGTCCAGATCGCCGCGCAGCCGCGCGCTCCACGATTCGACGTTGAGCTCGCGCCGCAGAGCCACGGGCGAAGCCTCGCGTCCAGCGGTCGAGACGCGCGTCGACGGTTTGACGGGCTCGTCCTCGCGGATCGTGCGCAGCAGCTCCTCGAAGCCCGCCTGCATCGCCGTCCGCATGTCGAACGGCTTGGCGCCCGTGAGCAGCTCGTACAGCAGGACTCCGAGCGAGTACACGTCCGCGCGTGTGTCGATGTCGAGTCCCGAGAGCTCCGCCTGCTCCGGCGCCATGTACTCGGGCGTGCCCAGGATCTGCGCGTACTGCGTGAAGAGCGTTTTCTTCGTCAGCTCGGCGCTGGTGGCCTTGGCGATGCCGAAGTCGATCACCTTGGGAACCGCGACGCCGTCGTAGAGCGTGACGAGCACGTTCGACGGCTTGATGTCGCGGTGGATCACGCCCTTGTGGTGCGCGTGCTGGATCGCCTCGCACACCTTGGTGAACAGCTCGAGCCGCTCGCGCAGTCCCAGGCGCGCTTGATCGCAGTAATCGGTGATCGGAACGCCCTTGACGAGCTCCATCACGAAGTACGGCCGGCCCGCAGTCGTCGCGCCGCCGTCGAGCACCTTGGCGATGTGCGGGTGGTCCATCAGCGCGAGCGCTTGCCGCTCGGCCTCGAAGCGCACGACCACTTCACGCGTGTCGAGCCCGAGCTTCACGATCTTCAGCGCGACCTTGCGCACGACCGGCTCGCGCTGCTCGGCCATCCACACCACGCCCATGCCGCCTTGGCCGATCTCCTGCAGCAAGCGATAGCGGCCGATCGTGTCGCCGGCGCGCTCACCCACCGCCGCCGGCGCATCGACGGGGCTCTTCAGGAACCCGGCGTCGATCGCGCGTTCGGCCGCGAGCAGCTCCTCGACGCGCGCGCGCAGTTCAGGCTCGCCGGCGGTCGTGCGCTCGAGGTAGGCCCGGCGCGCTGCGGTGTCGGCGAGGCCGCGCGCGAAGTGGAACAGGTCCTCGACGCGTTGGTTGGAGAGAGACATGGGGAGCCTGGGGTGCGGGACCAGAACGGTGTCCGGAGTCCATGCGCAGAAACGCGCTTGCGAGCCTCACGCCGGTTCGGATTCTCGGCGGTTTCGCAGCGTGTCGCCCGGCCGGGGCTTCGCCCCCAGTCGCGCAGCCAGCCAGGCTCGCGCATAGGCCCAGTCGCGGTCGGCCGTGGCCGCCGAGATGCCTAGCAGCTTCGCGCAGGCGTCGAGTTCGAGGCCGGCGAAGTAGCGGAGCTCCACCAGCCGCGCCTTGCGCGCATCCTCGCGCGCGAGCGCCTGCAGGGCTTCGTCCAGGTCGAGCAGCTGGTCCTGGTCGACTTCGAGCGCGTGGGCCTGCGTGTCGAGCGTGACCCGCAGCCGATCACCGCCGCGTTTGGAGGCCGCACGCGCGCGCGCGCGTTCGATCAGGATGCGGCGAATCGACTCGGCTGCCGCGGCGAAGAAATGGCCCGCATGGTCCCAGCGCGGCGCGGCGCCGTCGGGACCGCTCGCCAGCCGCAGATAGGCCTCGTGAACGAGCGCCGTCGCCTGCAGCGTCTGTCCCCGCTCGTGCGCGCCGAGCCTGCGGGCCGCGAGTTCACGGAGCTCGGCGTACACCACGGGCAGGAGCTGTTCCGCCGCCATCCGCTCGCCGCGTTCCAGCGCCGCAAGCAGTTCGGGCACATGCTTCGACATTCTCCACGAGCCTACGGCGACCTTGCGATCCGGGTCGGGAACGTGCTCGAACGGGCCGTGGTATCGAACGGGGTCGGCGCCGCGCGCGAACAACGGCGGAAAGGGCGTTCTGAACAGCGTCGGGCGCTCGAGTGAGAAAGTCGCTGCAGAGCGAGCACGGGCGACGGCAATTCAGCCGCGAGATCGCCACTGCGACCGGCGGAGCGTTCCTCGTCACTCACGGGCGGCGCGAGAGAACGGTGCATCTCATCGAGTGGGTTCGCGCCGCAGGGAGCTGCAGCGCCCGCGAAAGCACAGCTTCTCGGGCTCGAGCGGACCGCACTGGGCTGCGCAACGCGCGCCCTTGCCGTGCGGAGGAAACTCGGTGAGCATCGTGGGAGTCGAGAACGAAGTTCGCGCGCGACGATCGTCCCGCGCTCGGAGTCCTCGATCGAACATCCGCGCCGCGTTGCCTGCACCCGGGGCCGCGTCGCACTCGTGCCGTCCGGTTCCCTCCGAGGTCCGCCATGTCGACTGCTCGCGTCGTCTCCGTGCTGCTGCTGTCCGCGTCCGCGAACGCGCAGGGCTCGCCCACGTCCTACTGCACGGCTGGTACGTCGACGAACGGCTGCGCGCCGACGATCACGGCCAATGTGCAGCCCGACACCGCGAACTCCGCGGGCTGCGTGATCACGACCAGCGGTGTGGAAGGACAGAAGGCGGGCCTGTGCTTCTACGGCACGAACAACACCGGCTTCACGCCGTCGGCGTGGGGGCCGGGGAGTACGAGCTTTTTGTGTGTGCGCCCGCCGACGAGACGAATGGGCTCGCCGCTGAACAGCGGCGGCGCCGCAGGGCTGTGCAACGGCGCGTACGTGATCAACTGGGACGCATTCCAAAGTGCGAACCCCGGCGCGCTCGGCAACCCGTGGCTGCTCGGCGAAAAGGTGTTCGTGCAAGCCTGGTATCGCGACCCGGGCGCCCCGAAGACTTCGAATCTGTCGAACGCGGTCGAGCTGACCATGCGCGCTCCCGCGCCGACGCCGTGCGTCAGCAACATCGCTGGAATGTCGCTGATTCCCGCGGGCTCGTTCTCGATGGGCTCGAACGCAGCGGCTGGAGCGCCGTACTTCGGTCCCGTGGGCCCGGTGCACCAGGTGACGCTCACGTACTGCTTCTGGATGGGCCAGCGCGAAGTGACGCAAGCGGAGTACTCCGCGCTGATGGGAGCGAATCCCTCGTTCTTCCCCGGCGCCAACCATCCCGTCGAGCGCGTCTCGTGGACGCAAGCTCGCGCGTACTGCACAGCGCTGACTGCGCAACAAGCGGCGCTCGGCAACGTGCCCGCGGGATACGAGTATCGACTTCCGACCGAGGCCGAGTGGGAGTACGCGGCCCGCGCTGGAACGACGACCGAGTTCCACGTCGGCGCCGACATCGCCTGCTCACAGGCGCGCTTCACCTACTCGTACCACACGAGCAGCTCGTGCAGCTCCAACACGACCGTGCCGGTGGGGAGCTATCCGCCCAACGCCTGGGGCCTGCACGACATGCACGGCAACGTGATCGAGTGGTGCCTCGACTCGACCGCTCCGTACCCCTCGACGGCAGTCGTCGATCCGTTCGTGACGGGCGGCCCCCAGCGCATCCAGCGCGCCGGCGCGTGGGACCAGGACTCCTCGCGCGCCCGCTCCGCCGTCCGCGTGGCCTACTCGCCGCCGAACACCGGCTTCAACCTAGGGTTCCGCGTCGTGCTCGGCCCGATTCGCACGCCCTGACAGCGCGCGCTGAAAACAGTGCGAGCCCGCCGCAGGAGGTGCGACGGGCTCGCGAAAGAAGTCAGCGCGCTCGAGCGACGCTCAATTGCAGATCTGGCCCTGCACCGCGTCGGTCAGGCTCGAGCCGAAGGGGTCTTGGCCGTCGCGGGCCCAGTACTGGGCGGCGAAGGTTTGGCCGACGAGCTGCAGCGCGGGGTCGATGCCGCTCGCGATCAGCGCGTTGAAGTCGAAGCTGAAGCGCCCGCCGCAGACGTCGCCCGGCATTCCGACGCCGGAGAGCTGCAAGGGCGTGCGGCGCAGCGGAGTCTGCACGCACAGGAAACCGCCCTGGAAGGGCTGGATCGCGGCCTGGTAGCCGTAGAACAGCACGCCGGAGCGATTGTTCTGGATGTTCGCGGCCGTGATCAGGCACTGCGTCGCGCCCGAGACGCTGGGCGAGGACGAGATCGCGATCGCGGGCAGGCACAGGCTCGAGTTGAGCTTGGCCGTGCAGTAGGTGCTCGGCGCGGCGCCGCCGAGGCAGTCGCACTCGTCGGGCCGGCCGTTGAGGTTGAGGTCGGGCGACGAGCCGCTGGCGATGTCGCACGAGTCGAGCTGCGCGTTGCCGTTGCAGTCGAGCGCGGCGTCGAGCTCGATCTCGACCGCGTCGACTTGCGCGTCGGCGTCGCAGTCGGCGCCCCACAGGAACGCGCGCCGCGTGCCGAGCACGGCGTAGTCACCGACCACCACGCTTCCGTCCGCAGACACCGCCAAAGCGAACGATGCGCCGCTGCCGAGCGTTAGCAGCTCCTGCATGCCCGTCGCAGCCGTCCAGCGGAACGCGCGGGTGAGACCAGACGCGACGCTGCTCCACCCCACCACGACATCGCCGTTCGCCGAGACGTCGTTCGCCATCGAGTCCCAACCGCCCGGGAGAGTGCCGAGGTCCTGCATTCCGCCCGCGGCCGTCCAGCGGAAGGCCCGCTGCTCGCCCGCGGTGTTGTTCGAGCCGCCGACCACCACCGACCCGTCGGCCGAGATCGCGCGCGCAAAAGTCTCTCCGCCGCCGAGCGAACCCAAGCTGGTCAGCGCGCCGGTCGACACCTTGTAGAGATGAGTGTTGGTGACGAGCACATCGCCGTCCGACGACATGGCCCATACAGGAGAGGGCGCGCCCAACACAGCGGAGAGATCCTGGACACCGCCGGTGCTCGTCCAGCGGTAGGCCGCTTGGCCGAGCCCCGGAACGAACGAGTAGCCGGCCACGACTTCGCCGTCGTTCGACACGCACAGCGCGGGACCGGGCAACTGGACCGTCGGCTGGCCAGCGCGCCAGCGGAAGCCTGGCCCAGCGCCGCCGCGGCCGCCGACGATCGTGCCGCCGTCGCCCGACACCGCGCTCGCGCCGCCGCCGGGGTCGAACGACAGTCCGTCGAGCGCCGTCATGTCCGTGCGCGCGGTCCAGCGGAACTGCGTCGGTGACCCGAGCAGGAACCGCTCGCCCACGACGACGCGACCGTCATCGGAGATGTCGTAGGCCGACGAGAACAGCGTCGGAGTCGGGCCGAGCTCGAGCACGCCGCCGCTCAGTTGAGCTGCTGCGGGCGCTGCTGAAACGGCCATAACCCCGAGGCACGAGAGAACAGACACAGAGAAACGGGAGACTTCCATGGGCTCTGATTGCACCTGGAACGGGCCCACCTGGATTCCGCGGCCGGTGGGCCTGCCTCACGCGCCGCGCCGCGTTCCGAGGAGCGATTCCGCCTGCCAACCCTCGAAAACCTGCGCGCCGTCGCGTGTCGCTCGAAATAGTAGCAGGTGAGCAATAAGCAACCGCCTGGGCGGCGCGCGTTGCGCGCTCGGCGGCGGGCGAGGCACGCTGGTCCTTACTTCCGAGCGCGAACGCCGCGTCACCCGACGTGGCCGCCCGGGTTCAGCGCGCGGACTTTTGCGAGGATCACGCCATGCCCAACGCCCAGCTCACCGCCCTCGGACTCGCCGCTTCGCTGGCACTCGCGCTCGGCGCCGCGCCGCCGCAGAAGGGCGCGCTGGTCTGGTCGCCGCGCTGGGAGGACGCGTTCGCAGCGGCCACGGCCGAGAAGAAGATCGTGTTCCTCGCCATCAACATGGACGGCGAGGCCGCCAACGAGCGCTTGGCGACCAAGGTCTACGCCGATCCGCAGGTCGTGGCCGCGTCGAAGCTGACGGTCAACTTGATCGCGTCGCGTTTCGAGCACGCGCCCGAGGGCAAGCCCTGCGCGCGCTTCGGCGGACTCACGTGCACCGAGCACCGCCGCATCGAGGGCGCGGCGCGCGATGCGGTGCTCAAGACGGACGCGGCCGGATACACCGTCGCTCCGCAGCACATCTTCCTCTCGTCCGACGGCGCGGTGTTGCTCTCCGTGCCCTACGAAGTGAGCGCGCAGGAGCTGGTGTGGTGCTTCCGCGAAGCGCTCGCCGCCGTCGATCCGGCCGCCGCGAAGCAGATCCAAGCGAGCGGTCGCGCGCCGCGCCGTCTGGTCAAGGGCGGAGTGTTCGATCCCAGCGCGATTCCGGGCGCGAACCTCGCTCCGCCGACGCGCGAAGAGGTGCTCGAGATCGTGAAGGAGATGAAGGCCAGCTTGTGGAGCGCCAATCGCCTCCAGAGCATCCAGCGTCTCTTGCTGTCTTCGGAGCCCGAGGCGATCGAGCAGATCGAGAGCGAGCTCAAGAACGAGTTCTTCGGGCGGCGCGGCTGGGTGCAAGGCGATCCGACCAACCCCGACGGCGGGCGCGGCGCCGACTACAAGGATCGCCTGATGCACGCGATCGGCGTGCTCTCGCCGCACGCCTATTCGAAGCTGGTGGTCGAGTACCTCGACCACGACGACGAGAAGCTGCGCCACGAAGCGATCGTCGCGCTCGAGCAGCTCGCCGCGCCCGATTCGGTCGGCGCGATCACGCGCGCGATCGGCAAGGAGAAGGACGTGAAGCGGCGCAAGGACCTGTACCGCGCGCTCGGCAGTGCGGGTGCGAGCGACGAGAAGGCGCGCAAGACGTTGCTCAAGGCGCTCGCGAGTGAGAAGGATGCGCTCGCGCGGCGCAATGCGCTGTTCGCGCTGGGCTGGTTCCCGCCCAACCCGGAGAGCGACAAGGTGCTGGCCGAAGCGCTGAGCAACGGCACGGCCGAGGAGCGCTGCGCGGCGGCGCTGGCGGCGGCGCTCAGTCGGCACGAGGGCTGGGCCGAGCGCGTGAAGCAGGCTGAAGCTGCGGAAGAAAATCCGCCGGTGAAGGAGTGCCTGGGCGCGGCCGCCGGCGTGCTGGCGGGGGCCGGTCTGACCACCTTGAGAACCCACGTCCGACGGGTTTGCGAAGACGAACTCGAGCGCGAAAAGCTGTTTGGGGTGGCCCAGGGCCAGTAAGGGCGCCGCCCCGCGCGCTCGGTCGCGTCAGACCACTACCCAAGCCGGCGGGTCGGTGGATACTTAGCGGGTCAGCGTCGCGCCCGGCGACGCCTCGCAGTCGGAAAGAACTTCAGGGACCCCCATGCGCTTCGCGTCGTTTTCGGTGAGCGCCTGCGCGCTACTCGCGCCCTTCGCCGCGGCCCAGGACAAGGCGGCTACGCGCGCCGAGCTGTTCGACCTGGACGCCCAGTACGTCGCCGCTCGCGCCCAAGGACAAGGCCCCGCCGAACTCGAGCCGTTGCTCCTGCGCCAGAGCCAGTTGCGCGAGCGACTGGGCGGCGGCGATCCCGCGCTCGAGGCGCGCGCGTCGGGCGTGCTGCCCAACTCACTCGAGCTCGACGGCGCTCCGGCCGCGAGCGTGACCCCGCGCGCCGCAACGCCGCTGCCGCCCGGCTCGAGCGGAGCACTCGTCTCGTTCACGCGCAGCCCGAACCTCGCCATCGTCGACGGCGGGATGGTCTCGGACACGCGGGTCGTGAGCGGAGTGGGCTCGTATCTGTGGGACATCGATCTGTACCTCGACATCAGCCACACCTGGTGCGGCGACCTCGAGCTGTTCCTCGTCGCACCGTCCGGCAAGCGCGTGACGATCGTCACCGACGTGGGCGAAGGCCTGGTCGACATCTTCCGCGGCACGCTGTTCGACGACTCGCCCGATGCGCCGGCCTGGGCCTACCCGCACTTCAGCGGCTTCGCCTCGCCCTCGCTCAACCCCGAGGGCGCGTTGCACTGGCTCGCGGGCGAGAACCCCAACGGGACCTGGACGCTTCAAGTTCGCGACGACGCGCTCGACGACGTCGGCGTGCTGCACCAGTGGCGGCTCGACATCACGGCGCTCGCGACGCCGCCGACGCTCGGCAACGCGCCGGTCGTGTTCAGCAACACCAGCGCCACGCCGATCCCCGACTTCACGACCACCAGCAGCACCATCACTGTCGCGGGGCAAGGCGCCGTGCTCGCCGAAGCGCGCCTGTTCGTGAACTTCACGCACACCTGGAACGCGGACGTGCGCTTCGATCTCGTGAGCCCCAGCGGCCGCCGCGCGCGCATCAGCACCTTCAACGGCGGATCGTTCGACAACGTCTTCGCCGGGACGAGCATTTTCGACGTGATGGGACGGCTCGCGCCGACGCCCAATCCGCTCTTCGATCAACCGATCGAGAGCTATCCGTTCAGCAACAACGTCGCGGCCGTGCAGGCGCAGCCCGAGGGCTCGCTGACCTCGTTCCTGGGCGAGGATCCCAACGGAGTCTGGCGGCTCGAGCTGGTCGACACGGTCGGCGGCTTCACCGGCACGCTCGTACGCTGGGACCTGTCGATCTCGACCTACCCGCCGTTCGTGCCGCCGCCGGTCCCGTTCTGTCCGGGTGTCGGCCCCACGGCGGGCGGCTGCACGCCCACCATCAGCGCGACGGCCAACCCGCTCGTGTCGCACTCGAACGTGTGCGTGATCACGGCCGCGAACATCGACGGCGAGCGCAGCGGAATCCTGTTCTACGGCGCGAGCGGGCCGACGCTGAAGAACTGGTGCGCCGCTGGCGGCGGCAACAGCAAGCTGTGCGTCGACGCCCCCTCGCAGCGCACGGGCGCGCAGAGCAGCGGCGGCACTGCTGGTCAGTGCAACGGGACGCTGGTGCTCGACTGGAACCTGTACCAGTTGAACCACCCCGCTGCGCTGGGCAACCCCTGGCTGGTCGGCTCGCAGGCGCACATCCAGGGCTGGTTCCGCTCGCCCGCCGATTGCAAGACAACGTTCCTCACGCCGGCCGTCGAGTTCACGTACTACCCGTGACGCGGGGCTCCACTCTTGACCGCTCGCGCGTCGACGAACTAGCATGCCTCGCCCCATGACCCGCCTCACCCGCACGATTCGAGCGCTGATCCTCGCGCTCGTGCTGCCGGCCCTGCTCGTGCCGAGCGGTTGGTCGGCGCGGTTGTGCCTGTGCGGCTGGGACGCGCCCGAAGCGGCGGAGAGCTGCTGCGAGGCGCCGGAGAGGGAGCTCGAGAGCAACGAAGGCTTCGAATCGTGCTGTGCGGACAAGCGCGACGAAGAGCGCACTCCGCTCGCGGCCGAACCTTCGGGCTGCGGCGCTGGCGCCTGTGGCGACTGCTGCCAACTGGTCGAGTCCGAGGGCGTGGAGCTGGTCTTCGCCAGCCCCCTGCAAGTGGCCGTACCGGCCGCGGCCTTCGCCTGCGACCTCGAATCGAACGATGACGTCGAGCCGCGCGCCGTGAGCCGCATCGCGCGCGCCTGCACGCACTCGCTCGCGCCGCCACGGGCGAGCACTCCGCTCCCGCTGCGCATCTAACTCGCGCTCCGCGTTGGCGTGCGGCCGACGGGAGAGCGCAGACGCTCTGCGACGGCCGCTGGGACGAGACGTTCGGTCCTTCGTCGCGGAGTCGTCATGGTGTCTTTGCTCAGGTGGCGCGAGTCCCGCCACCGGCGCGCAAGTCGCGCGCTGTCCTGGACTCTCGTGTGTGTCGCTGCGAGCGCGTGCTCGAGCCTGTTTGCGAGCGCATGCTCGACGCCGGCGCGCCTCTCGATCGGTGATGGCGAGCTGATCGCCGCCGCCGACGCGCGCAGCAGCGTCGAAGACGTCGCGCGCGCGCTCGAGCTCGCTGACCTGGGCCCGCTGGCGGTCCCGATCCCCGCCGCGCCGAGCGAAGTGCGCCCCGACCAGGCCGAGTTCTGGCACGCGGCGGCCTTCGCCTGGAATCCGCAGTTGCGCGCGCTGCGCCGGCGCGTGCGCGAGCTGCGCGAGGCCTCGCGCTCCGCGGGCCAACCGACCGCGCTGATGGGCCAGGGCATGGTGCTGGACGCCAGCGACCCGCGCGAGGAACTCGAGTTCCAGATCATGGCCGACGTGTTCGGCCTGCTGGGCCTTGGGCCTTCCGCAGCCGCGCGCGAGCTCGCACAAGCGCAGAGCCGCGCCGCGTTCGGGCAACTGGAGGCGCGCGTGTGGTCGCTGCGCTTCGAAGTCGACCGCGCGCGCGTCGAGCTGGCGGCTGCGCGCTCGCTCGAAGCGGCGATGACGAGCCTGTACGCCGAAGCGTCGCAGATGCTGCCGCGCATCCAGATCCTCGCGCGCCGCGGCTGGATCGGCGTGGGCATGGCCGAGGGCGCGCTCGCGGCGCTGCACATGGTCGAGCACCGCCAGACCATGGCGCGCACCGACGTCGCGCGCATGCAGGCCGAGCTGGCCGAGCTGTGCGGCCTGGAGCTCGCGCATCCCGCGCTCGACGAGCTGGCGGGCGGCGTGATCGATCGCTTCAGGCCCGACGAGATCGAATTCGTCGAGCCCAGCGCGCAGGAGCTGCTCGACAACCTCCCGCGGCTGCGCGCGATGAAGCTCGAGCTCGCCATGGCCGAGGCCGAGCTGCAGCGCGAGGCGCGCGAGCGCTGGCCGATGCTGCGCGCCGGACCGCGCGTGGTCTCGATGCCCGGCGAGTTCTTCATCGGGCCGATGTTCGGCATCGACATTCCGTTCCCCGGCGCGCTCGAGGGACGCATCGCGGCCGCGCGCGAGCGACGCGACAGCGCGCTCGAAGCGCTCGAAGGCGAGCTGGTGATGGCGCGCAGCCGCGTCGAGCGCGCCGCGCGGCTGTGGGAGCAGCTCCTGCTCCAACGCGACGAGCACGCGCCCGACGCGGACCGCTCGGTGGCGCGAATGCTCGACGCGGCGCGCGCGGAGTTCATGGTCGACCCGGCGATGCTCGAGCGCTGGTCGCGCGCGCTGACGGAGCGCATGGACAGCTTGACGGCGCTGGTGCGGGCGCGCGCGGACCTCGTGCGCGCGTGGCTCGATTGGCAAGAGGCCTGCGGGCCGCGTTCGGAGGAACAGTCGTGAGCCAGGTCCAAGCCGACATCGATCTCTCGGCGCTCTCGCGCACTTCGCCGACGTTGCCGCCGCCCAAGCGCAGCAAGCTGCGTTACCTCGTGCCGCTCGCGATCCTGGGCGCGTTCCTGGCCGTGCTCGCGTCCACGCTCGGCGAGCTGTGGCGCGGCGCGGTCGAAGTGACGCTCGTGCGCCCGCAGGTCGTCGACGCTTCGAGCACGGCTTCGGCTGGAACGCCGCTGTTCCAGGCCGCGGGTTGGATCGAGCCCGATCCGTTCCCGATCGAAGTCACCGCGCTCGCGCCGGGCGTGGTGCGCGAGATGCTCGTGCAGCAGTCCGACGCAGTCGAAGCGGGCCAGGTCGTCGCGCGCTTGATCGAGCGCGATGCGCAGCTCGCGTGCGACAGCGCCGAGGCAATGCTGGCGCAGGCCGTGGCCGAGGTCGCGCGCGCCGAGGCGGAGCTTGCTGCGGCGCAGACGAGCTTCGAAGCGGCGCTGGCCGTGACCGAAGGCGCAGCCAAGGCTCGCGCGAAGCTCGAGGGCAAGCTCGCCGAAGCGCGCCACCGCGAGCAGTCGGTCGCCGGCGGCGAGGCGCAAGTGCGAGCCGCCGAGGCCGAACTGGGCCTGCAGCGCGAACTCGCGGCCGCGGGCGCGACCGGGCCGCGGCAGGTCGAACTCGCCGAGGCGATGCTCGCTGAACGCGAAGCGGCGCTCGAGGTGATGCGCGCGGACGCCGCGCTGGCGCAGGCCGAAGCGCGAATGGCGCAAGCCGAGGACGAGCGCGCGCAACGCGAGCTCGAGCTGCGCATCGAGGATCGCCAGCGACTCGACACGGCGCGCGCCATGCTCGCCGCCGCGCGCGCGAACGAAGCTGCAGTGCGCGTCACGTGCGACGAGGCGCAGTTGCGGCTGGAGCGCATGCAGATCAAGGCGCCGGCGCGCGGCGTCGTGCTCGAGCGCCTCGCGAACGCCGGAACCGCGCTCGACGGCGAGCGCACGCTGGTGTGCACGCTCTACGACCCCGCGTCGATGCGCGTGCGCGTCGACGTGCCGCAGGGCGAGGTCTCCAAGGTCGGCGTCGGCATGCGCGTCGAAGTGCTGGCCGATTCGCGCAGCGGAAAGCCCTATCGCGGCGAGGTGATCCGGCTGGTGCACAAGGCCGACATCCAGAAGGTCACGCTGCAAGTCCACGTGCGCCTCGAGGACGCCGACGAGCTCCTGCGCCCCGAAATGCTGGTGCAGGCGCGCTTCCTCGCGCGCGGCGGCGCGCAGGCGAGCAGCGGGACGAGCATCGTGCTCGTGCCCGCGCGGCTGATCGAGAACGGCAGCGTGTGGGTCGTCGACGGCGCGTCGCGCACGGCGCTGCGGCGCACGGTGGAGCGCGGCGCAACGCGCGGCGAGCTGGTCGAGGTGCTCTCGGGCGTCAACGCCTCGGACAAGTTGATCGACGAGGGTCGCGCGCAACTGACGGAAGGAGCGCGGCTGAACATCCGCGGGGAGTAGCACATGGCCTTCATCGAGCTGCGCAACATCACCAAGACCTACACCAAGGGCGAGCACGTCGTCACGCCCCTGGCGGACGTGTCGCTCGACATCGCGCAAGGCGCGTTCTGCGTGCTGCTGGGGCCCTCGGGATCCGGCAAGACCACGTTGATGAACCTGATCGCGGCGATCGACCGCGCCGATCGCGGCGAGCTGCGTGTCGCCGGCGCCGACCTGATGAGCATGGGCTCGGGCGCGCTCGCGGACTGGCGCGCGCAGCACGTCGGCTACATCTTCCAGCAGTCGAACCTCGTGCCGGTGCTGACCGCCTACGAGAACGTCGAACTGCCGCTGTGGCTCATGCCGCTGTCGGCCGCCGAACGCCACAAGCGCGTGAGCCTCGCGCTCGCGGCCGTCGGACTCACCGATCGCGCCGAGCACCTGCCCAAGCAGCTCTCGGGCGGCCAGGAGCAGCGCGTCGCGATCGCGCGCGCGATCGTCGCCGACCCGCCGCTGCTGGTGGCCGACGAGCCGACCGGCAACCTCGACCACGACTCCGCGAACGGCGTGCTGACCTTGCTCGACCGACTCAACCGCGAGCGCGGCAAGACGGTCGTGATGGTGACGCACGATCCGCGCGCGGCGGAGCACGGCACGCGGCGCTTCGCGCTCGACAAGGGCGTGCTGAGCGAGCTGAGCAAAGGAGCCACGCGATGAAGCTCGCCAAGCTCACGATCAAGAACCTGCGCCGGCGGCCGATGCGCACGGCGCTGACGTTGGCCGGAGTGGCCTGCGCGATGCTGCTGCTCGTGCTCGTCGAGAGCCTCAGCGGCGGCCTCGACCGCGCGCTGAGCGGCTCGGAAGCGGCGCGCACGCTGATCGTCTACCGCCTCAACCGCTACTGCCCGCAGACCTCGTTCCTCCCCGAGTACTACGAGCAGCAGATCGCCAAGCTCGACGGCGTCGAGAGCGTGCTGCCGGTCAAGATCTACCTCAACAACTGCCGCGCGAGCCTCGACATCGTGTCGTTCAACGGCGTGCCGGCGGAGAAGCTCGCCGGCTCGCGCAACATCGAGCTGCTCGAGGGCGACTACGAGCGCTTCGTGCGCGAGCGCGACGCCGCTCTGGTCGGGCGCGCCTTCGCGGAGCGCAAGGGCGTGCGCGTCGGCGAGACCTTCCGCTTTGGCAACATCGACGTGAAGGTCGCGGGCGTGTTCGGCTCGAGCGAACCGGTCGAGGAGGGCGTGATCCTCACGCACCTCGAGTTCCTGCAGCGCTCGGGGCCGGTCAACAAGCTCGGCACGGTCACGCAGTTCGAGGTCAAGGTCGCGGACGCCTCGCGCGCCAAGGAGATCGCCGCGCGCATCGACGAGCTGTTCCGCACCGGTCCGGAGCCGACCGACACGCGGCCGCGCATCCTGTTCCTCGAGAACGCCACGCGCGACCTGCGCGAGATCCTGCGCTTCGCGCGCCTGCTGGGACTGGCCTGCGTCGTCGTAGTGCTCGCGCTCGTCGGCAACACGGTCGTGATGAGCGTGCAGGAGCGCGTGCGCGAGTTCGGCGTGTTCCGCACGCTGGGCTTCCACGAGCACCACATCGCGGTGCTGGTGATCGGCGAGGCGCTCGCGCTGGCGCTCGTCGGCGGGCTCGCGGGACTTGCCGCTGCGCTGGCGGTGGTGCGCTTCTCGGCGCTGACCATCGGCGCGGAAGGCGTGCCCGTCGCGTTTTCGACCGAGCCGGAGATCGCGCTGCGCGGACTGCTCCTGGCCGCGGTGACCGGACTCGCGGCCGGGCTCTATCCCGCGCTGCGCAGCTCGCGCCTGCAGATCGTCGAGAGCTTGAGGGCCGCTGCATGAGTCGCGCGCTGCCCTTCGACTACGCGCTGCGCAATCTGGGTCGACGCCCGCTGCGCACGGCGCTCACGGCGCTGTCGAGCGCGCTGGTCGCCGCCTTGCTCGTCGCCACGAGCGCCTTCGTGCGCGGACTCGACTCGACCTTCTCCGGCGCGGCGCAGGCCGACACCGCGATCCTGCTCTCGAGCGTGGCCGAGCGCGACGTCGTGCGCTCGACGGTGAGCGCGGGCCTCGACGAACTCGTCGCGGCCTCGGTGCCGGGCATCCGGCGCTTCGGCGACACGCCCGCGATCTCCTCGGAGATCCACATGGGCGCGACGCTGCGACTCGGCGCGGGCCCCGACTCCCCGGGCGAGCGGACCTACGCGGGCTTCGTGCGCGGCGTCACCGAGCGCGCGTTCCTGGTGCACGACGCGGTCACGCTCACCGCGGGCCGGCCGCCGCGCACCGGCGAAGTGATCGTCGGCGCGCTCGTCGCCAAGCAGTTCGGGATCGAGCCGGCGCGGCTGGCGCTGGGCCAGAAGGTTCGCTTCGAAGGCGCGGAGTTCACGATCAGCGGCCACTTCGCGGCGCCGGGCACGACCATCGAGGCCGAGCTGTGGACGCCGCTCGCGGAGCTGCGCGGCCTGACCAAGCGCGACGACAGCTCGGTGAGCTTCGTGCGCATGGAGACGCCCGGCGACTTCGGCGATCTCGAGCTGTTCGCGCGCCGTCGGCTGGACCTCGAGCTCGTCGTGATCCCCACCGCGACCTACTACCGCGAGCTGTCCGACTACTTCGCGCCGATCCGCGCACTGGCCTGGGCGATGGCGACGCTGATCGTCGCCGGAGCGCTGTTCGGCGGCGCCAACACGCTCAACGCCGCGGTGCAGGACCGTCTGCGCGAGCTCGCTGCGCTGCGCGCCATGGGCTACGGCGGGTTCGCGATCGTGCGCTCGCTCTCGCAGGAGTCGCTGCTCATCGCCGCCAGCGGCGGAGTGCTCGGGCTGGTGCTCGCGCGACTGTTCGTCGCGGGCAACGCCGTGAGCATCGCCATGAGCGCGTTTGCTCTGCGCGTCGACGCCATCAGCGTGCTGGTGGGCTTCGGCGGCGCGCTCCTGCTCGGAATCCTCGGCACGGCGCCGGCCGCGGCGCGCGTGATGCGACTGTCCATCGCGGCCGCACTCAAGGAACCCTGACCTCCGCTACTCGACCATGAACACACTCTCCCTCGCCGGCGCGCTCGCTCTCGCGCTCCTTACGTTCGCCTGCTCCAACGACGCGGCCCCGCCGGCGCCGAGCGGCCCGCTCAGCTCGTTCGTCGCTCCGCTCGCGCCTCCCGAGGCCACGGCAGTGCTGGCGGCGCGCAAGGGCGCGGCCGCGGGCAACTCCATCACGCTCGTCGGCCGCGCCAAGGACTTCGTCGGCGGCCGCGCTGCCTTCACGTTGATCGACTCATCGCTGCGCGCCTGTTCGGACGAAGGCGATCCGATGGAGGGCTCGTGCGAGACGCCCTGGGACTACTGCTGCATCGACCCCGAAGAGGTCTCCGCCGCCTGCGCCACGGTCGAGCTGCGCGACGCGCAGGGCGTGATCAAGTCCGATGTGAAGGGCCTCGCTGGCCTCGATCATCTCGACACGGTCTTCGCGACCGGCGTGGTCGAGAAGGACGCCGCCGGCAACTTCACGCTCGTCGCCAAGAGCCTGCACGTGCGCAAGGCCGCGTCGAAGTAGTCGTTCAGCGCAGCCTTCATGCCGCATCGAATGGGCGTGTCGGCCAGAGCGCCAACACGCCCCGCGGAATTCGGCGGCGCTGAGCTGGTGGTTTCGTCGCCACTAGCGCACGGGCGCCGCGAAGACGATGCGATAGCCGTCAGCATCGCGGCCGAACAGCATCGAAGTGTGCGTGAGGTCGGCCTGGTGCAGGCGGATGCGGCCCTCGGGCGGCAGGTTGGGCGCGTAGCGCACGCCCGCCTGCTCGTACTCGAGCTTCTCGCCGGGCTCGAGCGCGAGCACCGACACATCGAGCACGCTCGCGTCCCCCAGCGCCTCGTCCAGCGAGGCCACGAACTGCGCCAAATCGGCGTCGCTCAGCTCGCGACGGCTCGCCAGAGCGCTCAAGGCCGCGACGCGTTCCTGTGAGCCGGCCGCTTCGAGCACCGCCGCGGCGAGTTCCTCGGGCGAGCTGGCCATCACGGCTTGGCGCGCGCCGCGCTTCTCGACGCGCTGGCGAGCGCTCGAGCCGTCGTTGCGCACGGCCACCCAGCCGATGATGGACAGCACGATCAAGGCGTCGACGATCACGAACAGGATCAGCCAACGCGGAGTAGGACTGCGGCCAGCGAGGATGTTTGCGCTCATGGAGTCGAGCGGGGTTCTCGACCTGCGCGGGAAGGCGTCTTGAACGGTGCGCAGGTTTTTCCGGCGCTGCGCGCGCCGCACAGCAGCGGACGCACTCGCAGCCCGCGATTGCTCGCGTCGCCAGGCCGCTGTGAAATGCGCGGCATGGAATCGACTTTGGTGTATGCGGCGCTCGGGCTGGGTGGTGCGGGCACGCTGGCGGCGCTGATTGCGCTCGGAAAGGCCTCCGCAGCGCGCGCGGCAGCCGCAGACGCCGAGCGCGAGGCCCGGCGGCGCGCCGAGAACGCGGGCGAAGAAGCGCGGCGCGAGATCGCGACCTTGCGCGAGATGCTCGCGGTGGTGGCGAGCGGCGGACGGCTGAGCCGCGAGCAGGTGCTCGAGGGCCGCTTGTGGAGCGACGTTTCCCCCGATGAAGCACGCCGATTGGTGGAGTCGAACGCCGTGCGCTTGCTCGACGTGCGCACCAGCGCGGAGACCGCTGGCGGGATCATTCCGGGCGCGCAGCTCATTCCTGTCGACCAGCTCGAGGCGCGCCTGCGCGAGCTGCCCAAGGAGGGCAAGCCGCTGCTCGTGTACTGCGCCGCAGGCGGTCGCTCGGCCGCGGCCTGCGAGTTCCTCTCGAGCCAGGGCTACGCACAGCTCTCGAACCTCGAGGGCGGATTCGGCGCGTGGCCCGGCGCGCGCGCGCGTCCGTAGCTGTGGCGACGTGCGCGGCGCCGCGTTAGCTTCCCGCGCATGAAGTCCGCACTCACGCCTGCTCTGTTTTCTGCGCTCCTGCTCACGGCCTGCACGACCACCAGCGGAACCGGCGCGCGTCCCACGCCGCAGCGTCCGCGCATCTCGCACAACGCGCAGACCACGGCTCAGGGCACGCTCGAACTCGAGGCCGGCGTCGAGGTCGACCCCAGCGACTTCTGGGACACGCCGATGCTGCTCAAGTACGGCATGAGCTCGCAGACCGAGTTCGTGTTCGGCGGCTCGCCCATCCGCCATGTCGACTCGCCCGACGACACCGGCATCGGAGACGTCGTCTTCGGCGTGCGCCACCGCATGGTGGACGAGACCGCGGACGACCCGGCGATCGCCATCGCCACGCAGGTCAAGCTGCCGACCGCCGACGCGGACAAGGGCCTGGGCAGCGGCGAGACCGACGTGTTCTTCTCGATCGCTGCCGAGAAGCAGATCGAGGACGTGCGCGCCGTGGGCTTCTACCGCCTGGGCCTGCTCGGCTCGCCGACGGGCGACGGCAACGACCTGCGCCACGACCTCGCCGCGGTGGGAACGGTCGCGCTCGGTCAGGGCCTCAACGCCTACGGCGAGCTCGCCGGCCTGTTCGCGCCCGAATACGACTTCGACGCGCTGCTCGCCACCTTCGGCGCGGCCTTCGAGATCGCGCCCGCCACGGTCTTCGACGCCGGCTTCCGCGTCGGGCTCACCAACGACGCGCCCGACTTCACGCTCGTGTTCGGCGTGACGCACAACTTCGGCGCGGCCACGTTCCACACGCCCAGGGGCAACTGACCGCGGGTCAGGCCTCGCGCCGCGCGCGCCAGTTCTCCCACGCTACGTACAGCGTCGGCAGGACCAGCAGCGTGAGCAGCGAGCACGTCACCAACCCGCCGATGACGACGGTCGCGAGCGGGCGCTGAACCTCGGCGCCAGCGCTGGTCGAGAGCGCCATCGGAAGGAAGCCGAGCGCCGCGACCAGCGCCGTCATCGTCACCGGACGCAGGCGCACGAGCGCTCCGTTGCGCGCCGCGTCGAGCGGGCTCGCACCATCGGCGCGCAGCCGCGCGACGGTCGAGATCAGCACCACGCCGTTCATCACCGCGATGCCGAACAGCGCGATGAAGCCCACGGCCGCCGAGATCGAGAACGGATAGCCGCGCAGGTACAGCGCGCACAGCCCGCCGGTCGCTGCCAGCGGTACGTTGAGGAAGATCAGGAGCGAGAGCGGCAGCGACGCGAAGTTGGTGTAGAGCAGCGCGAGCACCAGCAGCAGCGCGAGCGGCACGAGCCAGGCCAGGCGCTCGGCGGCGGCGACCAGGTTCTCGAACTGGCCGCCCCACTCGATCCACCAGCCGCTGGGCAGCTTGACGTCGCGTTCGACCGCTGCGCGCGCATCAGCGACGGCCGAGGCGAGGTCGCGACCGCGCACGTTGGCGCTCACCGCGATGCGGCGACTGACTTTCTCGCGGCTGATCTGCGCCGGGCCCTCCTCGATGCGAATGCGTGCGAGCTGCGAGAGCGGCACGACGCGCCGCTCGCCGTCCGAGCCCGTCGCGACCACCGGCAGCCGGCCGAGTTCGTCGATCGAGTCGCGCACGTCTGCGCCGAAGCGCAGGCGGATCTCGAACCGGCGCTCGCCCTCGAGCACCGTGCCCGACGGGACGCCGGCCAGCGACTCGACGATGTCGAGCACGGCCGCCGCGTCGAAGCCCATGCGCGCGATCTGCTCGCGGTCGAGCTCGACCACGATGTTGGGCAGCCCTTCGACCTGCTCGACCTGCACCTCGCTCAGGCCTTCGACGCCCGAAACCGAGCGCGCGATCTGCTCGGCGGTCTCGCGCATCAAGCTCAGCTCGCCGCCCGGCGCGAACAGCAGCACGCCGATGTCGCTGCGCACGCCGCTGATCAGTTCCGCCATGCGCAACGCGATGGGTTGCGTGAAGCTGTAGGTCGCCTCGGGCACTTCGGCCATCAGGCGCGCCTCCATCGCGGCGATCAGCTCGTCCTTGCTCGCCACGCTCCACTCCTCGCGCGGCCGCAGCATGATGTAGCTGTCGCTCAACTCGACGCCCATCGGGTCGGTGGCGATCTCGGGGCGCCCGGTGCGACTGACGACCGTGAGCACCTCGGGGAACGAGCGGATGACGCGCTCGGCGCGCGTGCTGATCTCGTCGGACTTCTCCAGCGACACCGACGGACTGCGCGTGATCTGCACCGCCAGCGCGCCTTCGTCGAGACTGGGAATGAACTCCGCGCCGAGCGCGCGCACCAGGCCCAGGCTGGCGACGAACACGAGCAGCGCCGACGCTCCCACGCGCAGCGGCCGGCCGAGCGTGAACGGCAGCACGCGCTCGTACAGGCCGCGCACGGCGCGCGCGAGCCAGGGCTCGTGCTCGTGCGGCTTGTGCAGCAAGAGCGACGCCAGCACCGGCATCAGCGTGAGCGCGCACACCAGCGAAGCCGCCAGTGCGAACACCACGGTCAGCGCCATCGGCCGGAACATCTTGCCTTCGATGCCGCGCAGCGCGAGCAGCGGCAGGTACACGATCAGGATGATGCCGACCGCGAAGACGACCGGCCGCGAGACCTCCTGACAGGCTGCGCGCACCTTCTCGAGGTGGCGCGTGGGCTCGGCGCGGCGCTGGTGCACCACGCGCGCGACGTTCTCGATCATCACCACCGAGCCGTCGACGATCAGCCCGAAGTCGATCGCGCCGAGCGACATCAAATTGCCCGAGATGCCGGCGAACTTCATGGCGCTGAACGCGACCAGCATCGAGAGCGGGATCGACGCCGCGGTCACCAGGCCCGCGCGCCAGTCGCCCAGGAGCAGCAGCAGCACCAGGATCACGAGCACGCCGCCTTCGAGCAGGTTCTTGGCGACGGTCGCGATGGTGCGGTCGACCAGCTCGGTGCGGTCGTACCAGGTGTCGATCGTCACGCCCGGCGGCAGCGTCTTCTCGATCTCGCCGATGCGCGCGTGCACGTCCGCCGCCACGGTGCGCGAGTTCGCGCCGTAGAGCATCATCACCACGCCGATCACCGCTTCGCCGCGCCCGTCGCGCGTGGCCGAGCCCTGGCGGATCATCGGCGCGAGTTCGACGCGTCCCAGATCGCGCACGTACAGCGGCGGCGAGCCCGCGTGGCCGGGCCGCACGACCACCGAACCGATCTGCTCGACGCTCTCCAGCATGCCGGCGCCGCGCACGACGTACTGCTCGCCGCCGCGCGCCAGATAGCCGCCGCCGACGTTGCGATTCTGCGCGAGCAGCGCGTCGCGGATCTCGCCGACGGCGACTTCGTAGCTCGACAGGCGCGTCGGATCGAGCGTGACCTGATAGGTCTTGAGCTCGCCGCCCGCCGGATTGACCTCGACCACGCCCGGCGTCGAGCGCAGTTGGTAGTTGACCGTCCAGTCGAGAACCTCGCGCAGCTCCATCGGGCTGTAGCCCTCGCCGCGCACCTCGAATTGGTAGATCTCGCCCAGGCCCGTGGAGATCGGGCCCATCTGCGGCGCGCCCAGACCTTCGGGGATCGCCTCGCGCGCGACCGCAAGTCGCTCGGCGACGAGCTGGCGCGCCCAGTAGACGTCGGTCCCTTCTTCGAAGCCGACCGTGATCGCCGACAGGCCCAGGCGCGACACCGAGCGCAGTTCCTCGACCTTCGGCACGCCGCTCATGGCCGACTCGATCGGGAAGGTGATCAGGCGCTCGACCTCTTCGGGCCCCAGGCCGGGCGCATCGGTGAGCACCTGCACCTGGACGTTGGTGATGTCGGGCACCGCGTCGATCGGCAGCTCGCGCAGCGACGCGACGCCGGCCACCGTGGCCATCAGCCACAGCGCGATCACCACCACGCGGTTGTCGAGCGAGAAGTCGATCAACCGCTGCGCGATGCCGTGCTCGCCGCGCTCGTTCATTCGTCCCCGCGGCCCAGCATCGACTTGAGGAAGAACAGGCCGTCGACGGCCACTTCGTCGCCCGCGCGCAGGCCCTCGAGCACCGCCACGCGCTCGCGCGAGCGCTCGCCCAGACTCACTGCGGTGAGTTTGAACTCGCCGTCGGCCGCGCGCACGAAGACGTGGTCGAGCCCGTCGCGCCGCCAGATCGCCGAGAGCGGCAGGCTGAGCGCCGCCGACGTGCTCGCGGTCGCGATGCGCGCGCGGCCCGACATTCCCGGACGGATCGGCCAGCGCTCGCTCCACGACGCGATGGGCTGATTGGCGGCCTCCAGGCGCACCGCGGCGGCGCGCGTGTGGGGATCGAGCTCGAAGCCGACGACGGTCACGCGCGCAGGCACGACCACGCCCGGGAAGGCGGCCAGCTCCACCTGCGCGCTCGCGCCGCTGCGCACGCCCGCGAGATCGCGCTCGTTGACCTGCGCCACGATCCAGGCCGTCGACAGATCGCGAATGCGCGCCAGCGTCGAGTGCTCGTCGACGTACTCGCCCACCCGCGCGTCGAACTCGATCACGACGCCGCCGACGCTGGCCCGCACTTCGTAGCGACCCGCGTGCGCGTCGATCTCGGCGGCCTGCGGCTCGCGCGTGTTGTGGTGCTGCGCGAGCGCCGTCGTCTCGACTCCGAGCAGTCGCAGGTGCTCGGCCGCAGCCTCGAGCTCGATGCGTTGGTCCTCCAGGCGCGTCTCGAACTCGAACAGCGCGTTGTCGCGCGCGAATTCGCGGTCGCGCAGCGCGCTCTCGAGCTCGTTGAGCTCGCGCCAGGTGTTCAGGCCGCGCTCGCCCAGCGACTTGCCGCGCTCCAGCGCCTGCGCCGCGAACTCGACGCCGCGCTCGAGCATCTCGCGCCGCCTCGGCAACGCGCGCTCGTGCGCCTTGACCAGCGCTTCGAGCCGCAGGTAGTCGTGCACCGCCTCGCCCAGCGCGAAACTCTCGACCACGCACAGCAACGCACCGGTCTCGACCGTGTCGCCGGCCTTCACGCGCACCTCGCGCACGACGCCGGGAAGTCGCGGGTTGACGCTCCAGGTCAGCGCGCGCGGAGCTTCCACGCTGGCGGCCACTTCGAGCGACCGCTCGAGCTCCGCCGCGCTCGGGCGCTCGAGCTTCACGCCGGCTGCGGCGAGTTGCTCGGGCGTGGCGCGCACGACCTGCGGGGCGTCCGTGGCGGCGGCTTGCGTCGAACCCGCGCGGGGCGCGGACCAGGCCGCCGCGACAGCAGCGACGCACGCGACGCTCAACGAGAGACTGCGGATCATCGTGGGGCTCCTTGCGCCGCGCTCGCTCGGCGAGCTCGTGCGTTTTCGTACTCGCGCGCCAGGCGCAACGCGGACCAGCGCGCGCGCACGGCCTGGTCGAGCGCGGCGAGCGCGCGGCGCTGTGCAGCGAGCAGCTCGTCCGCCGGCGCCGAACGCGCCTCGCGCGCCTCGCGGGCGACCGCGAGCAGTCGCTCGGCCAGCGGTTCGAAGTTCTCGCGCGCCGCGCGGGCGACGTCGCGCGAGCGCTGCGCCGCTCCGCGCGCGGCTTCGATCTCTGCGCGGGCCTCGTGCAGCGCTGCATCGACCTCGCGCGCCGCCGCCGTGCGCCGCTCGAGCGCGACGTTCAGCGTCGCCTCGCCCCAGCGGCTGCCCCAGGGGATCGTGACGCCCAGCGCGCTGCCGATGTAGGTCACGGCGATCCCGCGCAGCGTCGCCGCGAGCGCCACGTCGCGCTCGGCGACTTCGTAGCGCGCGAGGGCCAGCGCCACGTCGGGGCGCGCGGCGAGTTGCTCGGCCTCGAGCGGCTCGTCCATGTCGCACGAACGGGCTTCGAAGCTCGGCACCTCCTGCAGCGCGAGCGCGCCGCGTGGCTCGAGCCCGATGCGCCGCGCGAGCTCGTCGAGCGCGTCGCGGTGCTCCGCCGCGAGTTCCAGCGCCTCGAGCTCGAGCTCCGCCAGGTCCATTCGCGCGGAAGCCGAGTCCAGCTCCGTCGCCGCGCGCAAGCTGCGCGCCTGTTCGAGGAACTGCGCGGTCTCGCGCGCCGCGTCGATCCGTCGCTTGGCGAGCTCCAGGCGCGCGCCGAGCTCGGCCGCGCGGATCCAGGCCGCCTCGACCTCGCACGCCAGGCGCCACTCGGCCTCGAGCACTTGCGCGCGCGCGACTTCAGCCTCGGCCCGCGCCGCCGCGATGCGCGCTTTGCGCTCGCCGGGCCGCGGGTTGTTCCAGTTCAGCGAGAAGCCGGTCAGCACGTCGTTGCTCGTGCCGCCGACGAGCCAGTCGACCACGCTCCACGCGATCGTCGGGTCCGGCCACAGCCCGGCCTCGACGATCAAGGCCTGCGACACGCCCAGGCTCGCGCGCGCCGCCGTGAGTTTGGGATGGCGCGCCACTGCGAAGCTCGCAGCCTCCTCGAGCGAAACGCCGTCGCGCAGATCGAACGGCGCGGCTTCGTTCGAGGTCTGCGGAGCGCGCGCGAACTCGTCGATTCGCGCCAGCGCCGCCGCTGCGTCGATCGGCTCGCTCTCCGGAGCGGGTCCGGCGCAAGCCACGAGTCCGAACAGGGTCAGGAGCAGGCGAACGGTGGGGCGAAACGACATCACGCGGCGGAGGGCCCCGGATCTTCCAGGCGCTCTCCGCACGCCGCAAGGCGCAATCGACGAACTCTCGCGTCGCGACTAGTTCGTACGCGCCGTCAGCGGGCGTTTGTAGAAAGCGTCCCGACTTTCGCGACCCTGCGGCGCGCGAGCGAGGCGGCCGCAGCGGCGAGCTGGAGGGCCGCCATGACGACACTCACGAGTTGAATCGCGCCCGAGCTGTCGCCGCCGAGTTCGAGGTACAGCCAGACGTAGAAGCTCACGGCCGCGAGCCCGGCCAACGCCACCGCCGTTGCGAGAACGACGTACAGCGCGCGAGCGCCGAGCAGCAGCGCCGCCGCGAGCGGCGTGCTCGCGAAGGCTCCGCCGACGATCAGCACGACCCATTCCATGGTCGAGGCTGAATCGGCGCTTGGGTCGAGCGCAGTTGAGCCATCCGAAGCGCGCGAGAGCACTTGGGCGGTGCAGATTCGCGCCGCGCCACGAACGTTCCTGTCCGCGAGCGTGTGGGCGCTCCGCGGGTTCCCCTGCAGCGCTACCCTCGTGACGCGGCGCACGTTCCGCCGTCTCGCAGCGCGCGCAGTTCGCTTGAGCCGGCTTTCTCAGTCGTTCGCAGTTCGCAGACACGCTGCGCTCGCCCCCCCATTCCCTCCGGAGTCCACTCCCGATGAAGCTCGTCCGCGCACTCTCGTTGCTGTGTTCGCTCGTTCTTCCGCTCCAGGCCCAGTCGACTTGGTACGTCGACGTCGCAGCCACGCCGCCCGGCAACGGCAGCCCCTCCGCGCCTTACAGCAGCATCCAGTACGCCATCAACCAGAGCACGACGCTCTCGGGCGACACGCTGCTCGTCGCGCCGGGGACCTACGCGGAGTCGCTGCGCTTCTTCGGCAAGTCGATCGTGCTCAAGGGCGTCGGCGGCGCGGCGGCGACGATCCTGCAGAGCGGCACGAACCCGCATGCGGCGATCCGTTGGATCGATGGAGAAGCCGCGGGCACGCGGCTCGAAGGGTTCACGGTGCAGGGAGCGCTCAACGATCTCACTTCCGGAGGCGGGCTCGAGTGCGTTGGAGCGGTTGGCGAAGGACGAGGTCCCGTAGCCGCGCCAAAGTGGTCTCAGACGCTCTCCGCCGTTCCGCGGGCCCTCAGCGAAAGGGCCCAAGGACCTCGCAGGTATCGGCCATGAATTTCTGAAGCTCGCGAACGCGCGTGGACCCTTTCGTGGCAGCGCTCATCTCCGGAACAAGGCAGTGTCCCGTGTTGTCAGGGCGCGGGTCGGGCTCTACTCGAACTCCTTGGGCGCGAACGGCCCGAGCCGACAGCTTGGCAACGAACATCGATGCGCGATGACCTGCCGTCGCGACCTGAGCAGCTGTCGCGTACTTTGCGCGTGTGAAGGAGAGACCATCAACATCGCGGTCAGGACTCGGACGGAAGACGACGGGCTGGGGCCGCTGCGCATTGTCGAGTTGCGAATCCGGAATCCGACGCAGGATCCACTCGTCGTCGTCGACGGGTTCGAAGCCCAGATCCACGGCTACATCCAATGTGCGAAGGACCGAGTGAAACCTAGTCGAAGCCGCCGCCGAGGACGTGACGCGCGACCAACCGCGGACCAAAGAAGACGAAGAACTCGGCGCACCCGTCCACGTCGAACTCAAGCTCGAAGTACCACTCGCCCTCACGCCGAGAGAGCACGATCCCGCCGTCTCCAGTCGGCGCAATACCAGTAGGCGCAGCCGGTTCGCCGGCACGCCTCCAGGCAGTAATCCTTCCGAGCACGTACTTGATCAGTTCACGCGAAGGTGGCGCGAGTCCCTCGTCCTGGAGCTCACCCGGATGGTTAAACCAGTCGAGGAGCTTGTTCACCGCAGCCTCCCAGTCCGCGCTGTTCCGCGGAGGCTCAGCTGCGGCTCTACCGAAGCCACGCGCGACCGCGAGCACCTCGCGATTTCGATGGAACGAAGAGGTCTCGTACTGCGTGAACTGGGCGTTGGCGTGAGCGACGTTCATGGGCGGTAGCCCCAGTGGGTGCGAGCCTTGTCGGACAGGATCCGTGCAAATGTCGAGACAATCATGCGGTGGCCGACCTCCAAGCGCGCAAAGAGTTCGTCGCCCTGAGCCAATGGACCGCGTGCGATCAATCGCAGGACCAACGCACCGCGCGGTTGAGAGCTGTCCACGAGCGCGTGCTCAGCGAACAACTGTAGCCGCAGCCGATTGGGCGGGTCGACCACGGCCCAGCGTCCAGACGCGGTCTGCAGTTCGCCGGTCGCTGAGCGCAACATCGGACTGAACAGCGAGGGCACCACGTCTCCCCATTCCGACGGACGGGACCAAAGCTCTCCCGGCGGCACGACGTTGACGTAGCCGATCTCCAGGAGGTTCGGCGTTAGCGCCGAACCTGAGCAATCGGTAACGAATGCGGAGAACGACTCAAAGCTGCGCCGAAACTCGTCACGGAGCGTGTCGTACCTCGGGTACGACTCGCCGATCTGCTGGCTCCAGTTGTAGACGAACCAACCGTTCTCGACCTGAACCATTCGCGAGCGATCCGTCCTGCGCGCGCGAAGTCGCGAGGCACCGGGCAGGGTAAGTTGAAGCTGGACGTCTCGCGGGACCCAGTCCGGATCAGGCTCGACATGCTCGTGCGTCTGACCCAGGGGCGGGGCGTCGTGCAGCTGCTCCCACTCCTGACCCAGTCCGCCCAGAAACTGCCCGAGATGTCCCGTGCGCAGCTTCCGCACCGGGTCGAACTGCACTCCCAAGATCGTCTCCGTGAGCGGCGGGTTCTCGAAGTGGGGCAGTTTGGGCACCATGGAAGCCATGCTTCTACGATATGGCCACTGACGCTGCGAGCGGTCGATCCCACCAAATACACAAGACGGTCTTCGTCCTGGACGAGCTGACGCGCACCGCGCAGCCCGTTCAGCGCGCCGCCGCCGGTTGGTGGGCGGCGTCGGCGTCGAGCACCGACTTCAGCGCGGCGCGCAGCGACTTGGCCACGCGCGGCTCGACGCGCTTGGAGAGGGCCTCGACCAGTTCGGTCGACATCGCCAGGGTCTTCTCGCGGCCGCCGCGGAAGCGCGACCAGACCTCGTCGGCGGGTTGGGTGCGCAGCTCGAACACGAGCGACTGGAGGTTGTGCAGCTTGTCGGCCGCCTTGATGGTGGCGGCCAGCGGCGACATGTGGGCGACCTTGTCGACGCCGGCGCGTTTGCGCTCGTCCCAGGTCTTGGTCTTGTCCTCGGTGAGCTCGGCCACGAGCCGCGCGACGTGGTGGCCGAACTGCGCTTCGATGCGCTCGAGCGGCCAGTCGGGCGAGTCCTCGACCACGTCGTGCAGCAGGCCCGCGACGAGCACGTCGTCGTCCAGGCCCCAGCGCGCGAGGATCAGCGCCACGTGCAGCGGGTGCACGACGTAGGGCGTGGGCTCGACGGCGCGGCGCATTTGACCGGCGTGGGCGTCGATTGCGACGCGCAACGCTTGCTCGACGGCGAGGGAGAACATGCTCCCTTAAATCTGGACCCCGAGCGGCTTGAGCGCCGCCACGCCGAAGATCATCGAGGCGATGACGAAGGTCAGCAGGATCCCGAACTCGCCTTCGGGCAGCCAACCTTGATCGCGGTAGGGATACGCGATCGCGACCACGCGGAAGGGCGAGTCGGAAGGAAACGCGGGCTCGGCCGGCCAGAGCGCGGGCCAGCGGTTGGGGTCGCTGATCGAGAGCCAGTCGGCGCTCGACACGCGGCGCGGCTGCATCGCGCGCGGGGCCGCATCGCCGGCGACGACCAGCTTGGTCTCGCGCACGCCGCCCAGCTCGAGCACGATTTCGTGCTCGCCCGCTTCGCTGGCGACGAACTCCTGGAACGCGCGGCCCTGGCGCGGCGCGCGCACGAGCGGCGAAACGGCGCGCAGGCCGGCGGGCAGCGTGACCTTCAGATCGCGGATCTGCTCGCCGCGGCCCTCGGCCAGCTCGATCTCGAGCATCACGCCGCGGCCGGCCATCACCTCCGCTTCGGGCGCGACCAGCGGCAGCGGCGCGTAGGCGTAGCGCACCACGAACTGCGCCGACACGAACACGAACGGGATCGCGAGTGGAATGAAGGGGCCGAAGTTGAGCCCCAGGTACTGAACGTTGCGCACCAGCACGCTCAGCACGGACTTCGCCACCACCGCCAGGTCGTCCTGGTACAGGCGGATGGCGATCATGTGGCCCTTGATCTTGTCCTTGGCGAGCTTGATGCCCGCCTGCCACGAGATCTGCTTGAAGACCAGCAGCGCCAGCACGCCGAACACGCCGCTGACCACGATCAACGCGGTGGCCTGGCCCGCCCATTCGAGGGGCGTCAGCACGAGGTCGAAGAGCGCGTTGAGGGCGCCGTTCACTGCGTTCATGCGCGGGGGACGAGGCTGGGGGACGGCGCGGGCGGCGCGGCGGCGCTCAGGAGATGTAGCCCAGGCCGCGCAGCTTCTCGGTGATGTCGGCGTCCGACTGCGCGCCTTCGAAGTTGGCCAGCTCCTTCTCGATGATGTGCACGATGAACTCCTCGTGCGACGCGTAGCCGGCCTTCTCGGCGATCTGCTTGCAGCGGGCGATCAGGGCGGGGTCGAGCTTGATCTTGTTGGCGTTGCCGAACATGGCGTTTCCGTCGTGGTGACGCGGGTCGAGAGTAAAGCGGGTCGTGTGGAGGTGAGCGGTCACTCGAGGACCGCGTGGCCCTTCATGCCGGGGCCGGGCGCGATGCCGTACTGACGCAGGACTTCGACGGTCAGATCCTCGAGGCGGTGCGCGCCGGGCGCGACCTTGCGGTTGCTCATCAAGGTCCCGGAGACGACGTCCGGCGCCATCAAATGGCTGCCGTTGAAGGTGTCGCCGCGGTTGTTGTCCGAGAGCACGTAGTCGGGGATGCGGCCCATCGAGGCCTGGTCCGAGTTGTCGTAATCCGCATTGTAGCCCACCAGGAGATCGGGGGCTTCGGCGCGGCGCTCGGCGGCGTAGACCTCGCTGGCGAGGTCGGCGCGCAGCACGACTTGCGCCCCGTTCGAAGGGTCGCGGAAGGCCTCGAGCTTGGCCTTGATCTCGCGCAGCAATGCCTCCGCCTGCGCCGGATCGACGATGCCGTCCTCGTTCTCGGGCGTGCTCGGATCGTCCTTTTCGCGGCCCTTCAGGTTGAGGTACAGGCCGTTGAACCCGATGCCGTAGGCGCGCGTCTTCGACCAGTCGACCGCGCCGCCCGCGGTGTAGATGTAGACGTCGCTGCGCGCGGGATCGTCCTCGCTCTTCTCGCGGCTCGCGCCTTCCTTGAGCACGAGGTAGCCGTTCTCGAGCAGCCACGTGTTCAGGCTGAAACGCCGTCGGTAAGGAGCGAATCCGTGGTCGCTCATCACGATTAGCGTCGCGTCGCCGACGCTATCGCGCACGCGGCCGAGCACCGGATCCATCTCCATGTACAGGTCGGCGATGATGTCCTTCCAGGTGCTGCCCGGGCGCTTGGACCACCACGACGAGTCGCGCGCCGCGAACTCGGGCTCGTGGTGCGGGTGCTTGTCGTCGCCGTGACGCCACATCATGTGCCCGCACAGGTCGACGCCGGAGAAGTAGAAGAAGAGCAGGCCGCCCTCGCCGTTCTTCATGTAG
Source organism: Planctomycetaceae bacterium (assembly GCA_011525785.1). Lineage (GTDB taxonomy): Bacteria > Planctomycetota > UBA1135 > UBA1135 > WYBT01. The sequence goes on from WYBT01000009.1 coordinate 92,669, forward strand.
CGCTTGAGCGCGAAGTCGAGCATGCGCTCGCCCTCGCTCTGCACCAGGCGCGCTTGCTGCATGAACTCTTCCGGCGTGAACACGCCCTCCTTGAGCGCGTTGACGTCCTCGGGCATGCCCTGCGTGTAGAACGGCCCGATGCCGTGAGCGAGGTCGGCGACCTCGGCGCTCGCATCGGCGGGCTCGGACACGCCCATGGCCGGCGCCGCGGGGTCGATGTTCACCGGCGAGCCGTAGATCTCGACCTGGCCCTCTTCGAGCGAGCGCACGTAGAAGCGCACGATGCCGTACACGTCGAGCGCGCCCATCAGCGGCATCTCGAACTTGACCGAGACGAAGTCGCTCCACTCGCCGGGCTCGAGCACGAGCATGCGGCCGGCCACATCGAGCACGGCGGCGTTGGCCTCGCGGTCGATCGTGATGCGCAGCGGCGCGCTGGTCGCCGGATCGCCTTCCTTGAGCGCGTTGGGCGGGCCGGGGATGGCGGTGTCGATCTGTCCTTCGAATTCGCGCACGGCGACGATGCGCGCTTCGCCTTCGACCGCGCTCACCGACGGGTCGGTGGTGTACAGCGTGCACTTGCCGTAGGCCGAGTCCATCGCCGGCGTCATCATCCCGCTGAACGACCAGCCCTTGGACGGCACGACGGGGAAGTTGGCCGGCATGCGCCAGATGTCCGCGCTGACGCCGTTGCGCTCGAGGATGGTCCAGAAGGCATCGCCCGAGCGGTTGGAGTTGAGCTCGCCGGGCAGCTCGAACTTCCAGTCGCTCCACAGCGGGATCTTCGTGCCGTGCTCTTGGACGGTGGTCGAACCGATCGGGATGCGCGTGACCGGGTCGCGGTGAAGGAAGTCGAAGATGCCGTGCCCGCCCGGGTCGCGGCCGGTGATGAAGTTCGACCAGGCGACCGGCGACTGCGGCGGCGTCGAGGTGCCGAGCGGGTGGATGCCCTGCTCGCGCGCGAGCTTGGCGAAGTTGCGCATGCGCTCGGGATGCTTGGCGATCGTCTCGGCCAGGATCTCCGGGTCGAGCCCGTCGATGCCGAGCACGACCACGCGCGGGTGCTTGGTCGCGCCGCCCTCGAAGGTGATCGAGAGCGGGCCGGGGTCCGGCGTCGGGCGCGGCACCCCCACCAGCACGCCCGCGAAGAGCATCGCGAGGGCGATCCAGGGCACGGTTTCGCGGGGCTTCACAGCTGTGCCGCCCCCGGCTGCGGCCGCGGCGAGGCCTGGGCGCGCGGGCGGCGCGCGGGACGGGTCGAAATCAGCGTCTGGGAGTGCATCGGAGGGGTAGGCGAGCGCGGACCCGCGGGCTCTGCGGGCGCTCAACCGCAACCTATCGGCGCGGCCGGCCGCGCGCTGGAGCGGGAAGGTCCTTCCCGATCGCCAGCGGGGCGTCGCCAGTTCCGCAGTCTAGCGCCGCGCGCACCGATCCCCGCTGCAAGCGGCCGTCAAGGCCTCCAGATGTCGTCGGCGCCTACTGGCCAATCGCAGCAGTACGTCGCCGGAGCAAATTTTCCACGTTAGCCCCAAGGGCGGTTCGAACGCCGGACGGCGCGGCGGCTGACGAGAGAGATTCGCTCTGGCGCCGTACCGCAACTACGGCGTCACGGTGAAGCGCAGCGCGTCGCTGAACAGCAGGCTCGGCGGCGCTGAGGCAGACGGATTGCGCACCACGAACTGGGTGAAGACGGTCGCGCCCGCGGCGAGGCCGTTCGCCGCGAAGAAGGCGTGCGACCAGGGCTTCGCGAGCTCGCCGGCACACGGGTTCGCGCCGCCGCCCGAGCCGCCGCTGGCGTTGCTCGTTCCGCTGGTGACGAGCGGGATGCGCCGCAGCGGAGGCGCGACGCACAGGAACGAGCCAAAGAACGGCGCCTGCGTGGGCGCCAAGCTCCAGATCTGGAAGGCGTTCTGCCCGGGCGGCAGGGTCGTCGCGCGCAGCACGAAGTCGTCGGGGCCGGTGAGCGTCGGCGTTCCGCTCCAACCGATCCGCGGCGAGCAGTCGCCGGCGCTCGACGTGCCGGCGCAGTAACGCGCGATCCCATCGAAGCCGCGCACGACGTAGATGCGCTTCAAGTCCCACGCGCCGATCAACAGGTCGCCGGTCAGCGGGTCGAGCGTCATGCCGTCGGCGCAGCCCGCGAGGCTCAGCACGAACGAGCCCAGCGACGCGACCACATCGCGGTTGGCGTCGAGCGAGTACGCGCCGACGAAGCCGTTGCACGACGCGACGAGAGTCGTGTCGAGCGCGAAACCCGGCTGGCCGGCCCCGACGAAGACCATCGAGCCTGCTGAGGGCGTGCTCGGCCCGCGCGGCGTCGCGAGGCCGACGTTGAACGTGCCCAGACCGTCCGGAGTCAGCGGCGCGTCGTACCAACGCGAGACGCCCGGCGAAGTCAGCTTGAGCCGCGTCGCACCGCTCTGCGTGCTCACCACAGCGCAGCCCCCCACCGAACCGCCGACGCCGAGTCCCGAGAGCAGCACGGTCTTGCTCGGCCCGCTCGCGCCCGGCCGGATCTGGCCGAGCACGTTGATCGGGAACGCGGTGTAGAGCAGCACGCCGTTCGGCGCGTAGCTCAAGCCGCCGTCGATGAACGGCGCGTCGGCGAGCTTGACCGCGCTCCCGTCGAAGCCCACCACGTGTCCGGACGCGTCGCGCTGCACGCGCACCGAGTACACCGCGCCGATCGACGTGTTCGCGTTGCCGCCCACCAGCAGCCGCGCCGGGTCGCCGCTCGCGAACGCGAGCCCGCCGTAGTAGCCCGGCACTCCGGGCGCGCTGCCCAGGTTGGTGATCGAGTAGTCGCTAGCCCACGGCCCGCCCATGACCTGCGCGTGCAGGGAAGTCGTCGCTCCCAGTGCGAGCGACAGGGCGGCAAGTCGAAGGAACCAGGTGGCAGTGTGCATGTCGCGTGCTCCCGCGGCCGTCGCCGCGTGTTTTGCAACATCCTATCCAGGCCGCTCGATTCCGTCAGAGGGCCGCGTGCGAGACACCGCGGCGGGGCGAGATCAAGGCGCGGCGCCCGACCGTCGATCGTGAGGAGATGAGCCAGAATCCCACCGCCCCGGCTGCCCCTCCGGCGCTCGAGGGCGCTGCTCGCGTTTCGAGCTCGTCCTTGCTCGCCAGCGCGCCCGCTTCGGCCACGACCAGCTTGTTCGGCCAGCCAAGCGACTCGCCGCTTCTCGTGGCCTGCAACTGTCCTTGGACGCTCTGCAATTACCGCTGCCACTACTGCTACCTGGATCACAACGGCCGGCGCGCCGAGGCCGAGCAGATCGCCTTCGGCAAGTGGGAACGCGTCATCGATCGCGTGTGCGAGATCCCGCGCCCGCTGTACCTCGCCGCGGGGACCGAGGGCGAGCCGCTCACCAGCCCGCGCTTCTGGAAAACGCTGCAGCGCCTGACTGCGCACTCCCACGTCAAGGGCGTGTGGTTCCCGACCAACATGTCGCGCGACATCGAGCGCATGTCGGAGGGCGTCGACATCGCCAAGCTCGGGTTGACCGCCAGCCTTCACCCGACCGAGTTCGAGAACCACGATCGCGAGCTGAACCAATTCCTCAACCGCTGCCGTTGGGTCATCGATCGCGGCGGAGACGTGGTCATCAACTTCATCCTCACGCCGGCGCACATTCCGCTGTTCCCGGTCTATCGCTACATCGCGCGCCAGCGCGGCATCCCCATGACGGCCAACGTGTTCCACGGGCCGTACGAGGGCCGCAGCTATCCCGAAGCGTTCACTGAGGCCGAGCACGCCGCCATGCGCGAGTACTTCGCCGATCGGCCTTTCGTGCACGAGTTCATGTCGGGGCGCAGCTCGCGCGGCATCCAGTGCACCGCCGGCCGCGACTCGATCTACGTCGACGCCACGACCGGCGCGGTCATGAACTGTCCGTTCACGCGCGAACCCATGGGCTCGATCTTCGATCCGCAGTTCCAGATTCGCTCGAAGACCTCGGCCTGCTCGACCGACTGGTGCAGGTGCCACTGGACCAACGGCCTGATCAGCTCGGTGGCAGCGCGCTACCGCCGCACGCGCGGCATCTTCCACTTCGAAGAGCGCCCCGCGGACGAGCAAGGCTCGAACCCGTTTGCCTGACCTGCGCGAGCATCGACGACTCCGGCGCAGCAGCTAGCGAACTCGTTCGACCAAGCGCTCGCAGTTTGCCGCTCGGAATCTGCGCTTCTGGCACGTCCGCGACCGAATCATCCGAAGACGCTCTCGTACACGTTTACGGCCGCAACATCGTGGGACACATCTACCGCGGCTACTGCGCGGCGCACGGCATCCCCGACCGCACGCGCCGCTGAGCCCGCAGCGCTCGACGAACTGCGACACCGCCCACGGAACTCGGTAGAACCTGCCGTCATGGTCCTCGCCGCGGTCGTCGCTGTCGCCGCCGTGCTGTTCCTGGCGGAGCAGCTGCGTCCCGGCCGTCGCTTCGAGCGCGTGCCGGGCTGGTTGCTGCGCGCGCTGTCCTTCAACGCCGTTCAGGCCGCCGTCGTGTGGACTGCAGGGAGCGCGTGGGACACGTGGCTGCTCGCGCACCGCCCTTGGTCAGCGGACGGACTGGGCGTCGTCACGGGCGCGGTGCTCGGCTACGTCGCGATCACGTTCGTCTACTACTGGTGGCATCGCTGGCGCCACAGCTCGGCGTTCCTCTGGCGCTGGCTGCACCAGTTCCACCACTCGCCGCGGCGCATCGAGGTGCTCACCAGCTTCTACAAGCACCCGCTCGAGATCGCGATCAACTCACTGCTGTCGAGCGCCGTTCTGTACCTCGCGGTGGGTCTGGGCCGCGAGGCCGCGACGATTGCTGTGCTGATGACCGGCGTGGCCGAGCTGTTCTACCACTGGAACGTGCGCACGCCGCACTGGCTGGGCTACGTGTTCCAGCGGCCCGAGAGCCACTGCGTGCACCACCAGGAGCGCTCGCACACCTCCAACTTCGCCGACCTGCCGCTGTGGGACATGTTGTTCGGCACCTTCGACAACCCGCGCGAGTGGAACGCGCGCTGCGGATTCGAGCAGCAGCGCGAACTCCGCGTGCTCGACATGCTGCGCGGCATCGACGTCAACCAGCGCGAGTCATGAAGCTCCGCCTCGCGCTGCTGACATTGCTTGCGATGGCCCAAATGGCCGGCGATCTGTGCCGTGTCCCGGCGCTGAAGGGTCTCGCGGCGGCGACAGCAGCTTCACCGGCGCCGAGAGTGTTCTCCGTCTCGGGCGGGCTCGAGACGTACTCGACGCGCTTCGCGGTGTGCTGGACGGATGCTGCGGGCGACGAGCAGCGACTCGAGATCACGCCACGCACTGCGGCGCGGCTGCGCGGCCCCTACAACCGGCGCAACGTGTACGGCGCGGCGCTGGCGTATGGGCCCGTGCTCGCGACGAACGAGCGCACGACTGCGATGCTCGCGAGCATCCTGCGCTACGCGCTGTGCGAGCCCGGCGGGGTGCTCGCCGAGCTGAACGGCGGAGTCGTGTCGGGCGCGAGCAACCTGCGCGTCGAGTACGAACCGCTCGGCGCCACGAGCTTGGGAGCGCTGCCTCGGACACTGGCGGCGCCGTGCGAGCGCGGGGCAGCCCGATGAGCTGGGCCGCGGCGCCGACGGCCTGGACTGGCGGACAGTACAGCGCGTTCCGCGCGGCGTTCGGCGCGTACCTGGCGGCGCACTTCGGGCTTCTCGCACCTTGGGCGCCCGAGGTGTTCTCCAACCGCGGCGCGCTCGCGAGCTCCGTCGACAGTCCGCTGCACGGGCTGTTTCCGAGCGTGCTGATGCTCAGCGACGCGCCCGCTGCGGTCACGGGGCTGTGCGTGGTCGGCGTGCTCGCGAGCGTTGGCCTCGCGCTCGGCTGGCGCGACCGCTGGCTCGCGGTGCTGCTCTGGTACCTGTGGGCCTGCCTGTTCGGCCGCAACCCCCTCATCGCCAATCCCAGCCTGCCCTACGTCGGGTGGATGCTGCTCCTGCACGCTTGTCTGCCGCGCGCGCCGTACGGTTCGCTCGAAGCGCGCAACCGCGTCGACCCCGGCGGAACGTGGATGTATGCCAAGGGCTACTTCGCGCTGGCCTGGGCCGCCATGGCTCTGGGGTACAGCTACTCGGGCTACACCAAGCTGATCAGTCCGTCGTGGATCGACGGCAGCGCTCTGCTGCGCGTGCTCGAGAATCCTCTCGCCCGCGACACCGCCTTGCGCGAAGCACTCGCGGGGCTTCCCGCCAGCCTGTGGCGAATCGCCACCTGGTGCGCGCTCGGCTGCGAGCTCGCCTTCGCTCCGCTCGCGCTCTCGCGCCGCCTCCGCCCGCTGCTGTGGGGCGCGATGCTCGCCATGCACCTGTCGTTGATCGCGCTGCTCGACTTCGCCGACCTCTCGCTCGGCATGGTGCTCTTGCACTTGGTGACTTTCGACCCGGCCTGGATCCGGCCGTTGGCCGCCCCCGCGCCCGATCGCATGTTCTTCGACGGGGAATGCGGTCTGTGCCATCGAGCCGTGCGCTTTGTTCTGGCCGAAGACCGCAGCGGCGAGTTCGTGCGCTTCTCGCCACTGCAGGGCGCGACGCTGGCCGAAGTGCTTGACCAACAGCAGCGCGCGGGCCTTCCCGACAGTGTCATCGTGCTCACGCACGACGGGCGACTGCTGACGCGCTCGGACGCGATCCTGCGCCTGGGGAGACGACTCGGCGGCCTCTGGCGCGTAGCGGCCACGCTCGCAGCGCTGATTCCGCGCGCGGTTCGCGACGGGGCCTACGACGGCGTCGCACGCATCCGCAAGCGACTTTTCGCTGCGCCCAAGGCGCTCTGCCCGCTCGCGCCCGCGAGTCTCATGCAGCGCTTCGACCCGTGAGCTCCGCGCCAGCGCGGCGCGATCGGTGCTACTTCGCCGCGCGCGCCGGAGCGGACTTGGCGACGGGCGCCGCAGCGGCCTGCCTGTGCTCGCCGAACAGCGGCGAGCCCTGCATGTAGGCCGGCGCGCTCACGCCGAAGACGTCGAGCACCGTCGGCGCCATGTCCATCAGACGCGGCTTGTCGTTGTTGATCTTGCGGTTCGACCAGAACACGCCCGGCACCAGGCGCGGGTCGACGCAGTGGTCGCCCGACCAGCTCTTGGTGTTGTCGGTGAAGACGCTCTTGGACACCGCACCGGTCGCGCAATCCCA
>WYBT01000010.1 GCA_011525785.1 Planctomycetaceae bacterium
GGATGAGCGGCTCGATCTCGATCTGGATGCACCCCGAGTCGGGAGTGCCGGTGGCCATCAGTGGAACGGTTCCAGCCGGGCCCGTGACGCTCGATGTGAGCGTGGAGCTCGAGCGCTACCGCGGCACGGCCGAGTCCTTCCGCGCCGTCGTCAAGGGCGCCGGCGGCGGCTGATCTCCGGCGCTACTCGAACTCGCCAGTGGGGGGCAGCGCATCCCTGCGCACGGGGATCGCGACGACCGTCGCTTCACCGAGCGGGGACTGCGCGTCGCCGATGCGAAAGCGCGTCCCGACCGCCTGGCTGCGCCGCTTGACATAGGCCAGGACCAGTCCGCGGTCGAGCTCGAACGAGTACGCCCAAGAGGTGCACACACCCAGGTCGCGCCACTCGCCCGCGTCCTCGCGCAATAGGCGCGCACCGCGCGGAATCGGGTCGTCGTGGCTCACCGCGAGCGCGACGAGCCGCTTGTTGAGTCCGCCGTAGGTGTCGATCTTGGCCACGACCTCCTGGCCGATGTAGCAACCCTTGTCGAGCGAGAACGCGCGCTCCAGGCGGGCTTCCTGCGGGTAGACGCTGTCGTCGATGTCGAGTTCCGGCTCCGCCCATCCGGCTTCGACGCGCAGGCTGTCGTACGCCACCCGCCCCATGGGCTGCGCGCCCTGCGCGGCCAGCGCGGACCACAGCGCCGCCACCCGCTCCGGGCCTGCGTCCAGGCGCACTCCGGAGCTCCCGGCGACCGGCGTGCGCGCGATCGCGACCGCGGCGCCCTCGAATTGACCGCTCACGTGCGCGTGCGCTTGCTCGGGGGGCCGTACGGCGCAGACGCGCTCGACGATTTCGTCCGCGCGCGGGCCGCAAAGCGCGAGCGGAGCGTGGCGCTCGGTGAGATCGGTGAAGCTGACCTTTTCGCTGAAGCGGTAGGTGTCGAGTGCAGAGAGCAGTGCTGCCGCGCGGCCCGGCGAAGTCGAGAGCAGGATGCGGTCGGACTCGACGCTGAGGTCGAAGTCGAACAGCACCTTGCCCTTGCTCGAGAGCAGCAGGTTGCGCGCACCTTGTCCCGCGACGAGCTTGCGGACCTCGTTGGCGCTCAAGCGGTGCAGGAACGATGCAGCCTCCGGGCCGCGCAGCTCGAGGCAGCCCCGATCGGTCTGGTCGAGCATGGCGCAGCCCTCGCGGGCGCTGCGGTACTCGTCGGGAACGCCGGCGAAAACCAGCGGAAAAGCGCGGGGACCGGACGACAGGGTCGCGCCCTGGGCCAGGTGGAGTTGGACGAGAGCGGAGGCGTTCACGGATTTCGCGGCGGCGCGCGCCGACGTCGGGGCAGTGGTCGATCCCGCGCACGCGCTGGGCAGCCGCGTCGGGGCGTTGGGGCGGAAGGATAGTGCGCCGTGCGCGTTGTCCATGCGCACTCCGGCGGTCTCTTGGATTCTTGACTCAGTAGATGACCTGCGTACGCTGAAGGAAGTCTTTGCAGTCTTCACGAGTTCCAGACGCACACGTCCGGTTCCTGGCGAGCCTGCAGGCACTGCCTACCCCTCCGTCCGGACTCGATGCGTTGGAGGCGAGGTCTGCGGGCGCTCCGCGCGCTCCCGGCCTGGCCGCTGTCGCCTTCGCGTCGCCCCTCCTCGACCCCGTCCCATCGACGTCGATGCGCATCCGACCCTGCCTGTACGCCCTGGCCGCGGCCGCACTGCTCGGCGCGGGCTGCCAGCTCGATCTCGCGTCCGAGCCCGCCGATCCGGTCGTCCACTACTCGTTGTCGCCGACCACCACGGCGCTGGATGAAGCTGGGGAGCCGCTCCTGCCGCTGGCCGAGCAGGATCACATCGCCGGTTCGCTGACGATGCTGTTCGGCACGCCCGCCAACCCGCGTTTCCTGCGCACGGCGGAGTGGGTCGACGACGAATTCGACCCCAACTGGCCGACGTACGCGGCCGACGACAACGGGGGCGGCGAGTTCAGCGAGGACGAGCTGGCCGCCATCAAGGCCGACAACGAGCGCGACTTCCGCCGCGAGTTGGCGCTGATCGAAGCGGGCCGCTACGAAGACGTGGTGCTGCCTAGTTGGATGCCCGACCTGCGCTCGAAGTGGGCGGCCCACCTCGCGAGCAAGCCCGCCGACGCGCGCGACGCCGAGTTCCAGGGCGAGGCCAAGGCGCTGCTGGTCGACTTCTACCCGACGCTTCGCGACTCCGCGGAGCTCTACCGCCAGCAGTGCCTGCACTGCCACGGCGTCGAGGGCGGGGGCGACGGCCCGACCGCGCCGTTCCTCAATCCCAAACCGCGCGACTACCGCGCGGGCGTGTTCAAGTTCACCTCGATGAAGGACAAGTCGACGCCTCGCCGCGAAGACCTCTACCGCATCCTCGACGAAGGCGTCACCGGCACCGCGATGCCCTCGTTCCGACGCTTCTCGCAGGCCGAGCTTCACGGCCTGGTCGACTACGTCCGCTTGCTGTCGATGCGCGGCATGGTCGAACGCGACCTGGTCAACACCTACCTCAACGAAGAAGCGCTCTCCATGGAGGCGGTGTTGGAGTCGTTCAGCGCGGTGTGGGACAAGTGGGGCAAGGCGGCTGAGAAGCACACCCAGTTCGACGGCGCCGTTCCCGCTCCGAGCAAGGAGTCGATCGAACGCGGTCGCACGCTGTTCATGGACGCTGCGACCGGCAACTGCTTCTCGTGCCACGGCGCCGAGGGGCGCGGCGACGGCGCGAGCGCCTTCACCAAGCACCCCGAGACCGGCGAGACGATCCCCGCCTACAAGGACGATTGGGGCAACGAGATCCTGCCGCGCAACCTGCGCCAGGGGATCTTCCGCGGCGGCCGCCGGCCGATCGACATCTACTACCGCATCAAGAACGGCATCAACGGCACCCCGATGCCGGCGGCCGTGTCGACCATGAGCGACGACGACATCTGGGCGCTCGTGCACTACGTCGGGTCGCTTTCCGAGGCGCCGCGCGTCCGGCCTTCGTCGCACTCCAAGTCCAACGCCGACCACTAATCCCCAGCGAACCGCAAGCCGACCATGCGACTGATCGCTTCTTTGCTGCTCCTCGCGGTCCCGATCCTGGGGGTCTACACCTTCATGACGGCCGCGGACCACGACTGGTGGTTCCCGCCGGCGTACTCGACCTTCGCGCCGGACATCGACTGGCTGTTCGACTTCATCATGTACATGGTGGCGTTCACGTTCATCGTCACGGAGGTGGCGTTGGCGTGGTTCGTCTTCAAGTACTCGGCGAAGCGCAACGACAAGGGCGTCTTCACGCACGGCAGCCACAAGCTGGAAATGATCTGGACGGCGATCCCCGCGGTCGCGCTGCTGGTGATCGCGTTCACGCAGATGGAGACCTTCGCGAAGATCAAGTTCGCGAGCGGCTTTCCCACGCAGGGACGCTTCACGCGCGAGAAGCCGATCGCGCAGGTCTGGGCGAGCCAGTTCGACTGGCGCACGCGCTACCCCGGCGACGACGGCGTGCTCGGCACGGTCGACGACCTGGAGGCCTCCTACGAGTTCGTCGTGCCGGTGAACGAGGACATCGTCTTCGAACTGCGCTCGCGCGACGTGATCCACAGCTGGTTCGTGCCCGAGTTCCGCCTGAAGCAGGACGCGCTGCCGGGCCACACCATTCCGGTGTGGTTCAACGCCACCAAGGAAGGCAGCTACGACCTGGTCTGCGCCGAACTGTGTGGCTGGGGCCACTACAAGATGTCCGGGCGCGTGCGGGTGGTTTCCGCGCAGGAATTCGATGCGTACCAGGCCGACCTGAAGGCCAAGTGGTTCTCCAACGGCAAGGAGTGAGGCGAACGTGAACCCCGTATCCACCCCCGCTGCGCCCGTCGTCACGCATCCCTCGACCGGCCTCCAGCCCGGCGAAGGCGCGCCGGGCACGATGCGCGAGCATCACGACCACCACGAACTTGGCTTCCTGAGCAAGTACGTGTTCTCGGTCGATCACAAGATCATCGGGCTCCAGTTCCTGTTCTCAGGCTTGGTGTTCCTGGTGCTCGGCGGCCTCATGGCCATGGCCATTCGCTACCAGCTCGCCTGGCCTTGGAAGCCGATGCCCGGACTCTCGTGGATGTTCCCCGCGACCGGCGGGGCGATCACGCCCGAGTTCTACACCATGCTCTTCACCATGCATGGGACGATCATGATCTTCTTCGTGATCATCCCGTTGCTGACGGGCGCCTTCGGGAACTTTCTCATTCCACTCATGATCGGCGCGCCCGACATGGCCTTCCCGAAACTCAACATGTTCGGGTACTGGGCCATGTGGCCGGCCTTCGTGCTGATCCTCATGGGCTTCTTCGTCGAGGGCGGTCACGCCGCTGGCGGCTGGACGAGCTATCCGCCGCTGTCGACGATCGAGAGCGCGGCGCCGGGCTCGCTCAGCGGGCAGACGTACTGGCTGATGTCGCTCACGTGGGTCGGCGTCAGCTCGATGATGGGCGCGGTCAACTACGTGACCACGATCGTGAAGATGCGCGCGCCGGGCATGACCATGATGCGCATGCCGCTCTCGGTTTGGGGGCTGCTGATCGCAGCCTTCCTGCAGCTTTTCGCGCTGCCGGTCTTGACCGCCGCGAGCATCATGCAGTTGCTCGACCGCGTGATCGACACGGGCTTCTTCACGCCGACCAACCTGATCGTCAACAACCTGACGCCCGACTCGTTCGCGCACGGGATGCCGGCGGCGGCGGCAGGCGGGCAGCCGCTCTTGTGGCAGCACCTGTTCTGGTTCTACAGCCACCCCGCGGTGTACATCCTCGTCGTGCCGGCGATGGGTTTCACCTCGGACATCCTGGCCGTGCACGCGCGCAAGCCGATCTTCGGCTACAAGCCGATGGTCTACTCCATGGCGGCCATCGCCGGCCTGGGTTTCATCGTGTGGGGCCACCACATGTTCACCTCGGGCATGAACCCCGCGCTCGGCATGAGCTTCATGGTCGCGACGATCATGATCGCGCTCCCGTCGGCGATCAAAGTGTTCAACTGGCTGGGCACCTTGTGGGGTGGTCGCATCCGCCTGAACACCCCGATGCTGTTCGCGATCGGCTTCGTGTCCATGTTCATCATCGGCGGCCTGTCGGGCATCTGGATGGCCGCGACCCCGGTCGACATCTACATCCACGACACCTACATCGTGGTGGCGCACTTCCACTACGTGGTGTTCGCCGGGTCGATGTTCGCGATCTTCTCCGCCATCTATCACTGGTACCCGAAGATGTTCGGGCGCGTGATGAACGAGACGCTGGGCAAGATCCACTTCGTGGGCACGTTCATCTTCACGAACTGCACCTTCTACATGATGCACCAGCTCGGGGTTGCGGGCCTGATGCGCCGCACCGCCGACCCGTACGCGTACGACGTGTATGCGCACCTGCAGCCGCTGAACGAGTTCATCACGCTCTCGGCCTTCTGCATGTTCGTGTGGCAGATCTTCTTCGTGGTGAACTTCTTCCACTCGCTGTTCTGGGGCATGCGCGTCGGCCGCAATCCCTGGCAGGCCAACTCGCTCGAGTGGGACGCGCCCTCGCCCCCCGGCCACGGCAACTTCGACGCGCCGCTCCTGGTGCACCGCGGGCCGTACGAGTACAGCAGCCCGGAAGTCGCCGAGGACTACTTGCCGCAGACGCGCGCGGTCTAGTTCCAGCGTGCGTCCACCAGCTCACGCGTCGACCCGCGCCAACGGTTCCAAGATGTCATCCGGCGTCCAGACAGCCGACCAACGTCGCAGCCTCGCGCGCGCGCTCGCGCGGGGCGTATGGCTGTGCGCCGCGATCCTGGTGGCGTTCGGAGGCGCGATCACGACCTTGCGCGCGGGCATGGCGATCGACGGCTGGTGGGTGCTGGATCGAGGCAACGGCGATCACTTCCTGCTGGCTTATCCGCTCGAGAAGTGGTTTGCCAATCGCGGGACCTTTGCCGAGCACACCCATCGTCTGGTGGGGGTGGTCGTCGGCCTCCTCTCGATCCTCTACGTCGCGGTTCGCTGGCTCGAGCGTCCGCGCGCGGGGCGCAAACTTGCGCTCGCCTGGGCCGGACTCGCGGCGGTGTGCGTCCAGGGCGCGGTCGGCGGTTTCCGGGTCCTCGAGAACAGCGAGGATCTGGCCTTCCTCCACGGCGCGCTGGCGCAGCTGGTGTTCGCGCTGCTGGGCGTGAACGTTGTCGTGAGCGCCGCGGAGTGGGACTCGCCGCCGAGTGACTCGCGCTCGAACGCCTCGCCGATAGGCCGGATATCTCCGCGACGCGCGTGGATCACGGCGGCGTTGGTGTACTCGCAGACGGTCTTGGGCGCCTGGCTGCGGCACACCGGCGCGGAACTCGCCTTGAGTCTGCACCTGGTGTTCGCCGCGGTCGCGACGATCGCCGTGCTGGCGCTCGCGCGCGATCTGCGCCGGAGCGGCGACGGCGCCGCGCTCCTCGCGCGCCGAGGGCGGCGTCTCCAGTGGCTCGTGAGCATCCAGTTGTCGTTGGGGCTCGTCACACTGCTGGCGATCTTCGTCGTCAGCGGCGGATTCACCGCCGAGGTGTCGATCCTCGAGACGCTCAGCGCGACCGCGCACGTTCTGACCGGCGCGCTGTTGCTGCAGGAGGCGGTTGCCAGCGCGCTGTGGTTGGGGCGTGATGCGCGCGTCCGTGCGACTCGCTCCCTGAATGCGCACGGACTGTCCCTGGAGGCGGCGCGATGAACCAGCCGGCCCGTTCGGTCCCCGCCGTTGCCGCGGAGGAGAGTCTGTGGGCTGCCTGGGCCACGCTCGCCAAGGCGCGCATCACGGCCATGGTCGGCTTCGCCGCGTTCGTCGGCGGACTCTTGGGCCAGGGGCGCGGCGCTGACGTCGCGCGCGTCGCCGAGGCGGCGCTTTGGATCGCACTGGTCTCGGCGGCCTCGTGCATGTTCAACCAGTTGCTCGAGCGCGACGTCGATGCCCGCATGGAGCGCACCAGCCGCCGTCCGCTCGTGACCGGCCGCGTGCGCTCGCGGGACGTCGTGTTCGTCGCCGCGGCTCTCGCGCTGGTCGGAGTGCTCGCTCTGGCGCTGCGCTTCAACACGCTCTCGGCGCTCCTCGCGTTGGCCACTCTCGCGGCCTACGCGCTGGTCTACACGCCGCTCAAGCGCCTCAGCACCCTCAACACCGCCGTTGGCGCGATCCCTGGCGCGATGCCGCCGCTGATCGGTTTCGTGGCTGCTGCCGGCGCGCCGGGTGCGTGGGCTTGGCACCTCTTCGCGGTGCTGTTCATGTGGCAGTTCCCGCACTTCCTCGCCATCGCCTGGCTCTATCGGCAGGACTATGCGCGGGCCGGGCTCAAGATGCTCCCCGCGGTGAAGGGGAGCGAAGGGATCGCGGGTCGCCAAGCCCTGCTGTACAGCCTCGCGCTCGTCCCGGTGTCGCTGCTGCCGGTTCTGCGCGGCGACGCCGGACCGCTTTACGCAACGGCCGCGCTGATTCTGGGCGGCGGCTACTGCTTGGCGGCGCTGAGCTTCGCCATCGAGCAGAGCATCCCTCGCGCCCGTGCCCTGCTCTACACCTCGCTGGCCTATCTGCCCGCGCTGTTCTCGCTCGTCTTGATGGACCCAACCGTACGCCTGCTCGGCGCCCGGATGACCCCCTGAAAGCCCCCGACCGCGATGAGTACGACCGCAGTGATCGCCCCCTACGATCCGGCCGTGGATGCGCCCAAGCCGCACCACGCGATCTACGACTACGACAGCGGCCCGCCGGTGCACCGCGGCAAGTTCGCGATCTGGCTGTTCCTCGCGACCGAGATCATGTTCTTCACGGGTCTCATCGGGGCCTACATCGTGCTGCGCATGGGCGCGGACACCTGGCCCGACCCGGAGAACCGGCTCGCGGTGCTGATCACCGCCATCAACACCTTCATCCTGATCTGCAGCTCCGCCACGATGGTCAAGGCGGTCGAGCAGGCGATGCTCGGCAACAACTCCGAGTTGGTGAAGTGGCTGGCCGCGACGGTCGTGATCGGCGCGACGTTCGTCGGCGTGCAGGTGTACGAGTACGCCGAGCTGATCAAGGCCGGCAACCTGCCCAACGTCGACATCTTCTGGTCGACCTTCTACGCCATGACGGGCTTCCACGGTTTGCACGTCACCGTGGGCGTGATCTGGAACTTCGTCGTGATGATCGCGGCGATGCGCCGCAAGATCCCGCAGGAGAAGTACATGACGGTCGAGCTCGCCGGCCTGTACTGGCACTTCGTCGACCTCGTCTGGGTGCTCCTGTTCACGATCGTCTACTTGATGTGAAGGCCGATTCCTCCGCGCACACGACGGACAACCGCATCCCATGAGTCACGACAAAGGCATCGGCTACAGCATCTGGAACATCTTCGTCGCGCTGTTCGTTCTGACCGCGGTCGAGGTCTTCTGGGGCTACGCGTTCCACCACAACACGGGCTTCATGCTCAAGATGCCGGTGGCGCTCTTCTGGGGCGGACTGCTCCTGATGGCGCTGGTGAAGGGCCTCTTGATCTTCATGTACTTCATGCACATGCGCTTCGAGCGCTGGATCGTGTGGGGCTTGATCCTGCCGACGCCGCTCCTGGTGATGATCGTGCTGGCCGCGAACATGCCCGACACGTCGTTCAACGAGCAGCGCGACCACCCGGTGGGTTATCTGATCGATGAGACCGGCGAGGTGGTCAACGCGCTCGATCCGCACCACCCGGCGAAGGGACGCGGAACGCCGCACGGCGCCGTGCCCACCGAGGGCCACTAGCCCCAGCAGCGCCCACTCGCGCGCGGCCCTGCCGGTCGCCGCCCTGGCGCCCGAGGTCTGCCGCTTGAGCCTGCACCTGCCCGCGGTCAACGCCAGCCTGAACGCACTTGCGGCCGTGCTGCTCGTGGCGGGGCTGGTTGCGATCAAGTCCGGTGCGCGCCGCCGTCACGAGCGCCTGATGCAGGCGGCGTTGGCGGTGAGCGCCGCATTCCTGTCGTGCTACCTCTACTACCACTTCGCGGTAGCGCGCGGGATCCACACGACGTTCAACGGGACGGGTTGGACCAGACCGGCGTACTACGTGCTGCTGCTCTCGCACACGATCCTCGCCGTGGTCAACCTGCCGATGGTGTTGCGCACCTTCTGGCTCGCGCACAAGGAACGCTGGGAGGCCCATCGGCGTTGGGCGAGGTGGACGTTCCCGATCTGGTTGTACGTGTCGGTGACGGGCGTCGCGGTGTACCTGGTGCTCTATCACTTCAACCCGCCGGCGCTAGCATGAACCCGGTGAGTCACTCGACGAACGGTGCGCGCCTGCTGGCGGTCGCCTTGCGGATAGCGCTCCTGGGCGGAGCGCTGCTCCTGTCCGCCCGCACGGGCTACGCCTGAGACAGCTGCAAGGAGGCGGTCGCCTCCCAGAACGGTGATCTCGCGCGGGGGTTGAACACCAGCATCCTGGTCATGCTCGGGATGGTTTTCGCGCTGCCGGCGGGCTTTGCGTGGCTCGTGTGGCGCTCGTTCCGCTCGGAGGCCGCGCGGCGCGCGCGGGGCGAGTTGGTGGCGACGCCCGGCGCGCTGCGCTGGCGCGCTGAGGACTTGCGCGCCTGAGGGATCGGCGAGCGCGCGTCGAGAGAACCGTTGCGACGCGAGCGGCTGGCGACGCGTCGACGCCGACGCACGCCGAATTTTCGATGCTTGCCTGAGACCTCGGCGAGCTTGCGCCGGTCTGCCTCTCCACGGAGGTGGATGGCATGCAGACGAAACGATGGCGGGCGGCGCTCGCGGGCCTGGTGCTCGCGGGGGCGGTGTTGACGGGCGGCGTGGCGGCCACAGGCGCCCTGGTCGAGCGAGGCGCGCGCTCGGCGCGCTTTCTCGCCGCAGATCGCGACGCGGGACAACTGGTGGTGCTGGATGCGGACCTGCTCGAGCTGTCGCGGCTCTCGATGCCGTACGCGCTGGAAGTGGAGGCTCGCCGCGATGGCAAGCTCTGGTCGGTCAGCGCCAGCGCGCTCGGCCCGCTGGGTCCGCATTTCCTGCGTCGGGTCGATCTCAGCGGCGCGGTCGACATGGAGTTGGGGATCGGTCCCTTGTTCGACCTCGCCTGCGCCGACGGCGACGGCGCGTTGCTGGTGGTGGGGCGTCCCGATGGACAGCGTGAGGCGCTCGAGGTCAGTTCTGGCGGGGGCGTGCGCGCGCTCGAGGTCGGGCCCGCGCTGTCGGCTGTCGCGGCCAACGGAGGTCGCGCACTCGTCGCCGGACACGACGGTTGGTTGCGCAGCTACTCATTGACGCCCGGAGCGCCCAGCACCCTCTCGCGGCAGTTCGGCGGGGTGCTGGCGGACGTCGCGCCAGGGCCGCTGCGAATGGGCTTCTACGTGCTCGACGTCGCCGGTTCGGTGTCCCAGCGGCGCCTGGCGCTAGTGGCCGAGGACCTCAGCACCGTATGGGTCAAGCCCGTCGGCTGCGGCGCGTTGCACTTGAGCGTGAGCCCCGACCGCCGGCGCGTCTGGCTGGCCGATGGGGCGGCCCGTTTCGCGCGACGGTTCGGGGCCGACGGCGGGCTGGAGATCCCGTTCGCAGCGCTCGCGGCCGCCGGAGTCGAGCGAGGCTTGGCTCACGACGATGGCGGAGCCGTGTTCGCGGCCCCAGGAACTCTGCTGCGCCTCGCGCCCGACGCCAGTGCGCTGCCGGGCCAGGGAGGGTTCGACTTCCTGGTAGACGTCGCCGCGCTCCGAGCCCGCTGATCCAGAACTGTCGCAGGCGTCGTCGCCGTGGCGCACGCCACGCCGCGCTGCGCCTGCGGCGAAGTGATCAAGCCGCGCGCCGGGATCCCTGGCGCAGCGAGCGACGCCAACTTCGGCGCGAACTCTGGCTCAGTCGGCGAAGCCCCGGACGCTGTTCTCGCCGGGGCGACGCCAGCCTCCGCGCGCTCAGGGCTGACGCCAGTCGTTCGACACCGCGCCGGGCGCGAACGCGAGTCGCAACGAGAACGCGAAGCCCTTGTTCGACACCTTGGCGTACGACATCAGCTTGAAGTTGGCGAGCGTGATGGGCTCGTCGACGGTGACGGGCTTGCCGTCGGCGCCGGTCGAAGTGACCTTGCGCGTGCTGTCGCCGATCGTGACCGCCGGCGGAGCGGGGCGCGCGTACTCGAGCGCCGGCGCCGGCATCCAAGCCACGGGCGTCCCGTCTGCGGCGTAGAAGATCACCGTATCGATGTCGTGCTTCCAGCCCTCGGGAGTGCGGATCACCACCGGCGCTTCGGCCGGGGTCTCCTCGGGCTTGCCCTCGGGCTTCGACTGGCCCTCAGACGCGCCGGATTTCTTGGCCCCGGCTTCGGCTTCGGCCGTGGGCGCAGCCCGCGAGGCGCCGCGCAGCGCGACGATGTAGCTGCCCGCGGGCAGCGCCGGCTCGAGGATCGGCACGGTGGTCGACAGCGCGCCAAGCGCCAGCGTTCCTTGGGCGACCGACTGGTCGAGCAGGGCCTTCGGCGAAATCGCTTCGAGTTCGGTGGTCGGCACGAACAAGACGTAGTCGTAGCCCGAGATCACCGCGTAGTTCGCAACCGGCGCCGCTGCGTCGCGCGTGCGCCAGCGGTCGATCGCCACCGCGCGCGCCGTGTCGAACACGGCCTCCTTCGGGCGGCTCTGGGCCGGCAGGTCGTCGCCCATGACCGCGAGGGCGGCGTCGGCGCCGGGCGCAACGGACGCGGCGCAGCGGAAGCCCAGACTGTCGGTGGACTGGTCGCGGTCGGTCGGACGGCGCGTGGTCAAGCGCGCGGCCACCAGGCTGGTTTGAAAGCTGCCGCTGACGACCACGCGACGGTTGGCGTCCCACTCCACTTCGCCCTTGATCTCGCGGCCCTGCTTGCCGGGCGGCGGGTTGAGCGTGAGCACCTTGAAGCGCGGGTACGGAGCGAAGGGCGACGAGGTCCACTCGAACACGTTGCCCGACAAGTCGTGCACGCCCGTGGCGGTCGCGCCATCAGGGAAGCTGCCGACGGGCTTGGATTCGGTCAGCCGCAGCGACTCGTTGGCGCAGCGCTTGGTGTCGGCGTCCGTGCCCCAGGGATAGGGCGCCGCGCCGCGGCCGCGGCCGGCGCGCTGGAACTCGAATTCGGTCGGCAGCCGCAGTCCCGCCCAGCGCGCGTAGCTGCGAGCGTCGTCGTAGTCCACGAACACTACCGGGTGCGCCTCGCGCCCCTTGGGGATCTGCCAGGCCTTGTCCTTGCCGTTCCTGCGCCACCACTCGGCGCGATCGAACTTGCGCGACTCGTAGGGCTTGCCCGCTTCCTTGGCCTGCTTCTTCGCTTCGGCGTCGGCCAGGAGGAACTCGCGCTGGGCCTCGTCGATGATCGCCTCCGCCCAGTGCTCGGGCGCGCGCCGTCCGGTGGCCTTGACGAACTCGGCGAACTGCTCGTTGGTGACCTCGTTCACCATCAGGAAGAAGTCGTCGACGCGCATCTCGTGCTGCGGCGTCTCGCACACCACGCGCTGGAACAGGGTCTCGTTCTGGCGCCCCAGCGCCTCCACCTCTTCTTGCGTAGAGCCGATGCGCGTCGATCCGCCCTCGATCAGCACCAGACCCGGCGGCGGCTTGAGCTTGGGCTTGGCCTGGACCGGCTCCGGCGTCGCAGCGAGCACAGGCATGCTGCCCAGGGCCGTCGGGAGAGGGGCGAGCGCTGTCAGGGCCAGTGCGGACAACGTGACCGTGGCCGAGGAGCGGAGAATCTGCATCGCGGGCAAAGGTGGCGGCTGGAGGAGCGATGGCGCGGCCGACGAGCAAGCCGGGGCGCGCGTGGTACGAGGCGGGCCGGCGCGGCGGTCTGGAGGACGAGCTGCGTTCGGCGGCGCGAG
The DNA here is from genome assembly GCA_011525785.1 of Planctomycetaceae bacterium. Lineage (GTDB taxonomy): Bacteria > Planctomycetota > UBA1135 > UBA1135 > WYBT01. Next base: position 12,825 of record WYBT01000010.1, read on the forward strand.
CCACTAGCTCGCTCCGCGAAGGTCGTAGCGCTGGTCCGCTCCGGCGGGGCGAGGATGTTACACGGCTCTGACCGCATCGCCCAGTCGCCGCCGGGTGGCGGCCGCGCCGGGGCGCAGGTGGGGCGCCGGCGCCGGCGCCGCGCGTCAGACGGCAACGCTGCGCAACTCGCCGCCGCGCTCGCGGTCCGCCTGCGGCTGGGCGATCCAGCGCTCGCCGTGCTGGTGCAGCAGTTCGAGGAACGCGTCGAGCACATCGGGGTCGAAGGCGAGTTCGCGCTGGGTCTCGAAGAAGTCGAGCACCTTCTGGAGCCCCCAGGCGTCCTTGTAGGAACGCTTGGTTGCGAGGCTGTCGAACACCTCGACCACGCACAGCACACGCCCGGGCAAGGAGATCTGCTCACCGCGTCGGCGGTAGGGGTAGCCCGTCCCGTCCCAGCGCTCGTGGTGCTCCGCGACCCACTGGCACACTTCACGCAGTCGGCTGTGGTTGCCGAGCTTCTCGGCTCCGAGCAGAGGATGGCGCTGCACCTGCAGGTACTCCGCCGCCGTGAGCTGGCCCTTCTTGGTGAGGAAGCTCAGGTCGTCCAGGTAGATCTTGCCGTAGTCGTGGGCGATGGCGGCGAGCTGGAGTCGCTCGCGTGTGTGCAGATCGATGCCGATGCGCTCCGCCAGCAGGTTGCAGTAGCGGCGCGTGCGCTCGCCGTGTCCGGCGGTGTAGGGATCGATGCGCTCGATCGTGTTGGCCACCATGCCCGACAGAATCTCGACCAGCTCGTCGAAGCCCAGGTTCTCGTGGTCCCATGTGCGCTCGCGGATGGCGCGGTGCAACTGCGCCGCGAGCACCAGCGGGTCGACGGGCTTCTGCAGGTAGTCGAACGCTCCGCGCTTGATCGCCGCCACGGCGCCTTCGAGCAGCGGGTGGCCAGTCATCAAGACGACCACGGAAGTTGGTTGCAGTTCGCGCGCGGCGCGCAAGACTTCGAGGCCGTCGGCTGCTCCTTCGAACAGCACGTCGCTCACGATGGCATCGAAATTCCGCCGCTCCATGAGTTCGATCGCGTCGCGCGAGGAGTGCGCGAGACTCACGCTGAATCCATGGCGCTCGAGCACAGCGCCGAGGGTTTCCAGCGTGCGCGTTTCGTCGTCCACGAGGAGCACAGTGCGTTGGGGGGCGCGCATGGCGGGGCGAGGAGAGCAATCCTTGGGGCCGTCGTCTAGGAACTTGTGGACAGGCTGTGGACAATCATGCCGTCCGTGTTGCCAGCTTGAAAAGGTGCATAGCGACCTCGCACGCCTGCGCCCCAGCAAGCGAGGTTCGCTTCTTTTTCGCGGGCGATGGGTGCTCGCAAGGGCTTGTGTGCGGAGTTCACGATGACCACAGAATCTGCCACGGACGGGGAGTTCGAACGCGTTCGCCTTTCGGCGCCGCCAGATTTGAAAAGCGCGCGACTGGACCGCGCGTTGGCGGCGATGTTGCCCGATTTGTCGCGCACGTACCTCAAAGAGCTGATTGAAGGCGGACACGTGCGCGTGGCCGGGGAGGTCGTCTCGAAGGCCGGCGCGCCGCTAGCGGGGCCGTGCGAGATCGAGCTCGAGCTCGCGCCGCGCCGCAATTTGCGCGTCGAGTCCGGCGACCCGGCGACGCTGAGCGTGTTGTTCGAGGACGAGGCGCTGATCGTGATCGACAAGCCAGCGGGCGTGCTCGCGCACCCGACGGCCAACTCGCTCGGCGCCTCGGTGTGCGAACTTGCCGCCGCTCGCTATGGCGCGCTACCGACGCTGCAGGGCAAGGATCGGCCCGGCATCGTTCACCGACTCGACGCCGGCACGAGCGGAGTGATGGTGCTCGCGCGCACCGCGCCTGCCTTCGCCGCCCTGATGCAGCAGTTCCGCTTGCGCAGCGTCGAGAAGCAGTACCTCGCGCTGGTCTACGGCGAGCCGCGCTTCGATTCGGGCTGGATCGAGGCTGCGATCGAACGCGATCCCAAGGACAGCGGACGAATGGCTGTGGCTGCCGACGGGCAGGGGCGCGACGCTCGCACGTTCTACTCCGTGCTGGAGCGGCTGGGCGGGCTGAGCCTGATCCGCGCCGAGCCCAAGAGCGGGCGCACACATCAGATCCGCGTTCATCTGACTTCGATCGGCTTGCCCCTGGTGGGAGACAAGCTCTACCGACGCAAGGGCGGGCACTCGATCCGTCTGCCCGCGGACGCGCCGACGCCGGCTCGGCAGTGCTTGCACGCGCAGTGCTTGACGCTCACGCACCCGCTCAGCAACGAACGCATGCGCTTCGAAGCCGCGCTGCCGTCGGACTTCGCGCGCATGCTCGAGTGGGCGCGCACGCACGCTCGCGCGAGTTGAGCTGCAGGGCGCGCGAGTCGCCGCGCGGGCCTCACGCGTTCGGCGCTCGACCCGTTCGAGCGCGACTCGCTCAGGCCCACACCACGAGGTCGTCGAGCCCCTCGTCGATCGGGCCGCTGCTGAGGGCGCGCACGCGCAGTCCGTACGCGAAGTTCCCCGAGCGGTTCACGCGCTGGGCGCCGCGGAAGAGCTGGACGCCGTCCGCCGGCGCTCCCTCGGGCGCGAGCGGCGCCAGGATCGGGTTGCGCAGGTCGGCGCCGTCCTTGGCGTGTCCGAGCACGAGCTCGACGCGAACCGCCGCGGGGTCGATCCCCGCCAGTTTCACCTTCACGCGCGCTTCGACCGAGTCACCCACGTGCAGCCCCGCGAGCTCGCTCACCTGGGCCTCGAGGATGCGCAGCTCGCCGAAGGACTTGTGCAGCGCGGCGCGGTGCTCGGCGCGGGCGCGCAGCAGGGCGAAGCGCTCGCGGCCCAGGTCCCGCGCGCGCACCGCCATGTGCACGTAGGCGCGGTCGCGGTACTCGCCGACCATCCGATCGGTGTTGAACCAGGTCGGGATGGTCTCGAGATTGCGCACGCAGCGCTCCAGCCAGCGGCGCGGCACGCCCTGCGCGTCGCGCTCGAAGAACAAGGGCAGCACTTCTTCGCCGAGCAGGCGCGCGATGTCGGCGCTGTCGAACTCGTCCTGGTGCGAAGCGCTGGGCCAGCTGCGGCCCTCGCCGATGTTCCAACCGTTGCGCCCGTCGTAGCCCTCGACCCACCAGCCGTCGGGAACGGACAGGTTGAGTCCGCCGTTGGCCGAGACCTTCATGCCCGACGTGCCGCTCGCTTCGAGGGTGCGCACGGGGTTGTTGAGCCACACGTCCACGCCCTGCACGAGCGCGCGCGCCAGCTCCATGTCGTAGTCCTCGAGGAAGAACACGCGGCCGGCGAATTCCTTGCGCCGCGTCAGCTCGACCACGGCCTTGAGGATCTCCTGGCCCTGCGTGTCGCGCGGATGCGCCTTGCCGGCGAAGAACAGCCGCAGGGGCCGCTCGCTCTGCTCGAACAGCGCGCGGAGGCGCTCGAGGTCGCGGAAGATCAGGTTGGCCCGCTTGTACGGCGCGAAGCGTCGCGCGAAGCCGACCAGCAGTGCGCCCTCGTCCAGACCGGCGATCACGCTCGACATGAGCGCGGGGCTGTCGTGGCGCTCGACGAAAGCGCGCTCGACGTTGTCCTTGGCGCGCGCGAGCAACGTGCGGCGCAACTCGCGTCGCACGCGCCACAGCTCGGCCAGATCGAGATGCCGCGCACGCGCCGCGAGGTCCGCGCCGCCGATCGGTCGCTCGCCCGCGCCGACGAGCGCTGCGACGCGCGGATGGGTCCAGGTCGGCAGGTGGATGCCGTTGGTCACCGCGTGCACGGGGATCTCGCTCTTGAGCAGCTTGGGCCAGTAGCCGCGCAGCAGGTCCTTCGAAACCTCGCCGTGCAGCCGGCTGACTCCGTTGACGAACCCGGCGAAGCCCAGCGCCAGGTAGGTCATGTTGAAGCTCGAGCGGTCCTCCGCGGTCTGGCCCAGGCTGAGGAAGCGCTCCCAGGTCACGCCCAGCCAGCTCTCGATGTTCGAGAAGTAGCGCCGCATCAGGTCCTCGCCGAAGCGGTCGTGGCCGGCGGGCACCGGAGTGTGCGTGGTGAAGACCGTGTTGGCGCGCACCAGTTCGCGCGCCTGTTCGAAGGTCAGGCCATGGGCGGAGATCAGTTGGCCGACGCGGCTGAGCACCAGGAACGCAGCGTGACCTTCGTTGATGTGCCACACCGAAGGCTGGACGCCCATCGCCTTGAGCAGCTTGGCGCCGCCGCGGCCGAGCACGATCTCCTGGCGCAGACGGTGCTCGTGGTCGCCGCCGTAGAGCTGGCGCGTGATGGCGCGGTCTTCGGGGCGGTTGGACTCGAGGTCGGAGTCGAGCAGGTACAGGTCCGTGCGACCGACCGCGACCTTCCAGGCGCGCAGGCGCAGCTCCGAGGACGGCATGTGCACCAGCACCTCGAGCGGCTGGCCCAGAGCGTCGCGCACGAGTTCGAGCGGCAGGTTGCGCGGATCGTTGAAGGCGTCTTCGGCGATCTGCTCGCCGTTGGCGGTGATGCGCTGGCGCAAGTAGCCCGCGCGGTAGAACAAGCCGACGCCGACTAGCGGTAGGCCGATGTCGCTGGCCGACTTCAGGTGGTCGCCCGCGAGGATGCCCAGGCCGCCGCTGTACACGCGCAGCGACTCGTGCACGCCGAATTCGGCGCTGAAGTACGCAACCGGGTGCTCCGCGGTGATCTCCCCGACCGCCAGCGTCGGCTTGGCGGCCATGTACGCGTCGAAGCGCGCGAGCACGCTGTTGAGCTTGGCGACGAACGCGGCGTCAGCGGCCTTGGCGGCGAGATCCTCGGGGAACACCGAGCGCAGGAACGCGACCGGGTTGCGGCAGGCCGAGCTCCAGCCCACGGGCGAGATCTCCTCGAACAGCGAGCTCGCCTGGGGATCCCAGCACCAGTAGTAGTTGCGCGCCAGACGCTCGATCCCGGCCAGCTCCGGCGGCAGCGTGGCCGAGACCTGGAAGTTGAACAGCCTGGGGCGATGGGCCTCGGTCGTCGGCGCCACGTTCAAACTCACTTGTGCGCGGAAGCTGGTGGCCGGCAACTGCGCCGCGCGCGCCTTCGCGGCCGCGGCGGCCGTCTCGAACGCCGCGTAGTAGCGCAGCACCAGGTCCTTCCAGGCGGTGCGCTCGGCGGTCGTGCGGCAGGTCTCGCGCATTCCCGGCCGGGCGATGTCTTCCTGCACGAAGCGCTCGATGCCGCGCGCCAGCTCGGAGGCCGCGTCGGCGTCGCTCACGCCAGCGCGCGCGAGCACCCACACGCCGTCCTCCATCGAGAGCTTCTGCGCCCGCGCCCACAGTCCGAACCCCGCCAGATCGGTGGTGACCGTCGGCACTCCGACCGCCAGGCTCTCTTCCGGGGTGTAGCCCCAGGGCTCGTAGAACGAGGGGAACAGCGACAGGTCCGCCGCGCGCAGCACGGCCTCGTAGGGCAGGTTGAACAGCCCGTCCTTCTCGTGCAGGTAGATCGGGACCTGCAGCACGCTCACGCGGTCGAGCGCCTTGTTGTCCAGGCCCAGGCGCTTGGTCGCTTGCTGGATCGGATCGTGGTCTGGATCGATCAGGTTGTGCGTCGAGACGCCGACGCTCGCGCACGAGGCGCCGATCCCTTCCTCGAGCCGCTGGCGTAGACCCTGGCAGACGCCGGACTGACCTGCCGGCACGGTCATGAACAGCACGATCGGGCGGCCCGCGCGGGAGTTGACCTGCGCGCAGGCCTCGAGCAGCAGGTCGATGCCCTTGTTGTGGAATTCGTAGCGCCCCGAGTTGAGCAGCACGACCGCGTCGTCGACGGAACGGCCGAGGAACAGCCGCGCCACGTCGAGCATGCGCTTGCGCGCGGCTTCGCGGCCGACCGGGCCGGCGAGTTCGTCGACCACGGCGAGGTCGATGCCGTTGGGCAGCAGCGGATCGGGGGCGCGCCCCAGCAGCAGCTTGGCTTCACTCGCGGTGATGTCGCTGACGGTGGTGAACACGTCCGACTCGCGCGCGCAGACCGTCTCCATCGAGTGCTTCGAGCGCACGCCGACGTCCGTGGCGGCTTGCTCGGGCGTGCGTCCGGCCAGGCCCTCGGCGGGCGTCTTGCCCGAGCTCGAAACGCTGCGCCCCAAGATCGTGGCGTGCGTGGTGAACACGGTCCCTACCGACGGCGCCTTGTCCTTGAGGTACAGCAGTCCCGAGCCGGTCATCCACTCGTGGAACTGCGCCACCGCCACGCCGCCCGTGCGCGCGCCGAAGGTCTGCATCCAGCGCTCGATCACCATGCCGGCGGCCCAGCCGAACATCACCGGCTCGTCGTAGTCCCAGCCGCCCGAGATCGAGTCGACCTTGAACTTCTCCCACAGGCGGGTGAGCACGTCGTTCTTCTTGGCGAACAGCCCGGAGAACTCGACCAGGATCGTGCGCGGCCGTCCGGGGATCTTCCAGCGTCCCACGCGCACCGGCGCGCCGAGGGCGCGGCAGCTCTCGGCGAAGGCCTCGAAGCCGCTCTCCTCTTCGAACACCTCCGAGGCCTCGCGTCCGCCCAGCATCCACGGACCGATGGCGACGTAGTCCTCGCCGAAGCGCTCGACCAGCGTCTTGGCCTTGGTGGAGACGACGGTGTGGATGCCGCCGACCTTGTTGCAGACTTCCCAACTGACTTCGAACAGCGTGAAACTCACAGGGGGCGACTCAGCTCGCTGATGCGGCAATTTGTTCCTCGTCGAGCGTCCCCAGCGCCGCGCGGATGCGCCGCGCCAGGTCGTCGTGGACGTTCATGAACGAGATGAACGCATCGTGGGGGGTGGCGTAGGGGGAGAAGTACTTGTGCACGTCCCCATCGGAAAAGAACTTGGTGCACATGTAGTAGACATGGTCGGAGGTCGAGAGCTTGCGCCACTCCAGGTAGGGCTCGACGACCCCCGCGCGCGCCAGTCGCCAGGCATCCGGCAGCAGCTGGTACAGCGCCTCGTGGGCCGCCTTCTGCATCTGGTTGCCCAGCCAGGCGGTCAGATCGCGCTCCGCGTCGGCCCATGAAATCGGCCGCGGAATGTCCAGGCGCGCGACGGGATCGAGCTCGCGTCCGACCTGCGCCGGCGTGGCGAAGGCCAGCTTGCCGGTCGCCAGGCACGCCGCGGGCAGCTCGCGCATGAAGCGGAAGATCCCGGTCGACTCCCACTGGTGCTCGCCGAAGGTCTCGTAGTCCATGAACAGCCCGACGAACTTCTCGCGCGGGCCCAGCGCCGCCAGCCAGCCGGCGAAGCGCTCGGGGCTCAGCGGATACTCGGGCCACTCCTTGTTCGAGAAGCGGAAGGCGATGTCGTCCGAGTAGCGGTACGAGCGCAGGAGCAGCTTGATCTTCTCGCAGCCCTCGGGCCGGTAGACGCGGTGCGGGCTGCGCCAGCCCAGCAGCGGATCGGCGCCCTCGCCCAGGATCACGTCGAAGCCCAGCTCCTCCGCGCGCCGCGCGATGGGATTGGAGATCACCAGCTCGGTGTTGCGGAAGGTCGTCGGGCGCCGCCCGAAGAGCTTCTCGATGCGCTCGGCATGGCTGATCACCTGCCGGTCGAACTCGTCCATCGAGACCAGCGACGCGAGCGAGTGGCTGGCGGTCTCGCCGAGGAACTCGACGCAGCCCGTCGCCGCGAGCGCCTGGAAGCTCTTCAGCGTCTCGGGCGACCAGCGCTCGAACTGGTCGAGCGCCGTGCCGCTGATCGAGAAGGCGCAGCGGAACTGCTCGCCGTGCCGCTCGATCGCTTCGAGCAGCAGCTTGTTCATCGCGAGGTAGCACTTCTCGGCGACGCGCCGCACGATGCGCGCGTTCTCCGCGTCGTCGAAGCGCTCGGCGCCGGCGCCGATGTCGAAGAACGAGAAGCGCCGCAGCCGGAAGGGCTGGTGCACCTGGAAGTAGAAGACCACGCGTCGCATGGGGGGGCTCCGCACTAGATACACGTTCGCGAGGCGTTCTGCACCAGATCTGCGCGATCGGCGCCGGAGCGAGGCCGCGGTCTGCGAGTCCTTGTGCCGGGCCTTTGACTCCTTGATGACGATTCCGAGGCACCCGATACTCCGCGGTGGATGTCGGATCTCAAGCCCGCAGACCGCTCGTTCTTGGAGAAGCTGCTGGAGATGGGCGGCGGATACGTCCTCTCGTTCAACAACGCCACGTTCGCTGACTTCGTGCGGGGGAGCACGGGCGAGGACATCTACGACGAGAAGTACAGCAACAGTGGCACGTCGAAGGCCAACCGCTTGCGCGCGTTCTGGCAGATCGCGACCAACGACAAGGTTGCGGCCCTGCTCGGTGACGTGCTCACCAAGTTGATCGACGACGACAAGGTTGAGGCCGAAGGCACGCAGGCGAACCGCGTCAAGAGCATGATCGCGTACCTGCGTGGCCAGTCCCACCAGAACGGGTTAGCGGGTCCGCGCCCTTCCACCACGCAGACTGGAGCGATCCGGGCGTTCATCAGCTACTCCGTGCAGCAGAAGCGCGAAGGCGCCAAGGTGAAGTCTTGCCTCGCCGACCTCGGCTACGAGTGCTTTCTGGCGCATGATGACATGAACGTGTCGGAGAAGTGGCGGCAGCGCATCCTCGAAGAACTTCGCGTGGCCGACGTCTTCGTCGCGTTGCTTTCCGCGGACTTCAAGCAGAGCGACTGGTGCGGGCAGGAACTCGGGTTCATCGTGTCGCGAAGCGACGCGCTCGTGATTCCATTGATGCTCGATGAGACGCCACCCTACGGGTTCATCGCCGAGCTCAACGGTCGGTCCGTGGGCGGCCGCAACCTCGCGGCTGTACTTGAGGGCGTTCTCCTCGAGTACCGCCCCCGGCACGTCATCCCGGCTCGGATCCGGCGAGTGGCGAAGGCCAAGTCGTACAACGAGGCCGAGGTGCTCGTTCAATCGCTCGCCCCACACTTCGAGCGTTTTTCGGACAGAGAGGTCGACGAGTTCGCGCGAGCTGTGACTGGCAACGACCAAGTCTGGGGCGCATGGCGTTGCGAGAGTGAATTCATCCCGAAATTCGTCCGAGCCAAAGGCGCGCTTCTCCAATCCGACGTGGCCGCTCAACTTCGGGCCGTGCTCCCGGAGATCGTGCTACCGCCCAATGCGCGAGGCAGTTAGCAGTCCACGTCCCGCAGCGAGTGGCTCAGCCGAGCAGTTCGCCGTACACCTCGCGCAGGCGGCGGCCGCGGTCGAGCCAGCTCATGGCTCGCACCTCGTCGCCGCCGGCGGCGCGCACGTGGTCGCGCAGCGCGGGGTAGCGCAAGAGCGCGACGATCTTGTTGGCGATCTCGTCCACGTCCCAGAAGTCGACCTTGAGCGCGTTCGAGAGCACTTCGGAGACGCCGCTCTGGCGCGAGACGATCACGGGCGTGTCGAGCGCCAGCGCCTCGAGCGGCGAGATGCCGAAGGGCTCGGAGACCGAGGGCATCACGTACACGTCGGCCATCGAGTAGATGCGCTCGACGTCGGGGCCCTTGAGGAAGCCGGTGAAGTGCACGTGGCGGGCGAGGCCCATGCGCGCGGCGCGCTCGACCATCTTGGGCAGCATGTCGCCCGCACCGACCATCACGAACTTCACGCGCGGCTCGACGTCGACGACGCGCCGCGCGGCCTCGAGGAAGTACTCGGGGCCCTTCTGGAAGGTCACGCGGCCCAGGAACAGCACGATCGGCTCGGGAACCGACTTGGTGGTGCGCAGGCGCTCGCGCTGCTCGGTGCGCGTCACGGCGTTGTGCACGACGCGCAGCTTCTCGTCGGCGGCGTGGTAGCGCGTGCGCACGATGCCGGCGGTGTAGTGGCTCACACATACGACGCGGCTCGCGACATCGACGCCGCGCTGTTCGATGCGGCGGATGCGCTCGTCGGGGTGCTCGCCGCTGCGGTCGTACTCGCTGGCGTGCACGTGCGCGACCAGCGGGACGCTCAGTCGTTGCGCGGCGAGTTCGCCGGCGGGGAACGTCATCCAGTCGTGCGCGTGGACGAGATCGAAGCGCTCGCGCTCGACCAGCTCGGCCACGCAGCGTGCGTAGCGCTCGACTTCGCCGAACAGGTCGGCCCCGTAGTCGCCGCGGAACTCCAGGCGCTCGCTCACGACGCGCGTCGGAGCGAGCGCAGGCGCGCTGGGGAGCGGCGCCGGCGGCGTCTGCGCGGGCGACTCGGCGACGCTCGCGTTGTGCGACTCGTGCGACGCGTGTGCGTGTGACGCCTGTGCGGGCGACGCCTGTGCGTGTGACGCCTGTGCGGGCGACGCCTGTGCGGGCGACGCGTGCGAGGGCGACGCGTGCGAGGGCGACGCGTGCGAGGGCGACGCGTGCGAGGGCGATGACTCCACCGCGTGCGACAACGCAGCGCACTCGATCGCAGGCGCGTCGAACTCCGGGCGCTCGGGGCTCTCGCGCAGCTCGAGTCGCGCCAGCCGTGCGAGCCAGCGCTGGTACTGCTCGGGCGTGAAGTAGGCCGAGAGCGGCTCGTCGCCGGCTTCGCGGTCGACGAAGGAGAGTCCTTGCGCGACGGGTGCGAGCGAAGGGGCGTGCGAGTGGTCCGCGGGAAGGCCTTGCGCCTGCGCCGGCGCTGCGGGCGCGGCGGCCGACGGCGCAGTGCTCGAACTCCGATCCGACGTGCTCACTGCGAGCGCTGCACTTGCCGAGCTCGCGCCGCGCGCAATCTCGTTCGCGCTCGCCGCGGCGACCAGCTCGCGCCGCAGCCAGATCTGATTCGCGCCGATCACGCGTGCGAAACGCTGGTCCTCGTCGCCGCGCGCGCGCGGCACGACGAAGCACACCTCGACGCCCTGCGCGTGCAGCCCTTCGCACAGGCCCAGGCACGCGGTCGCCAGTCCGCCGGTGATGTGCGGCGGGAACTCCCAGCCGAGCATGAGCACCTTCACGCGCCGACTCCGCTGCGCTTCAAGCGCTCTCGCACAACGCGTAGGCGCGCAAGAGCTCGGCCGTGCTCCAGGCCTGCGCGAACGAACCGCCCGGGCGGTGCGGCGGATCCCCGTCGTAGACCTCCGAGACGTGATTGAGTCCGTGACCGCCGAGTTCGACCGCGAAACCGTCGAGCAGCCGCCGCAGGTGGGCGCGCGTCGCCGGGCTCGAGCCGTGCGCTCGCAGGTAGGCCTCGACGTAGAAGCCCATCAGCCAGGGCCACACCGTGCCCTGGTGGTAAGCGCTGTCGCGTGCCTGCGGTCCGCCGCCGTAGCGTCCGACGTACTCGCGTTCGCGCGGCGCCAACGTGCGCAGGCCGCGCGGCGTGAGCAGATCGTTCTCCGCGACGCGCACGATGTCGGCGCGCTGCAGCACGCTCAGCGGCGAGAGCTCGAGCGCAGCGGCGATCACCATGTTGGGCCGCACGCGCGTGTCGACTTGGCCCGCATTCCACACGTCGGCCAAGTGGCGGCGCTCGGGCAGCCAGAAGCGCGCGAGGAACGAGGCGCCTGCCCGTTCGCGAGCCGCTCGCCAACGCGCGGCCTGCGCGCTGTCGCCGGCGCGAGCTGCCAGCTTCTCGAGGTGCGCGAGCAGCGCGTACCACAGCGCGTTGATCTCGACCGCGAAGCCGTGGCGCGGCGTCACCGGTCCGCTGGGCGTGACCGCGTCCATCCAGGTGGCGTTGGTGCGCTCGCTGCCGGCGCGCACCAGCAATCCGTCGTCGCACTCGATGCCCAGCGCGGTTCCGCGCGCGTAGTTCTCGGCGATCTCGATCAAGGCGGGCCGCAACCGTCGCTCGACGCGCTCGGGATCGCCGCCGGCGCGCTCGTACAGCCGCACCGCGCGCGCATACCACAGCGACGCGTCGACCGAGCCGTAGTGACTGCTCGCGGGCGTGCGTCCGAAGATGTTGGGAAGCAAACCCGCGCGCAGGTGGCGCGTGGCGCCTTCGAGTGCTTCGCCGCAGTCTTCGACGCGCCCGCGCGAGAGCAGCAAGCCGGGCAGCGAGATGTAGGTGTCGCGGCCCCACTCGAGGAACCACGGGAAGCCGGCCAGCACGCCCAATCGGCCCTCGGCGGCTCGGTAGAGGAAGTCGTCGGCGCCCAGCTCGAGCGCCGCGGGCCAGATCGAGCGCACGGCCGAGGCGCGCTGGCGTCGCTCGCGCATCGCGAGGCGCCACAACTGCGCCAAGTCGGCGGCGGGCTCGCGCAGCGTCGCGGTGACGAACGCGACGGCGCCCGGCTGCATGCGGATGCGGAACTGGCCGGGCGAAAAGTGGTCCTCGTGTCCGTCGTAGCCGCGCTCGAGGTCGAGCCGGTACTCAACGTTGCGGTACCAGACCGGATCGGCGTCGAAGGCGCCTTCGCCCTCGAGCGCCAGCGCCATCGCCGGCAACGCGGCGTAGGGCTGCATGCGCAGCGCGCGCTTGCCCTCGCCGAGGTACTGCACCTCCGGGTGCAACTCGACGTTCTCGAAGGTCAGCGCATCGGCTTCGCGGAACGCGCACAACGGCCGCACGCGCAACTCGACCTCGCGCTCGCCGCGCCACTCGTAGCGCACGAGCACGGTCGGAGAGCCCTTGACCATCAACAGCGAGCGTTCGAGCTCGCCGCCGCCCAGCGAGTAGCTCCAGGTCGGCTGCGGCGCCAGTTCGAAGCGCTCGAGCGCGCGGTGTCCATCGGGGTGGAACTTGCCCGGATAGCGCGCGAGCGAGAGCGCGAAGTGCTTCTCGCCCGAGTCGCCGAGCGGCTCGCTGCTGAGCGCGTGCACGCTCTCCTCGAGCCGCGCGAGGAACACGTGGCGCTTGTCGCTGCCGGGCGGAATCGAGGCCAGCAGCGCGTGGTAGCGCCGCGTCGGGCACGAGAGCACCGTCGACGAGGCGTAGCCGCCCAGGCCGTCGGTCTCGAGCCATTCCTTGGTCAGCGCGAAGTCCAGTTCGAGCAGCCGGTCGCGCTCGAGTTGGAACAGCGGGGCGGCGGCGGACGGGCTGTGGGCGTTGCGGGGCGACACTCGGCGCGAAGACTAGCAGGCGGCGCGCTCCGGGCGCACTGCGCTGTTCGGCGCAGCTCCCGCGCGCGCGTCGCCGGCGCGCAGCGGACGAGCGCTACGATGCCGCTCAGGTGCCGTTCGCCAATCCGCTCGGTCTGATCGCGCTGCTGGCCGTTCCGGCCGTGCTCGCGCTGCACCTTTACCGGCGCCGCTTCCAGCCGCGCGAAGTGAGCGCGCTGTTCCTGTGGCGTGCGCGCGACCACGCGCCGGCCGCCGGCCGCCAGCGTGAACCGCTGCGCTCCAGCGCCTCGCTGTGGCTCGAACTCGCCTGCGCCGCACTGCTCGCGCTGGCCTTCAGCGGCCCGCGCGCGGCCTGCGTCGGCGCCCGCGGCGAGCACTGCGTGGTTGTGCTCGACGGCTCGGCGTCGATGTCGGCCCGCAGTTCGCGCGGGGCGGCGTTCGAGCGCGCAGCACAGCTCTTGCGCGAACGCATCGAAGCGTTGGAGCGCGGCTCGCGCGTGACGCTGGTCGAGAGCGGCCTCACGGTGCGGCTCCTCGCCGGACCGGCGGCGCTGCCGCGCGACGCACTCGAGGCGCTCGCCAACTGGCGGCCGAGCGCTCCGCATCACGACCTGGGGCCCGCGCTCGCGCTGGCGCGACAGTTCTCGGGCGAGGCGCGCATCGTGGTCTGCACGGACCGCTTCGAGCCCGAGCGCTGGGCCGCGGACATCGAACTGCTGGCCAGCGGCGAGCCGCTCGACAACTGGGCCTTCATCCGCGCTTCACGCACGCTCGAAGCGGACGCGCAGGGCGTCGAGCGCGAGCGACTGTTCCTCGCGCTGGCGAGCTTCGCGCAGCGCGAGCGCGAGCTGGTGGTCGTCGTGCGCGACGGCGAGCGCGAGCTCTCGCGCGGCTCTCTTCGACTCGCGGCGGGTGCGCGCGGCCTGCTCGCGCTCGAGGCGCCTCCCGGCGCGCCGGCGCTGACGGCCCACATCGAGGACGACGCGCTCGCGCTCGACAACACTGTCTGGCTCGCGCCGCCGGTGCGTCGCACGGTCGCGCTGCACTCCGATCTCTCCGCCGAAACCCTGTCGGCGCTGGGCCTGTCGCGCAGTGAGAACGGCGGTATCGAGCGTTGGCTGGGCGTAGTGCCGCGCAGTCGTGAGGCGCCGGACGTCGAGAGCGCGCAGCTCGTGTTCGGAGCCGCGCGCGCCACCGAAGGCCCCGCGTGGTTCCTCGAACTCGCGCCGCTGGGCCCCGAGCGCAGCGACTGGCTCGGCCCGCTGCTCGTCGATCGCACGCACCCCGCGCTCGAGGGCGTGACGCTCGAGGGGCTGGTGTGGAGCGGCGATCCCGAGCTGAGGTTGAGCGGAACTCCGCTGATCTCCGTCGGCGAAGTGACGCTGCTCAGCGAAGAACGTTTCGGCGCGCGACGCGTGTGGCGCCTCAACCTCGATCCGGAGCGCTCGTCGCTGCAGCGCGCTCCCGACTGGCCGATCCTGCTCGCCAATCTCGCCGAGCTGCGTCGCGCGGCGGCGAGCGGCCCGGCTGCGACCCATCTCGCCGTCGGCCAGCGCCTGGAGTACTCGCTCGACGCACGTGTGGCTGCCCAGGCTAGCCCGGACGACGTTTACGAGCTCGCGGGGCCGCTCGCGACGACGGAGCGCGCAACGGGCGAGGCGCTCGCCGGTCGGGTTCGCTCACTGCCGCTGCGCGCGCAGCTCCAGTACGACGGACTCGATGCGCCGGGCTGGTACCGGCTCTCGGCGGCGGGCAGCGAACTCGCGCTGATCGGCGTGTCGTTCCTCGACGGCGCGGAGTCCGACCTGCGCGCGGCAGGCGCCGGTCGGCGCGAGTCGACTCGCGCAGCCCAGCTTTCCGAGGCGCCCGTCTCGTGGCTCGAAGTGCTCGCGCTGGCGCTGGCGCTGGGCGCAGCGTGCGCCGACTGGTGGGTGCTCTCGCGATGGCGCCGCGACTTGCCCGGAAGCTGAGATGGGATTCGCGCACCCGCAGCTTTTGTTGCTCGCCTTGCCGGCGGCGTTCGCGTGGTGGACCTGGCGCGGTCCGACGCGCGCCGGCGCCGCCGTGCGAGCGGCGGTCTTGTTGCTCTTGGTGCTCGCCGCCGCAGGACCCTTCGCGCGCATCGGCGAGCCGGGCCGCGAGCTGATCGTGCTGCTCGATCGCTCGCGCTCCATGCCGGGCGAGTCCGTCGCGCGCGTGCGCGAACTGCTCGAGCTGGCGCGCGAAGAGTCCGGGCGCGGCGATCGCATCGCGCTGGTCGCGTTCGGAGCGCAAGCGGCGCTCGAAGCCGCGCCCGCCGAGGATCTGCGCTGGGACGGCAGCTTCACGCGCGCGCTCGACCGCGACGCCTCGAACCTCGAGGCGGCCATCGAACTGGGCGTGCAGCTGATCGCGCCCGATCGCCCCGGCGCGCTGCTGCTCGTCTCCGACGGCGAGTCCAACGCGGGCGACGCCCTCGCTGCGGCGCGTGCAGCGCTGGCGCGCGGCGTGCGCGTCGACGTGCTGCCGCTGGCGCGCGCTCAAGGCGCCGAGGTCGCGATCGAACGCCTGGAGACGCCCTTGGAGTCGGGCCTGTTCGAGCCCTATCCGATCCACGCCTGGGTGCGCTCCTCACGCGCGCGCGAGGTCGAGTTCGAGCTGGTGCGCGACGGTGAAGTGCTGGCGCGCGGGCGTCGCGCGCTGAGCGCGGGTTCGCAGCGCTGGAGCTTCCGCGACCTGCCGCTGCGCGCGGGCGTCGCGCAAGTCGAGCTGCGCATCCTCGACGCGGCCGATGCGACGCCCGAGAACGACAGCGCGCGCGCGGCCTTGCGCGTTCACGGTCAGCGTCCCGTGTTGATCGTCAATCAGGACGGCGCCGAGGACACGCTCAGCGCGGCGCTGCGCCAAGCGGCGATTCCCGTCGAGGTCGCGGCGCCCGAGGACAGTCGGCTGGAGCGTCTGGCGCTCAGCGGCGTGCGCGCCGTAGTGCTCGAGAACGTTCCTGCTTCGCGTCTGGGCGGCGCGGCGCTCGTCGCCCTGCGCGAGTTCGTGCGCGAGCGCGGCGGCGGCCTCTTGATGAGCGGCGGACGCGCGAGCTTCGGCATCGGCGGCTACCACCGCTCTGCGCTCGATGAACTTCTCCCGGTGTCGCTCGAGATGCGCCAGGAGACGCGCAAGCTCGGGCTGGCGCTGGTGATCGTGCTCGACCGCTCCGGCTCCATGGGCGTCGAGGCGGCGCCGGGCGTGCCCAAGATGGCGCTCGCCAACCTCGGTGCGAGCGCGGCGATCGAGTTGCTCTCGCCGATCGACTCGGCCGCGGTGATCGCGGTCGACTCCGGTCCGCACGTCGTGCAGCCGCTGGCGAGCGTGAGCGAACCCGCTGCGATGTCCGCGCGCGTGCAGCGCATCGAGGCCGGCGGCGGCGGGATCTTTTGTCGCACCGGCCTGGAGGCCGCGGTGCGCGAGCTCGACGCGGCGCCGCAGCGCCAGCGGCACATCGTGCTGTTCGCCGACGCGGCCGACGCGGAGGAGCAGACGGGTTGCGTGGAGTTGATCGAACGCCTCGCCGGCGCCGGCGTGACGCTCAGCGTCGTTGCGCTGGGCTCCAAGAGCGACAGCGATGCGCAGTTCCTCGAGGCCTGCGCCGCCGCCGGCGGGGGAACGTGCTCGTTCACGCTCGATCCGGCCGAACTCCCGCGGCTGTTCGCGCAGGACACGTTGACCATCGCGCGCGCGACCTTCGTCGACGAGCCCAGCGCCTGTCGGCCGCTCGCCGACCTGGTCGGGCTGGGCGACGCCGGCGCGGTCCCGAGGAGCTTCGCCTCGTTCGACGGCTACAACGTCACCTGGCTGCGCGAGGGCGCGTCGGCGGGCGCGCTGGTCGAGAACGAGTACCGCTCGCCGGCCTTCGCCTTCTGGCAGCACGGACTGGGCCGCGTCGCGGCCTTCACAGGGCAGATCGGCGGGCAGTACGGCGCCTCGGTCGTGGCCTGGGAGGAGTTCGGCGCGTTCTTCGTGACGCTCGCGCGCTGGCTGGCGGGTCAGGAGGCGCCGAGCGAAGTGTTCGCGAGTGTGCGGCGCGAGGGCCGCGAGGCGCGCGTGCGCATCGAACTCGACCCCGCGGGCGCGAGCGCACTCGATCCGGCGCGCTTCGAGCTGCGCGTGAGCGAAGCGGACGGCCGCGCGCGCGAACTCGAGCTCGAGCGCGTCGGCGAGCACAGCTTCGAAGCGCGCGTGCTGCTCGAGCGCGAGGGCGTTTCGCTCGGGACGCTCGCCCTGGGCGACGGCAGAGTGCTCGAGCTGCCGCCGATGAGCCTGCCGCACAGCCCCGAGTTCGAAGTCGGCCCCGATCGCGGCCGCGGCGAGGCGCTGCTGCGCGCGCTCGCCAGCGAATCCGGCGGCCTGGTGTCGCCCTCGATGGGGGAGCTGTGGCGCGGCGAGCGCGACGGCCGGCGCTGGCGCGTCGTGTCGCGCGAACTCGCGCTCGCGGCGCTGCTCCTGATGCTGCTGGAGATCGCGGCGCGTCGACTCGAGCTGTGGGGGAGCGCTGCGAGCGCGGTGCGACGCCTCGAGTCGCACGTCCAGCGCGTCTGGCGCGGCGCGAGCGTTCGGCCCGCAGCTCCGGCCGTGTCCGAGACCGCTGGCGCTGCCCGAGGCGCCGCGCCGAGTGCGCATGCCGATGCCGACGCGCGCGACGAAGCTCGCGCCCCCGATGCTCCCGCGAGCGCGGCGTCGCCGCCGGCGATCGAGGACGCGTTGAAGCGCGCGCGCCGGGCGGCGGGACGCGAACTCGAGCGCTGAGGCAACGGTTGGGTCGCTACGAACTCGTGGTCCCTTCGCGGAACGCGAAGGATCCGAGAGGCAGCTGCTCAGCGCGGCGCGAGCAGGCCCGCGTCGGTGAGTGGGCCGCGTGCGAGCTCTTCGAGCGGCGCGTCAGCGTCGAGCGAGGCGAACAGCGCGCGCGTGCGTCGACATTGCTCGGCGAGCGCGGCCACCAACGCCTCCAAGCGTCGTCGATAGTCGGCCACGAGCGCTTCGTCGAGGACCAAATCGAGCGCGGCGCCGCTCTCGCAGTCGATCAGTCGCTCGGCCAGGCCCGCGCGGGGCTCGCGCTCGGCGCGCGAGAGGATCTGCACGCAGCCCAGCGCGCCGGCGCGCGCGGCGAGCGGCGCGAGCAGCTCGCGCGGGTCGTGCTCGAACAGGAAGTCGCTGATCAGCAGGACGACGGCGCCGCGCCGCACGCGCTCGGCGCTGGCGCGCAGGGCTTGTCCGACGTCGTCGCGCGCGTCGAACTCGAGTCCACGCGCGAGGAACTCGTCCGGTGAGAGCGGCTGTGCGAGCGGCGCAACGGCGCTGACGCTCGCGGCGCAACCATCGGCGCGCGCGGCAAGCGCGGCGAGCAGTGCGAAGTCGAGCGCGAGCTGCGCCTTGCGCGGCTCGACGCCCATCGAACGCGACACGTCGCACAGCACTTCGACGCGCGCGAGCGCCTCCTCGCGCCACACGCGCACGGTGAGCTGGTCGCTGCGCGCGAAGGCGCGCCAGTCGATGCGCCGCACGTCGTCGCCGACCTGGTACGCGCGCGAGTCGTGGAATTCGCTGCCCGCGCCGGCCGTTCGCGCGAGGCGCTCGCCTGCGCGGCCCGGCGGCGGAGCGGCGCTCAGCGCTAGTTCGAAGCGCTCGGCGAGCGCCAGCGCGGTGCGCGAGGGCTTGGGCATGGCGCTAGACCGAACTCGCGCGACTGCGCCGTGCGCGGCTGGCGGCCAGCACCTCTTGCAAGCCTCGCGCGATCCGCGGTGTGTTCAGCACGATGGCTGCCAGCGCCGCTGTCAGGAGCCAGAGCTTCTCCACCCTGCTGAACGAGCTCCCCGAGATCACCCCCTTCAGCGGGTACATCGGATTGAGCGGGTGCATGAAGTCCAGCCACGACGGGATGCCCAGCACCAGTCCCAGCAGCGGCGGCAGCAGCACGGCCACCGGGACCAGGCCGATGATCACCAGCCGCGTCAACACGCGTCGGCTGAGCTTGGGCGAGAACCAACTCGCGATGCCCGCCGGGATCGCCAGGTAGATCCACACGTAGGCGTACACGAGCGCCAGCCCGATGAGCGCGCGGTTGAGTTCGGTCTTGTCGGAACCCGGCACGAGGCGAACGGCGAGCACGGCCGAGAGCCCCAGCGCCATGTGCAGCGCCATCAGCACGGCCCCGCGACCGCCTCCGGGCAGGAAGGGCGCGCTGAGCAGCGCCAGCGCGGGCCGCGGACTGACGTGGCGCGCGACGTGGCGGCCGAGCGTCTCGGGTTCGCACAAAAAGTGCAGCCACAGCATGACCAGCGGGACCAGCACGGCCAGTTGCAGGCCCCAGGCGAACTCCGAGTGCCCGAATTCGAGTTCCATCCACAGCCCGAACACAGTTGCCACGAGGACCAGTGCGACGCTGAGTGCGCGCAGGCCGCTCGAGCGGTTCTCCTCGTCGTGCGAGAGGCGTGCGATCGCAAGGGAAGCGAACAGGCCGCCGACCAGCAGGCACCCGACCACGAACGCGACGATCGCCGGCAGCGCCATCGGGTCGCGCAACTCGTGCGGCTGGTAGGTGACGAAGGTGGCGAAGCTGATCGAGAAGCCCCAGCTCATCATCAGCGCGACGCCGAACAGCGCCATCAAGAGCACGCGCGGCGCCTTGGCCGGCGAGAGGCTCGCCATCGCGATGCCGAGCAGGTTGAGCGTGGCGCAGGCGACGAAGGAGGTCAGCAGCAGCACGCCGATCGAGAGCAGGTCGACGCCGTTCATCAGGAAGGCGAAGACCAGGAACGGCCCGAAGGTCGCGTAGTACAGGAGCGCTTGCACCAGCGCGGAGAGCAGCTTGCCGTAGACGATCTGACGCGGGCGCAGGTTGGAGAGCACGAGCAGGTCGTGCGTGTTCTCGTCCCACTCGGCGCTGGTGGCGAGGAAGGCCGAGAAGGGCGTGAAGCCCAGCACCGCCGCGAACAGGCAGCCGTTCATCAGCATGAAGAACGTGCGGCCCACGCCCATGTTCGCGCCGCGCGAGCCGGCTTCGGCCACGATCGACAGTCCGATCAGCGTGGCCACGCCGAGCGTGAGCCAGAACAACGTGCGGAAGTAGCGTCCGCGCAGCGCCTGGCGCACTTCCTTGACCAGGATCGGATTGAGGCGGTCGTCGAACGACCGCGCGGCGGCGAGCGCGTTCATTGCAGCTTGCCCTCGGTCAGCGAGAGGAACAGGTCCTCGAGGTTCTGGCCCTGCTGGGCGAGTTCGAGCGGGCGCAGGCCGCTGCTGGCGAGCTGCGCGAACAGCGCCGCCTGCTGGCTGGCGTCGCCTTCGAACTCGAAGCACACGCCGTCGCGCTCCAGGCGCACCTTCGACACGCCGCGCAGCTCGAGCAGCGTGCGCTCGCAGGCCGCCGGTCCCTCGAGCGCGCGCAGGAACAGCGTGGTCGTCGGCTGCACGCTGCGCACGACGTCGGCGAGCACTCCGCCGCCCTTGAGCTGGCCGCGCTCGATCACCACCACGCTCGAACACATCTCGGCCAGCTCGGTGAGGATGTGCGACGAGATCAGGATCGCCTTGCCCATCTGCGCCAGGGCTTTGACCAACTCGCGCAGCTCGACGCGCGCGCGCGGATCGAGGCCCGCCGCGGGCTCGTCGAGGATCATCACCGGCGGGTCGTGGAGCAGCGTCTTGGCCAGGCACAGGCGCTGCTTCATGCCCTTGGAGAGCGAGGCGATCTCCTTGTCCGTCAGCTCGCCCAGCCCCGTGAACTCGATCACGCGCGCGAGCACCTCGCGCCGCCGCTCGCCCCGCAGGCCGTAGGCGCGCGCGAAGAAATCGAGGTACTCGAAGATCGTGGTGCTCGTGTAGGCGCCGTAGCTGTCGGGCATGAAGCCGATGCGCCGGCGCGCGTCGCGCGGCTCGGACAGCACCGACTGGCCGTCGACGAGCACGTCGCCTTCGTCGGGCAGCTCGAGCGTCGAGCAGATCCGCATCGTGGTGGTCTTGCCCGCGCCGTTGGGGCCGATGAAGCCGCAGATCTGGCCCGGGCCGACCTGGAAGCTCACGCCGTCGACGGCCTTGAGCGCGCCGAAGCGCTTGGAGATCGCGCGCACGTCGAGCAGGCTCATCGACGGTCCTCGCTCGGGTCGTCCAGCACGCCCAGCACGACGTGCAGCCCGTGAACCTCCGTCGACTCGACGCCGCAGTCGTCGAGCAGTGCGCCGCCTGCGATGCGCGCGAGGTACGCGGCCGGCGGCACGGCGCCGGCCGGCGCGGGCGGCGGCGTGGGCGACATGGATTGCGCGAACAAGCTGAACTCCAGGTTGCGACCGTGGATCTCGTCGCTGATGCCCAGCGTGGTCTGGGCGCCGGGTGCGAGCGGCCGATTCAACTCGAAGTACTGGCCCTGTGGGTTGCGCACGAGCAGTTCCTCGACGCGTACGCCGAGCTGGTTGGTCACCTGCACGAAACGCCCGCCGAACTCGACCAAGAGGCGCGCGCGCTCGGCGCGGTCGACGGTCAGCACCTGGCTCGCCAGTCGCCGCGTCGGCAGGTAGTCGCCGCTGAGCGTCCAGCCCTGACCCTGCGCGGTTCGCAAGATCGTCTCGGCGCCCATGAGGCCCATCGACTGGTCGTCGAGCGCCACGTGGTGCACGACCGTTCCTGCCGCGGGCCGCAGTCCGACCGCCGGCGCCATGCCGGCGAAGATCTGGCGCTTGTGGATCGAACTGGAGATGTGGGAGCGCTGGTCGAGCACGCTGAGCGACACCGACGCGGACTTGACGTCCAGGCCCTGGTGGAGGATCCCGAAGGCGAGCAGCAGCACGCTCACTCCGATCGAGATCGCGGGGATCGTGATCAGGAGCAGCGCCGGCTGCTTGCGGCGCGAGACCAAGATGAAGTTGAGCGGCCCGATCACCAGCGCGAAGAGCAGCAGCAGCGCGGCGAACACGCGCTGCGGCACCATCTCGAGGCGCAGCTGGGCTTGGACGTCGCGCGCGCGCCAGTTGGCGTTGTTCGGCGCCGGCGGCGAGCGCCCGGTGAGGATCTCGCGCACCCAGACGGCGCCCTCGCCCTCCAGTTCGCGCAGGTCGCGCGCGATGAACAGCCGCCCGAGCGCAGCGCGGTACGCCGAGCCGCGCTCGGCGTCGCACGGCAGCGCAAAGCGCGGTTCGACCCAGCTCGCGAGCTGCGGACTCGCCTTGGCCGCGCGTTCGGCGTCGGGGCCGATCACGAGCACGTCGCCGCCGACGCGCAACCAGGCCGCGAGCGCCTCGACGCGCTCGGGCGCCGGCCAGGCGCCGGCGGAATCGAGCACGACGAGATCGAGGCTCGAGTACGCGGCGGTGTGCGACGGCGCCTGCTCGGGGCGCACGACGGCGATGTCAGCGGCCGGCGGACCGCCGGCCGTCGGCGCGGGGATCGTCGTGATGCTCACCGGGCCCGCGGACACGACCGTTTCGCTCGCGACCGGCGCGGGATCGCCTTCTTGCGGCCCCAGCGCAGCGTTCCAGCGTTCGATCTCGCCCGCTTCGAACGTGCGCTGCGTAAACAGCACAACCGCGCCCGCACTCGGCGCGAGTGCGCTCGTTCCCGCTACACCCGACAGGTACGCCTCCTGGTTGTCGCAGGTCACGGACAGCGAAGTGTCGTTGGAGTACTCCGCCGACATCGGCACGAGCACTTCGAGCTGGCGCGTCTCGCCCGGCGCCAACTCCAGTTGGGCGTCGAGTCGCCATTGGCGGCGCCACTCGTAACGCAGCGTCGTGAGATCCACGCTGCGCGCGGTCGACGAGCCGTTGCGGCACTCCACGAACACCGGCGCCCAGCCCGAGCGCGCCTGCGCGGGCCACGGGCTCCAGGCGCGCACCTCGACGCCGTTGGGCAGCGACTGCGTGACGTCGCCGGCGCGTGCGAGCGGGGCGAACAGTGTGATGGCGGCTGCGAGGCCGCATGCGAGCTTGGCGGCGCCGTTCATCGCGCGGCGGGTTCCTCGACTTCGCCCACGGACGCGAGCACGCTCGTGAGCACGTCGACGCCGCGCACTCCATCCAGTCGCGCGCGGTGGTCGAGCACCAGGCGATGGGCGAGGGCGCTGCTCGCGACCGCGCGCACGTCGTCGAAGCCCACGTTGGGCTTGCCCGCGAGCAAGGCGTGTGCGCGCGCCGCCTCTCCGATGGCGATCGCGCCGCGCGGGCTCGCGCCGTGGCGCACGTAGTCGCGCACCTTGGCCGGCGCGCTCGCGCGCGTGGGATGCGTCGCCTCGACCAGGCGCGCGATCCAGCTCGCGACCGCGCGCGGCAGGAACACGGCGTCGACCGCGGCGAACAACTCCGCGAGGCGCGCGGCGTCGGTCACGGGCTCGAGCTGCGGCGGACGGCCGCCGCGGCGCTCGCACAGGATCGACTCGAGCACGTCGCGCTCGACGGCGCCGACCTCGAGCTTGAACAGGAAGCGGTCGAGCTGCGCTTCGGGCAGCGGGTAGGTGCCCTCGAGCTCGATCGGGTTCTGCGTGGCGAGCACGTAGAACGGATCGGGCAGCGTGCGCGTCTCGCCCAGCACGCTGACGCGCCGCTCCGCCATCGCTTCGAGCAGTGCGGACTGCGTCTTGGGGCTCGCGCGGTTGATTTCGTCGGCCAGCAGCACGTTCGCGAACACCGGCCCGGCGTGGAACACGAAGTTGCGTCGGCCGTGCTCGTCCTCTTCGAGGATGTGGCCGCCGGTGACGTCGCCGGGCATCAGATCGGGCGTGAACTGCAGGCGCCGGAACTCCAGGCCCAGCAGCCGCGCGAGCGCCTTGACGAGTTCGGTCTTGCCCAGGCCCGGCAGGCCTTCGAGGAGCACGTGGCCGCGCGCGAGACACGCGACGAGCACTTGGCGCGTGAGCGCTTGCTGACCCAGCAAGGTCGCGTCGAGCCCGGCGAGGATGGCGAGGGCGCTCGAGCGCGCGACTTCGACTTGGGCGGGGGTGAGCAGGGCGCCTGCGCTCATCGCGGGGGGAGAGATCTCGGGTTCTTTGGAAGAGCGGCGGCAGCCGGAGTCAACGCTCGTCGCCGCCGAAGAAGTTGCGCACGGCCTCGCGGTGCTGCGGCGCCAGGCGGCGCTTGGCGCTGGCCTCGCCCGCAGAGAGCGCCGTCGCCGCGCGCTCGGATGATTCCTGTGTCGCTTGCGTGCGCGGCGCGCCGGCGCTGACTCCGAGCAGCTGCATGCGCTCGAGCTCCAACGCGCCGGGCGGCAGCGCTTGCTCGACGAAGCGCTCGGCGGCCTTCGCGCTCTCGCCGCTGTATTCGAGCGGTGCGTGCCCCGGTCCGCGCGAGACGCCGCCGGCGCCGCCGCCGCTCAATGCGCCCGAGGCGCTCAGTGTGTGTGCTACGCCCCCGGCGCAGCCCTTGCCGCGGCCGCGTCATGTCCCGCCCGCCTTCTTGCAGTTCTCGTCGCACACGTGGTCGGGGTCGAGCTCCCCGGCCTCGCCCGGCCGCGCGTCGAGCAGCTCGCTGAGGCGTCGTGCGTCGATCATGCGCGCGGAGGCGAGCTTGCCCAGGCGCTCGAGCGTCTTCGCGTCGAGCTCCCGCGCCAGCTTGGCGAGTTGCGCCGAGTCGAGCTGGACGCCGGGCGGCAGGCTGTCGAGCTCGCTGCTCTGCGACGGATCCTTCGGGCCGCCGTCGCGCTTGCCCAGTCCACCTTCGCCCAGCTTCGCCAGCGCGCGTTCGAGCGCTTCCTGCGCGTGATCGAGGTGCGGATCGCTCGCGGCCTGCGCGAGTTCCTCGGAGGCTTCCTCCGCCGCCTCCAACGCGCGCGCCGCTTCTTCGGCCAGGCGCTCTTCGAGCCGGTCGAGGGCCTCGAAGGCGCTGTCGAAGCGCTCGGACGCGGCGTTGTCCGACACGCGCTCCAGACGCTCGCGCAACTCGAGTTCGAGCTGCGGATCGAGCGCGAGCGAGTCGCTCAGCACTTCCAGTTGCTCTTCGACGCGTTCGAGCGCGTGCTCGGTGACCAGCGGCGCCGGACCGCGCTCGAGCGGCGGCACGGGAATCACGGCCGCGGCGAGAACGAAGGCGCAGCTCGCCGCCAGTCGCGACAGTGCGGGCCGCCACGGCGCGCGCGGAAGTTGCGCCAGCGCGGCGTCGATGCGCTGCGCGGCGCGCGGCGACCACGCGCTGCCGCCGAGTTCCGCTTCGGTCAGCACTTCGCCGCTCGCGCCGCCGTGCACGTCGAGCCACGCGGCCGCGTGAGCGTCGTCCGGTCGGGCGCGCCAGCCGGCGAGTGCGGCGCTCGCGGCCGCCAGGCCCAGTCCGAGAGCGGGCAAGGCCCAGGGCAGCGGCGTGTGGGGCTCGAGACTGCGCACGACGAGCAACGCCGCGCCAGCGATGCCGCCGGCGATCAGCACCGCATGGCCGAAGTGCTCCACGCCCCGCGCGAGCGCACGGCGCGTGCGCAGCAGCCCTCGCGCGCGCTCGAGCGGCGGCGAGGCTCTCGTCGACGCGCGAGCGGACGTGGAACTCACGCGCTCATCGTAGCGCAGAGCACGCGCCGCTCGCGCCTCACAGACGCACGTTGAGCTTGCGCTCGGGCTGCCCGGTCAGCGTCACCGGCTTGGTGATGGTCTTCCCGGCCGCGTCGCGCACGACCACCTTGTAGCGCCCCGGTGCGAGCGGGCCCACGCGTTGCTCGCGGCTAGAGAACAGGCCCTTCTGGAAGGCCTCCATGATGGCCGCCATCGAGACCATGCCGTTGACCTGACGGCCCTGGTCGTCGAGCACCTCGACCGAGCACTCGAGCAACTCGCCCTGATCGTTGGACAGGCTCACCAGGAGCATCGTGGCCGGCGCGAGCGAGAGCGCCACCTCGCCCACCTCGCCGTCGCGCACGCGCACCGGCGCGCTGTCGGCGCTGGCTTCGTTGGCGGTGCGCGCGAGCACGCTGTACGAGCCCGGGTCGAGCCCGTCGTACACGAACTTGCCGCCGGCGTCGGTCACGATCATCGAGAAGCGCTCGAGGCTGCGGCCGCGCTCGTCGCGCAGGAAGATCGTCGCGCCGCTGGCGGGCGCGCCGTCGGCCGTGCGCACCAGGCCGGTGAGCTTGCCCGGGCGGCGCAGCTTGAAGTCGATGCCCTGCACGATCTCGTTGTCGCGCACCACGACGCCGTCGCGCAGTTGTCGGCCACTCTTGGCGCTGCCTTCGCCGAACATGCCGCCGAACGGCGCGCCGCCGACCGCGACCGTGTACGTGCCCGGCTTGAGCCAGTCGAGCGCGTAGCGGCCCTCCGTGTCGGTCGTGACTTCGCTGTATTGCTCGCCGAACATCGACGAGTTGCTCACCGGACCGTCGATGAACAAGGTCACGCGCGCCTTGGCCGCCGGCGCGCCCTCGGGATCGACGACGCGCCCGCGCACGCCGCCGCCGGGCAGATCGATGTCGAAGCGGTGCTCGCGCGTCTGCGGCACGCCGACGCTGCGCGAGATGGTCTGCTGCTCGCCCGCGCCGCCCAGCTTCTGCACCGTCAACAGGTAGCGCCCGGGCTGCCGCAGATCCGTGCGGTACTGCCCGCTGCTGTCCGAACGGACGAACTTCATGGCCTCCATCCCGCCGCCGCCGTCGGCCATGAGCGTGACGAACGCGCCCGCGACCGGCGCGCCGCCGTGGCGCACTTCGCCGAACAGGGTCACGGGGTCCTTGGGCGGCGCGCCGAGCACGATCTCGGTGTCTTCGCCGTCGACTACGCGAGCCGAGGCCATCTGCATGTCGCCGAGCAAACTCATCACGTCGGCTTGAGCGTCCCCGCCGCTCATCTGGGCGCCCTGACGCGGGAGGTGGATCACGTTCCAGTCGCCGGCGGGCAAGTTCGCGACCACGAACTCGCCGCGCGAATCGGACTTGGCGAACTGCTGGTTGAGCGGATCGGCGCCGGATTGCACCTGGATCGTCGATCCGGTCGCGGGCTCGCCCTTGGCGTTGAACACCTTGCCGAGGATGCGGCCGCCGCGCCGCAGCACGAGCACGACCTCGGTCAAGTCGCTCTCCGGCTCCACCTCCGCGGTGTAGGGCTCGCTCTCGGCGAAATCGTGCCGCCGCGCGACGATCAGGCGTTGGCCGGCCTCGAGTCCGCTCAAGCTGAACTGCCCCTGCGCGTCGCTGAGCGCGCTCGGCAGCGACAGTCCGCCCTCTTCTTCCTCGACGCGCAAGTTGCGCATCATCTCGGCCATGTTGAGCTTGAGCGTGACTTCGGCGTTCGCGACCGGGACGCCGTTGGGATCGCGCACGACGCCGCGGATCACGCCGCCGCGCTGGAGCACGAATTCGAGCGGAGCGGGGGCCGTCTCCGCGGTGATCTCGAGCTCGAGCGGAGCGCTGCGCGGATAGCCCTCGGCTGCGACGTCGACGAGCCACTCCCCGCGCGTCAGTCCGCCCAGTTCGAAGGCGCCGTCGACGGAGTCCGCGACCTTCTTCGTGCGCTGCTCGCCGCCCATTCCGGGGATCGGGCCGCCGGTCTGCTGGCGCGCGCTGACGACGAAGTGGGTGAGCGGCTCGCCGCGCGTGTTGCTGACCTTGCCTTGGATCGAGATCGGAGCGCGCAGCACGAGCTCGACGTCCTGCGCGCCGGGCGCGACGTGGTCGGCGCGCGCGGTCCAGGCCTCGATGCTGTCGCGCTCGGCGGACTTGCCGTCCAGCGTCGCCATGGCGCGCACGGTGAACGGACCTTTGCCCAGGCCAGTCACCTTGAAGCGTCCTTCGGCGTCGGTTGTCGCGTCGCCTTCGGCGCCTTGCCAGGCGTTGAACGCGCCCATGCCGCTCAAGGCCGTGACGTCGAAGCTCACGCGCACTTTGACGTCCGGGGCTGCGCGACCGTCGTCCCACACGAGGCGCCCCGCGATGCTGGCGCCGCTGCGCAGCTCGATGCGCAGCGGGGGAGCGAGCTCGCCCTCGACGATCGTCGCTTTGGCGTCGCCTTCGAGGTATCCGTCCGCGCTCACGCGCACCTGCGTCGCTGCGGCGGGCAGATGCGCCAGCACGAAGCTGCCGTCCGGTTCGCTCTTGGCCGAGCGCACGCGGAAGCCGCCCTGTCCGAACATCTCGGGATCGATGCGCGCGACGAGCTCGGCCCCGGCGATCGGCTGACCGGCCTCGTCGACCACCGAGCCGCGCAGTTCACCACCGTGCGCGAGCTGGACGTCGAGCGAAGTCCGCGCGCCGGCCGTCACGCTGAAGCGCTCGCTCTTGTGCGCCGCGAGCAGCTTGGGCATCAGGCGCAGGTCGTAGTCCGACTGCGGGTCCACGCCGCGGAACTCGAACGCGAGCTGCGGGCTGGGGCGCGTCGTGTACTCGCGCAAGCGGTGGGCGCTCGCGGCGCGCGCGACGTTCGCCATGCGCAGCGCGTCGAACTGCAGCGTCAGGTCGCACTTGGCGAGGTCGCGCTGCTCCGCGCTCGCGTCGCCGGGCAGGACGAGTCGCCCCACGACCCAGGCGCCCAGTTGCGCTTCGATCCGCACTTCCTCGTCGCCGCGCGTCGCACCCAGTGCGAACGCGCTGCGCGCGAAGCAGTAGCGTGCGCGCAGCGCGATCCAGGCCTCGCCCGCGGCGGGCGCCTGGATTTCGAAGCGACCTTGCGCCTCGACTGGCGCGCGCGCCACGAGCCGCTCGAGCGACTCGAACTCGTGCTCGGGCGTGTCGAGCGCGATCCGCTGCGGGTCGGCGCCGCCCGTGAACACCAGCACCTCGAGTTGCTCATCCGCGGGCACCCCCGGGGGCAGCACGATCGTCCCGCGCACGCTTGTGACCTGTCCCTCGACGCGTTGAACGCGCGGGGTCTCGGTCCGGGCCTGGGCTTGCGATGCGTCGTCTTCGATGGCCTCGGGGCCGGGCGCAGCGGTCTGCGGCGGCGTCTGCGGAGCGCTCGCGGGCTCAGCGACAGCTGCGGGGCGCGCAGGAGCGCTCACGTCGGCCGGTTCAATGTCGGAGTCGCTGAACTGCAGCCACGCGTACAGGCACGCGATCAGGGCCGCTAGCGCGAGGAACGCCGCGGCCGGAGAGGTCGGCTTCATCGAGGGGGTGAGCGCCGCGGGGCTGGCGGCGTCAGAGGTGGAGGAGCAGGGCGCGGGCTTCGCAGTCGAGGGCGGGCGAAGCTGAGCCGCTCGGGCGCGCGCCGCTAACGAAAGTCGTGCCGCTCGAGGATACGCGTGACTTGCGCGGATTCGGCGCACGGATCGGGCGCCGCCGTCGCGCGCGCGAGCAGGAGTTGCCGAGACGGGCCGCGAGCGTGCGTCTCGAGCGAGTGCGCCTGCGGCGAATTGCGCGGCCAGGAGCCGATCGAGCCGAGCGCGCGCTAACCGACGGCCGAACTGCGGCCCAGCGCGACCAGCACCTGCGCCAGCGCGGCCTCGAGCGCGAGCTTCGAAGTGTCGAGGTGCAGCGCGCAGCGACGGTACTGGGGCTCGCGCTCGGCGAGCAGGCGGCGCAGCTCGTCCATCGCGCGCGGCCGGCCGCGCATGGGCCGCTCGTCGCCTTGCGCCGCGACGCGCGCGAGGTGGTCCTCGGGCGTCGCGTGCAGCCACACCGTGTGGCACGTCGCGAGCAGCCGCTCGAAGGTGGCCGGCGCGCTGGCGATCGATCCGCCGGTGGCGATCACCACGCGCTCACCCTCGGCGAGCACCTGCTCGAGCGCCTCGGCCTCCCAGCGCCGGAAGCCCAGGCTGCCGTGCAGCTCGAAGATCGAGGCGATCGACATGCCGGCCAGCTCCTCGATGCGCCGGTCGAGCTCGACGAACGGGACCTCCAGTTCGAGCGCGAGCCGCCGTCCGAGCGTCGACTTGCCCGCGCCGCGCAGCCCGACCAGCGCGATGCGCTCGGCGACGCGCGTGGGGACGTCGAGCAGTTCGCTGGGCGTGGCGCCGAGCGCGTGCGCGAGCGCTGCGAGCTTGGCGACCGAGAGGTTGGCGCGACCGGCCTCGGTCTCGGTGACGTGGCGGCGGCTCACGGCGGAGCGCTCGGCCAGCTCCGAGACGGTCCAGCCGCGGCGCTCGCGGGCGGATCGGACGCGCTTGCCGACGCCGCGCAGGAAGGCGGCCAGGTCCGCGGGCGCGATTTCGGCGGGCTGGGGTTGCGAGGGGGTCGACTGAGCCATAAACTTCCCGAGGTGCGGGGCTGATGAGCAGTATATTGCGCATCGAGGCCTCTCGCAAGCTGCTCCGACCCGAACCGACGACCCGAAAGCACCGAACCGTGGCCGCCACCGCTGCTCCGACCCAGCCCGTCTCGTTCCAGACGCACCCCAGCCGCTACAAGCACTGGCAACTGTCGATCGACGGCGACGTCGCGACCTTGCGCATGAACGTGCAGCCGCTCGAGGGCCAGCGCGAGGGCTACGAGCTCAAGCTCAACAGCTACGACATCGGGGTCGACGTCGAGCTGAACGACGCGGTGCAGCGCCTGCGCTTCGAGCACCCGCAAGTGCGCTGCGTGGTGCTCACCGGCTCGCTCGACCGCGTGTTCTGCGCCGGCGCGAACATCGTGATGCTGCGCACCAGCACGCACGGCTTCAAAGTCAACTTCTGCAAGTACACCAACGAGACGCGCCTGGGTATCGAAGACGCGAGCGCGACGAGCGGCATCCGCTTCCTCGCGGCGCTCAACGGCACGGCCTCGGGCGGCGGCTACGAGCTGGCGCTGGCGTGCGACAAGATCCTGCTCGTCGACGACCGCAACAGCGCGGTGAGCTTCCCTGAAGTGCCGCTGCTCGGCGTGCTGCCGGGCACCGGCGGGCTCACGCGCATCACCGACAAGCGCAAGATCCGCCGCGACCACTGCGACGTGTTCTCGACCGTCGCCGAAGGCATCAAGGGCAAGCGCGCGGTCGAGTGGAACCTGGTCGACGCGATCGCGCCGCTGTCGAAGTGGAACGAGTCGGTGAGCGCCATGGCGCGTCAACTCGCCGACAGCGTGCCGCAGCGCGCGACGAAGGGCGTCGAGCTCGACGAGGTGAAGGCGCAGGACGAAGGCGACGTGCGGCGCTACACCTACGTCGAAGTGAAGCACGACCGCGCGCAGAAGCTGGTCGAGCTCACGCTCACCGCGCCGGCGACGTGCGCGAAGGGCGCTGACGAAGCGCTCGCGCAGGGTGCGAAGTGGTGGATCCTGCGCGCCATGCGCGAGCTCGACGACGCGCTGTGCCACCTGCGCTTCAACGAGCCGGACACCGCGCTGATCCTGCTGCGCGTGAAGGGCTCGAGCGCGACGCTCGCCAGCACCGACGAACTGCTCGCGAAGAACGAGAACTGGTTCGTGAACGAAGTGCGCCAGTACGTGCGCCGCACGCTCAAGCGCGTCGACAACATGGCGAAGAGCCTGTACGCCGTCGCCGACGAGGGCACGTGCTTCGTCGGGACGGGCCTCGAGCTCGCGCTTGCGTGCGATCGCGTCTACGTGCTCGACGATCCCGACCGCCCGGTGCAGATGGGCGTCACCAGCGCGAACCGCGGCATGTTCCCCATGTCCAACGGCATCTCGCGGCTCGAAACGCGCTTCCTCGGCACGCCGGAGAAGGTGGGGGAAGTGCTCGGCGCGGGCGCGAGCTTCGACGCGGCGGCTGCGAACGATTTGGGCCTGGCGACCTTCGCGCCCGACGCGATCGACTGGGACGACGAGCTGCGCCTCGCCATCGAAGAGCGCGCTTCGTTCTCACCCGACGCGATGACCGGCATGGAGGCGAACCTGCGCTTCGCCGGCCCCGAAACCATGGAGACCAAAATCTTCGGGCGCCTCAGCGCCTGGCAGAACTGGATCTTCCAACGCCCCAACGCGGTCGGTCCGCGCGGCGCGCTCACCTGCTACGGAACACCGATGCGGCCGCAGTTCGACGGCTCGCGCACCTGATCTGAAAGGGACTCTGAACCATGACCAACGCAGTCGATTTCAGCGAGAAGATCCCCAACAACGTCGACCTCGCTTCCGACAAGCGCCTGCAGCGCGCTTTGGAAGCTTGGCAGCCGAACTACCTCGATTGGTGGTGCTCGGTCGGGCCGACGGACTTCAACACCAAGGACGTGTACCTGCGCACCGCGGTCAACGTCGGCGCCGACGGCTGGGCCAAGTTCGGCTACGTGAAGATGCCCGACTACCGCTGGGGCATCCTGCTCGCGCCGAAGGAAGAAGGCCGCACGGTCGGCTTCGGCGATCACTTCGGCGAGCCCGCCTGGCAGCAAGTCCCCGGCGAGTACCGCAACTGGCTGCGGCGCCTGATCGTCACGCAGGCCGACACCGAGCCCGCGAGCGTCGAGCAGCAGCGCCTGCTCGGCCACACCGCGCCCTCGCTCTACGACATGCGCAACCTGTTCCAGGTGAACGTCGA
>WYBT01000011.1 GCA_011525785.1 Planctomycetaceae bacterium
CCAGGGCGTCGGCGTGAAACCAGAGTTGTCGACGCCGTAGAAGACCACGCCCTGCCTCTGCCCGGGCAGACCGGTCGTCGTAATCACGCAGCCCGCGCTGTTCGCGACGTTCGGCTGCACGTTGGCGTTGATCTGCGGAATGCAGAAGTTGGTCGAGACTCCGGCGGTGCAGTACGTCGTCGGAGTCTGTGCGTGCGCCAGCGGCAGGAACGCGAAAACGGCCAGCGCGCGAAACGTGGACAGGCTCAAGGATCCCTCCCGAGTAGCTTCGTGTCCGCCCAGAAACGAAGGTACGCCAGTACTTCGGAGTCCGCAACTCACCGCGCCCGTTGCGCGACGCGCTCGGTCCCGCCAGCGATGTTCGCGCGCCACGACGCCATCGCTGAGCGCCGTGCGACGGCCGTCAGTTGCGGCGATCGAAACGCTCCTGAGACAACTTCGCTTGCGCCGCGGACGCGACGGCCGGCGCAGGCAGTCCTTCGCAGCTCAGACCAAGATCCGATGCAGTTGCCGCCAAGACCCACGAACGACTCCGGCGGCTTCAATCGTCTCGGCGCGCGCGAGCGCGCGGGCAAGTTCGTTCCCGTTACGGCGCCAGGATCGGCGCCAGCACAACCCGGAAGCCGCGGTCGTTGAACGCTTCGCCTGGCGACTTTCCCAAGCGGAACGCCGATCGACAGCCGCTGGACGTCGCGGTCCAAGCTCCGCCGCGCAGCACTCGGTTGGCGCCGCCCGTCGCGAACGGATCGACGAGCGGATCGGCCTGGTAGAACCAGTAGGAGTCGAGGCACCACTCGCGAACGTTGCCGTGCATGTCGTACAGGCCCCAGGCGTTGGGCGCGTAGCTGCCGACGGCGACGGGGCCGTTCGAGTTGCAGCCGAACCCCGCGTGGTGCGAGTAGAAGAACTCCGCCTGGTTGCACAGGAGCGCCGCGCCCACGCTGAACTCCGTGGTCGTGCCGGCGCGACAGGCGTACTCCCACTCGGCTTCAGTCGGGAGTCGGTACTCGTAGCCCGGCGGCACGGCGCCGAGCGCGGCCTGCTGCGCCGTCAGCGCCGTGCAGTAGGCGCGCGCGTCGAACCACGACACGGTCTCGACGGGCTGGTTGGGGCCCGGAAACCAGGACGGATTGACGCCCATCAGCGCCGCGTACTCGGCCTGCGTGACTTCTCGAGCGCCCATCCAGAAGCAGTACGTGAGCGTGACCTGATGAACCGGCTGCTCGCCGTAGTCAGCGAAGTACGGCGGGCCGCTCGTTGCGTTCGAACCCATGAGGAACGACCCGGCGGGAATGACAACCATGCCCGAGATCGACACGGAGCACGCTGGGTGGCGCAGCGTGAGCTCGAGCGCGTTCGAGAGGTTGGCGTTGCCGATCGCCTGCGGGTCGCGCTGCCAGGCCTGCGCGAAGAGCTTGTCGCCGGCGATCCACGGAGCGCCGAGCGTCGCGGGATTCGCCGCGGCGAAGGCATCCCAGTCGAGCGCGAACGCGCCGTTGCACTGACCCGCGACGCCCCCGCTGTTCAGCGCGCCGCTCGCGCGCCGCGTGGGCGGCTTCACGCACAGCAAGCTCGAGCTTCCGACCGCCCAAGGCTGCGGCGTGAACCCCATGTTGTCGACGCCGTAGAAGATCAGGCCCGAGCGCTGGCCTTCGACGCCCTGGACCGCGATCACGCAGCCCGCGTTGTTGGCCGTGTTCGGCTGCACGTTGGCCGAAATCGACGGCGCGCAGCCGGCCGTCGATGTGCCGGCCGTACAGAATGCGGTGGGCGCTTGAGCACGCGCCGCGGAAACAGCCAAGGCAAGCGCAAGCGCACGCGCGAGCAACATCACCACAGTCAGACTCCGAGGGTTGAAGATCCGTCGACGCGAAACGCGCGGCCCGCCCGCGCACTAGACCGCTCCAACGCGCGGGTCACAGCAGCGCGATCGGCGCGGTGCGCTGCACCGAGTCAGTTCGCGGGCGACAGCGAAAAGTGCGTCGCCGGCAGTGGATCGTCGTGGCCCTCATCGCCGCGCGCGAATGACAGCATGCGTCGCAGGGCAGCCGTGGCATCGGCAGGAGTCATGTCTCTCTCGAGCACCAGGTGCATGTACGTGAGGTCGACGATCGCACTCGCCGCCCAGTCGACGCTGACTTCGAAGCCGGAGATCGGGAACGCGCCGCCCGCGGTCTCACGCACTTGGCCCGCGAAGTCCCCGGCGAGCAACTCGCAGCCGCCGAAGTGAACCAACTGCAAGTTGTGGGCGCCGGCCAGCGCTCGACCGACGGTCTGCGCATCCAGCACTTCCGCGCCGGACCCCACTCCCTCCCGACTGCCGTGCGACGAAACGTAGAGCGTCACCGGTTCGGCGAACTCACGCAGCTCGGCGCACTGTCGCACGAAGTCCGCGGCGTCGTGGAAGTAACGGTGGCGCACTTCGACCTGCGGGACGCGCTCGAAGAACTTCTCGAGGATCGAGCCGTAGGAGTACGGCGGCTCGGCGAGCGAGGACTCCCAGTGCGCTTCGAGCACCACGAGCCACTTGCGTCCCGGCGTCGGGTGCGCGCGCCTGCCGAGCCACACGGGCGCGTCCTCGTCCTCGAGCTCGAGCGGCGCCTCGGCGTCGGGCCGCCACACGCCGCGAAACTGCTCGCGGTCGGAGGAGAACTCGAACACGAAGCGGCCGCGCTTGCCGTCCGGCTCGGAGTACACCCCTCGCAACACGTCCGCGTGCAGCTCGCCTTCGACGTGCGAACCGAGCGGCTGCGAGTAGCTCCCACGGACCTGGGAGCCGTCCTGCTCGAGCCGCAGGGTTCCGAAACTCGTCGTCCAGACGCCCGAGCAGTCCTCTGCGAGTTCGGCGCGGTCGGAACGATCGCCATCCCAGTCGGCCCACTCCTCGCTTCCGTCCGCCTTCCAGCGACCGGTGAAGGACGCGCCGCCTTCGGAGAGTTCGAACCAACCTTCTCCGCTCTCCTGCGGCTCGCGGTAGCGGAAATCGAAGCGGCCCTCGACGACGCGACCTTCGATCCACGCGCCTGGGCCGGAGTCCCCGTAGCAGCCGCCGACGCGCTCGCCAAAGCGCGAGAGACGCATCGGGCCCCATGTCGTGCGCCACTCGCCTTCGAAGCTCGCGGGAGCGGCGCGGACTTCCAGCGCCGCCGACGGAGTTCGCGGGGCCTCGACAACGGGCGACGCTGTGCGGCATGCCGCGCCACAGAGCGACACAGCCAGCAGGATCGACTTCACCAGTCCAGTTGTTCGTTGCATGGGAGCTGCTGCGAAAGGGTGACGAGTGTTCGAGCGGGCTCCTGCAAGCGGGCGAGCCCGAGCGCCGAAACAGACGGGATCAGCGCGCCGCCGTCACGGCGCCAAAGTGAACTGCACGGCGTTGCTCAGGCCGACCGTGAAGCTCGCGGACGGATCGCGGAACCAGAATTGGCAGTGCACCGCGGCGCCGGCGTTCAGGCCGACCGACGCGAGGTAGGCGCTCGTCCAGCGATACGAGTACAGACCCGCACAGCCGGGCAGGCCTGCCCCGAGTGTGGAGGTCTGAATCGACGTCCGATTGACGTTGCTCACGCAGAGCGTGCCGCCTTGAAATGGAGTCGCAGCCGGCGCCGTGCCCCAAAAGAGCAGGCCAGGGCGATTGTCCCGCACGCTGCGCGCGTGGACCTCGAAGTAGCCCCCACTGACACTCGGAGGCGCCGAGTTGACCGTCAAGTACGGCGCGCAGCCGTTGCTCGTCAGTTTTGCCGTGCAGTAAGTGACCGCCGGCGAACCATAGCTGGGGTAGAACGCGGACGCGCCCATGTCGATGCGCGACCCGTCGAGATCGCTGCCGCCGAGAGCATCGCCGGCGTCGATGCACGGCGAAAGCGCGTTGAGCCGCAAGTCGCCTTGAGCGAGCGACACGAACAGCGGGTCCGAGCTGATGTTCCCGACGCCCAACACGGGCTTCTCGAGATCGCTGTACGACGAACTGGAGTTGTAGAGGCTCCACAAGGGCGTGGGCAGATTGCCCCACACGATGCAGCTGCGCAGGAGCGCGTCCGCAGCCGCCGCGCCGGCGCCTCCGTTGCTGGGGTCGCAGCGGTTGCGCGCGAACGTGCAGCGGTCGAACACGCCACCCCTTGCGCCGCCGCCGAGTCCTGACTGCGACGGACCGGGGCGCGACTCGTTGTCGAAGAACTCGCAGCGTGTGAAGTATGCGGGCCCGGCGCAGAAGACCGCCCCGCCCGAGCCGTCGTAGGCCTGGAACGACTCGGCGATGTTGTGCTCGAAGCGAGTGTCACGCACCTCGAGCAGGCCCGCGACGGTGTCGATCGCTCCTCCGCGCGCAGCCGAATTGTGCGCGAATCGGCAGCGCTCCAAGGTCGCGACCGATGCATCGAACTGAGCGGCGCCGCCAGTGTGATCCTGCAAGACCGAGCAGTTGCTGAACTCCGAGTCCACGACGCGTGCGTTGCTCTGTCGCAGGTACATCGCGCCGCCGAAGGACTCCATGCTCACGTTTCCTGCGAACTGCACGTTGGCGAGTTCGATCGCGCTCGCGAACGCGTGCAGACCTGCGCCCGTGCCGTAGACAGTCGTGCAATTGGAGACGGACCCGCCGTGCATCCGCAGCACCCCACCGGAGGCGTAAATGCCGGCTCCATCCGTCTGAGTGGAGCAGCCGGAGATCTGACATCGCACGAGGCTGAGTGATCCGTTGACGACGGCCACGCCAGCGCCGACAAGGCTCGACCCAAGACCGCCGCACGACTCGATGCGGCAGTCGCGCAACTCGGCCTGGGAGGAACTGCAGACGACGCCCCCGCCGATTCCGAAGCCCGGATCTGCGCCAGTGATGGTGAAACCCTCGAGAATGGCGCCCGGGCCCTCGCCGTTGACGAACCGCACGCCAACGTCGCCGAGCGTGCTCACATCGATCACCGTCGCCGCCGCCCCGCTCGTCGAGCGCACGTGCAGCTCCTTGCCGAGGAAGCGCACGGTCTCGACGTACGTCCCCTGCGCGACGAGAACTCGATCGCCGCTCAGCGTTGTCGGCTGCTGAATGGCGTATTGAATGCTCGCGTAGGGCGACGCCGGCGTGCCGACGCCGGGCGGCGTGGCCGAGGCATCGACGTACCAAGTGGCTTGAGCGCGAGCGGCGCCGAGCGATGTGAATGCAACGGCGAGCGAGACGACACAGCGAAATGCGAGCATGGAGACGACTCCTGGGCAGAGGAAGCGAACCAGACTTGACCAGCAGACCAATCTGCGCCTTTGGAGTCGAGAGCTGTCGCGAGCCTCACTTCGCGCGCGCCGAGAGCTTGATCGCGCAAACGGCTGAGTCTTCATCAGCGCTGTCTTCCGGTCCGGCCCGAAGTTGCACTGCGACCTCAGCGCGGCCGTCGCGATCAAGGTCTCCCGCGGAAACGAGCCTGTAGCCCAGGCGTGTGGGCTCGTCGTCGGATATGTCTGGCCGCGCGATCGGCGGCCCGAGTGAAGCGCCGTTCGCTCCGCTGATCACCGACAACCTGGGAGGAATGCTGTCCGCGAAACCCCACAGGATCTCGGCTACGCCATCGCCGTCGAGATCATCGATCGGGATCCACGTCATGAAGCCCGTGCCGCGCAGGCCCCGCAGCCCACTCGAAGGAGCAGCCGATCGATTGGCCGACGCCCAGGAACGAAACCAGCCGCCCGTAGGCGGCTGGTGAGAGAAAGACCTCCGGGCCGGATCGCCCGGGTCGGAGCGTCGAGATCAGTCGATCGAGATCGCCCTGCTGTCGCGCAGCTTGCGGATCAACGCATGGAACTCATCGAACGGCATCACGACCTGCTCGCGCGTGCCGCGCTTGCGCACGGCGACGGTGTTCTCGGCCGCCTCGCGGTCGCCGGCGATCAGCATGAACGGGATCTGGAGCTGTTGGGCGTCCTTGATCTTGTTGTTCATGTGGCCCGGTGAATCCATGAGCGCGACGCGGAACAGGTCCTCGCGCAGCAGCGCCTCGAGCTTGCGCACGTAGGGCGCGTGCTCTTCGCGGATTGGGATCAGCGCGACCTGCTTGGGCGCGCACCACAGCGGGAACTTGCCGCCGAAGTGCTCGATCAGGCCGCCGATGAAGCGCTCCATCGAGCCGAGGATCGCGCGGTGGATCATGATCGGGCGCTTCTGGCGTCCGTCAGAGTCCATGAAGTGAATGTCGAAGCGCTCGGGCAGGTTGAAGTCGCACTGCACGGTCGACATCTGCCACTCGCGCCCGAGCGAGTCCTTGATCTTGAAGTCGATCTTGGGCCCGTAGAACGCGCCGCCGCCTTCGTCGAGTTCGAGCGGCAGCCCGCGCAACGCTGCGCCGCGCTTCAAGGCCGCGATCGCGCGCTCCCAGATCTCGGGCTCGCCGATGGCCTTCTCGGGCCGCGTCGCGAGGTACGCGGTGTACGAGTAGCCGAAGGTCTCGAGCACGACGTGCACGAGCTCGAGCACGCCCGCGATCTCGCTCTCGAGCTGATCGGGAGTGCAGAAGATGTGCGCGTCGTCTTGCGTGAAGCCGCGCACGCGCATCATTCCGTGCAGCACGCCCGAACGCTCGAAGCGGTACACGGTGCCGAGCTCGGCGAAGCGGATCGGCAGGTCGCGATAGCTGTGCGCCCGGCTCTTGTAGATCATCACGTGGCCGGGGCAGTTCATCGGCTTGATGCGGTACTTGACCTCTTCGATGCCGAAGCTGTCGTACATCATCTCGCCGTAGTTCTCGAGGTGACCGCTGATCGAGAACAACTGCTCGCGCATCACGTGCGGCGTGTACACGAACTCGTAGCCGCGACGGGTGTGCTCCTTGGCGAGGAAGTCTTCGAGCGCACGACGCACGGCGCCCAGGTGCGGGTGCCAGAACACCAGTCCCCCACCCGCCTCTTGGTGCGTGGTGAAGAGGTCCAGCTCGCTCCCCAGCTTGCGGTGGTCGCGCTGTTTGATCTCCTCGAGCCAGGCGAGGTGCTTGTCGAGCTCCTCCTGACTCCAGAACGCGGTGCCGTAGATGCGCTGGAGCATCGGCCGCTTCTCGTCGCCGCGCCAATACGCGCCAGCGATGTTGAGCAGCTTGAAGGCGAAGTTGCGGTCGAGCCGGTCGATGTGCGGCCCTTCGCACAGATCCTCCCAATCGCCGTGGCGATAGAAGGTGATCGCTTCACCCTCGGGGATCAGGTCGACCGCCTCGACCTTGTAGCTCTGCCCCTTCGCGCGCATGCGCTCGCGGGCCTGCTCGCGCGTCAAGGTCTCGCACTCGAGCTTCGGAGAGCGCTTGGCGATGCGCGCCATCTCCTTCTCGATCTTGCGCAGGTCCTTGTCCTCGAGCGGCTCCGGCAGATCGAGGTCGTAGTAGAACCCGTGCTCGATCGCGGGGCCGAAGCCGAACTTCGCGCCGGGGTACAGCTTCTCGACCGCCGAAGCCATCAAGTGCGACACCGAGTGCCGCAGGGTCGAGAGCGGGAACGGGCCGGCTTGCGCAGCCTGGCCGCTTGCTTTCGCTTCCATCGTCAATCCTTCTCCCGCGGGTCCTCCCGCGGGGCCTTCTCGCCGCAACCTGCGGCGAACGGTCCGGGCGCTTGAATCCCCAGCGCGTCCACCTGACGTGCTGCGGCGCTGGTCGCGGCCCAGCGCGATCAGCGAAGCGGAAAAGAGTAACGGCCGCCGCAGGTCTCGACGAGCCTCGTTCTCCGGCAGGACCGATAGGGGAATCGGTGGAAGAAGAGGGTGGGGAGAAGACGCCGGAGCGGGCTCCAGTGTGAGGCCTGCGACGGCCTGCACAGGTTGTCGGCGCCTTCTGTCCGGAGGTTAACGGTTCTTTTCTGGAGATCTTCGCGATGGGAACGGCCCGCGCGGCCCCCCCACCTGGCGCGGGCTACTCGCGCCGCCAGATCTTCCACTCGCTCTCGAGCACGATGCCGCTGCGCTCGGCGACCTCGCTGCGCAGCTCCTCCATCAGGCCGAGCACATCCGCGGCGGTGGCCTTGCCGCGGTTGACGATGAAGTTGCCGTGCAGCGGGCTGACGATCGCGTCGCCGCGCTCGCGCCCCTTCAAGCCCAGTCGGTCGATCAGCATGCCCGCCGACGCGCCCGCCGAGCGCTCCTTGTCGGGGTTCTTGAACACGCAGCCCGCCGACCACTCGGTCACTGGCTGCACGCGGCGCTTCTCGAGCAGGTACTGCTTGGCGCGCTCGCGCACCGCGGCCGCGCCTTCGTGCTTCAACCGCAACACAGCGCCGAGCACGATGCGCTCGCCCAGTCCCCCATTGCGGTAGCGCGGCTGGTGCTCGCTGCGCGCGATGTCGCGCACGCTCCCATCGCGTTCGAGCACGCGCACGAGCTCGACCACGTCCCACAACTCGCCGTAGCGGCCGCCTGCGTTCATCACGACGCCGCCGCCCAAGTGGCCCGGCACGCCGGCGAGGCACTCCAGGCCCGTGAGTCCGAGCGCGGTCGCCGTCTGCATCAATCCGGGCAGGCTCGCGCCGCACCAGGCGATCAAGCGCGGGTCCGCGGCCGGATCGGCGGGTGCGATGTTCGGCTGATCGTTCGCGGGTGCGAATTCGACCGGCGCCTGCGGAGCGCTGGGACGGAACACGCGCTTGATGCGATCGGTCGCGATCACCACGCCGGGCAGCAGGCCGTCGTCGACGATCAGGTTCGCGCCGCCGCCCAGGATGCGCGGCTCGCAGCCGCGTTCGCGCGCGGCGTTGACGGCGAGCACGAGTTCGTCGGGCGTCGCGGGTTCGAGCAACCACTCGACGCGCCCGCCGACGCGCATCGTGGTGCGCTCGGCCAGCTCCGCGTCAGGGAGCGCTGCGATCGGCCAGGTGGGCGAGGAGAGCATCTTGCACGCGCACGATATCGCCCGCGCCGAGCACGAGCAGGGCCGCAGGAGCGCGCGCAGCGAGCGCGGCGCAGCGAGCTGACGCGAGCGCATCGCCGCCGGCTTGGGCCTTCACGCCCAGGTTCACCAGCCGCTCGACGAGCTCCGGCGAGCCGGCGGAGCGCTCTCCAAGGTGCGCGCGCGCGCCGTAGACGTCGGCCACGACCACGTGATCGCCCAGGCGCAGGGCCTGCGCGAAATCCTCGAGGAAATGCGCCGTGCGCGAGTGCTGGTGAGGCTGGAAGAGCACGTGCAGCGCGCGGCCGGGAAACACGCGTCGCGCGGTCTCGAGCGTGACGCGCACTTCGGTCGGATGGTGGGCGTAGTCGTGGATCAGCGCGACGCCGCCGGCCTCGCCCCAGCGCTCGAAGCGCCGCTGCGCACCCTCGTAGCGCGCGAGCGAGCGCGCCGCGGCCCGCGCAGCGGTCTCGAGCTCGAGTCCGTGCGCCTGCGCCGCCGCCGCGACGGCCAGGCCCAGCGCGCAGGCGGCGTTGTCGACGTTGAAGTGCCCTGGCGCGCCCAGCTCGAGCGGACCGGTGTTGAAGCCCGGGCCCTCGAGCTCGAACGAGAAGTAGCCCGCGCGTTCGCCCACGAGGCGCACCTTCAACTCGCGTCCGACGCGCCACACGGTGCAGCGCGCCGCGTTCTCGACGCCGCGCGGCACGTCGCGGCCGAGCACGAGCACGCCGCTCTGCGCGACGCGGTCGGCGAAGCGCACGAACGCGCCCTTGATCGCGTCGAGCGAGCCGTAGTAGTCGAGGTGATCGGCCTCGATGTTCGTGATGGCCGCGGCCTGCGGCGAGAGCTGCAGGAACGAGCGGTCGTACTCGCAGGCCTCGACCGCGAACCAACCGCGCGCGCCGGGCGTGAGCGCGTTGGTCGCCAGCCGCCGGCACGCGCCGCCGATGATGGCGCCGGGCGCGAGCGCAGCGCCGTCGTGTCCCGCCGCCGCCGACTCGTCCGCCATGCCACGCAGCGCGTAGTAGGTCATCCACGAAGTCGTGGTCTTGCCGTGCGTGCCCGCGATCGCCAGCGTGCGGCCCTTGGGCGCGACGCGCGCGAGCGCTTCGGCGTACTTGAGCACGGGAACACCGCGCTCCTGCGCGCTGCGCACGCTCGCATCGTCGCCGGGCACCGCCGCCGAACGCACGACCAGTTGCGCGTCCTCCGGCAAACGCGCGCCCTGCTGCGGACCGATCTCGAGCGCGACGCCCCACTCGCGCAGGCGCTGCGTGTGCTCGCTCTCGCTGCGGTCGTGCCCGCTGACGGAGTGGCCGTGGTCCACCAACACGCGCGCGATGGCCGAAACGCCAGCGCCGCCGGCGCCGAGCAGGTGCACGCGGCGCGGAAATCCGCTGAGCAGCGCGCGCGAAGGCGCAGGAGGAGGAGCGGAAGTCATGCTCGCCGCGCGGCGCGCATCCGCGCCGGGAAACTCATCGATCATCGGAGTACTTGAGAGATTGTGCGGCCTCGACACAAGCACCTGTGCGCCGCCGTGCGGGCGACGCGCGGGCGACGCGCGGCGTTCGGCCGCGCTGATTTCTTGGTTGGGTCGCTACTGCCCGCTGGAACCTTCGCGAAGCGCGAAGAACC
Organism: Planctomycetaceae bacterium; assembly: GCA_011525785.1. Lineage (GTDB taxonomy): Bacteria > Planctomycetota > UBA1135 > UBA1135 > WYBT01. The sequence goes on from WYBT01000011.1 coordinate 10,476, forward strand.
CAGGGGACAGTGGCTCAAGCGCGAGCTCAGGCGCGTCGCGGCAGGCTGGTCAGTTCGCGCCAGATGCGTTCGCACGCGTCGAGCGGAAGTGCGGCGGCGAGCGCCTGGGAGCGCTCGGCCAGTGCGCGCGAAGCGGTGCTCGAGAGGTGCTGGAGCAGTTCGCGTGCGAAGGCCTCGTCCAGGCGCTGCTCGTCCTGGATCACGACGCCGGCGCCGAGCGCGCGGGCGTTGCGCTCTTGGTGGCGATCGGCGTGGTGCGGGTACGGCACGACCCACGCCGGGCAACGCGAGGCAGCGACCTCGGCCAAGGTCGAAGCGCCGCCACGGCACAGAACTGCGGTAGCAGCGCGCAGCACGGCCGGCACGTCGTCGATGAACTCGACGCACGAGTAGCCGGCGCGCGCGGCCGCGCCTTCGGAGCTGCGGCCGGGACCGGTCTGGTGGAGCACGGTCACGCCGTGCGTGGTCCAGATGCGCGCGTGCTGCGCGACGAACTGATTGAGTGCGCGCGCGCCCTGACTTCCGCCGAGCACGGCGAGCAGCGGGCGCGCGGGATCGAAACCCAGCGCCGCGCGGGCTCGCGCCAGTGCTTCGGGGCTGCGGTCGACGGTCGCGAGCGCGGGCGGCAGAGGCGGGCCGCTCCACACGTCGCGCTCGCTCGGCTGTCCAGCAGGCAGGGTCGAGCGCCAGGCGTGGAACGTGCGCGCAGCGAAGGGCGACAGCCAGTTCGTCGCCCGGCCCGCCGCGGCGTTGATCTCGAGCAGCGCGACGGGAATGCCGAGCGAGCGCGCTGCGAGCACCGCGGGAAGCGAAGTGAAGCCGCCCAGGCCGAGCAGCAGCTGACTGCGCGCGTTCGCGAGCTCTGCACGCGCGCGCAGCACGCACGGCAGCGTGCGCAACACGAGGCGTGCGCTGCTGGGCGCGCCGCCGGTCTCGGGCTCGAGGTCGAGCGCGACCCGCTGCGCGCCCTGCAGTCCGGCGAAGGCGCGCTCCTCCACCGCGCGGCCCGTGCAGAACCACAGCACGTGCTCGACTTCGCCGCCGACGTGCGCGAGCAGGTGGCGGCCTGGCGCGATGTGTCCGCCCGTTCCGCCGCCGGCGAAGGCCACGCGCACGCGGCTCACGCGGCGGCGCAGCTCGGCGGACGCGTCGCTGCGAAGCGTCTGAGGACTGGTCATGGGCCGCTCAGCGTCGCCCACGGCTGCGTCCGAATCCAACGACGGTCGAACCCGTCGGTCGCTGCGCTCCGCGCTCAGGGGGCCCATTTCAGCGCTTCGCCTCCGGCGCCGCGGCGCTCGCCAGGAGCCCGCGCTCCTCGGCAGGCGCCTCGGGGCTCGCGAGCGGAGCGTCGACAGCCGACGCCCCGCCGTAGGGACCTTGCCACACCTCGCGCAACAGGCGCGCGCCCGACTCGAGGTGCAGCCCGATCACGAACAGGCAACCGGTGACGATGGCCACTCGCAGTCGCTCGTTCACGCCAGTGCTCCGGTGCGAGGGGTTACTGGACCTTGGACTTCGACGGCGCACGGGGCGCGGCCGCGACCGAGCGACGCTCGTCGAGCGCAGCCTGACGCGGAGCGTTCGAGCCCGCCGCCGCGCCGGGCAGCGCGAGCACCGCGCCGACGGCCAGCCGCGCGGGATCCAGGCGCGGATTGAGCGCGACGATCTCCGTCCAGCGTTCGGCGCTGCCCAGCTCGCGCGAGGCGATCGCGCTGAGCGTGTCGCCGCTCTTCACGGTGTAGCTGCGCCCGGCGCTGTTGGTGCGAGCCGCCGCGGGCGACGCAGAGGGAGTGTTGGCCGCGACACCGCCAGCGGCGTTGTTCGCGCTCGACGCGGCGCCGGCGGGCAGCTTGAGCGTCATGCCCGTGCGCAGGCGCTTGGGGTCGAGATTGCCGTTGAGCGCCGCGATCTCGGTCCAACGCGCGCTGGCGCCCAGCTCGCGGCGGGCGATCTCGCCCAGCGTGTCGCCGCTCTTGACGACGTAGTTGCGCGAGCCCGAGGCGTTCTGACGCACGAGCGGCGCGGCGTTGACCGGGCTCGGACGCACGACCGGGCCGGCGCCGACCGGCAGAGCGGGCGCGCCGACTTGACCCTGCGCGGGCGTGTTCGCGACGGGCGTGCTCCCAGCGGGCGCATTGGCGCCGCCGGCGTTCGCGGCGAAGGGATCGACCAACGCTACGTCGCCCGGAGTCGGAACCGGGCTGGACTCCGCTCCGGCGCCCGGCGCAGCGTCCGAGCCGTTCGCAGCCGCTTGCTGCTCGAGCGCGGCCTGCTGTTCGGCGCGGCGCTGTTGCGCGAGCGCGATGCGTTGAGCGCGCAGTTGCGCAGCGACCGGGTCCGCGTTGTCACCCGACAACTCGAGTGCGCCAGCGCGCGGGCCCTGACCTTGCCCCTGCGCCGCACCGGCGGGTTGCGCAGCGCCCGGCGCACGCGGGCGCGGACGATCGGCTTGAGCTTGCTTGTCGCTGCCGGCGCCGTCCTTCTTCCAGAAGAACAGGCCGCCGTCCTTGCTCTCGCCCCACAGCGAGACCGCCAGGATGGTGACGAGCAGGAAGACCAGGGCGAAGACGCCATAACGTTCGATTTTCTGCATGTTGGGTGTCCTCCGTCAGGAGACGAGAGAATTGGAGAGGGATGGGCGAGAACTGGGCTCCAGCGGCGCCGGAGTCAGTTGTGCGTTGCGGCTGCGCCGTGCGGCGCCGATGGCGAGACCCACCGCCAGTGAAGAGGCGATGAGCGACGTTCCACCGTGCGAGATGAAGGGCAAGGTCATGCCCTTGGGCGGCGCCAGCCCGGCGACGACGCAGATGTGCAGCGTCGCTTGCAGCAAGGTCGAGAACAAGAGTCCGAAGGTGGCCAGGGCTTCGAAGCGATCCTTGATCGCGAGCACGAGCTTGAGGCCGTTCCACAGGAACGCGCCCCACAGCGCGAGCACCAGCAGCATGCCCGCGAGCCCGAACTCTTCGCCGATCTGCGCGAAGACGAAGTCGCTCTCGAGGTAGGGCACGCCCTGGTTGCGCGCGAGTCCGCGGCCGAGTCCGACTCCGAGGAAGTCGCCGCCGGCGATGGCGGCGAAGGAGTCGGCGACTTGCTGGTTGTGAGTCAGCCCCAGGAACATCTCGATGCGCCGACGGATGTAGGCCAGCGAGACGTAGGCGATGATCCCCATCGCCGGTCCGAACACCAGCAGCGGCGTGAACACGTGACCGGTGCGCGCGCCGGCGACCCACAGCGTCGCGAACACGGCCATCAGCATCAGCGAGGCCGCGCCGAGGTCGGTTTCGATCAGCACCAGCCCCGCGGGCAGTAGCCCCAGCGCCAGCGTCGGAGCGACGCCGCGGCGGATGTCCCACACGCGCTCGCCCAGCCTCACGCAGCGGTCGGCGATGAACATCACGACGAACAGGCGCGCTACTTCGGAGGGCTGGAAGCTCAGCCCGCCCAGCTCGAGCCAGCGGTTGGAGTTGTTGATGGCCTTGCCCAGCGGCGGAACGAAGACCAGCACGAGCAGCACGATCATCAGCGCCCACAGCGCCGGCAGGAACGGGCGCAGCCCGGCGGGCGAGATGCGCGCGGCCACGAGCAAGGTCGCGACTCCGGCGAAGCGGAACCAGGCCTGGCTCGAGAGCTCGGCGTAGAACTGCGCCTGGCTGAGCGTCGTGGCGGCGTGGCTGGCCTGCACGACCATGCCGATCGCCGACAGCGCCAGCACGATGCACAAGAGCGCCGTGGCCGGGCCGCTCGGATCGAGCTGGCGCGCGCGCTCGGTGAGCGCGTGGGCGTACTCGACGAAGGTCAACTGGCGTTCGCGCCGCGCGGGGCGCGGAGTCAGCACAGGGGCCAGCGGTTGTTGGACTGAGGCGGTCATGGATCAACGCACCTTGAGGAGCGCGAGGCTCGCCATCGCGCAGGCCGCACACACGATCCAGAAGCGGATCACGATCGTCACTTCGTGCCAGCGGTAGGCGGCGCGCGCCTGCTTGAGTGGCGCGGGCAACTCGAACACCGCGCCGTAGAGCTGCAGGCCGTGGTGCACCGGGGCCACGCTGAACACGCGCTTGCCGCCGCTGAGCTTGAAGTAGCGGGCCTGGATCAGGCTCGAGAGCAACTCAGCCACGAACACGAAGGCGATCAGCGGGAGCACCAGCTCCTGCTTGGAGACCAGCGCCATCCAGGCCAGCAGTCCGCCCAGCGGCAGCGAGCCCGAGTCGCCCATGAAGACCTTGGCGGGGAAGGCGTTGAACCACAGGAAGCCCATGCACGCGCCGCACATGGCGGCGGCGACGACGGCCATCTCGGAGGCCGCGCTCACGTGCGGCAGGTTCAGGTAGCCGGTCCAGTCCGGGCGCCCCGTGACGTAGCAGAACACCAGCAGCGCGAGGCCGCAGATCGCCGCGCAGCCGGCTGCGAGACCGTCGAGCCCGTCGGTGATGTTGACGGCGTTGGCCGAGCCGACCACGACGAACCACTCGAAGCCCAGGAACAGCACCACGCCCAGCGCGCCCAGTCCGAACAGGTCGATGCGCACGTTCTTGAGGAACGGCGGGTACAGCGAGAGCAGCGTCGAGCGGCCCGTGTCGTGCGCGTAGAACGCCAGCGCGCCGAGCACCGCGAGCGACACCACCGACAGGCCGAGCATCTTCGCGCTCGGGCTGAGCCCCTTGCACTTGGGGATCGTCAGCTTCTTGAAGTCGTCGACGAAGCCCACCGCGGCGAAACCGCTGGTCAGGAGCACGCCGAGCACCACGTGCAGGTTGTCGAGCCGCGCCCACAAGAGCACGCTCGCGAGCAGCGCCGCGATCAAGAAGCTCCCGCCCATGGTGGGCGTGTTCTTCTTGCCCATCTGCTCGGTCATCTTCGCGAGGTCAGCGCTGTCGGTCTTGGTGACGTCCTCGCCGACCTTGTGCGCGCGCAGCCAACGGATGACCGGCCCGCCCCACCACAGCGCGAGCGCGAAGGCCGTGAGCGCGGCCGCCGCGACCCGGAAGGAGATGTAGCGCAGGAGCGCCGAGCCCAGGAGCTCGTCGAACAGGGCCGGGACCATGTCGTCTAGGCCTCCGCCTTCCCGTGCGCGCGGCGCAGGTGCTCGACGACGCGCTCGAGCGCGCTACGACGGCTGGCCTTGAACAGCACGGTGTCGCGCGGCGCGAGCAGCCCTTCGATGCGCTCGATGGCCTGCTCGACCGAGTCCAGGTGCACGACGCGCGCGGGCGGCATGCCGGCCTCGAGCGCACCCGCGGCCGAGGCCTTGGTCAACTCGCCCACCAGCACGATCAAGTCGATCCCCGCGCGCGCGGCGTCCGCGCCGATGGCGTGGTGGAACTCGGGGCTGTCGGGGCCCAGCTCGAGCATGTCGCCCAGCACCAGCACGCGCCGGCCGCGTCCGTGCAGCCCGGCCAGCACGCGCACCGCCGCGCGCGCCGACTCGGGATTGGCGTTGTACGTGTCGTCGAACACCACCAGCTCGCCCAGCTCGTGGCGCTCCATGCGCCGGCCGCTGGCCTTGAGCTCGCACACCGCCGGGAGCAGTTCCTCGATGCTCAGCCCCAGGCCGATGCACACGCCCAGCGCCGAGAGCAGGTTCGAGATGTTGTGCACGCCCAGCAGCGGCGAAGTCACCTCGTGGCGCCCCAGCCGGAAGGTCGCCCCGCCGGCGTGGAAGAAGGCGTCCGTTGCGTTGAGTTCGCCCTCGCCGTCGACACTGACGGTGATGATCCGCGCGCGCGTCGCAGCGCGCTGCACGTCGCCGTAGCGCGCGTCGAGGTTGAGCACCGCGAAGCCGTCGTCGGGCAGGCTGGCGAACAGCGCCGACTTCTCGCGCGCCACGCCCGCGATCGAGCCCAGCCCCTCGAGGTGCGATGCGCCGATGTTGGTGATCACGCCGCAGGTCGGCCGCGCGATCTCGCACAGCCCGGCGATCTCGCCGGGCGCGTTGGTGCCCATCTCCACCACCAGCGCCTGCGTGGTGTGGTCGGCGAGCAGCACGGTGTGCGGCACGCCGATGTCGTTGTTGAACGAGCTGGGGCTCGAGACGGTGCGCAGGCGCGTCGCGAGCAGTTGAGCGAGGATGTTCTTGGTGGTGGTCTTGCCGCACGAACCGGTGATGCCGATCACCGGGATCGAGAGCGTCGAGCGATGCCAGCGCGCGAGTTCGCTCAACGCGCGGCGCGGCTCCTCGTGGAGCACCACCGGCGTGTCGTCGAGCGGTCCGCGCTCGAGCGCTCCGCCCGAGCGCAACAGCAGCGCGCCCGCCCCCATCGCGCGCGCCTGGGGCGCGAACTGGTTGCCGTCGAAGTTGGGCCCCGAGAGCGCGAGGTACAGCTGGTGCGGCCGCAGCGTGCGCGAGTCGGTGCTCACGCCGTGGATCCAACGCTTGGGGTCGCCGCTCATCAGCACGGCGCCGGTCTGCTCGAGCAAGTCGCGCACCTGCATCATCTCGTCACGCTCCCCTGCGCCGCGCCGAGCAGCTCGAGCGCCACTTCGCGGTCGTCGAACGGCTGGCTGTGCGCTCCGATGGTCTGCGTCGTCTCGTGACCCTTGCCGGCGATCAGCACGACGTCGCTGGGCTGCGCGAGTTCGAGGGCCAGCGCGATCGCAGCGCGGCGCTCGAGCTCGACGTGGACCTGCGCATGCGCGGCGCGCACGCCGGCGCGGATCTCGGCCACGATCGCCGCGGGCGCTTCACTGCGCGGGTTGTCGCTGGTCAGCACGACCACGTCCGCCAGTTCGCTCGCCACCGCGCCCATCAGCGGACGCTTGCCGCGGTCGCGGTCGCCGCCGCAGCCGAACACCACGATCAGCCGGCCGTCCGCGGGCACGCTCTCGCGCAGCGTCGCGAGCGCCTTGCGCAGCGCGTCGTCGGTGTGCGCGTAGTCCACCACCACCGCCGGACCGCGTCCCGGCGCCGCGACCGCTTGCATGCGGCCGGGCGCCGGCAAGACGGAGGCGAGCCCCTCCAACGCGTGGAGAGGGCTCGCTCCCGACACGAGCACCGCGGCCAGCGCCGCCAGAGCGTTCTCGATGTTGAAGCGGCCCAACAAACGCGAAGACGTCCACCGTTGAGAGATCCCCATCCCTTCAACCTGGAAACGGACGCCATCGGGGGCCACCTCGATCGAAGAAGCGCGCAGGTCGGCGCGTGAGGTGGTGCTGAACGTGAAGACGCGCGCACCCGCCTCGCGGGCGCGGCGCGTCATGAGCTGCGACGCGGGATCGTCGGCGTTGACCACCGCGAAGGCGCCCGGCGCGAGCGCTGCGAACAGCTCGCTCTTGGCGCGCGCGTAGCGCTCCATGTCGCCGTGGTAGTCGAGGTGGTCGCGCGTGAGGTTGGTGAACACCGCGACGTCGAGCTCGAGGCCCGCCAGGCGCTCCTGGTCGAGCGCGTGCGAGCTCGCCTCGAGCGCGATCGCATCGCCGCCCAAGTCGCGGTGCCGCGCGAGCAGGCGGTGCAGGCTCGGCGCGTCGGGCGTGGTGTGCGTCGCGGCGCTCCAGCGCCCGTCCGCGAGGCGATTGCCCGCGGTGCCGAGCACGCCCGGACGGCGGCCGCAGTGCGCGAGCAGCTGCGCGATCAGGTGCGCGGTGGTGGTCTTGCCGTTGGTGCCCGTGACGGCCGCGACGAACATGCCGCGCGAGGGCTCGCCGTGCACGCTGGACGCAGCGCGGCCGGCCGTCGCGCGCGGCGCGTCGTGCAGCCACAGCGCGGGGGCGGGCGTGCTCGGACGCTCGGCGCACAGCACCGCGACGGCGCCGCGGCGCAGCGCATCGCTCACGAACTGCGCTCCGTCGCGCGCTCCGCCGCCGAGCGCGCAGAACAGCACGCCCGGGCTGGCGGCGCGGCTGTCGAGCACGACATCGGCGATCTCGACGCCGAGGTCGCCCTCGAGCGCGCCGCCGTGGCGTTGTGCGAGTTCGGCGAGGCGCATGGCGCTAGAGCTCCTCCTGGGCCCAGGGCGCGTCGAAGCCCGACTGGCTCTGTTCGGCCGAGGGCGCGAACTCTTCGAACAGCGTCGGAGTCAGCGACTCGCCGTGGCGCGTCACGCCCAGCGCCTCGCGCAGGATGCGCATCGCGGTCGGACCGGCGACGCGCGAGCCGTACTTGGCCTCGCCGCGCGGCTCGTCGACCACCACCAGCACCATCACTTCGCGCGAGTCGCCCTCGCGCGAGCCCCACACGCACATCGACGACGTGTAGCACACGCCGTGCGGCTTGGCCGCGCCCTTGAGCCGCGCGCGGCAGGCGCGCGAGCAGCTCGTGCCGGCCTTGTGGTGTTCGACGTTGTGCGCGAGCTCGACGTGCACGCACAGCTCGCTCGGCACCTTCTGCGCCGTGCCGGTCTTGGTTCCCAGGTCCAGGCCCGGCGCCAGCTCGCGCGACGCGACCACGCGGCCGGTGCCCTCTTGCGCGCCCAGCCGCATCATGTCGCGCACTTGCGCGCAGGTGCGTTCGGAGAACACGCGCTCGCCCGGCGCGCGCGGCGTCACGTGCTCGCGCCCGAGCTGCTCGACGCGCTCGAGCACGCGCAGGGGCACGCGCTCGCCGCCGCGCAGGATCGCGGCCAACCCGGCGGCGTGCTGCCACAGCGTCACTTTCAGTTCGTGGCCGAACGAGATCGAGGCGTGCGTCCAGTCGCGCTTCCAGGGCAGGCTGGGCAGGTAGCCGGCGCGCTCGCCGCCCAGCGCGCTGCCCGGCGCCGCGGCGTAGCCCAGCGCCAGGAACTTCTCGCGCAGGAACGCGTCGGGCACCATCACGCCGATCTGCGCCAGTCCGGCGTTGACCGAGTGCGCGAGGCACTCCGACGCGCTGAGCACGCCGGTCTTGCTCGACTCGGCTTCGTGGATCGTGCGCTTGCCCAAGCGATAGGAGCGCTGGCCGACGTCGAAGCGCTCGCCGGGGTGCACGGCGCCGTGCTCGAGCGCGCAGGCCATGACGTTGACCTTGAAGGTCGAGCCCGGAGTGAACTCGTGGAACAGCGGCGCGAAGCCGCCCAGGTGGTAGGCCGAGCGCGCGTCGACGGCGAGCACGTCGCCGGTCGCCAGCTCGATCACGATCGCCATCGCAACGGCGGGCTTGTGCGTCTCCATCGCGTCGTCGAGCGCCAGGCGCACCTGGCGCGCGAGCCCGACGTCGAAGGTCGTGCGCACCACCGGAGGCGGCGCCGACTCGCTGGAGTGCAGGAAGTACGCCAGCGACTGGCGCGCGCGCACCGAGCGCTCGCGGCGGAACTGGAACTGCCCGCGCGTGGCGTCGACCTCGAAGCCCAGCTCGGCGTCGGCCAGCAGCGCGTCGCAGGCGCGTTCGAGTCCGTTGATCGGCAGCGGGTGCGCGAGCCAGCCCCAGGCGTCGGCGTCGAGCTGCTTGAGTTCGTCGCGATCCAGACTCGCAAGCAGCGCGTCGTAGTCGGCCGACTTGCGGATCGAGTCCGGCTCGATGCCCCAACTGGCCAGCGCGCGGCGGCGGGCCTGCGCGCGGTCGATGTAGTTCCAGTCGCCGAGCACCTCGAAGCGTCCGGTCGGGTGGCGCCGGTCGCGGCCGCGCTCGACGCGCATCTGGTGGTGGGCCACGTGTTCGGCGGCGAGCAGCTCGACCAGTTGCGGAGCGCGCTCGGCCGGGAAGCCGCGCACGGCGACGCACCAGTTGCTCGGCAGCAGCACGTCCCAGATCAACGCGCGCTGCTCCTGGAGCGCGAGTTCGTCGCCGCCGATGGCGATCGCGCTCTCGCCCAGCAGCGCCTGCGCCAAGCCGTCGGCGATGTGGCGCGACCACTTGAGCGGGTTGTTCGCGAACTTCTTGGGGTCGCGCTGCGCGCGCTGACCTTCTTCGAGCACCATCTCGGGGCGCCAACGCAGCCGCCAGCCGTCGCGCTCGCGCGTCAGCCACAGCCCCTCGATCGGCGGAAGATCGCCTGCGCCGTCGGCGCTGCCGCACACGATCCAGCGCTCGACGCGCTCGGCCTGCTCGTCGTCGAGCAGGATGCTCGCCGTCACCACGCCGTCCACCGCGTCCGGCAGCATGCGCTTCAGCAATTCGTCGACCGTGCACTCGGGCTCGAGCACCTGGTGCACCAGTTCGGCCATGCGGCGCGGCGTGTGCGCCTGCCACATCGCGTTGGGCGAGAGCACCAGGTCCAGGCGCTGAACGAACAGGGCCAGCGGGCGGTCTTCGCGGTCGACCAGCGTGAAGGCCGGAGCGGGCTCGAGCTCCTCCTGCTCCCAGACCTTGCGCGGCGCCGCGTCGCCGAGCGCCACGCGCCCGACCCACACTCCGGCCAGGATCAGGAACACCGCCAGCGAGCCGAACACGCCCGCCGGACGCAGCCCCGAGGCCGAGTTGAAGCGCTCGCTCACGCTCACAGCTGCACCTTGCCCTTGCCCGCGCGCTCGCGCAGGCGCTGCGAGACCTCGTCGCGCGTCACGTCGAGATCGCGGTTGGAGACGCCGGGCACGTGCGCGTCGGCGCGGGCCTGCGCCTGCGCGTTGGCGGCTTCGAGCATCTCCCACTCGCGCTGCAGGCGCGCCAGATCGCGCGCGCGCTGGTGATTCTCGGCCTGCACGCAGCAGGTCCACAGCGCGGTCGCGAGCGAAGCCAGGGCGAGCGTCGCCACCAGTGCGTCGCGGACGATCACGCCGGGCCTCCCGAAGTGCGCACGCGTTCGCCGACGCGCAGCAGCGCGGAACGCGAACGGCGGTTGGAGTGGCTCTCCTCGCGCGAGGGCTGGATGGCCTTCTTGCTGAGCACGCGCCACGCGCCGCGCGCCGCGCCCTCGACGAAGAAGCGCTTGACCTCGGCGTCCTCGCCCTCGTGGAAGCTGATCACCGCCAGCCGTCCGCCGTCGACCAGCCAACGCTCGGCCGCGGCGAGCCCGGCGAGCAGCTCGTCGCCCTCCTCGTTCACGGCGCGGCGCAGCGACTGGAACACCTTGGTGGCCGGGTGCAGCTTGCCGCCGCGCCCGCCGACGGTGCGTTCGATCAGATCCGCCAGCGCAGCGGTGCGCTGGAACGACGCCCGGCGCCGCGAATCGACGATCGCGCGCGCGATCTTGCGCGAGCGCGTCTCGCCGCCTTCGTAGAAGAACAGGTCCGCCAGGTCCTCTTCATCCCAGGTGTTGACGATGTCGGCGGCGGTGCGCTCGCGCTCGGGGTCCATGCGCATGTCCAGCGGACCGTCGGCCTGGAACGAGAAGCCGCGCACCGCGGAGTCGAGCTGCAGCGAGGAGGCGCCCAGGTCGAACAGCATTCCGACCACGCGCTGCGGCGACTCGCGGTCGAGCAGCGCGTCGAGTTGACTCAGGCGCCGATGGCGCAGGCGCACCCGCCGGCCGAAGGGCGCCAGCACGCGCGTGGCGTGCTCGAGGATCTGCGGGTCCTGATCGATGCCCAGGACGGTGACCTGCGGGCAGTGCGCGAGCAGGAGAGCAGCGTGTCCGCCGGCGCCGACGGTCCCGTCGACGATGCAGCCGCGCAGCGTCGCCGGCGAATCGCCGCCGAGCGCACGCAGCACCTCGAGCGGCAGCACCGGGCGGTGCACGGCGCCGTCCGACCCGTCGGCAGCGGATTGGTTGTCTCGTTCCACACTCGCACCCCACATGCGCACAGCCTCATTCACTCTCCGGCGCTGTCGGCCGGACGTTCCGCACTCGACACCTCGTCGAGTTGCTCCAGGTCACGCGCATGCTCTTGCGCGTAGGCCTCCCACTTGTCCTTCGGCCAGATCTCGGCGCGCTCGCCGACACCCACGATCACCACTTCGCGCGCCAGGCCAGCGAACTTCACCAGCTTCTCCGGCAGCGTGACGCGGTTCTTCTCGTCGAGCTCGATGTACTCGGCGCTCCCGAACCAGCGACGCTGACGGCCGCGCGCGTCCGAACCGGCGAAGGGCCGCCTGTCCACGCTCGCGGAAACCTGCTGGAATACCGGCTGCGTGAACACGAACAGACAACCCTCGAGACCTTCGGTCACGACGAACGCCAAGCGTCCGTTCGCATCCGCGGTCTGCCCCGCGAGCAGTCGACGCGGAATCGACAAGCGCCCTTTGTCGTCGAGCGTGTGTGTCGATTCACCCAGCCACATGTCTTGGCAACTCCGCCGTCTGGCGCTCGGGCGATCGGCGCCGCCCGTTGGTCTCACGTCGGGCGCCGAGGGCTCGAACCCGACCCAGGTTCGAACTCGCCGTCAGCGGCCCGTGGTCAGCGAACTGGCGGACAGGCTGGACTCGACCACCGGAGAGCCGGGCGCGGGGACCGCAGGGCCGCAACGCGGCGGCCCGTGCCGTCCCAAGGTTCCCCGGGGCGTCCCAAATTGTCCCAATTCGCCCCGCCGGAATAGTCGCGAGCGGCGCCTCCGCTAGCAATGCTTTTGCGCGATTTTTTTGTCGGAAGTCGTTGATCCGTAGGGACTTGATGCTCTCGCCGCGGGTCGCCGGCAGCGCCCTACCAGGAATTGTGGGTGCAGACCTCGGAGCCACAATCTGTAGCGGCTGGCCCAAAGACGCCCCTGCCGGAAGGCCTCGCGAACGCGGTTGCGGC
>WYBT01000012.1 GCA_011525785.1 Planctomycetaceae bacterium
GCGAGCCCAAGCTGCTCGACTTCGGCATCTCGAAGGTGCTCGAGGGCGGCGACGAGTCGCACACGCTCGACCTCACGCTGACCGGCCAGCAAATGCTGACCCCGCGCTACGCGAGCCCCGAGCAAGTTCAGGGGCGCGAGATCACGGCCGCGACGGACGTGTATGCGCTCGGACTGATCCTCTGGGAGCTGCTGGTCGGCAAGCCCGCGGTCTCGTTCGACGGACTGACGCAGGCGGACTTCGCGGAGTCGGCGCGCTTTCAGTCCGCCTTCGCGGGCTCCACCGTCGACGCGGTCATCACGCTGGAGAACGTCGATCGACCCTGGGCGCCGGCGGGCGAGTACGTCCGCATTCGCGTCAACGACATCCAGACCGCCGACCTTACGCACCGCGAGGTGCTCGGGAGCTGGCTGATGAACGAGTCGGTCACGTTCACGGGAGCGACCATCGAATGGAACGCCGACTTCGGCGGATCCGCGACGTTCACGTCCGCGGTGGGCGCGTGGTCGAGCGTGGCGTTTCAGAACGTGCCCCTGCGCTACGGCGTCGAACGCACCAGCTCGACTCAACCGCCCGCGGCGGGAGTCGACATCGCCAGACAGGCCCACTACGCGCGTCCGTCGGTCGGCATTCCGGCCAGTGGACCCCCTCAGCGCACCTTCGAGGTGGAGAAGCCCATGAGCCGAGACACCGCGGCCATGCTGTCGCTGGCGGAGGATCTCGTCATGGGTGCGCCGACCAGCATCGCGGAGCTTCGAGTTGAGCTCTCCAACCAGCCGTTCAGCGCCGAGACGATCAACTACCGCCTGCTCGGCGCCATCGAGCTGACGGGCTGGCGCCTCGAGACGCGCGGCCTCGTGATCTACGAAGTGCTCGAGTTCGAGCAAGTCGGCGGACTGGGGGGTGGCACGGGAACGATCACCGTCAACGGCGTCGCGACCAACCTCTGAAGCATCCCGCGCACGAAGCGCGCCGCGCGAAGGTCCCAGGCAGCAGGAGCGACCGGACAAGCCGCTCAGCGCGGGGCCTGCCGGCGCCTTGGCCGATGCGTCCAGCAGCTCCGGCGTGAAGGCCGCGCTGGGCAGGCGCCAGCGGACAGTCGTCGCGCGTGGCCGCACTGCAGCTCCACTCGCCGCCGCAGCTCGGCCGACAGAGGCTGGCCTGGGTCGCATCAACCCGGTAGCATCACCCCATGCCCAACTCGCCGTCACCCGAGAAGCGCCGCTTCAGCTACCTCGAGAACCGCCGGGTGGCCGAGTGGTTCGAGGCTGCCGCTCGTGAGCGCGGCACGGACATCGCCTCCCTCGTACGCGAAGCGACGTTGACCTACTACGCCGCTCATCAGTCGTCAGCGCCGTCGGTCAGCGACGCCGAGCGTGCTCAACACAAGGCTGCGCAGCGAAGCCAGACCTCGCGTCGGATCGCGAAGGGCTCGCTCTCGCCCAAGGCGGCGCAAGCGCGCAACGCCCCGCTCTCGTCGCCGGCGAAGGTCGTGGATCTGTGGGGCGCCCTGCGACGACGCGCCGCGCAGAAGTGAGCGGCGCCACCCCCAGCAGCCGATGAAGGACTCCCAACGGCGACCGATCGAAGACTTCGCGAAGGTCCTCCACGCCATCGGCCGGCGGCGGGGCGCTTCGACAGCGCTCGTCGGCGGACAGGCGGTCAACGCCTGGGCCACGGTGTACCTGGACTCGCTCGGGGCGTCCTTGGAGCGGCACTTGCCGCTCACCAGCCGCGACATCGACGTCGCGGGCTCGCCGGACCTGTTGATGGCGCTGCACCGCGAGCTCGGCGGCGAACTGCGCATCGCCGGGCCGCGCCAAGTCGTGTTCGGCACGCTGACGGTCGGCGAAGGCGCGCAGAGAATCGAGCTCGACGTGCTGCGCGTGGTGGGCGGTGTCGGGTCGATTCGGGCGACGGACACCGTCCCGATCGAGCTGTGCAGCGCCGTCGTGCCGGTGCTGTTCCCGCATCTGTTGCTGCGCGGCAAGCTCTCGAGCGCGCTGCAACTCGAGCAGCGGGGACGTCAAGACGTGAAGCACGTCGAGATCCTCGTGCTCGTTCTGGGCGAGTTCCTGCGTTCGCTGGTGCTAGAAGTGCGCCCGGCGAACGAACGCGCCGTGTTGAAGCTGTTGCAAGAAGTCCTGGAGATTCTCTCGTCGAGCGACGCCCAGCGCTTCGCGAAGGCGCACCGATTCTCGTTCCGCGGGGTGATGCCAGCGCGCGAACTCGCGTCGGCGTCGGCGCGCTTGCAGGGATTTGCGAAGGGCGAGCTCGCTCGCGCACGCATTCCCTGAGCCCATCCGCGACTGGATTGCGTCTGCGTGAGAGCGCGGAGCGGCGGCGAAGGGCCGCGGCTCGCGCGGAGGTCTCCCATGCTCACTCGATCGGTTGGCGCTGCGACGCTGTGGTGTCTGGTTCCCGTGTCGTTCGCTGGCGCACTGCAGGCGGCGCAGCAAGCTGAGGCGCAGCGCAGCGCGACGCTGCACTTTGGCGACGTCGATGGCGACGGGCTCGATGATGCGCTGGTCGTCGGCTCGGCGGGCGAGGTGAGCTTGCTCGCCAACCGCGGCGAGGGGCGTTTCGAGGACGTCACCGCGGCCAGCGGCCTCGAGCGCATCGAGTTCGCGAGTTGCGCGCTGTTCGCCGACTTCGACGGCGACGGGCGTGTCGACCTGTTCGTCGGCTCGAGCGAGCAGCGCCTGTGGCGCAACGATGGCAAGGGGCTGTTCACTGCGCTGCCCAGCGGCCTCGAGCACGATCTCGTCGACCTCGAGGCCCACGCGCTCGACCACGACCGCGATGGACGGCTCGATCTCGTGCTGCACACCGAAGCGGGTGATCTCTTCTATCGCAACGCGCCTACCGGCCGCTTCGAGCGCGTCGAGCTTCCGGAGTCGGACCATCCAGCGCGCGCAACGTCGAGCGGCGCCAACTCTGATGAGGACGCTGACACTGGCTCGAACGACGCCGCAGGCGTTTCGGCTGCCCGCAAGCGCCACCGCCGCTGGCTGCAACTGCGCGCCAGCAACGCGAGCTCGAACTCGAACACGAGCAACGGCTCGAACACCTCGAACCTCGCCAGCTCACCCACCCTCAGCGCCACGAGCACCGGACCTCTCGGCCTCGCCGGGTCGCCGACACTGATCTGCGCCGGCACGCTCGTCGATCAAGCCACGACCAACTGCATCGAAGCCTCGTCGATCGGCGTGCTCGGCAGCCTCTATCCCCTCTCGAGCACCTTCTTCGTCGACAGCGCGAACTCGCGCGTCGGCGTCGGCACCACAGCGCCCCTCTATACGCTGCACGTCTCGGGCAAGCTCGTCTCTGGCGTCAACACGAGCGCCAACGGCCTCAACGCCACGGTCGGCGGCGGCTCATCGAGCACCGCGAGCGGCGCGCACGCCACGATCGCCGGCGGCGAGTCGAACACCGCTGGACACAGCCACGCCTTCATCGGCGGCGGATTGAGCAACACCACGCTCGGAACGCGCGCGGTGATCGGCGGCGGCATCTCCAACCGCGCGGGCAACAGCTCGGTGGTCGGAGGCGGCAGCAACAACGAGGCGAACCTCAACTTCTCCACCGTCGCTGGCGGACGGCTCAACGTCTCCAACGCCACCTACTCGGCCATCGGCGGCGGCGCGAGCAACTCTGCGACGGGCCAGTACTCCTTCGTCGGCGGCGGCGGCGAAGACAACGCGCCCGCCAGCGGCAACGTCGCGAGCGGACTCGCTTCGGCGATCACCGGCGGCCGCGCGAACGCTGCCAGCGGTGATCGCGCCGCCATCGGCGGCGGCTCGAGCAACCAGGCCACTTCGCAGCACACCGCGATCAGCGGCGGACGCGCCAACTCCGCTTTCGGCGCCTTCGGCGCGATCCCTGGCGGCGAGCTCAACACAGCGGCCGGTTCGCACTCGCTCGCCGCCGGCCGCCGCGCGAAGGCGCTGCACGACGGCTCGTTCGTGTGGGGCGACTCCACCGACCTCGACTTCTCCTCCAGCGCGCCGAACCAATTCCTCATCCGCGCCGCGGGCGGCGTCGGCATCGGGACGACGAACCCAAGCGCAGGACTGCACGTGCAGAGCGACGAAGGCATGGCGCTCGTGGGCACGATCGACGTCGGAACGATCCCCATCGAAGGGCCCGGGACGCGCATGACCTGGCATCCGTCGAAAGCCGCCTTCCGCGCGGGGCGCGCGACGCTTGCGGAGTGGGACGACGTGCGAGTCGGCAGGTACAGCACCGCGCTCGGCCTCGCGTCGATCGCATCGGGCGAGCTGAGCTTCGCCGCAGGCGGCGCCACGGAGGCGAGCGGGCGTGCGAGCATCGCGATGGGCGAAGGCGCCGACGCGCTGGCCGATCACAGCGTCGCCATCGGCCTGGGATCGAGCGCCAGCGGGAACGGGAGCCTCGCTCTGCGCGGCGGGAGCGCCACGGGCGCGAGCAGCTTCGCGCTCGGTTCGTCGACAGCGAGCGGCAGCAACTCGATCGCCATCGGATCGTCATCGGTTGCGTCCCACTCCTTCAGCACCGCCATCGGGACCGCTCAGGCGTTGGGCTTCGCAAGCTCCGCGATCGGCTCCGACGCGCGCGCCACGGCGTACAAGTCCACCGCGGTCGGCTCCGCAAACCTGGGCGGCGGCGACCCGCTCAACTGGGTCGCGACAGACCCGGTGTTCGAAGTCGGCAATGGAACCAGCTTCTCGTCACGCTCCAACGCGCTGACCGTCTTGAAGAACGGCAAGGTCGGCATCGGCACGACGACACCGACCTACCGACTGTCCGTGATCGACGGGGCCGCCGCGTCGCTGGGCGCGCAGGTTCAGGCTGACGCGATCGGGCTTCAGTCAACCTCGAGCGCCTCCAGCGGCTTCGGCATCGGAGTGTGGGGCATTGCCAGCTCTCCCACCGGACACGCCGCCTACTTCACGGGTCCTGCGGGAAGCGCCAACTTCTTCGAGCACAAGGTGGGCATCGGAACCGACACACCGGCGTTGCAACTCCACGTGGTCGGCGGCTCGGACGTGACTCCTGCCGGAGGCGGCTTCGCGCAGTTCGGCGCCTCGACGGGCCAGAACATCGCCATCGACGGCAACGAGATCATGGCGCGCAACAACGGCGTTGCCGCAAGCCTGTCGCTCAACGCCGAAGGCGGGCCGGTGCGCATCGGGCGAACCGGCCAGGGCCAGATCTCGATCTCGGACGACCTGGTGAGCAGCGATGACGGGCTCACGCTGAGCAGCTTCGACAGCATGACGTTCGACTGCGGACAGACGCTTACCATCGACGCGGGCAACTCACTGCAAATCGACTGCGGGAACTCGATCGCCATCAGCTCGGGCTCGGACATAGTCACGATCAACTCCAATGTCGGCATCCAGACGGCGGCGAGCGCGTCGCACGCCCTGATCGTGAACGGCACGGCCGCCAAGCCGGGCGGTGGAAGCTGGGCAGTCTCCTCGGATGCGCGCTTGAAGAAGAACGTCGAAGCGCTCGACGGCGCGCTCGAGAGCCTGCTCGCGCTGCGCGGCGTGACCTACGAGTACCTCGACCCCAAGTCGATCGGCGAGCCCGAGGGCGAGCGCGTCGGGTTCATTGCCCAAGAGGTCGAGCGCGTCTTCCCCGACTGGGTCGGTGAACACGCCAGCGGCATGAAGTACGTCTCGATCCGCGGCTTCGAGGCGCTCACGGTCGAGGCGCTGCGCGAGCTTCGCGCTGAGCACGGGCGGGCGCTGGCGGAGCGCGATGCGCGACTCGCAGAGCTCGCGGCTCAGCGCACTGCACAGGAACTGGAACTCGCCGCCGTGCGCGCCGAGTTGGCCGCGTTGCGAGACGCAGTCCGCGCACTGGCAGGCGAGCGCGGCGCGGCTGCGCAGCGCTGATCTCCGATCACGGCGCGTTGGGAGCGTGAGGAGTGCGACCTGCGGCACTCTGCACGCTTCTGCGTTGGGGCGTGAGCCCAGCGGCGGGCGAACTGCGTTTGGAGGAGAGCGTGAAGCGGCAGCGAAGGGCCGCGGCTCGCGCGGACCACCATGCTCAAGCCATCGATTGGCGCTGCAGCGCTGTGGTGTCTGGTTCCCGTGTCGTTCGCCGGCGCACTGCCGGCGGCACAGGACGCTGAGGCGCAGCACAGCGCGACGCCGCACTCTGGCGACGTCGACGGCGACGGACTCGACGATGCGTCGGTCGTGGGCGCACAGGGCGAGGTGAGCTCGCTCGCCAATCGCGGCGGAGGGCGGTTCGAGGACGTCACGGCAGCTAACGGCCTCGCTGAAGGCGAGCTCGCGAGCTGCGCGCTGTTCGCTCTCTTCCACGGCGACGGGCGTGTCGATCTCCTCCTCGGCTCGAGCGCGCAGCGCCTGTGGCGCAACGATGGCAGGAGTGTGTTCACCGCACTACCCAGCGGCATCGAGCACGACCTTGTCGAGTTGCACTACCGCCGCGAGGACTGAACGCGCGCTCAGTCCTGCTCGTCGAGCCCCAGCTCCCAGATCAGGCGGTGGCGCACGAGCTCCCAGTCGCGCGCGGCCGTTGCGCGCGACACGCCCAACACCTCGGCCGCCTCCTCGCGCGTCAAGCCGCCGAAGAAGCGCAGTTCGACGAGCTTGGCGTGGCGCGGCTCATCCGAAGCGATGCGCTCGAGCGCCGCGTCGAGGTCGAGCGCGTCGAAGCCGCGCTGGTTGCACAGCTCGAGCGTGCGGTCGAGCGCCGCGCTCTCGACCTCGGCCGACTCGAGCGCGACCTGCAGGGCCGAGCCGTTGCGCTTGGCCGCCTGCTTGCGCCGAGCGTGGTCGATCAGCGCGGTGCGCATCGCTCGCGCAGCGACCGCGAAGAACTGCCGACGATCGCCCGCGCGCACGCCGCCGGACTTGGCGAGCCGGATCCAGGCCTCGTTGACGAGCGCGGTGGGCTGCAACGTGTGGTCATCCTGCCCGCGCCCGAGCTGCGCGCGCGCGATCGAGCGCAGCTCACCCTGCAGCAGCTCGAAAAGCTGGCCTTCGGCGGCCCCTTCGCCAGCGGCCAGGCGTCCCAGCAGCGCGGTCACGTCTCCCGCGGATGCGCCGTTGCTCGCTGGCTGGCTGGGATCGTCGCGCATCTGGACGGCGATTCTGAACCCCAGACCGAGAGAGCGCAATCGGTGCGCAGCGGCTCAATGCCCCACGTAGCGCGGCGCGCGCTTCTCCGCGAAGGCCGCGAGCGCTTCGAGGCGGTCCACGGTGGGCAGCACCAGCTCGTAGCAACGCGCCTCGATTTCGAGGCCCTCGGCCATCGGCCTCTCGCAGCCGACGTCGATCGCCTGCTTGGCGGCGCGCACGGCGACCGGGCCGTTGGCGGCGATCGCCCGCGCGACTTCGAGACCCGTTTCGCGCAAGCCGCCGGCCGGCGCGATGCGGTTGACCAGGCCGATGCGCTCGGCCTCGTTCGCGTCGATCTTGCGCGCGGTGAGGATCAGCTCCTTGGCGCGCGCGCGGCCGATCAGGCGCGGCAGACGCTGCGTTCCGCCGGCGCCGGGGATGATTGCGAGCGAGGTCTCGGTGAGGCCCAGTTGCGCGTGCGGCGCGGCGATGCGGATGTCGCAGGCGAGCAGCAGCTCGGTCCCGCCGCCGAAGGCGAAGCCGTTGATGAGGCCGATCGTCGGCTGCGGAAGCGCTTCGACGTCGTCCATTGTCGCGCGGATGTTGCGCACGAAGACCGGCACGCGTTCGGGCGCCATGGTCTTGCGCTCCTTGAGGTCCGCGCCGGCGCAGAAGGCCTTGTCGCCCGCGCCGGTGATGAGGATCGCGCGCACCGAGAGATCGCTCTTGAGCTCGTGGCACAGCTTGCGCAGCCGCTTGAGCGTGGGGAACGAGAGGCAGTTCATCAGCTCCGGCCGCTGGATCGTGAGCGTCACGATGTCGCCCTCGCGCTCGCAGGCGACGAGTTCGGGGCTGTCGGGGATGTCGGCGGGGAACTGGTCGGGCGAGTAGCTCATGGCGTGTTCGTGAGTGGCGTGGTCGAGCCGCGCATCGTAGCGGCCCTCACGGCAGCGTGATCGTCGCGCCGGAGCGCACGTCGGCCTCACGCACCGCGAGCAGGTGCTCGCGGCCGTTGAAGCGCGCGCGAAAACCCGCCGCGGGCTCGAGGTCGCCGACGCGCTCGCTCGAGTACGGCGTGCGCACGCGTGCTCGGCCGTCAGCGGCGGCGCGAGCGCTCGTCGAGTAGCGCAATCTCAGGCCCCGCAGGCGCAACTCAGCCTCGAAATCGAGCAGCGCGCCCGGCGAACCGCGGGCTTCGATCCACGCGCCGCTCACGCGCTCGAACACTAATCCGCTGGGCGCTGCGGAGCCGCCGCCAGCCGAACTCCGGCGAGGATCGGCGAGCGGCGAGGCGTGCACGACGCGCAGGAAGTCGAGCGGAGCGCCTGCGCCGAGCAGCCGCGCCCCCATCGAGCGCGCCAGTCGCTCCGCGCTGTTCGAGACGCCCGCCGCGGCCGACATCGAGCCCCACTGACGCTCGAAATCACTCGTGACGAGCACGTAGTCGACGCGCCGACGCGCGAGCAACGCTTCGGCCTGTGCAGCATCGTCGCCAGCGAAGAAGCGGAACGAGTCGAGGAACGACTCCTCGCCGACGTAGTGCCCGTAGTTCGACGCGACCACGCCGCGCTCGGCGGCCCACTGGATCGTCTGGCCCTGTCCCCACAGCGCCATCACGCCGCTTCCCGCGGGCGAATGCTCGCGCAACCAGTCCGCCATGAGGCGCGAAGAGCGCTTGGCGAGCGAATCGGTGAAGGGCGGATCGGTTTGCGCGCGGCGAACGGTGCTCGAAACGCCGTCGAAGTGCAGTGCGAGGGCTGCGAGGGCCACGAGCGGAGTCGCGAACCAGCGCGCGGCCCGCGGAAGTCGCACTCGCGCGACCAGACGACTGGCGCACAGCGCCAACGCGAGCGCCAGCGGAGCGACGACGAGCTCCGCGAAGCGCATCTGCGCCGCGGCCATCACGCCGAACACCGCGAGTGCGACGCACCACGGCGCCCAGGCGAGCGCACGCTCGCGCCACGCGATCGCGGCCAGTGCAACGCACGCGAGCGGCGCCACGAAGGCGCCGTAGCCGAGGTACAGCGCGAGCTTGGACCACGCGCCCCACAGCGGCGTCGACTCCGCGACCTGCGCCATGAACGTGTTCTCGGCGCGCGCCCACGAAAAGGCCTCGCGCAGCGCTTCGCCCGGGCCCACGGGCGCGAGCCACGCGGCGCCGAACAGCGCGAGCAACGCGGCTGCCGTCAACGCTGCGTAGTTGCGCCGCAACGCGCTCTCGCCGCGCAGCGCGAAGAGCGGCGCGAACACGAGGGCGCCGAGCACGAGGTACAGCGCGTGGAACCACGAGAGGTTGACGATCTGCCACGGCGCGCTCGCGCGCCACGGGCTCGTCGCGAGCGCCGGCGCGAGTGCGAGCAACGCGGCGAGATGCAGTGCGGCGCCGAACTCCGGCAGCTTGACGCACTCGCCGCGCCGCGTGTGCAACACGATGCAGAGCGCCAACACGACGTCGGCGAGAACGAGTTGAATCAGCGCGGGCGTCCACGAGCCGATCGCGAAGCCGTGCAGCGCGCCGAGGAGCGCGCCGCTGATCCACGCCGCGCGTGAGCGTTCGAGCCAGCCGCGCGCGAGCGCTGTGGACAGGAGCGCGAGCTGCGCCAGGCCGAGCAGGAGCGACCAGCTCTGGTAATCGCCGTTGCCGACGCACGAGTAGTGGATCGCGCCGGGCGCGACGGCCACGCAGACGCCGACGAAGACGCCGGCGGCGAGTCCGACGCGCTCGTACGCTGCGAGAGCGGCGACGAGCACGGCCAGGACGGCGAACAACGCGGGCAACGTGCAGGCCGCTTCCTCGAGCCAGCCGCGGCGCGCCTCGCGCTCGGCCGGCGCGAACGGCGCGAGAGCGGCCCACGCGACGAGCGGGTAGTACGGCGGAGCGGGAATCGCGCTGCCGTCGGGCCAGTTGAACGTGGCGTCGAACTCGGCCGCAGGCGGTCCCTCGCGAAAGATGCGCTCGATGCGGCGCAACTGGTGCAGCGAGTCGGGATCGGTCGAGATCCAGTGCGAGTAGCCCGCGAGCTCGACCTTGCGGTGCTGCACGGCGCGCGTCCACCACGCGAGCGCCGCGAGCAGCGCGAGCGCGACCACGAGTGCGATGCGGCGGGCGCTCATGTTCACAGCGCGGCGCGAGCGACTCGCTCGGGGTCGATGCGCGTCATGCACTGATGGCGCTGCGCTCCCTCGAGCGGGCAGCGCTCGCGGTGGCACGGCCCGCACTCGACCGGCACTCGCAGCAGCGTCGTTCGCTCGAGCGCATCGGCTGTGTGGCGCGGGTCCGTGGGCCCGCACAGCGTGACCACGCGCGCGCCGACCGCGTTGGCGACGTGCCGCGGCCCCGCATCTGCGCTCAACACGACGCGCGCGCCAGCGCACAGCGCGACGAGCTCGGGCAGCGACGCGACGGGCTCGACGCAGGCAAGCACCTTGGCCTGTCCCGCGTGCTCCTGTGCGGCGCGCAACGAAGCCTCTTCGCCCGGTCCGCCGACGATGACCAGCGGCTCGTCGCGCCAGGGCGAGAGCGCCGCCAGCACCGCCCCCCACTGCGCCGCGGGATAGGCCTTGGCCGAGTCGGCGCGCGAGCCCACGTTCACCAGCGTGTACGTCGCGCCGGGCTCGAGCTTGAAGCGCCGCAGCCTGCGCACCCACTCTTCGCGGCCGCGCACGCTCGGAGCGAGCCGCGGGCGAGGATCGTCGACGAAAACGCCCAGCGCTGCAGCGAGCTCCGCGCAAGTCGCGCCGTACGGTCGCGGCAAGTAGCGCGGAGGACGGCCGGAAAGTCCCAGGCCGATCGGCACGCCGCCCTGCTCGCGCGCGGGAGTGACAGCGCACGTGAGCAGTGCGCTCCGCACGTCGCGCGCGTAGCCCACGCGCTCGCGCACGCCGGCGCGCGCGGCGGCCCAGGCGCTGCGGAACGAGTTGACCAGCAGCAACGCGACGTCGTGGCCGCGCCACGAGCGCGGGTCGTCGGCGCGCGCGCGATCGACGCCCTCGAAGGCGCCGTCGAAGACCTCGAGCAAGCGCACGTCGCCGACGAACGTGAGCGCGCCGCCCAATTCGAGAACCCGCGCGTGGAGTGCGCGCAACACCGGCTCGGCCATCACCAGATCGCCGAGCCAGTCGGGCGTCCGCACCGCCAGGCGCACGCCGCGCGCGAGCCTGCTCACGCCGCTGCTCCTGCGCGCGCTTTGCGCGCCATCACTCGCAGCGCCGCCGCAGCGACGCGCTCGGGCGGGATCGCGCTCATGCAGCGGTGGTGGCCGAGCGGACAAGTGCGTTCGGCGCAGGGCGAGCACTCGAGGTCCACGCGCACCAGCTCGCACAGCTCGAGCGAACTCGCGGTGAGCGACGGAAGATTGGGCCCCATCACGCACACGCAAGGCGTGTCGAAGGCTGCCGCGACCCAGCGCGGCCCGGAGTCGCCCACGAGGAGCACCTGCGCGTCCTTCACCAGCGCCTTGAGCGTCGCGAGGCTGCGCGGGCGCGCCGCGAGCGAGATTGCGCCGCTGCGCGAGGCTTTTGCGACCGCTTCGATCAACGGCTCTTCGCCGGGACCGCCGCTGACCACCGGGCGCAGACCGCGTTCGGCGTAGAGCACGTCGAGAGCGCGTGCAAAGCGCTCCGGCGCCCAGAGCTTGGCCGCGCCGAAGGCCGCGCCCGGACAGCACAGCGCGTACGGCTCGCGCAGGCCGAGTTCTTCGAGCTCCGCGCGCTGCGCGTCGAGCACGCCCTGCGACACGTGCAGTCGCGGATGCAAGCTCGGAACGCTCACGCCGACCAGTCCGAGCACGTCGCGGTGCAAGTGCGCGGTCGGGATCGGATAGCGCCGGCCGTCGATCGCGGGCGGCGTGAAGCGGTGCGTGAGCAACGCGCCGCGCGCGGAGAGCGCGACGCCGGCTCGCAACGGCACGCGGGCTCGATACGCGCGCCAGGCGGCGCCGAACGAATTGGAGAGCAGCGCGATCGCGTCCGGCCGCAGCCGCCCGAGTTGCTCGCGCTCGTCGCGGGCGCCCTTGTAGGGATGCACGTGCTCGGCGAGCGGACCGTCGGCGAGCAGCGGGGCGAGGTGCGCGCGCACGAGCACGCTGACGCGGCCGATGTGCGGCGCGGCGAGCGCGGCCTCGAGCATCGGCGTGGCCATGACCAGGTCGCCGACCCAGTTCGGCGCGGCGATCGCGAGGTGCTCGATCCGCTCGATCACGTCTCGCGCTCCATCGCAGCCGAACGCTCGCGCGGGTCGACGTAGCGCGGCTCGTGGGCCGCCATGCGCCGCGCCTTGGCGCGCACCGCCGACAGCAGGTCGCGCTTGGCTCTTCGCTCTGCGACGCCGCGTTCCTTGAAGTAGCGCGCCGCAAAGCGCAGGCGCGAGCGTGCGCCGACGCCCGCGGGGCACGACAGCTCGAGCGCGGCGAGGTCCTTCACGAACCAGCGCTCGCGCATCTGGGGCTCGCGCTCGCAACGGCCGACGTCGATCAACACCAGCCCGCGCGCACTCACCAGCCAGTGCTGCAAGTAGAGGTCGCGGTGGCGCCAGCCGCTCGAGTGCAAGCGCGCGACGAGCCGTGCGAGTCCGTCGCGCCAGCGCAGCGCCGCGCGTGGATCGCGCGCCAGCTCCTCGCGCAGGTCGCAGCGGTGCTCCACGCGCTCCATCCACAGCGCGCTCGGCTGTGCGACGCCGCGCCACCCGTCCCAGCCGCACCACCCCAGCGGTCGCGGGGTCGGCAGGCCGACGCGGGCGAGCTCTTCGAGGTTCTCCGCCTCGCGCCGGGCGAAGGAACGCACGGCGCCGCGCGCGCGCCACTCGCGCAGGGCGTCGCCCCACACGCCGCGCTCATAGCGCTTGACGATCACGTCGGACGCGCCAGGCCACAGCAACGTCGCGCGCTGGTGCACCTGGCGCAGCGCGGCCTCGCGACCGACCGCGAAGGCCGCCGCCAGGGCCTCGTGAGGGGCGCTGGAGAGTCCCGCGAGCATGCTCGAACGCCACAGGCGCAACCCGCCGCCGGCCGGCGTCGCCGCGGTTTCGTCGTCCGATGTGCGCTGCCAGGCCTCCACGCGGTCCATCGGAACCGTTTGCCGGGCGGGGCGCAACGTCCGCGGCGCCGCGGCACTGGCCCCTTCCCACGGGGCCCGGCGCCGGGTCCAATCTTTGGCCCGTTCCCGCGCCCGACCAGCGCCCGCACAGGGTGTTTGCGGCGCGGACCGTCCCACCCTTCTCCTTCTTCACGACCCCCACCTCGCACGCAGCGGCGCCGCCCCGGCCCGCGTTCGCGTCGCGAGCCGCCCCCCATGTCCACTGCGACCGCCAGCCAGGCCGGCAAGGCCCCGATCGACGAGTTCAATCCCTTCCAAGCGATGGCGCACCGCTTCAACGTGGCCGCCGATCGCCTCGGCCTCGACGAGGGCCTCAAGGAAGTCCTGCGCACGCCGGACAAGGAGTTGACGGTCTCCATCCCGGTGCAGATGGACAACGGCAAGCTGCGCGTGTTCACCGGCTACCGCGTGCAGCACAACTTCTCGCGCGGCCCGTGCAAGGGCGGCATCCGCTACGCGCCCGACGTGCACCTCGACGAAGTGCGCGCGCTGGCCGCGTGGATGACCTGGAAGTGCTCGGTCGTCGACGTGCCGTTCGGCGGCGGCAAGGGCGGCGTGATCTGCGATCCGCGCGAACTCTCCAAGGGCGAGCTCGAGCGCATCACGCGCCGCTACACCTCGGGGATCATGGACATCCTCGGGCCCGACCGCGACGTGCCCGCGCCGGACGTCAACACCAACGAACAGACCATGGCGTGGCTGATGGACACGTACTCGATGCACGTGCGCCGCACCGAGACCGCCATCGTCACCGGCAAGCCGCTCGCGCTGGGCGGCTCGAAGGGCCGCACGGAAGCGACCGGCCGCGGTGTGATGATCGTCACGCGCGAGGCGCTCAAGAAGCTCGGCATGCGCCCCGAGAACGCGCGCGTCGTCGTGCAGGGCTCGGGCAACGTCGGCGGCATCGGGGCGATGTTGCTGGCGCGCGAGGGCCTCAAGGTCGTGTCGATGAGCGACATGTACGGCGCGATCCACAACCCCGCCGGACTCGACGTGCCCGAGGTGCTCGCGTACCTCAAGGCCAACAAGAAGCTGCAGGGCTACTCGAAGGCGGAGCACCTGCCCAACAGCGCGCAGCTCGAGCTGGACTGCGACGTTCTGGTCCCGGCCGCGACCGAGAACCAGATCACTTCGAAGAACGCCGAGCGCGTCAAGGCCAAGCTGATCATCGAAGGCGCGAACGGGCCGACCACGGTGCTGGCCGACGAGATCCTCGATCGGCGCGGCGTGATGGTCGTGCCGGACATCCTGGCCAACGCCGGCGGTGTGACCGTTTCGTACTTCGAATGGGTCCAGGACCGCGCGGGCTACTTCTGGACCGAGGAAGTGGTCAACTCGCGCCTGGAGCAAGTCATGACCAGTTCCTTCGCCGCGGTCGAGGAAACGGCCAAGAAGCACAGCTGCTCGCTGCGCATCGGCGCCTACATCCTCGCCGTCAGCCGCGTCGCGAACGTCTACCAACTGCGCGGCACGTACGCCTGAGCCGCGCGATCGCCCAACCATCCCTGCGAGCCC
Organism: Planctomycetaceae bacterium; assembly: GCA_011525785.1. Lineage (GTDB taxonomy): Bacteria > Planctomycetota > UBA1135 > UBA1135 > WYBT01. The sequence continues at coordinate 14,688 of WYBT01000012.1, forward strand.
GCTCTCCGGCGGGCTCGCTCAGTTCCCGAGCCCAGGTCTCCAGACGATGAGCACGCAAGCCGCCGCCCCGACGCCCTCCACCAGCGACGAGTCGCCCTACGCGACGATGATGAGCCACTTCGACGAGGCCGCGCGACTGGCCTCGATCGACCGGAGCGAGTTCGAGATCCTGCGCAGGCCTGACCGCGAGGTGCTCGTGTCGCTGCCGGTGCTGCGCGACGACGGCTCGGTGGCCGTGCTCGACGGCTGGCGCGTGCAGCACAACGCGGGCCTGGGCCCCTACTGCGGACCGCTGCGCATCGAGGGCTCGGTCGACTTGCACGACCTGCGCGCGATGGCGGCTTGGATGACGTGGAAGTGCGCGCTCCTGGGCGTGCCCTTCGGCGGCGCCGCAGGCGCGATCGCGCTCGACCGCTCCAAGTTCTCCAGCGCGGAGATGGAGCGCGCCGTGCGCCGCTACGTGGCCTGCATGGTGGATGTGATCGGCCCCGAGCGCGACGTGTTCACGCCCGACAAGGCCCGCGACGAGCACGTCATGGGCTGGGTGATGGACACCTACTCCATGCACCGCCGCTCGACGACCAACGCGATCGTGGCCGGCAAGCCGCTGGTCATGGGCGGCTCGCGCCACAGCGACGACGCCGCGGCGCAGGGCCTGCGCATCCTGTTCGAGCTCGCCACGCGCCACTTCGGCCTGGGCTCGGAGCGCACCGGCCCCACCGTGATCGTCGAAGGCGCCGGCTTCGTCGGCGGCAACCTCGCGCGCCTGTTGCACGAAGGCGACTGCCGCGTGGTCGGACTGAGCGACAAGGACGGCGGCTTGTACAACCCCGCCGGCCTCGACATCCCCGCGATCCTGGCGCAGCGCACTCCCGAGGGCGGCCTGGGGCAAGTGAAGGGCGCCTTCGACCGCATCGCGCATGAGCAGCTGATCCGCCAGCCGAGCGAGGTCTACGCGACCTGCGCCACGGCGAACTCGATCACGCTGCGCAACTGCAGCGCGATCAACACCAAGCTGATCCTCGAAGGCCAGCACGGCGCCGTCTCGGCCCCGGCCTACCGCACGCTGCGCGAGCGCGGCATCAAGGTCGTGCCGGACATCCTGGCCCGCGGCGGCGACACGCTCTCGGGCTACTTCGAGTGGGTGCAGAACCGCATGGGCTACGCCTGGCAGTCGGGCGACATCCTGCAGCGCATGCGCCGCTTCCTCGAAGAGGCCTGGGCCGATGTCGTGCGCGTGCACACCGAGCGCGACGTCACCTTGCGCACCGCGGCCCAGATCGTCGCGGTGACGCGCGTCGCGAACGCCGACCGCACGCGCGGCATCTACGCCTGAGCGCTCGAGCGCGCGCGCCACTGCGCCCACTCGTCCCAGCCAAAGCGCGCTGCGACGAACAGCAGCACGAAGCCCAGGCCCAGACGAGCCACCTCGGCCCAGCCGGGTTGGTGCACGGCCACGACGCCGGCGATCGAGCCCAGCACGGTCGCCGGCGCCAGCCAACGCAGCGGCGCGCGATCGACCGAGCCCGCGCGCGCGTGCAACCAGGCGGATTGCCCTGAGGTGAGGATCGTCATCGCCACGCTGCACGCGCGCGCCTCGAGGATCGTGATGGCCGGGAAGCTCAGGTACAGCGCCGGAACGACCAGCAGTCCGCCGCCGACGCCCAGGATCGGCGCGATGAAGCCGCCGGCGAACCCAATCAGCGTGACCACGGCGACCTCGAGCGCGCCCAGCGCATGAACGTCGGCGGCGCCGAGCAGCTCCGCGTGCGGCGTGACGGCGAACACGCGGTAGGCCGAGAAGGCGAGCACGACCACGAACACGCGCTTGATGACGTGGGAGTCGACGCGCTTGGAGGCCCAGAAGCCGGCGTGCGCTCCGGCCCAGCCCCCGACGGCGAGCGCTGCGATCGCGGGCCAGATGAACGCGGGCTGCGCCTGCAAGGCCTCGGCGATCGTTCCCGTGACACTCAGCACGAACACGACCACCGTGGACGTGGCGACCGCGCGCTTGATGGGCGTCGCGCCCAGGTAGTGGAGCAGCGGAACCGCGAACAGCCCGCCGCCGATGCCGCACAGCGCGCTGAGAAACGCCAGCGGGGCCCACAGCGCGGTCAGCGCCGGCGGCGAGAGCGGGCGGCGATCGAGCGCCGGGTCGCTCAAGCTTGCTCCCGCGCGGCCGCACGGGCGCGTTCGATGAGCGCGCTCGAAGAGCGCTCCTTCGCGTCGCCGCAGATCGCGATCTCGATGCCCAGCTCGCGGTCGACCGCGGCCTCGGGCACGTTCTGCGCCGTGTAGTCCGTGCCCTTGGCGTGCACGCTGGGCCGCAGCGCGCGCAGCGTCGCCTCGAGGTCGCGCTCAGCGAACGAGGTGACGAACCCGACGCAGCGCAGCGCAGCGACGAGTTCGGCGCGCTCGACGAGCGGCGTCAGCGGCCGCGCGGGCCCCTTCAGCGCGCGCACGGACTCGTCGGTGTTGAGCGCGACGACCAGCAGGTCCCCGCGCGAGCGCGCGTCCTCGAGGTAGCGCACGTGCCCGACGTGCAGCAGGTCGAAGCAACCGTTCGCCAGCACCACCCGCAGCCCCGGCTGACGCGCGCGCAGCGCCGCGAGCTCCGCCGCGAGCGCATCCCGCGCCCAGACCCGCGTCGCGACGCTCATGCAATGCGGACCGGCGCCGGCGTGCGCTCGCTGGCCTCGCGCAGCTGGTCGGGAGTGCAGACCGCGGCGCCGTGCTCCATGACCACCACGCCCGAGGCCGCGTTGGCGAGCTGCATGGCGGTCGGAGCGTCGAGCTTGCTGGCCAGCGCCAGTGCGAACACCGCTGCAGCCGTGTCGCCCGCGCCGGTCACGTCCGTCACATCGCCCGAGCCCGAGGCGTCGACCGCGATGCCGCGCTCGGGGCAGCCTTCGCCGAACAGCGCCATGCCCTTGTTGCCGCGCGTCACGAGCAGCCAGCGCATCGGACAGCGCGCGAGCAGCTCGCCCGCGGCCGCCGAGATGTCCTTGATGTCCGCCAGCTCGTCGAGCTCGCGGCCGGTGAAGCGCGCCAGCTCGCCGACGTTCGGCGTCATGGCCGTCACGCCCTCGAAGCCGGCGATGTGCGAGCGCGGATCGAGCACCACGACGACTCCGCGCGAGGCCAGCTCGGTGGCGAGCGCGCCCAGCTCGGCGTCGACCATGCCGTAGTCGTAGTCGGAGATCAGCAGCACGTCGATCGCCTGCGCAAGCGAAACGACGCGCTCGCGGATCTTGGCGCGGATCTCGGCAGCGGCCGGACGCGCGGGCTCGCGATCGACGCGCAGCACCTGCTGCAGACTGCGGCGCGGCTCAGCGGCCACGATGCGCGTCTTGGTCGGCGTGGTCCACTCCGGGATCGTCTCGACGCCCATGGTGTCGATGCGGAAGCCCTCGAGCAGCTCGATCAACTCGCGGCCGCGCACGTCGCGCCCCACGCAGCCGTGCAAGCGCGTCGCCGCGCCGAGCGCGCGCACGTTGCGCGCCACGTTCGCGGCCCCTCCCGCCTGGAAGTCCTCGCTCTTGTAGCGCAGCACCATCACCGGCGCTTCGCGCGACAGCGAGCGCGGCTGGGTCACGAGGTAGTGGTCGGCGATGATGTCGCCGATCACCGAAACGCGCAGCGACGTGAAGTCAGGGACTAGGGGGTTCACGCGCTCCAGTTTCGCGCCGCGGGCGGCGGAACACAAACCCGCGCTGGCGCGGGCCGGCTCAGCACATCTCGCTCGCCGCGGCGGCGAGGGCCAGCTCGGCGAGGCGCTCGGGCACGGGCTTGGCGGCGGCGGTGTGCCACTCGATCCCGGCCTCTTCGGCGAGGTAGTAGTCGCTGCGCACGCCCATGAAGGCGTTGTACTTGATCGCGTAGTGCAGCTCGTTCGCGGCGACGGCGGCGGCGGAGAGCTCCGCGTCGAGCTTGCGCACGAGCGGCTTGAAGGCCTCCCACTCCGCGGCGCTCATCGCGAGCACGCGCTCGACGAGCGGCCGGTAGCGCTCGCTCGCCGGCGCCGGGCGATAACGGTCGAGGCGCGAGTTCACGAACCAGGGCATGCAGGTCGCAAGCTTGTCGATGAAGAGGTTCTCCTCTTCGCCGAAGTCCATGCAGCTCGACTCGGTGAAGTCCGTGAGCTTCACTTCCTTGCTCGGGTCGATGTAGCCGCCCTTGAGCGCGAGCGCGTAGCTCTCGGTGCCGGGGAACGGGAAGAACAGCGAGGTGCGGAAGCGGCCGATGCCCGACTTCGCGAGCAAATCGACGGTCTCCCAGCGCTCTTCGTGCGTCTCGTACGGCAGACCGACCATCAAGAAGCCCGAGGTGTGCAGCCCGTACATCTCGGCCGCCTCGATCGTGTTGAACACGTCCGAGTTCGACATGAAGCGCTGCAGCACTTCCTTGCGGACTCGCGGAGAGCCCGACTCGATGCCGAGCTTGAGGATGCGGCAACCGGCGCGCGCGAGAGCTTCCGCCACGCGCGGATCGAGCTGCTTGACGTGGCTGTTGACCACGAACGGGACCTTGATGCCGGCTGCAACTAGCGCGTTGCAGGTCGCGATCGCATGCTCGACGTTCTGCGTGAACAGGTCGTCGTCGAAGATGAAGGTGCCGATGTTCTCGTAGCGCGAGAGCACCCACTGGATCTCTTCCACGAGCAACTGCGGCGGCCGGAAGCGGAAGAAGCCGATCTGGTTGGTCGAGCGGCCGAGCTCGTCGCGGTAGCGATCGACGATCTTGTGGTTGAGGCAGTAGGTGCAGCGGTACGGACAACCGCGCGACGAGAGCAATCCGAACCAGCCGTGCTTCTGGTCGGTGATGCGCTGCGTGTCGAACAGCTCGTAGTCGGGCATCGGCAACGTGCGCAGGTCGGGGAACTCCCCCACCGGGTTGTGCACCCAGTGCGCCGCGTCGACCGGCGCGAACTGCGCAGCCGCCGGCCGCACGCCGCCCTTCCACGACAGGAAGTTGCGCACGTCGTCGGGCCGCTCGCCGCGCTCGAGGCGCGTGACGAGTTCGAGCAGCGCGTCTTCGCACTCGCCGACGCCGACGTGGTCCCACAATCCGTCGCCCATCACCTCGCTGGGCACCATCGTCGGGTGGATGCCGCCCACCACGATCGGCGGCAGCTCGAGTCCGCGCGCGTCCGCCTGTTCGCGCAGCCAGCGCACGAGTTCGCACGCCGCGCGGTACTGCTGGGTCAAGCACGAGAAGGCGACCAGGCCCGGCCCCCACGCGAGGATGCGCGCGAGCACGTCCTCGTTCGTCGGCACGGGCGGGAGGTTCTCGTTGAGGTTGACCAGGCTCGTCTCGTGCCCGGCCCGCTTGAGCACGGCCGAGAGCGTGGCGAGGCCGTGGTTGAACCCCATCTGGGTGTAGAGGTTGGGGTAGATGAACAGGACGCGCATCGGTGCTTCTCGCTGGCCGCCAGGATAGGGCGCCGCGCGGCCGATCGGTCCCACAGCTGCGCAGGCTTGGGAATCCCCCGGCGAATCGAGCTGGGACGCACGCAAGGCGCGAGGCGATCGCGCCGACAGGCACGAGCGATGGACGCCCCCGCCGCCCCGCTGCCCGCGCCCGCGCGCTCGCCGGAGTATCCCGCCGAGCGGCGCCTGCGCGTCTCGGTCGAGCTGACCAACATCTGCAACTTCACCTGCCCGTTCTGCCCGCAGGCCTTCAAGCACGCCGACTCGACGCCGCTCGGCGCGCCCTACGACCGTCGCCAGGGCCTGATGTCGCGCGCGACCTTCGAGCGCGCCATCGACGAGTGCAACCGCGTGGCCGAGACGGTCGAGCTGGGCTTCTTCGGCGAGCAGACGCTGCACCGCGACTACCTCGAATTCGTGCGTTCGCTGCGCGAGCGCAACTTCAGGCTCGAGCTCTCGACCAACGTCAGCTTCGTCACGCGCGAGACCATGCAGGCCTGGATCGACGCGCGCGTCGACCTCGTGCGCCTCAGCCTCGACGCCGTCACGCCCGAGGTCTTCAACCGCGCGCGCCCGGGCAAGGTGCGCGACCTCGCCGGCCGCCTCGCGCCCGAGCGCGAGCGCATGAAGGCCATCAACGACAAGGTGCGCTACTGGCTCGCGCTGCCTGAGCACCTCCCCACGCGACTGGTGTTCGTGAAGAGCTCGCACAACCAGGGCGACGAGCGCGAGCGCTTCCTCGCGCACTGGACGCCGTGCCTGGGGCCCGACGACCGCATCCTGATGAAGCAGGTGCTCACTTACGGCGGCAAGACCGCCGATCCGCTGGTGCTCGCGCACCGCTGCAACGTGTGGGAGCTGCGCTACCTGATGATCGACTGGCGCGGCGTGGTCAGCCCCTGCAACCTCGACACGAACATGGACCTCGCGCTGGGCAACGTGAACCAGCACTCGATTCACGAGCTCTACAACGGCGCCGTCGCGAACGACCTGCGCAAGCGCACGGGCTGCTTGAAGGACCTCACGCCCTGCCGCACCTGCGTCGACGGCAACAACTGGTCGCGCAACGAGACCTTCGCCAATCCGCTCTACGAAGCGGCGCGCGCGGGCGTGTGAGCGTTCAGTCCGCGACGTCGGCAGCGCGAACGGCGCTTCCGCGAAGGCCGCGCGAGCCGTCGCCGAGCTCTTGAACTGCGCGTTCGGCGAGCGCGCACAGGCGCTCGACCAGCGCGGGGTGCTCCGCCGCGACGTTGCGCGTCTCGCCGGGGTCGTCTTCGAGATCGAACAGCGACAGTTCGATGCGTGCGCCGTAGTCGTACTCGACGGGAACGCCGTCGCGCGCGCGCTCGCCCTCGCGCAGCGTGCGGTAGCTGTGCGGCAAGTGCAGCTTCCAACGACCGGCGCGCAGGGCCTCGAGGTGGCCGGCGTGGTAGTGGAACAAGAGCGCATCGTGCGGCGAGCGCGCGCCGGGCTCGCCCGTGAGCAGCGCAGTAATGTCGCAACCGTCGATCGGAAGCGGCGGCAGCGGAGCGTCGAGCGCACGCGCGATCGTCGGCAGCAGATCGATTGTCATCGCCGGCTCGCTCACGACCGTCCCCGCGCGAATCCTCCCGGGCCAGCGCGCGATGAACGGCACGCGCACGCCGCCCTCGAAGGTCGTGCCCTTGCCCTCGCGCAGTCCGCCGGTGTCCCCGGCGTGCTCGCCGTAGCTCAGCCACGGGCCGTTGTCGCTGGTGAACACGATCAGCGTGTCGTCCGCGACACCCAAACGCTCGAGCGCGGCATCGATCGCGCCCAGCGAAGCGTCGAGTTCTTCGATCACGTCGCCGTACAAGCCTGCGCCGCTGCGGCCTCGGAAACTCGAGCTGGCGAACAGCGGCGCGTGCGGCATGGGGTGCGCGAGGTAGACGAAGAAGTTGCGCCGCTGCGCGACGGAGCGCTCGATGAAGTCGACGGCGCGTGCGGTGTAGCGCGCGGTGAACTCGGACTGGTCCTCGACGAACTCGATCACGCGCTCACCTTCGAACAAGGGCAGCGCCGGCCAGTCCTTGGGATTCTCGGGATGCCCCGGCCACATGTCGTTCGAGTACGGGATGCCGAAGAACTCGTCGAAGCCCTGGCGCGTCGGGAGGAACTGCGGCTGCCAGCCCAGGTGCCACTTGCCGATGCAGGCCGTGGCGTAGCCGCGCGAGCGCGCGACCTCGGCCAGCGTCGTCTCGCTCGCCGCCAGACCGTGCAGGGAGCTGGGCACGAGCGCGCCCTGGATGCCGACACGGTTGGGATAACAGCCGGTGAGGATCGCAGCGCGCGAAGCCGAACACACCGGCTGCGCTACGTAGAAGTCGGTGAAGCGCGCGCCCCGCTCCGCCAGCGCGTCGAGGTGCGGCGTGCGCCACTTGCGCTGCCCGTAGCAGCCCAGATCGCCCCACCCCAAATCGTCGGCGACGATCAGCACCACGTTGGGCGCATCTCGGCGCGCGTGTGCGTCCTGTTGCGCGTGTGGCGCGACGCACGCGACCAGCGCGAGAGCCGAGCACGGCGCGAAACGGTGCACGGCGCGAACTGCCGCGCGCGGTCCGCGGCCCCTATCCTGTGCGGCCCGCCCATGACGCTCGAAATCTGGTTCGTCGCCGCGTTCCTGCTCTCGGTCAACTTGCTGGCCTTCCTCGCCCAGGGTCTCGACAAGCGCCTGGCGAAGAGCGGCGGGCGGCGCATCAGCGAAAAAACGCTGCTTTCCCTGGGATTGCCGCTTGCGGCGCCGGGGATGTGGTTCGGAATGCGGACCTTCCACCACAAGACCAGCAAGCCCGGATTTCTCGCGCTGGCGGTGCTGGTGACCGCGGTCAACGCGCTGATCCTCTGGGGGCTGTACGAGCTGTGGTCGCGCGAGTGGCTGGACTTCCACGGCTAAGCCGAACGCGCGCTCAGTCGCCGCCCGCGCCGAAGCAACCTTCGCGCACGGCGTGGATGAAGTCGGTCGTCGGCGGCTCGCGCCCCTCGGCGCGCAGCACCTGCGCGAGCTGACCGCGGTGGTAGCTGGCGTGGAACAGCACGTGGCTGATCACGTCGCCGATCTGGTTCTTGAAGTGCGCGCCCTTGGTGTTGACGTAGCTGATCGACGTGTCCATCGCGCGCGCGTCCAGGCCGCGCAGGAAGCTGCGCCAGTTGGCGCGCAGCACGTCGAGCCGCACGGCGCACTCGTCGATGGTCCACTCGGGCCACACCGGACAGGTCATCGGTCGATGCGCCATGCGATCGAGCCACAGCACCTGCGCGGCGACGATGTGCGCGAAGAGCTTGCGCCCCGGCGCCGTCGGATGGGCCTGGAGCGCGCCCAGAAACTCGCGATTGGCCCAGTCGTCGTAATCCAGGAGCCGCACCACGTGTTCGAAGCGATCCATGCTCGATTTCCCTTGGGGTTGGCGCTCTAGTGTCGTGCTTGCGAAGTCCGTCGAAGATGTCGCTGGAATCGGCGTTCCTGGCAAGGCGCGAGGATTCCAGGCGACCTGGTCAGGTCGCCGAACCGCAGCAACGCCGCCAGGGGCGGCGAGGCCAGCGAGATGTTCGACGAAATTCGCAAGCAAGACACTAGCAGTTGGCGCCGCGCGCGCGCTCGATGATGCGCGTGGTCGAGCGTCCGGGCGTCAAATCCGCGAGCACCACCTGCCCGCCGTGGGCCTCGACCCACTCGCGCCCCACGACGCCCTTGTGCTCCCAGTCGCGGCCCTTGACGAGCACGTTGGGCGTGACGCGCTCGATGATTTCCTTGGGCGTGTCCTCGCCGAAGCTCGTGACCGCGTCGACCATCTCGAGCGCCGCCAGCACGCCCATGCGATCGCCCAGCGAGTTCACCGGGCGCGTGGGGCCCTTGAGGCGCTTGACGCTCTCGTCGTCGTTCACGCCGACCACCAGCACGTCGCCCTGCGCGCGCGCGAAGCGCAGGTAGTCCACGTGCCCCATGTGGAGGATGTCGAAGCAGCCATTGGTGAAGACGATGCGCTTGTGCTGCGCACGCCACATCTCGAGCAGCGCCTCGAGCCGCGCGCCGCCGACGACCTTCGCGGCCGAACGCACGCCGCGGTCGTGCTGCTCGAGCCGCTCGAACAGCTCACCGCGCGTCACGCTCGCGGCGCCCGGCTTGCCGACCACGATGCCGGCCGCGTGGTTGGCGAGGTGCACCGCCGTCTCGAGCGGCAGGCCCGCGCCCAGCGCCAGCGCGAGGTTGGAGATCACCGTGTCGCCCGCGCCGGTCACGTCGAACACCTCGCGCGCCACGGTCGGGACGTGGATCGACTGACCTTGCCGCGTGAGCATGAAGATGCCCTGCGCGCCGAGCGTGATGACGGCCGCCTCGAGTTCGCCGATGCGCATCAGATCCTGCGCCGCAGCGGGCATGTCGCGGATCTCGCCCAGCTTGCGACCGAGCGCCTCTTCGGCCTCGCGGCGGTTGGGCGTGATCAGGGTCGCGCCCTTGTAGCGCGAGTAGTCGCGGCCCTTGGGATCGACCAGCACCGGCGCGCCGCGGCGGCGCGCGAGTTCCACGGCGCCGGCCACGACCAGGCGCGTGAGCACGCCCTTGCCGTAGTCGGACAGGATCACGGCCTGCGCGCGCGCGATGCGCTCGGCGAGCGCCTCGACCAGCCGGCGGCCCAGTTCGTCGGGGATCGGCCGCGAGACCTCCCAATCGACGCGCAGCACCTGCTGCACTCCGCTGACCATGCGCGTCTTCTCGGTGGTCGGACGCTGCTCGTCGACCAGCACGCCGTCGGTGTGCACGCCCAGGTCCTGCAGCATGCCGATCAGGCGCCGACCGCGGCTGTCGTCGCCGACGACGCCGACGATTTCGCACTCCGCCTCCATGGCGCGCAGGTTGGCGGCGACGTTGCCGGCCCCGCCGAGCTTGTCCTGCGCGGACTTGGCGTTGAGCACCGGGATCGGCGCCTCGGGGGAGATGCGTTCGACCTCGCCCGAGACGTAGCGGTCGAGGATCAGATCGCCGATCACGAGCACGCGCGGGCGCGCGAGCTGCTCGAGCACACTCTGGAGATCGGAGGCGTTCATGCGCTGGGGCGAACCGGTCGGCGATAGTACCCGCCGCTGTCCTTGAGCACCTTGACGTAGGCCGCGACGCCGTCGGCGAGGCTCGTCATCGGCCGGGTGAAGCCGCTCGCGCGCAAGTGCGTCAGGTCGGCGCAGGTGTAGGCCTGGTACTTGCCCTTGAGGTCGTCGGGGAACGGGATCTCGACGATCACGGCGCCGTCGTAGTGCGCCACCGTCAGGCGAGCCAGTTCGGTGAAGCTGCGCGCCTCGCCCGAACCGCAGTTGAAGATCCCCGAAACACCAGGCGTGTCGAGGAAGTGCAGATTCACCGCCACGACGTCGTCGACGAACACGAAGTCGCGCAGGAAGCGCTCACTGCCCTCGAAGATCTTCAGTCCGCCGTGCGAGGTGGCCTGCTCGTGGAACTTCAGCACCACCGAGGCCATGCGGCCCTTGTGGTTCTCCTGCGGACCGTACACGTTGAAGTAGCGCAGCCCGACGATCTGCGAACGCGAGCGCGGCAGCATGCGCCGCACGTAGCGGTCGAAGAGCTGCTTGGAAAAGCCGTACACGTTGAGCGGCCACTCGCAGCGCGGCGCCTCGACGAAGCCGTCGTCGCCGTCGCCGTAGACCGCCGCCGACGAGGCGTAAATGAACGGGCAGCGCCCCTGCGCGTACTCCAGGAGCAGCTTGGAGTACTCGTAGTTGACGCTCAGCATGAAGCGACCGTTCTTCTCGGTCGTGTCGGAGCACGCGCCCTGGTGGAAGATCGCCTCAGGGGCCTTCGCGAAGTAGCGCGCCGGGTCGTCGCCGAACTTGCGGTAGTCGACCAGGTCGGTGAACTCCAGGCTGTTGAGCGAGCGGTGCTTGTCGCCGTGCTCGAGGTCGTCGACGATCAAGATGTCGTCGATGCCGCGCGCATTGAGGCCGCGCACGAGGTTCGAGCCGATGAAGCCGGCCCCGCCAGTGACGAGGAACATTCGGTGGACGCTTCGTTGGACGCCTGGGTGACTTGGGGGGAGCGAGGGCCGGACGGAGGCGCAAGATCGTCAGCCGCAGGCGCGCGGCTCAAGCCTGGGCCGCCGCGGGCGCATTGCGGTAGCGCTCGTGCAACCAGAAGTACTGCTGCGGAGCGGCGAGGATCATACGTTCCATCTCGCGGTTGATCTCCCCCAGCAGGGCCTCGGGCGAGCAGCGCGCGAGCTCGTCGGGCCACATCACTCGCGAAGCCACCACGCGATAGTGGAATGGGCGCGCGGTGCGGTAGCAGGCCGCGAAGAACATCGGTCGGCGCAGGCGCCGCGCGATCAGCGGCACCGAGCGCTCGCAGTGCGCCGGACGGCCGAAGAAGGGCGCGAGCATGGTCTTGCCGCGCGCGCGCTGGTCCAGCAGCAACCCGACGACGCCGCCGCCCTGCACGACGCGCGTCAGGCTCTCCACGGCGCCGTGGCGGTGCAGCACGCGGAAGCCGCGCGCCTCGCGCGAAGCCTGGATGAAGCGCGAGAGCGGCCGATTGCGCGGCGGGCGCGCGACGACGTACACCGGACCGGAGTGCAGCCGCGCCCACAGCGCCGGCAGCGCCTCCCACACGCCCACGTGCGGCGTGATGGCCAGGGCGCCGCCGCCTTCGGCCAGCAGCCGCCGCACATCGTCGGAGAGCTCGACCTCGAAGTGCTCCATCAACTTCGGCCCCAGCACGCAGTCGTTGAAGCGCACGTCCTCGAGGCTGAACTCGATCAGGTGACGCCACGCGGCGAGCACCAGCGCGTCGCGCTCGGCGCGCGAGCTGTGCGGCAGCGCCTGCGCGATGAACTCCGCGGCGTAGCGCGAGCGCTTGCGGTCCAGGCGCATCGCCAGTTCGCCGACGACTCGCGACAGCGCGCGCCGCCCCGCGGCCGGAAGCCGCGCGAACACGCCCACCGCCGCGCGGAACAGGCCGTACTGCAACCAGGCGCCGAGCCCGTTGCGATCGCCTTCGACGAGCTGGTGCTCGACCGGCCAATCCCAACCTGCGGCGCCGTGCTCGCGCTGCTCAGCCATGCAAGCCCTCGTGCAGAGCCGCTCGCTCGCGCTCCGCGCGCGAGGGCGCCAGCGACTCGAGCTGCGCGAGCAACGGAGCGAGCCCGGAGACGAACTCGAACTCGACCTCGAGCACGCACACCTCGCGCTCCAACGCCAGTCGCTCGAGCTTCGCCGCGTCCTTGGCGCTGGTCACGACGCGCCGCCCGCCGCGGCCGAGTCCGTCGAGGTCGCTCGCGCGGTAGCGGTGATGGTCGGGCAGCCTGCGGCGCTCGCCCAGCGTCGCGCCGAGGTCCTCGAGCGTGCGTTCGAAGGCCTGCGGCGAGCCCAGTCCGCTGATGCAATCGATCTGGGCGCCGCGCAGCTCTTCGAGCGCCAGGCGCGCGCCGCTCAACGTTCTCAGACCCGCCGGCGCGTGTCGCGCGCAAGCGATCGGAACGCCGGGCGCGAGCGCGGCGAGTTCGCTGCGCAGTTCCACCAGCGCGCCCGCCCCGACTTGATCGGTGCGCGTCACGATCAGAGCGCTCGCCCGCTTCAACGCCTTCGGCCGCTCGCGCAGCAGTCCGCGCGGCAGGAGCGGCGCGTTGCGCGCCGTGCGACCGGCCAGCCCCCAGGGACGCGTGGCGTCCACGAGCACCCAGTCCAGATCGCGCGCCAGTCGGCGGTGCTGGAAGCCGTCGTCGAGCACGATCACGTCGGCGCCGCGAGCGATCAGCGCCAGCGCGCCGCGCACGCGGTCGCGGTCCTGCACCTGGAGCGCCTGCGGGGCGAGTTGCGCCAGCATGCGCCCCTCGTCGTTCCACACCTCTCCTGCTGCGGTCCCAAAGCCGCGCGAGAGCAGCCCCACGCGCCGACCGCCCTCTCCGAGCCGCCGCGCGAGCCAGGCGACGAGCGGCGTCTTGCCCGACCCTCCGGCGCTGAGGTTGCCGACCGAAAGCACCGGGGCGTCGACGCGCACGCTGGGCAGCACACCTCGCGTGTAGAGCGCGCCGCGCGCCGCAGCCCAGGCGCTCCACACGAACGCCGGGATGTGCAGCAGTTCGACCGCAGCGCCTCCGCGCTCGAGGCGCTCCTCGATGCGGACCGCATCCTGCGCACGCGGAGTCTGCATGGCGCCGAGCCGGGGCGCGGGCTCGAACTGTCGCGCGCGCCGCGGGCGAACGCTCAGGCCTGCGGCGGCGGCGGCGCCTGCGGCTCTTCGTCGGGGATCAGCTCGATCAGGCCGCGTTCCATCTCGAGGAAGGCGATCTTGATCGGGTTGCGCTCGCGGGTCTCGATCAGCGGCGAAGCGCCGCGGATCAACTCGCGCACGCGCTTTTGCAGCAAGGCCGTCTTGTGGAAAGAGCCCGAAACGGACTTCTGCAAACGCTGCGGGAGGGTCAGTTCCATCGTTCGGGGGGCTTGCCTGTTGGGCCACGGGCGATGCGCTTGGACAGCGCTCACGGGCAGTGGCGAGCCGCGGAGTGTAGGCGCTGGCGCCGCAGCGGGTCAAGGGAGGCGCGCCAGCGGAGCCCCCAGGGAGTTGCTGGCCTCGAGCACGAGTTGCGCTGCACGCGCGGGCGGAAAGCGCGCCTCGAAGGCGTCGTGGGCCGGCAGGAAGTCGCGGCGCATGCGCACCAGCTCGGCCCCGCTGGGGTCGCGCGCCAGGGCGCGACGCAGCAGCAGTTCGTCCGGCGCGGCGAGGTGGATCAGTCCGTCGAAGCCCGGCCGCAGGCGCGGATCGGCGAGGAACAGCCCCTCCACGATCAAGCGCTCGGCGGGCGCCACCGGAGCGCCCCACGGTCCGGCCAGGGTCGGCTCGCCGCGCGCTCGCGGCCCCAGCAACGCGCGCTCGATCCACTCCAGGTCGAAGGCGCGCGCGAGGTGGTCCTCGGCGGCCGCGCGCTCGCTGGGCTGCTCGCGCAGGAACGCGTCGAGCGAGATCACCCGCGCCGAGTCGCCTCGAGCGGCGAGCACGCGCGCCGCGTCCCGCGCGAACAGCGACTTGCCCGACGCCGGCCGGCCGGTCACGCCCAAGGTGTGCGCCGGTACGCGCTCCAGCGCGGCCCCGATCCAACGCGCGCGCCCGCCGAGCGCCGCCAGCAGTTGATCCAGCCCGCCAACCGTCGCCTCGCACTCCACGCGCTCGTCGGCGCTGGCGAAGCCGCTGGCGACGTGGATGTGCGCGAGCGCGTTGGCGTGCGCGGCCTCCGCGTCGCTGGCGCGGTCGCCCACCATCACCGCCGAGCGCGTTGCGAAGCTCTCGAGCAGGTCGCGGATCATGTCGGACTTGTCGTGCACGCGCGGCGACTGGAGGCAGCGCGCCTGGTCCACGAACGAGCGCAGCGTTTCCTCGCCGTCGCGCAGCCCGTCGAGCAGCGCCTCGAGGTACTGCGAGCTGCAGTTGCTGGCGATGGCGATCCGCACGCCGCGGGAACGCAGCTCGCGCAGCACTTCGAACGCGCCGGGCATCGGCGCCGCTCCGCCCGCTGCGAGCGCGCGGTGCTCCTCCTCGACGCACAGTGCGAGCACGCGAGCGCGCTGGGCCGGGCTCAAGTCCGCGAAGGTGCGCTCGAAGGCGCGTTCCAGCGGCGAGCCGACCATGGCCATCCACTCCGCGGCGCTGGGCGGCGTGCGCGCCAGTCCGAGCTCGTCGAAGGCGCGCTGGGCTCCGCGCGCCGCCGCCGCGACCCAGTAGCGCTCGGTCGCAGCGAGCGTGCCGTCGAGATCGAAGACGACGGCGTCGAACAGCACCTGCTCCAGCGTCATGGCGTGGTGGAGAGCCTAGCCCGCAGCTCTCGACAGGATCTACAGCGAGTGCGCTCGAGCGCGCCGCGGCGCGCCGCGCGAGGCTCAGACGTACGGGCGGTACTCGGGCGTCCAGACCTGCTCGCGCACGCAGGCCTCGATGCTGGCGGGCCGCGGCCGCGCCGCCAGGCCGCGCTCCCAGGCCACGCGCGCCACGGCGATCGCGATCTCGACCGAGACGGCGCGCACATCCCGCAGCGGCGGGTACAGCGAGCCCGCGTCGAGCACCTCCTGCGGGACGAGTTGCGCCAGGCGCTGCGCCGCGACGAGGAACATCTCGTCCACCACGCGCCGCGCTCCGCTCGCCACGACGCCCAGGCCGACGCCGGGGAAGATGTAGGCGTTGTTGCCTTGACCGGGCGTGTGACGGCGCCCCTCGAACTCCACCGGCTCGAAGGGACTTCCGCTGGCGAACACGGCGCGGCCCGAGCTCCAGCGGTAGGCCTGCTCCGCGGTGCATTCGGCCTTCGAGGTCGGATTGGAGAGCGCGAGGATCAGCGGACGCTCGTGGAACTCCGCCATGGCGCGCACGCAGCGTTCGTCGAAGGCGCCGGGCTGCGCCGAGAGGCCGAGCAGGGCCGTCGGCCGCAGGGCCTGCAGCGCGCTGAACAAGTCGGGCAACGGCGCGTGCTCGTGTGCGAAGGGGCGCTTGTGCGGCGCGAGGTCGGTGCGCGCGGAGCACACCAGGCCGTGCGAATCGACGAACCAGCAGGCCCGCCGCGCGCGCGCCTCGTCGAGGCCCGAGCGCACCATCGCGGAGACGATCAGGTTGGCGATCCCGACTCCCGCCGCACCGGCGCCGAGGAACAGCAGGCGCTGCTCGCTCAGCGGACGGGCGGTGATGCGGACCGACGCTTCGAGCCCGGCCAGCACGACCGCCGCCGTGCCCTGGATGTCGTCGTTGAACGAGCACACGCGCTCGCGGTAGCGCTCGAGCAGTCCGAAGGCGTTGTCGGTGGCGAAGTCCTCGAACTGGATCAACACCCCGGGGAACACCGCCTGGGCGGCGAGCACGAACTCCTCGACGAACTGCGCGTACTCCTCCCCGCGCGCGCGCCGCCGCCGCAGCCCGATGTACAGCGGGTCTTCAAGCAATTCGGCGTTGCCGGTCCCCACGTCGAGCACGATCGGCAGGCAGTGCTGCGGCGCGACGCCGCCCAGCGCCGTGTAGAGCGCCAGCTTGCCGATCGGGATGCCGATCCCGTTCGCGCCCAGATCGCCCAGGCCCAGGATGCGCTCGCCGTCGGTGACGACGATCACGCGCACGTCGCGCTCGCCCCAGTCGCCCAGCACGGCCTGGAGCTGGCCGCGGTCCTCGAGCGAGAGGTACATGCCGCGCGGCCGCGTGTAGATGTGCGCGAAGCGCTTGCAGGCCTCGCCGACGGTGGGCGTGTACACCACCGGCAGCAGCTCGGCCACGTGCTCGACCAGCACGCGGTAGTACACCGTCTCGTTCCGATCGGCGAGCTCTGCCAGGTACAGGTAGCGCTCGAGCGCGTCGGACTTGGTCGCGAGGTTGCGCAGCACGCGCGCGCACTGTTCTTCGAGCGAGAACACGCGCTGCGGCAGCAGTCCGCGGAGGCCGAGCGCGCGGCGCTCCGCGGGCTCGAAGGCCGTGCCCTTGTTGAAGCGCGGGTCGCGCAGCAGTTCGGCGCCGCGCAGGCCGGGGGGGAGGGATCGCGAGGAGCTGGAGTTCACGACCACAGCGTCGACGCGCCGGCGCAGCGCGAACATGGGGAAAACAGCCCATGGACGGCGCGCTCCGCAGGCCGCGCGCCCACCGGCGGGAAGAGCGGCGCGACGGGCCTGACGGACGTTGCGCTCGCGCCGCCGCAGCGGAGAATCCAAGTGCTGCTCGCCGCGTTTCTTCGAAGGACCTCGCCATGCGCTTCCCGCACGCTTCCCACTCGTTCTCGCACTCGCCCCGCGCACGCCGCGGCGCAGACCTCTACGGCGCCATTGGATTCGCGCTGGCGCTGACTGCGCTCGCCGCGCTCTGCGCACCGGCCACCGCGCAGAAGAAGACCGCGCCGGCGGCCCCGCCCCCGGCCCTGGTCGAGACGATCGGCAAGGTCGGCTTGAACTTGAGCTTTCCGGCCAGCTTCGAAGGCGTGGCGCGGCGCAGCTCCGAGCCGCTCGAGGACGACGAGTTGGGTCAGTGGAACGCCCGCTTCGGCGAAAAGCGCGTGTTCATCGACCTCGAAGCCTGGGACAACTTCGCGCGCGCCGAGCCGTCGCGCATCACCGCGCGCGTGCACGACTACGTGCGCTCGGAGGAGTACGACGGGCCGAACTTCCAGTTCGTCGAGCACAGGCTCGTGCCCGGCCGCTTCGGCTATGCGCCCTACGGCTCGCTCCTGTGGGGCTCGATGGTCGAGCGCGGCACGACCATGGACATCGCCAGCGTCTGGTACTTCGCCGGCGTGACCGACAAGTCCGCCTACCTGCTCATGGTGCAGGTCGAGCCCGTCGTAAGCGCGGCCGAGCAAGCGCAGGTGCTCGAGTTCCTCACCAAGGGCGTGTCCTACTCCGGCTCAGAACGCGACGCCAAGTGGACCCGCGAAGAGACGCAGCAGCGCTGGGACGAGGATTCGGCGCTGAGCGACAAGGCGCGCAAGGACTTCAAGCTCATCCGCACCGCGCACTACCTGGTGATGACCAACTCCTCGGGCGGCGACAAGTTCGCCAAGCAAATGGAGCTGAACTACGCCCAGATCCAGAAGACCTACCCGTTCCCCGAAGTTCCCGGACGGCGCCTGATGCCGGTGTTCCTCTTTCAGGATCCGGGCGAGTACCACGCGTTCTGCGTGAAGCAGTTCAACTGGTCACTCGAAGAGGCGCGCAAGTCCAAGGGCGTGGCCTCGGGCGACTTCTACGCGACGTGGTACGAGGCGCCGCAGGACCCCGTGCACATCCACGAGGCCACGCACCAGATCTTCCGCAACCGCCTCGAGCTGCGCGGCGCGGGCTCCTGGTACCAGGAGGGCGTGGCCGAGTACATCGAGACCAAGCCCAACGAACGCGGCGAGATCGCGCGCCGCGTCAAGAACGGCGAGCACACGCCGTTGCGCGAGTTCATGCGCCTGGAGAGCCTGCTCATGTCGAGCGAGGACGACAAGTCAGGCGACAGCGCGGCCGGGCTGCACTACAAGCAGGCCGCGCTCTTGATCGAGCTCCTGCGCGAGTCCAAGCCGTACAAGGACAAGTTCCTCGACTGGCTGCACGCCATGGGCCACACGCCCGACAACGATCTGGAGGCGATCGAACGCGTGTTCCAGCGCGTGTACGGCCTGTCGATCGAGCAGCTCGACCAGGAGCTGGTGAAGTACTGCCAGAAGCGTTGAGCGCGTCGCGAAGGCGCGCATCGCGTGCGCCTGGCGCGGCTTCAGTGCGGCGCGCGCGTCCCGTCGCGGCCCACGGTCTGTGCGCGCCCGACCAAGCTGCCGGGCGTGACCGTCCCCGCACCGTACTTGGCGCGCAAGCGATCGAGGCCGGCAGCGATGCGCTCTAGGCGATCGCGCCGCGCGCCGTCGTCTTCGGGCTCGCGCGGCGCCTCGTTGGTCTCGCCGAACAGCGCGCCCTGCCGCGGCGTGCGAACGTCCTCGAGGCCCGACACGCCGACGCCCAAGAGGCGCAAGGGCTGCGAGGGCACGCGCTCGAGCAGCTCGCGCGCCACGCCGTACAGGCGCACGCCGACGTTGGTCGACAGCGGCATCGACTTGGTGCGCGTGACGGTCTTGAAGTCGCCGAAGCGCGCCTTGAGCGTCACGGTCCGCGCGCGCAGGCCGCGCTCGCGCAGCCGCCAGCCCAGCTCCTCGCAGAACTCGAACAGCCGCAGACGCAGCTCGTCGCGCTGGGCGAGGTCCTTGGGGAAGGTGCGCTCGAGGCTGTAGCTCTTCTCCTCGCGGCGCGGCGTCACGCGGCGCGCGTCGATGCCGTGCGCGAGGTCGTGGATCCACGCCCCCGTGGCGCCGAAGCGCGACATCACTGCGTCGCGCGGCTGCGCCGCCAACTCGCCGATCGTGCGCACGCCCAGCGCTTCCAGGCGCTTGGCCGTGCGCTCGCCCACGCCGAAGATCTTCGACACCGGCAGCGGGCGCAGCACGTCGAGCGCCTCTTCGGGGCGAATCACGCGGAAGCCGTCGGGCTTGTCCATGTCGCTGGCGAGCTTGGCCAGGAACTTGGAGCTGGCGACCCCCACCGACGCGACCAGCCCGGTGCGGCGCAGGATCTCACGCTTGATCGCGCGCCCGATCTCGACCGCGTCGCCGAACAAGAGCTCGCAGCCGGCGACGTCGAGAAACGCCTCGTCGAGCGAGAGCGGCTCCACCAACGGCGTGAACGAGCGGAAGATCTCCATGATCTCGCGCGAAACCGCGGTGTACTTCTCGAGGTTGGCCGGCACCACGATCAGCGCCGGGCACAGCGCGCGGGCCTGGGCCGTGGGCATCGCCGAGCGCACCCCGAACGCGCGCGCCGGATAGCTGGCCGCGCTGATCACGCCTCGTCCGTCAGCGGGCCCGCCAACCGCCACTGGCTTGCCGACCAGCGAGGGGTCGTCGCGCACCTCGATCGACGCGTAGAACGCGTCCATGTCGACGTGCAGGATCGAGAGGCGCGGGACGCTCATGGCCGAGATCGCGGAGCGCGCTCAGGAACGCCCGCGCTCGCGCATCAGCTTCTCGAAGAAGGGCTGCGACTGGAATTCGTTGCGCAGTCGCTCGAGCACTCCCGCGCCGTCGGCGGCGCGTCCCAGGGCCTCGAGCGCCTCGACGCGGAACAGCAGCGCCTGGGCCGCCAGTCGCGTGCGGCGCGCGGCCTCGGGCGCCGCCGCGAACTGTTGGTCGGCGCGGTCGAGCTCGGCCAGCGCCTCCTGCGCCCGGCCGAGCTTGGTCAGGATGTCGGCGCGCAGCACGCGCAGCGTCGGCGCGTCAGCGGCGCCCTGCATGGCGCGGTCGAGCTCGATCAGCGCCTCCTCGGCGCGCCCCAGGTCGAGCAGCACGCTGGCGCGGTTCTGGAACAGCTGCGGATCGTTCGGAGTCTGCTTGAGCAGCTCGTCGAAGATCGCCATGGCCTCGGCCGAGCGCCCCAGCTCGGCCAGCACCGTGGCGCGGTTGAAGCGCAGCGGCAGGTCGTTCGGCTCGAGCTGGATCAGTTGATCGAGGATCACCAGCGCGGCGGCGTAGTCCTCGCGCGCGCGCAGCGCGAGCGCCTGCTCGTGCAGGCCGACCAGGCGCGCGTCCGCGGACTCGATGCGCGCCGCACCGGGCGAGTTGCTCGACGCGGGCTGGGGGTCGTCGCTACAGGCGCTGGCGAGCACGGCCGCGCTCAGCAGGGGGAAGAGGATGCGCATCACGGGGGGTGCTGAAGGAGGATCTGGAGCGCGCGTCGAGCCCTGGAGCCGGCGCTGCGCGGAGCCTGGGGTCGTCGAGGGTCCGCGCCGAGCCGTCCGCGAAGGTGAAGGCCTGCCGCGGCGATGCCCGCGCCGCGCGGTCCGAGCGGGTCCCGGGCGAAGCGCTGCGCTCCCGGCGCTTCCGTGAGCATAGCGCTCCGCTGCTTGCGCCGCCTGGGCCGCGGACTACCCTCCTGCGCCCCATGCGCTTCGAACGCGTCGCCCTGGCCGCGGTGGAGTACCTGCTCCCCGACGAGCGCATCCGCTCCGAAGAGTTGGAGCGCCGCCTGGCGCCGCTCTACGAGCGCCTGCGCCTGCGCGAGGGCCGCCTGGAGCTGATGACCGGCATCGCCGAGCGGCGCTTCTTCCCGCCCGGCACGCGTTCGAGCAGCGTCGCGACCACGGTCGGGCGCGCAGCCCTCGAACGCAGCGGCCTGGCCGCCCGCATTGGACTGTTGATCCACGCTTCGGTCTGTCGCGACTTCCTCGAGCCGGCCACCGCCTCGGTCACGCACCACGCGCTGGGCCTCGACTCGCGCTGCGCGGCCTTCGACCTGTCCAACGCCTGCCTGGGCTTCGCCAATGCGCTGCTGGTGATCGCCCAGCAGATCGAGAGCGGCGCACTCGAGGCGGGCTTGGTGGTCTCGGGCGAGTGCGGCCGGCCGCTCGTCGAGCAGACCATCGCAGCGCTGCTCAGCGACCCCGGCGCCGACAAGGGCAAGCTCAAGAGCGCCTTCGCGTCGCTGACGATCGGCAGCGGCGCCGCAGCCGCGGTCCTGGCTCGCGCGGACCTCGCGCCGGACGCTCCGCGACTGGTGCGAGGCATCGCTCGCGCGGCGACGCAGCACCACGTCCTGTGCCACGGCGACCACGCCGGCGCCGGGATGCTCATGGAGACCGACTCGGAAGCGCTGATGCACGCCGGCGCGCGCCTGGCGCGCACGACCTTCGACGACTTCCTCGCCGACGCCGATTGGACGCGCGCGTCGATCGAGCGCGTCGTCACCCATCAGGTCGGTGTCGCGCACCGCAAGCTGGTGCTGGGCGAGATGGGACTCGACCTCGCGCTCGACTTCCCCACCGTGGAGTCGCTGGGAAACATCGGCACCGTCTCGCTGCCGCTTTCGTTTTGCCGCGCGCGCGAGGCCGGCTTCATCGGCGCGGGTCAACGCGTCCTGCTGTGCGGCATCGGCAGCGGACTGCACTGCCTGATCCTCGGCGTTCAGACCTGAACGCGCCTCGGCGGGCAACGCGCGCTGCGGCTCGCTCGGAACGCGGCGCACACGACCCGCGAGCCTCGAGCAGATGCCCTAGCAGCCCGTTGAAAAAATCATTCGGCGCAGAACCCGCCCGGATTGCGCCGGCTCGTCGTCGCGAGATCCTCGCTGAATCCGCTGATTCAGCTCCGGTCTCGCTCCTAGACCCGACGCAACCGGACGACTTCCGCGCTCGAAGCATTTTTTCACCGGACTGCTAGACAGCACACCGGGCGCGGGCACTCTCAAGTGACCGCGCCCGGCGCGCTGGAGATTGGAGCCAGAGACGGGATTCGAACCCGTGACCCCCGCTTTACGAAAGCGGTGCTCTACCGCTGAGCTACACTGGCTTTTTGTTCGTTGTGGTGCTCATCGACGCGGCTCGAGCCGCGCCGAGAGAGCAATTTCGAGGCGCTCGGCAACGCGCTGGGCACTGCGAGCGGCTGCGGCGCGAAGCTGCGAGCCTCGCACGTGCAGCCGATCCGTCCCGATGGATGCGTCTCTAAGCGTCAGCCGCTGAGAGTCAATTCTGCGCAGCGGTTGCGCTGCCCGAGAGCTGCCCCACGCGCTCGGCGGCGGACATCGTGCTGGCCCCGAGCGCTTGCGCGGCCGCCTTGCGGACCGCAACAGCCGACTCGGAGCGCACCACGGCGTTGAGAATCGCGGCAGCGTCGCCAGCGGCGACCCCGCGACCGAAGATCGCAGTCAGGGCGTGCGCCGCGGCCTCGCGCACCGCGTCCGAGCGACCGGCGTCGCCGACCACGGCCGACAGCGCGGCCACGTGGCCGGCGTTGCCCGCGGTGACCAGCGCGTAGGCCGCCGGAACCGAGACGCCATCCGCGCGGTTCAGCGCGCTCGCCAGGTCGGCCGCAACAGCCGACACATCCGTGCCGGTGCCCGCGAGCCGCGCGAGGATGTCGGCGGCCGCCTGAGCTAGCGCGTCGGCGCGCTCGCGCTCGGCACCGAGCGTGTTCTCGAGGGCGGCCATCACGGCGCTGAGGTCGGCGGCGTTGAACGCACCCGCGACCTTGTCGCCGAAGCTGTCGGCCACCTCGTCAGGGTTCGCAGCGGCGACGAACACCGGGGCAGCCGCCAGATGGGCTTCGCCGTCGAGTTCGTCGAGCACTTGATGGGTCGTGACGTCGCCGAGGCGATCGGCGACGACCACCAGGTCGACGCCGGCCATGCGCCGCAACATCGCCAGGCCTTGGATGCCGCTCGAGGTCCCGTTGACCAGCATGCCGGCGCCGCGCAGCGCATCGGCCGTGGCCTTGGCGCGGGCTTCGTCGCCGTCGATCACGAAGGCGGTGCGCAGGACGTTGCGCGATGCCACCGCGCCCAGGGCGCGGATCAGCTCGGCATTCGCGCGCGACTTGCCCCAGATCGCCATGTTGCCCAGCGACACGACGGCTTCGTTCTGGATCGCGCCGTCCGCGCTGCCCATGGCGCGTGCCATGGCGGCCGTCGGCGCAGTCGCCATCTGCGCGAGGGCCCGGACGAGCACCACACCCGCGGCGCTGTCGTTCTCAGCCACGCAGGCGGCCAGGGCCGCGTCCGCGGCCACGGCGCCGCCCAGGCCGATAGCGATCGTCGCGTTGGCGCCGGCGGCCTCCCAAGCCGCGACGTCCGCGCCGCTGCGGCGCAGGCTCTCGATCGCGGCCACCTCGCCGGCGTGAGCGCGGGCGAGGCCGGCGTGGGCCGGAACGTGCGCCGGGTTCGCAGCAAGCGCGCGGTGGTAGCACTTCTTGGCCAGCGCGTCGGCGTACAGCGCGCGCGGAGTCGCGGTCGAGCTCAAGCGCCCGTCGGCGAAGCTCCACACCACGTCGCTCCAGTGGTAGTCGGACAGGACGCTCGCGCGCCGCATGTGGTAGTCGTCGCCGAGCTTGGTCCACGCCACGGCCGCGTCTGCCTCGCCGCGCAGGGCGTTCAGCGCTTCCTGGGCGAGGTTACGGCACACGCCGTCCTCGTCGGACTTGGCGATGCGCGCGAGCGCGCCGACCGAACGCGGGTCGCGGATGCGCTGCAGCACCATCAACACGTTCTGGCGCAGGTACGCGTCGCTCGAATCGAGCACCTCGATCAGAGGCAGCACCACGTCGACGTTCATCTGGGTCAACGCCTGGACGGCGGTGATGCGCCGCTCGTCGTTGCCCGAGTCGCTCAGCCAGCCGAGCAGGTGCGGGACCGCGAACTCGCCGTGGTCGGCCGCCAGCTGGCGGATGGCCGCGGTGCGAGTGACCACGTCGTCGACGCCCAGGTCCGTGATCAGCTTGCGGATCGACTCTTCGTCGTTGCGGCGCTCGCGGCGCGCCATCTCGACCAGGCCCATCAGGCGCCGGCCGACCAGCTCCAGGTCGCCCTGCGAGGTCAGGATCTCCAGCCACAGCTTGTGGTCGGTCGAGCGCCACAGCTCGTAGGCCTGCTCGTTGGTCGGGTCCATCGAAAGGACCTTCTGGAAGGCGCGCAGCGCCTCTTCCTTGCGGCCGCGCTCGAGCAGCTCCAGGCCTTGCTTGAACGTGCTCTCCACGTCCTGAGCCAGGGCCACGGGGCCAGTCAGAAGGGCGGCGGCGAGCAGCAGACCAAGCTTCCGGTTCGATCCGGTCATGTCGTGGGTTTCCTGTGGCGGAACAGCCTGAGGCGGAACAGGGCGGGGGCTAGTCGCTGACTGACAGAGGCCGTGGCTCGCGAGCGTCCGTGCGCTCTGTCCTCCGCGCGCGGAGGGAGAGCGGGACGCGAGCGACCCAGGAGAGCAACCTCACCAAAGAGTCTTTGCCGGCGGGTCCGGGGCTGGCGCGGGAGACGCGCTGGCGGCGGATGCGCTTCGCTGCCGCTCGCGGCGGGTGGGACGGGCGCAATCGCGGACCCTTGGGGGACGGCTGGGACTAGGCAGCGGCGGGGAGCTGGCCAGGATCAGGCAGTGGTTTCTTGGGAGAGACAGGCGTGGGGTGAAGGTCGCCTTCCCGGTGAAAGGTCGGTGATGATAGCGGTGGGCGCCAAGCGGTCAAGCTGACGAGCCACGCGTTGCACGCACCGCTCGCACGGGGGCGACGTCCGCCGTCTACCCGATACGCGTCGGCAGACTACCGCTTCGCGCAGCGCCAACCTTGGCCGACGTCGCGGCCGACGTCGGGGCGGGCTCGCGCAGCGCGGCCAGAGCGGCGCGCACCTGCGGCGGCGTGGGAGCGAAAGCGAGCAGAACGCTGAGCCGCGAATCGTTCAGCGCCCAGTCGGGCAGGAGCTGTGGCGAGCCGAACCAGAGCAACACGCCGCGGCGATGGCGCTCCAGCCCGCCGCTGAGCGCGTCGCGAAGCTGGCGTTCCTCATCCGGTGTGAGTCCATAGCTGCCGCGCCAGGCGCCGAATTCGAGCACGGCGACGGCCAGTGCGGCGGCCTGAGTCCCTTGTGCAGGGCGCGCGTCGGACGCGAACGCCTTCCAGGCGCTCTCGAACTCCACCCCCACTCGCTCCGGGGCCGACGCGGCGAGATCGAACTGCGAGGCGCCCGACCACGGGGCGCCCGACCACGGGGCGCCCAGCCAGCGCAGCGAAGCGCGCGCGAGCGCATCGGCCAGCGCCGCTCGTTCACGCGCACTTGCGCGCTCCGCTCCGCGCCGGCCGCCACGCTCGGCCAGCCGCGCCTGTCGCTCGCGCAACGCAAAGGCGCGCTGCGCAGCCCGCTCCAGCCGCTCGGCGGACAGCGAACCGTCGGCGAGCGCCGCGCGCAGCTCTTGTGCGGCCGCGAACGGGTCGTGCGGACACAGCAAAACGTCGCAGCCGGCCGCCAGCGCTCGCGCGTAACGGCGCTCGAAGCGCGCCAGTGCGCCCATGTCCATGGCGTCGCTCAGGATCGCGCCGTCGAAGCCCAGCTCGGCGCGCAGCACGCCCTCCAGCGCCGCGTGCGACAAGGTCGCGGGCAGTCCGGGCTCGCCGCTCAGCGCGGGCGCATCCAGGTGTCCGACCATGCACGCATCGACGGCGTGTTCAATCAGCGCGCGGAAAGGCATGAGCTCGATCTCGTGCAGCGCGGCGCGGCTGCGCTGGATGCGCGCGAGTTCGACGTGGGTGTCGACCTGCGTGTCTCCGTGGCCGGGAAAGTGCTTGGCGCAACCGAGGACACCCGCGCGGTGCAGCCCGACCAAGAAGGCGCACGCGCGCTGCGCCGCGGCCGGCGGCTCGTCGCCGAAACTGCGCACCGCGACGATCGGGTTGGCGCGCTCGGTGTTGACGTCGGCCACGGGCGCGAGCACCAGCCCCACTCCGCGCTCGAGCGCCTCTTCACCGGTCAGCGCGCCCGCAGCGACCAGCCAGTCGAGCCCGGAGCGCTCGTCGCGTTGCGCCAGGGCCGCGCTGGCCAGCGCCAGCGCCGGCGGCAGGCGGGTCGCGTCATCGAAGTGCAGCCCCGCGCCCTGCTCGAGATCGCAGGCCACCAAGGGCGCGGCGTGTCCGGCGGCGGCGCACGACTCGCGCACGCTTTGGAGCTCGCGCCGCGGCGAACGCGCACCGCCGGGGATGCGCCCGAACGCGACCACCAGCGCGGGCGGGAACTGTGCGAGGTAGTCCCGCGGCGGCACGACCGCCGTTGCGCTCGCCAGGGTTCCGGGCACGCGCACTTGCGGCGCCAACACGGCGCCGATCCAACGCTCGATCGTGGGGTCCGAACTCAACGAGCAGCTCCCGCAGCTTCGAAGGACGGGGGACTGAGCTTGCCGAGCACGCGTCCCGCGCGCGCTCGCGTGGCCGAGGGGCTGCTGACGGCTTCGCCCAGGACGCAGCGCGCCGCGAGCGTGGCGAACACCAGCGCCTCGCGCGCGTCGGGGTCGACGTCGAAGTCGGCGCCGCTCACCACCGGATGGGGACAGCGCAGCGCGAGCGTGTCGATCAGCGGCGCGTGCGCAGCGCCGCCGCCGCACACCACCAAGTAATTCCAGCGCGCTCCGCCGAACTCCTTGAGCGCGCGCACGACGCTCAGCGCGACGAAGTTCGCGGCGCTGGCGAGCAGGTCCTCGCTCGACTCGACGCGCAGTTCGCGCGCGCGGGCGAGCACCTGCTCGATCCAGGCAGCGCCGAAGGTGTCGCGACCGGTGCTCTTGGGCGGCGCGCGCAGCAGAAAGGGGTGCGCGGACAACTCGCTGACCAGGGCCTCGTGCACGCGGCCGCGGGCGGCGACGGCGCCGTTGTCGTCGAACGGCGCGCCGAGCAGCTTGCGCGCGAGGCCGTCGAGCAGCGCGCACGCCGGTCCGACGTCGAAGGCGCGCACGCCCTGCTCCTCGAGCAGGGTCAAGTTCGACATGCCGCCCAGGTTCAGGACCGCGACAGGCCGCGGCAGGGCGGCGAAGATCAGATCGTCGGCGAGCGCGGAGAGCGGCGCGCCTTCGCCGCCGGCCGCGATGTCGCGCTGGCGAAAGTCGCTGACCACGGCGCAGCCGCAGGCCTCGGCTACGAAATCGCCGTCACCCAACTGCAAGGTAGCCGGCCCGCAGGCTTGTTCGCCGTCGTGGTGCCACACGGTCTGACCGTGGCTGCCGACGAGTTCGACGCGCTCGCCCGCGGCGCGCTGCGCACTCGCCACCGCGGCGCCGAAGGCCCGACCAAGGTCACGCGAGAGCACAGCGCTCTCGCGCAGGCCCGTGGGCGCGCCGTCGAGCACCGCGCGCACGCGTCGAGCGAGCTGCGGCTCGAAGGCCAGGGTGTCGAACCACACCACGCGCGGAGTGCGCAGCCCGCCGCGCCACTCGGCGCCATCGAAGCGCACCAGCGCGACGTCGATGCCGTCCCCCGATGTGCCAGAAAGCACGCCGGCGACGAGCGCGCGGCCCTCGCGCACCCGCGCGCCAAGATCGTTCAGCCAGTGCGTGTTCATGCGCAGGGCGCGGCAGGATAGCGAGCGCTGGCGCGCGAGCGGCGCACCTGCCACGATCGCGCGCATGACTCCGCGCAGCAGCCCCAAGTCGGTCGTGCTGGTCGTCGACGACGACAGCGACATCCGCATCTCGCTCGAGATGATGCTCGGCTACGAGGGCTACGAGGTGTGGACCGCGCGCGACGGCGAAGAAGCGCTGGCGCGCATCGACAAGGAGGCGCAGGCCGGGCGCGGCGCCGATGTGGCGCTGTGCGACGTCAAGATGCCGCGACTCGACGGCCCCGGGCTGCTCGACGCGCTGGCCCAGCGGCCGCAGCGCCCCAGCGTGATCATGATCAGCGGCCACGGCGACGTCCCGACGGCCGTCGACGCGCTGCGTCGTGGCGCCGTGGACTTCCTGGAGAAGCCGCTGGAGCAGAACCGCGTCGTGACCTCGCTCAAGAACGCGCTGCGGGAGCGCGCGCTCGCAGCGGAGAACCGCGGGCTCAAGCGCGCGCTGAGCGAGCCCTGGAAACTGCTCGGCGAGAGCGCGGTGATGCGCCAGCTGCGCGAGCAGGTCGAGCGCGTCGCGGCCAGCGAGGCGGCGGTGCTGATCAGCGGCGAGAACGGCTCGGGCAAGGAAGTGGTAGCGCGGCAGATCCACCTCTCGAGCGCCCGCGCGGCGGGCCCGTTCGTGCCGGTCAACTGCGCGGCCATCCCTTCGGAGCTGATCGAGTCCGAACTTTTCGGCCACGAGAAGGGCAGCTTCACCGGCGCCTTCGAGCGGCGCATCGGACACTTCGAGGCGGCGCACGAAGGCACGCTGTTCCTCGACGAGATCGGCGACATGCCGCTGGCGGCGCAATCCAAGCTCTTGCGCGCCCTGGAGACGCACGAGATCTCGCGCGTCGGCGGTCAGCGCCCCATTCCGGTCGACATCCGCGTGATCGCCGCCACCAACGCTGACCTGCGCGCCGCGGTCGAGACCAAGTTCTTCCGCATGGACCTGTACTACCGGCTCAACGTCGTGCCGCTGCGCGTGCCGGCCCTGCGGGAACGCCCCGAGGACGTCCCCGCGCTCGCGCGCCGCTTCCTGGGCGAGTTGGCCGCGCGCTCGGGGCGGGCGCCGCTGGTCCTCGACGACGAAGCGCTGGCGCTCTTGATCTCGCTCCCCTACCCGGGGAACGTGCGCCAACTGCGCAATCTGCTCGAGGGCGCCTGCGTGCTGGCCGACGGACCGGTGATCACGCGCGCTGTGCTCGAGGGCATCCTCGAGGGCGGCGCCGCCCTCAGCGCCCCCCCCACGGCGGCCGCATTGCCCGCCGGCGACGACCCGTTCAGCGCCCCGAGCTTCGAGCAGTTCAAGGACCGCAGCGAGGCGCTCTTCATCCGCCGCAAGCTGGCCGAGAACGACGGGAACATCAAACGCACGGCCGAGTTGCTCGGCATGCAGCGCTCGCACCTGTACAAGAAGCTCGACCGCTACGGACTGCGCTAGCGCAGATCGTGGGCCCCAGACCGCGGGCCCATGACGCGAACCCAGCGCGCTCACGATGCAGCCGCGCCCGCGGGTCCGAGGACTTCGCGGGCGCGGTGCGTGTTTCGCGCTGGGCGCGTCGACGGGGCTGTGCGCCTTCGAGCGGCGCTGCGCGGGGTTCGCGCGCAACGCGTGCGCGCGGAAGCCTCGGAGCGCAGTTCGCTACTGCGGAATGCGCAGCACCATGCCGGGCTTGAGCTTGTTCGGGTCGGCGCCGATCACATCGCGGTTGGCGTCGTAGATCGTGCGCCACTTGGTAGCGGTGCCGTAGACCTTCTGGCTGATCGCGCCGAGCACATCGCCGCTGCCCACGGTGTACGTGCCGCCGACCACGCTGCCAGCGCCGGCCTGACCGGCCTTGGCGTCGCGCGCGCTCGGACGGGCCAGGCGATCGGCCTGCGCGGTGGGCTTGACCGTGACGAGGATCGTGTCGCCCGGGGCGAGCTTGGCCTCGTCGCGACCTTCGTTGGCGTCGCGCAGGCGCTTGACGTGCAGCGGCGAACCGTAGAAGCGCTGGGCCAGCGCGCGGAACGTGTCGCCAGCCTGCCAAGTGTAGGTCATGAACTCTTCGCTCGCCGTCGGCGCCAGGCCTGCGCGATTGACGAGGAACTCGGCCTGCGCCTGGGGCGCTTGCGGACGCTCGGCGCCGGGCGCGACCGCGCCGTTCGCCGGCGCTGCAGCGCCGCCGACGGGGGCGGCCGAAGCCGGGTTCGAGGCGACGCCCGGCGCGGGGTTCGGCGCCGCGTTGCCGGCAGCGTCCGCGGCCGCCGGCTGGGTCGGCGTCTGCGGCGTGCCCGCGCCGCGCTGGGCGAGCGAGGTCGACATCACGCCGCCGGGCGCACCCGCGGGAGCGTTGGCTCCAGCAGCGGCGTCAGGGGCGGCGCCGGCGCCGTTGGAGGCCTCGAGTTGCTCGCGCAGGGCGCGCTCCCGCGCGAGGCGGCGCTCAGCCTGAGCAGCGGCAGCTTGAGGGCCGCCATCGGCCTGTGCGGCTTTGCTGCCGCTGGCTTGGGGTCCCTCCTCGGGATCGGTGCTCAGGGAGATGCCGAGGATGGCGGCGACCAGGAACAGGACAGTGCAGACGACGATCTTCTCTAGACGACCCATGGAAACTGTTAGCCTTCGCTAAGCTGTTGCCTTGTTTGAATTTGTGGCCACATGAGGCGCTCGGGGGAGGCTCGGGCCAGCGCAGCCTCCAAGCTCGTTCCAAGTCCCTGCAGGACGCGCCCGCGGCCCTCGCGCGCAGCGCACGGGAGGAGCGACCGGAACGATCGACGCGACGGTGCCATTTCGCTCATCGCGCGAGTTGAAGTCAAAAAGAAATGCGCAGAATGGGCACGCTGACCCCCAAATCCAGCGTGAAGATCCGTTCACAACACGAGATCTTGTGCCGGCCGCGCACCGGCGCCGCGAGCGCTTTCGCTCGGACTTCCGCGAGCGCAACGGACGGCCGCGGCCGGGCTGCGACTTGCGGCCAGCGCTGGGCTCGCTCTAATTCCCTCGCAGCGGCCCGTCCCTGATTTGTTCGAGCGCCGCCCGGTCGCCCCCAGTGCGCGCGTCCGCCATTGCAAGTTCCTGTGTGGGTCCCCTCCCTGTGGACGCCGCGCCTCCTCCACCTGAACCGCCCCACTCCATGGCCAAGACCGTCGCACTCCTGACGCTCGCGCTGAGCTTCGTCGCTTCGTGCAGCTCGCCCGCCGCTGAAAAGACGCTGACGGAGCGCGTGGTCGCGCTTCAGGACTTCCGCAACGCGCGGCGCTTCACGCTCCTCGACGACGCGACGCACTCGCGCGTGGAGCAGTACTCGGCCGTGCGCGCGGAGGCGAACACCAAAGTCCTGACGGCCGAGATCATGGACGCGCTGGCCGAGCACCTGCACAGCAATGGCTTCGACGAGTTCGCGCGCGAGGGCCGCCTGCCGGAGAGCGGTGGCGAGGGCGTGGCCTGGGGGCTCGAGCTGCGCGAGGGGCAGCGGGTCAGCCACGTGCTCGGGTACCCGGCGGGTCTGACGAGCGAGCAGCAGCAGACCCTGCGCGCGCTTCGCGTGGCGTTCCTCGAGACCTTCAATCAGGTCTACTCGATGCAGGCCGTCGAGCTGAAGCCGGGCGAGTCGCCCTTCAAGGCGCCGCAGACCACGCGCAACCCGGGCCGCTGATGGCGACGCCGGCGCAAGTGCGAGCCTTGGCCATCGTGCCAGCGCGGCTCGGCTCCCAGAGACTCCCGCGCAAGATGCTGCTCGAGCGCACGGGCCGCGCGCTCGTGGTCCACACGCTCGAAAACCTCGCTGGCGCGCGCGCACTGCACGGCGTGGTGGTCGCCACCGACGCGCCAGAGATCGCGGCCGTCGTCGAGCGCGCGGGCTTCCGCGCGTTGCTCACTTCGCCCGAGCACCAGAGCGGCAGCGATCGCGTGCACGAGGCGCTCGAGCAGCTCGGCGCCGCGGAGTGGGACGTGGTGGTCAACGTGCAGGGCGACGAGCCCGAACTCGACCCCCGCGACATCGACCAGCTGGTCGGGTGCTTCGCAGCTCGCGAGGTCAGCGCCGCGACGCTGTGCGTGCCGCTGGATTCGCGCGAGCACGCCGCGGCGCCCCAGGTCGTCAAGGTCGTGCGCGATGCACGCGGCGACGCGCTGTACTTCTCGCGCGCTGCGATCCCCTTCGCGCCCGTGGATGCGAGCGTGGCCTACGCCCGCGCCGACGCGCCGGCCTGGTCGAGCGTCGTGCGCCGGCACCTGGGCGTGTACGCCTTTCGCCCCGCCGCGCTGGCGCGCTTCGTCAGCTTGCCGCGCGGCGCGCTCGAGCGGCTCGAGAACCTCGAGCAGTTGCGCTGGCTGGAGGCCGGCGAACGCATGCGCGTGATCGATGGACGCAGCTCCGCGCTCGGAATCGACACGCAGGCTGATTACGATGCGTTCGTCGAGCGTCGGCGGCGAGGTTAGTCGCGACGGCGCGCCCCTGCTGCGGAGCGGGGCGCGAGCACAGCGGGCGGTTCTGGAGCGGGCGGCGAACAGCACATGGTCAAGCACATCTTCGTGACCGGCGGCGTGGTCTCGAGCCTGGGGAAAGGGCTCACTTCAGCGGCCCTGGGCATGATCCTCGAGCGGCGCGGGCTGAAGGTCTCGATGCAAAAGCTCGACCCGTACATCAACGTCGACCCGGGCACGATGAGCCCCTATCAGCACGGCGAGGTGTACGTGCTCGACGACGGCGCGGAGACCGACCTCGATCTGGGGCACTACGAGCGCTACACCAACGCGCACCTCGACCGGCACTCGAACTACACCACCGGCAAGATCTACTCGGGCGTGATCGCGCGCGAGCGCCGCGGCGATTACCTGGGCAGCACGGTGCAGGTGATCCCGCACATCACCGACGCGATCAAGGACGCGATCTTGAAGGGCGTGGCGCCCGGCGTCGACGTGGCCATCACGGAGATCGGCGGCACGGTCGGCGACATCGAGAGCCTGCCCTTCATCGAAGCCATCCGACAGTTCGCGCTCGAGCGCGCCAGCTCGGACGTGATGTTCATCCACTTGACGCTCCTGCCCTACCTGCGCGCGTCGGGCGAGATGAAGACCAAGCCCACGCAGCAGTCGGTCGGCAAGCTGCGCGAGATCGGCATCCAGCCGGACGTGCTGATCTGCCGCACCGAGCAGCCCTTGTCCGACGAGATGGCGCGCAAGATCAGCCTGTTCTGCAACGTGCGGCGCGAATCGGTGATCGAGGAACGCGACGTCGAGTTCTCGATCTACGAGGTGCCGCTGATGCTGGTGCGCGCGGGCATCGACAAGATCATCAGCCGACGCCTGCACCTGCCGGTGGAGGTCGAGACCAACCTCGACGACTGGCGCGCGATGATCGCCGACATGCGCGCGACCACGCAGAGCTGCGAGATCGCCGTGGTGGGCAAGTACATCCAGCTCCACGACGCCTACAAGTCGATCTACGAGGCCCTGTCGCACGCCGGCATCGCCAACCACTGCAAGGTCAAGCTGCGCAAGGTGCGCGCCGAGGACTATTACGAGCAGGGCTCGATCCTGCTC
Source organism: Planctomycetaceae bacterium (assembly GCA_011525785.1). Lineage (GTDB taxonomy): Bacteria > Planctomycetota > UBA1135 > UBA1135 > WYBT01. Next base: position 48,027 of record WYBT01000012.1, read on the forward strand.
GACGGCGTCGACGGCGTGCTGATCCCCGGCGGCTTCGGCGAGCGCGGCGTGGAGGGCAAGATCCGCGCGATCCAGCACGCGCGCGAGACCGGCCTGCCGTTCTTCGGGATCTGCCTGGGAATGCAGTGCGCGACCATCGAGTACGCGCGCAACGTGCTGGGCCTAGAGGGCGCGAACACCGAGGAGCTCGACCCGCGCTGCCCCCATCCGGTGATCCACGTGATCCCCGAGAACGCCGGCGTCGAACAGAAGGGCGCGACCATGCGCCTGGGCGAGTACCGCTGCGAACTCGTCGAAGGCACGCTCGCGCGCCGGCTGTACGGCTCGAGCCAGGTGCTCGAACGCCATCGCCACCGCTACGAGTACAACAACGAGTACCGCCAGAAGCTCGAGCGCGCCGGCCTGGTCACCGCCGGCCTGTACGCCGACAAGAACCTGGTCGAGATCGTCGAGCTGCCGAGCCACCCGTTCTTCGTGGGTGTGCAGTTCCACCCCGAGTTCAAATCCAAGCCTCTGCGCCCGCACCCGATCTTCGCGGGCTTCGTGGCGGCCGCGCTCGCGCACGCACGCAACGGCGGACGCTCGGGCGTCGCCGAGCGCACGAAGGCCTGATCCCCACAGGGCCTGATCCCCAAAGAGGGACTCAGCGTTGATCGGCGCCCGCGCCGGCGGCGCACGCCGCGGCTAGTTGGGCGAGGGGAATTCGAACTCGAGCGCGACGCTCGCGCTGACGAGCGAACTCGCGTCGCCGGGGATGGCCTCGGTCGCGACCACCCATGGCGCGCCGTCGACCAGGAGGTCGCGGCACACTCGATCGCAGTGGTACGGCTGGCAGTGGCGGCAATTCGTGCGCACCGCCGCGGACAGCGTGAACTGCTGCCCGATCTCGCTCAGCACCTCGGCGAACAGCGCGTCGATCGCGCTGAGCGTGAAGCTCGTCACGCCGTTGACCGTGGTCGGCTGGATGCTGAGGTTGTCGGGGTCGAGCCACTGCTCCTGGACCGACTTGGGGATCAGCTGCGCGACCTGGTCGAGCAGCTCGAGTTCGACGGCGTGGCGCACGTCGAGGGCCAGCGCCATGTAGGCGGCGGAGTCATGGTGCTCGATGCGAACGGCGAGCGAGTGGGTCTCGGACATGGGGCGAGGACGCGGACGGGAAGCGGGTCTGGAAGGACGTCGTTGCAAGGAAGTTCTCTCGCGCAAGTGAGCGCGTCGCCGCAGCGCGCGTGGGATAGCGCAGGATGCGGCAGCGAGCCCCAGCAGCGAGCAACGTGATCGTGAGCCACTCCCGGTGGAGCGCCGAACTCGCATCCGAGCGCTGATCGCAGGTCATGGCTCTACTGCGCAAGCTCTGGTGCGCTCGCTTTCGTGCTGCAGTTCTGGGGACACGTTGCTCACGGGCGATCGCTCTTCGCGCAGCGAAAACCGACGTTCAGACGCCGATTGTCGGTCTGTGTCGTGGAGATCACGCCCACGGTCCCGAGCGACGACGACGCGGCGAACGAACCACCGATGTACTGCGCGAAATCGTAGAGCAGCGCGGGCTCGTCGGACATCGTCCGCGAGAAATCCGCGGTCCACTCGCCGACGTTGTCCAGGGTGCGCAGCAGGCCGTACGGACTCGCGCCCTCGGGTCGGGAGTCGGCGAGTTCGACGTGGAGCACGTAGTGCTCGGTTCGATGGTGATCGGCCCCCGGGAGTTTCGCCCGCGCCTCGATCTGATCCCGATCGTCGCCCCAGGGAAACAGGCAGCCTTCGCGCCCGCGCGCAGCAACCTGCCATTCGAGCGGCGTGGGCAGACGCTTGCCTGCCCACTCGGCGTAGAGCAACGCGTCCGACCAGCGCACCGCCACCACGGGCCGGTCGGCGATCGCGGCGAAGTCCTCGATGTCTTCCCAGAACAGCGGCGTGGGATGACCCGTGGCTTGGACGAAGCGCAGATACTGCGCGTTGGTCACCTCGGTGCGCTCGATCCACACGTCGCGCTCGAGCACGCCGTCGCGCAGAGTCTCTTCGCCTTCCTCCATCACCCGGTAGCGCACCTCGCCCGCTTCCACGCGGACCATGTCGGCGCACACTTCCTCGACCGCGCGCGGGCGGGCGAACAGCTCGAACTCGTGGTAGGGCCGGTCGAACAGCCGGGTCAACTCCGCGAAACGGCCGTCGGGCGCCTCGACCACGATCCGGTACGCGCCGAGCGGCACGGCCGCGCGCTCGAGCGGAGTGAAGCCGAGCAGTTCAGGCGGCCCAAGGCCATCGACTTCGATCCGGCGCAGAGTCACTCGCGCGCCCGGAGTTTCGCAGCGCACGCTGACCCGCGGCGACGAGGAGCTCAAACGCGCCAGTCGCAGCGCCTCGTCGCCGATGGCTTCGCCGACGACCGCCGCCAAGTTGAGCGCGTCGTAGGCCCTCATCAGTCGCGCGCGCTCACTGGCGGGCTGGGACGAGAACTCGCGCCAGGGCGAGGCCTCCAGTTCCCTGCGCTGGCGCGCGCGCACGTCGGCGATCTCCGCCAGGGCGCGTTCGACCAGCGGCTCGATGCGCGCGCGGACCTTGCGGCTGACGCTCAGCTCGGACCCGCGCTCCGTCGCGCCGGGCGAGCCCTCGCGCCCGCGCACCTGCTCGTCGAGTTCGAGGGCGCGCCGCAACTGCTGCACGTCGAAGTCGTCCAGGGCGCGCTCGATGTCGATGCTCTCCAGCTCCGCCATCGCGCCGCGCACGCTCTCGCGCGCCTGCAGGTCCGAGCGCACCCAGTTGATCGCACTCACGCCCAGCACCGCGAGCGCAGCGGCCGCGAGCACCCGGCGCTGCTGCACGACGCGGCGCGCGAGCAGTTCGGCCCGCGAGGGCGGGCGCGCGACGATCGACTGGTGGGCCAAGAAACGGCGCAGGTCGAGCGCGAACTCGCGCGCGTCGGGGTAGCGCTTGGCCGGCGACTTCTCGAGCGCGTGCAGACAGATGGTTTCGAGGTCGCGCGGCGCCGCGGGATTGAGCCCGCGCAACGAGGGCGGCTGCGCCGTGGCGATCCGCAGCATCAACTGCTGCGAACTCTCGCCTTCGAACGGGCGGCGCAAGGTGAGCAGCTCGTACAGCACGACGCCCAGCGAGAAGACGTCCGTGCGCGCGTCGAGGTCATCGCGCCGCCCGGAGGCCTGCTCGGGGCTCATGTAGAACAGCGTTCCGGCGATCTCGCCCGTGCGCGACAGCGCGGGGTCATCGCGGTCCTTGGCGAGTCCGAAGTCCGCCAGGTACAGGCGCCCGTCGCGACCGACCAGGATGTTCTGCGGCTTGACGTCGCGGTGGATGACGCCTTGCTGGTGCGCGTAGTGCAGCGCTTCGGCGACCTGCGCCACGAGTTCGGCGACCTGCGTCTCGTAGCTGCGCTCGGAAGTGAAGGCCAGCGAGGCCTTGCCTTCGTCCTCGACGGCGCCGGCGCGGCGCTTGCGCTCGAGTTCGATCTCCTGCGCGAGGTTGCGGCCGTCGACGTAGGCCATCGCGAAGAAGTGCAGACCGCGCTCCTCGCCCACGGCGTACACCGGGCACACGGCCGGATGGCGCAGCTTGGCGGCCGAGCGCGCTTCGCGCCGGAAGCGCTCGACCGAACGATCGACGCCGCTCAGGTGCGGGTAGAGCACCTTGAGCGCGACCACGCGCTGCAGCGAGAGCTGACGCGCGAGGTAGACCACGCCCATCGCGCCGCGGCCGAGTTCGGAGAGCAAGCGGAAGTCGCCCAGCACCTGGCCGGGCGCGGGCGGGTGCGGCGCCTGGGCCGCGAGCGGCGCAGGCAGCACTCGGCGCAGCACCAGCACGTCCGCGCAGCGCTCGCGCAGCGCCGATTGCAACTGGCCGGGCGCGCTCGAGCAGAAGCGTTCGAGGTCGACTTCGCCCTCGCTCTCGAGGCGACGAACGAACTCCTCGACCAACGCGTCGAGCGGATCGGGGACGGAGGCGCCTTGGGAGTGGGACGAGGGGTTCGTATCCAAGGGAGGAGCACGCGAGGGGACACTCGCGCCGGGGACCTCTGGTCAGAGCATACGCGTCCGCTCGGCGCGCGCTGCGTTGGAGGGGCGCGGAGCGCCGGAGCGAAGCCGCCGCGGCGCGAATCCGGCGCTGCGCGGCCTGCTCAGCGGTTGCGGAAGACCTCGACCCAGCGCTCGAGCGCCCCGTCCAAGCGCTTGGACTTGTGGAACGAGCTAGCGACGCGCAGACAGCCCGCGGAATCGACGAAGAGCAGCCAGGTCGCGTTGCGATCGGAAGCCAGTTGATCCGCCGCGGCAAGTTCGGCGGCGCGAGCGTGCTCGACGGAATCCGCGGGGAAGCGCACGAGCACCTGCGCTGCGGGCGCGGCGCGCGAGGCGTCCGCTGGCGCCAACGCGGCGCGCAGCGCCTCCAGCGCCGAGGCGTCGGCGCCGGCGGCGACCACGTACGCGGGGATCTCGAGCCCGTAGCGATCGCGGAAGGCCTCGAACTCGGCGCTGCGCTCGAGCCAGCGCTTGCGGTCCTCCTCGGGCTCGCCTTGCGGGTCGGCCAGGCACAGCAGCAGCGCGCCGCGTTCGTGGCGCGGAGCGCCGCGCACGCTGCGGTTGAGCAGGCGTTCGAAACTCGCGCGGCGCGGCTGCGCGAGCTCCCAGCCGGCGAACGGGTCCGCCGCGCGAGCGCCGAGGGCCGCGCTGCGATCGAGCCGCCGCACGCTCAGTTCGGAGACCCGGTAGTCCCCCATCGAGACGGCGAATCCGAAGTAGCCGGCGAGTTCGAGCCCGGTCGGCGTGTGGTAGACCCCGACCGGATCGCCGTCGATCGACAGGTGCGCCTGCGCGCCGTCGACCACCACCTCGAGCGTGAACGAAGACGACGGCTGGGCGAAGCCGTACTCGCCCGCGCGCAGCGAGCCCGCGAGGCCGCCGTCGCGCTCGAAGCGACCGTTGAGATTCCAAGCGATCGAGGCCAGCTCGGCCGCTTCCTCCTTGTCGCCGATGGCGTACTCGTAGTCGCCGCCGGAGAAGTTCACGAGCAGGTTGCGGTCGCGGCGCGTGTGGCCGAGCACGAGCGCTCCGCTGACGTAGCTGGTGGTCGGCGTGATGCGCGCGCGAATCGCATAGCGGCCGGCCTCCAGCGGCGAGCGCCCGCGCACGAAGACGTGGTGCAGGTGTGCGGCGCGGTCGGCCACGCCCGAGGCCGTACGCGGCTTGTTGCGGCCCAGGTGCAGGTGCTCGCGCTCGTCGACGAACCACAGGCCCTCGACGCGGTGGCGCTCGTAGTCGACGTGGCGGTCCTCGACCCAGCCGGCGAGCATCGGGTTGCGCGCCGGAGGATCGAAGGGGTGAGCCCGCTCCGCGAGGGCGAGGTCCGCCGGCGTCTCGCGCGCACGCTCGAGTCCCAGCCAGCGCGCGACGCGTTCGCGGTCGGCGTGGAGCGCCGCGGCCGAGCGCACGGCGCCCCGCGACGCGCAGTGCTCAACCGCCGCGTCGAGCGCCTCGAGCAACGCCCGCGTGCGGGGCAGTCGCGCGAGCAGCGGACAGGGCCCGACGCTCGCAGGGCCTGTGTCGCGCAGCCGCACCGCCTGGCGCAGCACCCAGGCGCCTTCGGGCTTGCCGGACTTCTCGAGCAGGCCGGCCAGCGCCGACTGGACCGCACTCGACGGCTCGTCGACCGCCAGCGACCACAGATACGCGGCCGTGGCGCCGCGCGCATCGCCGTGGCGCTCGAGCAGCGCAGCACCCTCGCGGGCCTGATCCTGGCCGAACCACGGCTCGGCGCGCGCGCGCGACCAGACCCAGGTCGGCTCGTCGAGAACGGTCGGGCTGGGGTCGGCAGCTCCCGCCGACTCCAGGTAGCGCTGGGTGAACGGCTTGCGATCGCGCCAGTAGAAGCCGGCCAGGAACGCGTCGAACTCCTTCGCGAATTCCTCGAAGCCCTTGGGCCGCCCCTCGGCGCCGTCGCAGAAGTGCGCGACGAAGCTCGCCAGCGGAGCGCGCTTGTCGGTGCGGCGCGAGGTCTGGAACTTCGCCAGTTGCTTCGCGTACTTCGGCGCCGCGCCCTCTTCGTGCCACGTCGCCAGGAACACGAACAGCGCGTATCCCGCCACGTAGTTGTCGCGGTAGTCCTCGATGGTCCCGCTGACCAGCTGCTCGAGCCGCTCGCGCGCGCCGTAGCCGCGGAAGCGCGCGTCGTCGATGGTCCCGAAGTTCGCGTGCCGCGGCTCGAACTGCGGGTCGCTGTCCGAGCCGTAAGCGTCGGCGGTCCACACTGCGCGCCCCTCGGCCAGCCAGGCGGGGATGCCGGGGTGCAGCGCGCCGTCGAAGCGGTGCGTGAGCTCGTGCGTGAGCCCGCGCCCCAGGCTGGCGATCGAGCTGCACGAGAAGCGCAAAGTGGTCGTGTCGCCGCCCTGGAAACCGCCGGCCCACCAGAAAGGCGCGCCCTCGGACTCCAGGCCGTGCGACTCGGGCACGATGCGCACGAGCCCAGGGCGGTCGACGAACGGATCGGCGCCGTACCAGTTGGCGAGCCGCGTGTGGTGCAGCTCGACCGTCTCGGCGCAGCCCAGCAGCGTGGCGTGGCCGCAGCTGGTCTCGACGCGGTACCAGCCGCGCGTCGAGAGCGCGACGCCCGGGTTGGCGAAGCTGGAGTGCGCTCGCGTGAATTCGTCGCGCTCGAGCGCGTCCATCGCCGTCAGCTCGTCGATGCTGAGAGGAGCGCTCGACTTCGCGCGTTGCGTGCGCGCACGCTCGAGCGCCGCCTCGCCGGCTTCGAGCGCGGAGTTGATCTTGCCTGGAGGCGGAGGCCCCTCGAGATCCTCGAACGCCGCCTGCGCACGCAGACCGCGCAGCACCAGCGCGATTTCGATGGCGGCCGCTGTGTCCCCCGCGGCCTGAAGCGAGTTCAACTTGCGAGCGAGCGCTTCGATCGCGGCGCGCTGGGCCTCGCCGGACAGCGGCGGATCGAGCGGCGCCGACTCGAGCACGCGCGCGTGGACACTCGGAGCGGGGTAGGCCACCTCGCGCGCCAGCGTTGCGGCCCAGACGCTGACGAGGCTGCGTTCGGCGTCGCGCTCGGTCTCCTTGCGCGAGCGCAGGGCGAGTTCGGCGAGCTCATTCGCCGCGCCGGCGCGCGCGCGAGCCACGCTGGCCGCGTGCGGACCAGCCGACTGCGCCAGCGCCGCCAGCTCACGCGAGAGCGCCAGCTCGCCCTGCTCGTCGCACAGCGCGTTCGCCAGCTCGTGACACCACAGAACGCGCGAGTCCTCGTCGGCGCCACAGGCCGCCAGAAGCACTTCGAAGGCGGCGCTGCTGCGCGTGTCGATGGCGAGCGCAGTCTGTGCGTGGCGCGCCGCCTCGAGCGTCGCGCCACGCTCGAGTGCGCGCTTGGCCGCATCGACGGCCGCTTGCGCTGCGCCCGCTTGCGCCAGCGCCGCTCCGCTCAGCAGCGCGCCCGCCGCGAGCAGGCTCACGCGTCGCACGAGTGCGCTCAGTGCGTTTCGCCGCGGCACGCGGCCCTCGATGCACTGCTGTGCGGAGACAGCAGGCATCGGATCGGGCTCGCAGGGTGCAGCGCTCATGCGCGCAGGGTTCGCGTGGCGAGACGCGGACGAGCGCTCAGCGGTAGGCCGGGATTCCGGTCAGCTCCTGGCCGACAGCGAGCGTGTGGATGTCGTGCGTGCCTTCGTAGGTGATCACGCTCTCGAGATTGCACAGGTGGCGGCCGACCTGGTACTCGAGGCTGATGCCGTTGGCGCCGAGCATGTCGCGGCACACGCGCGCCACGTCGAGCGCCATGGCGACGTTGTTGCGCTTGGCCATCGAGACGTGCGAGGGCGTGAGCTTGCCCGAATCCTTCAGGCGGCCCAGGCGCAGCGCGAGCATCTGCCCCATGGTGATCTGCGTCGCCATGTCGGCCAGCTTCTTCTGCGGGATCTGGTAGGCCGCGACCGGCTTGTCGAACACGATGCGCGACTTGGTGTACTGCAGCGCTTCGTCGAAGCACGCGTAGGCCGCGCCCAGTCCGCCCCAGGCGATGCCGTAGCGCGCCTGAGTCAAGCAACCCAGCGGCGCCTTCAGGCCGTTGCCCTCGGGCAAACGGGCGCTGTCCTTGACGACCACGTCCTGCAGCACGAGTTCACTCGTGATCGAGGCGCGCAGGCTGAACTTGTGCTTCTGCTCGGGCGCGCTGAAGCCCGGCGCGTCCTTCTCGACCAGGAAGCCGCGGATGCCTTCGCTCGAGCGCGCCCAGACCACGGCCACGTCGCTGACGGTGCCGTTGGTGATCCACATCTTGCGGCCGTTGAGCACCCACTCATCGCCCTTCTTGACGGCCGTGGTCAGCATGCCGCCGGGGTTCGAGCCGAAGTCCGGCTCGGTGAGTCCGAAGCAGCCGATGGCCTTGCCCGAGGCGAGCAGCGGCAGCCAGCGGCGCTTCTGCTGCTCCGACCCGTAGGCGAAGATCGGGTACATCACCAGCGAGCCCTGCACCGAGACGAACGAACGCAGGCCGCTGTCGCCGCGCTCGAGCTCCTGGCAGATCAGGCCGTAGGCGACGTTGTTGAGGCCCGCGCCGCCGTACTCGGCCGGCGTGGTGGGACCGAACACGCCCAGCTCGGCCAGCTCCGGCACCAGATCCATCGGAAACGTGGCGTTCTCGAAGTGCTCCATCACTCCCGGGAGGAAGCGCTCGGTGACCCACGAGCGCACCGTGTCGCGCACCATCAGCTCGTCTTCCGAGAACTGGTCGTCGAGTTGGAAGTAGTCGAGCTGGCGGAAGTTGGCGAAGGAGCCCATGGAGTGGTGCGCAGTGACTTGGCTGGGGTGGGGACGGCGAGTGGTGGCGCGCGGTTTGACCTGCGGCTCGACCAGCCGGCGATTGTAGCGCTCGCTGTTGCACGCGGTGAATGCGACTGAGACGCTGCCTAGAATCGGCGCGCCCGCGAAAACCAGGGGCCCCAAGGACTTCAGGATTGACTCGATACCTCGTCACGAGCGCGCTCCCCTACGCCAACGGACCGATCCACTTCGGCCATGTCGTCGGCGCCTACCTTCCCGCCGACGTGTACACGCGCACGCTGCGCATGCTCGGCGAGGAGGTGCTGTTCGTCTGCGGAACCGACGAGCACGGCGTGGCGATCACGATCGGCGCCGAGGGCGAAGGCACGCCCTACGCGGAGTACGTCGCGCGTTGGCGCGAGGTGATCAAGACCACCTTCGACGCACTGCACTTGGAGTTCGACATCTGGTCAGGCACGAGCTTGTGCCCGCAGCACGCGCCGCTGGCCCAGGACTTCTTCCGGCGACTCGACCGCAACGGCTATTTGCAGCAGCGCTCGGGCGAGCAGCTGTACTGCGAACACGACGCGATGTTCCTGGCCGACCGCTACGTGACCGGCACTTGCCCGTCCTGCGGCTACGCCCAGGCGCGCGGCGACGAGTGCCCGCGCTGCGCGCGTTGGATCGACCCGCTCGAGTTCACCGACCCGCTGTGCAAGGTGTGCGGCAACCGTCCCGTGCGGCGCACCACCAACCACTGGTACCTCGATCTGCCCAAGCTGCGCGACGAGCACCTCGCGCGCTGGGCGCGCGAGCACGAGTGGAAAGCCAACGTCGGCGCGTTCGTGGCCAATCAGTTGGCGGAGATCGAGCCGCGCCCGATCACGCGCGACATGCAGTGGGGTGTGCCGTTGCCCGCCGACACGGCCGGCGCCACCGCGGGCAAGGTTCTGTACGTGTGGTTCGACGCGCCCATCGGCTACGTGTCGTTCACGCAGGAGTGGGCCGCGCGACAGGGACGCCCCGATGAATGGCGGCGCTGGTGGCAGTCGCCCGACACGCGCCTGGTGCACTTCATCGGCAAGGACAACATCCCGTTCCACTGCGTGGTGTTCCCCGCGATGCTGCACGGCGTTCGCGACGGATACGTCCTGCCCTGGCACGTGCCTGCCAACGAGTTCTACAACCTCGAGGGCGGCAAGTTCTCGACCTCGCAGGGCTGGTACATCCCGCTGACCGAGTTCTTCCAGCGCTACGACGCGGAGTCGGCGCGCTTCTACCTGCTCTCCAGCTCGCCCGAGACCAAGGACAGCGAGTGGAGCTGGAAGGACTTCCAGAGCTGCGTCAACGCGCAGCTCGCCGACACGATCGGCAACCTGATCACGCGCGTGCTGCGTTTCGTCGACAAGCACTACGCCGGTGCGATCCCCGCGTGCGCGCCGGAGTTCGAGGCCGAACTCGACCGCGTGTTGCTCGCCGAGTGCGGCGTGTTCAGCGATCCGGCCGAGTCCATCCGCGCCTTCAAGTTCCGCCGCGCCTGCGAGCAGCTGATCGAGAACGCGCGCGTGGCCAACGTGTTCGTGGACAAGCTCGCGCCCTGGAGCTTGCAGAAGTCCGATCCCGCGAAGGCCGCGGCGGTCCTGAACACCTGCGCGGAGTGGATCGCCTACCTCGCCGGCTGGATGGCGCCCTTCATGCCGCACAAGGCGCAGGCCGCCTGGACCATGTTGGGGCTCGAAGGAGCGCCCAGCGCCGCCTGGCCCAAGTTGCCCGCCGCCGGCGCGTGGCGACGCGGTCTCGCGGGACGCAAGCTGGGCCAGGTCGCGGGGCTGTTCCCCAAGCTCGACGATGCGACCGTGGCTGGCGAGATCGCCGCGCTGCAAGCGCGCAAGCGCACCTGAGCGAGAGCCGCGAGCGCGCGCTCGTCGCGCGCGGAGGTCGAAAGTCGGACGCGCGGCAGCGCAGGGAAGTCGGTGAGCGCAGCTCTCGACTGAGCCTGGAGAGAGAACGCCGAACTACGAAAGCGGCCGGCCCCGCGGGTGCGGAACCGGCCGATGAGCGAAAGCGCTTGCGAGGGCGTTCGAGGCGTTCAGTCGGAACTCATCGCGTTGCGCAGGGCTTTGCCCATGCGAAACCCGACGCGCCGCCCGGCCTCGATCCGAATCGGTTCGCCGGTGTACGGGTTGCGACCGAGGCGGGCCTTGCGGTCCTTGACCTCGAACGTTCCGAATCCGGCGATGGTCACGCTTCCATCCTCGCGCAGGCCCTTCGAGACACTCTCGAGGACCACGTCAACCAAGTGCGAGGCAGCGAGCCGCGAAGTGCGCAACTCGCTCGCTACGCGATCGATCAACTGACTCTTGTTCACCGCGAGGCGGGCCCGAGGAGGCGACCCGCGCGTGCGGGCGACTCCCAGGCGTCGGCAGAGAAGACTTCGACCAGACTGGCTCGAGTGGAAGCGCGCGGGCCTGGGCACGCGACGCTCGCGCTCGAGCGCGAGTCAGAGGTCACTAGGCCTTCTTCTTGCGCGCGCCGGCCTTCTTCGTTGCCTTCTTCTTAGCCTTCTTCTTAGCCATGTGTTGCTCCTTGGTCAGGAAGGGGGTTGTGAGGAGGAACGCGCCGCAAGAGGCGCACTCACTCACGACATCGCCCGTGTCCATCGGCGCGAAGCGCAAAGAACTTTCCCGCGATCCGATTTTTTTCGTCGGTGCGAGTCGAACTCGCAAGGCATCGCCGACCCCGACGCGCGTGCTCAGAGCGCGGCTCGACTCGCTGTCGGCGCCCGTGCGCGCTCTACCGCTCGCACTTCGAGCGTCGTCGCGCCGAAGTCGAACTGCGCATCGCTGGCGTCACGCGCTCGCTCGGGAGCGACAGCCGTGAGCGACACACTCGAACCGCTCCGATCCGGGAGCGAACGTTCAGTGCGTGCGAAGCTCGAGCGCGACGGCGCGTGCGCGGCTCGGGAGTGGTGACGAGAACGTCGCGCTCCAGCGTCAGGCGTCTACGGGTCTGTGACCCGCTCTGCACACTCCCCCACTGCGCCACGAATCGGGCGCAGGCGAGCGGAGAAGCGACTGCACTCCCCGCAAGAGACAAAGGCCAAGCCTGGCGCAGACCAGCAGGCCCCGGACGAGAGCAGGGCTCGCATCGCGCGAGCCCGACGTCGCTCAGGCGCTGGCCTTGATGTTGCGCGGCTTGGCGACCTTGCCAGCCTTCAGGCAGCGCGTGCAGACCTTCACGCGGGTCACCTGGCCATCGATGACGGCGGCGACGCGCTGGATGTTCGACTTGAACTTGCGCAGCGTGTGGCCGGTGATACGCAAGCCGATGCCGCCCTTCTTCTTGGGCAGGCCGCGCCGCGCCAGTTGGGCGCCGCTCTCGGTTCGCTTGTCGCAGTACTCACAGACACGGGCCATCACACTTCTCCGAGGGGATCGAGAACGTCGAACACGGAAACTCCGGACACCGGGGCGTCGAGCGCCGAGTCCGGGGGGCGCTCGCGCCGAGTTCGCCGTCGGACATCGGACCTCAAGCGGCCCGGCCCCCGCCGACGCCAGTGCGGCGTCCTCGAGGGCCGAGAAGGGTAGCGGTCGCTGCCGCCGGCGCCAAGGCCCGCCGGGCGCGGGCGTTCAGAGGATCTTGTCCAGCGCCGCCGCAGCGTCGGCCCCGAAGTGCTCGGAGAGCTGCTCGCCGCCCTCGTTGCGCCCTTCGGACAGCTCGCGGAGGATGCCCTCGATGTTGCGCACGGCCTCCTGGGCGTAGAAGCGCACCAGGCCCAGATTGGTGCGTTCGTCGAACACGATCGCCAGCAGGGTGCGGTCCCCGATCAGCTGGAGCTGGATCGAGTCCCGCTGGCCTTGATGGAACAGGCTGGAGAACTGCTGCTCGCCCAGCAGGCGCGCCATCTCGCGCGTGGCGGCGAACGAGCCGGCCACCAGCGCCGCGATCGACTCGACCGAGCCGGCCTGGATGGGCTCGCCTCGGCGTGTCACTAGGTGCCCCTCCTTGTCGATCAGGAGCGCGCTGCGCGCGTTGGACAGCTCGAGGAAGGCGTCGAGCTCACCGTCGAGGCGCTCCACGTCGCGGGCATAGAACACCAGTCGGTTCTGACGCAGGTCTTGGTCGCGTGCCATGGCTTGGGTTCGGATGGGCCTTGCGTTGGATCGGCGGCCTTAGAGGAACGACATGGCGACGTACGCCAGGCCCGCGGCGAGGATCGCACCCGCGACCACGAACACCGCGACGAACAGCTTGCTGGAGGTGGCGCGCGCCGGAGTGGGGCGCACCTCTTGCCGGGGCGCGGCAGGAGCGCCGTTCGCCCGCGGTCGGAAGCGCGTGCCCTCGAGCGGTGCGGGCACCGGGCCGGTGCGGAGGTTCTTCGGCGCCGTGCTCGCGCTCGGCTGCGCCGCACGACCTTGGAGGTGCAGCTGGGCCGCAGGGGCCGGCGCCGCGTAGGCCTGTTGAGGCTCGGCCGGGTAGGGCTGCATGTCGAACTGCGGCTGCGCCCCCACCGCGGGTGCGGCGCCGACCGCGCTGGCGTATTCGACGGCGTGCTGCTGCCCCATCGGCTGCGGCGCAAGTTGCTGCGGCGCCGCGTGCTGCTGCGCGAATTGCTGCTGAGCCATCTGCGGCTGCGCCATCTGCATCTGGGGCTGCAGCGGCACGACCTGCGGACGCGCGGCGAGCGGCTGAGCCACGCCCGGGTGCATGCCGGTGGCGCTCAACGGCGCTGCGTTCGGCGCCTGCGGAGGCGGCGCATAACCGGCGGCCGGCGCCGGGCTTTGCGGAGCGCCGCGAAAGCCGGTCTGCCCGAGCGACGCGATCGGCGCCCGCGGAGCGCCGGGCTGCACACGCGCGCTGGCGGCCTGAGCCACGGGCTGTGCGGCCGCTGCAACCGGCGCGGGCGCGCTCTGCTGGGCCATGCTCAACGGCGCCTGGCGCGCGGCGGCCTGCGGCAGTGGCGCTTGAGGCGCGGGCTGCGGTCGAGCAGCGCCAGCGGGCGCGGCCCCGCCACGCGCAGCAGCAGAGTTCGCGTGGATCGACTCGAGCACGCAGGCGGCGAGCGCCTTGAGCGTGGGGAACACCCCCTGCCCGGTGTTGGCAATGGCCTCGTAGCACGGCGCGCCGTGCACGTTGAGCGCCTGCGAGAGCTGCTCGACGCTCAGAGCGTCGGGCAAGTCGCGCTTGTTGAACTGGATCACGTGCGGAAGGCTCGCGAGGCTCTTGCCGTACTCGTTGAGGTTCTCCTCGAGGTTGCGCAGCGACTCGAGGTTCTCCTCCATCATCGCAGCCGACGAGTCGGCCACGAACACCACGCCGTCGACGCCTTGCAGCACGAGCTTGCGCGTCGAGTTGTAGTAGACCTGACCGGGCACGGTGTAGATCTGGAACGAGGTCTTCATCCCCGCCACCGTGCCCAGGTCGAGCGGCATGAAGTCGAAGAACAGCGTGCGATCGCCGTCGGTGGAGATGCTCGTCAGCTCCCCCTTGTTCTGTTCGGGTGCGCGCTGGTGGATCACCTCCAAGTTCGTCGTCTTGCCCGACATGCCGGGGCCGTAGTAGACGATCTTGGCGCTGACCTGCTTCTGAGCGAAGTTGATCTGGACCATGGGGTTTCAGCCGGAAAAATCGTTGGCGAATGGAAGGACGTCGTTGTCGGCGTTCTCCGACGCCGGATCCGTGGGCAAGTTGCGCGAAGGCAGCGCGGGCGGCGGCGCGACCATGCGCGGGCGACGCGCGACGCGCTGCAGGCGCGAGAGCGCTCCTTCCATCGGCAGTCGCAGGTCTTCGGGCTGAGCGCCCGGCTCGAGTTGCGCGATCAGGAAGGCATTGGGGCCGCGCCGCACGACAAAGGCGCCGCGCGAAGAGCGCAGGACGATGCGCCCGGGCAGGTCCCAGGCGACGAGTCCCAGCGAGGGTCCGAGCGACGCCAGCCAGCCCGCGACCAGGCCGCACAGCGCGTCGGCGCTGCGGCCGGACTCCAGTTCGGCCTCGGGCGCGCCCTCGAGCGCGACGTTGCCCGCGCTCGCGATCGGCACTCCGTCGGGCGTGCTGAGCACGACGCAACGCACGCCGGGGATGCGCATCAGGGGATCGAGCACTTCGTTCACGCCGCCTCCTCCTGCGCGCTGGGCGCGTCACTCTCGTCGACGATCTCGGCGCTGGCGCCGACCAGTTCGGCCAAGGCTGCGCGCTGCGCGGCCGTCAGCGTGGCGCGCGTGGTCCACAGCGCTGCGGAACCCGCATCGTCGGGAGCGATCAACACGCTGCCGAACTCGCCTTCGAGTTCGATCGACTGCGGCACGCCGGCCCCCAGTCGACGCGAGGTCGAGCGACTCTTGGCCACGATCTCGCGCACCGCGCGCGCTGTGCGTTCGGCCGTGGCCCCTTTGGGACCCTGCACGAGCGCCGTGGCGCCGCGCTCGAAGATTGCGGCCTGCACGCCGGGGCCTCCGGCCAGTTCCTTGAGCAGCGGTCGGATCGAGCGCGTCGGGGCCGCCGAACGCCGCGCGTTGCGCTCTTCGCTGACCAGCTTGCCGGAACGCTCGACCTCGCGCAGCGCGGCGTCGACGCTGGGAGCGCTGTCCGCCATCGCGTTGAGCGTGCGGAAGCGCGACTCGAGCACGCTGTCGCCCGGGCTCTGCTCGAGCAGTTGCGACACCAGGCGCCGCGCGTCGCGCCAGGCGCCGATGGCCGAACACAGCTCGAGTTCGAGCCGCAGCGGCCGCTCGTCGCGTGGAAGCAGCTTGGCGGCCGCCTGGCACAACTCGAGCACCAGTCGCCCGTCTTCGCGCCGGCGATCGACCAGGAAGCGCTGGTAGCGCGCCTGGGCTCGGAGCAGCTGCGCTGCGCCGTCGCCGCAGTTCTCGAACCACTCCAGCGCCACTTCGTCGGCGCGCTCGACGCGCCCCATCGAGAGGAACAGCTCGGCCAATTCACGGTACAGGCCCGGGCGCGGCGCCTCGCGCAGCTCGCGCGTCAGCGCGCGCGTGCGCTCCTCGTTCACCAGCGCGCGCGCGCGCTCGTGCAGGCGCGTCAGCTCGCCGTGGCCGGGATGCAACGCCAGCGCCTCTTCGCACACGCGCTGCACCTCGGCCATGTCGCCGGAGCGCGCGTGCTCTTGCGCCAGCGCGAGGTAGTTGCGCGGACTGGAGTCGTCCGCGAGCCGCTGGCGCGCGCTGCGCAGTCGGGAGCGGCTCAAAAACTTGTCGATCAAGCTCACGGACGGTCTCCCTTGGACGAGGCGGAGCGCTCGGAGTCGCGTTCGTTCAGCGCCGCCAGTTCGCGCTCGATCTGCGCGCGCTCCTTCCAGTCGATGGGCGCGTAGGACAGCGCCGCGTCGAGGTGCTGTCGCATCTGATCGAAGCGGTACTGCTGCGCCGCCAGGCGCGCGAGCGAGTACTGGGACTCGGCCAGAGTGGTGGCCAGCGCGCGGGCCTGCTGCAAGCGCGCCTGTTCCTCGGCGCGCTCGGCGCGCAGAAGCTCGACCTTCTCGCGCAGCGCGGTGCGCTCGCGGCTCGCGCGGAACAGCCCCATCCACAGCGGGCTCTGGTCGACGATCTCGTCGAGCGCGCCCAGGCGCGCCTGCATCGCCTCCAAGTCGCCGTCTGGCGCCTGCGGGATGCGCTCGAAGCGCGCGTCGATATCGATCTCGCGCCACACCACGCCCGAGAGCGCCGAGAGGCATAGCAGCGAAGCGCCGGCGACCTTGAGGCCCCTGCGCAGCGCGCCGCGTCGCTCGCTGTCGGCGTAGTTGAGGTCGCGGATCATGCGCGCCACGTCGCGCCGCTGCGGGTCGAGCATCAGCACTTCGCGCAGCCAGCGCACGGCCTCGTCGCGCCGTCCGTCGCGCACGCACTCGTCGGCGCGGCTGAGGTGGCGCTCGACCAGGCGCGCGAGGTTGCCGTTGCGGCGCATCAACGCCGACAGGTCGCGCTCGACCGCGCGATCGGAGGGCGAGCGCGCCAGCAAGAGCTCCAGCACGGCCTGCGCGCGTTGGGCGTCGCCACCGCGCTCGAGCAGCACCGCCAGCCGCCGACCCTCTTGCGCGATCGGCAGGCGCATGCGTTCGACCAGCGCCGGACGCGCCAGCGCCAGCACCACCACGCCCTCGAGCGCGATTCGATCGCCGGCGTCCTCGCCCAAGCGCTCGAACAGCTGTTCGCAGCGCGCGTGCGCGCTGTCGTCGTCGAACAACGCGGTGGCGCGGCCCACCAGTTCCTTGAGCTCGGCGCGTGAACCGTCGGCGCCGACGGTTTCGAGCGAGGCGAGGAACTCGTCGAGATTGGCTTGGTTGTCCGTCGCAGCGTCCATCCGTGGGGTGCTCCTGAGTGCAGCGCGCAGCCGGTGCGCCTGCGCCGTGCGAGGCTCCTGTTTCGAGCAACGCCCGGGCGGTTCTGAACCACCCGGGAGAAATTCCGAGCCGAGCTGGCTGGAGAGCGTGAAGGGCGGAGCGCGGCCTTCACGCCGCGTTGAATGGGCGCATCGGCCAGAGCGCCGATCCGCCCCGCAGCATTCGGCCGCGCCGAAATCTCGGTTGGGTCGCTGCTACCCCCTGGAGCCTCCGCGAAGCGCGGTGGGTCCAGGAGGCACGAGCTCAGTGGACCGGCGTGACGTCGATCGCGCCCGAGCTGTTGCCCGCGAGGTCGGGAAGTCCGTTCAGCTCGAGCGTGTCGCCCGGCGCAAGGCCCAGGCTCAGCTCGAGGCGGAAGTAGTCGGGCGAGCGCTGCTCGACCCCGAGCACGACCGCGCCGTTGCTCGCCAGCCAGTTGGCGCCGTCGAGCGCGAAGTTGGACTCGACCGCCTCGTCGAACACGACGTCCACCACCGTGCCGCCGGCCGACACGCGGTAGTTGACGAAGGCCCCCGCGAAGCCCGGCGCGGTCGAATCACCCTGCACCGCGACGTTCAGGCTCGCGGCCGGGCTGAGCGCCAGACCGGCGAGATCGCTCACGCCGGACACGCCCACGGTGACCGTCGAGCCGAACTCGAGTTCCTGGCCCACGGGCAGCTCGAGCACCACGCTGAAGCTGCCACTCGACCAGCGCAGACGCGCGTCGGTCAGATCGAAGCTGTGCGCGCCCATGGTCAGGGTCCAGTTGCTCGCGCTGAGCGCCGCGCCCAGTTCGAGCGGGCGGCTGAACTCGACTTCGAGGCGATCTCCGCCCGGGCCGGCCACGCTGTAGGCCTGCGCGGAGACCAGCACCGGGCCGTTCACGTCGGCCGCGGAGACAGCGCGCGCGCCGACGCCGACGTTGCCGGCGAGGTCCGCCACGCCGCTGAAGTCGAGCGTGTCGCCGACCACCACGCCGCCCGAGAACACGCAGCGCACCGTGCGCCAGTCGACCAGCTCCACGCTGTCGGGCGCGGTCGCGCCATTGAGCAGGTAGTTGCCGACGGTCTCGGCGCTGACGCTCTCGAGCGCCTCGCTGAACACCACCAGCAGCGTGTCGGTCGCACTCGACGCGTCCAGGCGCGCCCAGCCGGCCGGCAAGCTCGGCGCACTCGCGTCGCCGCCCGCCACCAGGCTGTGGACGATGTTCGGATCGGCGTACACGCCCTGCGCCGAGTACACGTCGTGGAAGGTCAGGTCGTAGCTCGCGCCGCTCTGCAGATCGGGCGCGCCCGCGCCGTCGAGCGCGATGGTGACCGTGCTCTGACCGTCGAAGCTGATGGTCGCAGCGCTCAAGTCGAGGGGCTGGCCGCTGAGTTCGATGTCGAAGCGCGCGGCATCGAGCAGCCCCCACGGGCTCAACGGACGGTCGAACACCAGCTCGATCACGTCGTTGCGTTCGCCGGGAACCGTCATGAAGCTCGATTGGAGGGTGTCGAGCGTCGGCGCGAGGCCGTACTCGCTCTCGAGCGGGATGTCCGTCACCGAGAACAGCGGATTGCCCGCTGCATCGAGCACGCCGCGCAGCGCGAGCGTGTCCGAACCCGCGCTGAGCGCGAAGCCGAACACCAACTCGACGCGCAGGCCGCTCGCGTCGGGGATGGCGTTCAGCGCCGTGCCCTTGGAGAGCCCGGTGTTGTCGAACACCTCGAACTCGGTCAGACCCGCCAGGTCGTCGAGCTGCTGGCACGGCTCGCTGAAGCGCACGTACAGCGAATTGGGCGCGAGCGCGTCGACGAAGGCCGAGATCACGCTGGGCAGCACGACTTCCGCGTCGACCTCGCCGGTCAGGGCCGCAGCCGAGATCGTGTTCCCGCCCAGATCGCGCACGTTCACCCACGACAGCGAGTAGTCCGTGTCGGTCTGCAGGTCGATGCCCGTCGCGGCGTCGAGCGTCACCGTCGCGGTGCGCGCGTCGACGTCGTACACGATGACCGCGCCGCTCAGATCGCGCGACGTGCCGACGGGCGACTCGAACACCCAGTTGGCGCCGTCCTCGATTTCGCTCTCGATCAGACGGTCGTCGAACGAGACGTACAGCGTGTCGTTGTCCAGGCCTTCGATCGCCTCGGCCAGCGACGAGACGCCGGCGGGCGGCCGCGCGTCGGAGCTGGTGAAGCTCTGCGCAGGCACGGCCGTCATGGCGTTGCCGGCGAGGTCGGTCACACCCGAGATCGCGATGGTCGCGTCGCCGGGGACGGCCGTGTCGTCGAGCACCAGTCGCACGACGCGCAGCGCGACCATCGTGGCCGTCTGCACGTTGAGTCCGGTGACGCTCCAGTTGTTCACGTCCTCCGCGCTGGCCTCGTCGAGGTCCTCGCCGAAGCGCACGTCGATCGTGCGGCCCCAGGTGTCGAGGTTGCGCCGCTGCACGGCGGTGAGCGGCGCCGGCGCGGTCGCATCACCAGCCACGGTTCCCGAGAAGCTGGCCGTGAAGGGCTCGCCATCGACGTCGAGCGGCTCGTCGCCGAACACGCCCGCGAGCGTGAAGTCGGCGCCGTTGAGGAAGTCGTCGGCGAGCTGGATGGTGAGCGTCTTGGTGAGCAGGTCGTAGTCCAGCGTCGCCGACGACAGGTCGAGCACGACGACGCCGCTGCCGTCGTCGTAGGAGAGCTCCCAGTGCGCCTGGTCGAGCGCGTCGTCGGGATCGAGGGCCTGGTCGAAGCTCGCCGTCAGGAAGTCGCCGCCGGCGTTCTCCACCGTGACGAACTCGGGCGCGCCGTCGAAAGCGTTGGCGAGCGTGCTGCCGGCCACGATGGCTACGGCTTGATTCGCCAGGGAATTGCCGTGAGCGTCGACCAGCGCCGTGAGCGTCACGTCGTCGACGCCCGGCACCATCGGGTTGTTGAAGGTCACGCGCAGCACCTCGGGCGAGGGCTGTTCGACCGACAGCGCCAGGTCGGGCGAGGCGGCCGTGAAGCGCGCGGTCGAGGCCGAGAACAGCGGGTCCATGGCCTCGTCGAAGGTGAAGTCGATCACGCGGCCGAACTCGTCCTCCGAGAGGTTCTGTTCAGCCGAGACCAGCGTGGGCGCGCTGGCGTCGCCGTTCGCCGCGCCGATCACCGGCGTGTCGTCGACGGCCACGTCGGCGACGCTGTGCAGGTCGAGCGCGGTCAGCGTGAACGCGGAGTGCAGGTTCGCCGCGGGGCCGGTGACGAGCGTGAGCTCACCTGAGTTGGGGTCGTAGTCGAGCGTCGAGCCCGCCAGCGAGAGCGTCTCGCCGCCGACTTCGAGCGACCAGTTGGCCACGTCCTCGGCCTGCGCTTCGATCACGCGCGGGCCGCTGAACTGCACGGTGATGACGTCGTCGCCCAGGCCGGCCACCTGCAGCGCGTCCGTCACGCTGAAGGTCGGCGCGCTGTCGTCGCTGGTCTCGACGTCCACGTAGGCCGCGCTCACGCCCTGCACGTTGACCACGCGCACGCGATGCGCCGGCGTGACGCGCTCGTCCCAGAGCACGGCGACATCGGCGCCGACGGCCATGATGCTCTGCGGCGACTGCCCGCCGTCGGATTCGAAGTTGGCCGTGGTGAGACCTGAGACGGCCGAGCTGAAGGTCAGCACCGTCGTGGCGCCATCCGGGTCGGCGTCGAGGTCCTGCACGGCCGACGCGACCTGGATCATGCTCGTGTCACCGTCGCTGTTGCTGCAGCCAACCAGCGTCGAGGCCAGGGCGAACGAAATCCAGACGGCGATCTTGGGGTGGGTCATCGCGAGGGGTCCTGTGCGCCCCACGCTCGATCGCGGCCGCCCTGGGTACATCTCCAGGAGCAACGCTCGGCGCCCATTTGGGGAAGCGCCTCGCGCACGACCGCTCGGGGTGGGGTCGCCGGCCCTATCGGGACTGGCGCGCGCCAGTCTTTAGCGCCGCGCGAAAGTGCGAGAGGCGCGAGCCGCTTCGCGAAGGTCGCGCGTTCCGTTCAGCGCACGACGGGTTGCGCCAGCGAAGTCGAGAAGGCCGCTGCGCCGCCGCCGCGGAAGTAGGCCTGCAACGCGAAGTCGGAGGGGAATCCGAGCGCGGGCACGGGCAGCGCGAAGTCCGCGCGGCCGCTGGGATCGGCGGCGCGCGACCAGATCTGCGCGAACTGGCGCACGATCCACAGACCGCCCGCGGCGCTGCCGAACGGTGTCGCGCGCGCTGCGAGCGGCCCGCCGATCAAGTACACGCGCCGGGCGCCGCTGCGGCGCGCCGCAACGTGCACGTTCGCGCCGAGCACAGCGCTCGAGAGCAGTTGCAGGTCGCGCTCGCCGCTGTCGAACAGCCGCAGGCCGCCGGTGGCGCCGAGCAGATTGGCGTGGCCGTGCTTGACGCCCAGCGCGAGCCGCGTGCCGCTCTCGTCGAGCGCCGCCGTGCGCACGCTGCCCGCCAGATCCAGCGCGAGCAGCTCCAGACCGCTCGCGGCGTCGACCAGGAACGCCTCGGGAGCGCTGTCCCCGCTGCCCCACGCTCCGAAGGCGGCCCTGCGTCCGTCGGGCGTGAGCAGCACCGACTCGGGAAAATTCTGCAGGCTCGCGGAGGCGCCCGTGAGCTGGCGCGAGTAGCGCGGGCCCAGTTCGTCCGTGCGCCACAGCTCGAAGCGCACGCGCCGCACGTCGTGGGCGTCCCACCAGCCGATCGCGAGCGTCAGACCGTCGTCGGACAGCGCCAGTCGCGTCGCAACCTCGTTCGCCGCGCCGTCGAACTCGCGCAGCGCCGACCAGCCGCCCGCGCCGCGCGCCAGCACTCGCACCCGCGCTCCGTCGCCCACCGCCAGCCGCGCCCCTTCACCCGAGAGCGCGAACGCGTGCGTCGGCGCGGCGAGGTCTTCGACGTGTTCGAGGCCGCCGCCTCGCGCCACCACCAGCGCCTGCGCTCCGGCCACGAAGGCCACGCGCTCGAGTTCGCGCGACGCCACCAGCGGCCGCAGCACGCCGCTGATCGTGGTCGCGCTGCTCACCACGCTGCCGTCGGCGGCGCTGAGCCACTCGAGGGCCAGCACCTGCGAACCCTGGTCGTAGAGCGCGGCCAGAACCTGCGCGGACGAACGCGCACAGAGCACGCGCGCCGCGCCGTTGGCTGCCAGCGGGAGCGTGCGCGTCCAGACCGGTTGCGTCGGATCTGCCGAGAGCGCGTCGTACCGCGCGACCTGGGTCCAGCGCTGCGCCGGGCTCGGGCCGGGATACTGGCTCAACGCGAACAGCGCCTGAGCGTCGCGGCCGGCGGCCACGGCCAAGACGCCCTGCGCAGCCGGAAGGTCCACGCTGGCGCGTCGCGCAGCCGTCGCGTCGAGCGGCGCGCTGTCGAACAACAGGAGCCGCGCATGCGCGCCCTGCGTGGCGCTCCAGACCAGTTCACCGCTCGCCCCGAAACTCACGCTGTGCGGCAGCCAGGCGTCTTGGGACGTGGCCTGGGCTCCCCAGCGCTCGCCGACGGCGAAGGGCGTTGTCGACTGCGCCGCGAGCGGGAGTGCGCTGCACACCAGACCCGTGAACGCGAGACCCAGGCGCGAGGTTTGGAGCATGCAGGAGAACGGCGGGGCCCGGAGTGAGGTCGCTCGCATCCAGAACGCTACCCCGCGCTGGCCGCGCAGGTCGGACGAGCGCGGCCTGCTCGCGCGACTTCAAGCGCGCGCCGCGGCGTGGTTCCAGCGCAACGCTTGAAGTAAAGTGCTGCGCCAAATTTTCCGGGTGCGCCCCACGCTCCCCAGCCCCGCGAACGCCGCGCGCCCCAAGCGATGAAGCAGACCTCCCTCCACGACGTGCACGCCGCCCTCGGCGCCAAGCTGATCGACTTCGGCGGCTGGCGCATGCCTGTGCAGTACGGCCCGATCCTCGACGAGGTGCAGTGCGTCCGCAGCGCAGCCGGCCTGTTCGACCTGGGGCACATGGGACGCGTCTTGATCAGCGGTCCCGACGCGGTGCGCATGCTCGACCGCGTGTGCACCAACTTCGTGGCCAAAATCCCGGTCGGGGCGATCCGCTACTCGCTGTTCTGCCGCGCCGACGGCAATCCGATCGACGACCTGCTCGTGTACCGCCAGCCCGACGCGGTGTACCTGGTGGTCAACGCCGGCAACACCGTCGAGGACCTGGCCTGGCTGCGCGAGCAGGCGCGCGGCTTCGACGTGCAGATCGACGACCAGACCGAGCGCACGGGCATGCTCGCGCTGCAGGGCCAGCGCGCCCACGCCGTGCTGCAGACGCTGGTGAGCGACCTCGACCTGTCGACCATCGGCTACTACAAGTTCGGCTTCGGCACGGTCTGCGGCCTGCGCAACACGCGCCTGAGCCGCACCGGCTACACCGGTGAGGACGGTTTCGAGATCTACCTCGACAACGCTGAGTGCGTGCGCGTGTGGAACGCGCTGCTCGAGGCCGGGCGCGAGGCCGGGGTGCGCCCGATCGGACTTGGCGCGCGCGACATCCTGCGGCTCGAAGCCGGCATGCCGCTCTACGGCCACGAGATCGACGCGACGCACAACCCGATCGAGGCGGGCCTGGACTTCGGCGTGTCCTTCAAGGACGAGAAGGGCGACTGGATCGGGCGCGCCGCGCTGGCCGCGGTCAAGGCCGCTCCGCGCCAGCGCCTGGTCGGAATCACCAGCGAAGGCCCGCGCGTGCCGCGCCAGGGACACAAGCTGTTCGCGGGCGAGCGCGAGGTGGGCTACGTGTGCTCCGGCGCGCCCTCGCCGACGCTCTCGACGAACATCGCCAGCGCCTACGTCGCGCTCGGCCTGGAGCGGCCGGGCACGCAGCTCGAGCTCGACTTCAAGGGCAAGCGCCAAGCCTGCGTCGTGCGCGAACTGCCGTTCTTCTCGCGCACCCGCAAGTGAATCGCCGCTGCAAGCGTTCCGCGCTCGCACCGGACATCCCTCCACCTCCACCCCAGATCGCCTCTCCCTCCCCATGCGCCCCAACGACCGCCGCTACACGCAGACACACGAGTGGGTCAAGCCCGACGGCGAGACCATGCTGATCGGCATCACCGACTTCGCCGTGCGCGAGCTCTCCAACGGCAACGAAGACGACCTGGTGTACTGCGACCTGCCCGAGCCGGGCCGCACGCTGAACGCGGGCGAGACCTTCGGCGAGATCGAGTCGGTCAAGGCCGTGAGCGATCTGAACGCGCCCGTGGCCGGCGAAGTCATCGAGAGCAACGTCAACATCGAGGAGCACCTCGAAGTGCTGGCGAAGGACCCCTGGAACGCCGGCTGGATGATCCGCCTGCGCCCCGAGCGCAAGAGCCTCGACGGACTGATGACGGCCGAGGAGTACGAGAAGTTCGTCGCGGCGGGCGGCCACTGAGCGCACGGCGCGAATCCGCTTCGACCGATCCCATTCGGCCGCTCCCATTCCATGGTGCGCACGCGAGCGTGCGCACTCGGGGGCGCGGCGCGCGGAGAACCAGGGCGGCGGCTCGATGGACGACTGGCGGCTGATCACGACCTGGGACGCGCCGCCGGCGTGGAACATGGCGCTCGATCAAGCGCTGCTCGAGTCCCCCGGAGCGCCGCCGACGCTGCGGCTGTACACCTGGCGCCCGGCGGCGCTATCGCTGGGCTACTTCCAACGCTTCGACGACGTGCCCGCCGCGCAGCGCGCCGCCTGCGTGGTGCGGCGCATCACCGGCGGCGGCGCGATCCACCACCAGCGCGAGCTGACCTTTTCGATCTGCGTCGACCTCGAACACCCGCTCTACGCGGGGACCGTCGGCCAGTCGTACGCGCGCGTCCACGCCAGCCTGGCCCGCGCGCTGGCCGAGTTCGGCGTCGAAGCGCAGCCGCGCGGCGAGGCGCAGCTCAGCAGCGATCAGGCCGGCACGGGGATGTGCTTCCACGACTCGAGCGCGCTCGATTTGGTGTGGCGCGGGCGCAAGGGAGTCGGTTCCGCGCAGCGCCGCAAGGGCGGGCGCGTGCTGCACCACGGCTCGATCAAGCTCGACACCACGCCGCTCGAGGGCGCGATCGCGAGCGTCGCCGACGTGCGCGCAGGTGTCGCGCCCCACGAGTTCGCCCAGGTCTGGCTGCGCGCCTGGGGGCCGGAACTCGGCGCCAACTTCCGGGCGGGCGCGCCCGATTCGAGCGAGCGCGCCCTCGCCAAGGAGCTGGTCAAGCGCTTCGAGGACCCGGGCTTCACGCGTCGACGTTGAGCGCGTGAGCCTCCATACTCGCGGCGTGCGCTCTTCCATCGGACCGTCAAGCGCTGTTGGCGCCGCGCTCGTCCTCGCCAGCCTTTGCTGCGCAGCGTTGTGGAGCTGCTCGCCGCAGGCGCCGCGCCGGCCGAACGTGCTGCTGGTGACGATCGACACGCTGCGCGCTGACCGGCTGTCGTGCTACGGGTACGCGCGCGCGACGACGCCGAACCTCGATGGACTCGCACGCGAAGGCCTGCGCTACACGCACGCGCAGGCGCCGCGCGCCAAGACCACGCCTTCGATCGCGAGCGTGATGAGCGGCCTGTATCCGCACGAGCACGGCGTGCGCGACCTGGCGCTGCCGCTCTCGATGAGCGTTCCGACTTTGGCCGAGGCGCTCTCGCGCGCGGGCTACGCCACGGGCGCGATCGTGGGCAACTGGGTGCTCACGGACGCGCGCTCCGGCCTAGCTCGCGGCTTCGAACTGTGGTGCGAGGCCCTGCCTGACGTGAACGCCGTCCCGCCCGATGGCGCGCCCGAACGCAAGGCCGCGAGCCTCACCGATGGCGCGCTCGCGGCGCTGGGCCTCGGTGACGCGCCGCGCGACGGCGCGGGGCCTGCGCGCGGCGCACTGGGGCGCGACGACCGACCGTGGATGCTGTGGCTGCACTACATGGACCCGCACGGCGCGTACGACGCGCCCGACGAGCACCGCGTGTTCTCGAGTGGCGCGCCCGATCCGATTCCGCTCGAGGACCCCACGCCGCACCCGCTGCACCGCCATCGCGTCGCCAGCTACAACGCGCCGCCGCAGACGCGCCTCGAAGATGGACGCATCGACGCCAACGCGGTGCGCGACCGCTACGACGCCGAGGTGCGCTACGTCGACGCGCAGTTGGGACGCCTGTTCGATGCGCTGCGCGCCAGCGGCGAGCTCGAGCACACGCTGGTGATCGTGACCAGCGACCACGGCGAGAGCCTGGGCGAGCACCGCTACTGGTTCGAGCACGGCGTCTACGCGTATGAGGCGACCTGCCGCATTCCGCTCATCGTGCGCCCGCCCGGCGGCTGCGCGGCGCAGTCGCGCGCGGTGGACGTCTCGCTCGTCGATCTCGCGCCGTCGCTCTTGCGCTGGCTCGAGCTGGCGCCGCTCTCGCCCGCGAACGAGTTGCACTCCAGCCCGGGGGCGTGGCTGTTCGATCCCGCGGCGCGCACCGAGGGAGTCCTGCGGCCGGTCTACAGCGAGAAGGTCGAGGGCGCGGAGCTCGCAGGCGCCGTGCAGATCAAGGCCGTGCGCGTCGGCGACTGGAAGTTGATCCAGCGCTACGCAGCGCGGCGCGCGGCAGACGGCGGCGCGGGCGCGATCACGCTGCTCAGCGAGGAGCTGTACGAGCTCGCGAGCGACCCCGCTGAGGAGCGCAACCTGATCGACGCGCCGCCGGCGCAGGCGCCGCTCGCGAGCCTGCGTCGCGCGCTGGCGCGCTTCGTCGAAGCGGACACGAGCCTGGCGGGCCTGGGCGAGTTGCTGCGCCGCCAGCGCGAAGGCCTCGAGCAGCGCGAGCCCGACGCAGCGCGCATCCTGCGCGCGCTCGGCTACTGAGGCGCGCTCGGCGCGTGCTTGCGAGAACGGGCGCGCGACAACAGTCGCCGGACCACTCGCTCGCGCGCCCACCACCTCACATCGGGAGGTGGTTACCCCACCTGGATTCGAACCAGGAATGAGAGAACCAGAATCTCTAGTGTTACCGTTACACCATGGGGTAGCGCTGCGCAGCCGCGGAGCGTCGCTCGCGTGAGCAACCTGCGCTCGGCCCGAACTCGGACAAGCTGAGGGATCAGCCCGCCGCGTCCGTCTTTCCGTCACCACCCTGAAGCGCAGCGTCCAAACGCTGCACGCGAGGGGTTACCCCGCCTGGATTCGAACCAGGAACGAAAGGACCAAAACCTTTTGTGTTGCCGTTACACCACGGGGTAGTGAGGGGCGGAGATTGAACCAGCGCCGCGGCCCCGCGTCAACTTCGAACCTCGCCGGCCAGCGCGACATAACTGCGTACCGCGGCGCGGCTCGCTGAACTGCGAGCGGCCGCTGCGAAGGAACTGCGAGCGCTCGCTACGAGTGCGCGTGAGCGCTGACTACGACGACGCCGGGCTGCGCTGATCGAGGCTGCGGCGGAGCAAGTCGAGCGCCGTGTGCGCCGCGAAGCGCCGGATCGATGTGCGGTCCACCTGCGGGTAGCGCAGCGTGTGGGTCTCGCTCCGCCCGCCGACGTCGAGTGCGAAACACACCAGCCCCACGGGCTTGTCGGCGCTGCCCCCGTCCGGACCGGCGATGCCCGTCACGGCGAGCGCCACGTCCGCGCGCGCGCGCTCGCGCGCCCCGCGCGCCATCGCCGCCGCTACTTCCTCGCTGACCGCGCCGTGGCGTTCGATGAGCTCGCGCGGAACGCCGAGCAGTTCGACCTTGGCGTCGTTCGAGTAGCTCACCCAGGCCGCGCGGAGCACCGCGCTGATGCCGGGCATCTCGGTGAGCAGTTCGCTGACCAGCCCGCCGGTGCAGGACTCCGCCAAGGCCAGCGTCCTGCCGCGTTCGCGGAACAGGCGGCCCACCGCGAACGCCGGGCGCGACTCGTCCTCGGAGTAGATGTGCGGCGCAAAGCGCTCGCGAAAGGCCGCCGCGCGCTCGGCGATCAAAG
Source organism: Planctomycetaceae bacterium (assembly GCA_011525785.1). Taxonomy (GTDB): domain Bacteria; phylum Planctomycetota; class UBA1135; order UBA1135; genus WYBT01. The sequence continues at coordinate 75,978 of WYBT01000012.1, forward strand.
CCTGCGCACGATCTGCGCTGTGAGACTCCGCGCGCAACGTGACCTTGAGGATGCCGGTGTGAGCCGTGACGCCCATCAGAGGTTGCGCGCCGCGCGCCATCCACTCGCCGGCGCGGTCGGCGAAGGCGCTCTCGGCGAGGCCGATCAAGTAGAAGTTGTGCTGGCGAATCGCGGCCTCGACGCCGCAGGTCGCGCGCAGCCACGGCAGCAGCTCGCGCTCGAGCATCTCGCGCATTTCGCGCGGCGGTCCGGGCAGGGCCGCGAGCATCCCGCCGTCGATCCACAGGCGGAAGCCGCGCGCCGTGCCGCAGCTGTTGGGCATGATCTGGGCGCCGACCGGGAAGTCCGCCTGGCGCAGGTTCGACTCGGGCATGCTGCGCCCGCGCTGCGCGAACGACTCGCGCAGCCAGCTCTCGGTCGCCGCGTCGCGCTCGAGCCCGACGCCCGCCGCCTTGGCCGCGGCGTCGCGGGTCACGTCGTCGAGCGTGGGTCCCAGACCGCCCGTCGCGACCACGATCTGGTACTCGCGCGCGAGCTCGTAGAAGCAGCGCTCGAGCAGAGCGGGATCGTCGCCCACCACCGCGAAGCGCTCGACGCGGATGCCCAGCTCGGCGAGGCGCTGCGCGATGTAGCCCGAGTTCGAATCGGGGTAGTCGCCGCGCAGCAGCTCGTCCCCGATCGCGATGCAGGCCGCCTTGCGCACTTCACCGATCACCGCGGCGGACTCCCGCGCTCGGGCGCAGACTTGATCCAACGGATCGAGAGCATTCCGACGCCGTAGAGCAAGATCGCCGGCAGCGCGACGAAGGTCTGCGTGTACGGGTCGGGCGGAGTGATGATCCCTCCCACCACGAAGGCGACCACGATGAAGTAGGGCCAGAAGCGCTTGAACTGGCTGTAGGTCACCAGGTCCAGCCGCGCCAGCGCGTTCATCACCAGCGGCAACTGGAACACCAGTCCGAGCGCCAGCGTGATGGTCGAGAGCACGCCCAGGTACTCGCCCAGCCCGCCGATGTAGTTGACCTCTTCGGGGGGATAGGCCGTGGCCATGAAGTAGAACCCCACCGGGCACAAGAGGAAGTAGCCGAAGGCCACGCCGCCCAGGAACAGCAGCAAACTCAGCGGGAAGTACCGGAGCACCGCGCGGCGCTCGTTCGCGTAGAGCCCGGCGGCGATGAACTGCCACATCTGCCAGAGCAGGACGGGCGCCGCCAGGGCGATCGCGCCGTACATGGAGATCTTCATCGCCGCGAACATGCCGTCGGCGGGTCCGATCATGCTGAAGCGGCGCGAGACGGTCAGCTCAGCGTGCAGAGTGCGGTCCGCTGGGTCCTCGCTGCGGAAGTACTTGGTGCGCGGCACGCTCGGGTCGGCCGCGCGCTCCTCGGCGAGGCGCGCCTCGTACTTCGTGCGCTGCTCGTCATCGATGGTCTCGAGCGCCCGGTCCATGGGCCAGGTGAGCACGCGCGTCAACTGCGGGTAGTAAGTCCACGTCGCGAACATCGCCACGACGATGGCCAGCGCGCCGCGGATGAGACGGCGACGCAGCTCGGCGAGGTGCTCGCCCAGCGTCATGCGCGTCTGGGCGAACGGATCGTCGTCGTCTTCCGTCATGGCGGCGCGAAACTCTAGCCGCTGAATCTCAGCCGAACAGCAGCGAGGACGCGATAGCTCGCGGGCTCGCCAACACTCGCTGTGAGGGCCTTCGCGCGCAATCCATCAGGCCACCGACAACGAACTGCGCTTCGCGCGCGCAGCGTCGGACCGAGGCTGCCTGCTCGCAGCAATTCACGTTGAAGTCCGCGAGCACGCGCCAGCACCGTAGGCGCTTCACGGCGGCTTGAAAACAGCACGGGCGGCCCCAGCTCGCGCTGGAACCGCCCGCGTGGATGCCTGGCGCTCGATTCAGGGCCGTTCGGGCCCCGCCCGGGCGACTAGAACTTGAAGTACTCGCGCAACTGCTTGATCGAGACGATCTGCACGCCGTTGGCGACCGCGTCCTTGTAGACGGCCAGTTCGCTGGGCTGCAGCGGGGTCTCGAGCGGGTTGCCTTCCGCGTCGACGTACATCTCGGCGCCGACGATCAAGTAGTCGGTGTTGTAGTCGAGCTTGTCGTGCACGCGGATGTTCATGTTGGCGAGCAGGATCTTCAGCTCGGCCTCGTTGAACTGGCCCGAGAAGCGCCCGCACAGCACCGCGTCGCGCTCGCCGGTCGGGTCGAACAGCGGGTTGAACACCACGTCGCCGGCCACCACCGGATCGAAGCGGTCGACGATGTCGTAGAAGCGCACTTCGGCGCGCTCGGGCTTGACCTCGAGCACTTCGGCGTAGGCCTTGAGCTTGGTCGAGGCCAGCGAACCGGACACGACGCTGAAGCGCATGCCGCGCGCCAGCCGCTGGTGGGCGCCGATGTCGATGTAGCCCAGCGACAGGTCGCTCGAGACCGACACGACGCGCGCGTCCGGCAGTTCCGGCTGGCTCAGGAACTTGAGCTTCGCCATGGCCGCGTTGGTGCGCGTCTCGAACGAAGCGCGGTCGGACTCGTACTGGCGGCGGGCGGCCTCGGCTTGGTTGCGCGCTTCGCGCAGTTGGGCGTCGAGTTCGTTGCGCTGCTGGTTCAGCGAGGCGATGCGCGCCTCGAGTTCGGTCTGACGCTGCGCCGCGTTGTTGGCGTCGTCGGACAGCTGGCGCTGGAGATTGGCCAGCTCGGTGTCCTTCTCCGACAGCGCGCTGCGCAGGCTGGCCTCGATCGAGCTCTTCTCGCTCTGCAGCGCGCTGTTGGCGTCGCGCAGAGTGCCGATCTCACGCCCGCGGGCGAGGAACGCATCGCGCGCCTTGGGAAGCGCGTCGGCCACGGTCACGACATCGGGCCCCATGTCGGGGAACGCTTGACGGAATTCATCCAGGCCCGCCTGCATCGTGCTGAGCTGGGTGCGCGGCACGGCGGCGGCCGGATCGAACCAGCCCACTTGCTTCGAGATGGCGAGCAGTTGATCGAGGCTCTGTTGGTCGCGCTCGTTGGATTCGGCGGCCGCCTTGCGCAGCGACTCCGCCTCGGCGCGAGCCTTCTGCTCGGCCTCGTAGCCCATGTATCCGAAGCCGCAGGCGACGAAGAACAGGACCAGGAACACAACCAGCCAGGTGACGCTGACGCGCGCAGCTCCGCGCTGAGAACGCTTCATGGAATCTCGGGTCCTTCCGGGGGGAGGGGCGAAGGCAAGCGCGACGCGCGGCTCTACCCCGCCTGGATCGGGCTTGCACGGCTCTTGGCCCGGTTGATCGCAGGTCCAGCCGCGTGCGGAGGATCCTGCCGGGCGCATGCCGTGCGGGACGAGGGGGTGGGACAGTTGGGATGGGCAAACCGTAGGAACGGACGGGAACCGCAGGGTCAGCGCCGCGCGGGCGCAGCCCACCGCTTCCCGTGGGGGGCATGGTCATAACCGACAGCCTCCGGCCGCGGCAAGGGAGAACTGCCCACTCTGGAGTGGACCGCCGCGGCCCGCGGCGTACCGTGGACCTCGGCGTGGTCGTCGAAGCGACGCCCGCGCCGTGCGCTCTCCTACCCCGCGGGCGCCCGTGGTTTCCCCTCTCGCTCTGCTCCGCCCCATCCGCACGCCGCAGGCCGTGTCGACCGCCGATTCGCAGCCCACGTCATCCGAGCGCGAGGCCCCCGCGCCCCGTCCGTTGGTGCTGGGCGTGATGGGCGGAGTCGCCTCCGGCAAGTCCCGCGTCGCGCGGCTGCTGGCGGGCGAGGACGGAGCGCACGTCGACGCCGACGCGCTGGCCCACGCGGCGCTCGAGACGCCGGCCGCACGCGCCTGGGTGGCCGAGCGGGTCGGCGCCCACGCCTTGGGCGAAGCGCGAGTCGATCGCGCCGCGGTGGCGCGGGCGGTGTTCGCCGATCCCGCCCTTCGACGCGAACTGGAGGCGTTGATCCACCCAATGGTGCGCGCGTCGATCGCCGAGGCGCTGGCTGCTGCACGGCGCGAGCAGCGCCCGCGCGTCGTGCTCGACGTTCCCCTGCTGCTCGAGAACGACGCGCAGCACCAGCTCGTGGCGCAGTGCGACGCGCTGGTGTTCGTCGACACGGACGCTACAGTGCGACGCGCACGGGCGCGGGCGACCCGCGGCTGGAGCGACGAGGAACTCGCCCGCCGCGAAGCCGCGCAACTGCCGCTCGAGTTCAAGCGCTCACGCGCCGACGTCGTGATCCCCAACGACGGCGACTGGGCGCAGACGGTCAGCGCCGCCCAGGCAGCGCTGCTCCGGATCGAGCGCGAGTCCGAGTCCGGGTTCAGGCGCAAGCGCGAACCCGAACACGAACCCGCTCCGGAGCGCGAGCGCCGTCGGGCCGGACACTGACGGCTCTCCGCCGCAGCGAAAGCTCAGCCGCACCGGACTTCGCGCGGCCGGCCAGTCGAATGGCCGGTCGACTGGCAGTTCGACTGGCCGGTTCGGCGAGCCCAGCTCGGCAGGGCCCGCTCGGCCGAGCCACGCCGCGCCGCTCGAAACCAACCCTGGCCCACCCGCTCCGCGCCTTCGAAATCCACAGCGTCGGCCCCGCCGCCCCTCCTCGCGCCGGACTCGACTCCCCTCTCCCCAACGCACCTCGCGCCTTCATGTCGTTCAAGAAGCGTCATCGCCACCGTCACCACAAGTCCCACCCCGGCGCGAAGTTCACCCAGGCGCCGCGGCCGGCCGAGCACGTCTGGATCGACTACGAGCGGCTCCCCAAGGACCTCGAGCCCGAGGCGCTCGCCGAGCTGCTCGCGACGGTGCCCAAGCCCAAGCGCGGCAAGGCTGCCAAGGAGCCGACGAGCTACTCCGAGTTGCAGGCCCTGAGCCTGGCGGACCTGCACGAGGTGGCGGAGGAGGAGAAGCTCGACAACGTCGCCGGCCGGCGGCGCGACGAGGTGATCTTCGAGATCGCCGCGGCGCGACTGCGCGCGGGCACGCCGGTGGAGGTCGAGGGCTGCGTCGAGATGACGCGCGACAACCACTGCTTCGTGCGCCAGGCCGACGCGGCCTACCTGCCGGCCAACGAAGACGTGTTCGTCCCCGCCTCGATCGTCAAGCAGTTCGCGCTGCTGCCGGGCATGACGATCAAGGGCCGGCTGCGGCCGCCGCTGGAGGGCGAGAAGTACTTCGCGCTGATCGAGCTGGAGGAAGTCGACTTCCACCCGCCCGAAGAAGCCGCGACGCGCTCGCCCTTCAAGGAGCTCGTCCCGCTCTACCCCGAGCAGCGCATCCTGCTCGAGGGCACCGAAGACAACCCGCTCGAGATGCGCATCGTCGACCTGATCACGCCGATCGGGCGTGGTCAGCGCGGCCTGATCGTCGCGCCGCCGCGCACGGGCAAGACGATCCTGCTCCAGATGCTCGCGAAGTCGATCGTCAAGAACGCGCCCGACGCGCACCTGATCATCCTCTTGATCGACGAGCGCCCCGAAGAAGTCACCGACTTCGAGCGCATGATCCCCGAGGGCGATCGCGAAGTGATCAGCTCGACCTTCGACGAGCCCGCCTGGCGCCACATCCAAGTCGCCGAGATGGTGATGAAGAAGGCGCGCTCGCTGGTCGAAGCGGGCGAGGACGTGGTCATCCTGCTCGACTCGATCACGCGCCTGGCGCGCGCCTGCAACATCGAGGCGCCCGCTGGCGGCAAGCTGCTCTCGGGCGGCATCGAGGCCAGCGCGCTGCAGTTCCCCAAGAAGTTCTTCGGCTCGGCGCGCAACATCGAGGACGGCGGCTCGCTGACGATCCTGGGCACGGCGCTGATCGAGACGGGCTCCAAGCTCGACGAGATCGTGTTCGAAGAGTTCAAGGGCACCGGCAACATGGAGATCGTGCTCGATCGCCGGCTCTCCGATCGCCGCATCTTCCCGGCCATCGACATCAACCGTTCGGGCACGCGCAAGGAAGATCTGCTGTTCACGCCCGAGGAGATCCGGCGCGTGTGGATGCTGCGCAAGGTCTTGAACGAGCTCGACCCGGTCGAGGCCATGGAGATGCTGATCCAGAAGATGCGCAAGACGCGCTCGAACGCTGAGTTCCTGCTGACCATCGGGAGCTGAGCGCAACTTGTGCTCGCGCAGCGCGGACCGCGCTGCGCCAGCGCCGCTCTCGTCGCGCCAGCGTGGAAGGGCGACCCGCCGGGCCGCGCGTGCGCGTCGAACGCGCTCGCGTGGCCCGCGTCGCGTTCGGCGCGGCTGTCGAGCGCCGCGCGCCGCTGCGCTGCATCGAGCCGTCCCGGGGACCGGGCTGCGCGCGGAGCACCTTCGTGCTCGCTCCGGCTGGCGCTTGCCCCGGGACTCGAGCGCGCGCCGCGGCAGACCGAACTGGCCGAGCGCGGGCGCAGCCTGGGCGCAGGCGTCGCCCCCAGGCCTCAAAACGACCACAACGGCCGATTTTGGCGTTCAGACCGTGCCTTCCGCGGCCGTGCACAGGGCCCGCGAGCGGTCCTCGCGACGCATTTGCGTCCTTCTAGCCTTCTCGCCGCAACGCCGCTCGCCAGAGGAATCGCCGGCGCGAACTGAGGGCGACCAAGGCCCCCCCGGCGCGCGCGAGGAACCCGCGCGTCTGAACTCCAGAAACGGCCGCTACGGATCCGAATCCTGGACCGTGGACGTTTTCGGCCGGGCACAAGCGGGCTGGAAAGCGCTTCCGCAAAGGCCTCCCAGGGGCCCGGAAAGGCCCCTCGACCGCTCCCCAGCGCCACAGCAACCAAGTCGGGTTCAGCGCTTGCGATCGGCGGGAGCGAGCGCGCGCCGAGGCGCGCCGGACCTGACGCACACGCCGACGACGCCACACGCGCAAGCCCCCCCCCACTCATGCAGTTCGCCCATACCACGATGAAGCTCCATGACGACTCCCTGTCCGCGAGCCCGCTGGCCGCTCGCGAAGCCGCGCTGGTCGCGGCGCTCGACGCTCGGCCGGCCGCCACGGTCGCCGAGCGGCTCCAGCGCGCCAAGCGCGCACACACCACTCGGCGCGTGGCGCTCGAAAACGGCGTCGCGCTGCTGTCCGAGGCCGCGCCGCGCGCCGGTGATCTCGTGCTCGCGCGCGTCGAAGCGCTCGGACAGCACGACAAGCTGCAAGACCCCAGCGGTCGTCGCGTGCACCTGTTCGTCGGCGACGAGATCGTCGTCGCGTACGGCAATCGCTACGCGCCCAGCCAGTTCGAAGCCTTCGTGCCCGGAGACCTCGGCGCCTGCCACCTCGCGGCCGGCGGCGGGATCGCTGCGCGCGTCGTCGCGGCGAACTCGCGCATGGACGAGCCCACCGCGCTCACGCCGCTCGGCCTGATCGCCGACGCGCGCGGCGAGCGACTCAACCTGGCTTGCGCGGCCCTGCCGCCGCGCGAGCTGCCGGCGCTGCGACCGCCGGTCTTCGCGGTGCTCGGCGCCTCGATGGACTCCGGCAAGACCACGGCGGCCGCGGCGCTGATCCGCGGACTGTCGCGCCTGGGCCTGCGCGTCGGCGCGGCGAAGGTCACCGGCACGGGCGCGTCGGGCGATCCGTACTTGTTCCGCGACTCGGGCGCGCACGAGGTGCTCGACTTCGTCGACGCCGGGTGCGCCACGACCTACCTCGCGCCCCACGAGCAGATCGAAGCGATCAGCGCGACCTTGATCGCGCATCTGGGCGAAGTGGGCAGCGAAGTCATCGTGGTCGAGGTCGCCGACGGACTGCTGCAGCGCGAGACGCGCGCGCTGCTCGAGTCGGGCTTCTCGCACCGCGCCTTCGACGGCGTGCTGTTCGCCGCCGCCGACGCGCTCGGCGCTGCGCAGGGTGTGAGCTGGCTGCGGACGCGCGGACACAACGTGCTCGCCGCCACGGGCCTGATGACCGCCTCGCCGCTCGCCCGCCGCGAAGCCGAGGAGATCTGCGAAGCCGCGGTGCGCGGCGTCGAGCAGCTCGAGAGCCCGCTGGTCGCTGCGGAACTGCGCGCGCGCGTGCGATGAACTCCGGCGCTGCCCCCGCACTGCCGCGCGTGTTCGCGCGCTCGCGTCGGCGCCTGTGGCTGGAGCTCGCCGCCCTGGCCACGGCGCGCGCGAGCGCAACCGCCGGCTCGGTGCTGCTGGTGCGCGAGCTGTTCGACGCGCTCGCCAGCGACCAGGGACGCGCCCTCGCTCCGCTGGGCGTGCTCGCGCTGTGCCTGGTGCTCGACACCTGCGCACAAGGCTGGGAGCGCGCCGCGGCGGAGCGACTGGGCCAGCACTACGTCGGTCAGACGCGCTCGCTGCTGTTCGCGCACCTCGCGCAGGTCGAGCTCCGCGAACTCGAACGCCGCGGCCAGGGCGCGCTGCTGCTGCGGATGGTCGGCGACCTCACTCCGCTGCGTCAGTGGATCGCTTCGGGCATCGTGCGAATGGGAGTCGCCTCGGCGGTCACCGGCGCCGCGCTCGCAGCGCTGGGCTGGAGCGCACCCGCGCTGGCGCTCGCAGTCGGCGTCGTGTTCGCGCTGGGAACCGTCGCGACGCTCGCGCTGGCCAGCCGGCTCGAGCGCCGCTCCTCCGCGCTGCGGCGCGCGCGCGGCGCGCTGGCCAACCGCCTGTCCGAGCGACTGCACTCGCCCGGTCTGCTGCGCGTGCTGGGCATCGACAAGAGCGAGCGCCGCGCGCTGGAGCGCGCGCAGTCCGAGCTGCAAGCGCTGGCCGTCGAGCGCGCGCGCTCGATCGGTGCGCTGCGCGCGATCGCGGCGGGCGCGGCGAGTGCGGCCCTGCTCGCCACGCTGGCGCTCGGGACGCTGTGGGCGCCGCGCTTGCCCAGCGCAGATCTCGCCGCAGCCGTGGCGCTGGTCGGACTGCTCGCACCCGGACTGCGCGACCTGGGAAAAGCGCACGAAATCTGGGTCGAGGCGCGCGTGGTGCGCGCTCGACTCCAGCAACTGCTGGCGCTGCCGCGGCTGCCGCGCGGAGCGACGCCGCTGCCCGCGAGCGCGCGCTCGGGGCCCTTGGCGGTGAGCTTCGAAGCGGTCGGCGTCGCCGAGGCGCTGAAGGGCGTGGACCTCGAACTCGCGCCGGGGCGCCGCATCGCTCTGCTCGACGGCTCGAGCCCGGGCGCCCGCGCGCTGCTGGAACTGCTGGCGCGCGCCGTGCAGCCCGACGTGGGCTGCGTGCGCGTCGGAGGCGTCGACCTGGCCACGCTCGCGCGGCGCGACTTCCGCCAGCGCGTCGGAGTGGCGAGCCCGCGCTGGCCGCTGCTGCGCGGCGCCCTCGAGCGCAATCTGCGTTGCCGCTGGCGCACGGCCTCCCGCGCGAGCTTGGCGCGCGCCATCGAGCGCTGCGAGCTCGAGCCCCTGCTCACGCGCCTGCCCAAGGGCGCGCGCACGCGGCTGCTGGAGCGCGGCGCGAACCTCTCGCCCAGCGATCGCACGCGCGTGCGCGTGGCTCGCGCGGTGCTCGGAGAGCCCGGCCTGTTGCTGCTCGACGAGCTCGACACCGACCTCGATCAGCCCACGCGCGAATGGCTGCGCCGGCTGATCGAGCACTACCCCGGAACGGTCCTGTTCACGACGCGCGACGAGCAGTTCGTCCGCCTGGCCGACGAGGCCTGGCGCGTCGCGGAGGGCCGCATCCAACGTCTCGACCCCACTTCGTTCGGAGCTCTCCTGCCGTGTTCGTGATCCCCCTGTGGCTGCCCGCGCTCGCCTCCCTGGCCCTCAACTCCTCCACACCGCTCGAGGAACGGAGCTGGCGCTTCGAGGCCGATGAGAGCGGCCTCGCCCTGCGCTCGCCGGACCGCGACTGGCGCCTGGAGCTCGGCGGCCGCGCGCACTTCGACGCGGTCGCGGTCGACGACGACGTCACACCGTTGGACGACGGCGGCGAGTTCCGCCGACTGCGCCTCGATGCGACGCTGCGCTACGGCAAACGCTGGAGCGCGCGCGTGGACTACGACTTCGGCGGGCTGGTCGAAGGCTGGTACAGCACCTGGCTGCGCTACGACGCGCCCGGGCCGTGGCGCTACACCGCCGGCAACATGCTCGTGCCCTTCGGACTCGAGAACGCCACCAGCTCCAACGACCTCACCTTCCTCGAGCGCTCGCAGTCGAGCGCGCTGCTTCCGGGCTTCGCCGTCGGCGTTCAAGCCGAGCGAACGGCCAAGGACAACTACACGGCCCTGGGACTGTTCGGCGATCCGCTCGACGCCGCGCCCTCGCGCCGCAGCGAGGGCGTGGGACTGTTCGCGCGGCACACGCGCGCGCTGTGGCAGGACGGCGAAGAGCGGCTGTGGCATGTCGGAGGCTCGCTGGAGCTGCGCGACATCGACGGGGGCTCGCGCTACCGCATGCGCACGCGGCCCGAGCTGGGCACGGTCGAGCGGCGCCTGATCGACTCGCGCACGATCGACGATGTCGACGTGGCCTTCACGCTCGGCGCCGAGTCGGCGCTGCAGCTGGGCCCCTTCTCGCTGCAGGGCGAGTGGGTCGGCGCGCAGCTCGAGCGCGACAGCGTCGACGTCTCGTTCTCAGCCTGGTACCTGCAGGCCTCGTACTTCCTCAGCGGTCAAGCGCGCCGCTACCGCGCCGACCGCGGCAGCTTCACCGACCCGGCCGGCCTGTCCAAGCGCGACGCCTGGGAGCTCGCGCTGCGCGTCAGCGGACTGGACCTCGAAGATGGCGACATCACCGGCGGCGAGGGCGCGAACGTCACGCTGGGCCTCAACTGGTACGTCAACCGCAACCTGCGCGTGATGCTCAACTACGTCGAAGCGCAGGCCCAGCCCAACCGCAACGGTGTCGACGAGACCGCGCGCGCGATCGCGGCGCGCGTGCAGCTGGCGTTCTAGCGCCGTGCGGCAGGGCCGCGTTGGCAGCAGCTGACGCCCCGCGTGCGCCGGCAAGGTGCAGCGTCGGAGCGTCTTCGTCGGAGGACTCGAGAGGAGCGGCAACGCAGCGAGTTGTGTGCGTCGCGCTGGATCACGACGTCGCCCTCGGGATCCAGTGCGCCGGCTCGAGCCGAGCGCGGGCTCGACGCTGCGAACGCGGAGCACGCGGCCCGGCTGCGTCTTCGTCGACGCGCGCGGCTCGCGCTCCGCGCTGCTTCTCGCAGGCCGCGCTGCGCCGGATCCGTGAGCGCGATCGGTGCGTTCGGGCCGGCGCACGGACGGCCGCGGACGCTCGGCGAGCTGGCGCGCGGCGCGCGAAGAACTTTCGCGCTCGCGGACCGCGGCCGGCGCGCTCCCGCGGCGCTGCTGCCGTCCGCGCGCGCCAAACCGGGCTAATTTAGGAGTGCTGGCGGCGGCAAGTTCGCCCCGCCGGCGAAGACCCTCCTCCGCCCAATCCAGGAACTCGCCGCCCGCACATGCGCGCCCTCTTGATCTCGCTCGCTCTGGTGAGCACTGCCTCGTTCGCCTCGGCCACCACCCAGCAGTACTTCCAGCGCGTCGACGCGGCGCAGGTCGCCAAGGCGCGCGCGTGGCTCGACGCCAGCGGTCATTCGGGTGTCGCCGTGCGCTCCTTCCGCGGTCGTCTGACGCTGAGCGGCGCGCTGCCGAAGGGCGCTTCGCGCGACGCGCTGCTGGACGGCGCGCGCAAAGCGACCGGCGCAGTCAGCGTCCACGCCGGCTGACGGCGCGCGAGCCGCACGCGAGCTCTCACGCGCGTGTGCCTCGCGCTCGATGCGCGCTTAGACTGCTGCGACGCCGCGCACGGTTCGCGTCGGCACGCACCCTGTGAAGAAGCTGTTCCTGCTCGTGCTCCTGGTCGCCGCGCTGGCGGTGCTGTGGTGGCGGAGCGACAGCGGCAGCCCTCAGGCTTCGCCGCCGCCCGGAGAGCGCGAAATCGAATTCATCGCGCTCGAGCCCGAGCCCGAAGCGCTGGTTCAGCCGGGCCCGACGCGTGTCTCAGAGCCCCTCGCGCGGCCGCTGGCGCGTGTCCGCGGTCGCTGCGTCGATGCACGCGGTCGCCCGTTGGCAGGTGTCGAGCTCGAGTGCGCCTTCCCGCCCGCGCGCGCCACCAGCGATGACTCGGGGCGCTTCGAGCTGGAGCTCGAGCTGCTCGACGCCCAGGCGCAGCGCGCGGCCATCGTGGCGCGCGGCCGCGGCCTGGGAGTGCTGCGCACCGAGATCGAGCTCGAGGGCGGCGCGCAGACGACGCTCAGCGACTGGATGCTCACTCCCGCGGCCGTGTTGCGCGGCACGGTGCGCGACGCGGCGGGCGCTCCGCTCGCCGGAATCGAAGTGCGCTGCACGGCGGCGGAGTTCGCCTGCCCCGGCGCGTGCGCCACTCCGCGCGGGGCCGTGCTGTGCGCGACAACGACCGACGAGCGCGGCGCCTTCGAGCTCGACTCGGCGCCGGCGGGCGAATGGTGCGTGTGGGCCGGCGACTACGGCCGCACGCTGTGGGTCTCGACGCCGCGGCTCCAGGTGCGCGCGGGCGAGGTGCTCGACGGGCTCGAGCTGGTGACGCCGCTGGTCGCGCGCGAGAGCCTGCTGGGAGTGCGCGTCGTCGACCCGCGCGGCCAGCCCGTCGCCGGCGCGCAAATCCTCTACCGCTTCCACGACGCGACCCGCGGCGGCTCGGGCCTGGGCGAGGCCGACGAGTCGGGGCGTTGGATCCTGGCGGTCGCCCAGCGCGCGCCGCACACCGTTCTCGCACGCGATCCGCGCGGCCGCTTCCAGCCCACGGCGCTGGCCGCGCTCGCTCCCGGAGTGATCGACGTGCCGCTGATGCTGGGCCGGCCGCAGCGCGTCGAGTTGCGCGTCGTCGACGAGAACGGCGCCGCGCAAGAGAGCTTCGCGCTGCGCCTCGCCGAGGCGACGAGCGAAGAACTCGCGCCGGGAGTGGCGGTGGATCCGCTGGTGCTCGTCGACGAGCCCGAGCGCGCGCGCCCCGGCGGCCGCGTGCTGCTCGATGCGCCCTCGTGCCCCTTCGAGCTCACGCTGCGCGCCGCGGGCGCGTTCGAGCTGCGGGCCGGCCCCTTCGCGGCCGAGCAACTGAGCGGCGGCATCGAGCTGGTGCTCAGGCGGCCGCCGGGAGTCACGGGCCAGGTGATCTCGAACGGGGCCGGGCTCGCCGGTGCGACCGTGAGCTTGCACGCCGCGGCGGCGGAGGGCGTGCGCTACGGCGACGCACTCGCAAGCGCGACAAGCGACGAGAACGGCGGCTTCGCGCTGCCCTGCGAACACAGCGGGAGCTTCTGGATCCGCGCGAGCGCGCTCGATCTGGCGGCGAGCGACCTTGGGCCGCTCGAGATCGATCCGAAGCTCGGCAGCCGCGGGAACGTCCTCGAGCTGACGCGCGGCGGCGCGATCAAGGGCGCCGCTCGGCCCGCGCACGGCGAGTCGGCGGCCGACGTCACAGTGACCGCGCGGCGCGGAGACGGCTTCGACCGCACGACGCGCACCGACGAGAGCGGCGCGTTCGAGTTCGACGCGCTCACTCCGGGCGCGTGGGTGCTCGAGCGCAGCGCGCCCCCCGCGACTTCGCCGCTCGCTTCGGCGCCGATGGCGGCCGTGCGCTGCGAAGTCACCGCCGGCGCCGTGACCCAGGTCGAGCTCCCCGCACCCGACGCGGGGCTGGCCGTGCTCAGCGGCGAGCTCGCCTTCGACGGAACCCCAGCCGTGGGCTGGAGCGCCGAAGTCGACGGACGCGTGGCGCGCACGAACGAGAACGGCGCGTTCGAGCTGGCGGCGCTCTTGCCGGGCCTGCGGCGCATCGTGTTGACCGCTCCCGCGCACGATGGTGCGAGCCTGCGCATCGAAGGCGAAGTGCTGCTGCGGATCGGCGCCAACCCGTGGCGGCTCGACCAGCGCACCGGGCGCATCCAGGGGCGGCTGAAGCAGGGCGCGAGCAGCGTGTCCGGGCCGCTGCGCTGGAGCTGGCGCGGCGACGGCGAGTGGAGCGCGAGCGGCGCGAGCCCGATCGACGCCTCGGGCGCGTTCACGATTCCCGCAGCGCCCGCCGGTCGCATCGAGCTGCGCGCGGGCGACGCGCCGCCGGTGCAGATCCTGCTCGACGCAACTGCGACCGTCGACATCGAGCTGTAGGCGCGCGCCTCAGCTCATGAACGCGCCGCCGTTGATGTCGAGCGCCTGTCCGGTGACGCCGCGCGCGTCCGCGCTCGCCAGCCACGCGACCAGCCCGGCGACGTCCTCGGGCGCGCTCATGCGCCGCAGCGGCACGGCGCTCATCGCCATCTCGTAAGCCGCGTCGACCTCGACGCCCGCGGCCTTGGCGATGCCCGCAAGTCCTTCGCGCGCCATTTCCGTGTCGACCCAGCCGGGACACACGGCGTTGACCTGCACGTCGCGCGGCGCGAGCTCGACCGCCAGCGCGCGCACCAACCCGAGCAGCCCGGCCTTCGACGCGCAGTAGCCCGTGTAGTCCGCGACACCGATGCGCGCGAGGATCGAGGCGATCACGATCATGTGGCGCGTGTGCGGACCGCTCGCGAGCACGCGCTCGGCCGCGCGCAGGCACCAGTACGTGCCGCTCAGGTTGGTCGCGACGAGATCCTCGAAGCGATCCTTGGGGCCGGGGCGATTGGGTCCGCCGATGCCGCTGTTCGCGATCAGCACGTCGAGCGGCCCGTGAGCTTGCGCGCAGGCCTCGAAGGCCGCGTCGACCTGCTTGCGCTTGCGGATGTCGACGCTCCAGCAGGCGACGCTCGCGCCGCGCTCGCGAGCGAGCTGCGCAGTCGCTTCCAGCCGCGCGAGGTCGCGCGCCATCAGCGACAGTCGCACGCCCTTCGCTGCCAAGCGCAAGGCGATGGCGCGGCCGATCCCCGTGCCCGCGCCGGTGACGACGACGTGGCGAGCGGCGAGCTTGCGCGAGGCCATGCTCAGTGCGCGCCCTGGCGCTCGAGCCAGCGCTCGGCGTCGATCGCGGCCATGCAGCCCATGCCGGCTGCGGTCACTGCCTGGCGGTACACGCTGTCGCACACGTCGCCCGCGGCGAACACGCCCTCTACCGAGGTGTAGGTTCCGTCGTGGACCTTGAGATAGCCCACCGAGTCCATCTCGAGCAGTCCGGCGAACACGTCGGTGTTGGGCTTGTGGCCGATCGCGATGAACACGCCCTCGGTCGGCACGACGCTGCGCACGCCGGTCACCGTGTCGAGCATGCGCACGCTCGCGAGCTTGCCCTTCTCGCCGGGCAGGAACTCCTCGATGGCCTTGTTCACCATCCACTCGATCTTGGGGTTGGCGCGCGCGCGATCGAGCATGATCTTCGAGGCGCGGAACTCGTCGCGGCGGTGCACGATCGTGACCTTCGAGCACATGCGCGTGAGGTAGTTGGCCTCCTCCATCGCCGTGTCGCCGCCGCCCACCACCATCACGCTCTTGTTCTTGAAGAACGAGCCGTCGCAGGTCGCGCAGGCGGACAGGCCGTGGCCCATCATCTTCTGCTCGCTCTCCAGCCCCAGATACTTGGCGCTGGCGCCCGTGCAGATGATCACCGCCTTGGCCTGATACTCGTTGAAGTCGGTCCACAGCGTGAACGGACGCTTGGAGAAATCGACCTTGATCACCTGCTCGAAGATGATCTCGGTTCCAAAGCGCGAAGCCTGCGCCTTGAAGTCCTCCATCATCTTGGGCCCCTCGACGCCCTGTGGATAACCCGGGTAGTTCTCGACGTCGGTGGTGATCGTCAGCTGGCCGCCGGGCTGCATCCCCTCGAAGAGCAGCGGCTTCAAGTTGGCGCGCGCGGTGTAGATCGCGGCGGTGTACCCCGCGGGGCCGGAACCGATGATGATGACGTCGCGGACTTGGGTCATGTCGCGTGGCTTGGCTCGTGAACGGTCGCGCGGCGCGCGGGGGCTTGGATGCGCTCGAAGCCGTCTGGGTTTCGAGCCGAGCGGCGTATCTTAGGCGCCATGCCGGCCCCGATCGAGCGCGAGTGGAGCGAGCGGCTCGTGCAGTTGTGCGCTCGCATTCGCGCCGCCACGCGCGCCGCGCTCGAACCCGCCGGCGCCAGCGGTGAGCTCGCACCGCTGGCCCGCGCCGTGCGCCAGGGCGCGGGCGACGTGACCTACGCCATCGACGAGCTGGTGGAGCACGCGATCCTCGAGTGGCTCGAGGAAACCGCCGCGCAACGACCGCTCTCGCTCTTGACCGAGGACAGCGGCTGGATGCACCGCGGTCCAGGCCCGCACGGAGCGCGCGAGCTCGCGGGCTTCGACCACGGCGGCCCGCGCATCGCGCTCGACCCCATCGACGGCACGCGCAACCTGATGGCCGACATGCGCTCGGCCTGGACCGTCGTGTCCTTCGCGCCCGCCGGCCCGCGCGAGCCGCGCCTGGCGGACCTGTCGCTGGGCATCGTGGCCGAGCTGCCCGACTCGCGCGCCGCGCGCTTCCGCGTGCTCAGCGCCAGCGGCTCGCAGCCGGCGCGCCTCGAGCTGCGCGAGCTGTCGAGCGACGCACTGGTGAGCGCACGCGAGCTGCGCGCCGATGCGCAAGCGCGCGTGGACCACGGCTACTTCCCCTTCTTTCGCTACGCGCCGGATCAGCGGCCCGCGCTGGCGCACATCGAGGCCGAGTTCTTCGCGCGCCTGGAGCGCCACGAGGGCGCCGACCTGCGCCACGTCTTCGACGATCAGTACATCTCCAACGCGGGGCAGCTCGTGCAGCTCGCGCTCGGGACCTACCGCTCGATCTGCGACGTGCGCGGCTGGCTGGCCGCGCGTCAGGGCGCGAAGGTGATCACCTCCAAGCCCTACGACGTCGCCGGCGCGATCTTCGTCGCGCGCGCTGCGGGCTGCGTGCTCGAGGGACCGCTCGGCGCCGCGCTCGACTTCCCGCTCGACGTCGTCACGCCGGTCGACTTCGTCGGCTTTGCGAATCCACCGACGGCGGCGCGCCTGCGGCCGCACCTCGACGCCGCGCTGCGCGCGTGAGCTTCACTTGCCGGGCGCAGCCAGGCGCTCGGCCACGAAGCGGCTGAGGTGCGTCGCGCCCTCGACGCTGAGGTGTCCGACGTCCTGGAAGCTCTCTTCGCGGTACAGCACGGCCTTGTCGGGCTCGAGCAGCTCGCCGAGCTCGCAGTAGAACGCGACCTGCGCGGGGCTGAGCGGCCGGCCGCGGAAGTTGGGCAGCTCGAGGAAGATCAGGCGCATGCCGTGGCGCTCGGCGAGCCGCCGCATCTCGAGCGCGTACAGGCGCGCCGCGCGCGAGATCGACTCGTCGGCGAACTCGTCGCGCTGGTCAGGGTTCCAAGTCAGCGCGATGGACTCTTCGTACGGGGCCTGGGCCGCGCGCCGCAGCACCGTCTGTTTGCCCGCCAGACCTTCAGCCGAGTCCGGCGCGATGCGACAGAAGCCGCGCTCGTCGACCTGTTGCCGCACGCTGGGCGCGAGCGAGGGGTCGCCGGGCTTGAAGTACAGCGACTCGCCGCGCGTGAGCGCGAAGTTGAAGGCCGCGCGCACGCTGTCCTCCGGCCCGCGGCCGAGCGAGTCGAGCGCCAGCTCCAGGTGCATGGCGAAGCGGTCGAGCGCCGCAAACGCGCCCCAGGGGTCGATCAGCGCGGGCGAGCGCAGCCGGCGCCCCATCTCCTGCGCGTCGCGATAGCGATGCGGCCGCTCGCGCACCACGCGCCAGCAATCGGCGGCGTTCATGAAGCGCGGCAGCATCTGGTGCATGTAGCCCACCAGATCGCTGGTGACGCCGACCTCGACGACCACCGCGCGCGGCGCAGCGTGCGTGTCGAGCCAGCGCTCGAGCTCGAGGAACCCGATGTGGCGCCCGGCGCCGAACGGCGCGAGGTTGAGCGCGCGCCAGCTCTCGCCGCTGAGTTCCTTCGCCCGCGCCTCGAACTCCGCCGGGAGCACTCCGCGCGCCGTCGCCGAACTGCCCAGGAACAGCACGTCGGCCGGCGTCGGATCGCGCATCAGCTCGCGGATGGTTGCGTCGCGCGCGTCGGTGACCAGCCCGAACTGCTCGCGCTGCGCCACGAAGTAGGCCAGCGCGCACAGCGCCACGTACATGAGGCCGACGCGCGCGGATTTCGAAGAGAGGAACGACACGGCGCTCAGAACTGGAAGTAGAGGAACGGCGCCTTGGCGTAGGACAGCGCGGCGAGCACGCCGGTGGCGATCAGCAGCACGCCGGCCTGCGCGAACGCGGGCGAGGCGCGCCACAGTTCGGCCCCGCGCTCGTGGATCCACTCGCGCGGCGTGAAATGGATCAGCGCCGCCGCGGCGAGCGCGGACAGACCGAGCGTGGACAGGCCCGGCGCCGCGCTCCACTGCGTCGCGAGGACGCTCAGCATCTCGAGCGCGCCCTCGAAGCCCCGATTGCCTTCGGCGACCGTCCCGTTGCGGAAGAACAGCATCGACAGGGCCACGAGCTGGAACACCCACGCGCGGCGCGCCACGCGCTCCCACAGGGGGCGCGCCGCGAGCTCCGCCCTCGACTTCTGCACGCGCCAGGCGACGCCGACGAACGTGAACACGCCGTGCATCACGCCCCACAAGACGTAGTTCCAGCCCGCGCCGTGCCACAGGCCGGTGAGGAACATCGTCGTCATCAGGTTGCGGAAGAACGCCAGCCGGTTCGCGCCGCGTCCTCCCAGCGGAACGAACACGTAGTCGCGGAACCAGGTCGACAGCGACATGTGCCAGCGCCGCCAGAACTCGCTGATCGACTGGGCCAGGAAGGGCCGGTCGAAGTTCTGCGGCAGCGCGAACCCCAGACAGGCCGAGGCGCCGATGGCGATGTCCGAATAGGCCGAGAAATCCAGGTAGAACTGGAACAGCGCGGCCCACACGCCGAGCAGCACGCCCCAGGCGCCGTGCTCGGCGGGCGCGGCGAAGATCGGATCGACCAGCTCGAGCCCGATGGTGTCGGCGAGCAGCACCTTCTTCGACAGGCCGCACAGCATCAGGAACAGCCCGCGCGAGACGCGCGCGTCGTCGTAGCGCGGCGGCGCGTCGAGCTGCGGCAGGAAGTCGGCGGCGCGCACGATCGGGCCGGCGACGAGCTGCGGGAAGAACGACACGAACAGCGCGAAGTCCAGGAAGGTGCGCGCGGGGCGCAGCTCGCCGCGGTAGATGTCGATCGTGTAGGAGAGCGTCTGGAAGGTGTAGAACGAGATGCCGGCGGGCAGCACGATCTCCCACGGCGTGAACTCGGCCAGCGTCTGCAATCCCAGCCGGGTGCAGGCCGCGGCGACGTTCTCCGCGAAGAAGTTGAAGTACTTGAAGAACCCCAGCAGGCCGAGGTTGCCGGCCAGCGAGACTCCCAGCCAGGCCTTGCGCACGCGCGGCGACGAACTCGCGGCGATGCGCGCGCCGCAGATCCAGTCGAGCACGCTGGAGAGCGCGATCAACGCGATGAACTTCGCGTTCCAGCTCATGTAGAACAGGCAACTGCCCGCCAGGAGCCAGCCCAGCCGCGCGCCGCGCCAGCGCGCCAGCAGCCAGTAGCCGTAGAACGCTGCGAGGAAGAAGAAGACGAACTCGGTCGAGTTGAAGCTCATCTCGTCGCGCCGCTGGCGATTGTGGCGCTGGCGAGCGCTGGTGTCGAACCCGCGAGGCGCCCTCGACGCGTTCGCACCCCGCTCAAGCCCAGCGCTCTTCGCGCCACGGATCGGCGCCCCAGTGAGCGCCGCGCGACTCCCAGAAGCCCTGGCGCGCTTCGGCGCAGACCTCGACCCGCACCAGCCACTTCACGCTCTTGAAGCCGTACTTGGCCGGCGCGACCAGTCGCGCTGGCGCGCCGTGTTCGGTCGTGAGGGCCGCCCCGTCCAACGCGGTCGCGACCAGCACATCGGGCGCGAGCGCCTCTTCCAGCGTGAGGCTGGCTTCGTAGCCGCGGCCGTCGCTGAACAGCACGTGCCGCGCGGTCGCCGCTGGCCGCGCCAGCGCGAGGAGGTCCGCCAGACGCACGCCGCGCCACCGCAGGCCACGCACGCTCCAGCCGATGGCGGCGTGGAAGTCGGCCTCGATCTCGGTGGTCGAGCGCTCGCGCAGTTCGGCCGCGCCGAACACGCGCGGAGCGCCGAGTTCCCCGGTCAAGTTCAGACGGTAGCCGGCCGGGTCGAGCTGCGGCGCCTCGCCGATGTGCTGCACGGGCAGCCGCTCCACGGCGTGCTGCCCTGGCGGCAAGGGCGAGAGGATGCGGCGGCGCTCGAGCATGCGCTTCGCTACTCGCAGACCGGCACGAGCACGCGCACGCGCGTTCCGCGGCCGGGCCCGCTCTCGACCTCGACCGCGCCCTTGTGGCCGCGCACGATGCGCGCCACCGACGACAGCCCCAGCCCGCGCCCCGCGAACTTCGTGCTGAAGAACGGATCGAACATGCGCGCTTGCGTGGCGGCGTCCATGCCCAGACCGTCGTCGGAGACCTCGAACCACACGTAGTCGCCCGCCGGCGCGCCGCTCGCGAAGTACAGCGACTCGAGTTGGCGCGCGGGCATGCGCGAAACGCCGGTCGCGACCCGCACCAGTCCGCCGCGCGCCTCGAGCGCTTCGCAGGCGTTGAGGAACACGCTCTCGAGCACGCGCCGCAACTGCGCCGCGTCGCCGGCGGTCGCGGGCAATTCGGGAGTCAGGCGCTCCTCCACGCGCACGCGCGCCGGCGTGCTGGGCTGCAGGAGGCGCAGCGTGTGGTGCACCAGGTCGCTCAGGTGCAGCCGCCGGACCTCGAACGCTCCGGGGCCCGCGCTCGCGATCATCTCCTCGCACAACCGCGCCGCGCGCGCGCCGGCGTCGAGGATGCGCTCGAGCTGTCGACGCCGCGCGTCGTCGGCCGCGAGTTGGTCGAGCACGAGCTCCGCGCTGCCCATCATCGCAGTCAGGAGGTTGTTGAATTCGTGCGCGATGCCGCCGGCGAGCGCGCCCAGCCCCTCGAGGCGCTCGAGTTCGCGCATGCGTCGCTCGACCGTGCGGCGCTCGTCCTCGGCGCGCAGCCGCGCAGTGGCCTCCTCGAGCAGCACCAGCCAGCCGCACTGAATTCGATGGGCCGAAACTTCGAGCAACCCGCCGTCGCGCAGCTCCACCCGCCCGACGGCGCGCTCCCCGTCGAGCGCTGCGGCGAGCGCTGCGGGCTCGGCGAGCGCCGACGCACAGGCCTCGCCGAGCGCGTCGACTCCTGCGCCGTGCAACTCTCCCGCGCGCTGCGGCGTGAGGCCCATCAGCGCTGCGAAGCGCGGATTGAAGGCGAGCACCGAGCGGCGCGCGGCGTCCAGGAGCACGAAGGCGTGAGGCCACTCGGCCACGGCCTCCGCCAGGACCGCGCTGCGCTTTCGAGGCTGCTCTTCGACGTCGGGACTGGTGCGAGCATGGGTCATGGGACCTGAATCCTACGCACTCGCTCAGCGTTCGCGCGCGACGTCGAAGCGCGCCAGAGCCAGTCCGCCGGCCGCGACCAGTGCGGCGATCTCCACGCTCAGCACGCCGGCGGCGGCGCTCAAGCCCAGCGGCAGCGCGCTCTCGAGCGACCAGCCCAGCAGTTGAACGCACACCGCGACAGGGGCAGCGGCCGCCGCCAGCGCCGCCGCCATGGTGAGCGAACGGAGCACGGCCAGCACGATCGAGCGCCCCATGTGCTGCAGCACGCCGTCGTGCCCCGGCGCCGCGCGCGTCGGCGCGAGGAGGAACGCCAGGTTGTCGATGCACACCCAGGTGGCGACGAGCAGCGCGATGAGCAGCGTGAGCGGTGCGAAGCGCAGGTCGAGCTCTCCGGCGCGCGCCAGCGTGATGAGCACTCCGGCCGCGACCAGGAGCGACACGAGCGCGACCTGCGGCGCGATGGTGGCGAGGAAGATCTTCCACGGGGCGAGCGGCCAGGCGCGGATGGCGGGCAGTGCGTCGAGCTCCTCGCGAAAGTCGTAGCGCAGCCCCAGCGACAGGTAGAACGCTCCGAATCCGGCCACCAGCAGCGCGGCGCGATAGCCTCCGCCCGCGGGCCCGGCCCACTGGCTGGCGAACAGCGTCACCGCGGCCATGACAACGGCGCCGAACACGAGCCCGCCCCGCGCGCGGCGCAGGATCGAGGCCGTCTTGCGGTACGCGATCGCGCCGAACGGCCCGCGGCCGAACAGCCAGGGAGTGCGCCACTCCAGCGGCAGTCGGCGGGCCTCGACGCCGCCTGCGCCCAGCCCGCGCCGCATGCGCGCCAGACGCCGCGCCACTTCGGCCGCGGTGGCCAGCGCGGTCTCGCGGAAGTCCACGCGCAAGTTCCCGACGGCGAACAGCGTCGCGGCCATGAGCGCCAGGCACAGCGCGAAAGCCGGCCAGAATTCAGCCGGTCCGGTCGCGCTGATCGCGCGCGCCCAGGGCCAGAACGGCGAGAGCAGCGCAGCCACCACGGGCTGCTCTGCGAGCTGTCGCAGCTGTTCGAGCGGCGTGCGGAGCGGCGCGTCGCTCGCGCGCGGATCCTGCGTCAGCAGCATCACCAGTCCGATCAAGAGCGCGCCGACCAGCGCCATGCGCAGCGCGCGGTGCGGAGCGCGCGCCAATCGAGCGGCGAGGCGGTTCTCGGCGCCGCCCAGCGCGATGGCCACGCCCTGGCCGAGGATCGGCGCCCACAGGAACGCGCTGAAGGCGCCGGCGAAGGCGTACAGCGGCGAGCTGCCCAGGCGCGCGGCGCCCAGTCCGGCGAAGGCCGCGCCCAGTCCCGAGCGGACCAGCGCGACGGCGAGCCGCATGCGGATCAGGCTCGGCCGCGAGAGCGGCGCTGAGAAGAGCGTCTCGATCTCGCCCGCGGGCACGTACAGCCCGCGGAAGCTCAGCGAGGTCGAGAGCGTGATCACCACGATCACGGCCAGCGCCAGCTGCGCCAGGAGCTCGACCTCGTCGGCGCCCAGGCGCGCGGGACCGCTGCGGAACATCGAGAGCGACAGCGACGCCAGCCACAGCGCGCCGAGCGCTCCGCCCACCAGCGCCAGCACCGCGCCCGAGGGCGTGCGCACGCGCCGCCACTGCTTGCGCCAGAAGCCGCGCCACTTCAGGCGCAGCAGCAGGCTCGCGGCCGGATCCAGGATCGAACTCACGCGCTCCGTGCGCCGCCGCCCGCGGGCGGCCGGCCGGTCGCGGCGAAGAAGATCTCCTCGAGCGAACCGCGCTGCTGCTCGGGGAACGCGGCCCGCGCCTCGTCGAGGGTGCCGGCGAACACGCAACGGCCGTGGTCGAGGATCAAGAGGCGCGTCGCCAGCGCCTCGATCAGCTCCAGCAGGTGCGACGAGAGGATCACCGCCGCGCCGCGCGCCGCGAGTTCGACGATGGCCTGCTTGGCGGAGCGGATGCCGCGCGGGTCAAGGCCCGACAGTGGCTCGTCGAGCAACACCAGGCGCGGCGCGCCCAGCCAGGCGCAGCACATCGAGAGCTTCTGGCGCATGCCGCGCGAGAGCTCGCCGCCCAGCGCGTCGCGCTTGTCGGTCAGCTCGAAGCGCTCGAGGAGTTCTCGCGCCTGCTCGCGCCAGTCCGCGCAGCGGTAGAGCGCCGCAGTGAATTCCAGGTGCTCCGCCACGGTGAGCGCCTCGAACGGCTGCGGATCGTCGGGGATCCAGCGCAGGCAGCGCTTGGCCGCCTCCTCGTCGCGCGCGATGTCGTGCCCGCACACTCCGATCACGTCGGGCGGAGTTGGGAGCACCCCGGCGATCGAACGCAGGGTCGAGGTCTTGCCGGCGCCGTTGGGCCCCACCAGGCCCAGGATCTCCCCTTCGCGCGCCTCGAAGGAGAGCGCGTCCACGGCGACCAGCGCGCCGTAGCGGCGGCTCAGGCCGCGTACCTCGAGCACCGTGCGAGCCGAACTTGCGCCTGAAACGAGCGGAGCGGATGTTTCCACCCGCTCCAGCGTAGCGATCGCGCGCGGCGCCTTCAGCGCCCGCATCTCACCACGAGCACACGTCGACCGCGGTGACCGCCATCGGAGTGAAGGGCGGCAGGTTCGCCACCGTGTTGAAGGCCGTGTCGTAGCTCCACGTGCGCGTCGGCGCGCGGTAGTAGCTGCCGCCGATGGCCCAGTCGCCGTCGGCGTACACCGAGTTCCAGGTGTTCACGAACGAACCGGTGATGCGGCAGGTCACGCCGTTCCAGTTCTCGTGGAAGCGCGGCAGGTTCTCCAGGCCGCCGTTGTAGCGGCCATTGGGCGTGGTGTTGGTGTTGCCCGTGATGATCGCGACGTTGTAGGTCGTGTTGGTCGCCGTCGGCAGGCCGCTGCCCTGCGCCTTGGAGTTGTTCCAGTTGTTCGAGAGCAGATTGACGGCGTCGGCGATGACCGCCGAGCCCTTCTTGTTGACCGTGTTGTAGTTGCCCTGGATGTAGACCGGGTTCTCGCTGACGACGGTCAGCGAGCTCGCGAGCTCGGCGCCGTTGAACAGCTGCACGCCCTTGGCGTTCGCGCCCGTGCCAGCCCCGTAGTGCGCGGCGTAGATCAGTCCGTTGTCCGGCCAGTAAGCGGTCGCCGCCAGCGCGCTGAGGTCGATCTTCGTGATCGGCACCTCGCCCGCCCCGCCCTCGGCCTGACGCGTGTCGTAGAGCGTGTCCGTCGAGAGCGCGCCTGCGATCGCCGCCGTCACGTCGTCGCCGTCGGAGTCGTAGGCGGTGATCGAACCGTCGGCCTGCGTGATGATCGTCAGGCCCGCGTTGGCGTGGTAGTAGCCTCGGCTGTGCGTGCCGGCGCCCGCGGCCGCCAGCTCATAGGTCTGCGACGCGGGGTCGAAGTAGTACGCGCCGTTGGGATCGGCGTCGTACATGCGGATCGAACCGATGTGCGGCACCGCGGCCTCCCCCACGCCGTGCGAGCCGCTGAGCACGGAGCTGCCCGTTCCGTTGTTGTAGGAGCTGGGCTGGCTCCAGTAGATCGGCGCGCCCGCGGCCCAGCTGTACCAGTCGCCCGCATCGGCGTAAGAGCCGTTGCCGTTGGCGTCCCAGCCCATCTTGAAGGCGCTGTCGAAGCCGCTGTCGTTGGCCACGCCGAGGTTGTTCATCTGCGAGTGGCTGTTCATCGCCACGTACTGCGTCGGCTCGCTCGAGTCGAACGGATTGACGACCCAGCGGCGCACGCGCACCGTTCCCTCCGAAGCATTGGGATCGTCCTTGCGGCGGCGGAAGATGTCACCGACCGCGCGCACGTAGTTGGTGTTCATGGTCAGCGTGCCGCCGCAGTTGAGGTACATGTCGGCGTTGCTGTGCACGCGCCCGCCCAGGGTCATGTTGGGGCCGGGGTTGATCTCCAGGTCGCCGGTGTAGAACACCGCGAACTGGAAGATCGGCGTGGCCTCGGCGTTCACCAGGCGCCGCGCGGTGTAGCGCATGCCGTGGTCCTCGGCCTGCGCGCGGATCTCGTAGCCGGTGACGATGGTCTGGATGCCCGCCGGATCGGTGGCGATGTTGTTGAAGCCCGTCGCCACGACCGTGTACGGGACGTCGACCCCGCCCAGCGTCGCCACGCCGTTCGCTGGCGGCTGTTGCCAGTTGGCGATCGCGGTCGACACGTCGCGCTTGGCGAGCTCGATCGCGCCCTCGGCGAGGTACTTGGCCCGCGTCGAGCGCAGTCCGGCCTGCGACTGGCGATGGCTCGAATTGGCCATGGTCATCGTCACCGAGACCATCGTCGCCGCCGCGAACACGCCGAAGACCGCGTACAGCATCGCCATGCCGGCGCGCCGGCCGCGCCTGCCCGTGTTGAGTCGTTTCATGTTCCACCCCGCGCGCTCGCGCGCGCTCCCCACCCGTTCGAAGAACTCGACCTCGCTCACCTGCTGTGCGCGCGTTCACCCAGCGCGCGCACGAATTCCCTGCTCGAGCGAACCGCGACTGGCGCGCGCCCGCTCGCGGACGTCATCCGTTCCGCAGACGCACCGTCGCTTCGCCGTTCCACGTGATCACGCGCCCCTCGGCATCGACGTCGCGCAACCCGAGGCGCACGCGCAGCGCATTCGCCGGCAGATCCACGCCGGGCGTGGCGGCGTCGTCGAAGCGCACCCACTCCACGTCGTTCGCGATCACCGTCGGCGCGCCCGCATCGGTGCGGCGCTGGAGCTGGTTGCGGCCGTTCACGGTCACGACGACGTAGCTGAACTCCTCGGCGGCCCACATCAACTGGCCGTTGACATCGACGTCCGGGCGACCGTGGCCGGGCGTGCCCACGGCGTCGTTGTCCGCCGGCTGGAGGAACACGATCGAGCGCGGCATGACGTAGCCGGGCTCGCCCGGGGCCACGGCTTGCGTCGCAACCGCGTAGTCGTGCGCGTCGAAGTCGTTGCCCGCGTCGCCGTCCTCGAACAGGTGCGGATAGCTCCGACCGCCCACCACGGCGAAGCCCGAGCGCCGCAAGTCGTCGATGATGCGCGCCATGGCGCGCTCGCCCTGTTCGGTCAGGCGCGTCGAGGCCGTGGCGATCGTCGCCGCGCCCTTCATGTCCATCACCGAGCGCACGGTCGCGCCGGCCGTCATCATCAGCAGCAGGCTCGAGACCGCCACCTCGAGGATCGTCGCGCCAGCGCGGCCGCGGCGGCGCGCACCGGTCTTGGAATCGAAGGTCTTCATGTGCAGCTCCCCGCGGCTCAGCGCGCCTTCAAGGTCGACAGCGAGAGCGTCGCTGCGCGCCCGTTCCAGGCCGTCCAGTTGATCGTCACCACCACTTCGAGCGGATTGGGCACCGCGCCGCCGGCGAAGTTGGGGTACGTGACCACCACGCTCTGGTCGCGCAGCGCGCGTTCCTGGTACTTCGCGATCGCCGCGCCGGGCGCGAATTGCGCGGGAATGGCGTCGATGTTGGGCGTGATGACCTCTTCGAGCGCGGCGGTCAGCTCGCTGGTCGCCGTGTTCACGTCGCGCGCCGAGCGCACGAGGTTGAGCGAGAGCAACTGACTGGTGAAGGCCGCCAGGAGCGAGATCGACAGCACCAGCGTGCCGAACATCACCTCCAGCATGGTGAAGCCGCGGCGTCGCGCGCGTCCTCGCCTGGTGTGATTCCCCGCTCGCATGTGCCCCCTGCCCGGCGCCCTGCTCGGCGCGCCCCCCTCGTCAGCCCATCGAACCCGGATGCTGCGCTCGCCGCTCTCCCCGCAGCGAGTCCCTTTCGCAGAACCCGTCGCTGGCTGAATCGGCTCGCTCGCTTCGCCAAGTGGAGAGCGGCGAACGCGAAAACCCGCGCGAACGCGCGACGCGGCTCACGGCGCGAAGAGTTTTCCAACCACCTCGCGCAGGCGCGCGCGCGAGCGGCGGTACGGCTCGACCCACTCCTCGCGCGGCTCGCTCGGCGCGCCGGACTCGCGCACCCACTCGGCCGCCAGCGCGCCGATCGGAGTCGGCGTTCCGCCGGCGCGCCGCGCGGCCCACAGCGACTGCAACGCCGCGCCCAACGCGGCCGACTCGGGGTTCTCGAGCGGCTGCACGGGCGCCTCGAGCGCGCTGGCGAGGATCGCACGCCACAGCGGATTGCGCGCGCCGCCGCCCACCGCGCGCACGCGCCGCACGTCGACGCCGAGCGCGCGCATGCGCTCGACGCCCCAGGCGAGGTTGAGCGCCACGCCTTCGAGCGCCGCGCGGAACACGACCTCGGCGCGCAGCAGGCCCGGGCGCAGTCCGAGCAGTGCGGCGCTGGCGAGCGGCAGGTCGGGAACGCGCTCGCCGACGAGATACGGGACCATCAACAGGCCCTCGCAGCCGGCGGGAACGCGCTCGGCGGAGGCGCTCAGCTCGTCGAGCCCGCGCTCGAACGCCGCGGAGCACTCCTCCAGCACTCCGGTCGCGTTCATCACGCACAAGAGCGGCAACCATCCGCCGGTCGAGTCGCAGAACGCGGCGATCGCGCCCTGGGGATCGACGCAGGGCGAGGCGCTGTAGCCGAAAACGGTGGCCGAAGTCCCCAGGCTGAGCGTGATCGCACCGGGCTCGACCGCGCCGCTGCCGATGGCGCTCATCATGTTGTCGCCGCCGCCCGCGGAAACGAGCGCACCCACGGCGCTCGCATCGAGCCCCAGCCAGCGCGCGCCCTCGGCTGAAAGTTCGCCCGCGAGCGCAGAGCTCTCGATCAACTCCGGCAGACAGCTCACGAGCCGCGCGTCGATCGCTGCGAGTGCGTTGAGGTCATAGCGTCGCGCGTGCACGTCGAAGAAGCCCGTGCCCGAAGCATCGCCCGGCTCGGCGCTGGCGCGGCCGGTGAGTCGGAAGTTGACCCACTCGTGCGGCAACAGCACGCGCCGCACGCGCGCGAAGTGCTGCGGTTCGCGACGTGCGAGCCACAGCAGTTTCGAAGCCGTGAAACCGGTCGGCACGCTGCGGCCCAGACGCAACGAGAGTTCGCGCGCCTCGTCTGCGGTCGACGTGTCGCACCACAGCTTCGCGGGCCGGACGACATCGCCGCGCTCGTCGAGCACCACGCAGCCGTGCTGCTGGCCGCTGACGCCGATGCCGGCGAGTTGAGCGGGCTTCGCGCCGCTGCGCGCGAAAACCTGCGCCACGCACTCGCGAATCGCCGCGGCCCAAGTCTCGGGATGCTGCTCCGCCGCGCCCTGCGGCAGGCCCTCGATCAGCCCGTACGAACTCGACGCGCCGGCGACGATCTCGCGGCGCTCCGCGTCGATCAGCAGGGCCTTCGTGCCCTGCGTGCCGACGTCCAGACCCAGGTGGAGCTGGCGCATGACTCAATTGCGCAGCTGCGCGCGCGGATCGACGCCCGTGAGTGCTTGAAGTGCTTCGAGCGCGCCGGTCGGCTCGAGCACGCGGAGCAGCTCCCCGACGATGTATTCGTTGCGCCACAAGTGCTGGAGGAAGTCATCGACGCCGTGATCTGCGAACCAGCCTGCCATGTAGGACCACGCATGTGACTTGTGGTCGGGGCCGGTCGGCTTGTCCGGACGATTGGCGAGCCACTGCGCGACGTGCAACGCCCACGGCTCACGAGCGCGAGCGAGCGCTGCGCAGATAATCCGCTCGAGGCACTGTTGCTCGGGCACTCCAGCGCAAGGCGGTTGCTCGAGACCGAGGGTCACCGCGTGAACTTCGACTCCGCTCGAGCGCCACCGCCGCGCGGCGGGATCTGCTGAGCTGTCGGAAGGCAGTCGGTCACGGATCGCCTGCAGCGTTCGACGCTCGTCTCCTTCGTGTGTGTCTCGGTCAATCACCACGACCACCACGTCGAGCGGCTTGGCGTTGGTGAACTGGACACGCGCAGAGGCTGTCTTGAGCACGCCGTCATCGTTCTTGCACGACTCCAACCGCACTTGTCGGCCGTTCGACGGCAGGACGAATCTGTAGACGCCGTCGCGCGCCTTCACCGACTCACCCCAGTTGTCGCTGCTCACGCCCGGATCCGCGGGCATGTCGCGAAAGCCGAGTCGGGTGAGCGCGCCCTTCCAGAAGGCTCGATCGTGGTAGCCCTCGCACAGGAGCACCGACATTGCCTTCATCGCCGATCACCGAAGCTCCATCGCGATGTTGTCGCGCGCGCTCGCGACGCTCGGACCGTCGAGACGGCTCGAAACGAGACGTCCGTCGTCGAGTCGCAACGACACGACGCTGAGCTTGGCGAGTTGGCTCTCGTCGTCGCCCAACGCAGCCACGAGCGCGTCGATGAGCTCGAGGCTGTGTGTCGCGAGGACAACTTGGATCTCGCGTTGAACCGCTGCGACGATGACCTTCGCGGTGGTCACAAGCGTCGCTGGGTGTTGGTGGGTCTCGGGCTCTTCGAGCAGCACGATGCCCCGCGGTCTGGCCGCCATCTCGAGCGCCAGTCGCACCAAGGACTGAATCCCGTCGCCCTCCAAGCCCAACTGCAAGGACTTGTCACCACGGTCGAAGTGCACGAGAGGCGTGCCTCGTTCGGTCAAGACCTCGATACCCCGGCAGTCGGGAACGATCGAACGAGCTGCCGCCGTCACAGACTCGGTTCGTCCCTGACGCTTCGCTTCGGAATACAGGTCAACCAATCCAAGCACCGCGGACATTGACCACGGAGAAACGAGGCGCACTTCGCTGATCTCGTTGCGCGACAACGGTCCAGACAGTTCCTCCTCCCACTCCACCAATTTGTTCGCGGAATCAAAGACGAGACGCCCCCCCAACAAGCGGCCTCGAGCCGCTCGCCGCAGACTCAGGCTCGTTCCCAATGCGCCATCAGCCTCTGACTGGCCGGCGAACGACAACGTGATTGTCTCGCGGATGGCCTCGGCGTCCGAAGCGCCGCGCATCGTCACTTCAATCGAAGCCGCGCCCTCCTCGCCGCCGCGCCAAACAAGCCAGCGCGCACCGTCGAACACCTTGAACCGATGACCGAGCGCCTGCTCAACCGCCGCAGTGGGAGCTCGGCTCGCCCCGATCAAGATCGCATCGAGCACCGTGCTCTTGCCGGAGCTGTTGGGTCCGACGAGCACGGTGAGCGGTGTCAATCCCTCGAGCGAGCCCTCGAGGATCCCGCGCAGCTTGCTGATCTGGATCGATTGGATCATGGCGTGATGCTCACAACGCGGTCCAACAGACGCAAGCGGCGCGCTCAGCGGACACCGAGCAGGTGCTCCATCATCAACTGGTCGAGGCGCTCGTAGCGCAGGCCGCGCGCGGCGAGTTGCGCGGGGTCCAGCGCCGCGGCCCGCAGCTTGGCGGCCTTCTCGCGCGAGTAGCCCTTGCACAGGGGCTCGAGCACGGCGTCGCGCTGTTCGGCGATGAGTTCGCGCACGGCCGGGTCGGCGTCGAAGGCCTGCGCGCGCGCCTTGAGGATCTTGTAGGTGCGCATGCAGCCGCGCGCGAAGTCCCACACGCCCTCGTCGTCCTCGGTGCGGTAGGCGTGTGCGTCGAAGTGGCGCGGGCCGCTGTAGCGCTCGGTTCCGCTCGTGCCCTCGAGCAAGCGAACGAGCAAGAAGGCCTGGCGCACGTCCTCCGAGCCGAAGCGCAGGTCCTGGTCGTAGCGCCCGATCTTCTGCGCGTTGAGGTCGATGTGGAACAGCTTGCCGGCCTCCATGGCCTGCGCCACGCCGTGCACGAACGAGAGCCCGGCCATGTTCTCGTGGGCGACCTCGGGGTTCACGCCCACCATCTGCGGCCGCGCGAGCGTCGCGATGAACGCGAGCATGTGGCCCGTCGTGGCGAGGTAGATGTCGCCGCGCGGCTCGTTGGGCTTGGCCTCGAGCGCGAACTTCAGGTCGTAGCCCTGGTCGACGACGTACTCGCACAGATAGTCGAGCGCGTCGCGCATGCGCGCCACGGCGGTGCGCGGATCGCGGCAGGCGTCGGCCTCGCTGCCCTCGCGCCCGCCCCAGAACACGTAGGTCTTCGCGCCGAGTTCCACGCCCAGATCGATCGCGTCCATGGTCTTGCGCAGCGCGAAGGCGCGCACCTTGGGGTCGTTCGAGCTGAACGCGCCGTCCTTGAACACCGGGTGCGAGAACAGATTCGTGGTCGCCATCGGCACGCACAAGCCGTGCTCCTCGAGCGCCGCCTTGAACTCGCGCACGATGGCGTCGCGCTGCGCCGCGCTGGCGCCGAACGGCACCAGATCGTTGTCGTGCAGGTTCACGCCCCACGCGCCGCACTCGCTCAGTCGCTGGACGATGGTCGTCGGCGCGAGCGGCGCGCGCACGGCCTCGCCGAAGGGGTCGCGGCCGGTGTTGCCCACCGTCCACAGGCCGAAGGTGAAGCGGTCGTCGGGGGTCGGGTCGAAGGGGTCCATGGCGTGGCTCCTGGAGTCGGCTCGAAAAGGGGCGCGGCATGGTAGCGAGGCTGGACTTGGGCGCCTGCGCTGTCCGATGCTGCTGCTCCGATGTTCGCCGAACGACTGATCGCGCACCGCGGGCACGCGCGCGTGGCGCCCGAGAACACGCTCGCGGCCGTGCGCTCGGCGCTCGAAGCGGGCGCGCGCGCGGTGGAGATCGACGTGCAGCTCAGCGCCGACCGCGAGGCGTTCCTGATGCACGACCGCACGCTCGAGCGCATGTGCGGCGCGCCCGGCTCGCTCGGCGAACTCGAAGCGGCGCGCGTGCGCGAACTGTTCGCCGCCGAGCGCGAGCGCTTCGGCGAGCACTTTGCGCGCGAGCGCGTGGCCAGCCTGGGCGAATTCAGCGCCTTGATCGCGCAGGCGCCGGGCGTGCACGCCTACGTCGAGCTCAAGCGCGTGTCGATCGAGCGCTTCGGCGTCGACGCCGTGCTCGACGCGGTGCTGCCGATGCTGCTGCCGATCCACGCGCGCTGCACGCTGATTTCGTTCGATGTCGGCGTGCTCACGGCGGCGCGAGCGCGCACGCACCTTCCGGTGGGACCGGTGCTGATCACCTGGGAGCAACGCACGAGCGCAGCCGTCGCCGCGCTCGAGCCCGAGGTCGTGTTCTGCGACCTCGACAAGCTGCCGGCGAGCGGCCCGCTCGACGTCCCCGGCGGCGCGCTCGCGGTGTACGAGGTCGACCGCGCCGACACCGCGCGCGCCCTGTTCGCGCGCGGCGTGCGTTTCGTCGAGACCTTCGCCGTGGGCGAGCTGCTGCGCGAGTTGCGCGCGAGCGAGGGCCGCGCGCCGTGAGCGAGCACGTCGACGTGCTCGTGGTCGGCGGCGGGATCCACGGCGCCGGCGTGCTGCAGGCCGCAGCAGCCGCGGGTCACTCGGCGTTGCTGGTCGAAGAGCGTGCGCCCGCGAGCGGGACCTCGAGCCGCTCGAGCAAGTTGATCCACGGCGGCTTGCGCTACCTCGAGACGCTGCAACTGGGCCTGGTGCGCGAGTCGCTGCGCGAGCGCGAGATCCTGCTGCGCGTGGCGCCGCAGCTCGTCAAACTCACGCCGTTCTTCATCCCGGTCTACGACGCCACCACGCGCCCGCCGTGGAAGATCCGCGCCGGGCTCTCGATGTACGCGGCGCTCGGCGGGTTCGACCGCGACGATCTGTTCCAGCGCCTGCCCAAGCGCGAGTGGGACCAGCTCGACGGCCTCGAAACGCGCGGACTGCGCGCCGTGTTCCGCTACTTCGACGGCCAGACCGACGACGCGGCGCTGGTGCGCGCGGTGCTCGCCTCGGCGCGCGAGCTCGGCGCGCGCGTCGAGCACCCTTGCTCGTTCCTGGCCGCGCAGCGCACGGACAGCGGCTATCGCGTGCGCCTGCGCGACGAGCGCGGCGAGCGCGAAGTGGCGTGCGCGACGCTGGTCAACGCGGCCGGACCGTGGATCGCGAGCGTGCAGCGCTGCATCACGCCCCGGCCGCTGTGCTTCGAAGTCGAACTCGTCGCGGGCACGCACCTCGAGCTCGAGGGTGCGCTCGAGCGCGGCGTGTACTACTGCGAGGCGCCGAGCGATCGCCGCGCGGTGTTCCTGATCCCCTGGAAGGGCCGCACGATGGTCGGCACGACCGAGACGCCCTACCGCGGCGACCCGGCGGCGATCGCGCCGCTGCAGAGCGAGATCGACTATCTGCTCGACACGTTTCGCCACTACATGCCGACGCGTCCAGTTGCTCAGCTCGACGCGTGGGCGGGCCTGCGCGTGCTGCCCAAGCTGCCCGGCAACGCATTCTCTCGGCCGCGCGACGTCACGTTCACCTACGACGACGAGTCGAAGCCGCGGCTGGTCGCGATCTGGGGCGGCAAGCTCACGGGCTATCGCGCGACAGCGGAAAAAGTGCTGGCCAGCCTGGCGCAAGCGCTGCCGCAACGGGCGCCGCGCGCGGACACGGCCAGCTTGCGGTTGCCGGCGTCGAACTGACGGGCGCCGCGCGCACATAAGCTCGCGCCCGGCGGAACCCACGCTGTGCGCGGGGCGTCGTAGACTCCAGTCCCCGGCCCGCGGACCGCATCACCGCGCGCCCAGCCCCTCCCAACCCTGTGAGCCCCATGCATCGAATCGCACTCTCGGCGTCGCTCCTGTCCCTCCTCGCCGCCTCGGGTCTGGCGCAGAACGCGCTGCGCTTCCCGCTCGACAGCCAAGGTCCCGCCCCCGCGCTCGAGGGCCTGCTCTACCGCCACGACGCCGCGCGCACGGCCGCGCTGGCGAGCCAGTCCGCGGTGCGGCTGAGCGGCGTGACGCTGCCCGACGGACGCACGGTCGAGCTCGAGCTCACCCGCATCCGCCCCGAGCGCATGGGCTTTCGCTACTACATCGACGGCCTCGAGCGCAGCGATCTGCTCGACGGCGCGGACCTCAGCCTGTGGAAGGGCCGCGTCGTCGGCGAGCCGGACAGCGACGCGCTGCTGTCGTTCTCGCAAGTCGGCGCGCAGGGCTGGATCGACAGCGGCGCGGAGCGCATCCACCTGACCCCGCGGCCCGACGCCGCCGGCAACTGGTGGAACGGCGACGTGGTCATGGTGACCGAGCGCACGTTGAACGCCGCCGGCATGGCCATCGACTCGATCTGCCAGACCGAGCGGCCGGTGCGCGAAGCCGTCGAGCTGCCCAGCACGGGCGGCGCGAGCGGCGCGGCGCCGCTGCTCGGACCGGGCTGCTCGCTGCGCGAGTGCAAGCTGGCGGTCGAAACGGACTACCAATACTTCCAGCGCTTCAACAACACGACGGCGCAGGCGGTCTACACCACGACCCTGTGGGCCTTCATCAGCGATCGCTACGAGACGCAGGCCGCGACGATCCTGACCTTCCCCTACGTCGCCTTCTACTCGACGCCTGCCGATCCGTGGACCACGCCCGATGCGCCCGGCACCTCGAGCGCGATGCTGACCGAGTTCCGCAACGCCTGGGTCGGCAACGTGCCCAACGGCGCGCGCCTGGGTCACTTCATGAGCGGCGCCTCGCTCGGCGGCGGCGTGGCCTGGCTCGACGTGCTGTGCAGCACGAGCAACAACTTCGCTGTGTCGGGCAACATCAACGGCACGATCAGCTTCCCCATCGTGCAGCAGCCCAACAACTGGGACTTCATCGTCTGCGCGCACGAGCTCGGCCACAACTTCGACGCGCTGCACACGCACGACTACTGCCCGCCGCTGGATGAGTGCCCGCCCTCGCAGTACTTCGGCCAGTGCCAGTCGCAACAGGTGTGCTCGAACCAGGGCACGATCATGAGCTACTGCCACCTGTGCCCGGGCGGCACCGGCAACATCACGACCTTCTTCCACCCGACCTCGGCGCAGTTCATGACTGCCGCCGCGCAGGCCTGCCTGCCGGCCTATTCGGGACTGAGCGGCGACGCGCCGACGTTGCTCGCGCAGGCGACGCCCACTCCGGTGCAGGCCACCGCTGCGGGAACGGTCGTCGGCGCGGTGAACCTCTACTGGCGCGCCAACCCGAGCGCGAGCTTCACGCCGATCGCGATGACCAACGTCGCCGGCGGGCTGTACCAGGCCTCGCTGCCGGCCTTCGGCTGCGCCGACAGCCCGCAGTACTACTACGCCTTCACCGAGCAGACCTGCGGCCTGATCACGTTCCCGGCCGGAGCGCCCGGGGCGGCCTTCAGCGCGTCGGTCGGCTCGCAGCAGGTCACGTTCAGCGACAACTTCGAGAGCAACCTGGGTTGGACTCCGACGAACCTGGGCGCGACCGCCGGCCAGTGGCAGCGCGGCGTGCCGGTCAACGACCCGGCCTGGGCCTACGACCCGACCTCGGACGGCGACGGAAGCGGCTCGTGCTGGCTCACGCAGAACGCGCTGGGCAACACCGACGTCGACAACGGCGCGGTGCAGTTGCTCTCGCCCACGCTCGACCTGAGCGCGCCGGGCGCGGGCCTGGAGTACCGCTACTTCCTCAACCTGACCAACACCAACGGCGATGACCGCCTGCTGGTCGAGATCAGCGCCAACGGCGCGAGCGGACCGTGGTTCGAGATCGCGCGCCACACGCAGAACCTGGGCCTGAGCTGGGCCACGCACTCGATCAGCAACGCGTCGATCGCCGCAGCGGGAGCAACGCCGGGCGCGAACATGCGCGTGCGCTTCACCGCCAACGACGGCGGCACGCAGTCGATCGTCGAGGCGGGCCTCGATGGCTTCAAGGTCACCGGCCTGGTCTGCACCGGCATCGGAGTGAGCTACTGCACCTCGATCCCCAACTCGAGCGGTCAGGCGGCGGTGATCAGCGCCACGGGCTCGGCCAGCCTGGCGGCCAACAACCTCGCGCTGCGCGCAGCGCCGGTGCCCGCGGTCTCGATCGGCCTGTTCTTCTTCGGCGCGAACGCCATCCAGGTTCCCTTCGGCAACGGCGTGCGCTGCGTCGGAACGCCCTCGATCCGCTTCGCGAGCACGAGCGCGGTGGCGGGCGCGCTCGACCGCGCGATCGACAACACGGTCCATCCGGCCAGCACCCACTTCGCCGCGGGCGTGACGCTGAACTTCCAGGCCTGGTTCCGCGACTCGGCCGCCGGTGGCGCGAACTTCAACCTCTCCGACGGCTATCGGATCACCTTCACGCCCTGATCCCTGGCGCCAGCGCGCTGCGCATCGAAGCGCCGTCGCTCCAACCGAGCGGCGGCGCTTTCTCGTTCACGGCGCGCCGCACGTTCGCGCCTTCCTGCGAGGCGCGCCGCGCTTTGCGGCGCGACTAGACGATCGGCTCGCCCTCGCGCGCGGTCAGCTCGCGGTACAGCGCCTGCAGACGCTGCGTGAGCGGCCCGACGGCGCCCGCGCCGATCGTGCGCCGATCGATCTCGAGCACGGGCGACAGCTCGCCCATCGTGCCGGTCGTGAAGACCTCGTCCGCGCCGTAGAACTCGACCAGCGACAGGCGCCGCTCCTGCGCGTCGATGCCGTTCGCACGCGCGAGTTCGAGCACCGTCGCGCGCGTCACGCCGGGCAGGCAGTGGTCGGCGAAGGGCGTGAACAGCGCGCCGCCGCGCACCAGGAACACGTTGGTGGCGTTGGTCTCCGAGACGTAGCCCTCGATGTCGAGCATCAGCGCGTCGTCGACGCCGGCGTGGTTGGCTTCGATCTTGGCGAGGATGTTGTTGATCAGGTTGTTGTGGTGGATCTTCGAGTCCACGCACATCGGCGGGTTGCGGCGCCACGAGCTCGTCACCAGCCGGATGCCGCGCGCGTCGTAGACCGGCGCTTTCCACTCGGCCAGCACGATCAGGCACGGCCCGGTGCGGTTGAACTTGGGGCTCATCCCACTCGTGACCTTCTCGCCGCGCGTGAGCGTCAAGCGGATGTGCGCGCCGTCGCGCATGCCGTTGCGCTTCAAGGTCTCGAGGATCGCGGCCTTGATCGCCGCGCGCGTGGGGACCGACTCGAAGGCCAGCGCCTTGGCCGAGCGCTCGAGCCGGTCGAGGTGCGCGTCGAGCTTGAAGACCTTGCCGTCGTAGACGCGCAGGCCCTCCCAGCAGGCGTCGCCGCCCTGCACCGAGCTGTCGAACACGCTCACCTTGGCCTCGGCGCGGGGCACGAGCCGCCCGCCGACGTGCACCCAGATGTGCTCGTTGCGCGGATCGGGGAGCAACGACGACAAGGGCTGCGAGGCGCTCACGGTCCGACGCGCATCCAGCGCACGACGAAATCGTTGCTGTCGCCGTCGTTGTTCAGGTCGCGGCTGCCGCCCGAGGAGATCGAGGACTCGTCCGCGATGAAGGCCACGCCGATGGCCGAGTCGCCCTGGCCCACGCCGATGCCGATGAAGGCCGCCGGCGCGCTGGAGGAGTTGAGCGTCGAGACCGCGAAGCTGTCGCCCAGGTCGGAAATGCGCGTGCGGAACAGCACGAAGTCGTTCCGATCGCCGTCGCCGTTCCAGTCGAAGTTGTCGGCGTTCTCGTCGACGCGGTAGAGCGCGATGCCGGCCACGCTCACCACGCCGGCGTTGTCGGCGTCGATCGCGACCGCCGGACCGGGGAAGTCAAGGTCGTTGGTGTTGCCCGGGTCGAAGCGCACGAAGGTCGGCACGCTGTCGGTCGTGTCCTGGTCGCGCGCCGCGTTGATCGACGCGCCGAAGACCGACTCCTGGAAGGCGACGCCCACGCGCGTGCGGTCGGCGACCTCGCCCATCCAGCTCGCGCCGCTGGCCTGGATGCCGGCTGGCGTGCCGTGGTCGAAGGTCCAGCTGGCCGAGTTGCCGCTGTCGGGGTTGAGCCAGGCGATCAGCGTGTTGTTGGTGGCCGAGCCGTCGTAGTTGCGCTCGTCGGCGGCTTCGTCGACCACGGCGATGAAGCGTCCAGCGAGGTCGCTCACGCCGCGCGTGCCGCCGGGAGTGTTGGCGAGCGCGACGAGGCCGTTGGCGCTGGCGAACACGCCCACCGTGCCGAGCGGACTGGTGGTGGCGATCCAGCGCAGCACGCGATCGTCGGTGTCGCCGTCGTTGTTGAGCCCGTTCGCGAGACAGTTGCCGTCGTCGTCCTCGGGCACGACGCTCGCGACGTAGGTGCGCTGCGTGGTCTTGACGACCAGCACGCGGTCCTCGCCGGCGAAGAACGTGTTGACCGGCGCTTCGGTTCCGGCGAACCACGCGCCGTAGCGCACGAAGTGCAGCACCTGGTCAGTGCTGTCGAGGTCGTCTTGCGAGCAGTGCGTCGGGCGCCAGTTGGCGTTGGGCGCCGCGGTGTAGTTGTTGAGCGACCCCGCGCCCTGCGCGGCCTCGTCGACCAGGTACGCCACCACGTAATCGGTGTTCGTGACCTTCAGCGCGCGCACCGGCGCCGTCGCGCTCGCCATCGCGGTGGCGGTCGACTTCACCACCGGCGTCGCGTCCTCGGAGTTGATCAGCGCCAGCACGAACTCGTCGTCCGCAGCGCCATCGCCGTTGAGCTCGCGCGCCTCGGCCGTCTCGTCGAGCACGGCGAACACGATCCCGTTCTCCTCGCCCACCAGTTGCGGGCGCAGGACGTTGAGCGCGTCGTTGTTCGACAGGCGCACCGGCGTGCTGGGCGCGTTCGAGGCGATGCGGATCAGGTTGATCGAGGTCTGCGGCGCGACCAGGGCGGTCGTGGCGGCGTCATCCTCCATGAAGTACAGCCCGCCGCTGCGCGTGACGACCATGCGCGGGCCGCTGCCCTCGCGCGAGAGCGTCTTGACGTAGCCCGCGGGGAAGGTGAGCACCGGGCTCGCGGCCGGCGCCTGGAGGAGCACCAGGTCGTCGGGGTTGGCCGTGTCGCCGTCGCCGTTCCAGTCGCGCCGGTCCTGGACCTCGTCGACAACCATGAACAGCCACGCTCCCAGGACCGCGATTTCGCGCGTCGCGATCGGCACGCGCGTCTCCGAGCGCGTGGCCATGTTGACCACCACCGGGACCTGGTCGTCGATCTGCGTGTCGCCGTTGAAGTCCGTGCCGCCCGCCCCGGTGGTCAGCTCGTCGGCCAGGAACACCAGCCAGCGCTCGCGGATCTGCACCGGCGTGTTGGCCGCCACCGACACCCGCGTGTTGCGCACCTGATAGAGGAACGTGCCCTCGCCCTCCTCGATGCAGGAGGTCGCGGTCGCGCACGCCAGGAGGGACAGCAGTACAGAGCTTCGTCGCAGGTTCATGTCGTCGTGGATCCCGAGCGCGCTCTGCCAGCGCGCATTCCGCAGACTGTATCGCCCGCGAAGCGCCCGAGCAGCGTGCACGCCGGGGAGCGACTCAGAACTGATAGCGCACTTGCAGGCGCGCCACCCACGCGGGGTCGTCGCCCGGCAGCGCGTCGCCGGGCTCGAACCAGCCCAGCACCGCCTCGATCGGCAGCCCGTCGATGGCGCGGCTGCCCAGGACCAGATCGAGCTCCCAGCCCAGCGCGCGATCGATGCCGTTGGGCGTGCGGCGGATGCCGCTCTCGAGCAGGCTGGCCTGGGCCTCGACCTGGTCGTAGCGGTGCCACACCAGATCCAGCGACGTGCCCTTGGCGATGCGCACGCCCGCGCCCAGCGTCGCGATGCTCATGTTGGAGAGCTGCGGGTCGAACAGCTCGCCGTAGTAGCGGTAGGTCGTCACGCCGCCGAAGGCGTCGGTGTTGTCCGCCAGGCCCGTCTGGCGGAACGTGCCGTCGCTCGAATCCGAGCCCGAGCCCCAGGCCAGCGAGCCGAACAGCCACGCGCGGCGCTCCCACAGGGGCCACATCAGGCCCGCGTCGAAGCCCTGCCCGCGCAGCCGCGCGCCTGCGGCGTCCTCGCCCTCGAGCCAGGCCGTGTCGAACCAGCCCTCGAGCCCGCCCCCCAGCGGTCCCCAGCCGCGCACGCCCGCGTGCGTCGCGAGCGAGTCGTCGACCGTGTCGAGCCGGCTGATCACGAAGCCCGCCAGGTGGCGCTCGAAGTCGTTGTTCGAGAGGTACGCGATCAGGTTGAGCTTGTCCTGCTCGGGCTGCGGCGCGTGCGAGATGATCCCGGTCGCCGACAGCTCCAGGCGCCAGTCCGCGGCCGAGCGGATCAGGCGCAGACCGTCGAGTTCCTGGTCGTACAGCCACTCGCGCTTCTCGTCGAAGTCCTGGCGGCCCAGTTGCACGTCCCAGCCGCTCGCGAACACGTCGCGCAGGTAGGCGTAGGCCTCGCCGATGCGCAGCTCGCTGGTGCGCTCGTCGGGATCGTCCTCGTCGCGCCGGCGGCGCTCCTGCGCGCGCAGCTGGAACAGCGCGAAGCCCTTGTCGCTGGGCTCCCACACGCCCTCGAGGCGCAGCGAGGCCTGCGTGTCGATGCGGTCGTCGGGGCGCTGGTGGTCGAGGTCCTGGTCGAAGCGCTCGCGCACCTCGTACTCGAGCACGCCGCCGAAGCGGAAGTCGCCCACGCTCAACAGGCGCCGCACGGCGTCGTCCTCGTCGCGCTGGTTGGTCGGCACGAAGCTGAAGGTGACCTCGGGCGCGAGCTCGAGCTCCTGCGGCGGGCGCTCGAACTCGACCTCGACCCCCAGCGGCGCGCGGCAGTCGTAGTGCAGGATCTTGAAGCGCAACTCGCCCGCAGCGCTCGACAGCGCGTCGATGCGGCCCTCGACGGCATCGCGGCCCGGATCGCGCCGCGCGATCACTTCGGCCACGAACTTGGTGTTGCTCTTGTAGTCGCCCTCGACCTTGACGCGCGCGCCGGTCAGATCGCCCGCTGCGATCGAACGCCAGCGCGTCTGCGCCGTGACGCGCACCTCCTGGCCGAGCAGCACGAAGCGCGTCGGCGAACGCATGCGGCTGACCGTGCCGGTGAGCGTGTTCTCGTCGCCGGGCTCGGTGACTTCGATCTCCGCCACACGGAACTCGCCCTCGGCGCCGAGCTGGCCCTTGGCCTTGACCCACATTCCCACGCGCAGATCCGCAGCGCCCTGCGCCGCGGCTACGGCGGCGAACATGCAGATCACAAGCAAGCGCGCGAGCCAGGCGCTCGAGCGTGAACACGACCCATCAAGCACGGAGGAACTCCTCGAGCGCCACGCGCGCGTGCTCGAGCTCCTGCCCAGGCAGGCGCTCGAACTGCGGGCGCAGCGCGTAGACCAGCGCGAGCCGCAGGTGCGACGCGGCGCGGTAGAAGGCGGCGCGCCGCTGGAAGCCGCTCTCGCCGCTGCGGCCCAGGCCGCGCGCGAAAGCCGCGTTCAAAACGAGCTCGTGCGCCTCGTCGCGCGCGCCGCAACCCTGCAGGCGGCGCAGCGCGAGGTGCGCGACCAGATTGGCCGCGTCGAGCGCGCTGTCCGCCTCGCAGGCGAGGTCGAAGTCGATCCAGCCCAGCGCGTCGCCCAGCTCGAGCAGTTGGCCGTCGTGCAGATCGCGGTGACAGGCCCGCCAGTGTGGCGGCGGCAGGCTCGCGCCCGCGCGCTCGAGTCGGACGAGCAGGTCCGCAGCGCCGCGCGGCTCGCGCTCGAGTTCGCGTGTGCGCTCGAGGTGC
The DNA here is from genome assembly GCA_011525785.1 of Planctomycetaceae bacterium. GTDB lineage: Bacteria > Planctomycetota > UBA1135 > UBA1135 > WYBT01. The sequence goes on from WYBT01000012.1 coordinate 117,541, forward strand.
GTGCGGCACACGGCGAGTTCCTCGGCGTGGCCGTGGCGCGCCTCGCCGTCGAAGCAGGCGCTGTCCTGGAAGCGCCGCAGCGCCGCGCCGAAGCGCTCGATGCGCGCGGGCGCGAGCGAGCGCAACTCGAGCGGCTGCCCGCCGAGGTCTTCGAGCTCCAGCGCGCCGAGTTCGGCGTGCGCCGCGATCACGCGCGGGATGCGCACGCCGTCGAGGCCGCTCGAAAGCTGCGACGCGGCGCGCGCACGCAGCTCGGCCGCGCTCGCGCGCGAGCGTCGATAGCCCTTGAAGATCGCGCTCGAGCCATCGGCGCGCACGCCGCGCAGCGTCAGGCGCCGACCGGGCCGGTACGCGAGCAGGTGCAGCGCCGCCAGCCCCAGACGCGCGGGCTCGCGCAGCGCCGCGGCGAGCGGGAGCGCCGCGTCGGCGGCGGGGTCGAGCTCAGTGCGGAAGCCCTGCGCCTCGCGCACCCAGCGCCGCCGGGCGCGGCCCGAGTCGAGCGTCAGTTCGGTGATCACGCGCGCGCCGCCGCCGGAGGCCGGGTCGATGCGCTCGACGATCCAGTGCGCCGCGCTGCGGGGCGCACGCGCTCCACGCGAGGCGAAGCACTCCGCGCGCCGCGCCAGTTCGGCGGAGCGCTCCAGCGCGCCGCGTTCGAGCCGTCGCAGCGCTCCGACCGCCAGCCGCGCCAGCGCGTGGGCTATCCAGCGCGCGAGTTCGCGCTCGTCGGGCGCAACGCCGCCGCCCGCGCGATAGCCCGCGAGCAGCTGCGCCCCGCAGGCCTCCCAGTCGCCGTCGGCCGGGGCCGCCGCGACTTCGTCGGCGATCCAGCTCGCCAGGTCGGCGCTCGGATCGCCCAGGTCGAGCAGATCGAGGTCGAGCACGCGCCAGGCGCCGTCGGCGGTGCGCGCGAACTGATCGACGTGCAAATCGCCGTGGCGCCACGCGCAGCGCGTGGAGTTCAGCGCGGGCAAATCCAGTTGCGCGAGCCAGGGCGCGAGGCCGAGCCACTCGTCGAGTTCGAGCGGCGGCGGCGGCGCGGGCGCACGCGGCGCCGCCACAGGAACGCGGTGCAACGCGGCGAGCAGCTCGCCACAGGGCTGCGCGAACTCGAACGCGCCCGGCCGCAGGCTCTCCACAGCCAGGTGCTCCTCGAGCAGGATCCCGGTGCGCTCTTCGAAGTCGATCAGGCGCGGCGCGAGCGGCGCGGCGAGCGCGGCATCGAAGGCGCGGCGGCGTTCGGCGCAGCGCGCGGCGTCGGCGGGCGGCAGCACGCGCGCGATGAGTTGGCGTGCGACGCGCGGCGAGTCGTCGCGCTCGCGCAGGCGCAGGTCCAGGCGCAGCACCGCGCGCCGTTCGGGCTTGTAGCGCAGCGTCTCCAGGCGCGACGGGCCGGGGCGCACGTGCAGCGGCGCGTACAGGCCCAATTCATCGATGCGGCGCGCGACACGGCGCGGATCGAGCGCGCGCGGCAGCCCGGGGAGTTCGCGATCGTGCGGAAACACGCTCAGGAACGCGCCCGAAAGCTCGTCGAAGGCCCACGGCCGCAGCGCGCCGCTCGCCAGCTCGTAGGGCGGCGCGGACTCGCGCTTGGCGGAGGCGTGCGACTTGGCGACCACCACGCGCTTGGCGCCGTCGTCGAAGGCGACCTCGAACGCGAGCGCGAGCGCCCGGCCGGGCTTGTAGCGCGCGAACACGCAGCGCGCCTCGAGCGGCCGCGGTGCTCCTTCGCCGCACAGACTGCGCGCGACGGCGGCCACGAACTCGTCGGGCGCCGCCAGCGCCGCCTCGCGGACGCCTCGCACCAGCGCGAGATCGCGTTCATGCGTCGCCAGGCCGATCACGGCGCGCCTCCCGCTCCGTCGACCAGCGCGAGCTCCCGATAGCGCGGGCTCTGCTCGAGCAGTTCGCCGTGCGCCCCGAAGGCCTGCGCGCGGCCGTCCTCGATCCACAGCACGCGGTCGTAGCGCTCGAGCAGCTCGCGCTCGTGGGCGATCACGACCACGATCGAGTCGCGGGCCACCCGTGCGAGGTGCGCGAACACCGCGGCGCGCGCTGCGGCGTCGAGGCCGGCGAAGGGCTCGTCGACGATCAGGATCGGCGCGCGGCGCAGCAGCGTGCGCGCAAGCGCAAGGCGCCGGCGTTGACCGCCGCTCAGCCCGACGCCCGAGGCCCCGAGCACGCCCTCGAGCCCGCCCGGAAGCGCGCGCACGAAGGTCGCCGCGCCCGCAGCTTCGAGCGCTTGCCACAGGCGCTCGTCGCTCACCTCGTCGAGGCCCAGACACAGGTTGTCGCGCACGCTCGCGCCCACCAGCAGCGGCTGCTGCAGGCACAGACCGACGCGCTCGCGCAGTGAAGCGAGCGTGAACTCGCGCACATCGACGCCGTCGATGCGCACGCAGCCCTGGCTCGGATCGAAGAGGCGCACGCACAGCGCTGCGAGCGTCGACTTGCCCGCGCCGCTGGCGCCGAACACGCCGCACAGCTCGCCGCGCCGGAAGCTCGCGTCGAGGCCGCGCAACGCCTCGCGCGCGCCGTCGTGGCTGTAGTGCACGCCCTCGAAGGCGAGGCGCTCGGGCGCGAGCGGCGCAGCGACGGCGCCGGGCGCTTCGCGGACAGCCGCGGGCTCGTCGAGCACTTCGGCGATGCGCCGCGCGCAGGCCACGCCCTTGGCGATGCGCTCGCTGTTGCGCGAGGCCGAGCGCACCGGCTTGAGCAGGCCGCGCACGTAGGACACGAACACCAGGAGCTCGCCAGCGCTCAGTTCGCCGCGCAGCACGCGCCACGAGCCGAACAGCAGCGTCAACACCACGCCCAGCCCGAGCAGCGCGTGCACGCTGCCCGAAAGTTGCGCGGAGAGTCGCGCCGACTTCTGACCGGCGCGCTCTGCTGTGCGGCTCTCGCGCGCCAGCCGCCGCGACAGCGCCGGACCTGCGCCCAGCGACTGGATCAGCTCGGCGGCGCCCAGGGATTCCTCGAGGAAATCCGCCAGCGCGCCCTCCTTGCGGCGCTGCTTGCGGGCCTGGGTTTCGATGCGCCGCGTCGAGGCGCGCGACACGAGCACGATCGCGGGCAACGCCAGCGCGAGCACGGCCGTCAAACGCCAGTCGAGCCACACCATCACGGCCAGCACGCCCAGCACCCACACGCTGCGCGTTGCGATCTCGAGCGACGCGTCGACCAGCGCTCCGCGCGCCATCGACACGTCTCCGAGCAGGCGCACGAGCAGATCGCCGAGCTTGTGCTGCGCGAAGAAGCGCGGCGAGAGCTGCGTGAGGTGCGTGAACAGCTCCAGGCGCAGGCGGCGCGCGACGCGCTGACCGACCTTCGCGATCTGCACCTGCGCGACGTACTCGATCAGCGCCTGCGTCGCGGTCAGCGCGAGCAGCGCAGCTGCGCTGGTCCAGACCGTGCGCCAGCGCTGCTCCCACGGCGCGTCCTCCAGCGTCAGCGCGCCGTCGACGATGCGCTGGATCGGCCAGGGCGTGAGCACCTGGAGCGCGGCGACGGCCAGCGAGAGCGCCGCGATCGCCGCCAGCGCCGGGCGCTGCCCCGCGAACACGCCGGAGAAGCGCCTCGCCAGGGCGAAGCGCGCGCGCAACGGCTCGAGCAGCTTCATCGCGTCTGCGCTCCGCGCTCGACTCCGCGCGTGGTGAGCGCCAGGGCCATGACCTCGCGGCCGACGTCGACCCAGCTCCTCCGGGCGGTCGCGCGCGCGGCCTCGAGCCCCAGTCGGCGGCGCTCGTCGGGGCGCTCGATCCAGCGCAGCAGTTGCTGCGCGAGCGCGCGTTCGTCTCCCGCGGGATAGACGCCGCCGCAGCTGCCGAAGCCGACGATCTGCGGCAGTTCACCCAGCTCGGGCACCAGCGGCGTCACGCCGCAGGCCATCGCTTCGAACAGCTTCAGCGGCGAGAAGTACAGCTCTGCATCGGGCGCGTAGCTCAGGGGCAGCACGTCGAAGCAGGCGACGTGGCGCGCGAGCTCTTCGTGGGCCATCCACTCGCGCTGCGCGAGGTGCTCGGCGACGCGCGGACCGAGCGCGCGCGCGAAATCGCCTTCGCCGACGGCCAGCACGCGCACGTGCGCGCCCGCGTCGAGCACGTGCTCGAGCGCGCGCCCGAGCAGCGGCAGGTTGTGCCAGGGCCGCAGTCGGCCGTGGAAGCCGACCGCCAGCGCATCCGGCGGCGCGGCGAAGTCCTCCGCGCGCTCGACGCCCGGGTGGAACAGGCGCGTGTCGACGGCGTTGGGCAGCACGTGAATGCGTCCGGTCGGCGCGCCGTGGTCGACTAGGTAGCGCGCGACCGAACGCGACACGGGCAGCAGCCAGGCCGCGCTCTCCAGGCACATGCGCTGGCGCGCGAAGTCCTCCGGTGTGGCCTCGAAACCGCGGTGGGCGCGCGCTTCGTCGAACAGCGGCGCGTTCACCTCGAGCAGCAGCGGCACCCCGCGCGCGCGGGCGAAGCGTGCGGCCCCGACGGCGCCGAGCGAGTGCCGTTCGTAGAGCCAGTCGAGCGGGCGCTGCGCGTGCGCGCGCTCGAGCTCCGCGAGCACGCCCGCGTCGTCCTTGCGCTCGACGGCGAGCACCTCGCAGCCCAGTTCGCGCAGCGCCGACTGCAGCGCCGCGACGTGCGCCGCCGCGCCCTTGCGACGCCCCGGACCCACGCCGGGGTCCTGGTTCACATAGGCGACGCGCACGTGCCCTCCCGCAGCGCCACGGCTTCTTGGAACCAGCCGAACAGCACCTGCGCCTGCTGCGCCAGATCGAAGCACTCCCGAGCGCGCGCGCGACCGGCCGCGGCGAGCTGTGCGCGTTCGTCGCTGCGCTGCAGCAAGCGCTCGAGCGCCGCCGCCAGGGCCGCAGCGTCGCCGATCGGCGTCAGCACGCCGGCGCGGCCGAAGTCCAGGATCTCCTCGATTCCGCCCACGGGCGTCGACACGCACGGAACGCCCGCGGCCTGCGCTTCGAGCAGCACCGTGGGCAGCGCGTCGCGATTGCCGTCGTCGCCGACCTTGCACGAGAGCGCGAACACCGTCGCCCGCGCGAGGTGTTCGCGCACGCGCTCCTGCGGCAGGGGGCCGAGCCAGCGCACGCGCTCGTGCAGGCCGAGCCCGTGGCTGCGCTCGACCAGTCGCGCGCGGTCTTCGCCGTCGCCGATCACATCCAGTCGCACCTGCGCGTCGCGCTGTGCGAGCAGGGCCACGGCCTCGAGCAGCGTGTCGAAGCCCTTCTTCTCGACCAGGCGGCCGATCGAGAGCAGCGTGCGAGGCTCGCGCGTCCCGTGCGCACACGCGCCGAAGGCTTCGACGTCGATGCCGTTGTAAAGCCGTCGCACCCGCCGCGCCGCGCGTTCGTCGACGAGCGACTCGAGGTGGCGCACGTTGGCGTCGCAGACCGTCACCGTGAAGCGACTGTCCCCGACGAGCGCGCTCAGGCGCCGCGGCGAGACCGTGCTGCGGTAGATGTCCTTGGCGTGCGCCGTGAGGCTGTAGCCCGGGCCGCCCAGCGCGTGCAGCAGCATCGCCACGAGCGCCGAGTCGGTCGCGAAGTGCGCGTGGACGTGCTCGATCCCCAACTCGCGCGTGCGGCGCAGCAGCCACAACGCCTCGCCGAGCAGCGGGCCGAGTCGTTCGATGTCGAGCGCGCCGTAGCGCTCGTGCGTGCGCCGCACGCGTTCGAGCAGTTGCGCCGGCTCGAGCGAGCGGTCGAACAGCACGCCCCACGGGTCGAGCCCGCGCGAGTCGGGCAGGTTCTCGACCGGCGCGCGCAGCCGCGCGAGCTGCTCGTGGCGGGGCTCGTCGTCGGGCGTGCGCCGCGAGAACACGTGGAGCTGGGCCCCCAGCGCCTCCTGGCCGAGCATTTCGTTCAGCACGAAAGTCTCCGACAGGCGCGGGAACTTCTTGAGCAGGTAGGCGACGCGCGGGGCCATCACCGGGCCTCCGAGTGGGCGCGCACGAGCGCACCGGCGCCGAGCAGCTCGCACGCGATTCCCAGCGTGCGGTCCGCGCCGTCCATCGACGGCGCGCGGCGCCAGTCGCGCTCCAGCCCGAGCGACTCCTCGATCGCGGCGCGCACCGTGCGCGGCGTCGGCGCAGCGATGCAGCGCGCCAGGCCCGCCGCTTCGAGGCGTTCGGCGCGGATCAACTGCTCGCGGCGCGGGAACACGCGCGGCAGGAGCACCGAGTTCACGCGCGTCTGGAGGATCTCGGCCACCGTGTTGTAGCCGGCCATCGCCACCACCACGTCGGTCTCGGCGAGCAGCCGCGGCAGGTCGGCGTGGAACGAGAGCGTGCGCACGTTGCGCAGCGCGCGCGACATGCGCTTGAGGCGGCGCGCCTGCAGCGGGTGCATCAAGGGCCCGAGCACCACCGTCGTGTCCCACGGCGTTGGCCCGAGCGCGAGCGCCTCGAGGCAGCACTGGATGCGCGACTCGCCGTCCTCGCCGCCGCCCGCCGTCACCAGCACCTGCTGGCGCGTGATCGTGCCGACCGCGCTGCGGCGCGTGGCGCTCTCGCGCACGACGTAGCCGGTGTACTCGACGCGCTGCGCGAGCTCGGGCGGAATCGGGTACTCGCGCCGCTGGTCGAAGATGCGCTCGTCGCCGTAGACGCACACGCGGTCGTACAGCCCGGCCAGCGCCTCGCGGATGTCGGGGTGACTCCACTGCGCGGCCACGGTCGCGGGATCGTCGATCACGTCGCGCAGGCCCAGGATCGTGCGCGTGCCGCAGTGGCGCGCGCGGCGCAGCACGGGGAGCAGCTCGCCGTCGAGTCCGATCGGCTGGTGGTCGGCGATCAACAGGTCGGGCTGGAAGGTCTCGAAGGTCGCGAGCAGCAGGCGCGCGCGCAGCTCGCGCGTCAGGGCCAGCCCGCCGCGCAGGTTGCGCGCGGTGTACGCGCCGTCGTCGTCCTTGGTGACCGCGGGGAGCTTGACCACCTCGACGCCGCGCGGGAGCTGGAACTGCGTCGCGCAGGGATTGCCGCTGACGATCAGCACGCTCGCGTCGCGCAGCGCGTCGGCCAGCGCGGCCGCGAGCGTCAGCGTGCGGCGCAGGTGGCCCAGGCCGAAGGAGTCGTGGCTGTACAGCAGCACGCGCGGCGCGCTCGCCGGACGTCGGGCCGCTGAATCGGCGGAGTTCACTGCGAGAGCGCATTCGACGGCGGGCGCACTCGAGTCCGCTTGGGGGGGACGAAGGTCCATGCGGAGCCCTTGCGCAACGCACATGCCGCAGCCGCGCCACCGCTCGCAAAGGCCCGCGCAGAGGCCTTTTGGGCCCAGATTGCGCCTTCCTGACGGCGCCGACACGCGCGCGGGTCCAGAACGCGGACCGCAGATCCAGATTCCATCAAGAGCGCTTCAAGACGCGCCGCGAAGCGCCGCGGGCGAGGCCGCCAGGCGCTTGGACTGGCGCTTGCGTTCGGGTCCATCGAACGCGCAGCGAGCGACCGACAGTCGCCGCCCGCGCGCCACCCCGTCCTACCTCGCTCACCCATCAGGAGCCTGCACCGTGCCCCATTCGGACTTCGCGCGAAACTGTCGCCGCGCCCTTCCATTCGCGCTCTGCCTCGCCGCGGCGAGCGCCGCGCAACCCGCGTTCGCTCAAACCCTGAGCGGGCGCCTGGTCAACGCCAGCGGCGTCGGCGTGGCCGGCGTCGACATCGACCTCAAGGCGCAGGGCGGCGGCAGCGATCCGACGCTCTCGCAGGACTTCACCGACGTCAACGGCTTCTTCACCGTGTCGGTCACGCCGCCTGGGACCTACCGCGTCGAGTTCATCCCGCCGCCGCCGCCGGCCTCGAGCTCGATGTACCTGCGCCTGGACAACGTGGTCGTGTCGGGCGCGACGAACCTCGGCGTGATCACCTTGCCGCAGGGCATCGCGCTCAGCGGGCGCTGCGTGGACGCGTTCGGAGCGCCGCTCGCGGGCGTCAACCTCGACATCGCCGACGCCAGCGGCGCCGACGTGGACCTGGTGCACGACACGAGCGATGCGAACGGCTTCTTCGCCGTCGCTGCGCCGGCCGGCGCGCTGCGCGTCGACTTCGACTCGCGCCCCGTGATCGGGCCGCTGGTCGCGCCGCAGCGCCGCACGCTGACGTTGAGCGCCCCCACCACGCTGCCTGACGTCGTGCACCCGCCGGGCCTCGTTCTGTCGGCCTTCGTCAAGCGCCAGTCGAACAACACGGCCGTGGTCGGGCTCGATGTCGACGTCTACGACTCGGCCTCGCAGGTCGAGCTCTACACGCCCGACGACAGCACCGACGCGCTGGGCTTCTTCGACACGGTCGTGCCCGCGGGGACGTTCGACATCCGCTTCGACGCGCCCGTCGGATCGGGACTGGCGAGCCTCGAACTCGCCTCGCGCGTCGTGACGACGACCACGTTCCTCGGCACGCAACTCCTGCCGCCGGGCTTCACGCTCAGCGGGGTGGTCACGAGCGGCGCGGGCGTTCCGCAGGCCGGAGTCGATATCGATCTGCACGTCGTCGCGACCGGCGCTGCGGTCTACCTGTCGAGCGACAACACCAACGCCGCGGGTCAGTACTCGGTCGTCGTGCCCGCCGGCACGTACCGCGTCGATTACTCGCCGCCGTACACGGTCCCGCTCGCCGGCGCGCAGGTCGCAAGTCTCGTCGTCAACGCGAACAAGGTGCAGAACGCGACGCTGCCCAGCTGCCCGTTCTTCACGACCGTCGGCGTCGGCGTCAGCGGTCTGGGCGGCATCACGCCGCAGATCAGCGCCACCGGCGGCACGCCGCGCCTGGGCAACGACGACTACACGCTGCAGGTCACCCAAGGCCGCGGCGGCGCCTTCGCGATCGTCTTCTACTCGATGAATCCGGCCAGCAATCCGCTGCCGAGCCCGATGCAAGTCCAAGCGCCCATGACGCGCCGCATCGTCGCCCTCTCCGGTCCGATCGGCGTCCCCGGCGCCGGCGCGGCCTCGTTCAGTCTCCCCGTTCCCCAAGACCCTTTCCTGGCCGGCAACCTGCTGCGCGCGTGGTTTCGCGTTCGCGATGGCGCAGCCGTGAGCGGCCTCTCTTCGAGCAATGAACTCCGTGCAACGATCTGTCCTTGATGTTCCCCGCGCGCTCGGCGCCGCTCTGCTGGCTTCGCTCGCGCTGTGCGCCTGCGGAGGCGGCGGAGGAGGCGGCGGCGGCAGCGGCGGACCGACGGTCCCGGGCGACACCGGCGATCTGGCCAGCACGCAAGGGCTGGTGAGCCTCGCCGCGAACGCCTCGGGCGTTCAGGTGAGCTGGGAGGCGCGCGACGCCTCGGGCGCGAACCTCGCAGTGGCGCTGTTCAGCGGCGTCGACCGCGCGAGCGTCCACCAGGGCGCACCGATCGCGACGGCCAGCGGCGACGGCTCGAGCTTCGTCGCGATCCCCGGCGGCGCCACGCGCTACTTCGGGCTCGCGCTCGACTTGGGCGGCGGCTCGTACGCGCCGGTGGGCGCGGTGCTCTCCGCGCGGGCGGCGGCGCCGATCTACGTCGACGCGAGCTCGACCGCAGTCGCGCCGGACGGCAGCTCTCCCGCGCAAGCCTTCTCCGACGTGCGCGAAGCCGCGCTGCTGGCGTTCGCGCTCGGCGGCGGCAACGTGTGGGTGCGCGAAGGCGTGTACAACGCGCCGGGACTCGAGATCCACACCGGCGTGCACGTCTACGGCGGCTTCGACGCGAGCTTCAGCCTCGCCGCACGCGATCCGCAGGCCCGTCCCACGCGCATCCGCGGGGTCGCGGGCTCGGCGGTGTGCGAGGTCGTGGCGGGCGCGGGCGCGGCGATCCTCGACGGCCTGGAGATCGACGGCCAGTCGACGGCCAGCTTCGGCATCGACGTCGACAGCGCCGACTGCGAGCTGCGCGCGCTCGACGTGCACGACTGCTCGGGTCGCGGCCTGCGGCTGCGCTCGCCGGTGCTGACCAGCGCCATCGACGTGCGGCTGGTGCGCTCGCGCATCGTGGACAACGGCGCGCAGGGCCTCTCGCTGAGCGGCGCCTTCGACCTGCGCGTCGAAGGCTCGCGCTTCGGCGGCAACGGACTGGAAGGGCTCGACCTGGGCGGCCTCGTCGGTCCCGGCGGAGTGCCGGTCAGCCTGCGCGTGCGCGACAGCGTGTTCGCCGGCAACGGAGCGGACGGGCTCGACTGCGACCTGACGCCGCCGCTGAGCCCCTCGGGCAGCGGACGCTACCTGGTCGAGATCGAGACCTCGCGCTTCGAGCGCAATGGCTACGCAGCGCCGACCGAGGCCACTGCGGGGCTGAAGATCGACATCGACTTCGAGCTGATCCCCGACTGGCGCGCGGACATCGTGGTGCGCGGCTGCACGGCGCGAAACAACCTGCGCGACGGCGTGCTGCTCGACCTCGACTCGACCGCGTCGGCCTTCGTGCACCGGCTCCTGTCGAGCGGCAACGGCGGCGACGGACTGGTGGTGAGCTCGGAGAGCACGCCCTCGTTCGTGACGGTGTCGGCCAGCGTGCTCGCGGGCAACGTCGGCGCGGGCCTGCGCGCCGAACTGGGCCAGGTGCCGCTGGCGGTGAGCCACTGCGTGCTGGCCGGCAACTTCGGCGGCGGCGTGGTGAGCGCCACGGCGCGCTCGAGCGTGAGCTCGAGCATCGCCTGGATGCAGCCCAACGCCTGGAGCGGCGTGCGCAGCCACTTCAACGTCGAGAGCAGCGTTGCGCTGGACGCGCCCTTCGTGCGCGCTCCGCTCGAGTACCGGCGCGCCACCGGCTGGAGCAACGGGCAGCTGGTGCTGAACGACAACTCCGGACTGGTGCTGGGCGACGACGTGGAGTTCGCCGACGACGGAACCGCGCGCGACGTGAGTGCGCTCGGCGCCAACCAGCGCGTGGGCCTCACGCCGACGCTCGACGCGCCCGGGCTGCCCAGCACGCTCGCGCGCTTTGCGAGTGCGAACGTGAGCGAGGACTACACGCTCTCGGCGCTCTCGCTCGCGCGCGACGCGGGCATGGCCGATCCGCTCACCGGGCCGGTCGACGCCGGGCCGTTCGACGCGCCGCTGGGCGGCGAGCCCGGTCGCGACGCGCTCGAGCGGCCGACGCTGTTCTACGCGGCGACCAGCGCGCCGGCCGTGGGCCAGAACGTCGGCGCCGGACAGTCGCTCGAGATCGAGTTCCGCGGCGGCGCGCTCGACCCCGGGTCGATCAACGCGCAAAGCGTGCGCGTGCTGAACTCCGGGGGCCAGGTGCTGAACACGACCGCGTTCCTCCAGAACCAGCGGCTCGTGATCGCGCCTCCCGGCGGCGGCTGGCCGAGCGGAACGCTGCTCGTCGAGCTGCACGCGACGCTGCAGTCGAGCGCCGGCGCGCCGCTCGCCGCGCGCACAGCGTTCGAGTTCGTCCGCCCCTGATCGCAGGCGCGGGCGCACTGCGCCGCAAAAGCACGCCGCGCCGCTCGTCCTTTCCGAGACGAGCGGCGCGGCTTCGTTGTCGTGCGCCTCGCGGCGCAGCGCCGTGCGGACTACTGGCAGAAGGTCACGCGCACCGCGTTCGTCAGTCCGATGGCGAAGGACGACGCGGGGTCACGCGACCACCACTGGCAGTAGATCGTGTCGCCCGGATCCAGGCCGAGCAGGTTCATGTACGCCGTGGTGAAGGTGAACGAGTACAGACCCGAGCAGTTGTTCGCCGGCGGCAGCGCGCCGTTGCTCGACACGATCGGCGTGCGGACCGTCGGAGAGGCCACGCACAGCGTGCCGCCCTGGAACGGCGAGCTCAGCGGGCCGAAGCCCCAGAACAAGAGGCCGTTCTTCTGGTTCAACACGTTGGTCGCCCGCACGGCGAAGTTGCCTGCGCTCTTGCTGGGCAGATTCAGAGTGCTGACGGCCGGAACGCAGCCGAGCGAGTTGGTCTTGGCCGTGCAGTAGGTCGCGATGAGGCTCGTGGTGGCGAAGACCGGCCCGAAGTGACGCGTCGCGCTCAGGTTCCCGGCCACGTCGCGCGCGCGCAGGTGGAAGTAGCGCCCCGCCCCGGCCGAACCGATGTTCTGCGAGAAGCTCGTCGCGCCCGCACCGATGTTGTTCGCCCCGGTCGGATCCGTCGTGGGCGAGGTGTCCCACACGCCCACGTAGCCGCTCAGTCCGGAGTTCGCGTCGCTCGAGGCCGCCCAGTTCACCGACACGGTCGTGTTGCACGACTGCACGTTGACGGTGTGCGTCGTCGAGCTGATCACGCCCGGTTGCGACGGCAGCGCCGTGTCGATCCGGTACGGCCCTGCGATCGCGTAGTCCGCGTCCCAGTTGCCGCAGTTGTCGACCGTGCGCACGCCGAAGTACCAGCTCGAGTTCGTGAACAGGGAGAAGGTCGTGTAGCTCAGCTGCGACTCTTCGAGGTCCTTGGCGTTGGCGGGCGCCGCCGAAGCGACCGACGTGCCCCAGCTCACGCCGTAGCCGTCGATGCCCGAGAGGTTGTCGGTCGCCGCGTTCCACACGAAGTCGATCGTCGGGTCGTTGCTCCAGACGTTGACCGTGTGCGAGGTCGAGGTGAGACCGCTGGCCAGTCCAGGCTGCGTGCCGTCGACGGTGACGTTCACGCTCTGCGACGGATTGGGGAAGTTGTCCCCCACCGCCGTGACCTGCCAGCTCTTGACGCCTTCGGTGGCCCACGAGGTGCGCCAGGTCGCCGAGCGGCCGAAGAACGGATCGAGGTTGCCCAGCAGCACGTCGCGGCCGGCGTGCTGGTTGCTCAGCAGGTTGGTGATCGAGCCGTCGAGCAGGTTCGTGCTGCTCGAAATCAGCACGTCGCCGCTCGAGGTCGAGTTGAGGAACACGGCCGAGGCCGTGCCGCCGCTGCTCGAGGCGAAGGCGGAGATGTCGACCTGCTGCCCGGGCTGCACGAAGGTGTCGTTCGCGCTGACCGAGAGGTTCACCGCCGGCGTCGCGTCCGCCGTGATGACGTAGATCGTCACGCCGAAGTAGGCGGTGCTGGTCGAGCTGGCCGGGAAGGACTTCCAACGCCACGTGCCGGCAGCCGGACTGGCGAGGATGCGCACTTCGGTGTTGTCGACCGAGCTCTGCTGCGCCACCCACTCGCCGGTGTTGTTGTTGGCGGTGTCCAGCGGCGGTTCGTCGAGGTACAGGTTCCAGTTGTTGACCAGCGCCTGGCTCGCGCCCGACGAGGCCTGCGTCTCGACGTAGTGCATCACCGCGATCAAGCGCTGGGCGTTGGCCGGCACGGTGAACTCGCCGAAGGTCGACTGACCCGCGCCGAGCGTGAAGGCCCACGAGGTCTCCGAGCCGCCCGAGCCCCACTGCGCGCGTGTGCCGTCGACGCGGCCCGCGCCGTAGTTGTCCAGGTGCGTCGCGCTGGGCGTCGTGAGGAAGGTGTCGTCCTTGGTGATCGCCGTCGCCATCAGCTGCGCCGAGATGCGCTCGGGCAGGTAGGCGAAGTCGGCGCGCTCGTCGATCATGAGCGCGGCCAGGCCTGTGACGTGCGGCGCCGCCATGCTGGTGCCGCTCTGATTGAAGAAGCCGTTGACGTTGGTCGCGTCGGCCGAGCGGATCCAGCGCCCGCCCGCGACCACGTTGGGCTTCCAGCGGTTGTCGCCGGTCGGCCCGCGGCTCGAGCTCGAGCGGATCGAGCCCGGCGGCCCTTCGACGCCGTCGTTGTAGTCGAGCACGCTGCCCACGGTCAGCACGTTCTTGGCGGCGGCCTGCTGGCCGACGGTGCCCGCGCCCGAACCGCTGTTGCCCGCGGCGAACACGCTCAGTTGCGCGTCGGCCCAGGTGTTGTCGTCGTACAGGCGCGGATCGGCCTCGGTGCCGACCCAGGCGCTGCTGCCCGGCGAAGTGCCCCACGAGTTGTTGGTGACGTGCGGGCGCTGCGTGACGTTGCCCGAGCCGTCGGTGTAGGTCGTATCGAGGTGGCCGAGGATGTTGGAGACGCTGACCGAGCCGCTGCAGCCGTTGAAAATCTTCACGTTGAAGATGCGGCCCGTGTTCGCCCAGCCCAGCCCGCGCGCGACGCCGCGCAGGCTGTTGTCGCCCGCGCCGTCGCTCCACATCGTGCCGGCCACGTGCGTGCCGTGGTTGCAGGTGTCGCTCCAGGCGTTGCCGACTGAGGTCTCGTCCCAGCCCACGCCGAAGATGTGGTTGAGCGCGTTGTGCGCGTTCACCACGCCCGAGTCGACGATGCCCGCGACCGTGCGCGAGTTCGTGCCGCCCGTCCAGAAGTTGCGCGAGTCGTCGGCGTTGATCAGGCCCATCGACTCGTCGTGGAACGAGCTCGAGGGCAGGATCGGCTCGACGAACTGCACGAAGTCGAGCTCCACCACGCTCTCGAGCAGTTGGGGCATGACGCGCACGCGGTGCGCCTGGATGCGCTCGTTGTAGTCGAGCACCTCGACGCCCAGGCCCTCGAGCGAGCGCTGCATCCAGCCGTTGGTGACCCACACGTTCGCCAGCGGGCGAGGCTCGCCGCGCACCTGCGCGCCGTCCGGTCCGACTTCGATCGGCGCCGCGCCCAGCACGGGCTGCGACTGCGGCCCCAGGTCCGACTCGTACAGGTTGATCCAGGCCTCGAGCGGCTTGTTGGGATCGGTGTTCTGCAGCAGCTCCGCGAAAACCGGGTGGAGCTTCTGCCAGGTGCGCGGCAGGCCGATCCAGCGCACCGCGTCGTGCGCCGCGAGCGCGTCGATCGCGCTCGCCGGCAACGCCAGCTTGAGCGTGTAGTGCGGGTGGAAGCCCAGCACGCGCGCGCCCAGCGCCTCGAGCTCGGCCACGCGCTCGCGCGTGATGCGCTTGCCCATCATCGCGAAGGCGTAGGTCTGCTGCTGCGGCCGGCCGTCGGTGTAGAGCGCCTGCACCTGCGCGGCGAGCAGCGGGTCGATGCGTTCGTCGGAGGGCGGGAAGTGCTTGCCCGCGGCGAAGCCCAGGAAGTAGGGGTCGCCGGACTCGGGCTGGACCAGCACGTCGCGGCCGTCCTGCACCTCGTACACCGCCGCGTTGGGCAGCGGGATCGAATCGTCGAGCTGCTCGTCCACGGGTGTCGGCGCGGGCGCGCCCTCGGGGACCAGTCGCCAGTGCGGCTGTCCCTCGCGCGCGGGGCTCGAGATGGGCGCGCGGGCCGCGGCATCGACGCGCGGAGCAGGTCCGAACGGAGCGCGCGGATCGAGGCCGCCGGCCTGCGGTGCGGGCGCGGCGATGGAGGCCGGAATGGGCTCGGCGGGAGTGTGCGACTGCCAGGCGGCCGCGAGGGCCGGCATCAGCAGCGCGCCGCAGCACGTCAGGGGATGGCGGAACATGGCGAGGGTCCGTGCTCGAGAGAGCGCTTGGGGAGAGGGAGCGGCGCACCGCCGGGCCTGCGCGCGCAGACCCTCGGTTGAAATTCGCCTGCCGCGTCCAAACGGCCCGCTTACTCAGCCGTGACTCGAAATCGGGACCGATCTCGAACCGCTGCCCCCCCAAACGGCGCGCGCCGCCTCCGCCGGCGAGGGCGGGGACGGCGCGCGCTTTCCGGGCGTGAAGCGCCCCGGCTACGGTTCGGGCCGACTACTGGCAGACCGTGAAGCGCACGGCGTTCGACAGGCCCGTGGTCGAGGGGCTCTGCGGATCGCGCATCCAGTACTGGCCGTACACCACCTCGCCCGGGTCGAGCCCGAACAGGTTCATGTCCGCGGTCGAGAAGGTGTAGCTGTAGCTGCCGGTGCAGTCGTTGCCCGCCGGAGTGCCGCCCGAGTTCTGCGACGCGGTGCGGATCGTCGGCGAGGCGACGCACAGCGTGCCGCCCTGGAAGGGCGCGGCCACCGAGGCGAAGCCGAAGAACAAGAGGCCGTTCTTCTGGCTGATGACGTTCGAGCAGGTGACGGCGAAGTTGCCGGCGCTGCGCGAGGGCTGGAGACCGTTGGTCGAGATGCTCGGCACGCAGCCCAGCGAGTTGGTCTTGCCCGTGCAGTAGGTCGCGACCGAGTTCGCGTTCGCGAAGATCGGCCCGAAGTGCGCCGTCGCGCCCCAGTTGCCCGCGTTGTCCACGGCGCGCAGGTGGAAGTAGCGCGCGCTGGTCGACGAGCCGATGTTCTGCGCGAAGCTCGTGGCCCCGCTCAGGATGTTCACCGCACCGACCGGCACGGTGGCCGGGTTGGTGTCCCACACGCCGCGGTAGCCCGCGAGGCCCGAGCCGCCGCTGTCGGCGGCGCCGGTCCAGTTGACCGTCACGTTCGTGCCGCAGCTCTGCACGTTGACCTGGTGCGTCGAGGAGCTCAGGCCCGTCGCCGCAGCCGGCAAGGTGGTGTCGATGCGGAACGGTCCGGCGCTCACGTAGCCGACGTTCCAGTTCCCGCTGTTGTCGACCGGACGCAGCATGAAGTACCACGAGCCCTGGGTGAGCGTCTCGCTGTAGCTCGTGACCTGCTCGATGTCCTTGCTCGCGCTCGGCAAGCCGGCGCTCAGGTTCGTGAACACGCCGTAGCCATCGACGCCCGACACGTTGTCCGCAGCCTGCGACCAGGTGTAGGTGATCGACGTGTCGTTGGTCCACACGTTCGGCGTGTGCGTCGTCGACTGCAGGTTCGTCGGCAGCGGCGGCGGGGTGTCGTCCACGTAGACCGTGACGCTGTCGGTCACGTCCGCCGCGTTGTCCGCGCGCGCTTCGACCGAGAAGCTCTTGACCCCCTGCGTGGCCCAACGCGTGGTCCAGCGGTGCGTGCGGCTCGAGTTGTGGATCACGTTGCCCATGGTCACGTCGCGACCGCTCGTGTTGTTGCCCATCAAGTCCGCGGTCGAACCGTCGAGCAGCGTGTTGAAGGAGGCCTGCAACGTGTCGCCGACCGAGGTCGAGTTGAAGTACACGCCCGAGGCGAAGGTCTCCGGGTTGGTGTACGTCGCCGTCACCGTGACGTCATCGCCCGTGTTGACGTAGATGTCGTTCGCCGTGACGTTGAGCGTCGTCGTCGGCGTGGTGTCGCCGTAGGTCACGATCACGCACACCCCGCCGCGCACGAGGTTGCCCGCCAGGATCGAGTCGGGCCACAGCTTGACCTTCCAGTCGCCGACCGGCGGGCTGTCGACCATGCGCACCTCCGAGTTGTTCACGTTGGAGATCTGCGCCACGTAGTCGCCCGTGCTCAGCGAGCCGGTGAAGGGCTCGGCGTCGAGGATCATGTCGACGTCGTTGACCAGCGCCTGCGAAGCGCCGGCGGAGCAGGCCTCTTCGATGTAGTGGTAGACCACCGTCACGCGCGTCGCGCCGCTGTTCACCGTGAAGTCGAGCTCGACGCCCGTGCTGGCCGACGACTGGTTCACGCCCCAGAAGTACAGCGCCTGTTGGCTCGTGCCCCAGTGCGCCTTGTACGAGTCGACGCGGCCCACGCCGTAGCTGTTGAGGTGCGTCGCATCGCCGCTGGGCGAGTCGATCACCTGGTTGTTCTTCGACAGCGTGCCGGCCATCAGCACCGCCGACAGCACCGCGGGGTTGTAGCGCAGGAACGAGTAGTGGTCGCAGAGCTGCGCCGCGATGCCCGACACCAGCGGCGTCGACATGCTCGTGCCGCCCTTGAGCACGTAGCCATTCGTGGTGCCGGCCTGCACCGAGAGCAGTCGCTGACCGACCGCTGACAGGTTCGGCTTCCAGCGGTTGTCGCCCAAGGGGCCGCGGCTCGAGCCGGTCCAGATCGTGCCCGGATCGCCGACGCCAGAGTCGTACCACTTGAGCGAGTTGCCCACGGTGAGCGCGTTCTTCGCCGACGACTCCTCGCCGATCGTCTCCGCGGTCGGACCTTCGTTGCTGGCCGACCAGATCCACAGCTGGTCGTTGGCGAAGGCGTTGGCGTCGATCGTGCGGCAGTCGGTCTCGCTGCCGATGAAGGGCGTCGTGACGACGTTCGAGCTGTAGGAGTTGCTCACCACCATCGGCGCGGGCGAGACGTTCGTGCCGTCGTTGTAGGAGTTGTTCATGCGCGACAGCCAGGTCGCGAACGAAGCTCCGCCGCCCTTGCGCACGACGAACAGGCGCCGCGCGGTGGTCGCGCCCAGGCCGGGTGCGCCGCCCTGCAGACTGTCGTCGACGTCGTCGTTGCCCGAGATCGTCCCGGCGACGTGCGAGCCGTGCCCGTCGGTGTCGTCGAAAGGATCGCCGTTGCCCGTGTAGTCCCAACCGACCGCCCACGCGTCGAGCGCGGTGTGCGGCGCGTAGTAACCCGAGTCGATGTAGCCCGCCTGGCAGTTGCCGCTCGTCGCGCCGTCGTAGCTGGCGCGCGTGCGGTCGGCGTTGGACATCGCCATCGCTTCGTCGTGGTCGTAGTCGGGCTCGCGCTCGAGGTCGATGAACTGCACGAAGTCGAGCGCCGCCAACGCCTCGAAGCTCTCGCGCGGGACCTTGGCCACGAACGAGCGCACCGACTCGGTCCAAACGCCGACCTCGATGCCGAGCTCAGCCAGCGCCTTGTGCTGCCAGCCGTTCGAGAACGTGTCGTAGGCGTCGTACTCGGGATTGCCGCGCTTCTTGTTGCCGTCGGGATCGACCTCCATCGTCTCGCCGACCAGCACCTTGGTCGAAGCCTCGCACAGATCGCTCTCGAACACGTTGATGTGCACCGTGAGCGACTCGCCCGGCTGCGCCTGGGCAAGCACGTGGCTCACGTCGGGGTGGAGCTTCTGCCAGCTCTGCACTGCGCCGACCCAGCGCACGAAGTCGAGCCCGGCGAACTCGTCGAGCCGCGCCGGATCGAAGCTCACCTTCAGCGTGTAGAAGGGGTGGAACTCGATCACCTTCGCGCCGGCGGCCTGGAGAGCCGCGACGCGTTCGTCGGTGATGCGCTTTTGGAACATCACGAAGGCATAGGTGCGCGCGTCGCCGCGCTCGTCGCCCACTCCGCCGAGCGGCAGGTTCGCGATGTTCGCCAGCAACTGCGGGTCGATGCGCTCCCCGACCGGCGGGTAGTGCTTGCCCGCGGCGAAGCCCAGGAAGAACGGATCGCCGCTCTCCGGCGCGAGTTCGCGGTCGCCCGTCGGTCCGACCTCGTACACGGCCGGGTTGGGCAGCGGAATGGCGTCGTCGCGCGACGCGATCGGGACGAAGGTCGGCGTGCCGATGACGGCGTCGCGCTCGTCGCCGGCCCGCGGAGCGAGCTGCGCGTCGAGCGGCGCCTGGGTGAGGAGAGCCAGCGATACGAGGAGGGACATGGCGTGGGTTCTGGGTGTTGAGACGTGGGGCGCGCGCAGGCGCGGGTCGGCGCTCAGGGCGGCCGGGCGAATCCCGGGGCGCTGGCCGTACTTCCCATCGATCCTGGTCCCGTCCGGCGCGTTACCGGGCAGACGCGAGAAATCGCGCGCGCTGCGCGCCGAAGTCGCTCTGGGCGCGAAGGAATGGCCCCCAGCCGAATTCGAGACCCCGCGCCGACCAACGCGCGCTCGCGCACCAGACGCGCTCGAGAGCCGACGTTTCAGGCCGCCGCCGCAACTCTCAGGCGAGCCCGGCCGTCGCGCCTCGCGAGCGCCTCCCGCGCTGGCGCCGACGACGACGTCGCGCGGCCCGCCCTTCGCAGACGGGCGCGAGCCGCGCGCAGGTCGGCGGATACCCTGCCGCTCGCCATGAGCTCGCCGCTGCGCACCGTGCTGGTCAGCTACCGCCGCGCCGACGTCCCCCACCTCGCGCGGCGCGTGTACGACGCGCTCCTGGCCCGCTTTCCCGAGCGCGTGTTCTTCGACATCGAAGAGATCGAACCCGGCCAGGACTTCGTCGAGGCGATCGACGCCGCACTGGCCAGCGCCGGCGCGCTCGTCGCGGTGATCGGCGAGGACTGGACCGCGCGGCAGAGCGCGGGCCGCTCGCGCCTGCTCGACGAGCACGACTTCGTGCGGCTCGAGCTGGCCGCTGCGCTGCGGGCCGGTGTGCGCGTGTTCCCGGTGCTCGCGCCGGGCGCCGAACCTCCGCCCGCCGCCGACTTGCCCGACGAACTGCAACGCTTCGCGCGGCTGCAAGCGCTGCGCTTGACCGACGCGCACCTGCACGAGGACCTCGAGCGCCTGGTGGAGCTGGTGGCGCGCGCGCTCGGCGAGGAACGCCCGCGCGTGGCGTTGATCGGCATGCCGGGCAACGACGAGTGGACCGTGACGATCCAGGTGCTCGACCAGGACGTGCGCGAGATCCTCTGGCGCGTCGTCGAGAGTGGCGACAAGTCCGTCGACGGACGCGGCCCGCTGCGCTCGAGCGGCTTCGAGCTCGCGCGCAACGCTCGCACGGGTCTGCCGCTGCCGCGCGCGCACATCGAGCTCGCCTCCGGCGACGCCCCGCGCACGCTCGAGATCGCGTACGTCGATGCGCGCGGCGTTCGCCAAGGTCCCTTCGCACTCCATTTCGACCCGCGCACGGAGCTCGTGCGCTTCGTCAAGCACGTGCTCGGCCTCACGAACTGGGTCGAGTTCGGCCGCGATGTCGAGGGCCGGAGCGTCGCCTACTTCACGGCGCTGCTCTCCTACAAGGCCGCGCTGCGCGCCGTGCGCTACTCGTTCGACGACCAGACGACCGAGCACGCGCTGCGCATCGTCCCCGCGCGCCGCCTGTCGCTCAGCGAGCTCGAGGAAGGCGACGAGTCCTTCGTCGTACTGCCCGCCGCCGCCCGCCGCGTGCGCGTGCGCCTGGAGTTTGTCGACGGCAGCGAGCAGAGCGCCGACTTCACCTGCCAGGACTGAACGGAACGGCCGCCGCTGCCTGCGACAAGCACCGCTGAGCCCGTGGATTCGCGCGAGCGCGAGTCGAGCCGCGCCGGGCGCCGGTAGCTTGTGGCGACGATGTCGAAACGACTTGAAGCGCTCGAGCGCGCGCTCGCCGAGCTCGAAGCGGAAGGCCGGCTGAGCGGCGAGCAGCGCGAGCTGGTCGTGCAACGGCTGCGCGAGGTGTGGAACGCGCGGCGCGTGGACTTTGCCTCCGTGGTCGCGGCCTTCGGCGGAGTGCTGGTCGCAGCCGGGCTCTTGTACTTGGTCGGCTACAACTGGGAAGCGCTGGGCAAGCTGGCCAAGTTGGTCCTGGTGTTCGGAGTGTGGCTGGGGCTGCACTTCGCCGGCTGGCGCCTCGCCGAGCGCGGCGAGTACCCGCGCCTGGGCCGCGCGTTCACGCTCGCGGGCGTGCTCGCCTTCGGCGGCGCGCTCGGTTTGGTGGCGCAGATCTACAACCTCTCGTCGCACTACCCCAACGCCGTGCTGCTGTGGTGGACGCTGAGCATCCCCATCGCGCTGGTCACGCGTTCGCGCGCGGTGCTCGTCGCGGTGCTGGCGCTCGCGCTCCTGTGGACCGCCTGGCACGCCGGCGTGTGGCTCGACGATCAGCCGAACGATCGCGACCGCGATTGGCTGGCGAACTTCCCGCTGCTCGGAGCGGCCTGGGCCGCACTCCTGTGCGCGCTGGTCGCGCTGTGCGAGCGCACGAGCTACGCCGACTTCGCGGAGGTGCTGCGCAAGCCGATCGTGCCGCTGGCGGCGGCGGCGCCGTTCGTGCTCGCCTTCCACGAACCCTGGCACGGCCAACCTTCGTGGTGGTCGCAGGCGAGCGAGGCCGGCGATCCCGCGCTTTCCGAGCATCTCGAGCGCCTGAAGCCGGTGTGGGTCGCGTGCAGCGTGGCCGCGCTGGCTCTGGGGGCCGCCAGCGCCCGCACCCGCGCGCCGCACGTACGCATCGGTTTTGGCCTGCTCGTCGCGACCGTGCTGCTCGCCCTGCTGACGCTCCTGGCGCCGAGCTGGCTTCCGCTCGTGGCCAACATCGCGCTGTTCGGCGGAGCGTTGGTCGCGATCGCCCTCGCGACGCGACTCAGCCGCGCCTCGCTCGCGAGCAGCGGCGTGCTGCTGTTCCTCGCCGGCGTGGTCGCGCGCTACTTCGAGTACCTGTGGGACAAGCTCGAGGGCGCCTACGCGTTCCTCTCCACCGGCGCGCTGCTGCTCGGCGTGGCCTGGGTGTTCGAACAACGACGTCGTAGCACGCGCGCGCGCGCGCAGGAGTCGAAGCCGTGAACTCCACACTGAAGTTCTGGGCGGCGATCGCGCCCTCGGTCCTGGCCGTCGCCGCGATCGCGGTGCGCGCCGAGTTGCACCTCGCGCGCGCGCTCGAGGTGCGCCTCGAGGTGCGACCCTACGATCCGATGGACGCGCTGTCGGGCCGCTACATCGCCGCGCCGCTGGCGATCACGACGCTCGAGATCGGCGCGCTGCGCAACGAGTGCGACGGCGCACAGCCGGGCGACAGCGTGTGGGTCGCGCTCGAGCCCGGCGAGCCGTGGTGGACGCCGAGTGCGGTGCTGTGCGCGCCGCAAGCCGGCACGCTCGCCTTGCGCGGCGTCTTGCGCGATCGCAGCGATGCGCTGTGGACGGTCGACTACGAGCTCGAGCGCTTCTACATCCCGCACTACGCCGCCGATCCCAGCGCGCCGACGAGCGGTCCGCGCCCGCAGATCATCGCGGTGGTGCGCATCGACGAGGGTGGCGCGGGGCTGCTCAGCGATCTGCTGATCGAGGGCGAGCCGTACGCGGACTGGAACGCGCGCCAGCCGCAGCCAGGCGAGCAGCGCTGAGCCGCGGGGCGGCGCGCGCGGGCTCGAACGCGCGACACGGAAAAGCGCTGCGGGGCGCGCAGTTCGCGAAGAACTGCACGCCCCGCGCGCGTTGCGCTCGCCGAGCGCGATCAGTTGCAGATGGTGAACTGCGCGGCGTTCGAGAGGCCCGTGGTCGAGGCGCTCTGCGGGTCGCGCATCCAGTACTGGCAGTACACCGTCTCACCCGGATCGAGGCCGAACAGGTTCATCTGCGCGGTCGAGAAGGTGAACGAGTAGCTGCCCGAGCAGTTGCTGCCCGAGGTGCTGCCGCCGGAGTTCTGCGAGGCGGTGCGGATCGTCGGCGAAGCGACGCACAGCGTGCCGCCCTGGAACGGCGCGTTGAGCGGCGCGAAGCCGAAGAACAACAGGCCGTTCTTCTGGTTGATCACCTGCGTGCAGCTCACGGTGAGGTTGCCGGCGCTCTTGGAGGGCGAACCCACCGCGCTGATCGCCGGCACGCAGCCCAGGCTGTTGGTCTTGCCCGTGCAGTAGGTCGTGGCCGCCGAGGGCGTGATGTAGATCGGCCCGAAGTGGAACTGGTTCTGTCCGTTGCCGGCGTTGTCGTAGGGCCGGATGTGGAAGTACCAGGGCTGCGCCGAGGGCGCGAGATTGGTGGTGAAGCTCACCGCCGCGGGCCCGCTCTCGAGCGTCGCGTCGGGCGTCGTCGTGGGGTTGTGGTCCCACAGGTACGAAGCGCCGGCCACGCCCGACCCGCCGCCGTCGGTCATCGCATCCCACACGACGGTCACGCTCGGGTTGCACGAGTACGAGCCCAGCGCGTTGGTCGTCGAGCTCAAGCCCGTGATGTAGTTGGGCTGCACGCCGTCGTAGAGGATCGGGCCGTACCACACGTAGCTCGCGTTCCAGTTGCCGCTGCGGTCGACCGGGCGCAGGCTGTAGTAGTACGTGCCGAACGAGCCGCTCAGCGTCGTGGCGTAGCTGTTCACCGCGCCGATGTCCTGCGAGGTGTTCGGCAGCGCGGCGACGCCCTGCAGCACGTGGCTGTACCCGTTCACGCCCGAGACGTTGTCCGAGCCCGGCGTCCAATTCAGCGCGATGTTCGGCGAGTTGCGCCACACGCCCGCGGGGTGCGTCGACGAGGTCAGGCCCGTGGGCAGCGTCGGCGGCGTGCCGTCGACCGCGATCGAGACCGAGTCGGTCTTGTCGACCCAGTTGTCCGAACGCGCATTGACGCTGAACAGCTTGAAGCCCTCCGTGGCCCAGCGCGTGGTCCAGGTCACGCTGCGCGAGTCGTTCGGCGCGATGGTGCCCACGAGCACGTCGCGGCCGAGGTGCTGGTTGTTCATGTAGTTCGCCGTGGCGCCGTCCTCGAGCACGCCGGTGGAGTTCTGCAGCGTGTCGCCGACCGAAGTCGAGTCGAAGAACACTGCCGAAGCGACGTACTCGGGGTTGGTCGCCGTCGCCGTGATGCTGACGTTCTCGTTGGGCTTGATGGCCGTGTCCGAGGCCGTGACGTTCAGCGTCCCGTTGGGCGTGGTGTCGTCGTAGTGCACGAGCACCGCCAGGCCCACGCGCGAGTTGCTCGTCGCGCTCTGCGGGTGAACCTTGATGCGCCAGTTGCCCTCGACCGGGTTGTTGATCAGGCGGATCTCGGTGTTGTCGCGCGCGCTCTGCTGCGCCGAGAACTCACCGGTGTTGGTGGTCGTGGTGTTGCCGTTCGTGGGGCTGTCGATCCACAGGTCGAGGTCGTTGACCAGCGCCTGGGACGCGCCCGAGCTCGCGGCCGCCTCGTGGTAGTACATGCACACCGACAGTCGCGTGGCGTTGGCGTTGACGGGCACGTCGACGTATGTGCCCGTGCTCGTGCCCTGGGTCCAGCCCCAGAAGTACACGCCGCCCGGCCCGTAGTGCGCCTTGTACGCGTCCACGCGGCCCGCGCCCCAGCTGTCGAGGTGCGACGAGGTCGGCGTCGACAGCACGATGTCGTTCTTGGTCATCGCGCTCGCCATGAGCAGCGCGCCCGTCGTCACCGCGTTGTGCCGCAGGAACGAGTGGTGGTCCATGAGCTGCGCGGCGATGCCCGCGACGTGCGGCGCGGCCATGCTCGTGCCGGTCTTCAGCACGTACCCCGTGAGGTTGTCGGCATCGCACGACAGGATGCGAGTCGCCGGCGCGGAAATGTTCGGCTTCCAGCGCGCGTCCCCCGTCGGGCCGCGGCTCGAGCTGGTGTACATCTCGCCCGGGTCTTCAGCGCCCTCGGCGTAGTCGCGCACGCCGCCGACCGTGAAGACGTTCTTCGACGAGGGCTCGATGCGCACGGTGCTGGCGCCAGAGCCATCGTTGCCCGCCGCGAAGACGTGCAGCTGCGTGTAGGTGAACACGCTGGCGTCGATCGTGCGGCAGTCGGCTTCGGTGCCGAACGCGCCGCCCGAGGGCGCGGGCGTGCCCCACGACTGATTGGTGACGTGCGGCCGCGGCGTGACGTTGCCCGATCCGTCGGTGATGCTCGAGTCGAAGGTCCCGAACACCGTGGCCATCGACGAGCCGCCGTACCAGCAGCCCGTGCCGTAGAACATCTTGGTGTTGAAGAAGCGCGTGGTGGCGAGGTTGGCGATGCCCTGCGCGGCGCCCTCGTAGCTGTCCTCGACCGCGCCCGAGCCCATGATCGTGCCCGCCACGTGCGTGCCGTGGCCGCACAAGTCGTCGGTGGTCGCCTCGGCCGAGCCCGAGAGGTTCGAGGCGGTCCAGAAGAAGCCCGTGAGGCCCGAGTGCGAGTACTCGATGCCGGAGTCGCCTTCGCCGACGACCGCGGTGCTCGCGCCGTCCCACACCGTGCGGGTGCGGTCGGCGAGCACCATCGGCATCGACTCGTCGTGTGCGAGCTGCGGCGTGCCGTGCGGCTCGATGAACTGCACGAAGTCCAGCGCGGCGAGCGCCTCGATCTGCGACGGCGAGATGCGTGCGCGGAAGGCGCGGATCGAGTCGACGTACTCGAACACGTCGACGCCGAGTTCCTGGAGCGCGCGCTGCTGCCAGCCGTTCGACATCCAGGCCTTGGGGCCGACGTTCGGATCGTCGACCACGCTCACGCCGTCGGGGCCGCCGAGCTCAACCGTGCCCACGCGCCGCGAGATCGACGCTTCGCACAGGTCGGAGTCGTAGACGTTGATGTAGGTCTCGAGCAGTTCGCCGTCGCGCAGATCGGCGATCGCCTCCCCCATCGCGACGTGGACCTTCTGCCAGGGCTGCGGAACACCGACCCAGCGCACGAAGTCCAGGCCTGCGAGAACGTCGACCGCGGCCGGCGCGAGCGCGACCTTGACGCAGTAGTGCGGGTGGAACTCGAGCACGCGCGCGCCGTGCTCGCGCAGCACTTCGAGGCGCTCCTCGGTGAGGCGCTTCTCGAACATCACGAAGGCGTAGGTCTCCTGCGCCGGACGGCCGTCGAGGTAGAGCGACTGCAACGAGTTCGCGAGCAGCGGGTCGATGCGCTCACCCGCGGGCGGATAGTGCTTGCCGGCCGTGAAGCCCACGAAGAAGGGATCGCCGCTGGCCGGCGCGAGCACGCGGTCCCCGTCGTCGCCGGGCTCGACCACCGGCGGCACGGGCAGCGGGATCGAGTCGTCGAGCGCGAGTTCCACCGAGGTGAACTGCGCGGGGTCGTTGAGCGGCGCGACGGGGAGCGACTCGGGCGAGTGGGGCGCGCGCAGCGAGTCGGGAACGCCGCTTTGCAGCGGACAGGCGAGGACCAGGGAGACGGCGAAGAGCATGGCGCTTGATTCGTAGGAGGAAGTGGGTGGCCCGCCGTGGCGGACCGTGGATGCACTCATCCCAGCCATCCGCGCCCGAGCTGGGGCGTTACGTGGGAAATCGCAACGACCCGAACGGGGCTACTTGGAGTCCGGCGTCGCGACCGCGGCGTCAGCTCGGCCGCGGCGCGCAGGGCGGCGCGCCATCGCCCGGGCGCGGCGGCGCAGCGGCCAGCGGCGGCGGCTTCTGATCCGCTCGCTCCAACGCGATCAACGCGCCGGCGTCGACCTCCACCAGTCCGCGCTGCACGAGGACGTGGATGCGCTCGAGCAGTTCGGCCGCCAGCGCCGGCTGCGCGCGGCACAGCTCCTCGAGCACCGCCGGGCCCTCGTTCTCGATGCGCTCGAGGCACTCGAAGGTGAGCTGCTCGAGCTGCGCCTCGCGCGCGCTCGCCCGCTGGCGCTCGCCCTCGTCCGGTGAATCCGGTTCGTCCCGCGCGTCCACTTCGGCCTGTGCCACTGCAGGCTCCATCCGGCGCGTGCGCGCCGCGTTACGAGACGTTCATTGATTCTCGAGCCGGCGCACCAGTGCTTCGAAGCGCGGATCTTCGCGCAGCACGCGCAGGTCTTTCGCCGTGCGCAGGCGCGTGGAGTCCGCGAAGCCGCCCTGGATCGCGGCGGCGAGCATCTCCAAGCCCAGCTCGAGCGCGCGGCCCTCGATCGACGCTGCGCCGCTCTCGCGCGCGGCGACGCTGATCTTGCCGAGCACTTCGACGCACTCGTAGAGCACATCCGGTCGCCCGGTCGCGTGACCGCGCCCCTCGACGACGAACTCCAGCGCGGTCTCGAGCTCGCCCGCGGCACGCCGCGCGCTGGCGCGCATGAACAGCGCGCTGGCGAGTCCGGCCTTGACGCCCGCGTGACCGCCGGTCGCCTCCAGCGCCGCGCGCAACAGCTCGACCGCGCGCGTGGAATTCGCCTCGGCCTCGTCGAGCCGCCCCAACTCGGTGGCGATGCCGCTGTGGATCGAGAGCGCGACGCCGAAGAAGTAGCCGTACTCGATGCGCTCGGGGTAGCGCTGGACCAGCTGCTCGAGCGCCGCGACCGACTCGCGTGCGACGTCGTTCGCACTCGCGAAGTCGCCGTTGTTGGCGGTGTGGGCAGCGAGGTTCAAGCCGATCACGGCCACGCGTTTGCGCTGCTCGGGGTCCTCGGGGAAGTCGTTCGAGAGCGAGCGCGCCGCGTCGAATCCCTCGGTCAGCACGCGGGTCGCGCGCTGGACGTCGGCGTTCGTCATCAGGCGCAGGCCGTAGTTGTTGGCGAGCTCGATCATCTGCTCGCGGACGCGCACCGAGTCCGGCGTCTTGGCCAGCACGCGCTCGAGCAGCTCGAACGACTCGGCATAGCAGCGATCGGCGTCGTCCATGCGCGAGAGGTGCACGAGCACCTGGGCCGCGGCGGACAGCGAACTGGACAGAGCGAGTTCGAGATCGGGGTCGTCGGCCTCGAACTCGCGCAGCTTCCGCGCGAGCGCGGTCGCCTGCTCGTACAGCGAGAGGCTCTGCTCGGTCTCGCCGCGCGAGTAGACGGCATAGGCCAGCGAGTATCGCAGGAGCACCAGGTCGATGCCCGCGCGCAGCCGCTGGGGATCGTGGAAGTCCTCGTCGGCCAGGATCTCGATCGACTCGCGCCACAAGTCTTCGGCCCGCGCGGCGTCGCCGCTTCCGCTCGCCTGCACGGCGAGTTGCCCGAGCGCGCTGGCGAGCGTGTGGCGCGTCTTGAACGAGTTGTCGCTGAGCCGCGCCTCGCGCAGCAGCTCGATGGCGCGCTCGTAGCGCACGCGCGCCTCGTCGTAGCGCCCCAGCTCGCTGAGCAGGTCGCCGATCGAGCGCTCGGTGTAGGCGCGTTCACGCGCGAGCTCGGCGCTGCCCGCGGCCTCCGACTCCATCTGCGAGTAGAACTCGAGCGCCTTCTCCAGCAGCTTGCGCCGCACCGGCTGCATCTGCGGCACATCGGCCAGCGCGTCGGCGCCCGTCTCGGCCAGCATCTGCTCCACCGCCAGCCGCGCGCGCTCGTAGTTGGTCTGCGCGCGCTGGCGCTCGGCCGTCTCGCGCTCCAGCGCGCCCTCGAGTTCGCCGTTGGCGCGCGAGAGTTCCTCGCCGCGGCGTTCGATCTCGGCGTTCGCCTCCGTGAGCTCGCTGTTGAGCTTGCGCTGCTCCTCGGCCGCGCGCGCTTGCAGCACGCCGTACGTCGCCGGCCCGCCGATCGCGACGACCAGCGACAGCGCGGCTGCGAGCGCACGCGCCGGATGACGACGCGCCCAACGCCAAGCGCGCTCGACGCCGCCCAGCGGGCGCATCGCGATCGGCCGGCCGTCGAGCAGGTTCGTGAGGTCGTCGCCGAAGGCGCGCGCGCTCTGGTAGCGGCGCTCGAGCTCGACCGACATCGCCGCGGCGCACACGGTCTCGACGTCGAGTGAGACGCTCGAGTTGAGCCGGCGCGGCGACTGGGCGGCGCCGGCGAGGATCTGCTGCACGATCTCGGTCACTCCCGCGCCCGAGTACGGCAGGCGCAGCGTGAGCAGCTCGTACAAGCTCACGCCGAGCGAGTACACGTCGGTGCGAGCATCCGCCTCCGAGGCCTTGCCGCTCGCGAGTTCGGGCGACATGTAAGCGGTCGAGCCCATCAGCGCGCCCGCGCCGGTGAGCCGCTCGGCGCCGCGCTGCGACGCCAGACCGAAGTCCACCACCA
This sequence comes from Planctomycetaceae bacterium, assembly GCA_011525785.1. Taxonomy (GTDB): domain Bacteria; phylum Planctomycetota; class UBA1135; order UBA1135; genus WYBT01. The sequence goes on from WYBT01000012.1 coordinate 146,537, forward strand.
GCGCGCGGCCTTCGCGCGTGAGCATCACGTTCGAGGGCTTGATGTCGCGGTGCACGACGCCGCGCGAGTGCGCGTGCTCGAGCGCGGCGCACACCTGGCGCACGAGTTCGAGGCAGGCCTCGATCCACGGCCGCGCGAACAGCTCGCCCTCGACCGTTCCCGTGAAGGCGCAGGCCAGGTCGCGGCCCGTGAGGCTGTGCGGTTCGCGACCGCGCAGGCGCCGCAGCACCTCGTCGAGCGAGACGCCGTCGACGAGCTCCATGGCGTAGTACGGCACGCCGCGCTCTTCTCCGCAGGCGAACACGGCCGCGATGCCCGGATGCGAGAGTTTGGCGACGGCCTCCACCTCGCGGCGGAAGCGCTCGCGCGCGCCGTCGAAGTAGAGCTGCTCGGGACGGATCAGCTTCAGCGCGACGGCGCGTCCCAGCGAGCGCTGCTGCGCGCGGAACACCACGCCCATGCCGCCGCCGCCCAGTCGCTCGAGCAAGCGAAAGTCGCCGAGTTCCTCGGGAAACGGTTCGGCCGCATCGGCGCTGACGAGCAGCCCCGCCGACTCCAGCGCGCGGATGCGCTCAGCGACCGTCGCGTCCCTCGCGCGCGGGTGGCGCCGCGCAAATTCTTCGAGGTTCCTGCACAGGCCCTGTTCGCGCTCCTCGAGGTAGAGGAACACCAGATCCTCGTCGGCGGCCCCGCCCTCGCCGACACTCGCGCGCTTGGAATCCATGCGTTGAGTCGAAGTCTACGACGCTCGAACAGGGGTATGCTTCGATCACGCGGCGAAGGTGCTCGAGAGCGTCGAGCCCGCGCCCCGCGCCCATGAACGACGACGTCGGCCAACTCGCCGAACGCGCGGCCGCCGGCGACCGAGCCGCGCTGGATCGCCTGCTGGAGCTCTACCTCCCCGAGCTGCGCGCCTTCGTGCGACTGCGCGCCGGCGCGGTGGTGCGCGCGCGCGAGTCGAGCTCGGACATCGTGCAGTCGGTGTGCCGCGAGGTGATCCAGCACGCCGAGCGTTTCCAATTCCCCAGCGAAGTGGCCTTCAAGCAGTGGCTGTACACCACCGCGCTGCGCAAGATCGTCAACCGCAAAGATTTCTACCTCGCGCAGAAGCGCGACGCGCAGCGCGAGATCCCGATCTCGAGCGGCGACAACTCCAAGGCCGAGCGCCAGCTGTTCGACTGCTACCGCTCGTTCTCGTCGCCCAGCCGCCAGGCGATGGTGCGCGAGGAGATCGAGCGCGTCGAGAAGGCCTTCGAGGACCTGCCCGAGGAGTACCGCGAGGTGATCACGCTCGCGCACGTCGTGGGGCTTTCGCGCGCGGAGATCGCACAGCAGATGGGCAAGAGCGAAGGCGCCGTGCGCGTGCTCCTGCACCGCGCGTTGGCGCGCGTGTCCGCGTTGCTCGCCGACCCCAACGCCAGCAAACCGGCGCAGGACTGAGCGCAGGCGATGGAGCTCGAATTCCACGGCGCCAGCGGGGAAACGACGGGCTCCTGCCACCTGCTGCGCGCCGGCGGCAAGACCATCCTGCTCGAGTGCGGACTGTTCCAGGGCCGGCGCGCCAAGACCTACGCGCGCAACTTGAAGCTCGGCTTCGACGCGCGCGCCATCGATGCGGTGGTGCTGAGCCACGCGCACATCGATCACTCCGGGCGCCTGCCGCTGCTCGTGCAGCGCGGCTTCAAGGGCGCGATCCACTCCACCGCCGCAACGCGCGATCTGTGCGACGCGATGCTGAGCGACTCGGCCATGATCCAGTTGCGCGACGCCGAGTATCTGAGCCGCCGACGCCTGATCGAGCGCGTGCGCGGCCAGCGCGTCGGCCCGGCTGGACACTGGCGCCCCAGCGAGGACGAGCCGCCCTCGCGCGGCGTTTCGAACCTCGGCGCGCGCGAGTTCGCGCCGCTGTACCTCGAAGAGGACGTGCGCGCGACGATGAAGCGCTTCAAGCCGCACGCCTGTGGCGAGTGGTTCGCGATCGGTCCGCAGGTGCGCGTGCGGCTGCACGACGCGGGGCACATTCTCGGCTCGACCTGGGTCGAGCTCGAGGTGCGCGAGCGCAGCGGAGTGCGGCGCCTGGTGTTCACCGGCGACTGGGGCCGCGCGCAGCCGATCCTGCGCGACCCCGAGCCGCTGCGCGCGGGCGATGTGCTGATCTCCGAGTGCACCTACGGCGATCGGCGCCATCCCCCGCTCGACAACACCGAGGCCGAACTCGAAGCCGCGGTCGAGCGGCTGATGAAGCGCGGTCGCGGCAAGCTCCTGATCCCCGCCTTTGCCGTCGGACGCACGCAGCACGTGCTGTACGTGCTCGAGTCGATCTTCGAGCGCCGCCGCGGCCCTGCGCTGCGCGTGGTGGTCGACAGCCCGCTCGCCAAGCGCGCCACTGAGATCGTCTCCAAGCACCCCGAGTGCTTCGACCGCGAAGCGCTGGCGCGCATCCAGCGCGTGCAGAGCGGCGCCTCCAAGCGCCTGCACGTGTCGTTCACCGAGACCGTCGACGACTCCAAGGCGCTCAACCGCGAGAGCGGTCCGGTGGTGATCGTCTCGGCCTCGGGGATGATGGAGTCCGGGCGCGTGCTGCACCACCTCGCCTGGAGCATCTCGAGCCCCGACACCGAGATCGCGATCGTGGGCTACCAGGCGCGCGGGACGTTGGGCCGCAAGCTGGTCGACGGCGAGAAAGAGATCAACATCCTCGGCTTCCGCTACGACGTGCGAGCGCGGATCACGACGATGAACGGTTTCTCCGCGCACGCCGACCGCGACGGGCTGATGGAGGCGCTCACGCCGCTCGCGCCCCAGGTCGAGACGTTGTTCCTGATCCACGGCGAGAACGACCAGCGCCTGCCGTTCGCGCGCGCTCTGCGCGACGCGGGCTTTGCGCGTGTCGAGTGCCCGCGCGACGCGCGCGTGTGGCGCGTGTGAGCGCAAGCAGCGCAGGGCGGCCCGAGCCAGCGCTCGAACCGCCCCGCAGTCAGCCCTCCACCGGGCGAGTCACTCGCACATCACGACCGCCACGGCGTCGCTCAGACCCGTTCCGTAGCTGTCGCCCGGATCGCGGTACCAGTACTGCGCGAAGATCACGCTGCCCGGCGCGTTGAAGCCGTTGGCGTTGGCGTAGGCGCGCGTGAAGGCGAAGTCGAACACGCCCGAGCAGTCGTTCGGGCCGGCGTTGCCGCCCGAGCTCAGCAGCGTCGTGCGGATCGTGGGCTGCGCGACGCACTTGAGTCCGCCCTGGAAGGGCTGCGCAGTCTCGGCGAAGCCCCAGAACAAGAGGCCCGACTTGTTGTTGATCACGTTGCTCGCCAGCAGGTGCAGGTCGTCCTGACCCGTGGCGCTCAGCCGTCCGCTCATCGACATCGTCGGGAGGCAGAACTGGCTGTTGAGCTTCGGCGTGCAGAGCGACCAGCCGCCGGCGGTCATCACCGAGTACGGACCGGCGTGCACGGTCGCGCTAGCGTTGCCCAGGGCATCGACCGCGCGCACGTGGAGGTAGTACACGGCCAGCGAGTCCGGCGCGTAGACGCTCGCGATGGGGATCACCACTTCGACCGAGGCGTCGGGGATGGTGTCGAGCACCTGGTCGAACTCGTACGAGTACCCGACGACCCCGACACCGGCGTCGAACGAGTCGTCCCACTGGAACTGCACGTTGCTGTCGCAGCCCCAGGCATTCACGGGGTGAGTCGTCGACACCACGTTGGCGGGCGCGCTCGGCGGCGTGCCGTCGACGTACACCACATTCGTCGTGCTCAGCGTCCCGACGTTGTCGGCGTAGCAGCTGGTGTCCACCTGCTTCCAGCCGTCGCTGTACCACTCGTACTGGAAGTTCGCCGAGCGCGAATTGCCGTTGAGGATGTCGCCCAGGAGGCATTCACTCGCGGAGTTGGTGCTGTCGAGCAGCGAGTCGTAGGGACCGTCGTTCAGATAGCGCCAAGAGTCGACCAGCCAACCGCCGCCCGGCGCGCTCGTGCGCAGGTGAGCCGCGGACGCGACCCAGTGCGGGTTGTAGACGGTGGACGTGAACGTCACCTCATCTCCAGGCCGCACGTAGGTCGCGTTCTGCGTCACCTGCAGCGTCGGGGCAGGCGTCGTGTCGTTGTAGATCGCGAAGGCGCTCACGCCGAAGCGCCCGGTCGTCGTCGCGCTGTAGGGATGCGCCTTCCAGCGGTACCAGCCCGAGGGCGGGTTCTCGATGTAGCGGATCTCGGTGGTGTTGCGACTCGACTGTCCGGCGTTGTACTCACCGGTGTTCGTGCCGGCGCTGAACGGCTCGCGGTCGATCCACAGGTCCCAGTCGTTGATCGCGGCCTGCGAGGCGCCCGCGGACGCGGCCTGCTCGTGCCAGGTCATGGTGATGACCAGTCGCGCGCAGCCGGGGTAGACGTACACGTCGGCGTACGTGCCTTGTCCGGCGCCGAGATCGAAGCCCCAGTTCGTCCAGCCCGCGCCGTTGCTGTTGAAGTTGGCGTGGTAGGCCTGGACGCGACCTGCGCCGTACGTGTCGAGGTGGCCGTTGAGGTGCGTCGTGATGACCGTGTTGTCCTTGGGCACCGCCGTCGCCATCAGATTCGCCGCCATGCGCGCGGGCGCGTTGCGGAAGAACGAGTGGTTGTCGCACATCTGCGCGGCGACGCCGGAGACGTGCGGCGCAGCCATGCTCGTGCCGGCCTTGTAGGTGTAGGTCGAGGTGGTGTTCGCCTGCAGCGAGCGGATCCAGTCGCCGGGCGCGACGACGTTCGGCTTCCAGCGCGAGTCGGCCGCCAGGCCGCGGCTCGAGAAGTTCGAGAGCGCGCCGGGATAGGTCGAACCCGAGCGGAAGTCGTTCACGCTGCCGACCGTGAAGGCGTTCTTCGCCACCGCGGGCAGGCCCACCGTGCCGCTCGTCGGACCGTCGTTGCCGGCCGAGAAGACGTACAGCTGGTACTGCCAGAACACCTCGTCGTCGAGCAGGCGCGCCTCGTACTCGCTGCCCGTCCAGGCGCCGCCCATGGGCGAGCTGCCCCACGAGTTGTTGACCACCATCGGCCGCGCGTTCGCGCCGTAGGGTTGACGCATCACGCTCAGCGCGCCGGCGAAGTCGACGATCTGGGTGGCGCACGAGGTGAAGATCTTCGCGTTGAAGAAGCGCCCGTTGACCCCGTTCGAGCCGACGCCCGGCGCCATGCCGCGGTGCTCGGGCGAAGCCGTGCCGTCGCCGGCGATCGTGCCGGTCACGTGCGTGCCGTGGCCGCACGGGTCGGCCCAGGGTCCGACGCCGCTGCCGGAGAAGTCCCAGCCCACGCCGTTGAAGTGGTAGAGCAGGTCCCAGTGCGAGGTCGAGATGCCCGAGTCGAGCTCGCCCACGCCGACCGGGAAGAAGCTGTTGCCGTTGGCGTAGTAGCGCGAGCTGTCGGCCATGATCATCGCGCTGGAGTCGTCGTGGTGCAGGCGCGCGAGCGTGACCGCTTCGACGAACTGCACGAAGTCCAGCTCGGCGAGCAGCTCGAGCGCCGCCGCGCCGCCGCGCACGCGGAAGGTCCGCTGCGCGTCGTCGTAGACGCCGACTTCCAGACCCAGCGCCTCGAGCGCGCGCTGCTGCCAGCCGTTCGAACGCCAGGCGTGCGCTGCGGCGCGCTGGTCGCCGGCCGCGGCGCTCGCGTCGGGTCCGATCTCGATCGGGGTCGCGCTCACTTCGCGCGTCGAGGCCTCGCACAGGTCCGACTCGTACACGCTGACGTACATCTCCAGCCGCTCGCCGTCGCCGGCCTGCTGCGCGCGCTGCAGCAACGCGGGGTGGAACTTCTGCGTGGCGCGCGGTGCGCCGATCCAGCGCACGAAGTCGAGCGCCGCGACCTCGTCGATGCGCTCGGGCGGCAGCGCGACCTTGACGCAGTAGTGCGGATGGCGGCCCAGCACGCGGCAGCCCAGCTCTTCCAGCACCGCGAGCCGCTCCGGAGTGATGCGCCGCTCGAACATCACGAAGCCGTAGCTGGTCGGCGCGGGCCGTCCGTCGACGGGCTCGAGGCGCACCTGCGAGGCGAGCAGCGGATCGACGCGCTCACCCTGCGGCGGGTAGTAGCTCGAGGCGACGAAGCCGAGGAAGTGCGGCGAGGCGCTGGACTTGTTCTCGCCATCGCCCGCGCCGGGCGCGAGGTCGTCGAGCGCGATGTCGAACACCGCCGGTGAGCCGCCGTCGACACCCGGCGAGCCTTCGCGGGCTTCGAAGCGCGCTCCGGGCGCGGGCTCGAGCGCAGCATCAGGGGCAGGTGCTTGAGCGGCAGCGCTCGCGCACAGGGAGATCACGGACACGAAGGACAGTCGGGACGATCGCATGGAAGAGAGGCCTTGGGAGGAATCGGTGAGTCGCCGCGCGTGTGGAGTTCACGCGCCTGCTCGCCCGAGAGGACGCCGCCGCGCCCGCGCCCAAGTCGTTCTCGAGAATTTCGCGTCCCGCCGACGCCACGCTGAGAAGTCGGCTTGTCAGCGCGGCCTTCATGCCGCGTTGAATGGGCGCAGCGGCCAAAGCGCCGCCGCGCCCCGCGGCATTCGGCCGCGCTGAAATCTCGGTGGGGTCGCTACTACCCCCTGAAACCTCCGCGAAGACGCGGAGACTCCAGGAGGCAGTAGCTCAGGGCGGCCTTCATGCCGCGTTGAATGGGCGCAGCGGCCAAAGCGCCGCCGCGCCCCGCGGCATTCGGCCGCGCTGAAATCTCGGTGGGGTCGCTGCTACCGGTAGTAGCTCAGCGCGGCTCGCGTACCGAGAGTTCGCGCAGTTCGAAGCCCGCCCGCTCCAGGGCCGCGCGCAGCTCCGCCGACGCCAAGCCCTGCGGCGCGACGAACGGCGCTGGGTCGGCGCTGTCCTGGGCTCGAACGGCGACCAGCACCTGCAGCTGCTGCACGCCCAAGGGCGTCAGGAATCCGCGCTGGTAGCGCACGCGCACGCTCGCGCCTTCGCCCGCGAGCGCGAAACGCTCCGCCGGGAGCACGTGCAGCCCCGCGGGCAGTCGCAGCGCTGCGCGTGACTCGCCCGAAGGGTGCAGGAGCTCGAAGGGCCGGTCCGCCTGCGCCGCGAAGACCAGCACCTCGCTCGCTCGTGCGAGGTTCAGGGGCAGCACGAAGTAGCCCGCCTCCACCGGCTCGCGCGGCGCCTGGGCCAGGCGGCGACGGGCCGCATCCAGTTCCGCCTCGCGCGCCAGCTCGACGAAATGCTGTGGGTCGACGTTCGCGGGCTCAGCCTCGCCGCGCAGGTTCTCCAGGCCGCGCGCCACCAGGCCCTCGAGCTGCGGGACCTCCGCGGCGTACTCGCGCGCGGCTTCGAAGCCCGGCGCCAGCGCCACCTCGAAGCGTGCGGCGGGCGTGCTGCGCACCAGCTGCACACCGAGCCAGACCAGCAACGCTGCGGCGGCGGCCAGCGAGGCGGCCCACACGATCGGACGGCGCGAGCTGGCCCGCTCGCTCAGCGCGACGGTCTGCGCCTTCGCGTTGCGCAGGAGCTCGTCGGTCTCGAGCAGGGCGCGAACGCGCGCGGCCAGCGCCGGCTCCGCGGACAGCCGGCGTTCGAACTCGAGCTGCTCGCGCTCGTCGAGCAGCCCGTCGATGTAGGCCACGCACAGCGCGCGGTCGGCGTCGCTCCAGGCGCTTTCGCCACGTCCCTCGGGGCGCGAGTTCATTCGCTCAGGTCCTCCTCGACGAGTCCTTTGCGCTGCAGACACTCGCGCAGCGCGATCAGTGCGCGGTGGACGCGCACGTGGACGGTGTTGCGGTGCACGCCCAGCCGCGCCGCGATGGCTTCGCCCTCCAAACCCGCCTCGTAGCGCAGCTCCAGCGTGCTGCGCTGCTCGTCGTTCAGGCGCGTGCGGCACTCCGCGAGCGCGGCGAGCAGTTGGCGTCGAGCGAGGCTCTCGCGCGGGCCGCGGGAGGGGTCGCTGGGCGGGTCGAGGAGGGCGGCGGAGTCGGGCACGGGGCGGGCGCGCTGGCGCTTGCGGAAGTCGGAGAGGACGCCCCAGGCGCGGTATTTCAGGAAAGCGCTCAAATCCCGCGGCGGCGGCGCGCCGCGCGCGATGTAGGCCAGCGTCGAGCGCACGGCCTCCTGCGCCAGGTCCTCGAGCTCCTCGCTCGGCGCGCCCCGCCGCGCGAGTTCCGACCGTGCCGCGAGCAGCGCCAGCTGGGCGAGCTGTTCGCGCTCCGGCCCGCGCTCCCGCGCGCCGGACCACAGCGCTTCATCCTCGACGTCTTCGCTCGCCACGCGCGAGAGCTTGACCGCGTGCGCGAGGGCCGCGCAAGGCTTCAGGCCGCGAGCTGGCGCAACCGCGCGCCGATCTCGTTCAACGGCAACACGCCCTCCGCCGCGCCCAGGGCAACGGCTTCCTTGGGCATGCCGTACACCACGCAGGTGGCCTCGTTCTGGGCCAGCGTTCGGGCGCCGGCCTGGCGCATGGCGAGCAGCCCGCGCGCTCCGTCGTCGCCCATGCCAGTGAGCAGCGCCGCGGCGCAGTTGGCGCCCGCAACGCGCGCGCAGGACTCGAACAGCACGTCGACCGACGGTCGGTGGCGGTTGACGCGCTCGCCGTCGAACACGCGCACGCCGTACACCGCGCCCGAGCGCGTGAGTTCCATCTGACGGCCGCCGGGCGCGATCAACGCGTGGCCGGTGAGCACGCGGTCGCCGTCCTGCGCTTCCTTGACCTTGATGCGGCAGGCGCCGTCCAAGCGCTCGGCGAACGACTTGGTGAAGCGCTCGGGCATGTGCTGGACGACCACGATTCCCGGCGCGTCCGCGGGCATCGAGCCCAGGACCTCCATCAGCGCGTCGGTGCCGCCGGTCGAAGCCCCGAGGGCCACGACCTTGTTGGTGGTGCGCAGCATCGCGCCAGTGCTCGCCACGGGGGCCTTGGCGACTTGCGGCGCGGCGCCGGCAGGTCGCACGCGCACTCGCGCGCGGGCCGCGGCGCGCACCTTGGCCACCAGATCGCTGGCGAACTGCGCGCTCTCGCCGGGCACGCTCGCGCGCGGCTTGGTCACGAAGTCGACCGCGCCCAGCTCCAGCGCGCGCAGCGTGGTGTCGCAACCGATCTCGGTCAGCGATGAAACCATCACCACCGGCGTCGGCCGCAGCCGCATGAGCTTCTCGAGGAAGGTCAGCCCGTCCATGCGCGGCATCTCGACGTCGAGCGTGAGCACGTCGGGAGCGAGCGACTTGATCTGATCGGCCGCCACGATCGGATCGGCGGCCACGCCCACGACCTCGAGCCCCGGGTCCTTGGACAGCACTTCGCTGAGCATGCGCCGCATCAGCGCCGAGTCGTCGACGACCAGCACGCGCGAGCGAGTCATGCCGCTTGCGCCTCCGCGTCGCACACCCGCCAGCGGTACAGCGCGCACGAGGCGCGGCCGCCTTCGGTCAGTTCGAATTGCTCACAGAACGCGCGCACCAGCGCCAGGCCGCGCCCCGAGGGCTCTCCGGGCGCAGGCGGCGTCAAGCTCTCGGGATCGAAGCCCGCGCCGTCGTCGCGCACGCAGATCTGCAGCACGCCGCCGTTGGGTTGGGGTTGATGGTCGAAGCGGATCCAGACCGAGCCGTGACGGAGCGTCTCCAGGCGCTGCTGCCGCTGGCGCTGGTACTTCTCGAAGCCGTCGGGACCGCGCTTGAGCGAGGACTCGCAGGCCAGCACGCCGTGGTCGACCGCGTTGGTGTACAGCTCGGTGAGGATCAGGTGCAGCGCCTCGCGGTGCGGATCGAGGCCTTGCAGTTCGTGCAGCGCGCGCAACAGGAGCGGGCGCGGGTCGAGTTCGCGCAGCGCGTCCGCGCCCAGGCGCAGTTCGAGCGACCAGGCCAGCGGCTGCCGTCCGGCGCCGGCGCTGTTGGCCACCAGCTTGAAGCGCGGGACCGCGGCGGGGTCCACGCGCAGCTCCATCAGCGTCACGTCGTCGCGCTGCGGCTGATCACGGCGATGGCCGGCCAGCGCCATCTCCAGGCGTTCGAACAAGAGTTCGACGTCGCCGCGTCCAGCCAGGATCCCGGTCAGCCGTTCGGTCTCGAACTGCTCGCCGTGCGCGTTCTCCTGTTCGATCAAGCCATCGGTGTACACGTACACCCGCTCGCCGCTCTGCGCCTGGAAGCGGCGCAGCGTGTCGTCGAACTCCTTGGGCCCGAGCACGCCCAGCGGCACGTGCAGCGACTCGATCGCCTGCAGTCCCCCGCTGGCGTCGCGCACGAAGGCCGGTGGCAGCCCGCCGTTCCACGCGCCGATCGCGCCGGTGGCGTGATCGACTTCGAGCGCGCAGGCGCACAGGAAGATGTTGCGCGGGAACAGGCTGCGCATGCGCTTGTTGAGCTCGCGCAGGATGTCCGACATGCCGAAGCCGGCGCGCGTCATCGAATAGAAGATGTCGGCGGCGGGCAGCGCGCCGAGCGCGGCCTGCAGGCCGTGGCCCGTGAAGTCGCCGACCAGGACGTGCTGGCGGCCGGCGGGCCCCCAGGCGGAGAGCACGATGTCGCCGTGGAAGTTCTCGGCCGACGCCTCGAGCACGCGCAGATTCTCGCGCCCGCTCGCGTCGCGCTGCACGATGTGGTGCATGAGCGCCTTCGCCAGGCGCTGTTCCTCGCGCGCCGCCACGCGGTGCGCCAGCAGCTCCTCGCTCTGGCGCCGCAACAGATCGTGGAGCTCCCCGATCTGGCGCCAGGCGCGCACCTTGGCCTGCAGCACGTCGGCCGACACGGGCTTGTGCAGACACTCGTCCCCGCCCGCCTGCGCGCAGCGCACGAGCGCTTCGTTCGAGTGGTCGTAGGTCACGATCAGCACCGGCGTGAAGCACTCCGCCGAGAGCTTCTTGATGCGCGCGCAGGCCGAGAAGCCGTCCTCGACCGGCATGTGCGCGTCGAGCAGCACGCAGTCGGGGCGTTCGCGCTCGAAGGCCTCGACCGCCTGGGCGCCGTCCTCGACCAGCACGACTTCGCAGCCGAAGTCGGACAAGAGCGCGTTGAGCAACTCGCGCTGCGAAGGCTGGTCGTCGGCGACCAGCACCTTGAGGGGCCGCGTATTCGCTGCGAAGGGAGCTTGCATGGCGTGACGCTCCGCTTCAGGCGACCTCGAACAACTGGTGGAAGTTCGCCACCTTGAGGATCTTCGACACGGCTGGGCGCACGTTGGCGATCGCGACGGGGAACTTGTCGCCGCCCGCGTGCTCGCGCAGGAGCAGCAACATGCCCAGGGCCGAGCTGTCGATGTACTCGGCGTCCTTGAGGTCGACCACCACCTGGCGCGGACGCGGGCTCGCGCTCTCGTAGGCGCGCCGGAAGTCGCTGTGGCACTTGAAGTCGAAGGCCCCGTGCACGCTGATCGTGAGCGTGCCGCTGTCCAAGGAGTACTCGCTGGTGATGTTCATGGGGACCGGACGCCGACCAGCGCCTAGAAGAGCGTGATGTCGGGCTCGGCGACGGTGCGAGTGTTTCGGACGATCTGCTCGCCGTACTGATGCTCGCTGTGCGCCACGTCGGCGCTGGCGTTCCCAGGCACGGGTCGCACGAAGGCCTTCCCGTCGTGCGTCTGGAACAGCACCTCGAGCGGCGCGTTGCCGCCCAGGCGCGCCCCGATCAGCGGGATCGACTCGCGCTCGAGGAACTGCTTCACGAAGGCCGCGTTGCGCTCCGACGCAGAGCCCGAGAGGCTGATCTGGCTGAGCACGTGCGCGGCGCCGAAGGCCTTGGCGCGCAACCGACGGCGCTCGCCTCCGCGCTGCATCACCGCGTTGATCAAGAGCTCCATGGCGTGCACGCCGAAGCGGCTGGAGTGCTCTTCGCCGCCCGGAGCGGTCGGCAGCAGGATGTGGTTCATGCCCCCCACGCGCGCGATCGGATCCCACAGGCAGGCCGCGACGCACGAGCCCAGCAGCGTGCGCACGACGGTCGGAGTCTGCGTGGCGAACACTTCGCCGATGGTGATCGAGCGCCGCGGCAGTTGCGCGCTGCTCGCGTTGCGCGCCTCGGCCGCCAGCACGCGCGCGGGCATCGCCGGCGGCGGCGTCGCGAGGCCGCGACTGGCCGCGCGCTTTTTGTGCACCGTCTTGGGCAGCGGCTCGAACAGCTCGGCGAGAAAGTGCAGGTTCTCGGAGTGCCCGATCATCAGGTACCCCTCGTCGGCGAGGTGCGTGTGCAAACGCCGGAACAGCGCGTCCTGCGTGCGCCGATCGAAGTAGATCACCACGTTGCGACAGAAGATGGCGTCGAAGCGGCCTTCGACCCCCCATTCGTCGTCCATGAAGTTGAGCCGCTCGAAGCGCACCAGCTGCGCCAGCTCGGGCCGCACCTTGTAGTGGCCCGCCCAGCGTCCCTTGCCGCGCAGGAAGTGCCGGCGGACGGTCTCGCTCGGCAGGCCGTCGACGCGCTCGGTCGGATAGACGCCGGCCTTGGCGCGCGCGAGCACGTCGGTGTCGATGTCCGTGGCCAGGATCTCGATGCGCCAGCCCTTGCCCGCGAAGTGCTCGAAGGCCGTCATGGCGAGCGTGTAGGGCTCTTCGCCGCTCGAGCACGCCGCGCTCCACAGTCGCACGTGGCGCGGCCCGCCCTTGCGCGCGCGCGCCTCCAGCTCGGGGAACAGGCGCGTGCGCAGGAATTCGAAGTGGTGCGGCTCGCGGAAGAAGTCGGTCTTGTTGGTCGTGACGCAGTTGATCAGCTCGACCACTTCCTCGGCCTCGGCCGGGAGCGAACGCACCAGCTCGCAGTACTCGCCGTAGCTGGCGAGGTCATTGGCGCGCAGGCGGCGCGCGACACGTCCTTCGACGAGGCTGCGCTTGGAGTCGTTGAGCGAGATGCCCGTCAGCTCGTAGATCAGCGTGCGCAGCGAGTCGAACTCGGCATCGCTGAGCTGGCCCTGGGGTGCGGGTGAATCCGGATTGAGTTCAGGGCGCGTCGGGGACATGCAGGCGCTCGCCGGCCGGGCGCGGTGGCCCTGGCGAGCGAGCGCTTTTCGGTCGTCCGCACCGTCGTTCTGGAGCGCCGCTGCGCCCCGCGGCCTTCGGCCGCGCTGAAATCTCGGGTTGGGTCGCCACTAGCTCCTGGAGCCTTCGCGAGGCGCGAAGGCTCCAGCCATCAGTGGCTCAGAACTCTTCGAAGGCGTTCTCGACCGCGCTGGTCGCGGCGGCGAGCTTGGATTCGAGTTCGTCGGCGTGCGAAGCCCCGCTGCTCGACGGCGCGCTGGCCGCGGCCGTTCGACGCAGCGGCGCAGCCGGACTCGCCGCCCCGCTGGAGCGGGCCGGCGCGCGCGGCGCACTGCGGGCGCGCCCCGCGCCGATCTGGAACTGCGCCACCTGCTCGCGCATGGCCTCGGCGTCCTGCGTGAGCGAGTTGGCCGTGCCGCTGAGCTCCTCGGTCTGCGCGGCGTTGGACTGGGTCACCTGATCGAGCTGCGTGACGGCCTGGTTGAGCTGCGCGATGCCGGTCGACTGCTCGCGCGAGGCCGCCGCGATCTCGGCGATGATGTCGGCCACGCGTTGGATCGAGCTGACGATCTCGCTCAGCTTCTGTCCCGACTGACCGACCAGCGCCGAGCCGCGTTCGACGCGCCCCACGCTGTCCTCGATCAGCGCCTTGATCTCCTTGGCCGACGCCGCCGAGCGCTGCGCGAGGTTGCGCACTTCGCTCGCCACCACGGCGAAGCCGCGGCCCTGTTCGCCGGCGCGCGCGGCCTCGACCGCGGCGTTGAGCGCGAGCAGGTTGGTCTGGAAGGCGATGTCGTCGATGGTGGTGATGATCTCGGCGATGCGGCGCGAGGAGTCGTTGATCTCGCCCATGGCCGAGACGGCGCGCGCGGTGACTTCGCCGCCGGACTTCGCCACGTCGCTGGCGCCTTGCGCGAGCTGCGCAGCTTGCTGTACGTTGTCGGCGTTCTGCTGGATCGTCGAGGTGATCTCCTCCAGGCTGGCCGCGGTCTCCTCGAGGCTGGCCGCCGAGCGCTGCGGACCCGAGGAGATGTTGTTGGCGGCGTCGGTGAGCTGGCGCGAGGCGCTGCTCACGCTGTCGACCGATTCGTCGACCTGCACCAGCGCCTGACACAGCCCGTCGAGCGCTCCGTTGAGCGCCGTCGCCATGCGGCCGAACTCGTCGGCGCCGCTGTGGGACATGCGCGCCGTGAGTTCCTTGGCTGCGACGCGCGACAGCACGTCGTTGGCTTCGCCCATGGAGCGCTGCAAGTTGCGCACGATCGTCCAGCCCATGCCGACGGAGATCGCCACGAACACGGCCGCCACGCCCGCCAGCCAGGCCTTGCGCGCGCCGATGGCGGCGGAAGCGGCGGCGATGTTCTCCTCGGCCATCTCGCCCGCGCGGGTGACGGTGGCGTCGATCGCCGCGCTGTGCGCGCTGAAGCGCTCGGTGAGCTCGCCGCGAGCCAGCGCCTCCGCTGCGGGCCAGTCGCCGGCCGCGACGCGCGGCGCGAGCTGCGTCTCGATCAACTCGTAGAACTGCCGCGCCTCGCGCGTCGCCGGGCCAAGCAGCTGGGCGCGCGCAACTTCGTCGGCGAGGTGCTCGTCCCAGTACGCGACGCGCTGCTCGAACTGCTCGCGCAACTGCGCGATGCGCGCCTTGTCGCGCGCGGCCGCCTGAGCGTCGTGCTCCCCGCTCAGTCGCAGCGCCAGCGCGTACGACTCCACCACGAAGTTGGGCGGCGGCAGGATGTCTGCGACCAGGTCCTTGGTCTGGATCACGTCGCGGTAGTCGGAGTCCTCCACCGACGAAGGCATGGCGCGGAAGGTGAGCGCCAGGAACAAGGCGAAGCCCAGCGCCAAGGCGCCGATAAGTCCGATGAGTTTGTTGCGAACGGTCATGGGTCGGGGGGATGTGCGGTGTGCGTGGGGGCGATCAGGCGACTTGCGCGGGCTCGATGCCGAAGACGCGTTCGATGTCGAGCAGCGCGATCAGGCGCTCGCCTTGTTTGGCCATGCCGGTCAGGAAGCCGGTGTTGACCCCGGCCCCCAGCGAGGGCGTGGGCTCGAGCGAGCGCTCGTCGAAGTCGAGCACGTCGTTGACCGCGTCGACGATCAGTCCGACGACCTTGGAGGCCACGTTGACGACCACGATCACCGTGAACTTCGTCGGCGGCGCGGACTCCAGGCCCAGGCGCGTGCGCAGGTCGATCACCGGCATCACGGCGCCGCGCAGGTTCATCACGCCGCGCACGTGCGCGGGCGCGTTGGGGATCGGCGTGACGGCGGAATAGCCGCGCAACTCCTGCACGCGCAGGATCGGCACGCCGTACTCCTGCTCGGCCAGGCGGAAGGTCAGGAACTGGCGGGCGTCGTCGCCCGGATTGTTGGACGGGTTCTTCATGAGCTCGTTCTCGTTCACAGGGCCAGCGCCGCGGAGCGGCCGCTGGAAAGGCGCATCAGGCCCGGGACGTCCAGGATCAGGGCGACGCGCCCATCACCCATGATCGTGGCCCCCATCACGCCCTCGACGCGCCGGAAGTTCGCATCGAGGTTCTTGATCACGACCTGGCTCTGACCGCACAGCTCGTCGACCAGGAGCGCCACGCGGCGCCCGTCGTTCTCGACGACCACGGTGAGCGCGCGCGTCGGATCGGTCTGCGCGTCGGGGATGCCCAGCAACGCGTGCGCGCGCAGGAGCGGCAAGGTCTCGTCGCGCACGAGCACGACCTCCCCGCCGGCGAGCAGCGACTTGAGCGCAGCGCGCTTGGGCCGGAAGGACTCGACGATCGACAGCAGCGGCAGGACGAACAGCTGGCCGCCGATCGAGAGCGTGAGACCGTCGAGAATGGCCAGCGTGAGCGGCAGCTTGATGCGGAAGCGCGCGCCGACGCCGCGCTGCGATTCGATCACCACCGAACCGCCCAGCGACTCGACGTTCTTCTTCACCACGTCCATGCCCACGCCCCGGCCGGAGACGTCCGAGACGGTGGCGGCGGTCGAGAAGGCCGGCTGGAAGATCAGCTGATGAATCTGCTCGTCGCTCCACGAGTCATCGGCGCGGAGCAAGCCCTTCTCGACGCCCTTGGCGCGGATGCGCGCGGTGTCGAGGCCGGCGCCGTCGTCCTGGATCTCGACGAACACGCTGCCGCCCTCGGTGAAGGCGCGCAGCCGCACCACGCCCTCGCGCGGCTTGCCGGCGGCTTCGCGCGCAGCGGGCGGCTCGATGCCGTGGTCGAGCGAATTGCGGATCAGGTGCGTGAGCGGGTCGCCGATCTTCTCGACCACGCCCTTGTCGAGCTCGGTCTCCTCGCCTTCCAGCTCCAGACGCACCTCCTTGCCCAGTTGCGCGGAGAGATCGCGCACCATGCGCGGATAGCGGCTGAAGATGCTGCCGATCGGCACCATGCGCACGGCCATCACGCGCTCTTGGAGGTCGCGCGTGTTGCGCTCGACGGCCAGCACGGCTTCGCGCAACTGCGCCAGTCGTTCGGGCGAGAAGTTGCTCACCACGTCGGCCACCATCGACTGCGAGATCACCAGCTCGCCGATCACGTTGATGAGCTGGTCGACCTTCTCGACGCTGACGCGGATCGAAGCGCTCTCGCTCGAGCTGCGGGACGCGGCGCTGCGACCCGAGCTGCGCGGCTCGCCCGCGGCCGGCGCGGCGCGACCGGCCTCGCCAGGGGCTCCACTAGCAGCGTTCGCGCGCACGGCGCTCGAGGCCTCCGCCGAGGGTCGCTCAGCCGCGGCGCCGACCGACTCGCGCGCCGGAGCGGCCTGGGGCGCGCGCTCCGCCGACGCCAGGGTCTCGAAGCGCAGCCGCGCCTCGTCGCCGACGAACATGAACACGTCGCGCAGCGCCGACAGCGTGGCCGCGCTCTGGAGCTGGATGCGCCACGACAGGTAGCAGCACTCCGGGTCGAGTTGCTCCCAGTGGGGCAACTCGGAGAAGTCCACTTCGAGCGCCTCCCGTTCGCCGAGCGAGGCGAGTTCCTCGAGCAACAGCAGCGGATCGGCGCCGGTCGAGAAAAAGCCCGTGGCGGGCGCGAACTCCACCGTGTAGCGCTGGGTCGCGGCGCTTGGTGCTGCGCTCGCGCTGGCCGGACTTGCTGCCGGCGCGTCGGCGCCGGGCTGTTCCATCCAGCGCGCCAGCTCGGCCTCGATCGCCGCGGTCTCGGGCGCGGCGGCGTCGGTCTGGCCGTACTCGTGGGCGCGCGCGCACTCGAGCAGGCCCTTGAGCACGTCCGTGGCGCGCAGCAACAAGTCCACGAGCGCGCGCTCGGCGCCGAGCGCGCCGGTTCGCATGCGGTCGAGCAGGTTCTCGAGCGAGTGCGTGAAGTGCGCCACCGGCTCGAAACCGAAGCTGCCGGCGCCGCCCTTGATCGAGTGCGCCGCGCGGAACACGCTGCCCAGCAGTTCGGCGTCGCCCGGCGCGGTCTCCAGCCGCAACAGGCCGTCCTCTAGCGCTGCGATGTGCTCGACGCATTCGTCCAGGAACGCGCGCCGAAAGGGTGTGAGATCGATCTGCATCGGTGGCGAGCTCGCACGGACTTCAGGGCGCGACCTTCTGCACGACCTTGAGCAGTTGGTCGGGTTGGAAGGGCTTGACGATCCAGCCGGTGGCACCCGCCGCCTTGCCCTCTTGCTTCTTCGACTCCTGCGACTCGGTGGTCAGCAGCAGGATCGGCGTGAACTTGCACTCCGCCCGCGCCCGCGCGGCGCGCACGAAGCTGATCCCGTCCATCACCGGCATGTTGAGGTCGGTGATGATCAGATCGACCTTCGCGCTCGCCAGTCGCTCGAGCGCCTCCTTGCCGTTGCCGCCCTCCAGCACGCTGAAGCCCGCCTGCTTGAGGGTGAAGGCCACCATCTGGCGCATGGATACCGAGTCGTCGACGATCAGAACGGTCTTGTTCACGGCGGAGGGCGAGGCTGGGGGGTGGCAGAGAGTCAGAACAGCACGATGTCGCCCGCAGGGTCTTTCGACGCGGACGCAGGATTCGCAGCTCGGCGCTCGTTGAGCGCGGCGTCGCGCTCTTCGGGCATCGTGTAGCGGCTGGAGTGGTTGGTCAGCAGCGCGCGCGCGCCGCTCGAGCCGGTCGCGGGCGCGCCGGTGCGCAAGGTGCGCTCGACGGATTCGATGCCTTCGACAACGTGCTCGAGGCGCTGGCTCACGCGGTCCTGGAACTGCAGGCCGACAACCGCGCCCGAGACCTCGTCGGCCAGGGCCTGGCTCGCGCGCGTGATCTCGCCCAGGCGCCGGTGCATCTGGCGATGGCGCTCTTCGAAGGACACCACCGCCTGTTCGATGCGCTCCTTGCCGAGCAGCACTTCGCTCATGTCCGCCGAGGCCAGCTCGCGCAAGTCGCTGACGGTCGCGGCGACGTCCGCGCTGAGCTTGTTGATGATGTCGGTGATCGAGACCACGATCTCGGCCGACTTGACCGAGAGCTGGCTGATCTCGCCGGCCACGACAGCGAAGCCCTTGCCCTGCTCGCCGACGCGTGCGGCTTCGATCTTGGCGTTGACGGTCAACAGCCTCGTGCGCGTGGCGACGTCATTGACATCGGCGAGGATGGCGCTGATGCGCTTCATGCCCTCTTCGACGTCGTCCATGCGGTAGACGGCCTTCATCGAGAGCTCGCCGCCCTTGACGATGCGCTGCAGCAGGTTCTCGAGCGTCGCGTGCGACGAGGTGATCAGCCCGTCGACGCCGCCGTCGCCTTCGTCGCCGTGCACCAGCGCCGTGGCCTGCTCGACGCCTTGGCGCGCGCGCGCCGCCATGCCGTTGAAGTTGGCGCACACGCTGACCACCGCCTGCTCGACCTGCTCGCGCGTCTCGCGCACTTGCGTGGCGAGCACCGGCAGCAGCGGCAGGACGGCTTCGACGTCGGGCGCGCGCGCGCCCAGCGCAGGGCGCGGTTCGGAGAGCGGAGTCATGACGGGTTGGAGGAGTCGTGCGAGGCGGCGGCCCCGAGTTGGGACTGGAGTCCGAGCGTGGCGAGCGCGCGCTCGAACGCGGCCGACGGGCGCGTGACCGAGCAGGCCGAGCCGTACTCGCGTCGCGCGCGGACGAAGGCGAGCAGCAACTGCACGCCGCAGGCGTCGACGCGCTCGACGCTCGAGGCGTCGATCTCGAGCGGGCCGGCTACGGCGAGGTAGGGATCGAGACGGCGCTTGAGGGCGGCGACGTCGCGCGCGATCAGCTCGCGCTCGAGGACGATCGACTGCCCGGCGGCAACAGTGGCGGAGGGAGCGGGATCCATGCGGCGACGGGGCGAGCTGTCGACCAGCGCTGCGCGCGAGTTGAGCGCCCCGCGCGCGAGTGGCTCGGCTGCGGGAACGGGCCGCACTACCATGGCCCGGCGTGAGCCCTCGTCCTCTCTCAGCGCTCCACCGCGCTCTCCGCGCCCCGAGTGTGTTCGCCAGCGCGCTGGCCCTGACCGCGGGCGTGGTCGGCGGCGCCGCCCTCGCGTTGCGCGCAGCGCCGCCGGGCTCGAGTTCGGCTGGGCAGGACCCGACCGCGCGCGAGCAGGGCGCAGGCTTCGAGCGTTTCGTGCTCGCCAAGCCGGCCCCGGCGCTCGACGGCCGGCCGGCGCGGCTCGAGCAGGCCACCCAGTCCAGTTGCAACGAGTGCCACGCGGCCATCGTCGACGAGTGGGCCGCGAGCACGCACTCGCAGGCCTGGGTCAACGAGCTCTACCAGGAGGACCTCGAAGGCCGCAAAAAGGCCGAGTCCTGCCACGGTTGCCACATTCCCGCGCCGCTCCACGCGCTCCCCGACTTGAACGCCAAGCCGCAGCCGCGACCCGCGCAGGGCGCCGAGGCCTGGCACTTCGGCGTGTCGTGCGAGAGCTGCCACCTGGCGCCCGACGGCGCGCTGCTTGGCCCGACCGGCGCTCCCACCGACGCGCACCCGACGCGCAAGCACGAGAGTTTCGTCGGCGCGGGCAGCAACGCGCTGTGCGCGGCCTGCCACAAGACCACGGTCGGCCCGGTGATCGGAATCGCCAAGGATTTCCTCGGCAGCACGGCCGCCGCGGCCGGCGCGAGTTGCGTGGAGTGCCACCTGGCGCTCGTGCGCGAGGTCGACGACGGCGCCGGCGGAAAACGGGCCGTGCGCAGCCACGAACTGCAGTCCGCGCGCGACCCGGCCTTCCTGTCGCAGTGCTTCGAACTCAGCGCCGAACGCGAGGGCGAGCACGTGCGCCTGCGCGTGCGCAACCGCGCCGGCCACCGCGTGCCGGGCCTGGTGGGACGCGCGCTCGAATTCCGCGCGCGCTCGCTCGACGCCAAGGGCGCGGAACTCGCCAAGGCCGCGCTCACGCTCGACACGCAGAGCTACCTGCCGCTGGGCGAATCCGTGCTGCTCGAGGTCGGTCGCGCGGGCGCGCGCCTGGAGGTCCAGGGCTGGCGCCACGATCCGCGGCTGGACGATCCGGTGATGTTCCTCGAACGCCAACTCGAACCTGGCGTGAACAGCGGTGCGCGGTAGCGGCGCCGCCGCTGGGAGCTAGAGGCGCTTCGCCTTGAGCCGCACTCGAAGCACTCGGTCTCGCTCCGCAGCGCCCGCCAGCGCAGGGGCGCGGCTGCGCGAGGTCGGCGAAGCGCTGCGGTGGTGCGTCCGGCGCGGAACGTGGCTCGCGAGTTCGTGCCTCGCCGCGTGGGTCGCGTCCACCGGCGCGAGTTGGGCCGCTCCCGCGCAAGCAGCGGCGGCTTCGCACCGCGCGGGCGGCGCGAGCGCGACCCAGACGCGCGAGGACGCCCCCGCGCGCGCGGCCCGCTGGTTCGCACAGGCCCAGCGCGAGGCCGAACGCCTTCCGCCCGAGCGCTTGAGCGCGCTCGAGACGATCGTGGCCGACCTGCGCATCCTGGTCGCCAGTCAGCCCGAGCTGCGCCAAGCCGCCGCGCTCGCGCTGCTCGACCTCGCCTCACTCGCGCCGCGCGGCGCCGGCGCGCGTTGGGGCACGCCGCTCGAGGACGCCAGCGCGCTCGCTTTCGAGGCCCTGGGCCGCGGCCTGGACCTCGACCGCGAGCACAGTTTCGCACTCGCGCTGGCGGGCGAGGCTGCGAACCGGGCCCCCCAACACCCCGCTCCGCGGCGGCGAGCAGCCCTCGAGGCCCTGCGCGAGCGCCGGCTGGAGGCCACGCTGAGCAGCGTGCTCGCGGCCTTGGACGACCCTGTTCGCGAGGTGCGCGACGCTGCAGCGCAAGCGCTGTCGGGCTGGGATCAGCCCCAGGTCCACCAGGCCATGATCGGCCAGTGGCTGCGCGTCCGCGCCGACCCGCGTTGGTCCGCCTCGCGCGCCCTGGAGCGCCACTTCGCCGCCCTGCGCCTGCCGCGCGACGGTCCGCTCGAGCGCGCGCTGTTCGACGCCCTGCGCCCCGACCTCGTCGGGCGCGACTGGCGCGCGGTGGTGCGGGCGCTGCGCGCGAGCCGTGCGCTCGACAACGCGCTCGCCGTGCCTGTGCTGATCGAGTCGCTGGGCCTGTGGGTCGGCCGCCGGCGCGCTTGGGAGGCGGCCGGCGCGCGCGGGCCGCGCACGGCGCGCGACGGGATCTCGCTGCGCGTCGAGCAGGAGTTCGTCGCTGCGCTCGAAGAGCGCTCGGGCAAGCGCATCGGGGCCTATCCCGAGCGTTGGGCGCGCTGGTGGCGCAACGCGCACGACGATGCGCCGAGCGAGGAAGGCGGGGCCGGCGGTCAGGCGACGCGGGCCGGCTTCTATGGCCTGCGACCGGCCACCGACCGGGTGTGCTTCGTGCTCGACAACTCGGGCTCGATGGGACAGGCCAGCCGCGAGGCGACCTCGCGCTACGCCCGCGCGCTGAGCGAAATGGAGCGTTTCCTGCGGGAATTGGGCCCCGGCGCGCGCTTTCGCGTGGTGCTGTTCTCGAGCAAGCTCGAGGTCTGGAAGCAGGAACTGGTCCCCGCCACGCCGGCGGCCATCGGCGAAGCGCTGCACTGGGCCGGCTACCACAAGCCCGACGGCGGCACCGAGCTGCGCCCGGCGATCGAACACGTGCTGCGCCTGGACCGCCAGGGCGAGCCGGTGCTCGCGCGCCTGGAGGAGGACACGGTGATCGTGCTGTGCGACGGCGCGACCGCCGAGGGCCCGCGCTGGGTCGAGCCGCTGCTCGAGCGCGTCGGCCCGGCCACCTGCGTGGCGTTCCACTGCGTGATGATCGGCCGCGGCGGCGACGGAGCGCTGCAAGCCCTGGCGGAGCTCAGCGGCGGCGCCTGCGTCGAGAGCGACGGCTGAGCGGCCGGCCAGCCCGAGCGCGCCGCAGCGTCGTCGAATGCGACGGCAGCGACGATTGAACGGCGCACGGAGCGCGCGGCGCGGCAGCTTGCGCGCTTCAATCCCAAGCGCGCCGTCGGTACATTGGCGGGAATTCGGAGCGGGCTTCGAAACCTCTGCGACCCCCGCGGTCGCGGGCGGCCCGACCGAAGCGTCCCCAGGCCGTCCGATCGGTGTCGCCGCGCGCGGCGCCGGCCCCGGACCGCGGCGGGGCGCGACTTGTCCGCTCCGGCCGCCCGAGCACCTGCCGCGCGCAGCGCTCCGAGCCGGTTTCCACTCGCGTCCGCCGCGCGCCAACGCGCCGCGCGACGCCCGCCCAACGATGCTCGAGAGCTACGCCCCCATCCTGATCTACGCGGCCGTGGTGGCCGGTTTCGCCGTGGCGAACCTGGTCATTTCCGACCTGCTCGGCCGCAAGCGCCGCGCGATCGGCAAGGACCGGCCCTACGAGTCGGGCATGACGCCGCAGGGCAGCGCGCGCGTGCGCCTGTCGATCCACTTCTACCTGGTGGCGGTGCTGTTCATCCTGTTCGACGTCGAGTCGATCTTCCTCGTGCCCTGGGCCGTCTCCGCACGCTCGCTCGCCGCCGCTGGCGCGGGCGGAATCGTGTTCGCCGAGGTCGCGCTGTTCGTCGGAGTGCTCGCGGTCGGACTGGTCTACGTTTGGCGCAAGGGAGGTTTGGAATGGGATCGCTAGCACAGGGCGGCCTGCGGCCGGTTTCGGACGGCCCCATGGCCGCGGACGCTTCGGGCTCGGGCTTTTTCGCCACGCGCGCCGACTGGCTCGTCAACTGGGGCCGCAAGAACAGCCTGTGGCCGATGCCGCTGGGACTTTCGTGCTGCGGCATCGAGTTGATGGCGATGATCGGGCCGAAGTTCGACCTGGCGCGCTTCGGCGCCGAGGCCGCACGCTTCACACCGCGCCAGTGCGACCTGCTGATCGTGGCCGGCACGCTGACCTGGAAGATGGCCACGGCGGCGCGCACGATTTACGACCAGATGCCCGACCCCAAGTGGGTCATCGCCATGGGCGTGTGCTCGAGTTCGGGCGGCATGTACGACAGCTACGCCGTCGTGCAGGGCATCGACTCGATCATGCCGGTCGACGTCTACGTGCCGGGCTGCCCGCCGCGGCCCGACGCGGTCATCGACGCGATCTTGAAGCTTCAAAAGCAGATCGAGCGCGAGGCGCCGGTCGCCAAGCTCCTGGGGACGGGCGCGCCGCAACGCGACGAACGCGGCACCGGCAAGTTCGTCTACCAACCCAATCACGGACTCGCCAAGGGCGTGCTCGACAAGCACCCGCACGACCCCAAGGGCAAGCTGGGCCTGGGCGATCCCCTGCCGCGCAAGACGGAGATCAAGAAGCCGTGACGACCTCCGAGAGCAGCGCGGCGAGCACCGCTGCGCCCGAGAAGCCGGCCCCGCGCTGGGCGGCTGCGTTGACCGGCCTGGAGTATCGACAGCTGGTGGGCGCGGACGGACTCGACACGCTCGAGGTCGCGCGCGAGCACCTGCACGCCGTTCTGGCGGCGCTCAAGGAGCGCGCGGGTTTCGCCATGTGCACGCTGGTCACGGCCGTCGACCATTATCCCAAGACGCCTCGTTTCGCGCTGACTCATCAATTGTTGAGTCTCGAGCACTCGCAGCGCATCCGCGTGCGCTGCTGGCTGCGCGACGACGACGCACACGCACCCACCTGCTGCGATCTGTGGCCCGGCGCCAACTGGTCGGAGCGCGAGTGTTTCGACATGTTCGGCATCCGCTTCGACGGACATCCCGACCTGCGCCGACTGCTGATGCCGCAGGGTTACGACCATCACCCGCTGCGCAAGGAATTCCCGCACGCCGGCATCGAGCCCGACCGGCTTTATCGCCAGTGGGACCGCCAGCGCCGCGAGGGCTGGAATGAAGAAGGAGCGGCGCAATGAGCGGTGCGAAGACCAGTGAAGCGCTGACGCGCCAGGTATTCGAATACGCGCCCGGCACGCCGCCGCAACTGGACCAGGACGATCCGCTGCACGGCGAGCTCTTGAAGCTCAACATGGGCCCGCAGCACCCGGCTACGCACGGAGTGCTGCGCCTGGCGGTGACGCTCGACGGCGAGCAGATCGTCGACGTCGATCCCGACGTGGGCTTCCTGCACCGCGGCAAGGAGAAGAGCTGCGAGTCGCTCGGCTGGCACAAGTTCTTCCCGCACACTGACCGCCTCGACTACGTGCAGCCGCTGATGAACAACATCAGTTACGCGCTGGCGCTCGAGAAGCTCGGCGGCATCGAGGTCCCGCCGCGCGCCAAGGTCGTGCGCGTGCTGCTGATGGAACTCAGCCGCATCATGGCGCACCTGATCTACATCGGGACGCTGGGCATCGACCTGGGCGCGGTGACGATCTTCTTCTACTCGTTCCGCCAGCGCGAAGAGCTCTACAAGGTGGTGGACGCCTACACCGGCCACCGCATGAACAACACCTACGTGCGCATCGGCGGCGTGTACGCCGATGTCGACGAGAAGGTGACGGCGATGATCGAGAAGTTCCTGGCGGACTTCCCGGCCGCGCTCGACGAGATCGATGCGATGCTGACGCGCAATCGCATCTGGTACGACCGCAATAAGGACATCGGCGTCATCTCCAAAGAAGACGCCGTCGCGATGAGCCTGACCGGCCCGATCCTGCGCGGCAGCGGCGTGAATTGGGACCTGCGGCGCGCGCAGCCCTATTCGGGCTACGAGGAGTACGACTTCGACGTGCCGATCGGCTCGGTGGGCGATTGCTACGACCGCTACCTCGTGCGCATGAGCGAGATGCGCGAGTCAGCGAAGATCGCAAAGCAGGCGCTCGAGAAGCTCAAGAGCGTCAAGGGCGACGTGCTGATCGAGGACCGGCGCTACGTGCTGCCGCCCAAGGACCTGGTGCACAGCTCGATGGAAGAGCTGATCTTCCAGTTCAAGGTCGTGACGGACATGCGCTTGCCGCGCGGCGAGGCCTACCACGGCGTGGAGTCGTCGAAGGGCGAACTGGGCTTCTTCGTGGCGAGTGACGGCACTTCCAAGCCGCTGCGCTGCCACATCCGCGCGCCGGGACTGATGAACATCCAGGCCTTGCCCATGCTCGCGAAGGGCCGCCTGTTCTCCGACATGGTGTCGCTGATCGGTTCGATGGACTTCGTGATGGGCGAGGTGGATCGCTGATGGCTCTGTCGCCGAAACTGGTGCGCGAGTTCGACGAGCTCGTCACCCACTATCCCGAGAAGCGCGCAGGACTGATTCCCGCGCTGCACCGCTGCCAGGAAGAGAACGGCGGCTGGCTGAGCCCCGAGGCGATCGAGGACCTCGCCGCCTACTTCGAGCTCGAGCCCGTCGAAGTCTTCGGCGTCGCCTCGTTCTATCCGATGTTCCGCATGACGCCGCGCGGCAAGCACCTCGTGAGCGTGTGCCACAACATCTCGTGCACGCTGCGCGGCGCTGAAGAGCTGCTGAGCCACGTGTGCAAGGTCACCGGCGCGCCGGTCGGCGGCACGTCGTCCGACGGCGAGTTCACGGTCGTGCGCGTCGAGTGCCAGGGCGCGTGCGCCAACGCGCCGATGTTCGACCTCGACGGCGTCTACCACGAGGACCTCGACGCGGCCAAGGCCGAGCAGATCCTGCGCCGCGCGCGCGAAGGAGCGAAGGCGTGAAGGAGTTCGAGCGCTACCTGTTGAACCGCATCGCAGCGGCCAACTCGCACACGCTGCCGGTTTACCGCCAGCAAGGCGGCTACAAGGCCATCGAGAAGGTCTTGAAGACGCCGCTCAAGCCCGAGGACGTCATCGCGGTGATGAAGGACTCGGGGCTGCGCGGCCGCGGCGGCGCGGGCTTCCCCACCGGCATGAAGTGGAGCTTCATGCCCGACATCACCAAGGACCCGCGCCCGCGCTACCTGGCGGTCAACGCGGACGAGTCGGAGCCCGGAACGTGCAAAGACCGCGTGCTGATGGAGCGCGACCCGCACGGCCTGGTCGAGGGCTGCTTGATCGCCTGCTACGCGATGCGCGCGAAGGCCGCGTACATCTACGTGCGCGGCGAGTACCGGCTCTCGTACGACCGCGTGCAAGCCGCGATCGACGAAGCGCGCGCCGCGGGTCTGGTCGGCAAGAACATCCTGGGCACGGACTTCTCGTGCGATCTGTGGATGCACAAGGGCGCCGGCGCCTACATCTGCGGCGAAGAGACCGGCCTGATGGAATCGCTCGAGGGCAAGCGCGGCCACCCGCGCCCCAAGCCGCCCTTCCCCGCCGGTTCGGGACTGTGGCGCTCGCCGACGACGGTCAACAACGTCGAGACGATCTTCAACGCGCCGTTCATCGTCGAGCGCGGGCCTGAGTGGTTCAAAGCCATGGGCGTGCCCAAGAGCACGGGCAACTTCCTGTGCGGCATCTCGGGCCACGTGAACAAGCCCGGCGTGTACGAGCTGCCCTTCGGGCTCACCGCGCGCCAGATCCTCGAAGAGGTCGCGGGCGGCGTGTGGAAGGGCCGCAAGCTCAAGGCCTTCTTCCCCGGCGGCTCGTCGACGGGCCTGATGCCGGCGAGCGCGATCGACGTCGTGATGGACCACGACTCGGTCAAGGCCGCGGGCTCGATGTTCGGCACCGCGGCGATGATCTTCCTCGACGAAACCGCGTCGATCCCGCAGGTGATGGACGTCACGCTGCGCTTCTACGACCACGAGAGCTGCGGCCAGTGCAGCCAGTGCCGCGAGGGCACGCAGTGGCTGCATCAGATGTTCCACCGCATCGCGCGCGGCAAGGGCAAGCGCGAGGACCTCGACCTGCTCGTGAACCTCGCCAACGGCATGGCGCCGGGCAAGACGATCTGCGCGCTCGCCGACGCGGCCGCGATTCCCACCTTGGCGGCCGTGAAGCACTTCCGCTCCGACTTCGAGCAGTGCATCGAACTCGGCCGCGATCCGCACGCGCCCACCCACGCTCCGGCGCCCGAGCTGCAGGGAGCCCACTGATGAGCCAACCCACGACTCCGACGCCGAGCGACAAGCCGGCGACGATCAAGATCCAGGTCGACGGCCGCGAGGTCGAGGCCGATCCCAAGCAGCCGCTGATCCGCGCCTGCCACGACAGCGGCGTCGACGTGCCGATGTACTGCTACCACCCGGGTCTGACGCCGGTGGGCTCGTGCCGCATCTGCCAGGTCGAGGTCGCCGCGGCGCCGGGCCAGCCCTCGCGCGTGGTGGCGGCGTGCCGCACGCCGGTCAGCCCCGGCATGGTCGTGCAGACCGACACGCCCAAGGCGCACGAAACGCGCCGCGAGTGCCTCGAGTTCCTGCTCAAGAATCACCCGCTCGACTGCCCCATCTGCGACAAGGCCGGCGAGTGCGATCTGCAGGACTACTCGTTCAACGAAGGCCAGGGCAAGGGCCGCTCGAGCGAGCCGCGCCGCAAGCTCGAGAAGCGCAAGAGCCTGGGCGACGTGATCGTGCTCGACGAAGAGCGCTGCATCCTGTGCTCGCGCTGCGTGCGCTTCTTCCAGGACGTCACGCACAAGCCGCAGCTCACGGTGAGCGGCCTGGGTTCGCGCTCGACGATCTCGACCTTCGGCGACAAGCCGCTGACGGGCAACTACCAGGGCAACCTGGCCGACATCTGCCCGGTCGGCGCGCTGACGCTCAAGCCCTTCCGCTTCCAGGCGCGCGTGTGGAACTTGTCCAAGTCGCTGTCGACCTGCGCGGAGTGCTCACGCGGCTGCTCGATCACGGTCGAGGCGCTGCGCGGCAAGGAGGTCAAGCGCTTCCGCCCGCGCTTCAACGCGCAAGTCAATCAGTACTGGATGTGCGACACCGGGCGCTTCGCGTACGCGCCCGTCACCCAGCCGCTCGCCCCGGCCGGCAGCGCGCTCGGCGGTCGCCTGGCGGGCGCCGCGGTCCGCGGCTACGGCGGACTGGAACTGGTCGAGGTCGAGCCGGCGCTGGCCGAAGCGGCCGACATCCTGGCGGCCCACCCCAAGCCGCTGGTGCTCCTCTCGCCCTTCGCGACGCAGGAGGAAGCGCGCGCGGCGCTCGAACTGTGCGCGACGCTGGGCGTCGCCGCGCGTTTCGTCTCGCCGGCGCCGAGCGCGTTGAAGGACGACCTGCTCAACACCGGAGACCCGTGCCCGAACCGCCGCGGACTGACCGAGCTGGGCCTTGCGCCGGTGGAGCCGGCGCAAGCGCGAGTCGAGTTGGCGCAGGCGCGCGCGGCGCTGCTCATCGGTGAACGCATCCAGGAGCTGCTCGAGCCCGCCGAACTCGCGAAGCTGCCGGCCGAGCTGCGCCTCGTGGTGTTCGACGTGTGCGCGCACGACCTGCCGGCGCTCGACGTTGCGGTGGGCGCGCCCACGCACGTCGAGAAGAGCGGCCAGTGGCTGAACATCGACGGCCACGTCGGCGTGCTCAACGTCGCCGTGCCGCCGCCCGCCGGCGTCGGGCCGCTGGAGCGCACGCTCCGCGAGTTGCGCGCTGCGCTGGCCCCGTCCGCAGCGACCCGCTGAGTCGCCCCTGATCCCCGCCGCGTCCCCCGCCGCGCTCCCACCCCAGGGTTCCTCCCCCACGCGCACCGTCCCACCCCGCGCGCCGCGCATCCGAGTCCCTCGGAAGCGCGCGCGCCCATCGAGCAACGGACCATGGATGTTCCCCAACCGCTGATCTGGATCGCCAAGATCGTCGTGATCTTCGGCGGCCTCGTCGGCACAGCGGCGCTGATGTCGCTGGCCGAGCGCAAGGTCTCGGCCTGGATGCAGTACCGCATCGGCCCCAACCGCGTCGGGCCGTTCGGCCTGCTGCAACCCCTGGCCGACGGCATCAAGTTCATCTTCAAGGAAGAGCTGATCCCGGCCGGCGCGAACAAGTTCATGTTCCGCCTCGCGCCCGCGCTCTCGGCGGCGCCCGCGATGCTCACCATGGCCGTGATCCCGATCGGCGGGACCGCCGTGATCGCGGGTCGCGAGATCCCGCTCTCGATCGCCGACGTCGACATCGGCGTGCTGTTCCTGCTGGCCTTCTCGGGCCTTTCGATCTACGGCGTGATCCTGGGCGGCTGGGCTTCGAACTCGAAGTACTCGCTGCTCGGCGGTCTGCGCGCCTCGGCGCAGATGATCAGCTACGAGTTGACGCTGATCCTCACGATCCTGGCGGTGGTGGCGCTCGAGGGCACGCTCAACCTGCGCGCGATCAGTGAGAACCAGGCCAGCATCGGCCAGTGGAACATCTGGACGCAGCCGCTGGCCTTCGTGCTCTTCACGATCACGATGTTTGCGGAGACCAATCGGCACCCGTTCGACTTCGCCGAGTGCGAGCCCGAGTTGGTCGGCGGCTTCCACACCGAGTACAGCGCCATGCGCTTCGCCCTGTACTTCCTGGGCGAGTACTGCGCCATGACGGTGCTCTCGTGCCTCAACGCGACCTTGTTCCTGGGCGGGCCGTCGGTCCCGTTCTGGCCCGAGGCGCCGTGGTTCATCGGGGTCGCAGCCTTCTGCCTCAAAGCCGGCTTCTTCCTGTTCCTGTTCCTGTGGGTTCGCTGGTCGCTGCCGCGCATGCGCTTCGACCAACTGATGCGCCTGGGCTGGAAGGTGTTCCTGCCGCTGGCGCTCGCCAACCTGCTCGTGACCGGCGCCTTCATCTCCTTCGGAGCGCACTGATCATGGTCATCGTCCAGCGCAAAGAACTGACGTTCGCCGAGCGGCTGTACCTGCCGGAGATCTTCCGTGGGTTGTCGATCACGTTCTCGAAGTTCTTCGAGAAGCCGATCACGCGCCAGTACCCCGAAGAACCGCTGCCCACCGACGAAGTCACGCGCGGTCAGCCGCGGCTGGTGGTCAAGGACGACGGCAACATCGCCTGTGTCTCGTGCGGCATGTGCGAGATCGCCTGCCCGGCCTACGCCATCACGATCGACGGCGGCGAGACCGACCGACAGATCGAGCGCGAACCCAAGCGCTTCGAGATCGACATGCTGCGCTGCATCCTGTGCGGCTTCTGCGAAGAGGCCTGCCCGAAGGACGCGATCTTCATGTCGAACGAGCTCGAGCTGGCCGACACGACGCGCCGCGGGCTGGTCTACGACCTCGAAAAGCTCAAGCGCCCCAAGTCGGCGCTGCAGCCGCGCATCGACTACGTCTACCGCATCAACAAGCGTTGGCGGAGCAAGCAGCCGTGAGCGAGTTCTTGTTCTACCTCCTCAGCGTGATCGCCCTCGTCGGCGGCCTGGGAGTGATCTTCTCCAAGAGCCCGATGGGCAGCGTGCTCTCGCTGCTCTTGAGCTTCTTCGCGCTCGCGGTGGTCTACCTGCTCGCGGGCTTCGCCTTCATGGCGGCGGTGCAGATCCTGGTCTACGCCGGCGCGATCATGGTGCTGTTCCTGTTCGTGATCATGCTGCTCAACCTGGGCGGCATGGGCACGCGCTTCGAACTCAGCGCCGCGCCCCTGTCGAGTTCGCGCGCCAAGCTCGCGGCCGTGGTCGCCGCCGGCGTGGGCCTCGCCGGCCTGATCGCCGCGCAGCGCGCGTCGTTGCCCGCGCTGCCCGAGGGCGGCGCGCCCGAGCGCATCGACGACATCCAACAGATCGCCATCGCGCTCTTCGGCCGCTACAGCCTGCCGTTCCAGGCCGTGTCGCTGCTCCTGCTCGTGACGATGGTCGCCGTGCTGGTGCTCGCCAAGCGCCGCGGCAAGGAGTCCGCGCAGTGAACGTTCCCAGCGAACACCTGTTCTTCCTGTCGGCCGGGCTCTTCGCTCTGGGAGTGCTCGGCTTCCTCGTGCGGCGCAACGTGATCGTGGCGCTGATGTGCGTCGAGCTGATGCTGAACGCCGCGAATCTGGCCTTCCTCGCCGCCAGCCGCAGCCACTCCAGAGCCGACGCACTCGATCTCCAAGGGCCCGTGTTCTCGATCTTCGTGATCACCGTCGCGGCGGCGGAGGCCGCGGTCGGTCTGGCCCTGGTGATTGCGCTCTATCGGCTCAAGCAATCGGTCGAGACGGATTCGGCCAGCGAGATGAAGGGCTAGTCGATGCAAGACCCGCTTTCGCAAGCCTGGTTGTGGTGGATCCCCCTGCTGCCGCTGATCGGCAGCGCGCTGTGCGGCGCCCTGCACCTGGCCACCTTGCGTGCGCGCAAGAGCGATCCGAACGCCAAGGGGCCGTCGGCGCTCGCGCCTGTGGTGGCCTGCGCTGCGATGGCCGGCGCACTGGCCTTCGCGCTGCGCGGCTTCATGGACCTGCGAGCGTTGGCGCCGTCTGCGCGCACGCTGCTCTCGACGGCCTGGGAGTGGATCACGATCGGCGACCCGGCGCGCCCGTGGTTCGACGTCGACGTCGCGCTCGTGCTCGACCCGCTTTCGAGCACGCTGACGCTGGTCATCACCGGCGTGGGCTTGCTGATCCACATCTACGCCGCCGGGTACATGAAGGGTGACGCGGGCTACGCCAAGTTCTTCGCGTACCTCAACCTGTTCGTGTTCGCGATGCTGATCCTGGTCCTGTCGAGCTCGCTGCTGGGCGTGTTCGTGGGCTGGGAAGGCGTGGGCCTGTGCTCGTACCTGCTGATCGGCTTTTGGTACGAGAAGGGCTGGCCGGCCGAGGCCGCGCAGAAGGCCTTCGTGACCAACCGCGTCGGCGACGCGTGCTTCCTGATCGGCAGCTTCCTGCTGCTGCGCCTGTTCGGCACGCTCGACATGGCGGACATCGTCCTGCGCATGAAGGCCGACTTCCGCCTCGAGACGATCGACGCGACCACGCAGCTCAACCTCACGCTGGCCGCGCTGTTCCTGTTCGGCGGCTGCTGCGGCAAGTCGGCGCAACTGCCGCTGTTCACCTGGCTGCCCGACGCCATGGCGGGTCCGACGCCGGTCTCGGCGCTGATCCACGCGGCCACCATGGTGACCTCAGGCATCTACCTGATCGTGCGCCTCAATCCGCTGTTCGCCTCGAGCCCGGCGGTCATGACCTTGATCAGCGCCGTCGGCGTGACCACGGCCCTCATCGGCGGTTCGACCGCGCTCGTCCAGCGCGACATCAAGAAGGTGCTGGCCTACTCGACCGTCAGCCAGCTCGGGTACATGTTCCTCGGTCTGGGCACGGGCGCGTTCGCCGCCGCAGTGTTCCACCTCGTCACGCACGCCTTCTTCAAGGCGCTCTTGTTCCTCGGCGCCGGGTCGGTGATCCACGGCATGCACGAGGAACAGGACATGCACAAGATGGGCGGCCTGCGCAAGCACATGCCGCAGACCTTCGCGACCTTCCTGGCGGGCGCGGCCGCGCTCTCGGGCCTGCCGCTGATGAGCGGCTTCTTCTCGAAGGACGAGATCCTCGCCCACACCTTCAATTCGGGCGGCGTGTACTACGCGTTCTGGATCGTCGGCGTTCTGACCGCCGCGATGACGGCGTACTACACCTGGCGCATGGTGGCGCTGACCTTCTTCGGACCCGAGCGCTTCGACCACCACCACGTGCACCCGCACGAGTCGCCGGCGCTCATGACCGTTCCGCTGATGGTGCTGGCGCTGCTCTCGGTGCTGGGCGGCGTGCTCGGCCTGCCGCCGGTGTTCCACGTCGCGCACGTGCTCGACGGCTGGCTCGCGCCGGTGGTCGAGCCGGGCAAGGCGATCCTCGCCATGCACCATCCGCACGAGCACCTCTCCCACGCGGTCGAGTGGCTGCTCCTGGGTCTGGGCGCCGCGGTCGCGTTGGCCTTCGCGCACACCGGCTTCTACGCCTACACGCGCGGGCCCGAGCGCGACCTCGCGATCGACCGCGGCGCACCGGGCGTGGCCGGCTTCCTCGGCGAGGCCTGGACCATCGACGGCGCGTACTCGCGCCTGGTGGTGATGCCGCTGAGGCTGTGCGCCTTCACGGTGCGCTTCGTGGTCGATCAGCTCGTGATCGACGGCCTCGTCAACGGCTCGGCGACGCTCGCCAAGGGCGTAGCTGCGCGCGTGCGCGGCATGGCCTCGGGCCAGCTCGAGTCGTACGCGCTGTGGATGGGCGCAGGCGCGGCGCTGATCTCCCTGTGGTGGATGTGGAGCTGAGCGAAGCCTGGCCATGCACTACGACCTGTTGCTCTTGACCTTCCTGCCGCTCGCTGCGGCCTTCGCGATCGCCTTCACACCCAAGGGCGCCGAAGCGCTGCAGCGCTACCTCGCGCTCGGCGCGACGCTCGTGGTGGCCGTGCTCGGCGTGCGCCTGTTCATCGGCTTCGGCGCCGAAGGCACGCCGGTCGAACGCTACCTGTTCGACGCGCCGTGGTTCGCGCTGCCCAGCTCCTATGGCGCGCCGACGCAGGTGCGCTTCAAGCTCGGGCTCGACGGCGTGTCGCTCCTGATGGTCACGCTCACGGCCGTGCTGATGCCGATCGTGATCCTCTCGACCTGGGGACACGTCCACAAGCGCGTCAAGGAGTTCATGGTGTGGATGCTCGTCATGCAGACGGGCATGCTCGGGACGTTCCTCGCGCTGGACCTGGTGCTGTTCTACTTCTTCTGGGAGATCAGCCTCATCCCGCTGTACTTCCTGATCGGCATCTGGGGCGGCGAGCGTCGGCTGTACGCGACGATCAAGTTCTTCCTCTACACGCTCGCGGGCTCGCTGGTGATGATGATCGCCATCATCTCGATCCTGTGGACGCGCGGGACGAGCGACGTCTTCGAGCTGATCAACGTGCTCTGCCGCGCGCCGCTGGAAGAGCAACTGTGGCTCTTCGCCGCGTTCGCGCTGGCCTTCGGCATCAAGGTGCCGCTGCTGCCGTTCCACACCTGGCTGCCCGACGCGCACACCGAGGCGCCGACCTCGGGTTCGGTGGTGCTCGCGGGCGTGCTGCTGAAGATGGGCACGTACGGACTGGTGCGCTTCTGCATCCACATGCTGCCGGGCGCCGCGATCGCCGCTGCGCCGGTGATGATGGCACTGGGCGCGATCGGGATCCTCTACGGCGCGCTCCTCGCCTGGGCTCAGGACGACCTCAAGCGCTTGATCGCCTGCTCCTCGGTCAGCCACCTGGGCTACGTGGTGCTGGGCCTGTTCGCGCTCACCCCGGCCGGCATCAACGGCGGGATGCTGCAGATGGTCAACCACGGCATCTCGACCGGCCTGCTCTTCCTGCTGGTCGGGATGATCTACGAGCGCCGCCACTCGCGCGCGCTCGACGCCTTCGGCGGAGTCGCGGTGGCCATGCCGATCTTCGCGCTGTTCTGGGTCATCACCACCCTCTCGAGCGTGGGCCTGCCTGGGCTCAACGGCTTCGTGGGCGAGTACCTGATCCTGTACGGCTCGTTCCAGGCCTCGCCGCTGTGGTCGATCGTCGGCCTGAGCGGCGTGATCTTCGGCGCGATCTACATGCTCATGGCGACGCGGCGCATGTTGTTCGGCGCGCTCGACAAGCCCGAGAACCGCGAGCTGGGCGACCTGGGCGCGCGCGAAGTCGGGCTGCTCTTGCCGCTGGTGGTGCTCGTGGTGTGGCTCGGCGTGAGTCCGAACACCTTCCTGTCCAAGACCCAACCGGACCTCGAGCAGATCAACGTGCGCCTGGCCGAGGCGCGGCGCGCGCTGCTCGCCAGCGCCGACTCCACGACCCATCCCTCGGCTGAACCGCTCCAGGAGCAGTCGCGATGAAGCTCTCCGTGCTGCACTCCTTGTTCGACGCTGCGGCGCTGAGCGCGCTCGCCCCGCTGATGGCGCTGGCCATCGGCGCGTTGCTTGTCCTGCTCGCCGGCTTGACCCCGCTGTCCAAGGCGGCCCGCGGACTGCTGGTCGCGGCGTCGCTCGTGTTCGCGGGAGTCCTGAACGCCCGGATCCTGCTCGCGGAGCAGGTCCCCGGGGTCGTGCTCGACGGCGTGTTCGTCGCCGATCGCGCGACGGCCATGTGGGGCCTGATCTTCATCGCCGGCGTCGCCGTGGCGTGGCTCTTCAGCCGCAACTACTACGACGAGGACAGCTCGCACCAGAACGAGCACGACGTCCTGCTGCTCGCCACCGCCGTGGGCATGTCGATGATGGCCGGCGCGCGCGACCTGATCGTGTTCTTCATCGGCCTGGAGTTGCTCTCGATCCCGCTCTACGCGCTGGCGGCGTTCCGCCGCAATCGCGCCAAGTCGGTCGAGGCGGGCCTCAAGTACTTCCTGCTCGGCGCCTTCGCCGCGGGCTTTTTCCTCTACGGCGCCGCGCTGGTGTACGCAGCGAGCGGCACGCTGTCCCTCGATGTCTTCGCCGACCCCGCGCAACGCGCGAAGGTGCTCGAGAGCCCCATGGCGCTCGTGGGCGTGGCGATGCTCGCGGCCAGCGTTTTCTTCAAGGTGAGCGTGTTCCCCTTCCACGTCTGGGTCCCCGACGTGTACGAGGGCAGCCCCACGCCCGTCACGGGCCTGATGGCGACCGGTACGAAGGCCGCGGCGTTCGCGTTCCTGCTCAACGCGCTGCTCGCGCTGCCGACGAGTTCTGCGACCAGCGTCGCTCTGATCGCCCTGATCACCATGGCGGTCGGCAACCTCGGCGCGCTGCTGCAGCAGGACGTCAAGCGCATGCTGGCTTACTCGGGCATCGCCCACGCCGGCGTCGTGCTGCTGGCGATCGCAGGCGCAGTCGGCGGCGACCCGCAGCCGCACGGCGCGCTGCAAGCCGCTCTGTTCTACATGGCGGCCTACGTGGCCACTGCGGGCGGCGCGTTCGGCGTGCTCGCGCTGCTCGAGTCCGACGGCGAGCGCATGACGACGCTCGACGGCCTGCGCGGCCTGGGCCAGCGCCGCCCCTACCTCGCGGCGGCGCTCACCGTGTTCATGCTCTCGCTCGGCGGCATCCCCGCCACCGGCGGGTTCCTGGGCAAGTACCTGGTGTTCTCGGTCGCCGTGCGCGCCGAGATGATCCCGGCCGCGATCGTGGGCGTGCTGCTGAGCGTGATCGCACTGGGCTACTACCTGCGCGTGATCATCGCCATGTGGATGCAGGCCCCGAACGAGGACTCGCCGCTCGCCAGCACCAAGCCCATCGCCTTCAGCGCGCGCTTGGCGTCGACCGCCTGCGTGGCGCTGGTGCTGCTGATGGGCCTGTTGCCGCGCTGGTTCCTCGAGCACATGTGATCGCCGCCCGCGGAACTCGCGGAGCCGCGCTCAGCGCGCCATCACGGCACGACGGTCAGCTCCAGACCATTCGAAAGTTGGTCGACTTCGACGCCGGCGGGTCGCGATACCAGCCTTGCGCGTAGAGCTTGTCGCCGACGCTGAACGGCGAGCCCAGCGCTGAGGGGCTGGCGGTGACGAAAGCGTTCCAATCGAGTGTGAGCACTCCATCGCACGCGCCCGTGGTCCCGCCGGATCCCTCAGCACCCGTGCGCTGCGTCGGCGCTTTGACGCACAAGAAGCTGCTCCCCGATCCCCACGCGACACTCGCTGGGCCGGCGCCCACGTAGAGGACCAGCCCCTGCTCCTGCCCTTCGAGGTTGGCGACGCTCAGCACACACGGGTTCACCCAGTCGGCGCACTGTGCGAGCGGGTGCTGCCCGCACTGTACGGCTGGGCGCAGTTGCGCATCGGAAGCGAACTGCGCCGGTCGATGGAGCCCGAGGACCTGGTGCACGAGGTCTGGGCGCGCGCGTTGGCTGGTTTCGAGTCCTACGACGCTTCACGCCCGTTCCGCGCGTGGCTGTTCGGTATCGCGCGCAACGTGCTCTTGGAGGCCCTGCGCGAGGCCCGCAAACGAGCCGCGTCAGGCGAGGATCCCTCCGAGATGCGGCGCGCGTTGGAGCAAGCGCCCGACGAAGTCACGAGCTTCACGCGCCGGCTCGCGCGCGACGAGGCGTTGGCGCACTTCCTCGAGCGAGTGCGCGAACTGGGCGAGGACGAGCAGACCCTCGTGCGCCTGTGTGGACTCGAAGGCGCGAGCTGCAAAGACGCAGCCTTGGCGCTGGGGATCAACGAAGAGGCGGCCCGCAAGCGCTGGCAACGACTGCGCACCGAGCTGGTGCGGCGCGACTTGCCGCGCGAGTTGCTGGACGAGGCGCTGTAGCGGACTACAGCCGATCGAACTCGATCGCGTAGCCGGTCGTGTCGGAGCTCATGCGCTCGACGCGCACCAGCTTGCCCGTGTAGTCGCGCGACGAGGCGCTGTCGCGGATGCGCACGCGCACGCTCAGCGGGTCGGTCGAGAAGAAGAACACGCCCGCCGTGGAGATGTTCTCGGCCTGCCCCCGCAAGGTGGCCGCGTCGAGCTGGATCTCGAGTTGGACGTCGCTGTCGCGGCGCGTGGCCCGGCGACGCTCGCCGACGCTCGTGTTCGGTTCTTCGTTTTGGCTCATTGAGGGGCGCGGAGTTCGAGGGGTGCCGTTCCGCCGCCGCAGACGCCGCAGCGATCGGGCGCCGGGCGCGGAGTTCGAAGGCAGTTGTCGGACCGGCGCCCTGTGGGCTTGACTGGCTTCGAGCGCAGTCGGAGTTCCGCCCCAGACCTGGGAGCGCGCACGGCGGAAGGCCGCGGAGGAGAGCTACCATCTTCCGCGCTTCACGCCCCCCCAACCCACCGACGAGCAGGTCATGGTCAACCGCCGCGCACACCCTCACTTCGACGACAAGTCGACCCTCGACTGGAACACCCGCTGGAGCGAGGCGCTGGCCGCCGCGCAGTGCGAGAACAAGTTGATCTTCATCGAGTTCGGCCGCGAGCAGTGAGGCCAGTGCCGCGCCCTCGTGCAGGGCGTAGTTCCCCACCCCGAAATCGCGCCGCTGCTGCAAAAGGGCTTCGTGGCCCTGGCCAGTGACTGCGACGAGCCCGAGGAGCAAGTCGAGCTCCTCGCCGGCCATCTCGAAGACGCTTACATGCTCCCGTTCGTGATCTTCGCCGGACCTGACGGCCGCTTCCTCGACGGAATGTCCGGCGCCGTCAATCCCCTCAGCTTCAAGCGCCGCCTCGAGAAGTTGAGCGCCGGCCCCAGCGCCTGATCGTCCGCCCCATGGCCCAACAACCCTTCACTCCGCCCGAGCGCCTGCTCCTGGGGCCCGGCCCCTCCCCCGTCGCGCCTTCGGTGCTGCGCGCGCTCTCGCTGCCCACCGTCGGACACCTCGACCCCGAACTGTTCGCAGCCATGGACCAGATCCGCGCCAACCTGCGCGCGATCTTCGGCACGCAGAACGCGGCGACGCTGGCCGTGTCCGGCACCGGCACCGCGGGCATGGAAGCGGTGCTGTGCAACCTGATCGAGCCGGGCGACGGCGTGCTGGTCGCAACCCACGGCTACTTCGGCGCGCGCATCGCGCAGATCGCCGAGCGCTGCGGAGCGCAGGTCACGCGCGTCGACGCGCCCTGGGGCGCCGCCAGCGACCCGCAGGCAGCGCGCGCGGCCGCGCACGGCAAGCGCATCCGGCTGGTGGCCGTCGTGCACGCCGAAACCTCGACGGGCGTGCGCCAGGAGCTCGCCCCCTGGAACGCGCTGGCGCGCGAACTCGACGCGCTGCTGTGCGTCGACGCGGTGACCTCGCTGGGCTGCCTGCCGATCGAAGTCGACGCCCACGGCATCGACGGGATCTGGTCCTGCACGCAGAAGGGGCTGTCGTCGACGCCTGGCCTCGCGCCGGTGAGCTTCTCGCCGCGCGCAGTCGAACGCGTGCGCGCCCGCCGCTCGGCGGTGCAGAGCTTCTACCTCGACCTGGGGCTGTTGCTCGAGTTCTGGGACGCGCCGCACGGCTACCACCACACCATTTCGAGCAACCTGCTCTACGGCCTGCACGAGGCGACGCGACTGGTGCTCGAGGAGGGGCTCAGCGCGCGCTTCCAACGCCACGAGCGCGTCAGCCGCGCGTTCCTTGCGCTCGCGCGCGAGTTGGGGCTCAGCCCGTTCGTGCCCGACGAGTTGCGCCTGCCGCAGCTCACCACCCTGCGCGTTCCCGAGGGCGTCGACGATCTCGCGCTGCGCAAGCGCTTGTTGCTCGAACACGGCATCGAGATCGGCGGCGGCCTGGGCGCGCTGAAGGGCAAGCTGTGGCGCGTGGGCCTGATGGGGCACGGCGCCGACGAGCGCAACGCGCAGCGTTGTGCAGCGGCCCTCGGCGCCTTGCTCGGGACGCGCAGCGAGGCCCACTCCGTTCGCGGCCAGTGATGAACCGACGCACGTCGCTGCTGCTGGCCTCGGCGCTGTTCGCGCTCTCGGGCTTCACCGGGCTGTGCTACGAAACCGTCTGGTTCAAGCGGCTGGGGCACATGTGGGGCAGCTCCACGCTCGCCATGGCGAGCGTGATCGCGGCCTTCCTGCTCGGGCTGGGCCTGGGCGCGCGGCTCTTCGGCGCCTTCGCCGATCGCTCGCGCCGGCCGCTGTTGTGGTACGGCGTGTTCGAGATCCTGATCGGCGTGCTGGCGCTCGCGCTGCCGCCGGTGATGTCGTGGGTCGCGGACTTCGCCGCGCCGCTCTCGGTGCGGCTGGGCGAACAGCCGCTGCTCCTGGGCCTGGCGCGCGTGGCCCTGACCTTCGCGCTCATCGGCCCGCCGTGCATGTTGATGGGCGCGACGCTGCCGATCCTCACGCGCCAGCTCGCAGGTACAGGCGTCGGCGTCGGCAAGTCGGCGGCCTGGCTCTACGCCTTCAACACGCTCGGCGCCGCCGCAGGGGCGTACGCGGCCGGCTTCCACCTGCTCGACGCGCTGGGCCTGGTCGGGACCAATGCCCTGGCGGCCGGGCTGAACATCGCCGTGGGCCTCGCGGCGATCGTCATCGCGCGCGGCGCGCAGCTGGAGTTGCCCGCGAGCACTGAGTCTCCCGTGACTGCGGCCAGCGGCGGCGAGCCGAGCCTGTCGCGCGTGCTGTGGGCCGCAACCGGCGCTGGCTGCGCATCGATCGCACTGCAGATGCTGTGGGCGCGAGAACTCGCGCTGCTCGTGGGCCCCACGACCTACGCGTTCTCGAGTTGCCTGTGGGTGTTCATCCTTGGCGTCGGACTTGGCAGCCTGCTGTTCCGCTTGCGCGCGGAGCGTCCCGGCTCGATCGAGTCGACACTGTGTCTGGCTTGCGCGCTGGTCGTGCTGCCTGCGCTGGTCGGCTGGGCGCTGCGGCCGCAACTCGCGCAACTGATGGGCTACCTGCGCGAGGCGCGGGTCGACGCCTGGGCCAACGCGGCGCTGTGCAGCGCCGTCAGCGCCGTGCTGCAGTTCGCGCCGACACTGGGCATGGGCATGGTTTTCCCCGCGCTGGTGGAGCTCACGCGCGCCAGCGCCGAGAACGCCGGCCGCGCAGTCGGACGGGTGTACGCCTGGAACACGATCGGCTCAGTGGCCGGCGCGGCGCTCACGAACCTCGCGTTGACGCCGAACCTGGGCTCGTTCTGGAGCGTGCGCGCTGCGCTCGGCGCTTACGCGCTGGCGCCGCTGTGGCTGTTCGGCGCGCGCGGTCCCGCGCTGGCCACCAGCGTGGTGTGCGCGATCGCGCTGCTCGCGCAGTGGCGCGGCGCCGATCCGCTCGACACCAACCTGGGCGCGTACCTCTACGGAGTGCAAGGCGCCGAGATGACGCGGCGCGACTTCAAGCCGCTGTACTTCTCCGAAGGACCCAGCTGCAACGTGCTGGTGCTCGAGGGCGAGCCGTTCCCCACGCCCTACCTGCAGCGCCCGCCCGAGCGCCTGATCAACCTGCGCGTGCACGGGAAGATCGACGCCAGCTCGGCCAACGACATGGCCATGCAGCTGGGCATGGCGTACATCCCGCGGCTGCTGCACCCGGCCGCCGACGACGTGGTCGTGATCGGCATGGGCTCGGGCGTCACCGTCGGCGCCGCGGCGATCTTCGATGGCACGCGCGCCACCTGCTGCGAGATCGAGCCCTCGATCGTCGAGGGCGCGCGCTTCTTCGAGCTGTTCAACCACGGAGCGGTCGAGCGCGACAACGTGCGCGTCGTGCTCGACGACGGGCGCAGCTACGTCCAGGGCCACCCGGGCGGTTGGGACCTGATCCTCTCGCAACCCTCCAATCCCTGGATCGCCGGCGTCGCGAACCTGTTCACCGAGGACTTCTACCGCACCGCGCGCTCCAAGCTGGCCCCGCGCGGCCTGCTGGCCCAGTGGATCCAGGCCTACGCCTTCACCGCGCGCGACTTCGCGTTGGTGCTGCGAACGCTGACGGCGGTGTTCCCCCACTGCGTGCTGCTGCGCGTGAGCGAGTACGACCTGCTGCTGGTCGCCGGCGATCGGCCGGTGAGCCCCGAGCGCGCGAC
Organism: Planctomycetaceae bacterium; assembly: GCA_011525785.1. GTDB lineage: Bacteria > Planctomycetota > UBA1135 > UBA1135 > WYBT01. Next base: position 187,931 of record WYBT01000012.1, read on the forward strand.
GCTCGAGCAGGCGCAAGCGCTGCTCGATGGCAACGCCCTGGCGCGCGGCGATTTCGAGCGCTACTTCGCGACCACCGACGTGCGCGCGTTGTTGTTCTCGCACCTGTTGCTCGACGAGCGCGGCGTCGCGCGCTTCCTCAGCTCCGTCGGCCCGGGCGAACTCAACACCGACGCCAACATGCGCCTGGAGTTCGAGGCCCCGCGGCGGCTGTTCCACGACCTGGGCGACCCCGCGATCGAGACCAACCGCCTGCTCTACGCCGCGATCGATCCGGGCTGGCACCAGGAGCTGTTCGCGCGCTGGGGTTGTGACGCGAGCCAGCTCGAGGCGCTCAAGCAGCTCAAGACCCGCGTGCTCAAGCAAGGCGCCGCCCGCGCGGGCGGAGCACTCGTCGCACTGGGCCTGGCGCACGCCCCTGACGATCCTGAACTCGTCGCCGATCAGCTCCTGTTCGCGGCCGAGTTGGGGCCGAGCGAGTTCGAGGAGGGACTGAAGCTGCTGGTCGAGCGCGCGCCGCTCGAAGCCCACCGGCTGGGGCAATCCCTGCAGCAGACCGGGCAGTTCAACGCTTCGCGGATCGTGTACACGCGCCTGCGCGAGCGCTATCCGAACTCGGCGACCGCCATCAAGGCGCTGGCCGACGCCTTGCTCGGGCTGGGCCGCGAAGAGCAGGCGTCGCAGGTTCGCAGCGAGCTCCAGAGCCTCGATCCGATCTTCGACCCGCTGGGCACTCCGCAGCGCTGAGCACGCGCAGCGCTGCGCGTGCAGAGCGCGTTCACTTCGCGCTCTGCCCAGCGGCCGAGGCCAGCGAGCGCCGCAGCGGTTCGAGTTCGTCTTCCGCAAACCCGCGCCGCTCCGCCCGCGCGAGCAGCGCGCGCGCTTCGTCGATACGCCGCGCCCCCAGGCACGCGCGCAGGAGCGTGTGGTGCGCCTGTGCGCGCGCGTCGTGCAGCAGCACCAGGTCGATGGCCTCGCTCGCCTCGCGGGCCTTGCCCGTCGCGAACAACGCCTCGACATAGCCGCCCGCCAGGTGCAAGGCCCCGTTGCGGCGAATCGACAGGGCGTCGGCGCTGATGCCCAGCCCCTGTTCGCCGCGCTCCACGGCCGCGGCGACTTCGCGCAGCGTCAGGTACTCCGAGTCCAGCCACAGCAGCACATCACCGCGCCCGTCGAGCAGCTCGCTCCAACGCTTGTCGCGGATCAGCATGTCGACCAGCATGCGGCAGTACAGCGCTTCGAGCACTTCGCGCGGAACCTTGGGGCGCGCGCGCAAGTCGTTGAACAGCTCGAGCTGCTTCTTCTCGGCGAACAGACCCGTGTTGAGCGCCGAGACCTCGCGCGCCAAGCGCACGGAATCGGCGCCCTCCTCGAACGCCAGCAGGCGCTTTTGGAGCTGATCGCGGCGCTCGATCACGGCCTGCCGTCCGCCGGGGTAGGCCGCCAGCACGCGCTTGATCACCAGCGGCAGCTCGCTCAGCCGCGCCTCGCGGAAGTCGACGCGTTCGTAGCCGTGGTCCCAGGCCCACAGCACCTCTTCGAGCGCCCGCGCGAGCCGCCGGCACGAGAGGTAGGCCAGGCCCAGGTCGACGCGCGCGACGGGGTTGAGTCGATCGGCGTCGAGCGCGAGCCGCGCCGGCCCGACGTGCTTCATGCAGTTGACGATGCCCTGCCCCTCGGTCATGAACGTGCGCGCGTCCACGAAACCGCGCAAGCGGTCGATCTCGAGCCCCTCGGAGGTGAGGAACACACACGTCGCCGGCGAATTCACGCCCAGGCGCTGCGCGAGCTCGGCCTCACGGCTGAACTCGAACTGCACCGCGACGACGCGCGCCTCGAGCCAGCGCAGGGTGACGGGGTCGCCCCAGGTCACGCGCTTCATCACCGTCCACTCGTCGCTCGCCGGATCGTAGAAGTCGACCAGGAGCGGCACGGACAAGGCCTGGGCCTGGATGAGCGCCGCGTCGAAGCCCAGCGGCCGGAACCCGCTCGGCGAAGGCGCCGGATCCTGGAGCGGGGCGACGAGGGACAAGCCGGCGCAGATCAGGTGACTCAACATCGCGGGGACAGCGGGCGTGCGTCAGCGTCCGTCCACGACGGTGGACAGCACGAGCCACAACCCTGCGCCGCACAGGCTACACGAGCAGCGCGGTGAGCGATGCCGGCGCGCGTTCGCGCAGCGCTCGCGCCCGTGGCACGAGCTTCGCTCTGCGGCCGGTCAGCTCGCGCCAATCGAATCGCGCCTGTGGTTCACGCCCCAGGCGCACTTGGCGCCGGCGCTCCCCCGAGAAACCCTGAAAGGCCACGATCGTCATGCGACCGTTCCCCGCCCTGCGTCTCGCGCTGTTCGCCTCGGTGCTCATGTCCTGCGCCTCGAGCGTGCAGGCGCAGCGCCTCTCGCTGTCCCTCGGCGGCTGTCGCGAGCAACCCAGCCTGCGCGTGTCGTTCGGCCGCGCGCCCAGTTGCGCGCCGGCGCGCGTGTGGGTCGAAGGACGCTGGGAAACCCGAGTGGAGCGCGTGTGGGTCGAGGGCTGCGAACGACGCGTGTGGTCCCCGGCGCGCTTCGAGACCCGCTGGGATTCCTGCGGTCGCCGCGTGCAAGTGCTGGTCAGCGCGGGCCACTGGACCGTGGTGCGCGACCCCGGCCGCTACGAACAGCGCGAGGTGCGCGTGTGGGTCCCGGGCTACTGGCGCGAGAGCGCGCCGCGCTACTAGAGAGACTCCGCGCCGCCGCCAGGGCGACGCGCAAACGAGAGGGGGCGTCCCGCGCGCAGGGGCTTGCGCGCAGATGCCTGTGTGGAGGGGCCCGTGCAGCAGTCGTGCTGCACGGGCCCGTTGATTTCGGGACGGGCGTCGGAGCTCGCGCGCTGAAAACCGCCGCGCCGATGTGAGGATGAGCGCGTGCAGATCGAGCGCACTCCCTCGCCGCCGAGCTCGCGCGTGACCGCGCTGGCCATCGCCGCGCTGTGCCTGGTGTGGGGCAGCACCTGGCTCGTGATCAAGGGCGGCTTGCGCGACCTGCCGCCGCAGACCTCGGGCGCCGCGCGCTTTTGGATCGCGGGCCTGGTGATGAGCGTGCTGACGCGCTGGCTGGGTCGACGCGAAGGCGGCGAGGCGCCTCCCACCTGGCTGTGGCTGTCGCTCGGCGCACTGAACTTCGGCATCTCCTACGCCATTGTCTACCGCACCGCAGCGCTGCTTCCTTCGGGCCTCACCAGCCTGTTGTGGGGCGTCTTCCCGATGCTCAGCGCCGCGGTGGGCCACTTGTTCCTGCCCGGCGAGCACCTGGCCGCGCGTCAGTGGTCGGGCTTCGCGCTGGGGCTCGTGGGACTGGTGTTGCTGTTCGCGACGGACCTGCCCGCGCTCGGTCCACAGGCGGTCCCCGCAGCCCTGATCTTGCTTCTCAGCCCGATCTCCTCCGTGGTGGGCAACACGCTCGTCAAGCGCCACGGCGCCAAGGTCAGCTCGCTGGCGCTCAACCGCAACGCCATGTTCGTGGGGGCCGCCCTGCTGAGCCTGGCCGCGGTGCTGTCCGAGTCCGATGCCTCGCCGCGCTGGACGCCGATGGCCATCGGCTCGGTGCTGTACCTCGCGCTGATGGGCACGGTGTTCACGTTCGGGCTGTACTTCTGGCTGCTGCGCTACGTGCGCTCCAGCCGACTCAGCCTGATCGCCTACGTCACCCCCGCCATCGCGCTGCTGCTCGGCGCGACGCTCGGCGACGAGCGGATGAGCTGGAGCATCGCCGGCGGAGCGGCCGCGATCCTGGCGGGGATCGTGCTGGTGGTGCGCGGGCCGCGACCTGCGGCGCCTGTGCATCAGGAGGCGTAGTGCGCGCGGCGCTCGGCCCCGGCCCGCGCCAGCAACTGATCGCGCCCGCCCGGCGCCGGCCGACCGAACTCGAGTTCGACCGTGACGGTGGCGATCTCGTAGGGCCGCAGCGGCACGACCAGCGCGCTCCAGGGCAGTTGTGCGGGCCCGAAGGGCGGCGCTGCTGCGCGCGGAACCAGCGGCGTGAGCACCTGGCCGCACAGGTCGGTCTTCGCGGCGCGCGCAATCGGCCCGGGCAGTCGGACGATCGCCTCGCAGGCCTTGCCGTCGAACTCGACCAGGCGCAGTTCGAAGGGCGCCTGCACGTCGAATTCGGCGCGCCGCCGCAGCGCGGTCATCAAGACCCCCGACGCGTCGAGGCTGGCCGCGCCGAGCGTCGGCGGGAGATCGCCGCCGCCGAGCACCGCGGCGCTGCTCTCGAAGCGCGGCGAACCGAGGTTGCACTCCATCGACAGGCGCGCGCGCTCGCAGTGCGTCAGCGCGGCGTGCGGGATCAGCCACAGCTCCGCGTCGAACACGTTGTCGAAGTGCTCGCCGTCCCAGGCGTCGCGCGCATTGAGCGCCACGCGCACGCCGTGTGCGTCGCGCGACCAGCCCTGGCTGCCGTCGTGGATCACGAGCAACCCGCGCCCCGCCGATTCCTCGGCGAGCAGGTCGACGAAGCTGTGCGCTGTGAAGGGCCGCGACAGCGACTCGAGGCGCGCGAACGCCCCGTCCTCGTCGCGCGGCTGGCGCAGCACGAAGTCGCGCTCGGCCGTGGTGTCGCACACGCCGTAGGGCGCGTCGCGCACGACCCGCGCCGGCCGGAACGCGGCCGCGATGGGCGCGGTGAGCGCCGCGGCGAGGCCGGAGTCGGGGCGCGCGACGTTCTCGCCCTGGAAGCGCACCCACAGCGCGTCGTGCAGCGTCGAGAGCGAGTACACGACGCGAATCCGGCTGCCGCCCCGGCCCTCGCGCAGGAAGGCGAACTCCGCGAACTCGGCGTTCTCGCTGGACTCGCTCGAGAGGTGCACGGTGTCGAAGCGCTCGAGCGAGCGATTGCGGCGCATCTCGAGCTGCCCGAAGGCGCGCGCCTTGTGCAGCACGCCCTGCGGGAAGTCGCGCGAGAAGATCTGCGTCACGACGCCGCGCTTGCGGTCGATGTGCACGGCGAAGGCGCCGCGGCGCAGGATCAGTTGCTCTTCGCCGACCTCCATCTGGACGCGCCCCAGACGCGGCTCCTCGATCCCGTCGTAAGGATCGACGACCTTGTAGCCAAAGGCCGGCACCGAACGGACCACGCCGCTCTCGAACTGCACGTCGCGCGTCCAGCCCAGCGGGTTGTAGACGATGCTCGTCCCCTCCAGGCCGTCGACGCGTCGCCCCAGGTGCTCGAGCGTGCGCTGGAAGACTTCGCTCGAGGTCGCGATCGCCCGTTCGAACGCGCGTTCGCCCACGGCGCCGCAGGCGCCTTCGCGCTCGTGCACGACGTGGTGCTGGCCGATGCACAGCTCGCGCCAGGCTTCGTCGAGCTCCCAGGCGGGATACACGCCGCCCGAGGCGTACGGGCGGCCGAACATGCTGGCGAGCGCGCTCAGGCTCTCGGCGGCGAGCACCTGCTCTTCTCCCGAGCGGCTGAAGCGCGGCATGTAGTCGCCGTTCTTGCCGAGCAACAACCCCGGGAAGGTCTCGTCGAGCTCGATGCGGCGGCGTGGAAAGACGCCCGCATCGGCGCGCGCGGCGCCGACGAGATCACGCACCAGCGCGCTCGGCGTCGCACGCGCTCCGACGCCCGCTTCGTCCAGCAGCGCGCGCACCGCCGCGCCGTGGGCGCTCGGCTCGAGCTCCTCGAAGGCGGACGCCTCGAGCCACTGCAACACCGCGACGGGCCCGGCCGCGGAGCGCGCGCCCTGCAGCGCGTCGCTCAGTTCGTCGAGCCCGCCTTGCACGCACAGCGAGGTGTGCGCCAGCGCCGCCAGTTCGCTGCCGTCGTGGCCGATCCAGTTCAGCACCGGCGCGTTCTCGCGCGGCGTGTGCGGCGAGCGCGCGGACCACGCGTGGAACAGCCCTGTGGCTTCGAAGCCGGCCGAAGTCAGCAGTTGAGGCGCCTGCGGCTGGAACGTGAACGAACTCTCCCACGCCAGGCGCGGTCGCGCGCCGAGCAAGCGCTGCGACACGCCCAGCCCCAACTGCAGTTGGCGGATGCTCGACTCGGGCCCGTGCAGCAACCCGCAGGGTTGCGCGAAGCTCGCGCCCGCCCACTCGAGCTCGCCCGACTCGATCGCGGCGCGCAGTGCGGCGAGCAACTCGGGCGCGCGCGCCGCCAGGTGCTCGAGCCCAACGGCGTCGCAACTGAGCGCGCCGCGCGCGCCGGACGCCGCCTGCCAGGCGAGCAGAGCGCGGATCGAGGCCGCGAACGCGTCTTCGACGTGCAGCGCCTGCTCCCCCACCCAGTGAGCGTGGTAGGCGAACGAGTAGTGGAGCGGCCCGGTCATCGCGAAGGGCCGCAGAGAATAGCGTCGCGCGACCCGCGCCGGCTCATTCGCGCCGCCAGAGCGCGAGTGCAGAACGCTCGGGGGCGTCGGGTTGCACGCGTCCGGGAGCGGCGCTGTGCACGAGCACCCAGCCGTCGAGACTCGCACGCGGATCGAGCCAACGCGCGAGCGCCTTCGCATCGCGTTGCGCCCCGAGCGCCGCGCGCGCGGACAGCATGGAGCGAGTCACGAGCACGTAGCGCGCGTTGCGCAGCGCGGCTTGACGGTTGAACTCCGCCAGATCCTCGAGTGCGAGCCACGCTTCGAACTCGCCCGCCGCGTCGCTCGCTCGTCCGTCGAACTCGACGGCGAACACCGGTCTGCGCGCGCGATGCGCGATCGGACCGGCGAGCGCAGCGGCGCTTGCGACGCGCCAGTCGGCGGCAGCTGCGGGATGGTTGAAGGCCCCGGGCGCAGGATCGAGCGACCGCAGCCGCTCGAGCGCCGCGTGCAGCTCCTGGCGTTCTCCGAGCGCGCGCTCTAGCGGCTCAGCGGAGTCGCCCGGCCAGGCCGCCAGCGCGAGCACGAGCGCGCCGCAGGCCGCGACGCTGCGCGTTCGCGAGAGCGCTCGCGACAGCTCCAGCCCCAGCCCGAGCGCGAGGGCCGCGTGGTTCACGGCGAGGAAGCGTTCGTCGAACACAGCCGCTGGCGCCGCGACCAGCAGCGCGACGAGCAAGGCGATTGGCAACGGAGCGCGCGGCGTGCGCACCGCCAGGCGCCAGGCGCACACCGACGACGAAGCCAGCAGCACCCAACGCAGCGGATCGCTCGACAACTCCAGTCGCTCGAACGGCGTCGAGAGCGGGAGCAGATCCCGCGGCTCGAGCGCGCCCAGGCAGAGTGCGAACGCGAGTTTGGCGCCGAGCGCGACGAGGAACGCCCCCCACAGACGCTCGCGATCGCCGGCGCGCAGCGCACGTACAGCGAGCGCGAGCCAGGCGACGAGCACGGCGAAGAGCGTGGGCCAGGCCTGCGCGCCGAGCGCGAGCGCCGCGCCGCCGAATGCGCCGCCCACGAAAGCGCCCAGTCCGATGTCGATGCGCTCGCGTCCGCGCGCGGCGAGGCCCAGCGCCCCGAACTGGAGCAGCGCCAGCAGCACCTGCGCCGAGTCTGCGCGAAGCGACTGCGCCTGCTCGCGAGCGACGCTGAGCGGTGAAAGCGCGACGACCGCCGCAGCGAGCAGCGCAGCGCCCGCGTGACGCCACTCCAAACGCGAGGCTCCGGAGCGAGCTGCCGCCAGCACGAGCGCGGCGGCCGCGAGCGCCGCGAGAACACACCCCAGTTCCAGCGCGCGCACCACGCGTTGCTCGGCGTCGAGGAACTCCGCCTCGCTGTGGCCGCGCCCATCGTCGGCGTGCGAAGACCGCGTCTGCGCGATCCACTCCATGACGCGGAGCGCTCCGACGGCGCGAGCTCCGACTCCCCCGCCGACGAACTCGTCCTGCTCGACGGAGTACGTGTCGATGTCGTCGAGGGCCAGCGTGAGCAGTCGGCGGCGATAGTCGGCGTCGGGGTCGAGCGCGCCCCACGGATTCGCGCTCCAGCGTGCGTGCGCCGGGTCGCGCCGGCGCGCCAGGCCCAGCACGAGCACCGCCGCCAGCGCAGCGAGCAGCACCGCCGCGATCACGCGACCGCGCGCGTTCGAGGCGGCCATCAGCGCGACTGCGCCCGGCGTCCGAGCCAGTCGGCGAGTTGCTCGCGCAAGCGCGGTTCGCCCAGGAACCACAGCCGCGCGCCCTCGCGCCACTCGACGGTCTCACGCGCGCTCGGCGCCGGCGCAGGCGCGATCAACAGACCCGGGCGAGCGGAGCGCGCCAGATCACAGCTCGCCGCGGGAACCGAGGTCAGCGCGACCCACGCGTCGCAGGCCGGGTCCTGTGCGCCCGCGGCGCTCGGACTGAGCGCGGTGAGCGCGTCCCCGCGCGCCACGACGACCAGTTCAAGCGCGCCGGTCCACTCGCGCAAGCGCGCCAAGCCCTGCGCGGCCAGTGCTGGCGCGCGCGGCAAGCGCGTGGCGAGCAACTGCGTTCCGCTGCGCTCGGCGAAATCGAGCCAGGCGGCGCCGAGTTCGCCTGCGAAGACCTGCTCCGCGCTCTCACCGGAGTGCGCGAGGAACGCCACGACGCGCTCGGGCTCGCGCTCGGGGCTGTAGCTCCACAGCCAGTGCTCGACTCCGCGCTCTTCTTCGAAGCTCAACTCCAGCGGCACGAGCAGGCCCCGCGGCGGTCCGGCCTCGGTCCAGCGCTCGAGCGCCAGCAGCATGTCGCCGCCGCCCAGCGCGGGCGAACCACGCAGTCCGCTCACGAGCAAGCGACTGAGCAGCTCCTCCAAGCGCCGATAACCGGGCTGATCGACTCGTTCGCGCTGGCGCAGAGCCTCGAGGCGCGTGCGCAGACCTTCGATCGCGTCTGCGCGCACGGCCGGCAAGCGCGCGGCGAAGCGACCGCTCGGACGGCGTGCGAGCTGCCCGGTCAGGTGACAGCGGCCCGCCAGCGTGGTCGGCGCGCGCAGGTACATCGGAAACGGGCGCGGCCCGATCGCCGCGGACGCGATCGGCTCGCGCCGCGCGTGCGAGCGTTCGCCCGAGGCAGAGATCCACTCCAGCGTGAGTTCGGCCTCGAACGCCTCGCTGCCCCAGGCTCGACTGACCTGGACCGTGATCGGCTCGCTCAGTTCGCCGGCGGCGAGCTCGAACGCGCCGGGAACGACCACCAGGTCGAGCGCGCCCGCCAGCCGGTCGAGGCTCTCCCAGTGCGGATCGGCGCCGTCGACAGCCGGATCGATGACGCCTTCGGCGCGCCGCAGGACATCGAGCGACGGAGACCAGTGCGCCGAGGCGCCCGCAGGCCGCGCGGCCTCGAGTCGCTCGAAGATCGCGCGCGCCGCCGCTTCGTCCGCGTGCGCGAGGCGCTCGAGGAAGTGCGTCATGCGCTCGCCCAGCAGCGTCGCGCGGTGCTCGTCGAGCCGCGCGCGCGCCAGACGCTCGCGACGTGCGGCGGCCTCGGGCTCGGCGCGTGCGTCGTCGCCCTGGCTCAGCGCGGCGGCGCCGAGCGCACAGACCGCTAGCGCCGCGCGCGCGAACTCACAGCAGCGCTTCGATGATCTGCTTCGACGCATCGAACCCCCGCAGACGAATGCGTTGCGCAGCCCCGTCGGGGAGCGCCTCGCGCGGCGCCAGCCCGACCAGTTCGCTCTCGTGGATCGCGACGCCGCGCTCGGCCGCGAGCTTCTCGATCTCTTCGAAGACGCGCACCAGGCCCGTCGCCTGGAAGTTGCAGACGTTCATGCTGACCTGCGCCAAGCGCAGGTCGTCGAGGAAGAAGCCCATGGCCTTGATCCCGGCCAGCCCGCCGTCGCGCTCTCGGATGCGCTTGGCGATGTCCTTGGCGATCTGGACCTGGTCGGTGGCGAGGTTGACGTTGAACGCGATCAGGAAGAAGCGCGCGCCGATCACGGTCGCGCCCGCGGTGGGGTGCAGCGCGTTGCGCGGCCCTTCGTCGGGCGTGCGCGCGGGATCCGCCGCGATCGCCTCGCGCAGCTTCTCGAAGCCGATGTTGCGCACGTCGGGCAGGTTGCGACGTTCGGGACGCAGCGCGGCCTGCTCGTAGAAGTAGACCGGGATGGCGAGCTCTCGGCCGACGCGCTCGCCGAGCCGGTGGGCCAGGCGCACGCAGTAGCCCATGGTCGCACCCGCCAGCGGAACGAACGGAACGACATCGCTCGCACCGATGCGGGGATGCTCGCCCTGGTGCTGCGTGAGGTCGATCAGCTCGCGCGCAGCCGCGATCGAACGGAACGCCGCCTCGCTCACCGCTTCACCTTCGCCGACCATGGTCACCACGGCGCGGTTGTGGCTGGCGTCCATGGTGTGGTCGATCAGCTTCACGCCCGGCGCGGAGCGGATCGCGTCCAGGATGCGCTCGAGCACTTGGGGGCGACGGCCTTCGCTGAAATTCGGAACGCACTCGACGAGGGGCATGTTGGGCGGGACAGGGTGGATTTCGGTCGGGTGGCGCGCGGCGGCGCCGCGGCTGGGCAACGGCGCGCCCGGCTGTGGAGGGACGCTCAAACGTGGTCGCGCGCCGCACGGCGCTCGTCGCACGCCGGCGGAGTGTAGTGCCTCGTCCACACGATGCGCCCGCCGGCGACGACGGTGCGCACCGGGTTGCGGCCGAGCTCGTACACCAGGTGACGATGGTTGGGGACGTCGAGCACCAGCACGTCGGCGCGCTTGCCGGCCTCGAGCGTGCCCGTCAGCTCGCCGCGACCGACGGAACAGGCGGCGTTGAGCGTCGCTGCGGTCAGGCACTCGGCCGCGCTCATGCGGTAGCGCAGAGCCGCCCAGGAAGCGACCTCGGGCATGCTGGGCAGGTAGCAGCTCCCGGGGTTGAAGTCGGTCGAGAGCGCGATCGCCACGCCGGCGTCGATCATGCGGCGCGCCGGGGCCTCGCTGTCCTGGCGCAGGTAGAGCGGCACCAGCGGACACAACACGGCCACCACGCCGCTGTCGCGCAAGCGCTCGATCCCGCGCGCGCTGACGTGTTCGAGGTGGTCGGCGCTGGCCGCGCCGAGCTCGGCCGCCAGTTCCGCGCCCCCCAGCGGCGTGAGCTGGTCCACGTGCAACCTCAACCCCAGCCCCAGTCCGCGCGCGCGTTCGAGGATCGAGCGCGCGTCGGCGAGCGAGAACGCGATGCTCTCCGCGAACACGTCGCAGTACTCGGCCAGCCCTTCGGCGGCGACAGCCGGGAGCATCTGATCGCGCACCTGCGCCACGTACACGGGCTTGTCGCCGCGGTGCTCGAGCGGGTAGTCGTGCGCGCCCAGGAACGTCGGCGCGATGTCCAGCGCGCTGCGCTGGCGAACGGCGGCGATCGCCCGCAGGCACTTGAGCTCGTCCGCCACGCTGAGCCCGTAGCCGCTCTTGGCTTCGACGGTGGTCGTGCCGTGCTCGAGGAAGCGCGCGAGGTGGAGCTCGAGCGCCTGCTCGAGATCGCCCTGGCTGGCGGCGCGCACGCCGCGCACGGTCGAGACGATGCCGCCGCCCGCTGCGGCGATCTCGACGTACGTCGCACCGCGCGTGCGCAGCTCGAACTCGTCCTCGCGCGTCGTCGCGAAGACCGGATGCGTGTGCGCATCGACGAATCCGGGGACCAACGTTCCGCCGCGCGCGTCGAGCTCCTCGCGGCCGACGAACTGCGCGCGCAGGCTCTCACGCGGCCCGACCGCGACGATGCGCCCCGCGTCGATCGCCACCAGCGGCGCGCGGAGCACTTCGATCGCGCCCAACTCGGCGCCGCGCCGCGGCGTTCGCCCCAGGCTGGTCGCGAGTTCCGCGGCGCCGTCGATCACCAGGGCGACTTCCCGCGGCGCCGCGCCGCGCCCGCTCGAGCTCGAATCCATCTCCTAAAGCTAGCGTGCGCGCGGCGCGCCACGCCCTTCGCCAATCGCGCGTGCGCCGCACTCGGCCGAGCCGCCCCCTCGGAGTGTCCCCGAACGGCTCAGAAGCGCGCGGAAGGCGCCGGCGCGGCGAACAGGCTTCAGGCAGCGAGAGCTTCGGACTCGGCCGCGCCGAGCGATAGCGCCATGCGCTGGAGCAGTCGACGGCGCGCGCGCAGCATGATCATCTTCATGTTCGAGTGGCCCACGTTGAGCACGTCGCAGACCTGCGCGTAGGAGAGCCCGTCGAGTTCGACCAGCTCGAGGGCGCGGCGATCGCGCGGCGAGAGCTGCTCGTAGGCGGCCAGGTAGTGCTGCAGCAGGATCAGGTAGGCGTCGCGCAGGCTGTGGGTCTCCTCGACGTCCATCACGCGCGCCTGCGGCGAGCGATGCTCGCTCTCGACGGCGACCAACAGGTCGTGTTCGCTCGACACGAAGCGCAGGCGGGCGGCGACCGTCCGGGCGCGGCGCACGACGTTGGCCGCGATGGTCCGCACCCACACGCGGAAGCTGCCCCCGTGGTCGGCTCGGAAGCCCCGCGAGTAGCGGTAGACGTTGACGAAGGTGTCCTGTAGCAACTCGACCGGGTCGAGGCGGGCGCGCTGCTCGGCGACCACCCAGCGCAGCCAGGACACGACCCGCGCGTGCGAGTGGCGGTAGAGCGCGTCGAAGGCCTCGCGGGCGCCGCTGTCGCGGAACCAGGCCATCAGGGCCGTGTCGAGCCGGTCGAGGTGACCCTCGAGCGACTCCTCGGGGCGGCGCTCCACGTCGCAGCCGCGCAGCTCGAGCGCGAGGCGCACCTCTTCGGACAGGGACGTGGGATGAGCGACAGTGAGTTCGGGGAGGGCGGCGACCATGCGCGCCGCTTTGCACGGGCCGTTCCCAGCGCGAGCGAAGGCCCGAGCGACGCTTCTAACACGATTCGTGCAGAAGACTTAGGACGTCCTTCGGCGAATTGGCCAGGGCCGTGGGGCGGGCCGGCGCGCGGTTTTGGATCCGATCTCGTAACAAGCTGAATGCGTCCACCCCACACCGCCTGCTACGAGTTCGGGACATTCAGAACGGTTGGGTGGGTGCCGAGGTCGGTCGCGGGGGCCCGGCGCGGTAGACTCGTCGGACCGAGCCCTCGCGCGCGCACCCGCCGTGAGCCGCGCTCGCCCGCCTTCGCAGATCCCCCGTGCCATCGCCCCGCTCTGAGCTCCTCGCGCGCCTGTCCGACAGCGCGCCGTCCGTGAACGCCAACTCCGCGGCCACTGCGCCGGTCGACTGGAGTCAGTTCGACTGGGTCGCCCTGGGCGCCGCCGCGGCTGCGCTCCTGATCGCCTCGGCGGCCGCCACGCTGCGGCGCTCGCTGGCGCACTCCGACCCTGAGCGCGTGCTGCTCGCGGAGGTCACCCCCGAGCGACGCGCGCTGCTCGAGCCGCTGCTCGCCAAGGCCGATCGCTTGGCCACCAGCGCCTCGATCGCCCAGACCGCGGCCTCGCTGTCCTTCGCCATGGCGATCCTGCGCGCCATCAGCGCCGGCCAGCCGCCGAGTCTGACGGCGGCACTCGAGACCTTGGCGGTGTGCGTTCCCCTGGTCTGGTTTTGCACCGATGCGCTGGCGCGCGCGACGGCGCTGCGCGCGGGCGACAGCGTGCTGCGCCACGGGTTGGCCGTGTTCCACGCGCTGCAACTGCCCCTCGAGGCGCTGACGGCCGCCTTCGAGGGCATTCGGCGCGGCGTGCTGCGGCTGTTCGGCCAGCGCGACGACCCCGAGGCGGCGCGCCAGATCGTGGCCGGCCTGCGCGAGGTGATCGACGACGCGGCCATCTCCGGCCGGCTGGACGAGACCGAGAAGGAGATCATCGGCAACGTCATGGAGTTCCGCGACGTCGACGTGGCGGCGGTGATGACGCCGCGCACCAAGCTCGCGGCGGTCGACATCGAGCAGGGCTTCGAGGCGGCCGTGCAGCTGCTGGCCGAGACCGGCCACAGCCGCATCCCGGTCTACGAAGGCTCGCTGGACACGATCATCGGCGTGGTCTCGGCGCGAGACCTGGTCGCGGCCTTCGCGGCGAACCGCGGCGAGCCGATCGAGCTGCGCAGCGTGCTGCACCCGGCCGTCTTCACCCCCGAGACCAAGCGCGTCCGCGAACTGCTCTCGGAAATGCGGCGCGCGCGCGTGGAGATCGCCATCGTGCTCGACGAGTACGGCGGCACCGCCGGCCTGGTGACGGTGGGCGACATCGTGGGCGAGATCGTGGGCGAGATCCCCGACGAGTACGACGAGGACGCGCCCGCGCCGATCCGCCACCTGGCGGGCGGGGCGGCGGAAGTCGACGCCACGCTGCACGTCAGCGAGGTGAACGAAGCGCTGGATCTGGAGCTGCCGGAGAACGGCGACTTCGAGACGCTGGCGGGCTTCGTGCTGGCGCAGTTCGGCCGCTTCCCGCGCCGCGGCGAGTCGTTCGAGCGCAAGGGCGCCCAGTTCACGGTCGTCGACGCCACCGACCGGCGCGTGCTGAAGGTGCGCGTGCGACGACTGGCCAGCTCCGCCGCGTGAGAGCGCCGCCGAACAGCGCCGCGCGTCACGCGCGCGACGAGGCGCTGCTCGTGCGGCGCTTCGCTTACGGTGAATCGTCGCTCGTAGTGCACGCTCTCACGCGCGCGCACGGCCGCGTGCACCTGCTCGCCAAGGGCGCGTACCGCATGCGCTCGCGCCTGTACGGCCGCCTGGATCTGTTCGACACGCTCGAGCTCGACTGGAGCGAGCGCGCGGGCGCGGAGCTGGGCAACCTCGAACAGGCCGAGTTGCTCGAGCGGCGTCAGCGCATCCCGCACTCGCTCGAGGCCTATCGCGCGGCGCTGACGGTGTTGGAACTGGCCTCGCTCGCGGCGCCCGAGCGCGCGCCGGCGAGCGAGCTGTTCGAGCTGTGCCGCAGCGCGCTGAACGCGCTCCAAGCGGGCCGCGAGCCCGCGCTCGCGCTGGTTGAGTTCGAGCTCGCGTTCCTCCACAATCTCGGTCTCGCGCCGGCGCTCGAAGCCTGCGCCTCGTGCGGCGGCGCAGCGCCGGCGCTCGCGGCGGAGGAGCACTCCACGTCGCGCGCGGAGTTCTCCGCGGCCGCCGGCGGGCGACTGTGCACGCGCTGTGCACAGCGCGCACGCGAGAGCGGCCTGCGCGTGGGAACGCTGCCCACCGACGTGCTCGAGCTCGCGGCGCAACTCGCGCGCGAGGGCCCGCCCCAGCGCGAACTTCCCGCCGCGCTGCTCGAGCGCACGCGCGACTTCACCGCCCGTTTCCTGCGCCGACAGCTGGACTGCCAACCCAAGAGCTACCGCGTGTTCCTCTCCGCCCCCCACCGCAATCGACCGGCGCCTCCCTCGCGCGGAGTTCAGGGGTGAGCAGGTTCCACGCGGCCTTCGCTGCGCTGCTCGGTGGGCTGTCGCGCGCGGGCGGCGCGCGGGGCCGCGGCCTGATGCTCGCGATCGCGCTGCTGGCCTGCGCCTGTTCGAGCCTGGGCGAGAGCCTGCGGCCGCGCCTGGTCAGCAAAGTGGACGAGGTCCCGGCCGCCATCGAGCGCGCCGAGCGCGAACTCTCCGAGGGCAAGAGCGAACTCGCGCTGAGGCGCGCGCGCGACGCGCGAGCGGTGCGCGGCCTGGGCGCGGCCGAACGCGATCGGCTCGACGTGCTGATCGAACGCATCGCCGCGGCGCGCATCGAGGAGCTCTCCAACCGTCCCGACGGTGTCGAGGCGCTGGCGGCGCTGGTCGAAGAGAGCCTGCCCAAGCAACTGTGCGTCGCCGCCGGACTGCGCGCCGCGCAGATGCACCTGGACGCGAACAAGCCCTTCAAGGCCTACCGCCTGCTCGCCAAGCTCGAGGAGAAGTTCCCGCGCCACTACGGGCGTGCGCAGGCCGGGGCGATCCTGGCGGAGGCCGGCCTGCGCCTGGCCGACGACCCCTGGAGCTTCATGTTCTTCAGCGCCCGCGACGACGGCGTCGAGGTGCTCGAGTACCTGGTGCTCACCTATCCCGGCGAGCGCCGCTGCGACGAGGCCTTCGCCAAGCTGGCGGCGATCTACGAGTCGCAGAGGCAGTACGGACTGGCCATCCAGCGCCACGAAGAGCTGCTCTTCTCGCACGGCGACAGTCCGCTCGCGGCCGCCAGCCAGGCGCGCATTCCGCACCTGCGCCTGCGCTGGCTCGAAAGCCCCGAGTTCGATCGCACCGAGTTGATCCGCGCGCGCCGCGAGCTCGAGGCCTGGCTGGCCCGGCGCGCCGGCGATCCGGCGGAGAACGAGGTGCGGCTCGACTACGCCGATTGCCTGCAGCGACTGGCGCGCAGCGACCTGAGCATCGCGCGCTACTACCGGCGCATCGACCGGCCGTACGGCGCGCGCTACCACGCCGACCGCGCGCTGCGGGTCGCGCTAGAGACCGGCGACGACCGGCTCGCGCGCGAGATCCGCGCGCTGCTGACCGACCTGCCCTACGCCGACCCCGACCAGGCCGCGCCGATCGACGACGACGCCTTCGCCGCCGACTCGACGCTGCTGCGCTCGACGATCGAAGAACAGTCCGCCAAGCGTCCGGCGCCGGCCGTTCCCCAGGCCGAAGACGGAGCGCAGCAGCCGTGAAGCGCGCCCGAGCGAGGGTGGCGGCGCTGGCGCTCGCAGCGCTGGTCGCAGCGGGCTGCGGCTACCGCAGCGGTTTCGCGCTGGCCGAGGGCCAGACCATCGGCGTCAAGATCTTCGACAACCAGTGCAAGCTGCGCGACGTCGAAATGCGCCTGCACCCGTACTTGACCGACGCGGTGCAGCGCTTCGTCGCCGCCGACCTGGTCGGCGCCGCCCGCGCCGACGTGTGGATCGAGGGTGTGGTGCTCGAGTACTCGCGCCGCGGCGGGATTCGCTCGACCCTCAACGTGCAACTGGAGACCGGCGTGTACATCGCGGTCCAGGCGCGCCTGGTCGAGCGCGTGGCCGAGCCGACCGACGGCGTGGAGACGCGCGTCCTGCGCGAGCTGACCGTCGCGGACGAGCGCGGCTACCTGCTTTCCGATCCGCTGGGCGAGAGCAACGCCGCCGCCGCGGTGCTGCGCAACATCGCCGACCGGGTCGTGCTGGACCTGGTGGCGGATCTGGCCTACGAAGACGCGCCCGTCGGCGAACTGCGCCCCAGCCGCTGACGAGCGCAGAGTGCGAGCGGCGCTGCGCTCGAGCGGGATCCGGCGCCGGCCGCCGGGTACCATGAGCGCCTTCGACGCCGCCCGCCGCCCGCGCGCTCGCTCCAGGACTCGCCGAGCCCCGTCGATACACCACCAGCATGTCGGAAAAAGAGCCTTCACCGGACAAGCAGAAGAAGAGCCGCTCGGTCGGCGCGTTCCTGCTCGTCCTGACGGTGTTGATCGCGATCCTGTTCGCGCTCGGTCGCGAAGGCAGCGCCAACACCAAGACGCTGTCGCAGGACCAGTTCCTCTACGCGCTGCACCGCGGCGACATCGAGTCGCTCGAGGTCAAGCCCAGCGAGATCGTGGGCCGGCTGCGCGGGCGCAACGAGCGCTACGAAGTCGCCAGTGGTGGACCGAACAAGGACGGCGCAGAGCAGTACGAGCAGTACCGCGCGCTGGCCGCCGTGCGCTCGTACGCCAAGATCGACGCCAACGATCTGCTCGCCGCTGTCGACGCCGGGCTCTACACGCCGACGCTGGCGCGCAAGCTCGCGACCACCAAGGTTCCGCCCAAGCGCCTGGGTGAGGAGGCCAGCGAGAGCCCCAAGCCCGAGATCGGCGAAGAGCTGTACGTCCGCGTGCGCGCCCATCGTTCGCGCGCGGCGGAAGGCGAGGGCGCACCGATGCCGGAGGCCGGTTCGACGCTGCACCTGCGCGTCGAAGGCGCGGCCGACATGGCGAGCGTCGTCGACCGCCTGCAGCGCGCTGGCGCGCAGGTCGAGGAGTACGACTTCGACCTGTCCGACAAGGGCGGCATGAACTTCGAGCCCGCGGGAAGCCTGCTGCAGCAACTGCTGCTGATCTGGGCGCCGTGGATCCTGATCTTCGTCGTGTTCATCCTGTTCATGCGCCAGATGCGCGCGCAGGGCGGCGCCGGCGGCGTGATGAGCTTCGGGCGCTCGCGCGCGCAGCTCTACACCAAGGAGAGCCACACCAACGTCACCTTCGACGACGTGGCCGGCGCGCAGGAGGCGAAGGAGGAAGTCCGCGAGGTCGTGGAGTTCCTCAAGAACCCCTCGCGCTTCACGCGCATCGGCGGCCGCATCCCGCGCGGCGTGCTGCTCGTCGGGCCTCCGGGCTGCGGCAAGACGCTGCTCGCCAAGGCCATCGCCGGCGAGGCCGAAGTGCCGTTCTTCTCGATCAGCGGCTCGGACTTCGTCGAGATGTTCGTGGGCGTCGGCGCGTCCCGCGTGCGCGACTTGTTCAAGCAGGCGCGCGAGAACTCGCCCTGCATCATCTTCCTCGACGAGATCGACGCCGTCGGTCGCCGGCGCGGCAGCGGCATGGGCGGCGGCCACGACGAGCGCGAGCAGACCCTCAACGCGATCCTGGTCGAGATGGACGGCTTCGGCACCGACGAAGGCATCATCGTCATCGCCGCCACCAACCGCCCCGACGTGCTCGACCCCGCACTCCTGCGCCCCGGGCGCTTCGACCGCGAAGTCACCATCGACCTGCCCGACGCTGAAGGTCGCGAAGAGATCCTGCGCGTGCACCTCAAGAAGGTGAAGGCGGCCGCGGATGCCGATCCGCGCACGCTGGCCAAGCTGACGCCGGGTTACTCGGGCGCAGATCTCGCCGCGATCATCAACGAGGCTGCGATCCGCGCCGCGCTGGCCAAGAAGGAGGCCATCGGCATGGAGGACCTCGACGAAGCGCGCGAAAAGGTGCGCTACGGCCGGCAGAAGAAGTCGCGCAAGGTCGAACTCGAGGACAAGAAGATCACCGCCTACCACGAGGCCGGTCACACGGTCGTGGCGGCGACGATTCCCGAGGTCGACGACCCGCACAAGGTCTCGATCGTGCCCCGCGGTCGCTCGCTCGGCGTGACCTGGATCATGCCGGACAAGGAGAGCTACCACATGCAGAAGAGCCGCATGGTCGGGCAGCTGGCCTGGATGTTCGGCGGACGCGCGGCGGAGCAGGAGTTCTGCGGAGACATCTCCGCAGGCGCCGCCGACGACATCCGACGTGCGACGGAGATGGCCCGGGCGATGGTCACCGAGCTCGGCATGAGCGAGAAGATCGGGCCGATCAACTACGCCGAGCGCCAGGGCTCCGAGTTCCTTGGGGCCGAACTGTCGCGCGGTCGCGACCACAGCGAGCAGACCGCGCGCGAGATCGACGAAGAGGTGCGCCAGCTGCTGACCGACGCGCACCAGCGCGCGCTGGCGATCGTGCGCAACAAGCGCGCCGAGTTGGAGCGCATCGCCCAGGCGTTGCTCCAGTACGAAACCATCAGCGGCGATGAGATCGCGCGCCTGATCCGCGGCGAGGAGCCGCCCAATCTGCGCCCGCAGGGCCCGACCCCGACCGCGCCGGTGACGAGCGACAAGCGCTCGCCTTCGGTCAGCGGCAAGATCGAGCCGGGAACGCTGGGCGGCGGCGGCGCAGTGCGTCCCGACCCAGGGCTCTCGCCCGCCTGAACGCGTCGCGCGCAACGGGCGCGCGACGTCGCAACGGGTTTCTGGCCGCGCATTCGCAAGAGCGTCGCGCAGCGCCTTCGTCGCGTCGCGCGACAGCTTCGCCGCGCCACTCGGACGCGCGCGAGCCTGAACTCGACACCAGCCGCGCGCTTCCCTCGGCGCACCGGCCGCGCCACAATCCCGCCCCTCCCCCGCCATGGCGCAGTCCGCGAGTTCCGCACGCATCTTCGGCACCGACGGCATCCGCGGGCGCGCTGGCGAAGGCTGGCTCGCCGCGCCGGCCGTCTCCGCGATCGGCCGCACCGTGGGCGCCGTGGTGCTCGGTGAACGCGAACGCGCGCGCAAACCCGCGCGCCCGCTGGCTCTGCTCGGCCACGACGGCCGGCGCTCCGGCCCCGAACTCGAACTGGCGCTGGCCCGCGGGCTCGCGGCGAGCGGCTTCGAGGTGCACAGCGCCGGGCTGATCAGCACTCCGGGCCTGGCCTTGCTCACCCGCCTGCGCGAGTACGAGCTGGGCGCGATGATCTCGGCCTCGCACAACCCCGCGAGCGACAACGGCATCAAGCTCTTCAGTCGCGACGGCCGCAAGCTGCCCGACGCACTCGAGCTCGAGATCGAGGAGCGTTTGCGCGCCGACGCCCGCGAGGTGGCGAGCGGACCTGCGCCGCGCTCCGATCCGCGCCTGGAGGAGGCCTACCTCGGCTACTTGGTCGACAAGGCCGGCGCGAACTTGTCGCTGGCCGGGCTGTCGATCGTGATCGACTGCGCCAACGGCGCCGCCAGCCGCGTCGCGCCGCGCGTGCTCGGTCGGCTGGGCGCGCACGTGACCCCCATCCACGCCGAACCCGACGGGGAGAACATCAACCGCGGGTGCGGTTCGACCCACCCCGAGAGCCTGCAGTCGCAGGTGCGCCGGCTCGAGGCCCATCTGGGCATCGCGCTGGACGGCGACGGCGATCGCTGCATCCTGGTCGACGAGCGCGGCCAGCTGGTGCACGGCGACGGCATCCTGGCCGTGTGCGCGCGGCACGCTGCGCAACGCCAGCAGTGGAAGGACCGGCGCATCGTCGCGACGGTGATGTCGAACAAGGGCCTCCAGCGCGCGCTGCGCGAGGTCGAGGTCGGCGTGCTGACCGTCGATGTCGGCGACCGCAACGTGGTCGAGGCCCTCGAGCGCGAGCAGTTGCGCCTGGGCGGCGAACAGTCGGGCCACGTGGTGTTCGGCGCGGACAACTACATGATCGGCGACGGCGTCTACACGGCGCTGCGCGTGCTGCGCGTGATGCGCGAGAGCGGCCAGTCGCTGTCGGAACTGGCCAGCCCCTACCGCGAGTTCCCGCAGGTGCTGGTCAACGTGGCCGTGGCGCGCAAGCCGGCGCTCGCGAGCATGAAGCCGGTCATGGACGCGGTGCGCGAGGTCGAGGCCGAGCTGGGCGACGACGGGCGCGTGCTGGTGCGCTACTCGGGCACCGAGTCGCTGGCGCGCGTGATGGTCGAGGGCCCCGACTCCGAGCGCATCGCCGCGCAGGCGCAACGACTGGCGCGCGCCATCGCGGCCGAGATCGGGGCGTGAGCGCGCCCCCCGGCGGCGTCGCCATCGCGCTCGAGCTGTCGAGCGCGCCGGGCTCGCTGGCGGCGACAGCGGCGGGCCGGGTGGTCGAGCGCGAACTCGAGCGCACGCGCGCCCACGCCGCCGACCTGCTGCCGCGACTGGGCGGCCTGCTCGTCGAGCTCGGTCAGCCCGCGAGCGCGATCACGAACATCGTCGTCGGGCTCGGCCCGGGCAGCTTCACCGCCTTGCGCGTCGCGCTGGCCAGCGCGCTCGGCCTGGGGCGCGGACTGGGCGCTGCGCTGCGCGGCGTACCCTCCTTCGAGGCCCTGGCGCGCGCGGAGCTCTCCAGCGGCGAACGCGGCGCGGTCGTGCTCGATGCGCGCGCGGGAGAGCTGTACGTCGCGGTGTACCAGCGCTCCCCGCAGGCGCTGAGTGTCCAACTGGCGCCGCGTGTCGCGCGCGCGGCGGAACTGAACGAGCTGCTGGACGGCGTCGACGTGCTGCTCGCGGACGACGCGACCCGCGCCGCAGCCGGGCTCGACCCGCGCGCCTTCCGCCGCGTGAGCGCCGCCAAGCCGTCCGCGGCGCAGGTGCTGGCGCTCGGACTCGAGCACTACGCCGCGCACGGCGCCCACTCGCCGAACGAACTCGAGCCGTTGTACCTGCGCGCCTTCGCTGCAACGCGTCGCAGCGTGTGAGCCCCGCGCGAGCCGCGCGTTGCAACGCGCACGCCGCGCGCGCATCATCCTCGGCGTGGACGCCTACCGCGCCTGGGCGCAGATCGATCTCGACGCGCTGAGTCACAACCTCGCGCGCATCGCTGCGCGCACCGGACCCGCGGTGCGCACGATGCTGGTGGTCAAGGCCGACGCCTACGGCCACGGCGCGGTCGCGATCGCCCACCACGCGCAGCTGTGCGGCGTGCGCGCCTTCGGCGTCGGCGACTCGAGCGAGGCGCTCGCCCTGCGCGAGAGCGGCGTGCGATCGCGCATCCTGGTGCTCGGCACGATCGTAGAAGAGGAAGCCTCCGCGGCGCTGCGCCACGGGATCGAGATCGCGCTGCACTCGTCGGACCGCCGGCGCTTCCTGCAGGAGCTCGCACGCCGCCAAGGCCGCATGGCGCGCGTGCACTTGAAGATCGACACGGGTCTGGGCCGCCTGGGCGTGTTGCCGCACAAGGCGCTCGAACTGCTCGAGGAGATCGCCAGCTCGTCGCACCTCGAGCTGGCGGGCGTGATGACACACATCGCCGCGCCCAATGGCGCGCTCGACTCGTACACGCACGAGCAGCTCGCGAGCTTCGACAGCGTGCTGGCGCAGGCGCGCGAGCGCGGCCTGCTGCGCGGCGTGATCCACGCGGCGAACTCGGCCTGCGTGTTCACCGCGGCGCCGCTGTACGACTGCGTGCGCCCGGGGATCAGCGCCTACGGCGTGCTGCCCGGCGCGTTGCCCGGTGCGGCCGAACTCGAGCCCGTGATGAGCCTCCACAGCCAGGTGGTGTTCCTCAAGGACATCCCCCAGGGCGCAGCGGTGGGCTACGGCAGCACGTGGATCGCGGCGCGCCCGACGCGCATCGCGACGATCCCGTGCGGCTACAACGACGGCGTCGCCTGGCGCTTGTCGAACGTCGGCGAAGTGCTCGTGCGCGGCGCGCGCGCGCGCATCGTCGGCCGCGTGTCGATGGACTACACCTGCATCGACGTCGGTGACATCCCGGGCGTCAGCGTGGGCGACCGCGTCACGCTGGTCGGCGCGCAGGGCGCCGAGCGCATCACGCTCGAGGAGCTGGCCGCCAAGGCCGGGACGATTCCCTACGAGCTCTCGTGCAGCGTGGGCAAGCGCGTGGAGCGGCTCTACGTCGGCGGCGAGCCGGCCTCCGAGCGCGATTGGCTCACGCCCGCGCCCGCGCGCGAGCCGCGCACGGACAGCGTGACTCCGCCGCGTGCTTCTCCGTCGCACCCCAGCGCCGCGCCGCTGTCGCCGACGGGCCACGGACCGTGAGCGCGACCTGGCTGCGCCGCTTCGCCTTCGCCCTGGCGCTCGCCGTGTGCGCCGCCGCCGTCGCGCTCGCGGTGCTCGAGCGCTCGGGTTGGCTCACGCGCCGAGTGCGCGCCGAACTGGCCGCACAGCTGGGCGAGGACCTGCGCCTGGAGCGCGCGGAGCTGGACGTGTTCGCGCCCGCCATCGAGCTGTTCGGCCTCGCGTTGGGCGACGAGTCGGGCTCGGTCGAGCTCGATGCGCTGCGACTTGAACTCGCCTGGAATGCGCGCCCGACGCTGGAGCGCGTCAGCCTGCGCGGCGGCCGCGTGCGGCTCTCGGATCGACTGGTCGAGCGCCTGCAGCGCACCGGCGAAGCGCGCGCCGGACCGACGTCGAGCGGGGCCGCGCCGCAGATCGTGCTCGTCGAAGGTCTCGCGCTCGAGTACTTGCACCCGCGCCTGGGGCCGCTCGCCATCGGCCTGATCGACGCACTCGCACGTCCGGACGAGCGCGGTGCTCCGCGCATCGAAGGCCGCGTGCTGCCGCACTTCGCCGCTTCCTCGGCGCGCACGCCGCACGTGTTCCTCGCCGGCGCGCGCGCGGCCGACGGCGCGTTCGAGCTGGTGGCTTCGTGCGGCGCGCTCAACCTCGACTCGCGCGCGCTCCCGAGCGCGCTGCGCGGTGAGGCGCTCGACTCGCTGGCGCCGCGCGGCCGGCTGGAGTTCGAACTCAGCGCGCGCTTCCAGCTCGATCCCCAGGCGCCGGCGGAAGGCGCGCTGCGCGCGCGCCTGGACGACGGCAAGTTGCAGCCGCCCGGCGCGCAGCGCGCGATCGAGGCGGTGTCGATCGACGTCGACGCGCGCTGCTCCGCCGCCAGCGCGGCGCAACTGCTAGATCCCGCGGCGTGGCGTACGAGCGCGCGCGCGCAGGCGCGCTGGGGCGCAGCAGCGCTCGAGGCCTGGGCGCTGGTCGGCGCCAACGCCGGCCCGGGGCTCGCCGCGCGCGCCTGGCTGCGTGCGCCGCGCCTGCCGCTGGGCGAGGAGTTCCTGCGCGAGATCGGCGTGTTCGAAGCGCTCGAGCCCAACTGGCGGCCGCTCTCGCCGCGCGGCGTCGCCGACGTGCTCGTGGGCGCGCGCTGGCCCGCGACGCACTCGTTCGCCGACGCGCGCACGGCGCAGCGTCCGCAAGTCGCCGTGGAAGCGCGCCTGAACGGCGAGTGCGGAGTGACCTACTTCGGCTGGCCGCGCAGCAGCGACGGCACGCCCGAGGGCTTCCACGCGCCGATCGAGCAGGTCATCGGTCGCGTGCTCGCGCTGCACTCGCCCGACGCGGACGAAGCCGCGCTGCTGGCCCTCACGGGAGTGCTCGGTGCGCACTCCGGCGGCGCGCGCACCGAACAGCCCGCGTTCATCGAAGGGCTTCTGCGCTTCGAGCGCCCCGGCCCGCCCGGCAGCCCGCGGCGCTTCCCGGCCTTCGATCTGGAGATCGGCGCGCACGGCTTCCCGGTCGACGAGCGCCTGCGCAGCGCTCTGCTCGGACTGTTGCCCGAGGACTTCATCTGGCGCGAGTTCGGCCCCAGCGGCGGCCACGTCTCGGGCCTGGTGCGCCTGCACCGCCCGATCGGCGCCTACATCCCCTCCGGTCACATCGTGATCGATCTGTTCGGCGTCGACGGCGCGTGGCGCGCTGGCGGCGATGCGCGCGAAGGACCTCGGCTGGTCGTGCGCGACATCGACGGTCAGGTGGAGATCCTCACCGACCCGCGCCTGGCCGCCGGAGTGCGCTTCGACCTCGCCGGCGTTGCGGCCCAGCGCGCGCGGGTGAGCGTGCGCGGTCGCGTTCAAGACGACGCTGCGCTCGCCCCCGACCCCGCGCAGTGGACCGCGCGCCGCGTGCAGGAACTCGAAGTGCGCGCGGCGGGCGTCGGACTGGGCGGCGCGGATCGACGCATGCTCGCCACCGTCTGGCCGCAGATCACGCGCGAACTCGAGCGGCGCGACGCGAACGGCGCGGCGGACGTGCGCTACACGAGCGCAACCGAGCGCACCGGCGGTCCGCTCGTCTGGCGGGTCGAGGTCGCGCCCACCACCGCCACGCTCACGCCCGAGGAGTTCCGCGTCGACGTGCGCAACCTGCGCGGCCGCGTGATCGTCGCCGGCGCCGATCCGTTGGGCGGCGGAGCGAGCGAGCGCGGGCCGCGCGTGAGCATCGCGCCGCTCTTGGGCGACACCCTGGGCGGCGCCAGCGTGGCCTGCAACGCGCGGATCGAGGCCGACGGCCCCTCGCGCGTCGAAGTGCTGGCCGCAGCCGTTTCGCCTTCGAACGCGGGCATCGTCGGCGCGTTCGAGCACGCCTTCGAGCGCTCGGCCCGCGGCGGCGAGGCCGGCGTGAGCCTGAGCGCGCTGGCGGTGGACGGGCGCATCGATCTGTGGGGCACGATCGTGACCTCGCCGGCGACGCCCGCGCGGCCCGAGTCGAACTTTCGCGTGCGCCTGCGCGAGAACGACGTGCAGACGCGCCTGGAGTCGGGCCGCTTCGAGCTCGACGGGCTGAGCGGCGTGCTCGAGAGCCGCGGCGACGAACTGCGCGGCGAGCGGCTCAACGCCAAGCTCGCCGGAGCTCCGATCGAGCTGCGCAACACCTCGTTCGTCGCGCGCGACGGCGGCGCGCTGCTCGAGTCGGAGTTCTCGGCGCGCGACTTCGAGCTCGACCGCGAGCACCTCTCGCTGTTCCTCGGAGCGCAAGCCGTCGACGTGCTGCTCGAAGAGCGCGGCCTGCGCGGCTCGATCGACATCGAGGACGCGCACCTCTCGCTCTCCAGCGGTCCGCAAGCCGCGGGCGCGCTCGTCGTGCGCGGGGAAGTGCGCCCGCGCAGCGTGTCGATCGACCTGGGCCTCCCGCTGGCGATCGACTCGGGCGCGATCCGCATCGAGCAGTTGCGCTACGAGGCCTCGCGAGTGCAGGCGCGCGCGACCTTGACCGAGGTCCAGGGCCGCGTCGCGGACCGCCGACTCGAAGACGCGCGCATCGAGCTCGAGTACGACGATCCCACGCTGGTGTTGCGCGACGTCAGCGGCCGGCTCGAGCAGGGCCGCCTGTCGCGACTGGACCCGCGCGGCGAGCGGCCCGCGTTCCAGATCCAGCTGCGCGAACCGTTCGCGTTCGGATTGGGCGTGGCGCTCGAGCAAGCCGACGTGGGCGGGCTGCTCGCCGGCCTGTTCGAGTCGGACTTCGCCTCGCGCGGCCGCGTCAGCCTGCGCCTGGAGCTCGAGGGCGACCTGGAGCGCATGTCGTTCATCCGCGGCCAGGGCCGCGTGGACCTGCGCGACTCGAACCTGTGGTCGGTGCCGGTGGCGCGCGATCTGGTCACGCAGTTCGGCCTGGGCGCCGAGAACGCGCAGTTCGACTCGATCCAGTCGCGCTTCAGCGTCGAGCGCGGCGAGGTGCGCATGTCGAACCTGGAGATCTCCAGCCCCTACTTCGGCGTCAGCGGCTCGGGCGTGCTCGACTTCGACGGCTCGCTGCGCCACGACCTCGAAGTGCGCAACACCGTCGTGAACCTGCTCGGGCCGATCAAGAACATGCTCTACCGCATCGCCGTGCGCGGCGACATGGGCCGGCCGCGCGTCGAGACCTACGGCGTGCTCGGGCAGAGCTTCCGCGAGAGCACCGATCGCTCGCGCGCTGCGCCCTTGCCGCCGCTGACGCCCTTGCCGCTGCGATTCTGAGCGCTGTATTCTCGCGCGATGCAGAACTTGCACGCGATCCTGCTCGCCGGTGGTTCGGGGTCGCGCTTCTGGCCCGCGAGCCGCCGCGCGCGTCCCAAGCAGTTCCTGCGCATCGTCGGCGAGCGCTCGATGCTGGCCGAGACGTTCCTGCGCCTGGAGGGCATGGTCGACGCGCAGCGCTGCTGGGTCGTCACGACGCCCGAGCAGGCGGGCGAGGTGCGCGCCGCGCTGCCCGAGTTGCCGCACGATCACGTGCTGGTCGAGCCCTGCGCGCGCAACACCGCGGCCGCCATCGCGCTGGCCAGCCTGCACGTGGCGCAGCGCGACCCGCAGGCGCTCCAGGTGGTGCTGCCGGCCGACCACGTCATCCGACCGCGCGCGGCGTTCCAGGCCACGCTGCGCGCCGCCTGCGTCGCTGCGCGCCAGGCGCCGGACTCGCTGTTCGTGTTCGGCATCCACCCGGCCCACGCGGCGACGCAGTTCGGCTGGATCAAGACCTGCGGCGTCGAGCGCGTGGTCGACGCGACCGCCGTGCACCGCGTCGAACGCTTCGTCGAGAAGCCCGACGCCGCGCGCGCGCAGGCCTTCCTCGACGCGGGCGGCTACTACTGGAATTCCGGCATGTTCTTGTGGTCCGCGCAGGCCTTCGAGCGCGCGCTGCTCGAGTTCGCGCCAGCCATCCACGCCGCGCTGGCGAGCCCCGGCGACCTCGCGCGCTCCTACGCCGCGCTGCCCTCGGTCTCGATCGACGTGGCCGTGTTCGAGCGCGCGCGCGAGGTGCGCATGCTGCCGATCGACTACTTCTGGAGCGACGTCGGCGCCTGGGACGCGCTGGCGGGAGTGCATCCGGCCGACCCCTCGGGTCTGGTGCAGGCCGGCGGCGCAGCGCTCGAGGCGCTCGACTCGCGCAACTGCATCGCGTGGGGCGAGAGCGGCGGCTTGATCACGCTGGTCGGCGTCGAGGATCTGATCGTGGTGCGAGCCGGCGAGGTGACCCTGGTGTGCCGGCGCGATCGCGCGCAGGACGTCAAGGCGCTGGTCGAGCGTCTGGCGGCCAAGAACTCGCCGCACCTGTGAGCGCTGCAGCGCGCAAGGCCGTGCTGGCCATCGACCACGGCTCGAAACGCTGCGGCTTCGCCGCGGCCGACGCGCTGCGCATCAGCGCGCTCCCGCTCGCGCCGTTCCACGGCGACGGGCACGGCGCCGCGCTGCTCGACTTCATCGCCGGACTGTTGCGCGAGCGCGACGTCGAGACCTTCCTCGTGGGCTGGCCGGTGAACATGGACGGCTCGGCGAGCGCGCGCGCAGCGCAGGTGCAAAGTTTCGTCGAGGCGCTGCGCACGCGCTTCCCCGCGCAGCGCGTCGTGCGCTACGACGAGCGCTTGACCAGCAAGGCCGCCGAAGAGCTGCTGCGCGAGGCGCGCGTGCCCCCGGCGCGCCGGCGCGAACTGCGCGACAGCTTCAGCGCGCTGGTCCTGTTGCGCGACTGGCTCGACAGCGGCGAGCCGGACGAGCGCATCGGCGGCAGCGCGGAAGAGCGCGGGCCCTAGAATCGCTTCGGCCCCCGCCATGACCCACGAACTCCCCGCCGCCGGAGCACGCCGCGCCCCCGATCTCTGGCTGGCGCTGGCGGTGGCGCTGTTCGCGCTCAGCTCGGTGCTCGAGTACGCGCGCAGCGCGATCGGCATCGACTACTACCTGTTCTGGGCCACGGGCCTGGCGGTCGAGCGCAACGAGATCCGCGACGTGTACGACACGGCCGAGAACGAGCGCGTGGGCGCGCTCTACTTCAAGGCGGCGCAGCAGGACGCACGTCAGCGCGGAGCGCGAGAGCAGGGCACGCGCCGCCTGGCCGCGGCCAACGTGCGCAAGAGCTTCGAGAACTACTCGACGCCGCTCTTGTACGCCGCGTTCGGGTTCGCTCTGAGCGGCGACTACGAACGCGACTTCGACACGATGCAGAGCTTCAGCACGCTGCTCTTCGCCGCGGGGCTGGTGCTGCTCGCGCGCCGCTTGGGCTACTCGCCCGTCGCCACTGCGCTGGCGCTGGCGCTGTGCACGATGCTCGCCGGCCCGTTCATCGACGACGCCAGCGTCGGCAACGTCAATCGCATCCAGGTCGGCCTGCTGGGCCTGAGCGCCTGGCTCGCGACGCTGCGCCGCGGCGCGTGGGGCGACGGCGCGACCGGTCTGTTGCTCGGGCTCGCCGTGCTGTTCAAGCCCAACCTCGCCTTCTGCGTGCTCGCGCTGATCGCGGCCCTGCTCGCCTGCGGCCAGGCGCGGCGCGTCGTCGCGCTTGCCATCGGAGGCGCGCTCGCGCTGGCCCTGGGCCTGGGCCTGAGCGCCGCCTGGTTCGGCTCGCTCGATCCATGGTTCACCTGGTCGCAGCGCCTGGGCGGCCTGATGCCGAACTGGGCCACCGATCTGGGCAACCAGTCGCTGGCGCGCGTGCTCCACGACCGCGTGGGGCTGGGCGCTGCCGACTGGATGCCGCCGACGTTCCTGCTCGTCTCGTGCGCAGCCTTCGCCGCTGGCCGCTGGCTGCGCCCGACGGACGCGCGCGCGCAGCGCGACGAGCCGCCCGCGCAACTCGAGATCCTGGCCCTTGGTCTGGGCGCGGCCGCCTCGGTGCTCTCCACCAAGCTCGCCTGGTTCCACTACTACCTGTTGCTCGCGCCGCTGGCGCTGTGGCTCATGCGGCCCGGCGGCGCCGGCCGCGTCCAGCTCGCGCTCGCCGCGGCGGCCTTCGTGGTCACGATGACCGACGTGCCGCGCAAGCTGCTGCCGCAGGCCGCGTTCGAGGCCTCGCTGGCGCTCAATCTCGGAGCGAGCGCGCTGTTCGCACTCGGACTGCTCGCCGCCGCGCAGACGGTCGCGCGAATGCGCGCGAGCGCTGTAGCTCAGCCGAGCTGAACGGCGAGCCACTCCGCGATCTGCTGAGCGCTGGCGCGCCAGTTCGCCTCGTGCAGCAGGTCATGGCGCGCGCCGTCGACTTTGCGCACCTCCACTCGCCCGCCCGCGCGCGAGAGCGACAGTTGCGGATCGCACACGCGATCTTCGGCGCCGTGCAGGATCAGGGTCGGACAGGCGAGTTGCGCCAGGCGCTGCTCGACATCGAGCGCGAGCGCGGCGACCTGCTCGCCCGCGCGCAGACTGATCGCGTCGTGCACGAGTCGATCGGCGCTCCAGGCGGCTCGCGCGGCGGCGTCGCTGGAGAGTTGCTCGAGCTCGAGCCCCACGCGACCGGGCGCCGTCGGGTCGGGCTTCTTGAACAGCTTCATCAGACCGCCGGCCGCCTTGGGAGGCTCGAAGCGCGCGCGCCAGCGCGGCGCGAGCAACACCAGCGCGGCGACCTCGCCGGGACGCTCGAGCGCAAAGCGCGCCGAATACAGCGCGCCCAGTCCCTGGCCGATCAACGCCTTGGGCGCCACGGGCAGGCGATAGGCCAGGTGCTCCTGCACGCTGGCGAGGTCGCGCACGACTTCCTTGACGCCCGCGCTGTGGCCGCGCGGGCCCTCGGACTTGCCGTGGCCGCGCATGTCGGGCAGGGCGACCGCCCAGCGCTGCGATGCGAACACGTGCGCCGCTTCGAGGTAGCGCGCGCCGTGATCGCCCGCGTCGTGGACGATCGTGACGCCGCCGCGCGGCTCGCCGTACGCGGCGATCTCGAGCACGTGCAAGAGGAACAGGCCGCCGGCCTTGTGCGACAGCCCCGCGCCTTCGTCGCCGTCGGCGGTGGACTCGCGCAGTTCGAGGTAGGTGGTCAGCGGTTCGGGCAGACTCATGGGAACTGCTCAGGTTAGCGGCCGACGTACTGGCCGCCGTGCTCTTCCGCGATGCGCCGCATCAAGACCGCGTCGTGCGCGTCGCTCAGTCCGATGGTGTGGATGGTGATGCGAGCGTTCTGGTTGCGGCTGCGCACGAAGGCCAGGATCTCTTCGCGGTCGGTGGTCACGCCCACGGTGGCCTTGCCGTCGGTGAGCAGGTAGATGGTGTCGATCGAAGGGTTGGTGAAGCTGTCGCCGCCCTCCGCGCCCGCGACTTCGAAGGCGCGCTCGAGCGCTCCGTAGATGTTGGTCGCGCCGATCGCGTCGAGCTCCTCGACGTACTTGGTGAGCGCCAGGCGCTTGTCGGGCGCCATCACCACCAGATCGTCGGCCCAGGCCCACACGTCGCTGGCGAACAACACCAGATTGAAGACCGCGCCGTCGCGCAACCCGCCCAGCGCCTTGAGCAGGTCGCGCTTGGCCGCGTCCAGGCGCGAGATCTCGCCCGCACCCGGAGTGTCATAGGGCCGGTTGGGATCGTCGTTGGGGTTGTTCTTGGGCGACATGGAGAAGTCCATGGAGCCCGACACGTCGAGCACGAACAGCACGCGCTGGCTCTCGGTGCTGATGCCGAAGAAGCTCACGCCGCGCTGCTCGGCGGCCGCTTCGAGCGCGGTCTTGGGTGCGGCCGCGGGCGGGACCTCGAAGCTCGCGCCCTGGTCCTTCCACCAGCGCTGCCACAGCGCGACGTTGCCGTGGAAGTCCTGTCCGGTGAGCGAGGTCAGCGCGCGGCCCAGGTCGGAGCGCACGCGTCCCTCTTCGACTTCCAGGCGCGCGATCAAGGGCTCGATCGCGGCCTTCGAGCGCAGCGTGGCGAGCGTCGCAGCCGCGCTCGAGCGCACCAGCCAGTTCTCGTGGACCAGGTGCCGCGCGATGAGCACCGCTTCGATCGACGTGTCGCCCAGCGCCGCCAGGCCTTCGTGCAGCACCGCCAGCGCGGCGGGATCCTTCTCGCTCTCGAGCAACGTGCGCGCGCGCGCACGCACGGCCTCGCCCTTGACCTTGCTCAGGAGTTCGAGCTGGCTCAGTCGCGAGGCGCCCTTGGGCTTGGCGATCGCCGCCAGCAGCCGCGCGAGCGACTTCTCGAGCTGCTTGTCGTCCTCACGCGAGAGCGCGCGCGCGCCCGCGTCGACCGCGGCGCTCAGGAACGCGTCCAGGCGCGTCTGCGTGGTGCGGACCTGCGAGGCGTCGCGCTTGATGCGCTCGTACTGGTCGGTGTTCGCCGGCGCGATGCGACCGCCGTTGGCCGCGGCCTCCTCCTGCAGCCGCCGCTCCATCTTGCGCACGTCGGCGTAGGTCTTGCCCAGGCGCGACTCGAGCTTGGCTCGCTCGACGTGCGCGCGTTCGATCCAGTCGATGATCGCAATGCCCGCCCCCGGCGCGCCCAGCCGGCCGACCAGTTGCACCGACGCGGCCCGCACGCCCCAGTCGGGGTGCTCGTCGGCGTCCTTGGCGGCCTGTTCCTCGGCCTTTTTGCGCACGCTGGGCGAGAGCGCCTCGAGCAGCCGCGACGCGCCCGCCGCGAGTTCGTCGGTCCAGGGCGCGAGGTCGTCGCGCTTGGCGCGCGCCTCGCTCACCTGCTTGCGCAGCTCGGAGACGCGCTGCTCCTCGCGTTCGATGCGGCCCTTGGCCGACTCGTCGCGCTGCGCGAGCTCGCGCAGGTTCGCCAGCACCACCTGACGGCGGTCGAGTTCGTACTCGCGGTTGCGCGCGTCTTCGCGCGCTTGGCTGAGCTCGGTCGCCGCGCGCGAGAACTCCGCCACCAGCGCCCCCATCGCGCGCGCGTCGCCGAGCGTCACCAGCGTGTCGAGCGCCGCGCGCCGCTGGTCGGCGCGACCGGAGCTGGCGAGGCGCACGAACTCCGCTTGCGCGGCCTCGAAGGCGTCCTGCTTGGCTTGGATGGCGCTGGCGGCGATCGGGACGGAGGCCACAGCGCGACGCGCGGGCAGTGCGAGCGCGGTGAGCAGTGCGAAGGCGAGGAGCATGCGCGGTGGTTGTACTGGGAGCCGGGAGGAACGCGAATCCCAGAGGCTATCCGATTCTCTCGAGCCGCCCGGCGCGTGGCGCGCGCTCGCGCGTGCGCCTACGATGCGCGCGGCATGAGTCGCCTGGGCGGCCGTTCGCACGCCTTCACCGGCGGCGCGGGAGGAAAGTCCGGGCTCCTCGGGTCAGGGTGGTTGCCAACGGCAACCGGTCGCGAGGCCAGGGAAAGCGCCACAGAAAACAAACCGCCGCACGGCGCGCAAGCGGCGTGCGGTAAGGGTGAAACGGTGCGGTAAGAGCGCACCGCGGGCTTGGTGACAAGTCCGGCACGGCAAGCCCCACCCGGAGAAAGACCAAATAGGAGAGGCGATGCCGCTGACCCGCGGCGCGCGCAAGCACAGCCTTTCGGGTAGGTCGTTCGAGGCGGCGCGCGAGCGCCGTCCCAGAGAAATGGTCGCCGCGGCGGGCCGCGCGGTCCGCCGGACAGAACCCGGCTTACAGGGCGACTCATGCCGCTTCCTGCGCGCGCAGCTCGCGCGGCCGGAAGTTTCACCGGCCACAAGATGTTGGGGCCGCAGCGGCGCGGCGCCCCAGCATCTTGACAGCCAGCGAGGTCGAGCGAGAATCCGAGCCGCTTCGCGCGCACGGCGCGCCGCGCCCCTCCTGCGGCCGCGTTCGAGCGCGCCTGACCGCGCCGCTGTCGCCTCCCCGGGGGAGAGCTGGCCGCCGCCCTTCGACGGCGCGCGCACCTGGCTCTCCTCAGCTGGCCCGCGCGGCCCGCTCCGTCCGGCCGATCCCAAACCTCCCACCGATCCGCCCCTCAACGTGGAGTTCGTCTTCGTCGTCCCGCGCCGGGAGCTGTTCCCCGACCACTACCCGCAGGGCTTCACGCCCTTCGGCGCTGCTTGGTCCCTCGAGCGCTTCGTCGAGTGCATCCAGACCCACGGCTTCTTCGTCGAGCGCGCGCGCGCCGAGCGGGAGCCGAACTGGAAGCAGGTGATTCCCTACAACGTGGTGATCGTCGGCGAGAAGGTCCTGCTGCTGCGGCGCACCGCGCGCGGCGGCGAAGCACGCCTGCACGACAAGCTCTCGATCGGCGTCGGCGGCCACCTCGAGCCGATCGATCTCGAAGGCGCGCCGGCGCCGCGCAACCCGCTGCCGCGCGGCTCGCAGCGCGAGCTCGACGAGGAGCTCGTCATCGAGGGCCAGTTCGAACTCGAGCCGCTCGGACTGTTGAACGACGACTCCAATCCGGTCGGCGCCGTCCACGTCGGCGTCGTTCAGCTCGTGCGCCTGCGTGGCGCTGTCGCAATCCGCGAGAAGGATCTGCTCGAGGGCCACCTGGTGAGCCCGCAGGAGCTCGTCCAGCGCCGCCGCGACGGCGCGAACTTCGAGACTTGGTCCGCCAAGCTCGTCGACCACCTGCCGCAGTGGTTTCCCGGCGACGGCCCCGGCGCAACCAGCGCCGCGAGCACGTCGCTCACCTCGCCCGCGAGGTGCTGAGAGCCGCGCGGTCCGATCCGCGCGACTCGGCTAGCGTCCCACCCCCTCTCAACCGTGATTCGTGCTCTGCGCGGCGCCTCCGACGCGCGCCGCATCCCCAACGCATCATGAAGACCCGCACTTCGTCCGACTCGCAGCGCCTGTACGACCTCCTGCTCACCGCGCGCACCGCCGACAAGGTGACGCTGTACTTCCGCGACGGCCGCGTGCTCAGCGGCGCTCTGGTGTTCAACCCGCTCAAGGGCACGGGCCGCGTGATCAACATCGACCACGAGACCTCGGTCGACTTCCGCCTCGATCAGCTGCGCGACGTGCGCTGCTGAGCCGCGCGCTGCGCGCACCGAGTTCAGGAGCGCGCGCGACGTGGATCGGGCGGCATCTCGGGTTCGAGTTCGACGTCCAGCGCGTCAGCGATGCGGTTGATGTAGTTGAAGTAGGCCGCAACCTGCGCGGCGTCGTGGATGGCGCGGTCGTCGAAGCCCTGCGCGTGCAGAACGTCGAGATCGCCGCGCGCCATCGCCCCAGGAGTGCGCGTGAGCTTCTCCGCGAACGCGCACAACGCCGCGTCGGCGGCGGGCAGCGCCGCAGTGCGCCAGTCGACAGCGAGGGCAGCGAGCAGCTCGTCGCGCTCCGCTTCGCCCAACTCGCGGACCTCGGCACGGAGGTCCCACAGGTGCGCGTGCAGTCAGTAGTGGCAGTCGTTCGCGCGGCTGACCACGACGGCGATCAGCTCGCGCTGGCGGCGCGAGAGCGGCGACGGGCCGTGCATCAGCGCCTTGTAGAGCTCGAGCGAAGTCTCCAGCGCACGCGGGTTCTGGCTCTGCACCTGCAGGATCTGGAACACGCGGCCGGCGCGCCGGATCGCCGCGTCGTAGAGCTCCTTCAGCGCGCCCGTGGCCTGCGCGGGCGCAATGGTGCGGATCCAGCTCACGCGCGCAGCGGCTCCACGGTCACTTCGCAGTTGTAGTCCGGCACGCCGCCGCCGGGATCGACGATGCCGTGCGGGATCAGGCCGTTGACCTCGGGCCAGTGACCTTGGAGCGTTCCGCGCGCGACCGGCGCGACGAACGCGCGACCGCGGTACTCGCCCAGCTCGTTCCACAGCCGCAGCGGCTGGTCGTGTTCCAGGCCCAGGCGCCGCGCGTCCTCGGCGCTGATGAACACGTGGTCGCGCTCGGCGCCCGTGAGCGGATCGCGCTGCTCCTGC
Source organism: Planctomycetaceae bacterium (assembly GCA_011525785.1). Taxonomy (GTDB): domain Bacteria; phylum Planctomycetota; class UBA1135; order UBA1135; genus WYBT01. The sequence continues at coordinate 223,127 of WYBT01000012.1, forward strand.
ACCATCGAGTTGAACTGCTTGCCGCGGCGCGTGGCGAGCACCAGGCGCGCGGGATCGCGCCGCGTGCGCCCGGCCGGAGCGAGCACCGCGAAGTGCGCCCTGCGATCCGCGGTCTCGAAACGCCGGTCAGCGCACAGCATCGGCCCGCCCCACTGGAACTGATCGCCCTGGCGAGAGAGCTTCTCGATGCCGGCGTAAAAAGGCACGGCGCGCGCGATCTCGGCGCGGATCGCGGCCGCGTCGGCGAAGTGCACGCGCTCGTAGCGCTCGGGCCGCACGGCGCGGGCGAACTCCAGCAGCATCTCCCACTCCGAGCGCGCCTCGCCCACGTCGTGGCCCGCGATGTAGGGCGAGAAGATCACGCGCCGCTCGGTGCTGGTCTCGGTGCCGCCGCCGCGCTGCTCGTAGCGCGTGCGCGAGGGCAGCACGTACACCACGCCGCTGTCGTCCTCTGGATCCACGAACATCTGCCGGGTGAGCACGATGTCGGTGTGCACGCGGCAGCCGATGCGCGCCAGCGCCGCGGCGATGCGCTGCGGCTCGGGCATGGTCTCGAGGAAGTTGCCGCCGATGCAGTACAGGCCGTCGAGCTCGCCGCGTCCGGCCGCTTCGAGGTACTCGACCGTGGTGAGTCCGACTTCGCGCGGGACTTCGAAGCCCCACAGCGCGGAGAAGCGCGCGAGGTTGCGCTCGTCGATCGCCACGCCGCCGGGCAGCGCGGTCGAGTAGGCCCCCATCTCCGCGCCGCCCTGCACGCCGGAATGACCGCGAATCGGCATCAAGCCCGTCCCCGGACGGCCGACCCACTCGCGCAAGAGCGCGAGGTTGGCGATGGCGCGCACCGCGTCCGCGCCGCGCGCGTGCTGCGTGACGCCCATCGACCACACCAGCACGGCGCGCTCGGCGCGCGCGCACTCGTCGGCGAAGGCCTCCACCTCTGCGCGCGTCGTGCCGGCCGCGGCGGCCAGCTCGTCGATCGAATGGCGCCGGAGCTCGGCCGCGAGCGCTTCGAAGCCGCTGGTGGCCTGCGCGATGAAGTCCTGCGCGATCGCCCCGCGCTCGATGAGCAGCTTCGACACTGCGCTCAAGAAGGCGAGATCCCCGCCCACCTGCACCAGGAAGAAGCGATCGGTCAGCTTCGAGCCGAACAGCGCCGCATCGACGTTGGAGGGCACCCAGTAGCGCTCCATGCCCGGCTCGCGATAGGCGTTGACCATCAGCACGCGCACGCCGCGCTTGCGCGCCTCGTGCAGGTACTTGGTCGACACCGGCTGGTCGTTGGCCGGGTTCGAGCCGAAGAACACGATCAGATCGGTCTCGTACCAATCCTTGTACGAGCAGGTCGTCGCAGCGACGCCGACCGCGCCCTTGAGCGCCGCGCCGCTGGGGCTGTGGCACAGGCGCGCGGAGTTGTCGACCGAGTTCGAACCCAGGTAGCGCATGACCTTCTGCGCGACGTAGTACACCTCGTTGGTGACGCCGCGGCTGGTGACGAACATGGCCGTGCGGCGCGGATCGAGCCGGCGCCAGCGCGCTCCGACGTCGCGCCAGACCTCGTCGAAGCCGACGCGCGTGAAGCCCCGCTCGCCGCGCCGTCGCCGCAGCGGGAACGGGATGCGGCCGAGCTCGCGCAGCTCCTTGGACGAGCGCGCGCGCAACGCTTCGACATCGCCGAAGTGCTCGCCGTCGATCGCGCCCATCGTGTTCAGGCGCAGCAGGTTCAAACGCACCAGGCACAGGTGCGTGCCGTCCAGCGTCCAGTCCTCCAGTCCGTTCGTGCCGAGCGCGCAGCCGTCGCACACTCCGCGCGTGAGCACGCGCCAGGCATAGGTGAGGTTGTCGCGGTTGCGCCAGGCGATGCGCAGCATCTCGCGGAAGTGCGCCGGCTTGGTCTCGCCCCAGCCGAAGGGCTTGAACGAATGGAGGTTCGCCAGCAGTCCCGGTCGCGTGCGGCTCATCGCTTGGAGTCCGGCGAGTCTAGCGCGGCCTGTTCACGAACCGCGTCGCGAAAACGTCGGAGCGCCTGTCCTGCAAGATCGCTGAGAACGTCGCACGTCGGAGAATACGCCGCTGGGCAGGATGATCCGGCGTTTGCAGTAGCGGGCTCATGAAAAGGTCGGGCTAGCGCGCGCTCGCGGCGAGCGCGGCCTCGATCAGCCGCAGTTGGCGCGGCTCGAGCAACTCGCCGTGCAGGCGCACGAGCTCCGCGCGCGCCTTCGAGTCGCCCACCGCGCCGAGCCCCTCGATCGCGGCGTTCTGGAGGCGGTAGGCGTCGGCGCCGCGCACGATCTCGAGCAGCGCGGTGCGCGTCGGCGGCCAGTTCGGCGCGCGTCGGGTCAGCTCGCGCAAGGCCGCCTCGCGCGCCGACGGATGCAGCGCCTGGTCGAGCGCTGCGGCCCGCAGCCGCTCGTCGACCTCCGCGCCCGGGAGCAGCGCCAGCGCGCGAAGCAGTTGCGCGCGCAGGGTGTCGTGCGGCGACGGACGCTGAAGCTGCGACTCGATCCACACTCGGGCCTGCTCGGGCGCCGCGACGGCGTACAGACGCGCCGCAGCGCCCATCGTGGCGTAGCTGTAGCGCGCGTCGAACTGCTGCAGCGCGAACTCGGCGAACAGCCGGCGCGTGTCCCAGCGAGCGAGCGACTCGAGCGCCGCGACGCGCACCGGCGCCGCCGGATCCGAGCTCGCCAGGCGCATCAGCGTGCGCGCGATCGGATGGTCTTGACGCGTGTGAACACGGGCGAAGGCGCGCGCCGCCGCGACGCGCACGGCTTCGCTGGGGTCCTCCGCGCGCTGCAGCAGCACCTCGACGATGCGCCAGCGCAGCTTCTCGTCGACCGACTGCGCCAAGAGCTCGCCGAGCGCGGCCAGCGCGTCGCGCCGGCCGTTGACGTCGTCGTCGTCGGCCGCGAGCGCGAGCCACTCGTCGTTCGAGCGCCGCGTGCGAACCTCGGCCGGCAGCCAGCCGTGCTTGTCGAACACCACCCAGCGCGGTGCGGAGCTGCCGGCCAACTCGAAGCGCTGGCGGCGCTGATCGACGGTCACGCGCGTGGTGCGCGCTCCGCTCTCGTCGCGCACCTCGATATCGACCGGAGTCGAGAACACGGCCGGGCAGCCGTTCTCGGGGCTCTGAACCTGTTCAACGTCGACGAGCACGCGCTGGCGCGAGGCGTCCCAGCTCCAGCGCACTTCGAACTGCGGATGGCCGGGCGAGCGCAGCCACTGCTCGAAGAACGAGCGCAGGTCCAGACCGCTCTCCACTTCGAGCGCGCGGCGCCAGTCGTCGGTGCTCACCGCGCGCCCGCGGTGCTCGGCCACGTAGCGGCGCAGCGCGGCGAAGAACGCGCGCTCGCCGACGACGAAGCGCAGGTGGTGCAAGCGCGCGGCCCCGCCCGGGTACGCGTGGCCGGTGGTGAACAGATCCATCGGCTGGCGGTAGACGTTCCACACGATCGGCCGGCGGCGCGCGCCGACGTCCTGCGCCAGGTAGCTCACCTGCACGTCGCGCATCGCCGCGCGGAAGGCGTCCTGGCCCTCGACGGCCTCGCGGTACAGCTCGGTCAGGTACGTCGCGAAGCCCTCGTTCAGCCAGATGTCCGACCAGTGCGCGCAGGTGAGCAGGTTCCCGAACCACTGGTGCGCGGCCTCGTGCGCGACGAGGTCGGTGGCGTCGTAGTCCCGCCGCCCCAGCTCGTCGGTCAGCACCGCGTCCGTCAGCGTCGTGGCGGTGATGTTCTCCATGCCGCCGAAGCGGAAGTTGTCGAGGCAGGCTTGCGTGTACTTGCCGAACGGGTAGCGCAGCCCCGTCAGTTCGCTGAAGTGCTCGAGCACGCCGGCCGTCGCGGAGAGGCTCGGCCCCAGGTGGGGTTCGAGTTCGCTCGCACCCCAGTATTCAAGCGCCACGCCGTCCCAGCGCTCGCGCAGCGTCGCGAACTCGCCCGCCACGAGCGTGGTGAGGTAGGCCGGGTGCGCGGTGCTCATGCGCCAGCGCTCGGCCGCACGCTCGCCGTCGAGTTCGACGCGCTCGACGAACTCGCCCGCGGCCAGCGAGCGCCAGGCGCGCGGCATCACGACGCGCAGCTCGCTCGTGGCGCGCTCGGCCGGAGCGTCGAAGCACGGGAACCAGTACGACGAGTCCTCGCACTCGCCCTGGGTATAGACCTGCGTCGGCACGCCGGCGCGCGGACGCACGAACCACAGTCCGGCGCGCGGAACGCCGCGGTAGCGGACGGTGAAGCTCGCCAGCGCGCGCGGCGCGAGGGGCTCGGAGAGGTGGATGCGCAGCAGCGCGCCGTCGTGTTCGAAGCGCAGCTCGGCGCCGTCGCCAGACCGCACGTCGAGAACCTCGAGGCAGCGCAGGTCGAGCTCCACGACCGCGAGCGGCGCCTCGCGCGCGAACAGCCGCACGTGGCACTGGGCTTCGATGGCGCGCGCCTGCGGCACGAGCTCGAGTTCGAGCGCGTAGTGGTCGACGTCGAAGGGCGCCTGGCGCTGCGCGTGGGCCACCGGCTCGGTGAAGCGCGGCGTCCGCACCGGGAGCGGCGCGCAGGCCGGGAGGAGCGAGCTCGCTGCGCACACGAGCGCGGCGCCGATCGTGCAGAGACTTCGCATGCGCTGCGCAGTCTACGCAGCACGAGTTCAACTTCCCCGCCTGCTCGGCGCCCGGCACAATGCGCGCAACGTGGAGTTCTTGCTCGAGTGCATCGGCTTTCCGCCCGAGGTCGACGTCGACGGTCTGGTCGCACTGGCGCGCGAGCGCGGCGAACGCGCGCCGTTCCGCGGGCCGCAGGGCGAGCACCTGCGGCTGGCGCTCGGCGGCGGCCTCGAAGTGCGCGCCGACCGCGAGGGCGAGAGCGAGCCCTGGAGCGTGCATCCCTACTTCCAGACCGAGCGGCGCCTGCGCGTCGCCGTCGAGACCGTGCGGCGCGCCTCGGACTCGCGCTACGACGCGCTGCTGATCGGCTGGGCCAATCCGGGGCTCAACGGACAGCTCTCGAGCGAGCCCGGCGCGTTTCCGCTGAGCGCCCTGGTCACCGACGCGCGCCGCCTGCCGCGCTCGCTGGCGCGCGGCCACGTGCTGGCGCTCTCGCTGGCGGGTTTCGCGCTGGACGTCGAGCGCGTCGGAGAGCGCGAGGTGGCGAGCGCGCGCCGCGGTCCGCAGCGGCGGCTCGCCGATGGAGGCTGGGTCCAGCCGTTGGGAGGTCCGGACGACCCGGGCGGCTGCGTCGAACTGGCGCTGTGCGTGCAACGCATCGAGGAGCGCACCAATCCGCTCACGGGGGCGCGCGTGACCCTGCTCGACATGCGCGCTGGCGAGCGCGGCCTGATCCTGTTCGCGAGCCCCTGGCAGCTCGAGGTCGACCAGCTTCGTGCGCCGCGCGCCGGCGACTGGATTCGAGGCGTGTTCCTGCTCACCGGGCGCATCACCGGCGGCCTGCGGCCGGCCGAAGAGCACGCGGGCTCGCGCTTCGGTTGAACGCCGACGTGCGCGCGCGCGCTGGCGTCAGCGCGGCCTTCACGCCGCATTGAATGGGCGCATCGGCCAGAGCGCCGCTGCGCCCCGCGGCATTCGGCCGCGCTGAGACGTTGGTTTTGTCGCTACGACCTCTCGGAGCCTTCGCGCAGCGCGAAGGCTCCGAGAGGCAGTAGCTCAGCGCACCAGCTCGAGCGCCCGGAACACCTTGCGTGCGGTCGTGCTCTTCACACCGGCGCTGATCCGCAGCTCGACCGTGCGAGCGTCGGCGCCGTACTCGAGCTCGACTTCCGCGCCGCCCGCGGCGAAGGCGCGCGCCGCCGAAAGCAACTCCGCGCGCCGCATCGAGAGCGCGCCGTAGAACTCCGCCGCGTCGCGCTCGCTGTCCCACACGCTCGACCAGCGCAGCGCACGCGCCTCGCCCGAACCCAGCAGGATCAAGCGGTCGCCGTCCCAGCCCTCGGCGAGTTCGTTGCCGAAACGCACGCCCATGATCGCCATCGGACCGCCAGAGAGGTCGAGCCCGCCGCGCTCGTCGCTCGCGCTCGCCACGATCGAGGCCGCGAACTCACCCAGCGTGTCCTGGCGCAGCACCTGCCAACCACCGGGCAACTCGCCGACCTCGAACGCGATGCGCGTCGGCTCGTCGAGCTCCGCCTCGCTCCAGTATTTCTTGGGGTGCAGCACCTGCTCGGTCGAGCGCGGCGGCGTGCGGAAAGCCGCGGAGATGTCGTCGTTGGCGACCGCTCCGGTCTGGGCCTGCAGCCAGGCGTCCTTGCGCGCTAGGAACGCTGCGCCCTGCAAGTAGGCGGCGAGCGTCGGCTTCCACAGCCACGCCGGCGCATCGGAGAGCGCGTCCATCTGCAGCTTCTGCGAGTCGGTCACGGCGCCGGTGTCGAGCGAGGCCATGTGGGCCACCATCCAGCGGTTCATCACGCCGGTGCCCGAGCCCTCCACCACCGCGTGGAAGGCCATCACCGCGTCCGAGTCGTCGCCCAGCCGCTTCAGCGTGCCGTCGATGTCGTAGAGCTGGTCGTCGAGCGCGTGCGCGAGTTCGTGCGCCATCACGATGCGCGCGAGATCGCGCGGCGTGGTGTCCATCAGGCTGAACGAATCGCTGTCGGGATCGTAGAAGCCCGCCACCTGCGCCTCGAGGAAGCGGAACTGGACCTCGAGCAGATCCTGATCGACCGGGAACACGCCCAGCAGCTTGGCGACGTCGCCGTCGGCGCGCAGGCGCTCGGGCGAACTGGACTTCTCGATGCGCTGCTTCATGTAGACGACCAGGTCCTCGCGCGACGCCAGCCGCACCGCCACCGGGCCCTTGAAGCGCTCGCCGCGCAGCGCCTCGATCTGCGTCTGGATCTCGCGCGAGATGCGCTCGAGCTCGGGGACCGTCCACTGCTCCTGGGGCGCGGCGAGCGGGACGGGAACCGACGAAAGGGCGACGAGCGCAGTCAACAGCGTGTGGATCATGGCGCCGCGCAGGATAGCGCTGCGTCGTTGCGGCCCCCGCGCGGGACTGGCACGATCTCGCGCTCTCCTGACGCAGGAACGCGCCCATGCAAACCACCGCCGCCCCCGCACCGATCGCACCCGTGGATCTCGCCGCCGAGCGCGCCGAACTCGGAACCGCCCTGCACGAGGCCGTGCTGCGCGTGCTCGACTCGGGCAAGTACGTGCTGGGCCCGGAGGTCGAAGCCTTCGAGCGCGCGTTCGCCGCGCACCACGGCGTCGCGCACGGAGTGGGAATGGCGACCGGCACCGACGCGCTGTGGCTGGGGCTGCTCGCGATCGGGGTGAAGCCCTGCGACAGCGTGGTCACGAGTCCCTTCACGTTCTTCGCCTCCGCCGCGTCGATCGCGCTGATCGGCGCGACCGTGCGGCTGGCGGACGTCGACTACGACACGGCCTTGCTCGATCCGCTCAAGGCCGAGGCCGCGATCGACGGCCGCACGAGCGCGATCCTCCCCGTGCACCTCTACGGCCAGCTCGCCGACATGCGCGCCTTCCGCGCGCTGTGCGACAAGCGCAAGCTCGCGCTGCTCGAGGACGGCGCCCAGGCGCACGGCTCCACGCGCGACGGCTACGCCTGCGGTCAGCTCGGCGACGCGGGCACGTTCTCGTTCTACGTCACCAAGAACCTCGGCGCAGCCGGCGAGGGCGGCATCGTGGTCACGCAGCGCGCCGACGTCGCACAGGCGCTGCGTCAACTGCGCGATCACGGCAGCCCCACCAAGTACGTGCACACGCGCATCGGCACGAACTCGCGCCTCCAGGCGCTGCAGGCCGCGGTCCTCAACGTGAAGCTGCCGCACCTCGAGCGCTGGAACGCGCGCCGCCGCCAGCTCGCCGCACGCTACGAGCGCAACTTCGCGGGTCTCGACGCCGTCGCGCCGATGAAGCTCGCGCCCGGCGCGACGCACACCTACCACCAGTACACGGTGCGCATCCGCGGCGAGCGCTCGCGCGACCACGTGCTGGCCGAACTCGCCAAGCAGCAGATCTTCGCCGGCGTGCACTACCCGCATCCGGTGCACCTGCAAGAGGCCGCGCGCGGCTGGGGCTACGGCCCGGGCGACTTCCCCAACGCCGAACGCCTCGCGCGCGAAGTGCTGTGCCTGCCGGTGCACCCGTTCCTGTCGGACGCCGACGTGGATCGCGTCTCGCAGGCCGTGCGCGCCGCGGCGGGCGTGTGAGCAGCAGACGGTCAGCGCGTCGCACCCTGTGGCGCTCGAGCAGCGTCGCTCTCAGTCCCCGCGTTGACTCGGACGACAGCTGCCGCTGCCTTCCGAACTGCGCTTCATGCCGCCCGCGGTCCGCTTGTCGGCGCTGGTGAAGCCCGTCGTGCCGGCCCACGCGGCCCGGCTCCAGCGGGGGCATGGTCTCTGCGAGCCGTCGTTCACCGAGGCGTACTCAGACCCTCTGCCCACGCTCAGCTGCGATTTCGAGCCCGCGTGGTCCGAACCATCGCTCGCGCGCTGCTCAGAGCGATGCAGTACGTTCCGTTGCAACTGGCGATGCTCATGGTCACGACGCCACTCAGCGTCGCCGGGCGGCCGACAGCACAGAGCGAGCCGTTCCACTCCGCACGCGCGCCCATCTTTCCGCCCGCGCCGGAGTCGATCGCGCCGCAGCTCGAACTGTTCCGACTGTCCGCCGAGCGCGCGGGCTCGGTGACGCGCACGCGCGCTCAGTCACGGCTCAGCGCAACCCACCGCTCCATGAAGCTCGCGGCGTCGTCGGTCGCGATTCCTTGCAGCCGCACGGTCGCGCCGGCGTCGCCCAGAACGAGGTCGACGGGGCCGACGCGCTCGGGAATCGTGGCGCTGGCGCGCTGCTGAAAGCCTCCCTGTGCGAGCACGCCTCGAACGAAAGTCAGGCGGTCGACGAATGCCAGACGCTGCTCCTGGCCACGGGCCCACAACTCGACGATCTCACCCGGTGAGAAGACGCCGAAGTGGATCGGGACGCCGGCGCCATCGCAGATCTGGGCTTGGTGGGAGAGGCTCACCATGCGCACGTAGGGCTCCGGGTCCGCGCCGAGCCAGGCGCGCACCGTCACGCCCGAACAGACGTGGTACGCGCGCGCAAGGGCCGTGGCGCGGAACTTCAGTTCGAACGCGTCGGCGCCGCGCGTCGCCGCGACAAGAGCGACGCACGGCGAATGCTCGACGTCGCAGGGCTCGAGCTGCAGTCCCGGTCGCGTGCGCACGACCACCACGGCGTCGCTCGCGTCATCGGACGCCAGCGCGAGCGTTCTGGGCTCAGCGACGAGCAGCGGGTCGCTGTCCTCCAGTTGCACGCAGAACGTGGGCGCGTGAGCGAAGTCTCCATCGAGTCGCACGTGGCGGCCGTTGAGCGCGACGGGGCTGTGCAGATCCCACTCGAAGTCGAGTGAGATCTCGTCGGCGTCGAGCGCGACGGGGAACGGGGTCGTCACCGTCATCGAGCACCCGGACGTCACGCCGGTGAGGCGAATCGGACCGCGCGCCGACGCTGGCTGCGCCGAGGGCGTGAGCGCCAGCCGGCCGCGAGCCTTGACGCCGCTGGGGTCTGCGCGAAGGACCAGCGTCGGTCTGGGTCCGGCGAACACGGCCGGCGCTACCTCGGCGCTCCACGGCACGCTGGTGCGCGGTCGCTCGGAACTCGAAAACAGGAGCCCTTCGGCGCCAGGCAGGACCTGAAACCTCAGAGCGCCGTCGGGGTCGCGCCATTCGAGGTCGAGGAATCCGGGCGCAACCAGTCGCTCGCGGTTGGCCTCGCCAGGCGCGCTGCGCTCGACGCCGGCCGCGCGGAGCAGCTCATCGGCGCTGGGCACGCGCCAGCGCCCGTCGCCACCCAGGCACGCCATGGGGATCAGCAGAGAGAGCCAGTTCACGATTGCTTTCCTTTCCTCAGCGCGGCGGCGCCGACGGTGAGCACGATCACAGCGACCAGCGTGGGCACTGCGGCGGCCCGCGACTGGGGCTTACTGTCGAACAAGGCCTCTAGCGCAGCGCGTTCGACTTTGACCGCCGCCAAGTCGTGCGGCTGTGCGATCCCCGCTGGCGCGGCGGCCATGTCCGCCAGGTTCATGGCGCGATCGATCCATTGGTTGGTGCGAAGCGAGTCGGACACGCGCAGATCGGCGACCCACGTTCGCTGAGACACGTTTCGCGCGTCCGGCATGGGCTGGTCCAGGCGCTCGATCGACTGCCAGACCGTGACGGTCTGCACGTGACCGTCGCGGCGCACGCGGGCGTTCACGATGCGGGTGGGTCGCAGCGGCAGGCCGGCCCCGCCCTCGACGTGGCCCTCGAAGTCGAGCACTTCCGCCCACGCCTCGTCGTTCGAACGACTCTCGGCGTGAACGAGCCTTCCCGGCGGGGCTGCGTCGATGGTCAACAGGATCGACTTCCCGCTCTCGACCAGGTACTCGAGTTCGATGAGCCCGCCCTCAGCCGGCTGTACGTCGATCAACTTTGCGTCGGCCAGGGCCCCCGAAGCGCCGAGCAGTCCAAGACCGAGGTAGACGATCTTGTCGATGCCGCTCGAGCGCTCGATCACAACGTTCTCGGTGGCGCCGCCAGCGATCCTGATCGAGCGCGCGGACTCTCCGCTGAGGTAGGAGTAGAACGTGCGCTCGAGAAAGGCCTCGGCCAGAGGTCCGTCCGCGGCGCGCCCTTCAAAGTAGGCGTCGTGCATGGCCACGCCGTGCTCCTCGAACTCCACGCGTACGACGCCCTCGAGCACGCGCCGTGGAGCACTCGCGCCGTCAGGCTCGGAGAACTCCAACCGGCGGTAGCGAAAATCGAGCTGCTCCCCGAGAGCGAGCGTCGCCACGTCCTTCAGGGGTCGCAACAAGCGTTGCGCGACTTCATGCGCGCCGTCTTCAGAATCGCCGGGCACGGCGCAGGCCATCAACATCAACCCCAGAGTTGCAAGCATCGGATGTTCTTCGAGCGAATCGGGAGAGCGAGGGACACGTGGGCCAATGAGCGCGGGAGAACGGCTCGCGGTGCAGCGCGTCTCCCACGCGTCGAAAGTGCGCTCTGCGCTACTTGCAGTTCAGCTTGTCCTGAGTGCCCGAGGGCTTGATACCCGCGTCCCAGCACAGGCCGCCCGTGAACGGGCAGTCGCAGTCGCGGTACATCTGCTTGGCGAAGCGATCCAGGAAGTACGTGCAGATGACGTTGTCCTCTCGCATGCACACGCCCGGAGTGACGGTGACGTCGACGAACCGGTCCCAACACACGAAGTAGCAGTCGTACTCACAGCCAGCGGGGTTGGGGAACGCCGTGATCGCCTTCACGCACGGCCCGCGTGAGGGCCCGCCGCCGGTGTCGTTAGAACGTGCGCTGCCAGACACAGCCAGAGTCAGCGCGCCGGCGAGGAGCAGGATTCGATTCAAAATCATGGCTTCAATCTCGTTGGTCGGCTTCGTGGCGAAGCCGAGGGTCGGGCGACCAATCGGACTCACAGGGCAACCGCAGCCGACGTGGTCGCAAGCCGTCGGCTTCGGTGGACTGGGGTGAGCGGACGGTGAGCGTGCGCAGCGGAGGAGCGATCGAGTCGAGTTCGACGCCGCCGAGCGCACGGAGCACGACTTCGCACTCGGACGCTTCGTACGGGCAGCCGCTCCAAACCAGCCACAGTTGCTGCGCGCCCGCAGCGCGCTCGGCGATCCCGCAAACCAATGCGGCGGAGTCGGCGCCGTGAACGCGGAAGAAGTAGCGGCCGGGCGCCAGTGCGACGGACGGGATCCGCGAACCCTCGCTCGACAGTCGCGTCAAGTCCGCCGTGGCCGCGTCGAGCGCGCGCAGGTCCACGTCGAAGGGACCCGTCCACTCGAGTCCATCCAAGCGCAGGCGCAGTTCGACCGGCTCCGCATCCGTCCAGGAGACGTGGATCTCGCGTTGCAACGCGGGGTCGCAGCGCACGATCCGGCGCTGGATCGTCGATCCGCTCGTCCTGCGGATGCCCAGCTCCATCGGACTGCGCAGCTCCAACGCTCGACAGCCCAGCGGCGCGTCGAGCGTGAGCGCGAGGAGCTGCTCGTCGACCAGCGCTCCCAGGCCTACGACCTCGAGTCGATCGCCGGCGGCTGCGCCGCTCCACGACAGCAGCACCTGACTCGGCGGCAGAGCGCAGAAGACGATCGGTCCTACGTGTCCACCTGCGCCGGTCGGCAAGGCCACCGGCGCCGAAACGCGCTTTCCGCCGCACTCGAGCCAAGCATGGGCGGCTGCGGCGCATGGGACCTCGATCTCCCACGGTGCTCCGTCGCGCAGGCGCACGCTCCTGCGTTCGCGGCGGTCCTGATCGACCGTCGCCACGACCACGGTCGTCTCGCTCTCGCATGCGGTCGCCGCAGCACCGAGGGCCTCGCCCCAAACGACGAATGTCGGCGGCGGAGCGTCACGCACTTCGACGCGGGCGCGCAGCACGGGCGGGTCTTCCTCGCGCAACTCGCGTCGGAAGAGGATCTCACCGGGCAGCAGGACGAAACCCAGCTCCGTCCGTCGCGGCGGGGCGACAGCGCACAGGGTCAGCAGCCCTTGCTCGGGCAGGCCGCGCAGCACCAACTCACCCGCTGCGTTCGTACTGCGAAGGACAGGGCGGCACGCGACGCCTTGGGCGTTGCTGCTCGACCACGACTCGATCGCGACCTCGACACGCAGCGTGAATTCGCGCAACGGCGACTGCGTCCGGGCGTCGACAACGGAGAGCACCGCGTCTCGCCCCGAGTTCAGCTCGAGGTCCAGGCGGCAGTGACCGTCGGCGTCGGGCGCTGGAACGATCAGCCACATCGGCGCGATCTCTTCACTGACCGCGTGCAGACGCAGTGCGCCCCGCGGAGGCAGCGGAAGACGATACGTGCTCGCGGAACGATCGATCACTTGCCGACGGTCGTCGAAAGCTCCGCCCGACGCCGCGTGCACGGTCAGCTCCAGATCGGCTGGCGCGCCCGGACGGCCGTCGACCGTGATGCTCCCCTCGAGCCAGGGACCGTCGAGTGGCGCATCGAGGTTGACCACCACGTCCCGCTCGACCAGGCCCGAGGTCCTTCGCTGGCCGTCGACGACTCGCAGCCGCTCGACCTGGACCCATCCCGGCGCGCGCCCTGGCGCACTGGCAGTCGCACGCACGCTGAGCACACTCGCGGGGAGCTCGACCTCAGCGATGGGCCCGACGCCCTTCACGACCCGCCGTTCGGGGCCGCCGAGCCGTGGGCCGCCGGTGGTCAGAGTCGACTCGATCTCGAAGCATGCGTTCTCGGCGAATTCTCCGTGGGACGTGCGGGCCCACAGCCTCAGACGGGTGACGTCTGCTGAGTGAGCGTCCTCGCGCTCGGGCAGGTCCCAACGCTCGCCGAGGGTGAGCTGCGGCTGATTTCTCGCAGCAGCTTCGTCAGGCCAGACCACCGCTGAGGTCGAGTCGAACAGGGCGGTCAGCGGGGCGCTCGGGCGAGCCGTCTGGGGTGCGCGGGCGGCACGTTCCGTCGATGGGGCCAGTGCGCAGAACACGGACACCAGCAACGCGGAGCCGCCGACAGCGCTCAAGACCCACACTTGCTCTCTCAAGCGCTTGTTCGACGGAGTACTCACGCGACGTGCATTCGCTTCCGCCCAACGCCTGGAGTGTCAAGAATCGCAGAGAAATTGCTGCGACTTCGCCCGCGACTCCGAATACGGGAGAGCTGCTGAGCCAGGCTCTCCGCTCCGCGTTGCGGCGGGGCCCGCTGGTTGTCGATAGGTTGTGCGACAGCCCGACGCACGCGCCATTTCGCCCCTGTCGACGACTTCGATCCTCTGCACGCGCCTCGGACACGCAGCCCGGCGCGCCTCACGCAGGCGCAGCCATCGGACTCACGATCCACGTCGCGGAGCGGCGCCAGCGCTCATCGACCGAAGGGCTCGAGCAGCGTCCTGAAGCGCGTCCGTTCGCGCGACCGGGTCCGGAGCGGGACACTGCGGAGCGCGAGAGTAGAACTCCCTCTGGAGCGCGCGCGGGCGATGCGGCACGACCCGCGCAGGATCGGACATGGGATCGGAAACGGTTTCCGGGGCGAGATCGAGCGGCGCGGTCGCGGGGCAAGTCCGGAGCGCCCCGCGCCCGATGTTGGACGTTGCCCCGCGGCCGGACTGGCTGCGCGGCGCTCCCCATGGGTCGCCCCGAGTCGTCCGAGCGGCTGCTGCTCCTCGCCGTGCGCAGCACGGTGGTCATGCCGCGTTGCGTGGCGACCCTCGATCTGGAGCGCGAGGAGAACCGCCTCGCCATCGCCGAACACGGCGCGAGCGAGTCCGCGTTGCTCGCCGCCCCGCTCACCGACCTCGAAGGCGCGGCCAGCGTCGACAAGCTCGCGCGCGTGGCGTGTCTGTGCCGCGTGCTCGACCGCACGGCTCTGCCGAATGGCACGGTTCGCGTGGTGCTGCAAGGTCTTCGTCGCGTGCGCCTGCGCGACGTGGCGCTCGAGGCCGGCCGCTTCACCGCGCGCAGCGAGGCGCCGCCGACGCGAGAGTACGACCAGGCGTCGCTGACCCGCCGCGTCGAGCGCGCGCTGGCGCTGGCCGAGGAACTCACGCGCGCCGATGCACGCTACTCGCCGGAGCTGAGCCGCATGCTGGCGAATGAAGCCGACGCTGCGGGCCGGCTGTGCGACGTGGCGGCGGCGCGGCTGCACCTGTCGTACCCCGATCGAGTGCGCCTCTTGCTCGAGGAGGACGTCGCCGCGCGCCTGGACGTGCTGTGCGAACTCGTGCAGCGCGAGATCACGCGGGCCGAGTTGCTCGCGAAGGTGCACCACAAACTCGACGAGCGCGTGCGCCGCGGCCTCCTGCGCGAGCAATTGAGCGTGATCCAGAGCGAACTGGGCGACGACGATCCGCTCGCGCGCGCACTGGCCGAGTTGCGCGAGCGCGTCGAGGCGACGGCGCTGTCCCCCGCGGCGCGGCGCGCGCTGGTGAGCGAGCTCGAGCACCTCGAACGCAACCGCGCCGGCGCCGGCGAGCTGGCGCGCAGCCGCGACTGGATCGAGTGGACGCTCGAGTTGCCCTGGACCCAGTCCGCGCGCGAGAGCGACGGCGCGTCGCCCGACGAAGAGCGCGTCGCCACGCAGCTCGACCTGGCTTTGACCGGACTCGACGAGGTCAAGGAACGCGTGGGCGAGTTCCTGGCCGTGCGGCGTCTGTCAGGGGCCACGCGCGGCGGCGTGCTGTGCTTCGTCGGCCCGCCGGGCGTCGGCAAGACCGCCATGGCGCGGGCGGTCGCACAAGCCCTCGGGCGGCGACTGATCCACATCCACGTCGGGGGCGCGGGAGAAGTCGAGGAGCTCGAGGGGCGCTCGCGCACGCAACCCGACGGCGCGCCCGGACGCGTGCTCGCGGGCCTCGCGCGCGCAGGCGTGCGCAACCCGGTGATCCTGCTCGACGAGATCGACAAGGCGCACTGGGGCGGCTGGAACCGCCTCACACGCGCGCTCATGGCGCTGGTCGATCCGGAGCGGACGGCGGAGTTCGTCGACGCCTATCTCGGCGTGCCCTTCGACCTGTCCGAGTGCCTGTTCATCGTGACCGCGAACGAGATCGACGCGCTGCCGCTGGCGCTGGTCGACCGACTCGAGTTGATTCACGTCGGCAGCTACACCGAGTCGGAGAAGCTCGCGATCGCACGCGAGCACTTGATCGGGCACGCGCGCGAGAGCGCCGGGCTCCAGCCGCACGACTTCCAACTCACGCGCGGCGCGCTGATCTCGATCCTGCGCGACTACGCCGTCGAACCCGGCGTGCGGCGACTGCAGCGCACGCTCGACGCGCTGGCGCGCAAGGCCGCGGTCAGCGTGCTGCGCGAGCGCAAGCCGCTGCGCGTGGACAAGGCGCAGCTGGCGGGCCTGCTCGGGCCGCCGCTGAGCGACCCGTTCGTGCACCACGCCGAGCCGCGCGTCGGCGTCGTGCTGGGGCTCGCGTGGACCAACGTCGGCGGCGCGTTGCTGCCGATCGAGACCCTCGTCACTCCGGGTGCGGGAAGGACGACGCTCACCGGCTCGCTGGGGGAGGTGATGCGCGAGTCCGTGCAGACGGCGCTCTCGTGGGTGCGCATGCGACTGCCGGCCTTCGCGATCGCGCCGAACGCGCTCGAGGCGCTCGACATCCATGTGCACTTTCCCTCGGCGGCCACGCCCAAAGACGGTCCCTCGGCGGGCGTCGCCATCGCGGTCTCGCTGGTGAGCGTCATCACCGGCGTCCCGGTCCGACACGATGTCGCGCTCACCGGCGAGATGTCGCTGCACGGCGTCGTGCTGCCTGTGGGCGGCCTGCGCGAGAAGCTGCTCGCGGCGCTGCGCTCGGGCGTGCGCACGGTGATCGTCCCCGCCCGCAACAGCGAGGAGGTGCTCCAACTTCCGCGCGAGGTGCGCCAGCGGCTCGAGATCCGCCTGGTCGACGACGTCGCGCAAGTGTTCGCCTGGGCCTTGGCCAACGCGCCCAGTTCACCGTCGATCGCGGCCGGCGTCGCGCCCGCCATCGCCGCTCGCCCGGCGCCGCAGCGCCGTTCGGGCCGGGGAAAGCGCCGCGCATGAGCAGGATCTCATCGCCGGTTTCGGCCCGCGAGACGTCGAAATTCAC
Source organism: Planctomycetaceae bacterium (assembly GCA_011525785.1). Taxonomy (GTDB): domain Bacteria; phylum Planctomycetota; class UBA1135; order UBA1135; genus WYBT01. The sequence continues at coordinate 239,702 of WYBT01000012.1, forward strand.
GCGCGCGACGAGCCGATCGAGAGCTAGGTCTTGCGGCTCGATGCGCAGCGATCGATGCTTACGACTTCCCAGGCGCCCATGAATCCTCGCTGGCTCAAACTTACGGCCTTGATCGCCGTCGCCTTGTGGACCCTTGCCCCGGACGCCGATGCGCAGCGGCGCGGCGGCGGTCGCGGAGGGCGCGGCGGCGGCGGGCGGCGCGCGGGGCGGGCGGTCGGCCGACAACGCGCTGCGCCGACGCCCGCGCCGGCGCCGACCCGTGCGCAGCCGAGTGCGCCGACCACTGCGCCCAAGGGCGGACAGCTCAAGAACGCCGAGGACCAGTTCCGCGCGATGCTGGCGCGCATCGACCGCGCCATCGCCGAGTCGGAACGCCGCACCCGGGCCGGCGACGAGAGCACCGACCCGCTGGGGCAGGAACTCCCCAGCGATGTCGAGCGCGGCACGCTCGAATGGCGCGCACTGCAGCGCCCGGTGTTCATGACGGCCGATTACGACCACAACGGTTGGCTGTCGTTCCGCGAGGCGCGCGCCTCGCTGGGCTTCGAGCGCGCGGAGTTCGCGCTGTACGACAAGGACCGCGACGCGCGGATCTCGCTGCGCGAATTCGGCGTGCGCTACGACGAGGTGGTGGCCCAGACCGGGGCGTTCCGCGTGCCGATCCCCGACGAAGCGGGGCTGGGCGCGAAGAACGCCTCGCCCGCGGCGCTGCGCAACGAGTTCGATGCCGATGGCGACGGGACCCTCGACGCCCAGGAACTGACCCGGCTGATGGCGCGCTGGAACCGGCCGGATCTGTCGCCGGAGAACATCCTCGACAAGCTCGACCTCGACGGCGACGACAAGCTCGGGCACGCCGAGCTCGCGACCCTGGCGCACCTCTCCGAGGCCTCGCTGCTCTCGGCCGGCGACGGCGCGAGCGGCCGGCGCGCGGCCGACGTCGTCGAGTTGTTCGGCGCGCGCACGCCCCGCGAGAGCGGCCCCGGCGCCGCGCGTGCGCCCGAGCGCGTGGTCGGCCCGGTCCCCCACTTCGTGCGCCTGGACCTCGACCGCAACGGCTTCGTGACCTTGGCCGAGTTGCTCGCGCTGCAGGACGGCTCGAGCATCTACACCCGCCCCAACGCGGTGCTCGCGGCGCTCGACCTCGACGGCGACGGCAAGCTCTCGGCCAAGGAGTTCGCCTCCGGGTTCTCGGCCGCCAGCAGCAGCGCCCAGCAGCGCACTCGCTGAGTCCTGGAGCGACCGTGGTCGCGCAGTAGCGCCATCTGGACACCGGCGCGCTCACCATCGAGCGGCGCAATTGCGCCAGCGGCCTGCCCGACGCCGCCAGCGTGTTCCAGGTGCAAGGCCCTGTCCTGGAGATCCGCGACCCACTGCGCCGCCGAGGAGCACGGCCCGGCGGATATTTGAAAAATCTGAAATCGGTCGGCATTCTGAACGACCTCGCGCGCGCCGCACCGACGCGCTGACGAGGCCCCCATGGCCGAACCCTCCGCAGCACCGCTGTCCCCGCGCACCCCGGCCAAGATCGAAGGGCTGGAAGACGCGCTCGCGCAGCAGCTCCCGCAGTTCGAGCTGTTCTTCAAGACGATCGGCTTCAAGCGCGTGCACGGGCGCATCTGGGGCTTGCTCGTGCTGATGAACCGCCGGCTCACCGCGAAGGAGATCAGCGAGTCGCTGCACCTCTCGCAGGGCGCCACCAGCACGGCGCTGCACGAGCTGACCGAGTGGGGCGCGATCACGTCCGAATTCGACGCAGAGCGGCGCTGCCACGTGCACGGTCCGGTCTCGAACACGCTCGCCATCGCGGCCACGGTGATCCGCCGCCGCGAGCAGGTCGTGTTCCAGCAATTCAAGGTCGCGTCGCAGCGCATGCTCGCCTACGTGCAGGAGCAGCACGGCGAACGCGACCCGCGCGTGCTGACGCTGCGCTCGATCATCTCGACCTGCGAGATCGCCGAAGCGGTGATGCAGCTGGTGGTGGGCGCGGTCGCCAACGCGCTCGACGACAGCGAGAGCCTGCTCTACAAGGCCGTCACCGCGGCGCTGAAGGTCGGCGTGGTGATGCCCGGCCGCGTGCTGCTCGGCAAGAACGCGCTCAGCGGGCTGAACTCCGCCATCGCGCGCGCGACTCCGCTGCTCGACAGCGGCGAGAGCGTCGCTCCCAAGCCGCGCAAGCGGCGCAAGTCGGCATCCGAGAAGGTCGCGCGCCGTGCCTGAGCTGCTCCGACGCTTCGCGCCGCGCGGCCCGCAGTTGCCGCGCGTGGTGATCACCGGCGTGGGGCTCACCAGCCCCAACGGCGACGAGCTAGCGTCCTATCGCGCCAACCTGCTGAACGGCGTCTCGGGCGTCGTGAACTACTCGATCCGCCACGTGGGCGAGACGCTCGCCGGCGTGTGCAACTTCGATCCGCTGCGCTACCAGAAGCGCAAGGAAGCGCGCCGCGGCACCCGCGCGGGCGCGATCTCGATCTACTGCGCGCACGAGGCGTTGAAGGACGCCGGGCTCGCGCTCGACGGCGCGCAGATCGGCGGGCGCGCGCGCGACCGCGTGGGCGTCTACATCGGCATCACCGAGCACGGCAACGTCGAGACCGAGAACCAAATCCACGAGGTCGCGCAGTACGGCTTCGACCTCTCGTTCTGGTCGCACCACCACAACCCGCGCACCGTCGCGAACAACCCCGCGGGCGAGGCGACGCTCAACCTCGGCATCACCGGCCCGGGCTATTGCCTCGGCGGCGCGTGCGCGGCGGGGAACCTGGGGCTGATCCACGGCCTGCAGATGCTGCAACTGGGCATCGTCGACCTGGCGCTGGCCGGCGGCGTGTCCGAATCGATCCACACCTTCGGCATCTTCGCGAGCTTCCGCGCCCAGGGCGCGCTCGCCAAGCACGACGAGCCGGCGCGCGCCTCGCGGCCCTTCGACAAGGCGCGCAACGGCATCGTGGTGAGCGAGGGCGGCGCGCTGTTCACGCTCGAGCGCCTCGAAGATGCACTGGCGCGCGGCGCGAAGATCTACGGCGAGGTCGCCGGCTACTACGTCAACTCGGACGCCAGCGACTTCGTGTTGCCGAGCTCCGATGGCCAAGAGGCCTGCATGCGCGGCGCGCTCGCGAGCGGCGGACTCGCGCCCGAGGACATCGACATCCTCAACACGCACGCCACCAGCACGCCGCAGGGCGACGAGGTCGAGTGCGAAGCGATCCGCCGCGTGTTCGGCGCGAGCCCGGCGACCTACGTGAACAACACCAAGAGCTTCATCGGCCACGCCATGGGCGCGGCCGGCGCGCTCGAGCTGGCGGGCAACCTGCCGAGCTTCGACGACGGCCTGGTGCACCCGACCATCAACGTCGAGGATCTCGACCCCGCCTGCGAAGTGTCGAACCTCGTCCTCAACGAACCCGTGCGGCCCGCACGCCTCGAGCGCGTGCTGAACATGTCTTTCGGCATGCTCGGCATCAACTCGGCGGTGGTCGTCGAACGCTACCGCAGCTGACCCACTCGAGAACACCGCCGCCCGCCCCCTTTTCGTCGAGCGGCGCACCCCCGACCATGAGCAACGAAGAAGTCGTCATCGCCGTCAAGGACATCATCGCCACCATCGCTCCCGACGAGGAGCTCTCGAACCTCGCGCTCGACGTGCGCTTGCGCGATCAGATCGAGCTGGATTCGATGGACTTCCTCGACATCGTGATGGAGCTGCGCAAACGCTACGGCGTGCAGGTTCCCGAGGTGGACTACATGCAGCTCGCCACGCTCAAGGGCTGCGTCGACTACCTCGGCCCCAAGCTGGCCGGCAAGCAGCTCGTGCAGACCGCGGCGCGCTGAACGCGTCGCCCCCAGCCAGTCGCTGACCCCGCTCGCTGCCCCCCAGTCGCTGACGATGGTGCGCTACGACGCGATCGTGATCGGCGCGGGAATGAGCGGCCTGGCCGCCGGCATCCGCCTGGCCCAGATGGGCAAGCGCACGGCCGTGCTCGAGCGCCACTACCTGTGGGGCGGGCTCAACTCGTTCTTCAAGCGCGAGGGCCGGCGCCTGGACACCGGCCTGCACGCGCTGACGAACTACGTGCCGCGCGGAACGCCGGGCGCACCGCTGACCAAGCTGCTGCGCCAGCTGCGGATTCCGTACGAAGCGCTCGAGCTCGCGCCGCAGGGTTTTTCGCAGACCGTGTTCCGCGTCGGCGGCGAGTTGGTGCGGCTGCGCTACTCGAACGATCGCGAGCTCTTGAACTCCGAGATCGCGCGGGTTTTCCCGGCGGAGCGCGACGGGTTCGCACGCCTGCTCGCCGCACTGCCCACGTTCAGCGATGAGTCGGCCGAGGGCTTCGCCGCCAGCGCGCGCACCAAGCTGGCGGAATTCCTGCGCGATCCGCTGCTGATCGAGATGCTGATGGCGGGCGCGAGCTACTACGGCTGCCCGACCGAGCGCGACATGTCGTGGAACGACTACGGCGTGCTGTTCCGCAGCATCCACGTCGAAGGCATGGCGCGGCCCGAGGGCGGCGTGAAGCGCGTGCTCGACGTGCTGCGCGAGCGGCTGGCGGCCGAAGGCGGCGAGTTGCGCACGCGCGCCGGCGTGAAGCGCATCGTGGTCGAGCAGGGCGTCGCGCGCGGAGTCGAGCTCGACGACGGCTCGCAACTGGAGTGCGAGTGCGTGCTGAGCTCCGCTGGCCTGGTCGAGACGCACGAGCTGTGCGGCCTGGAGTCCGACGAGCGCGACATCGGCCGCCTGACCTTCGTGGAGACGACCACGGTGCTCGACTGCGAGCCGCGCGAGCTCGGCCACGACGCGACGATCACGTTCTTCAACGACGGCGAGCGCTTCGAGTACGCCTGCCCCGACGCGCTCGTCGACCTGCGCAGCGGCGTGCTCACCTGCCCCAACAACTACTCGAGCAAGACGCCGCTCGAGGAGGGCTGCGTGCGCGCGACGGTCATGGCGAACTACGCGCACTGGAAGGCGCTCGGCGCCGAACGCTACGCGCAGGAGAAGTCGCGCGTGTACGACGAGGTGCAGCACACGATCGCGAAGTTCGGGCCCGACACGCGCCTGCACGCGCGCTGGAGCGACACGTTCACGCCGCTCACGATCGAGCGCTACACCGGCAAGCGCGGCGGCGCGGTGTACGGAAGCCCGCGCAAGCTGCGCGACGGCTCGGGCCCCGTCCGCGGAGTGCACGTGATCGGCACCGACCAGGGCCTGGTCGGCATCGTCGGCACGCTGCTGTCGGGGATCCTGATCGCGAATCGGACGTTGCTGGCCCCGCAGGCCGCGCCATGAGCGAGCGCAAGTACTTCAAGGGCTCGAGCGACGGCAAGAAGCCCCGCGCGACGAGTTCGGTCGCGAACGCGAAGGGCTCGTACGACCTGATCGTGGTCGGCAGCGGCCTCGCCGGGCTCACCGCCGCCAACGTGCTCGGCAAACTCGGCTACAAGGTCGCGCTGCTCGAGCAGCACTACAACTTCGGCGGCATGGCGACGTGGTTCAAACGCCGCGGCGGCCACACCTTCGACATCTCGCTGCACGGCTTCCCGGTCGGGATGGTCAAGACCTGCCGGCGCTACTGGACCAGCGAGATCGCCAGCCGCATCGTCCAGCTCGACGGCGTGCGCTTCGACAACCCGCAGTTCTCGTTCGACACGACCTTCACGCGCGAGGACTTCACCGACAAGCTCGTAAGCGTGTTCGGCCAGTCGCGCGAACGCGTGCAGGAGTTCTTCGACTACCTGCGCGGCTTGAACTTCTACGACGATCCGACCGACAACGTCGCGGACGTGTTCGAGCGCTTCTTCCCGGGCCGCAACGACGTGCACCGCCTGTTGCTCGAGCCGATCGCCTACGCCAACGGCTCGACGCTCGACGACCCGGCGATCACGTACGCGATCGTGTTCTCGAACTTCATGTCGAAGGGCGTCTACACGTTCTCCGGCGGCACGGACTGGCTGATCAAGGCCATGAAGGCCGAGCTCGAGCGCAATGGCGTCGAGCTGTTCAACAACGCACAAGTCGACTCGATCGTGGTCGAGCAGGGCCGCGTCGCCGGCGTGCTGGTCGACGGCCGCCTGCTGGGCGCGCGCGCGGTCATCTCCAACGCCAACCTCAAGCACACGATCCTCAAGCTCGTCGGCGAGCAGCATTTCCCCGCCGAGTTCGTGGCGGGCGTGCGCGACGTGCGCCTCAACAACTCGAGCTGCCAGGTCTACCTGGGCGTGCGCGAAGGCGAGACGATCCCGTGGATCACCGACCTGCTCTTCACCTCGACGCGGCCGACCTTCGACTCGCCCGCGCTGTGCGACCTGCACGGCGAGTCGCGCACCTTCTCGTTCTACTACCCCAAGACGCGGCCGGGCTCGGAGCGCTACGCGATCGTGAGCTCCACCAATGCGAACTGGGCCGACTGGGCCGAGCTCGACGAAGCGGGCTACGAGCGCGAGAAGCAGCGCCTGATCGCCGACACGCTCGAGTGCCTCGAGCGCTACGTGCCCGGCGTGCGCGCCAAGCTCGACCACATCGAGGCCGCCACGCCGCGCACCTTCGAGTTCTACACGCAGCACTGGCGCGGCGCGTCTTTCGGCACGAAGTTCGAGGGGCTCAAGTACAGCATGGAGCTCCCGCAGCACGTCGAAGGGCTGCACCACTCCGGCTCGGTCGGGATCATCATGTCCGGTTGGCTGGGAGCGGCGAACTACGGCGTGATCACGGCCAACAAGGTCGACAGCCAACTCCACTCGCTCCTCGAGGCGCGCTCGTGACAACCAAGGCCCAGCTCGACGCCGTGCACGCGGTGCTCCCCCACCGCGATCCGTTCCTGTTCGTCGACGCCGTGCTCGAGCGCGACGAGCGGCGCGTCGTGACGCAGTGGCGCGCCAAGGAGGACGCACCCTTCTTCCGCGGCCACTACCCAGGCAATCCGATCCTGCCGGGCGTGCTCTTGTGCGAGATGGCCGCGCAGAGCTCCGCGATTCTGTTCGCGAACGACCCGCGCGAAGAAGGCGCGACTCCGGTGCTGACCAAGATCGCCGACGCGCGCTTCAAGCGCATGGTGCGGCCCGGCGAGACGCTCCAGTGCGAGGTCAAGCTCGACGAGCGCATCGGCCCGGCGCGCTACGTCGACGTGAAGATCACCTGCGAGGGCGAGAGCGTGCTGCGCGCCAAGCTCGTCGTCGCGGTCACCGGCGGCGGCGCTGCATGAGCACTCCGAGCGACTTTCTGGGCCTTGCGGGCAAGACGGTCGTCGTCACGGGCGTCGCCAACCGCAAGAGCGTGGCCTTCTTCACGCACAAGGCGCTGTGCGAGGCCGGCGCGAACGTCGTGCACCTGGTGCGCAGCCAGGCGCGCAAGGACGAGCTCGAGAAGCTCCTCGCGCCCGCGCCAATCTACGTGTGCGACGTCGAGCGCCAGCCCGAGATCGAGGCCGCCGCAGCAGCGATCGGCGCCGCGCACGGTCCGCTGCACGGCCTGGTGCACTCGATCGCCTTCGCCAACTACTCGCGCGGGCTCGTGCCGTTCGACGAGACCGCGCGCGCGGACTTCCTGCAGGCCGTCGACGTGTCGTGCTTCTCGCTCGTCGCGCTCGCCAACGCCTTCAAGCCGCACTTCGCGCGTCCCGCTTCCGTGGTGACGATCTCGATCTCGACCACGACCATGGCGGCCGAGAGCTACGGCTACATGGCGCCGGTCAAGGCCGCGCTCGACGCCGCGGTGGTGTTCCTCGCCAAGTCCTTCGCCGAGCGCGATGTGCGCTTCAACGCGGTGAAGGCCGGACCGCTCAAGACCTCGGCCTCGGCCGGCATTCCGGGCTACATGGACAACTACCTGTTCGCCGAGGGCGCGACGCTGCGCCACCGCGCGCTCTCGACCGCGGAAGTTGCGAACACCGCAGCGTTCCTGCTATCCGAGCGCTCGAGCGGCATCAACGGACAGGGCTTGGTCGTCGACGCCGGCATGGGCTTCAACTTCTTCGACAAGGAGATCGTGCGGCGCTTCTCGCAGGCGCCGCCCGCGCCGTGAGCACGCCTTCGAAGCTGTTCGTCGTGACCGCGCCGCTCCCCAGCGAGCCGAAGGTGGGCCGAGCGCGCGTCCTCATGCAGTCCGAGCACGCCCGTCGCGCGGCGCGCTTGTCGGCGCAGGCCGCGCTCGCGCCGCCGCTGCGCTTCGAGAAGAACTCCGACGACGTTCCGCTGCCCTACCAGGGCTGGAGCTGGTCGGTGAGCCACTGCGCACAGTTCGTCGCCGGCGTGGTTTGCGAATTGGGCGTGGGCGTCGACATCGAGCACATGCGCGACGCGCGCGCCGAGGTCGTCGAGCGGGTTCTGAGCGCGGAGGAGCTGGCGCTGCTCGGCGAGCTCACGCCGCAGATGTTCCTGCGCGCCTGGACGGCGAAGGAAGCCGTGCTCAAGGAGCTCGGCGCCGGTCTGGGCAAGCTCGAGCGCTGCCGCATCACGTCGCTCGAAGGGCCTGACGCGCTCGCGCTGGACTGCGATGGCCTGCGCCGCACGGTGCATCAACTGATCGAGCCGGAGTTCGTCGCCTCGGTGAGCTGCGCCGACGGCCCGCAGGCAGTCTGGCTCACGGTGCGCACGCCCATCTCGAGCGCCGCCGAGGAGCACGGGTGAGCGCTGCGCTCGACCGCTCGCGCCGCGCCGTCGAGCGCACGCGCCCGTTCGCGCGCGAATACCCCTTCGCGCCGCGCTTTCTCGAGCTGGGCGAGGTCGCGCTGCACTACGTCGACGAAGGCCCGCGCGACGCCGAGCCGCTGCTCTTCGTGCACGGCAACCCGACCTGGTCGTTCCTGTGGCGCAAGCTGATCGCGCGCTTCTCCACCGATCGTCGCTGCGTCGCGCCCGACCACATCGGCTGCGGCTGGTCCGACAAGCCGCAGGAGTACGACTACACGCTCGAACAGCACGTCGCGAACCTCGTCGCGCTCGTCGAGCGCCTGGAGCTGCGCAACATCACGCTCGTGGTGCACGACTGGGGCGGCGCGATCGGCATGGGCCTCGCCACGCGCTTCCCGCAGCGCATCGCGCGGCTGGTCGTGATGAACACCGCGGCCTTCACCGGCGGCAAGGCCCCGCTGCGCATCCGCGTGTGCCGCACGCCCATCCTGGGCGAACTCGCCGTGCGCGGCTTCAACGCCTTTGCCGGCGCAGCGCGCGTGATGGCGACCGAGCAACCTGGCGGCCTGCGCGGAGAGATCGCCAAGGGCATGCTCGCACCGTACTCGAACTGGCGCGAGCGCATCGCGACGCTGCGCTTCGTCGAGGACATTCCTCTCGCGCGCTCGCACAGGAGCTACGCAACTCTCGAGCAGATCGAGCAGGGCCTCTCCAAGCTTTCCGACAAGCCGATGTGCGTGATATGGGGCCTGCGCGACTGGTGCTTCACGCCCTGGTACCTCGAACAGTGGCGCGCGCGCTTTCCGAAGGCGCAGGTGCACGTCGCCGAGAACGCCGGACATTGGGTAAGCGAGGACGAGCCCGAGAACGTCGCGCGCTGGATGCAAGAGTTCCTCGCAGCGCACCCGCTGAAGCCGTGAGCGAGCTCGTCAACGTCTCGAACCTCGTGCGGGCGCAGGCGCGGCGCGCGCCCGAGCAGACGGCGCTGATCACGCCCGAGGGCAAGGCTTGGCGCCGCACGTCGTTCGCCCAGCTCGAGCGCCGCATCGATCTGCTCTCGCATGCGCTGCGTCGCGCTGGACTGGTGCGCGGCGAGCGCGTGCTCGTGTTCGTCAAGCCCGGGCCGGAGTGGGTCGCGCTCCTGTTCGCGTTGATGCGCACGGGCGCGATTCCGGCGCTGATCGATCCGGCGATGGGCCGCGCGGGCGTGCTCGCGTGCGTGCAGCGCATTGCTCCGCGTGGCTTCGTGGGCACGACGGCTGCCTGTCTGCTCAAGCTGCTATTCGGCGAACCGTTCCGCTCGGTCGAGGTGACGCTGACCTCGGGCAACCTCGCACTCGGCGCCACGCCCTTGAACAAGATCGTCGACGAGGAGGAAGGCGCGTTCGAGCCGGCGCAGACGTTCTCCGACGATCCCGCCGCGATCCTGTTCACTTCGGGCAGCACAGGGCCCGCGAAGGGCGTCGTGTACACCCACGGCATGTGCGTTGCGCAGACGGCGGCGCTCCGCGAGCTGTACGGCATGCGCGAAGGAGACGTCGACGTCGCGTGTTTCGCGCCGTTCGCACTGTTCGGGCCGGCGCTCGGGCTCACGACCGTGCTCCCGCGCATCGACTTCTCGCACCCCGCGCGCGCGAAGCCCGAAGAAGTCGTGCTGGCGCTCCAAGCGCACAACGCCGTGCAGTGCTTCGGCTCGCCGGCCATCTGGCGGCGCGTGGCGCCGTGGTGCGCGCGCAACGGCGTGAAGCTCACCGGACTCGAGCGGCTCATGATCGCCGGCGCGCCCGTGCATCCGAGCATGGTCGAGGAGTGCCGCGCGATGCTCCCCGATGGCGACGTGCACACGCCCTACGGCGCGACCGAGTCGCTTCCGGTGTCGAGCGCGAGCGGCGCCGAGATCCTCGCGGCGCGCGAGCGAACGGCGAGCGGCGCGGGCAACTTCGTGGGCCGCCTCGCGCCGAACTGCGAGGCGCGCGTGATCGCGATCCGCGACGAACCCATCCCGCTCTGGCGCGACGAGCTGCTGGTGAAGCCCGGCGAACTCGGCGAGCTGGTCGTGAGCGGTCCGCAGGTGACGCGCGAGTACGCCTTCGAGCCCGATCACACCGCAGCTTCGAAGATCCGCGACGGCGCGTGCACTTGGCACCGCATGGGCGACCTGGTGCGCATGGACGAGGGCGGCGCGCTGTGGTTCCAGGGCCGCAAGTCGCACCGGCTCGAGACCGAGCTCGGCGTGTTCGGGCCGGTCGCGGTCGAGAACGTGTTCCGCTCGCACGCCGCCATCGCGCGCTGCGCGCTCGTGGGGCTGGGTGAGCGCGGCCGCGAGCACCCGGTGCTCGTCGTCGAGCCGCACACGTCCGCGTGGCCGAGTTCCGACGCTCAACGGGCGTCGCTCGCAACACAGATTCGCACCGCAGGCGCCTCGCATCCGCTCGGTGCGCGCGTCGAGCACGTGCTGTTCCAGCGCGCGCTGCCGGTCGACGTCCGCCACAACGCCAAGATCGATCGCGGCGCGCTCAAGCGCTGGGCAGCGGAGCAGCTGCGATGAGAGTCGGCGACAGCGAGGCGAGCTTGGCGTCGTCGGCGGCGTTCCGACGCGGCGCTGCGCAAGTCCTTCGGAGCGAAGAGCGGCTCGCCGAGGTCGCGCAGTGAAAGCGCTCGTCACCGGCGCCAACGGATTCCTCGGCAGCGCCATCGTGCGCGCGCTTCGCAAGCGCGGCGACGAGGTGCTCGCCGGAACGCGCAGGCCCGCGCCGGAGCTCGAACAACTCGGCGCGCGCGTCGTGCAGCTCGACCTGTCGGATCGCGAAGCGCTGCGCCACGCCTTCAAGGGCGTCGACTGCGTGTTCCACGTCGCCGCCAAGACCGGCGTGTGGGGCCCGCGCGCCGAGTACGTCGCGAGCAACGTGACGGGGACGGAGAACGTCATCGCCGCTTGCGAAGTGCGGCGCGTGCGCAAGCTCGTGTTCACGAGCTCGCCAAGCGTGTGCTTCGGTGGCGCGGATCATGTGCGCGCGTCGAACGACCTCCCCTACCCCCAGCGCTACTTGTGCGCGTACCCCGAGACGAAAGCACAGGCCGAGAAGCTCGCGCTCTCGGTCAACGGCCGCTGGGGCCTCGCGACGACCGCGCTGCGCCCGCACCTGATCTTCGGCCCCGGCGATCCGCACTTGATCCCGCGACTGCTCGCTCGCGCTCGCGCTGGCAAGCTCGTTCGCGTCGGCGACGGCGCGAACGAAGTCACGCTGTGCGCGGTCGACAACGCTGCACATGCGCACCTTCTCGCCGCCGACGCGCTCGAACTCGGCGCGCCCCACGCCGGACGCGCGTACTTCATCGGCCAGGAAGAGCCGGTGAAGCTCTGGCCGTGGATCGACGCGCTGCTCGCGCGCTTCGAGTTGCCGCCCGTGCGCCGCTCGCTCTCGCTGCGAGGCGCCTACGCGCTCGGCGCGGCGTGCGAGACGCTGTGGAAGCTCACGGGCCGCGCCAGCGAGCCGCCGCTCACGCGCTTCGTCGCACTGCAGCTCGGCACGTCGCACTCCTACGACATGACGCCGGCGCGGCGCGACTTCGGTTATCGCGAGCTCGTCTCCACCGAGGCCACGCTCGACGCGCTCGTCGGCACGTTGGCGCGCCCAAGTCACGACTGAGCGCCGCACGTCGTCACGCTTCGAGTTCGAGAGCGCACGACGCAAACGGGCTCGCGCGCCGTACCGTGCACCGCTCTCCATGGAACAGTCCGCCTCCGAACCGCAGTTCAGCTCCCTGCCTCTCTCCCCGGCCCGCCTCGCGAACCTGGCGCAGCTGGGCTACAGCTCGATGACGCCGATCCAGGCCGCGAGCTTGCCGCCTGGACTCGCCGGGCGCGACTTGATCGCGCAGGCCAAGACCGGAAGCGGAAAGACGGCGGCCTTCGGACTGGTGCTGCTCTCCAAGCTCGATCTGCGGAACACCAACGTGCAGGCGCTCGTGCTGTGCCCGACCCGCGAGCTCGCCGAGCAGGTCGCACAAGAGTTGCGGCGCCTCGCGCGCACGGACGAGAACCTCAAGGTCCTCACGCTGTGCGGCGGCACGCCCGCGCGCGCGCAGATGACGAGCCTGGAGTACGGCGCCCACGTCGTCGTCGGCACGCCGGGGCGCCTGCTCGATCTCGTGCGGCGCGAGAGCTTGAAGCTCGACGCGCTGCGCACGCTCGTGTTCGACGAGGCGGACCGCATGCTCGATATGGGCTTCTACGACGACATCGAGAAGCTCGCGCGCGCCTGCCCAGCCGAGCGCCAGACGCTGCTCTTCTCCGCGACCTACCCCGACGGCATCGCGCAGTTGAGCCGCCAGTTCCTGCGCGAGCCCGTGGACGTGAAGCTGCTCGAGCAGCACGCCCCGACCAAGATTCGCCAAGTGTTCTACAAGGTCGACGAAGAAGAGCGCCTCGACGCGGTCGCGCTGCTGCTCGACAAGCACAGGCCGGTGAGCACGCTCGCCTTCTGCAACACGCGCGAGCAGTGTCGCGACTTGCTCGCGACGCTCGAGGCGCACGGCTTCGTCGCCCTGGCGCTGCACGGCGAGCTGGAGCAGATCGAACGCGACCAGGTGCTCGTTCAGTTCGCGGGCCGCAGTTGCTCGGTGCTCGTCGCCACCGATGTCGCCGCGCGCGGGCTCGACATCGCCGAGCTCGAAGCCGTCATCAACGTCGACATCACGCCCGATCCGAAAGTCCACACGCACCGCATCGGCCGCACGGGCCGCGTCGACGCCGAGGGTTGGGCCTTCAGTCTCGCGAGCCGGCGCGAGCGCATCTTCGTCGAGCGCATCGAAGAGGCCCACGGCGTGAAGTTCGAGTGGGCGAACCTCCCGCCGCGCCGCACCGGCGCACGAACGCCGCTCGTGCCGCCGATGGCGACGCTGCAAATTCTCGGCGGCCGGCGCGAGAAGATGCGCGCGGGAGACGTGCTCGGCGCGCTCACCGGAAGCGCCGGTTTCAGCGCAGGTCAAGTCGGCAAGATCCACATCAACGAGCACTCGACCTACGTCGCGGTCGAGCGCTCGATCGCGCGGCTCGCGCTCCAGAAGCTCTCGCAGGGCAAGGTCAAGGGCCGGACCGTCAAGGTGCGCCTGCTCGATGCGACGCCGCGCTGAGCCGCGCGGACGAACACCGAATCAGATTCAAGTTCCGGTGCTCGCTGCGCGCGGCCACCGGCGACGGCATCTACGGCTGGGCTCCGCTGCGCCTGCGTGCCGCCGCCTCAGGCCGCGCTTCGCTGAGTTACGGGACGATCACTGGGGCGAGCACGACCCGGAACCCGAGGTAGTCGTTCGCGTCGCCGGGGCCGCGGACGTTCCGGAACGCGGAGCGACAGAAGCTCGAGTAGGCGTTCCAACTGCCGCCGCGGATGATCCGGCCGGGGCCGCTCGCGACGAAAGGGTCTGTGACCGGGCTCGCCGAGTAGGTCGCCCCCGAGTCGAGGCACCACTCCCAGACGTTGCCGTGCATGTCGTACAGCCCCCAAGCGTTTGGAGCATAGCTTCCCGCCGGGCGTGGCCCGGGCCCTGGCCCACTCAGGTTCCAGCAGTGCGAGTCCGAGTGATAGGAGTAGCTGAACATCGCCTGGTTGCAGAGCAGGCTCGCACCCACGTTGAACTCCGAGGTCGTCCCAGCGCGGCAGGCGTACTCCCACTCGGCTTCCGTCGGCAAGCGGTACTCGTAGCCCTGCGGCACAGCGCCCTGGGCCGAGTGCTGCTCCGTCAACGCGGCGCAGTAGGCCTGGGCGTCGAACCAACTCACCTGCTCGACCGGGTTGTTCGCCCCCGGGAAGTTCGACGGGTTCGTTCCCATCAGCGCCGCATACTGCGCCTGGGTGACCTCCGTCGCGCCCATCCAGAAGCAGTAGCTGATCGTCACCTGCCGCACGACGGGGTCGTCGTACTCGCCGAAGTACGGCGGCCCGCTCGCCGCGATCGAGCCCTGCGTGAACGTCCCCGCCGGGATCACGACCATTCCTGGGATCGCGCTGACGCAAGATGTCAGCGGGGCCTCACGAAGCGTCAACTCCATCGCGTTCGAGAGGTTCGACGTCTTCACCGCGAGCGGATCGCGGTACCACGACTGCACGAAGACCTTGTCGCCCACGGCCCACGGGTTGCCGAGCGCGCTCGGGTTCGCAGCCTGGAACGCGTCCCAGTCGATCACGTACACGCCGTTGCAGGAACCGGCGGTCCCTCCGCTGTTCAGCGCCCCAACCAA
>WYBT01000013.1 GCA_011525785.1 Planctomycetaceae bacterium
GCCAGCAGACGCAGGTGCCGTTCACGATCATCCCGCGCAGCGCCTACGACCTGACGGAGTGGGAGCTCAAGCCGGTGTTCGCGTTCCCGGGCAATGGCCCGGCGCTGCAGAACTGCGGCACGTTCAACACGGTGCTGGTGAACGTCGTTTCGCAGCAGTTCGCCGACCTCGCGGCCAACCAGAACTCGCGCGCGGCGAGCACGCAGTTCGTGACCGGCGAGGGCCCGGGCCTGGTGAACGCGCCCGTTGCGCCGGAGGTGGTCTACGTCGCGCGTACGGGCGCTACGCCGGGCATCTCGGTGGTCGACCTCAACGGCTTCGGGCAGAGCACGGGCGACCCGCGCTTCGACTTCAGCTACCAGTCCTTCCCCAAGGGCTGGTCGAACTTCCCCAACAACGCCAACCTGATCCAGTACGGTCCGAACGCATTCCCGCCGCTGTTCCCCGGCAGTTGCACGGTCGACGGCGGCTCGGCGGGCGTGTTCACGCTGACCAAGGACAGCTCGCTGAACGACCTGCTCGTGCGTCCGCCGCTGATCACTGCGGTCGGTGAGATGGCGATCGGCCAGGCGCTCGACGTGGTGTTCCACAACGGCCGCGACTCGACCGGCTGTCGCTTCGGCGGGGGCAACTTCTGCGCGGTGAACGGCAAGAAGCTGCTGCTCATGGCCTTCCAGACGAGCCAGACCCTGGGCCCGCCGCTGCCGCAGCAGCAGATCGTCGCGCAGGTGCCCGGCGGCGCCAACCCGATCGCCTTCGCGCCGCATCCCAACCCGCCGGCGCTGATCTTCCCGCCGCTGTGCCTGCAGCCCTTCATCGGCGGTCAGGAGCCGACCTCGATCTGGTCGCTGGCCGGGCTGGGGCTCTCGAACCTGCTCGTGCCCGGCAACTCCAAGCGCACGCAGAACGTGGCCCCGACGGGCATCTTGGCGCGCTTCCAGAACGCGTACTTCGAAGGACCTGACCGTCCTTCGCTGCCGAGCACGGCGACCTGCCTGCAGTACCAGTACCGCCAGCAGATCGGCCACTTCCTCTACATGCTCGACCGCGCGCGGCGCGAGGTGGTGGTGTTCAACTCCAACCGCATGACGGTGCTCGATCGCATCCCGGTGGCGGACCCCACGGACATCACCATGGGACCGCAGCTGGACTTCATCGCGATCTCCAATCAGAACGCGGACTCGGTCACGTTCATCGACATCAACCCGCAGTCGGCGAACTTCCACCGCGTGATCAAGGTCACGCCGGTCGGGCGCGGTCCGCGCGGCATCGCCTGGGATCCGGGCAACGAGGACATCATCGTGTGCTGCGAGCAGGACGGCTCGTTGTCGGTGATCTCGGCCTTCACCTTCAACGTGCGCAAGACGGTGCAGAGCAACCTCAACTCACCGTTCGACATCGTGATCTCGCAGCGCCAGGTGAACTTCGGCTTCAACCGGCAGGTCTATTTCGGCTGGGTGCTCAACCGCAACGGCGACCTCACGATCTACGAGTCGGGTCCCAGCGGCACCAACGGCTGGGGCTACGACAACACCATCGGCGTCGCGCCGTTCAAGTTCACCAACCCCAAGAAGATCGCACTGAACTTCCAGTACCTGGGCGGCTCGGTGTGGGTCGTGCACGAGAACCCGCTCGACGTCAACGGCATCGAGACGGGCGCGATCGGCGGCGCGGTCACGCGCGTCGACATCGACAGCGCTACGTCCGGCGCGCTTCCGCTGGTGGGCTTCCAGTTCTTCGTCAACCCCAACTTCCGCGACATGAACCTGCGCGTGCGCGCCTCGATCGGTCCGGACCAGTTGACGGGCGTGCCGGTCGACATCGCCTTCGACGAACTCAACAACATCGGCTCGGTCGCGAACGTGTTCTCGCTGTTCAGCGTCGGCTCGCCGATCCTGAGCAACGGGAAGACCTACGTGAAGCCCAACGGCCCCGCGATCGTGGCGACCAAGTACCCCGACTACATGTTCGTCGCGGTGCCGAACTCGACCGAGGGCCCGGGCGTGCTGGACGTGATCCAACTCACCAGCGGCTACACGCGCTTCGACACCGACGGCTACCTGCCGGGCACGCAGTCGATCCCCTGCCCGGGCGCGCGCCACCTGGCGACGTACTTCCACTACTAGGCTTTCAGCACCCGGCTCGCGCTGCGTGGCTTCGCGCGACGGGCCTCGCGCTCCGCCGCTCCGAGGCTGAGGGCGGCGAAGGGGCTGAGCGAGGCGAGAGAGCACTCCCCGCGCCCGCGTCGACTGGTTCGACGCGGGCGCGGTGCTTGTTAGCGACCGTGCTCGCGCCCACACTGTCGGTTCGGCTCCGCCATGCCTGACCCGCGCGAAGTGCGTTCGATGTTCGCCCGCATCGCCGGGCGCTACGACCTGCTGAACCGGGTGCTGTCGGCCGGCATCGACCGGCGCTGGCGCCGGCGCGCGGTGCGCCGCAGCGGCGTCGGTCGCGGCGCGCTCGTGGTCGACGCGTGTTGCGGGACGGGCGATCTCTCGCTCGAGTTCGCGGCCGCCGGCGCGCGCGTGGTGGGGGTCGACTTCACCCGCGAGATGGTGGGGCTCGCCCCGCCCAAGGCGCGTGGGCGGCGGGCGGCCACGCTCTTCGCGCACGCGGACGCGCTGCGGCTGCCGGTCAGGAGCGGCTGCGCCGATGTCGTTTCGGTCGCGTTCGGCGTTCGCAACCTCGCGGACGCGCACGCCGGCTTGCGCGAGTTCGTGCGCGTCGTCCGGCCCGGCGGCATGGTGCTCGTGCTCGAGTTCAGCCCGCCGCCGCGCGGCTGGTTCGGACGGCTGTACTCGTTCTACTTCCAGCGCGTGCTCCCGAAGGTCGGCGGCTGGATCTCGGGCGACGCCGAGGCCTATCGCTACCTGCCGCGCACGGTCTCGGCCTGGCCCGAGCCCCAGGAGTTCCGCCGCTGGATGGAGCGCGCGGGGCTCGAGCACTGCGGCCACGAGTCCCTGAGCTTTGGGATCGCCGCACTGCACTGGGGGCGCCGCCCCGTGGGGTCGCAGTGAGGGCGCCGGCGTGAAGGCTGCCGTGCGTGCGCGCCCCGCCCGCGAGTCGGCGTCGAACGACCCCGAGCCGTCGCCGCCGCTCGCGCCGCACCGAACGCTGAGCGCCGGATGGGTCGCGATGGTCCCGTTGCTGGTTGCGCTCGAGTGGGTCTACTCGGTCGAACCGCAGGCGCCGCGCAACATCGGAATGCGCTTGATGGACCTGCTGCTTCGTCCGGCGGGTGAGCGCGTCGACCACTTCCGCTGGGCCGCGCTGGCGCTGGCGTCGGCCGCGGCGCTCGTGGTGCTCCTCGTGCGGCGCGCCCCGGTGCTGCGGACCCTGGCGCGCATCGCGCTCGAGGGTCTGGGGCTGGCGCTGCTGCTCGGACCGCTGCTGGTCGCGCTGGCGCGCGGCCTCGAGCCCTGGGTCGGCCGCATCGACGTGTCGTGGGACCCCACCAGCGCGCCACCGTCGCTGGTCGAAGTCGGGCTCGCCCTGGGCGCCGGCGCGTGGGAGGAACTGGTCTTCCGCGTGGGCGCCTACTCGCTCGCCTACCTGCTCGCGTTGCGAGCGGTGAGCGCGTTCGGAGCGGGCGAGCGCCTCGCGCGCGGCCTCGCCGATCTGAGCGGACTGGTCCTCTCCTCGCTGGCCTTCGCCGCCGCGCACTTTGCTCCGGTCACGACTTGGCTCGACTTGCCGCAGCGCGAGTTCGCCCTCGATTCCTTCTCGTGGTTGTGCCTGGGCGGCCTAGCCTTGGGCCTGATCTTCCGTTGGCGCGGGCCGGGCGTCGCCGCCTGGGCCCATGCGCTGTTCAATGTGGCCCTGTGGATCGGCATCGATCCCGATGTGATCTGGTGAGTCGCTACTTCGTCGGACTGACTGGCGCGAGCGGTCACGCCTACGCTCGCACGCTGATTCGCGCGCTCGTCGGCGCGGGCTGTGACGTGGACGTTTCGATCACTGCGGCCGGGTGCAAGGTGCTGCGCCACGAGCAGGGCTTCGACGCCGGCGTCGAGGGCGAGAAGCTCGGCGCAGTGCTCGCGCCCTGGCTGGGCGAAGAGATCGCGCCGCGCGTGCGCGCCTTCACGGGATCGGCGGTCGAAGCGCCGCCGAGCTCGGGAACGTCGCTCACCGGCGGCGTGATCATCTGCCCGTGCAGCATGGGCACGCTGGCGCGCGCGTCGGTCGGCTTCAGCTCGAACCTGGTCGAGCGCGCCGTCGACGTGGCGCTCAAGGAACGCCGCAAGCTGATCCTGGTCGCGCGTGAAGCGCCGTACTCGACGCTGCACCTGGAGAACATGCTGCGCCTCTCGCGCATGGGCGCGCTGATCCTCCCGGCCAGTCCGGGCTTCTACCACAAGCCCAAGACGCTCGACGACCTGGTCGACCACGTGGTCGGCAAAGTGCTCGACGCGCTGGGCGTGCAACACTCCGTCGGCGCGCGTTGGAAGGGAATCCCGCGCCCCGAGGAGGATCGCGGCCTCGATGGCGCGCGTCAGCCGCCGCTCGAGGACGACGCGTGAGCACGGGTGCGGCGCGCGCGCGCCTGAGCGACTGGTTCTCGCTGGTCGCGTTCCGCCATTCGATCTTCGCGCTGCCCTTCGCGCTGCAAGGTGCGTGGCTCGCGGCTCGCGGCGCGCCCCGCGCTGCGCTGGTGGGTTGGATCGTGGCCTGCGCCGTCGCCGCGCGCACCTCGGCGATGGCCTTCAACCGCTGGCTCGACCGGCGCATCGACGCGCGCAACCCGCGCACGCAGTCGCGCGAGCTCCCCTCGGGACGCCTGTCGCCCTCGCAGGCGCTCGGCCTCGCGCTGGCGAGCGGCGCGGCGTTCGTCGCGCTCTCGTGGGCCATCAACCCGCTGTGCGGCAAGCTCGCGCCCGCGGTGCTCGCGGTGCTGTGGTTCTACAGCGTGACCAAGCGCTTCACGTTCCTCGCGCACGCCTTCCTCGGACTGGCGCTCGGGCTCGCGCCGCTCGGCGCCTGGCTCGCGGTGCGCGGGAACTTCGAGGGCGATCTGTGGACGCCGCTCGCACTCGCGCTCGCCGTGCTGTGCTGGGTCGCTGGCTTCGATCTGATCTACGCCTGCCAGGACGCGGGCTTCGACCGCGCCAGCGGTCTGCACTCGATTCCGGCGCGTTTCGGCATCGCGGCGAGCCTGGCGCTCTCGCGCGCGCTCCACGTCGCGACCGTGGCGCTGCTCGCGCTGGTCTGGTGGCGCGCGGAGCTGGGCTGGATCTACCTCGCGGCGATCGCGCTCGCGGCCGCGCTGCTGGTCTACGAGCAGAGCCTGGTGCGAGCCGACGACCTCTCGCGCGTGAACCTGGCGTTCTTCACCGTCAACGGCTGGGTCGGAGTCGGGTTGTTCGCGGGTCTGGTGCTCGACCTGCGCTGGGTATCCTGAGCGGCGATGGCCAAGGAGCCCGATCCGCGCGAGGTGTGGCAGGCCTTCGAGCGCGAGCTGTCCGCTTCGAAGGGCATGCCTGCGGCGGTGATCGTGCGCGGCGCCGAGCCGTGGTACCGCTCGCGCGCCGTCGACGCCCTGCTCGAGCGCGCGCGCCAGCTCGAGTACGAGCTGTGCCGCCACGACACGCGCAGCCCCGACTTCCGCGCGGCGAGCGTGCTCGACGACCTGGCGAGCACGGCCATGTTCGCTTCGGCGCGCTGCGTCGTGCTGAACGAGCCGGAGGCGCTGCTCAAGAAGCAGGCGGGCGAAGAGTCGGCCGTGGCCCGCGCGCTGCTCGCCTTCGCCAAGCGCGGCGCGGGCGCGCTGGTCCTGAACGCGGAGTCGCTGCGCGCGGACCTGTCGGTGGTCAAGGCGCTGGGCGAACTGGGCGCGCGCACCTACACCTTCCGCAAGCTGTACGAGAAGCCCGCGCCCTGGGAGCGCGATCCCGATCCGCTGCGCGCCGAACTGGTGAGCTGGATCGTCGCGCGCGCCAGAGAACGCAAGGTCTCCATCGCACCCGAACAGGCGCTGCTGCTCGCGCACGCGCGCGGCAACGACCTCGCGGCGCTCGACGACGAGCTCTCCGCCGCGCAGAGTTCGGGCGGCAAGTTCGCGAGCGCGGGGCTCGCCAGCGCCGCAGCCGGCAGTCCGCGCGAGCTGTGCGACGCGCTGATCGGCGGCGACCTGGGCGCGGCGATGCTCGCGGCAGAGACGCTGTTCCGCGGCGGGATTCGGCGCGACAAGGATGGCTCGCGCGACACCGACGAAGGCGCGCTGGCGGCGATCCTGCTGGGCTACCTGCGGCCGCGGATCCGGCAAGGTCTGGCCGCGGCCCAGCACATGTTGCGCGGGGCCACGCCCGATGCAGCGGCGGCTGAGGCCGGCGTCACGGGCTTCGACAAGATCTTGCGCGCTGCGATCGCCTCGCGTCCGCCGCAGGCCTGGGCGCAGATGCTCGACGACGTGCTCGAGCTCGAGCGGCGCGCCAAGAGTGCGCGCGGTGTGGACGCCAGCGAACTCGCCGCACTGGCCATGCGCTGGCGCGTGCGTCGCGCGAGCCCGGCGCGCCGCTAAGATTCGCGGATGGAGTCGACCCCGACGCGCGGACGGATCAACGTCCTGCCCGAGCTGGTCAAGAATCAGATCGCCGCGGGAGAGGTCATCGAGCGACCGGCTTCGGTCGTCAAGGAACTGGTCGAGAACGCGCTCGACGCCGGCGCCACGCGCATCCAGGTCGACCTCGAAGAGGGCGGCGTCAAGCTGATCCGCGTCACCGACGACGGCTGCGGCATCGAGCCCGCGGAGCTGCCGCTCGCGTTCGCTGCGCACGCCACCAGCAAGCTCTCGAACGTCTCCGACCTCGACCACATCGCGACCTTGGGCTTCCGCGGCGAGGCGCTGGCCTCGATCGCGTCGGTGGCGCGCGTGCGCGCGTTCTCGCGGCGCCACGAGGCCACGCTCGGTGCGCAGATGGAGATCGAGGGCGGTCGCGCGAGCGAAGTGCGCGAAGCGGGCGGCGCTTCGGGCACGGCCATCGAAGTGCGCGACCTGTTCTACAACACGCCGGCGCGGCGGCGCTTCCTCAAGACCACCGCGACGGAGCTGGGGCGCGCGCTCGACGTGATCCAGCGGCTCGCGCTCGCCCAGATCGGCGTGGGCTTCGTCGCGACGCACGACGGCCGGCGGCTGTTCGACGTCGAGCCCTCGATGGACCTGCGCGCGCGCGTGCGGCGCACCTTCGGAGCGGAGCTCGCCGATGCGCTCGTGCCGGTCTCGGGCGCCGACGGCGACACGCGCTTGGAGGGCTTCGTCGCGCCGGTGCGCTTTGCGCGCGGCGACACGACGCGCCAGATGTGGTTCCTCAACGGCCGGCCGCTGCGCGACAAGATCCTCGCGCGCGTGCTGCGCGACGCGCACCGCGGCTTCGTGGTCGACGGCAAGCAGCCGACGGCGTTCCTGTCGCTCTCGATGGACCCCGCGAAGGTTGACGTGAACGTGCATCCGGCCAAGGCCGAGGTGCGCTTCCGCGACGAGCGGCGCATGTTCGGCTTCCTCGTCGCCACGCTGCGGCCCGCGGTGCAGTCGACGGACATGGCGACGCCGGGCGAGCGCATGCTGTCGTTCGCGCAGCGCCGCGACGACGCTGCGAGCACGCTCACGCCGCAGCTGCCGCGCCAGCACGGCTTCGCGGACACGGGCGCTCTCGCGCGCGCGGAGCGACCGATGTTCGTGCGCGAGGCGCCGGCCTACGTGGCGCCGCCCAGCGCTGCTCCCGCACGCCTCGACGAGCCCGCGCGGCCGCGCGAAGACGCGTTGCGCGGGCCCTTCCTGCAAGTGGCGCGCACCTACATCGTCCGCGCGCTGCCGGACGGCTTCGAAGTGCTCGACCAACATGCGCTGCACGAGCGCCTGACCTTCGAGCAGTTGCGCGAGGAGTTCGAGCGCGGCGCAATCGAAGTTCAGCACCGGCTCACGCCCGAGCTGGTCGAGGTCGGCGCGGCGCACGCGCGGCTGCTCGAGGACCACTTCGAGGCGCTCGCGAAGGTCGGCGTCGTGCTCGGCCGCTTCGGCGAGGGCGTGATCGCCGTCCACGGCTTGCCGGCGCGCCTGCGGCGGCCCGACGCGGAGAGTTTGGTGCGCGACGTGATCGCCACCATCGAAGCGAGCGGCGCCGCGCCCGACTCCGGCGTGCTCATGGAAGAAGTGCTGCACCGCGCTGCGTGCCGCTCGTCGGTGATGGCGGGCGACGAACTGAGCGAGATCGAGATCCGCGCGTTGCTCGCGCGCGCCGCCGACTCGCCGCACGACCAGACCTGTCCCCACGCGCGGCCGACGCGCGTGCGCTTCACGCTCGCGGACCTCGAGAAGGCCTTCCACCGGCGCTGAACGAGCGCGCCGGGATCGCGCTGGGCCGCTACCCTGTGCGCTTCGCGGCGCCGTCCACGCCGCGCGAGGAAACAGCCGAATGTCCGTCGTCCGCGTCGCCGTCATCGTCGCTTCCGTTCTCACCTTTGGCGCGTGCTCTGCGCCGTCCGAGCGCGCACTCCAGGCGCAGGGCGCCGATCCGTTCGCCGGGCACGCCGCTTCGACGGGCAAACGCGCTTTCGAGATCGCCGACTTCTACGCCTGCGCCGTGGTGGGGGCCCCGAGCCTTGCGCCCGACGATTCCGCGGCGGTCTTCGGCGTGCGGCGCTACGACTTGAAGGCCGGCAAGAGCTGGTCGCAGCTGTGGCGCGCGCGGCTCGACGACGGAACGGTGAGCGCGCTCACCAGCGGACAGAACAACGACACCGATCCGCAGTACGCGCCGGACGGCAAGAGCATCGTGTTCCTCTCCACTCGCGGCGGCTCGAGCCAGGTGTGGACCATGCCCACCGACGGCGGCGAGCCGCGCCAGCTCACGAGCTTTGCTCCCGGCATCGGCTCGGCGCTGCTCTCGCCCGACGGACGTTGGCTCGCGGTGACGGCGGAGCTGTTCCCCGAGTGCGGGCTCGACCTCGATTGCCACGCGCGCAACGCCAAGGGGCTCGAAGGCAAGCTGCAGGTGCGCGTCGCCGACGAGTTGCTCTACCGGCACTGGACGAGTTGGCATCAGGGCAAGCGCACGCACATCCTGCTCGTCGACGCGAGCAGCGGCGCGGTGGTCAAGGACCTCACGCCGGGCGAGTTCGACGCGCCGGGCTTCTCGCTCGGCGGCCGCGGGCTGGCCTGGTCGCCCGACAGCAAGGAGCTGTGCTACGTCGCCAACCACGACGAGGACGCGGCGCGCTCGACCAACTCCGATCTGTTCACGGTGTCGATCGAGGGCGAGATCACGCCGAGCTCTGGCCGCAACCTCACGGCGAGCAACAAGGGCTACGACGGCGCGCCGCTGTACTCGCCCGACGGCAAGTGGATCGCGTTCATCAGCCAGGTCACGTCCGCCTACGAGAGCGACTTGCGGCGGCTGGCGTTGATCGAGCGCAGCAGCGGCGCGCTGCGCCACCTCACGGGGCCGCGCAACTTCGACGACTGGGTCGAAGACATGCGCTGGACTCCCGACAGCGCGGCGCTGGTGTTCCAGGCCGAGCACCGCGGCCGCAACCCGCTGTTCCAGATCGACATCGAGTCGGGCGAGAGCCCGGTGGGCATGCTCGAGCACGGCTTCATCAGCGCCTGGGAGCTCACGCGCACCGGCGAGATCGTGTACTCGCACCGCGCGATCGCGCAGCCCAGCGAGTTGTTCGCAGCCGCGCTCGGAGAGGCGCCGCGGCGTCTGACGAACTTCAACCAAGGCGTGCAGGCCGAGGTCGACATCCGTCCGGCGGCCGAGCTGTGGCTCGAGGGCGACGGCGGCCGGCCGATCCACACCTTTGTCGTCACGCCGCACGGCTTCGATCCGTCCAAGCGCTACCCGCTGATCCTCAACGTGCACGGCGGGCCGCAGTCGCAGTGGACCGACGCCTTCCGCGGCGATTGGCAGGTCTACCCGGGCAAGGGCTACATCGTGGCCTTCTGCAATCCGACGGGCTCGACGGGCTACGGCCAGGACTTCACCGACGCGATCCGCGGAGAGTGGGGCGGCAAGCCGTTCCGCGACCTGATGAAGGTGTGCGATGAGCTCGAGCGCTTGCCGTTCGTCGACAAGGAACGCATGGGCGTCATGGGCTGGAGCTACGGCGGCTACATGGCGATGTGGATGCAGGGCAACACCCAGCGCTTCAAGGCCAACGCCGCGATGATGGGCCTGTACGACCTGCGCTCGTTCTACGGCGCGACGGAAGAGCTGTGGTTCCCCGAGCGCGATCTGAAGGGCGAGCCGTGGACGAGCGCGCTGTACGAGCGCTGGTCGCCGTCGAACCACGTCGAGAAGTTCAACACGCCTGCTCTGGTCGTCACGGGCGAGCTCGACTACCGCGTGCCGTACACGCAGAGCCTGCAGTACTTCACTGCGCTCCAAAAGCGCGGCGTGCCGTCACGGCTGGTCGTGTTCCCCGGCGCCGGTCACTGGCCGGCGTGGCACGAGATGGCCTTCTACTACAACGCTCACCTGGACTTCTTCCAGCGCTACCTCGGCGGCGAGCCCGCGCCGTGGGACGTCCACGCGCACGCGCGCAATCTGCAGTTCGAGCGCTGAGCGCGGCGCGCACTCACTCGCGGCGCAGCACCATGTCGCGCGCGCCGACGATCTCGTTCTTGCCGCCGTTCGGGCTGTCCCAGGTGGTCACGCTGCCCCAGATGTGGCGCTCTTCGCCGGCCTTCTCGACCACGTTGAACGGCGCGATCACGAAGCTGCTGGCCTTGGGCTCGTTCGCGACCACAACGCCTTCGAGCTCGCCGCGCACGACGTAGTCGGTCGCGAGGTCGAGCGCGCGGCCGAAATCGCCGCGGTTGGAGGCCACGTACGCGTTTTTCAGCGCCGCGTCGCCGACCTTGCCGCTCACGCGGCCATCGGCGTCGATCTCGAACACCAGCGGCAGCGGCTGGTCCTTGTCGGCCCAGGTCAGTCCGATGAGCGCCTCGCCGCGCCACACGCCCTGCAGGCTCGAGGGCGTCACGGACAAACGCTCGCCGCCCGCGCACGAGGCGAAGGCGGCGAGCAGAACCAGACCGGCGGAGCGTCGAAGTCGTGCGGTATTGATGAGTTGCTTCATGGCCGCACGCTAACCGGGCCGCGAAGGCGAGGGCGCCGAACTCGCGGCGCCGCCCGTGCTTCGCAGCGCTTAACGATCACGGACAGAACACCACGCGCAGCGCGTCGGACAGCGCGACCTTGGTCCCGTCGGGGTTCTGCGGATCGCGCATCCACCACTGGTAGTGACGGGTCTGGCCGACCATCGCCGGCGCGAGCGACAGCGCAACTTGCGCCGCGCCGTTGCCGTCGAGGGCCACCACCGGATTGCGCGCGATCGGCAACGCCGCGCACATGAAGCCGCCCTTGAACGGTGCTGCCGCCGGCGCGGCGCCCCAGAAGTACAGCGCGTTCACGTGCGGCGGACCGGCCTGTAGCCGGAGCTGCAAGTTGTTCTGGCCGACGCTGCTCGAGCCGCTGTAGCCGATGCTCGGCAGCGTGCCGACCGAGGTCGTCTTCGCGGTGCAGTAGACCAACGGCAGCGGGCAACCGCCGTCGATCGTGCGCAGCGCCAGGCGATACGCGGCGAGCCCGAGTGCAGCCTCGAAGCGCGAGCTGGCGAGCAGCGCGCGTCCGTTGTCCAGCCCGAGCAGCGCGGGGCCGCTCTCGCTCGCGCTGGAGACCTCGACTCCGACTCCGAGCGGATCGAGCAGCGCGCCCTGTTGCGACACGCGCGCGACGTACAGATCGCTGCGGCCGTCGATCATCGAACTCGCCGCGCGCAGGTCCTGCCAGGCGACGAGGTAGTCGACGCCGTTCCAGGTCGCGCTGGGGTTGAACTGCTCGGCGTTCACAGCCGGGCACAGCGGGACCGGATTCGCATCGAGGAACGTCCCGTCATCGGCGATGCGTCGCGAGTGCACGCGGCGCGTGAGGTTCGAGGCCGTGCCGAAGACCCAGGTGATCAGCGCTTGGTCACCCGACGAGGCGACGCTGACCGAGTGGTTGTAGGCGTTGAACGTCCCTGCGACCCAGAACGGCGCCGTCGCGACGCCATTCGAGTCGACGAAGGCTGCGTTCACGTCGCAGTGCGGGTCGTTGTTCCAGTAGTTGCGCTGCCACACGATCAACCAGCGGTCGCCGACGACGCACACGTCCGTCTCGACGGCGTAGTTGCTGTTCAGCGCCACCGGCGGGCCGAGCACCACTCCGTCTGCGCCGCGGACTCGCACGTAGTTGGGGAACTGCTGCAGCGGGAACGCGACCGAGCGTACGTAGGAGATCAGGAACTCGCCGTTCTTCCCGGAGACCTCCGGCGAGGTTCCGACGCCGATCGAGATCGGCGCAGCGTCGAGCCACACGCCCGCGCTGCTGAGGCGCCGCGCGAGGATGCTCAAGCTCGAACCGGACTCCCAGGCCACGAGGTACACCGAACCGTCGAAGCCGACGCTGGGCTGTCCTTCGAGCAGGCCGGTTGCGGCGACCAGCGGCTCGGGATCGAGCGCCTGGCCGAGCGCGTCGAGCCGCGAAGCGAGGATGCGCCGCGCGCCCGAGGTTTCGCTGCGGAACACGAGCAGCGAGTTCGAGCTGCCGCGCACGAAATCCGCCGTGACCTGCGCGCTCGCGCCGGTGGAGATCCCGACCTGCGGACCGACGCCGCCGGGGCCGAGCAGGCGAGCGGCGTACACGTCGAGCCCCTCGTAGCTGCCGGCGCGGTTGTCGGTCCAGCACAGTTGCACGCCGCCGCCCGGCGCGGGCGACAAGAGCGGCGCAACGAGCGTGCTGCTGGGCGTGGGGTCGACCACGAAGCCCGGCGCGTCGAGCAGCGCTCCGTTCGCGGCGATGCGCGCTGCGCGCAGCTCGTACTCGGTCCAAGTCACGAACCAGTTGGTCCCGTCGAAGGCGGGCGCGGCTGTGGGGCCGGTCCCGTAGTACATGTTCGTCACGAGCGTCAGCGGAGTCGCATCGAGCACCTGGCCGCTGGGCGCGACGCGCGCGGCGAAGACGTGGCCCCACGGCGAACTCGAGTAGCCGCCGTACCACGTGACGAGGAACTGCGAGCCGTTCGAGCCGACCTGTGCACCGCCGTCGTCGTGCACGGTCGCGCCGATCGTGAACGGCTGCGCGTCCTGCCAGGCGAGCGCCGAGCTGAAGCGCCGACCGACCACGTCGTCGGACGAGCCGTTGTAGCGCGACCACACGAGCAGGAACGAGCCCTGCGCGTAGGCGAGCTCGACGTTCATGAGCTGGCCCGCAGGCAAGAGTTCGACCGGCGTCGCGTCGAGCAGCGCTCCCGCGGCCGAGACGCGCGCTGCGCGCACGTTCGAGGCGCCGCCGGACGTTCCTTGGGCGAGCGCGACCCAGTTCGAGCCGTCGCTGGCGAGCGCGGTCGTCCCGATTTCCGAGAACGAGTAGGGGAGGATCACGATCGGCGTCGCGTCGAGCACCGCGCCTTGCGGCGACACGCGCACGCCGACGAGTGCGCTCGAGTACTGCGAGGCGAGCGGGGCCTGCGACTTCCAGACCACGAGCCAGTTCGCGCCGTTCCAGGCCACCATCGGCGCCGTGTCAGCGCCGGGCGCGATGTGCAGCGCAAAGGGCGTGCTCTCGATCTTCGCGCCGGAGTCGTCGAGGCGCACGGCGAAGATGTCCTGCTCGCTCTCCGGACTGCCCGAGTTGCTCGACAGCGTCGTGCGTCGATCGCTCCAGGCGACGAGGTAGCCGTTCGAGCCGCGCGCCATCGCTGGTGTGGCCTGATCGCCGGTCGCAAGGCCCACGAGCGCGTCGCCCGCGAGTGCCTGAGGGGAGGAGACGGAGAGCGACTGCGCGAACGCGGAGTCGAGTCCGAGGAGCGCCGCCGCGCACGTGAGTGCGACTTGCCTGTTCATGACCCAGCCTGACGGAATGGAGGAGCGGGGACGGCGAGCGCCCGAGCTGGGCATTCGCCGCGTGGGTTTGGCCTCGGCGCATGAGGCGCGTCCCAGGGTAGAGCGTGGCCCTGCGCGCGCCGCTGCGCTGGCCTGGGCGCCTGGGACCCGCACAGTTCGTACGGGAACGGCGCCCGTCGACCGTGCGCGCCGGAGTGCGCCGCGGTACAACCCTGGGCCCTTCTCGATCCACCCAGGACCCCCACGACCCATGCGCAACCACCTGTTCTCCCGCGTGCTCCTCGCCGCTTTCGCCCTCGCGCCGCTCGCGGCCGCGAAAGGCCCCGACGAGGGCATGTGGCTGTTCAACAACCCGCCGGCCAAGCAGCTCAAGGAGCGCTACGGCTTCGACGTGTCCGCGCCGTGGCTCGAGCACGTGCAGAAGTCGGCCGTGCGCGTCTCGACCGGCGGCTCGGGCTCGATCGTGTCGGCCGACGGCCTGGTGATGACCAACCACCACGTCGCGTCCGACATCCTCGCCAAGCTCTCGAGCAAGGAGCGCAACCTGCTCGAGACGGGCTTCTACGCGCCGAACGTCGGCGACGAATTGAAGTGCCCCGATCTGCACCTGGACGTGCTGTGGCAGATCGTCGACGTCACCGACAAGGTCGAAGGCGCAGCGGCGGGCAAGAGCACCGCTGAAGCGGGCGCGGCGCGACGCAAGGCGATGACGCAGCTCGAGGACGAAGGCAAGAAGGCGACCGGCATGCACTGCGAGGTCGTGACGCTCTACCAGGGCGGGCGCTACCACCAGTACTTCTACAAGCGCTTCGAGGACATCCGCCTGGTGTTCGCGCCCGAGTCGGGGATCGCCTTCTACGGCGGCGACAACGACAACTTCGAGTACCCGCGCTACTGCTTGGACGTGACGTTCTTCCGCATCTACGAGAACGGCCAGCCCTACAAGCCCGAGCACTACCTGCGCTGGAGCCCGAGCGGCGCGGCGGCCAACGACCTGGTGTTCGTCGCAGGACATCCTGGGAGCACGCAACGCCTCAACACGGTCGCGCACCTCGAGTACCTGCGCGACGTCAGCGTGCCGTCCGTGCTGATGCGCCTGATGCGCCAGGAGATCTGGCTGCAGGGCTACTCGGGCAAGAGCGCCGAGCACGCGCGCCAGGCCAAGGACGACCTGTTCGGCGTGCAGAACAGCCGCAAGGTCTACGTGGGTCGCATGGCGGGCCTGCTCGACCCCGCGATCCTCGACGCCAAGCGCGCCGAGGAGAAGGCGCTGCGCGACGCGGTCAACGCCAACCCCGAGTGGAAGCAGAAGTGGGGCGACGCCTGGGCGCAGGTCGAACGCGCGCAGAGCACCGCGCGCGAGATCGCCAAGCGCTACTCGGCGATCGGCGGCGGCGGCATCGCGCTCGGGGCCGACATGGCGGGCTTCGCGGCGACGATCGTGCGCCTGGCGGACGAACTCCAAAAGCCCAGCGGTGAGCGCTTGCGCGAGTACGGCGACGCTGCGCTGACGCAGGTCTACCAGCGGCTGTACTCGCCCGCGCCGATCTATCCGGAGTTCGAGGTGATGCGCCTGGAAAGCGCGCTCTCGATGATGGCCGAACAACTCGGCGCCACCGACCCGGTCGTGGTGGCCGCGCTGGCAGGCAAGTCGCCGCGCGCGCGCGCCGCGGAGTGCATCTACGGCTCGAAGCTGATCGACATCGAAGAGCGCCGCAAGCTGGCCGAAGGCGGCGCGGCCGCGGTCGCGAGCTCGAACGACCCGCTGATCGCGCTGGTCAAGACGCTCGATCCGCACTCGCGCGCGCTGCGCAAGCGCTACGAGGACGAAGTGCAGTCGGCCGAGCGCGAGGCCTACTCCAAGATCGCGGCGGCGCGCTTCGCGGTGCAGGGCGAGGGCGTCTATCCCGATGCGACCTTCACGCTGCGGCTGTCGTACGGCGCCATCAAGGGCTACAGCGACGGCGAGCGCGAGATCCCGCCCTTCACGGACTTCGCGGGCGTCTACGCCAAGGCGCAGGAGCGCGCTGGCGAGGCGGCCTACGCGCTGCCGCAGACCTGGAAGAGCGCGCAACCCGCGGTCGCCGCGAACACGGCCTTCAACCACGTCTCGACCTGCGACATCATCGGCGGCAACTCGGGCTCGCCGGTGGTCAACCGCGCCGGCGAAGTGGTGGGCCTGATCTTCGACGGCAACATCCAGAGCCTGGTCGGCAACTACGGCTACTCGGATGAGCAGGCGCGCGCGGTGTCGGTCGACAGCCGTGCGCTGCTGACCGCGCTCGAGCAGGTCTACAAGGCCGAGCGCATCGCCACTGAGCTCAAGAAGTCGATCCCGGCGCGCTGAGCTGCTGCTTCTGCATCCTTCGCGCTGCGCGAAGGATGCAGAGGTAGTAGCGACCCAACCAACATCTCAGCGCGACCGAATGCCGCGGGGCGCATTGGCGCCTTGGCCGATGCGCCCATTCACTGCGGCGTGAAGGGCGCGC
>WYBT01000014.1 GCA_011525785.1 Planctomycetaceae bacterium
CGCGGCGCGCGCGCGCGACGAAATCGGCGGCGCGCCAGGGCTCGGGCAGCGCGAGCCACAGGTGCGGACTGTCGGCGCAGGTGGGGGACTCGAACGCGCCGAGGATCTTGCGCGCGAGCTGCTGGCGCGCGCGCGCCTCCTCGCGTTTGGCCTTCGCGGTGCGATCGGCGACGCCGCTCTCGATCCAGTGCGACGCGAGCTCGACCGAGATCGTCGCCGGCATCGCGCCGAGCGCGCCCGAGTTCATCAACGCGCGCTCGTGCGACGCTGAACTGCCTTCGGGCGTCACGAGGTAGCCCACGCGCAGGCCCGCGAGCAGGCACTTGGTCAGCGTCGTGATGTACAGCGTGCGCTCGGGCGCGAACGTCGCGATCGGCCGCGCGCCGTCCTGCGCCATGTAGCTGTACGTGTCGTCCTCGACGATCGAGATCTCGCAGCGCCGGGCCGCCTCGGCGATCGCGCGCCGGCGCTCGTTCGCGAGCGACGTGCCGATCGGGTTCTGCGCGTTGGGCTGGCAGTAGACGGCCTTGACCGAGCCCGTGCGGCAAGCGCTGTCGAGCTCCTCGGCCACGATGCCGCCGTCGTCGATCTCGATCGGCTGCACGCGGATGCCGAGCAGCTGCGCCTGCGCCTTGAGACCCGCGTAGGTGAGCGACTCGGCCAGGATCGTGTCGCCCGGTTGCGCACAGGTTGCGAGCGCGACCGCCAGCGCGAGCTGCGCGCCGCCGGTGACGAGCACGCGCTCGGGGTCGACGTCCATGCCGCAGTGCGCCAGCCATTTGGCCGCGCTCTTGCGCTGCTCGAGCGTGCCCGCGATCGAGTACCCGCCGCTCGCCGCGTGCAGCGTGCTGCTCTGCGCGAGCGCCTTCAGCGCACTGGCCTGCTCCTCGGCGCTCGGCCCGCCGCTCGGCAGGTTGAAGGCGAGATCGAGCATGCCTTCCGGCACCGCCAGCGGCGCCGCGGCGCGAGCGGAGCGCGCCATCGGATCGCGCACGTAGCTGCCGCGGCCGACCTCGCCGTCGATCAGCCCGCGCCGCGCCACCTCGGCGTACGCGCGCGTGATCGTGCCGACGTTGACGTTCAGCCGCCGGGCGAGCGCGCGGTGCGTCGGCAGGCGCGTCCCGGGCGGAACGACGCCCGTCTCAATGTCTCGCACGAGGGCCAGGGCAATCGCGTGGTACAGCGGGCTGTCCGCTCCGGTCAGGTCAGGACGCCAGTTTGTCATGCTCCGATCTGTAGCACGGAGCGTGACAATCCGCGAGGACCCCCGAGCGGCCGGGCGGTCACCTCAAGAGCAACAAGCTGGCGAGCGGGACTGCAACGATGCGCGGGTCGTCCGAGACATACTCGTCGTCCAGGGTTACCAGCACGCCGAACGGGGCGTCGTTGGCCGACTTCTCGACGAACCTCCGCAGTCCGAGCGTGTCCTCGCGGTCGATCCGCCGGCGGAACTTGACCTCGAGCGGGATGCGCTGCGCGCCGATGCCCAAAACGAAGTCGACTTCGGGCGCACCTGAGCGCTCCGGCTGGTAGGTGACAGCGAGCGGGCCGATCGCCTTCAAAAACTGCCCGACGATGCCCTCGGCGACTCGCCCCGCCAAGCCGCCGCCCGCGTCGGGGCTGGCGCGCAGCGTGACTGGATCCAGCACCACTCGCTCGTGCAGCCAGGCGGCCCTTAGTCCGTGATCGCAAACGCAGACTTTGGGCGGGCCGCGCTTCTTTTTCAGCCGCAGTTCCAAGGGTTCGACCAGCCTCACGAGAATGGCTCGGTCCAGGAAGCGCAGGTAGCTGAGCACGCGCTGCCAGCCAACGTTGGCGGCCAAGGACTCGCGGAGCTCGTCGAGGTACAGCGCTTGCCCCGGCGCCTGACCGGTGTAGCGGCAGGCGAGCTTGAACACAGACTCGAGCAGCACCTCGTCACGCTTGACGCCGCGCTCGCCGACACGCAGGTCGTGCTGTATCGCGCGGCGAACGACCGTCTCGTTCAGGTGCTCAGCAAGTTCATCCCACGTCTGCGAAGGATCGCTGTGGGCGTCCGGGTATCCGCCGCGATCCGCAAACAGCCGAAAGGCCCGATCGCGATCCACGGAATGGCGCATGCCGTGCTCGCGTAGGTCACTCCAAGCCCCTTTGCTCAGCAGCGCATCGAGCCCGTTTACGGGCAGTAGCGGAGGGATGTCCGACTCGCCTCGGACCATTCCGATCTCCCGCAACAGCAGGGGACCGATAACAAAGGTCTTGACGCGCCCGGCGAGGCTGTCGCGTCCCTGTTCGATTCGCAGGGACGAGCTGCCGGTGACGAGCGCGCGCACTGGATAAATGTCGATGAGATGCTTGAGCTCGTCCGACCAGTGCTGGAGGTTCTGAACCTCGTCGAGCAGGAGGAACGCGGGTCGCTGCTCCAGCGCGGCGCGATTGAATGTCTCGCCCAGGATCGACTGTGCGAACCACTGCGCTAGCGTGAGTATGGGTTGCTCGAGCGCTCGCAGGCTCGGCAGATCGTCGAACTGTATTCGCAGGATCCGCCGAGCATCGACTCCGTCGCGCATGAGTTGGTCGACGACCTGCTGCAAGAGCACGGTCTTTCCGACCCGGCGCGGCCCGGTCAGCACCACAGCAGCGGTCGGCCCCTGACGCAGCGCCCTGTAGAGGCTGTCGAAGGCCCATCGGCGCACCGGCTTCAGGCCGGCGATTTGCTCCCCGCGCCACCAGGGGTTGGCGTCTCGGATGGTGCGTTCGAGCGCCGGATCCAGCGGTACGAACAGCCCTCGCTCCTCGGTTCCACTCACCTGCGCGATCGTAGCGGCCAGGCGTCGCCAGGCCGACCTGAACCGATTGTTTCGATCGCAACCTCGGGGTTGATGGGCACAAGATCAGCGCGCAGTTTCTGTGCCGAAGCGTGGGGCCCAATTGCACGGTCTACGCGCCGACACAATCGTCCGCGAGCCACGAGACAATCGATGAACCCCACTCCCGCGACCCTCGACGCGCCCCAGGCCGAGACCCAGCTCAATGTGGGCCTCGCGCGCATGTTGTGCGGCGGCGTGATCATGGACGTGACCGACGCCGAGCAGGCGCGCATCGCCGAGGGGGCGGGCGCGGTGGCCGTGATGGCGCTCGAGCGCGTGCCTAGCGACATCCGCAAGGAGGGCGGCGTCGCGCGCATGGCCGCGATCGAGAAGGTGCTCGAGATCCAGGCCGCGGTCACGATCCCGGTGATGGCGAAGGCGCGCATCGGGCACTTCGTCGAAGCGCGCGTGCTCGAGGAGCTGGGCGTCGACTTCATCGACGAGAGCGAAGTGCTCACGCCGGCCGACAGCGAGCACCACATCGACAAGCGCGCGTTCCGCGTGCCGTTCGTGTGCGGCGCGACGTGCCTGGCGGAAGCGCTGCGCCGCATCGGCGAAGGCGCCGCGCTGATCCGCACCAAGGGCGAGGCGGGCACCGGCGACATCGTCGAAGCGGTGCGCCACCTGCGCTTGGTCAACCGCGAGATCCGCATGGTGCGTTCGGCGCCGCGCGAGGAGCTCATGGCGATCGCCAAAGAGCTGCGCGCGCCGTACGAGCTGGTCTTGAAGGTCCACGAGCTGGGCCGACTGCCGGTCCCGAACTTCGCCGCGGGCGGCGTGGCGACGCCGGCCGATGCAGCGCTGGCGATGGCGCTGGGCGCCGAGGCCGTGTTCGTGGGCTCTGGGATCTTCAAGTCGGCGGACCCCGCGCGCACCGCGGCGGCTGTGGTCAAGGCGACCGCGCGCTGGAACGAGCCGGGGATCGTCGCGCAGGCCTGTCGCGAGAGCGGCGCGCCGATGCGCGGTCAATCGGCGGCGGCGATGCCGTCGGAAGAGCGCCTCGCCACGCGAGGTTGGTGATGCAGGTCGGAGTGCTCGCGCTGCAGGGCGGCTTCGAGCCGCACGTGGCGATGCTGAGCACGCTCGGCGTCGTGGCGCGCGAGGTGCGTTCGCCGCTCGCGTTGCGCGAAGTGACGCACCTCGTG
Organism: Planctomycetaceae bacterium; assembly: GCA_011525785.1. Lineage (GTDB taxonomy): Bacteria > Planctomycetota > UBA1135 > UBA1135 > WYBT01. The sequence goes on from WYBT01000014.1 coordinate 3,995, forward strand.
CTCCCGGGCGGCGAGTCGACCACGCTGCACCACCTGCTCGAGCTGTTCGGCATGGGGGAGCTGATCCGCGAGCGCTACCTCGCGGGCGAACTCGCGCTGCTGGGCACCTGCGCCGGCGCGATCTTGCTCGGGCACGCGGCCGACCCGCGCGAGCGTCCGCCGCGCCTGGAGCTGCTCGACGCGCAGCTCGAGCGCAACGCCTACGGCCGCCAGCGCGAGTCGTTCAGCGCGCCCATCGAGCTCGACGGCCAGTCGCTCGAGGGCGTGTTCATCCGCGCGCCGCGCTTCACGCACGTGGGCCCGAACGCGCGCGTGCTCGCCGCTCACGCTGGCAGCCCCGTGCTTGTCGAAGGTCCCGGCCTGCTCGCCGCGACCTTCCACCCCGAGCTGGGCCGCGACCCGCGCGTGCACCGGCGCTTTCTCGAACTGCGCAGCGCGGCAGCCGCCCGTTGACCGAGCGACTGCCGCGTGCGGCGGCCATCACGGCGCGAGCAACAGCTCGAGTGCGTCGGTCAGCGTCGCGTTGTTGGGCGGCGCGAAGCCGGGGTCGCGACCCCACCACTGAGTCCAGACGCTCTCGCCGGCGACGCGCAGCTCAGGCGCCGGCGCGCCGCCCAATGCGCCGGCAGCGAAGGCGTTGAAGTCGATCGAGTAGACGCCCGAGCAGTCGTCCGCTGGGATGGGATTGCCTCCCGAGTTGGCCTGGGGCGTGCGGCGCACGGGCGCGGCGACGCAGCGCACGCCGCCCTGGAACGGCGCGGCCGCCGGTCCGACGACGCTGTAGAAGAGCAGCCCCGCCTTCAGATTGCGCACGTTGGCGCCGTTGATCGAGAACCCGCTCGTGGCGGAGGCGCTCGGCTCGCCGCTCGAGTCGATGCTCGGCAGGCAGCCGAGGGAGTTTGTCTTGGCGGTGCAGTAGCGCGTTACGCGCGGGCGGACGCGCACAACTTGGTCGCCGCGGTTGAAGGAGATGTACAGCGCGCCGTCGACGCCGAAGCGCAGCGCGAAGCACTCGCCGTCGAAACCGCAGCCCAGCGCGCTCGACGCGCCGCTGGGATCGACGCTGAGCAGCCGTCCGTCGCTGATCGTCAACACGCCGTCGCCCCACACGCCGCCCGGGCTCGCGACCAAGGCCGCCGGGTAGGTGAATCGGCCGGCGAAGGGCCCGCCGGTTCCGCTGGAGTCGTAGGCGTGCAAGTAGCCCGCGTCGTCGGCCAGATAGATCGTGTCGCCGGCGCCGATGCTGATGGCGATCGGATCGTAGGAGAGGCCGCTCACGAGCACGGTCGGCGCTGCGCCGCCCGAGCTGACCCACAGCTTCCGGCCGAAGCGGTCGGCGATCAGCAGCCGTCCCGCCGAGTCGAACGCCAGGGCCTGCGGATCGGCGATGCCCGCGGAGGTGTCGAACACCATGCCCAGCGTTCCACTCGGTGTGAGTCGCTGCACGCGGCCGGTGACAGGGTTGGAGGGCGGATCCACCTGCCCCCCGACCAGCACATCACCCGCGTTCCAGCTCGCGGTCGTGGTGGGCGCGACCGCCACCGCGTCCGGATCGGAGATCGCCGGCCCGAAATCGCTGATCGCTCCGCCCGGCGCGATCTTCTTGAGCGGGGCCGGAGTGGTGTTGGTGCCGCCGCTCGATCCTTGGATGTCGCGTCCGACGTAAGCGCTGCCGTCGGCGCCGAAGTCGAGCTGCATGGGGCCGTCGAAGCTCGCCAGCACCGTTACCTCGAAGCCCGCGGCGCTCGGCGAACTCGCGGTGCAGGTCGGCGCCTCGATCCGCAGCACGCGATCGTGGCTGAAGCGCGCGAGGTACAGCGCGTTGTCCGGTCCGAACTCGAGGTCGCCCCAGGTCCCGGTGAAACCGCAACCCAGGTCCGTTCGCTCGAGGTCGGAGAGCCTCACGCGAACGAGCGCGCCGCCCGCGATGGTGTAGAGCGCCGAACCCCACACGCCGCCGGTGCTCACAGCGATCGGGGCCGGCGACGCTGCGGCGCCCACGGTGAGCACGTTGCGCAGCCAGGTTCCCGCCGCGTCGTACTCAGCGATGACCCCGGCGCTGTCGCTGACGTAGATGCGATCCGACGCGCCGAGCGCGATGTAGGTCGGGTCGCCCCCGATGCCCGCGATCAGCGTGCTCGCAACGCCAGCCGGCGTCACCGCGACGACGCGGCGGCCGATGCGGTCGACGAACAGGAGCCGCCCGCTCGAGTCGAACACGAAGTGGTGCGGATCACTCCAGCTCGAGCTCTCGCCGAGGACCACGCTCGCCGCGCCGCTCAGTGGGTCGAGCGCGAGCACCTCTCCCTCGATCGGATTGGCGAGCAGGTCCTTCTGACCTCCGACGAGAACGGCGCCGGCGTTCCACAGCGCGGCGCTGCCAGGGGCGATGGCCACGCCGTCGGGATCGCTGACCAGCGGGCCGAACTCCGCGGCGGCGCCGCCGCCCGGCGCAACGCGCTGCAGGCGGACGGGATCGACGTTGGTCCCGCCGCTCGTGCCGGAGTTGTCGCGGGCGATGTACAGCGTTCCGTCAGCTGCGAACGTCAGTTGGCGTGGATCGGTGGCGACGGCGTACTCGCTGATCGCCTGGCCGGGAAGCGTGGGCTGGGAGCACGGCGGCGGCGTCCAGAGCGGAGCGAGGAGTGCGCACAGCGCCGCAGCGGCGACGCCTCCCGGAGTGAAGCGAACGAGTTGAGGCTGGAACACGGAGTCTGGGCCTTTCTGGATGTGGGCGGCGGGCCAGCGAGCTGCGCCTGCGCCTCCCGAGACGAGTCAAGGACTGCGCGCCGCACCGATTCGATGACGTGCGAGACCTCGAAAAAGCACGCGAGGCCAGCGCAGGGATGCGCTGACCTCGCGGGGTCGCGGGCTTCGTCGGCTTGACAGCGCTGAGCGGAGGCTCCGCTGGTCGTCTCAGAACGAGTAGTTCGCCGCGGGGTTGGTGTTCGTGGCGAGGGTGGCCCCCGTGATGATCGGACCGGCGAAGTTGCCGGCAGCGATGCTGTAGGACGTACCCGCTCCGATCACAGAATTGCCCACCAACATGCACTTCGCGTTCAACCCCACCGAGAAGCCTGTTGTACTGCCAGTAGCGTGGTTTCCTTCCAGGCGAGAGAAGTTGAAGCCGCCTGTGGCGCTGTAACCCGTGGGGCAATTCGCGGTGCAGCCTACGACCAAAGCGTTGCTGACCGTGAAGCCAGTGCCCGTCGTGCTGCGTGCTTCACAGTTGCGGACGGCGCCCTCGCTGACGAAGAACCCATCCGTGGTGCACGAATAGGCCACGCAGTTTCGAGCGCTCGATCCCTCATCGAGAAAAAAACCGGTCCCGCAGCCGAGTGCTATCGACTGCGACACGTCTGAGCCGATTTCCGCTCTGATGCCAATTCCACTGCAAGTGCTGACTCGGCAGTTTCTCACGATGGATCGCAAAGTGACCTTGATGCCCGACACACCCGATTCGACCGCGCAGTGGTCAATCGTTGCCACTGTCGCGGATATCCCCGAGCCGTTCCCGAAAGCGAAGATGCGCTCGATGGAACCACTTTCGAACGAACGGACGCCCGTTCCGAGGAAGTTCGTAACCCGTCCGTTTCGAACGATCTGAGCGCCTACGACGCCATCAGTGGCGACACTCGCGCCGTCGAGCGTGAAACCATTCAAATCGATCAGCACGGCGCCGGATGTTGTGACATCGATCGCCGTGCCGGCGACTGCCATGGTCAAGTTGCCCGTGAGGAAGTAAGCTCCCGGCGTCGAGATGGTGTAGGGCACGGAGCTGATCGGCGTCCAGGTGGCGGCGGGACTGGAGAGCCAAGCCGCGTTGGAACCGTTGAAGCCCAGGACCTGGCCCGTCAGTGCGCCCGAGGTGTTGAGGTTGGGCAGTCCCACGGCGCCCAGTTGCAGCGCCGACGAGCCGACCGACAGCGCCGCCAAGTGCGATGCGCCCACCGCTCCCGCGGCGATCTTGGGGCTCGTCACACAATTGGCGGCGAGGTCGAGGTCCTGGATCGTCGCGTTGGCGATCTTGCCGCTGGTCACTGAGTTGCCTGCGAGGTCGGCCACGTCGATCGTTCCGTCGACGATGCGCGCGCCATCTACCGAGTTGGTCGCCAGGTCCGCCAGCGCCACCGACCCGTCCGCGATCTGGCCCGACGTCACCGCGTTCGGCGCGAGGTGCACGTTCGCGACGACCCCTGCGGCGATGTTCCCGCCCTGAACCGCGGCAGCGGCCAGGTGAACCGCGTTGATCGCTTGCTGGTCGATGTCGGCACCTTGAATCGTGCCGTCGGCGATGGCGCTGCTGTCCACCGCCCCCGGAACGAGATTGACCGTGTCCACGGCTTGCTGAGCGAGATCGGCGTTGCTGATCGTTCCGTCGCTGATCTCCGAGCCCTCGATCGTCTGCCCCAGCTGTGAGAAGACCGTCGAGTTCAAGCCGTCGAGCAGGTCTGCGTTGAGGTTGTTGACCTTCGCGTTGGAGCTCACCAGCAGCGGCTGGCCCGTCGTCACCGTCGACACGAACTGCGTCGCGCGCGCTGCACCGGCGACGTCGAGCTTCTGCGCCGGCGTGGTCGTTCCGATGCCGACGTTGCCCGTGCTGCTGACGTTGAGGTTGGTCGAGAGCGGATAGAGCGAGCCCAGTGTCGGAGTCGAGTCCGCTTCGATGCACAGGTTGGTGGTCTGGTCGACGAGCGTGCCGGCGCAGATCAGCGTCGGTCCGCCGGCCAGCGGCAGGCTGCCCGCGGGCGTGACTCCGCTGAGAGTCGCGCTGGTCAGGGCCTGCGGCGCGCCTGGCGAACTTGCGCCCGGCGCTGCGGCGGTCTGCGGCAGCGCGAGCGCGACGACCGGCGACTCGAGATCGGACTGCGTGGGCAGCGCTGCGAGCTCGAAGCGACCCTGTCCGAGGTTTCGGTAGAGCCGATCGCCGCTCGAGGTCGTCACGTGCAGGTCGGGACGGCCGTCGAGGTCCAGGTCGATCCACTGCGCGAACA
>WYBT01000015.1 GCA_011525785.1 Planctomycetaceae bacterium
CCTGTCCTGCAAGGTTCTTCGGCGGGCGCCGCCGGAAGCGACCTGCAAGGTCGCTGAGGACGCCGCACGTCGAAGAAAACGCAGCAGGGCAGGATGATCCGGCGTTTGCAGTAGCGGGCTCATGAATGGGTCGGGCTAGAGCGACGACGCTCGGCTCGAGCCTGAAACTGCGCGCGCCCCGCGAAACCCTAAGTGGGCTTCGCGGGGCGCGCTCGTTGTGCGGCGTGCGCTCCGTCGCGCGAGCTCGATTCAGCGGCTGAGCAGCAGTCGAGAGTGGTAGCGGTATCCCGGGGGATCATCCAAGACCACGAAGTCCGCGAAGCCGTCCGAGTTGAAGTCCGCGACAGGGTGCTCTCCCTGGAAGCCCACGAGCACCGGACCGGGAAGGCGTTCGAATCCTCCGGTCGCAAGCGCTTGGTAGATGTCGGTGCGCCAGTAGTACCCGGTTCCTGTCCAGCGTTTGTTGACCAGGTCATCTCGACCGTCGTTGTTCAGATCCATCGCGAGAACACGATCGTGGTAAGGCCACAAGCCCGTCTCGAGCGTCGTCGGCGCAGAAAACCCGCCGGCGCCATCGCCGTACATGACGCCGAGCGAGTACCCCGACGCCGACCAGCCCGCCCATGCGAGATCGCGATTCCCGTCACCATTGAAGTCTCCGCCGACGACATCCTCGGGAGTGATCGGGAGCGTGAGGTGCGCCATGAACTGCCCGTTCGTCGTCCCGCGATAAATCACGACTGGGGCGTAGAATTCGAACGCCGCAACATCGTCCAGCCCGTCCGCATCCAGGTCACCGAGCGATTTGACCCTGTGATTGGTCATAGGAGCGAAATGAATGCTCGTGGGCGCCGGAGGATGCAGTCCGCCGGCGCCATCGCCACGGTAGAGGTTCTGGCCGCCGACCGCATCGAGGAACGCGTCACCGTCGAAGTGCCCGAACTCAGTGAAATAGTGCGATAGAAAGAGCGGCGGCGAAGCGGCCGCGAAACAGCCTGCGCCATCGTTCAGGTGCACGCGAGCTCCGCCCAGGTAGATCAGCAGGTCAAGGTCACCGTCTCCATCCCAGTCGAAGAGTTGTGGCTCGTTGCCAGAGTACAAGGACGGGAACGCAACGGTGCAGTGCGGCGCCAACTGGCCTTGTCCGTCGCCGAGCAGCACATGGAACGAGGTCTCGTCGTGCACCAGCACGTCCTGGTGCGAGTCGCCATTCACGTCGCCAGCAACCAAATAGCGCGTGCTGTCTTTGACCGGCGCTTCGACAGCGAGCGCACCCTGCCCGTCGGACAGCGTGACCAGCACTCCGAAGAGATCTCCGCCTGACAAAACCACATCGTCGGCGCCGTCTTCGTTCAGATCGGTTCCCGCGTCGCCAACACGAATCGGCGCCGGCTGAGGAGTGCCAGGCCCCCACGACACGGTGTCCGGATGCCCGAAGTACGGCAGGAACTGCAACGGTCCTGACCCGGCGACGTCGAGCAGGACCTTCGGTCGCGACCAACTCGACACGAGCAAGTCGGTACGCCCATCGCCGTCATAGTCACCGACAACCGGCGGGAAGCTCAGGTTGCCGTCGGCGAAGTCCACATCACGAAGCGTGAAGGTCCCACTGCTCGAAAAGTCGACGATCGTGAGAAAGTTCGGCCACGACTGTCGGATCAGCAACTCCAGGTCGCCGTCGGAGTCCAGGTCGGCCACGTTCGACTCGTACGCCTTGCCGAAGGGCGTGGACACGCTCGAAGACCAGCCGGTCGACGAGAATCCGCTGTACATCAAAGAGGTGCTGGAGCCCGTCGGCGTCGCAAAGGCCTCGTCCGCTCCGTCGCCGTCGACGTCCGCTACCAGCCATGGCATGTCGACGGCGAGGCGCAACAGCTGGACGCTGCTCGCACTCGAGCGCACCACCAGGGTCGGTTTCGGCCCGGGTGCTCGGAGCAGGAACTCCGCGCGAGCGTCGCCATCCAAATCGCCGGTGATCAGGCCGGACAGAGAACTCTGCGGGGAATTGAAGATGGACGTCACACCGCCGTTCTGGTCCGAGACCGCGATCGTGAGACGTTTCGAGCTGGTCGGCGCACCGCGCAGCGCTGCGACGTCCAGCCAGCCATCTCCGTTGAAGTCCGCAATGGCGAGCTCCACGACCTGCCCTGCAGGCATGCCGACGAGCGCGCGGCTGGGCTCGAGACGGCCCGTTCCATCGCCGCGCAGGATCTCGACTCCGCGCTGGTTGCCGACCAGGACGTCGAGGTGTCCGTCGCGGTCGAAATCACACACCGCACTCGCCCAGAGCCCACCAGCCGGGTAGCTCGTGCACGGGTAGAGCGGTGTCGCTTGGAACGCAGGGCTGGGAGTCGGCAGGGCCGACAGGACGAATGCGAGAAGCATGGCGAGCCTCCGTGGGACGAATGCGGGCAGACAGGGGCGAACTCTGCGACTGCTCTCCGAGAGCTGTTCGAACTTCGGGTGCGATTCCGGACTGAAATCTGGCCTTTGGTCGACTCTTCATGCGCCTGGGACGCTCCGGGCCGCCCGCCGTCGATGTGTGACGAGCTCCTCCGGAAGGCGACGACCCGTTCGACGGCGTTGAACAGCGACGGCCCAACGAAGGCGCCCCGCGAAACCCTCAGTGGGCTTCGCGGGGCGCGAGGGTTTCGCGAGCGTCGGGCGCTCGCCCGCGGCCTCAGGCGAGGCCGGCGAGCTTGCGCAGCACGTACTGCAGGATGCCGCCGTGGCGGATGTAGGTGCGCTCGGCCGGCGTGTCGATGCGGCACAGCGCCTTGAACTCGATCGACTTACCGACCGCGCGCGCGGCGCGCACCGCGATCTCGCGGCCCGCGGCGAAGTTCGACTCGATGCCCGCAGCGAGGCCGACGATCTCGAACACTTCGCGGCCCGTGAGGCCCAGACTCGCGGCGCTCTCGCCCGCGCGGAACTGCAGCGGCACGATGCCCATGCCGATCAGGTTGGAGCGGTGGATGCGCTCGTAGCTCTCGGCGATCACCGCGCGCACGCCCTGCAGCGCCGGGCCCTTCGCCGCCCAGTCGCGCGACGAGCCCGAGCCATACTCCTTGCCCGCCAGCACGATCGTCGGCACGTTGCGCGCGCGGTACTGCGCGGAGGCGTCGAAGATCGACATCTGCTTCTCGTCGGGCAAGAGCGCGGTCTCGCCGCCCTCGACGTTGTCGAGCAGCTTGTTCTTGAGCCGCACGTTCGCGAACGTCCCGCGCACCATCACGTCGTCGTGGCCACGCCGCGCGCCGTACTGGTTGAAGTCGGCCGGCTGAACGCCGCGCTCCTGCAGCCACTTGCCCGCCGGACTCGAGGCCTTGATGTTGCCCGCCGGCGAGATGTGGTCGGTCGTGATGCTGTCGCCCAGGTACGCGAGCACGCGCGCGCCGGAGATGTCCTTGAACGGCGCCGGGGTCTTGGTGAGCCCGTCGAAGTACGGCGCGCGCTTGATGTAGGTCGACTTGGAGTCCCACGTGTACGTCGCGCCCTTGGGCACGTCGAGCGCGCGCCACTCCTTCGAGCCCTCGTACACCGAGCTGTAGCTCTTGGCGAACATGTCGGCGCGCACGGACTCGGCGACGACCTTCGCGATCTCGGCCTGGGTCGGCCAGATGTCGCGCAGGAACACCGGCTCGCCGTCCTTGCCCACGCCGATCGATTCGGTCTTGGGATCGAAGTCGATGCGGCCGGCGATCGCGTACGCGACGACGAGCGGCGGAGACGCGAGGTAGTTGGCGCGGATCTGCGCGTGGACGCGGCCTTCGAAGTTGCGGTTGCCCGACAGCACGCTCGCGACGCACAGCCCGTTGTCGTCGATGGCCTTCGACACTTCGCTCGGCAGCGGTCCGGAGTTGCCGATGCAGGTCGTGCAGCCGTAGCCAACCGTGTGGAAGCCGAGCTTTTCGAGGAACGGCGTCAGGCCGGCGTGCGCGAGGTAGTCGGTGACGACCTTCGAGCCTGGCGCGAGGCTCGTCTTCACGTACGGCTGGCGCGCGAGGCCCTTCTCCACGGCCTTTTTCGCCACGAGTCCCGCGGCGATCAGCACGCTGGGATTCGAAGTGTTGGTGCAGCTCGTGATCGCCGCGAGCACGACCGAGCCGTGCGAGAGCGAAGTCTTCACGCCGCCGATGGTCACGTCGACCTTGGTCGCGGTCGCCGTGCCGCCGCCGCTCGGTGAACCCTGGGCGCCCTTCGCGCCCTTGACGCCCGCGAGCAGGCTCGGGAGCTGCTCCTCGAAGTTCGGCTTGAGCTGCGCGAGCGAGAGACGGTCCTGCGGACGCTTGGGGCCGGCCATCGCGGGCTCGACGCTCGCGAGGTCGAGCTCGAGCACATCGGTGTACTCGGGCGCCGGAGTGTTCGCGTCGTGGAACAGGCCCTGCGCCTTCATGTAGGCCTCGGCGAGCGCGACCTGGTGCGCGCTGCGGCCGGTGAAGCGCAGGTACTCGATCGCTGTCGCGTCGACCGGGAAGATGCCGCAGGTCGCGCCGTACTCGGGCGCCATGTTCGCGATCGTGGCGCGGTCGGCGAGCGGCAGCGTCGCCAGGCCCGGCCCGAAGAACTCGACGAACTTGCCGACCACGTTGCGCTTGCGCAGCAGCTCGGTCACGCGCAGCACGAGGTCGGTCGCGGTCGCGCCTTCAGGCAGCTTGCCGGAGAGCTTGAAGCCGATCACCTGCGGCACGAGCATCGACACGGGCTGGCCGAGCATCGCCGCTTCCGCTTCGATGCCGCCCACGCCCCAGCCGAGCACGCCCAGGCCGTTGATCATCGTCGTGTGCGAGTCGGTGCCGACCAGCGTGTCGGGATAGGCCCAACCCTTCTCGGCCATCACGACGCGCGCGAGGTGCTCGACGTTGACCTGGTGCACAATGCCCGTCGCGGGCGGCACGACCTTGAAGTTGTCGAAGGCCTGCGCGCCCCAGCGCAGGAACAGGTAGCGCTCCTGGTTGCGCTGGAACTCGAGCTCGCTGTTCTTCGCCAGCGCATCGGGCCCGCCGAAGTGATCGACCTGCACCGAGTGGTCGATCACCAGCTCGAGCGGCACGCCCGGGTTCACCTTCCGCGGATCCCCGCCCAGCGCGACCATCGCGTCGCGCATCGAAGCGAGGTCGACCACCACCGGCACGCCGGTGAAGTCCTGCAGCAGCACGCGCGCGGGGTTGAACGAGATCTCGCGATCGGGCTCGGCCTTGGGGTTCCACTTGAGGATCGCATCGATCGTCTCCGTGGTCACCTCGCTGCCATCCTCGTGGCGCAACACGTTCTCGAGCAGGATGCGCAGCGAGAACGGCAAGCGCGCGAGCTTGTGCCCGCGCTTCTCGAGCGCCGGCAGGCTGGCGATCTGGTAGGTCTTCCCGTCGACGGTGAGCGTGGACTTGGTCTGCAGCGAATCTTTCACGGATGTGCTCCTGGCTGGACTTGCGGGGCAAAGAGGATAGCGCTGCGCCTCCCCTCGATCCCGCGGCTGGCTTGCGGACGGGGTGCCGACGACCCGTGTGGCCGCTGAAGTCGTCTACTCGAGGATCAGAAGGCTCGCGTTCGAGTCGCGTCCGAAGCTCTCGATGTCCGTCGCTCGCCGCCGCAGAACCGCCTCGATCACCGTCGTTCGGCCGTCTTGGGCGCGGATCAGGACAACCCTTGGTGGTGCGCCGAGCGTCATCGCGAGGTGCTCGAAGTCGCTGTCGCGCGACACGAGCACAAAACCGTTCGCGCGAGCAACCTCCCAGATTGATCTGTCCTTGCTGCCCCTCAACCCCAGGCCATGCACGTGCGCCGAGCCAGGAAAGATGTCCGCGAGACGGCGAACGAGCTTTGGTGACAGGTGCTCGTCGAAAAGCAGGCGCATGGCGGAACTACGCCGCCGGTAGCGTGATCGTGCGGGTCTCTCGATCGGCAGCGTAGGCAAGGCACGCGAACACGTCTTCGGCCGTCAGCGAGGGATACTCCTCAACGACCTCCGCAACGGACATCCCCGACGCGAGAAATCCAAGCACATCGCCGACCGAGATCCGCGTGCCACGCACGCAGGGTTTGCCGAAGCGAACTTCCGGGTCCACTGCGAGACGCTCCCTGTAGTCCACAGGGTGAGGTTAGGCGGCCCACTTCATGCGGTCAAGCTGGGCCCGCTTGGCGGCGGACCCGAGGATCGAAGCGCGAACGTCTTGAGCACCGACCAACGCTCCCCCATCCGACGCCGCGCGACCGTTCGAGGCAGCGCCGGGCTGGAGACCGAAGCCGAGCGGCAGCATGCGATGACGCGGCTCGGCCCAATTCGTGGTCAGCCACACGTGGATCGCTGGACGTCGTAGAGTTCGGACGTGGGAGTTCTGGCGAACCTTGCGCGAAGCGTGATCTTGGCTGCGCCGCAGTCCACCGATGGCGCAGTGCAGATCGCCGCGCCCCAGCTTGATGCGAAGGTGCTGTGGCTCGCGCCCGGGCCGCGCGGTTACGAGTTCGGGTGCACGATCACTCCGCTCGGGGACCTCACCGGCGACGGCGTCGTGGACTTGAGCGTTGGCGCGAGCGACACGGACTGGCAGCACGAACGCGCGGGCCGCATCCTGTTCGTCGATGGCGCCAACGGGCGGGTGTTCGACACCTGCGTACAGCCGAGTGAGCACCTGCGGCGCGGCTGGGGAGACGTGTTCCCCGCACGCGCTCGCGCGCTCGGCGATCTGGACGGCGACGGCGCGCAAGACGCGCTGTTCTCGGTCGCGAACGACAGCTTGTGGTTGACGCGCCTGTGCGTCCTCAGCGGCCGCAGGCGACGCGTCTCAGCGGAGTTCACGCGCGGATTCGGCTCCGCATGGGACTCGCGGTGGGCCGCGCTGGGTGATGTGGACTGCGACGGAGTCGACGAGTGGGTCACGCTCGAACGCGAGGGCGGTTGGCGGCTCGTGCAACGTTCGGGTCTGGCGCCGCAGGCGCGCAGCCCGAGCGCTCCGCTGCTCGTCCCCGCAGCGCAGCGGACCGGTCCGAACGTCCTAGAGTCGCTCGCGGATGTCGACGGCGACGGCGTGCGCGACGTGCTGCTCAGTGGCGAGAGCCCGCAGGCCCCCAACGCGTGGTTCTCGATCTACAGCGGTCGCACGCTCGCGTTCTTGCGAGCGCTGCACGGCGGCGAGCCCGCAGACGAGCGCGCGATCCGGAGCGCGGAGGTCCGAGCGGGAGAGGTGTTCGCCGAGCTCTCGAGCGATTCGGCGTGGCGGCTGCACGCGTTGCCACTCAACGGCTCGCCCGGCCGACTCGTGAAGTTGCGGGAGTTCGAAGAGCACGGAGAGTGGCTCGCGTGGACACCGATCGACGACCTCGACGGTGACGGGCTCAGCGAACTCGTGTTGGGAACGGTGCACGAGCCCTTCGCGCGGCTCTCCGTGATCCGCGGCGCCGATGGCGCAAGGCTGGGCGCCCCCATCACCCTGCCGGACTTCGACGAGGCTTGGCCGTCCCGGCTCGGCTTCAGCCTAGCGGCGGTCGGAGACCTCGACGGTGACGGCCGCAGCGAGATCGCAATCCAACTGCGCGCCGGCGCGGACGAAACCAGCGACGAACGCTTCGCCGTGTGCGTGCTGAAGCTCACTTCGCGCACCCAGTAGCGACACGATGTCCGTTGAGCTGGCCCAAAACACCAGTCGAGTCAGGGTGCGTCCGCGGCGCGCTGTAGCGGCGCGCGGGGCTCGCGGGAGCACCTCTCGCGAGGGCTGAAGCGACTCCGTGGCTGCGAGCCGGCAAAGCGCGAACACCGTCGAGAGCATCTCGGCCGATCTGGCGCGCGAGACCGCGATGTTGCGGCGCGTCGCGCGACGTGCTCGCCCCGGTGACGTCGATTCGCTTCGCTACGACGCAGGAAGCGTGACGGTCCGCGTCTCGCGTCAGTGACAGACCGAGAACGCCAGTCCGTTCGAGAGCTGTGTGCCCTTCGGTGCGCCCGGGTCGCGGTACCAGGCTTGGATCCAGACGCGTTCGCCGCCTTGGAACGGGCCGCCGAGAGCGAGCGGGTGCGCGGCGATGAAGGCGTTCCAGTCGAGCGCGAGCACGCCGTCGCACGCGCCGGGCGTTCCGCCGCTCGAGGCGAGGCCGCAGCGTTGGTACGGCGCGGCGACGCAGCGGTAGCTCGGGCTGCCTTGGCCCCACGGAGTCGCGGCCGGACCGCTCACGCCGTAGTAGACGATCCCCATGCGCGCGCCGTCGACGCCGCTCGCGCTGACGACGAAGCCCGAGCCGGCGCTCGCGCTGGCCTGGCCCGACGCGCTCATGCTCGCGACGCAGCCTGCGACCGAAGTGCCGGCGGTGCAGTAGCTCTCGATCGGCGCCCAGTCGTCGATGTCGAACACGTACGCCGCGCCGGCGTTCGCGCCGGGGCCGCTGCGCGTGGGCGCGCCGGCGACGAGCACCTCGCCATCGAGCGCCAGCGCCGCGGCGAAGTTGTCGAAGCTCGACGCGTCGCTCGCGAGCACTCGCGCTCGCAGCCCCCACTGCGCGGGGCCGCCGAAGTCGCGCTCGAACACCCAGGCCGAGCCGGTCTGCTCGCCGAACTCGTCGTCGCTCGGAGCGCCGACCACGCAGCGACTCGGGCTCAACGCGAGCGAAGAGCCGAAGCGAGCGTCGCCGCAGGGTGCGTTCGGCGCCAGCCGGCGCACGAGCTCGTACAACCCGCTCGAGCTGCTGCGCTCGAAGTGCCACACGGCGCCGCTGAGATTGACGCCGGGCACGAACGCGCGCGGCGCTCCGACCAGGAGCAGCTCATCCTCGAGCGCGACGCTGAAGCCGAACTCGGTGTCCACCGGCGACGACGAGAGGATCGTCTGCGCGTGCCCCCACACGTTCGCGCCGCCGAGGTTGCGCTCGAAGATGTGCACGCGCTCGTACGGAACGGTCGTCGCGACCGCCAGACGACCGCCGTCGAGCGCCATCGAGCTGAACCAGCTCGCACTCGACACCGGCGCATCGGGCATCGCGAAGCGCAGGCGCAGCCCCCACTGATTGGGACCGCCGAGATGACGCTCGAAGATCGCGACGCGGCCGAAGCTCGCGCCGGGAGTTCCGCCGAGCTGCCAGACCGCGAGCGTGTCGCCGTCCAGGTCGAACGCGCTTCCGGCCAGCGTGCTGTTCGTCGCGCCGCCGCCGTCGAGCTTCACGCGCTCGCCCCAGGCGTTCGGGCCGCCCAGGTCGCGCTCGAACACGTACAGCGAACCGTCGAGCGTCGTGGGATCCCAATTGCGCCGCACAACGGCGATGTCGCCGTCGAGCGCGACCCGACGCAGACCGAAGAAGGCCTGCGGCCACACGTCGGAGGGCGTCAAGCGCGCGCGCTGGCCCCAAGCGTCGGGGCCGCCGAGATTGCGCTCGAGCACGTACACCGCGCCGAGGCCCGCTGCGCCGAAGAGATCGTTGTAGGGCGCGCTCACGAGCGCCGTGTCGCCGTCGAGCGCGACAGCGTTGCCGAACTGATCGCCGCTGCCCGGGTCCGACGCGCTGAGTCGAAGGACCTCGACGGGCCAACATTGCGCCCCAGCCGCCGGAGCGGCCGCGATGGCGGAGCACGTGAGCACAACGATGCGAAGGTGATTCATGCTCCTGCCGTCCAGATCCAGCCCGCCCATCCAGAGCATAGATCCGATCTGGAAGTCACGCGCCACGCCGCTCGCCTTCGCGCGGAATTCGCGCGAGCGCTGAACCGGATCGAGCTCCTGCGACCATGTAGGTCGTGAGCAGCGAAGAGAGCCTGTCGGACGACCTCACGCGCGAGACCGCGATGCTGCGGCGCATCGCGCGCGGCATCGTGCTCGAGCCGGCGTTGGCCGAGGACGCGGTGCAGGAGGCGTGGCTCGCGGCGTTGCGCGCGGGGCCACAGGCGCTTTCGAGCGGCGGTTGGCTGACCCAGGCGGTGAGACGCATCGCGAGCGGGCTGAAGCGGCGTGAAGCGCGCCAGGCGCGGCGCGAGCGAGCGGGAGCACGCCGCGAGCAGCAGCCTTCAGCTGCGGACACCGCAGCGCGCGTGGAGCTGCTGCGCGAGCTGCTCGGCGCGCTCGAGTCGCTCGAAGAGCCGTATCGCACCGCCGTGCAACTGCGGCTGGTCGACGACCTGCCGCCGCGCGAAATCGCCGAGCGCACGGGCGTGCCCGTCGAGACGGCGCGAACGCGCGTCAAGCGCGGCGTCGAACGCTTGCGAGCGCAGCTCGACGCGCGACACGCAGCGAGCCGGCGCGAGTTCCTCGCGTTGCTCGCGCCGCTGGCGGGCTTCGACCCGCTCGAAACGGGGCTGGCCGCTAGCGCGAGCGCCAAGACGGTCGTCGGAGGAGCACTGATGAGCATCAAGACCCAACTGGGCGTGGCGGCAGCGCTCGCGCTCGCCGCTGGATTGTTCGTTTGGTCGCCGTGGAGCGCTCAGACCGGCGCGGGCGCGCCGGAGGAACTCGCTGCGACGCCCGGCCTCACTCCGCCCGAGCCCGTCGAGCGCGAGACGACGCGATCCGCGCCGCAGCCGGAGAGCGACACGCAACGCGCTGAGCAAGAACCCTCGCGCACGACGGTCGCGACTGCGAACGCGAGCGACTGGCTCGTCCGCGGGCGCGTCGTCGATCACGCCAAGCGCGGCCTGGCGGGGCTCGAGGTGCGCGTGCGCGTGAACGCGGGCTACGAAGGCGAGGGCCAGTCGCTGCACGACAGCCTCGCGCGCACGGATTCGAGCGGGCGCTTCGAAGCCGCGCTCGCGCCGCCGCCGTCCGCCGCACTCGTGAAGGCGGCAGTGATGAGCGAGCGCTGGTTCTCGGGCGTCGAGGAAGCGCTGGTCCTGCCCGGCGAGCGCGCGCCAGAGCTCGAGCTTCGCGGCCGCGAGCTCGACCTCGCGCTGCGCGGCCGCGTCGTGGACAACGAAGGTCGAGCGCTGGCGGGCGCGCGCGTGCGTTCGTTCGGCAAGCCGAGCCTGAGCGCCGCGGACGGCGGCTTCGAGGTCTACGCCAGCTCTCAGCTCGAAGAGGCCTGGATCGACGCGTTCCTGGCGGGCTTCGCGCCGGGGAAGTCGCACGTGCAGACCTTGGGCGTGCGCGAGCCGATCGAAGGGCTCGAACTCGTGCTCGAGCGCGGCGGCGTGTTGCGCGGACGCGTGCTCGACGACGCCGGGCGCGGCGTGGCGGGCGCGCGCATCGAGTTCCACGAGAGCAGCGAAGTGCGCGCCGTGAGCGGCGTCGACGGGCGCTTCGAGTTGGGCTCGCTGCCGCTCGACGGTCGCTGGCTCAGCGTCGCCGTCCGCGCCGAAGGCTTCGCACGCGAACGCGTCAGCTTCGACGACGGCCGGCTGCCCTCCCACGAGCACGAAATCCGACTCGAACGCGCATTCGACTTGTCGGGCGTCGTCACCGACGAGCGCGGCGCGCCGCTGCCGCGCGTATCGATCGGCATCGGCCGCGGCCAGTACGACGCCGACGCGGCGCGCACGACCAGCGGCGACGGCGGGCGCTTCACGCTGCGCGACGTGCGAGCCGGCAAGGCGCAGCTGTTCGCGACGCTCGAGGGCTTCGCGGCCCACGACGTGGAGTTCGACTCGCGACTGCAGCGCGGCGCGCTCGCGATCGTGCTGCGCAAGGGCGGGAGCTTGCGCGGTCGAACACTCGACGAGCACGGCGCGCCGCTCGCAGGCATCAACGTGACCCTGCGCTCGCGCGACAGCTACCTCGACAGCCGCGCGACTTCCGACGCCGACGGTCGCTTCGAGCTCGCCAACGTCCCCGAGCAGCAGGGCCTCGAGGTCGAGTGCTACGGCGCGGGTCGCGTGCGCACGAACGTGCGGGTCGCGCACGACGCGCGCGAGGTGAAGGTCGTTCTGCAGCCCGCTGCCGGCCTGTGCGGCCGCGTTGTCGACGCCGCGACCGGAGCGCCCGTCGCGCGCTTTCGCGTGCGGCTGATCGAGCCCGCGCTGCAGCCCGGCGACGAGTCCATGACCGGCTACGGCGCGAGCTGGTCCGTCGGCGGACGCGAGTTCAGCGGCTCGGACGGGCGTTGGAGCATGGCCGGCGAGGAGCTCGCGGCGGGAATGGTGACGGGGATCGAGATCACAGCCGCCGGCTACGCGCCTGGGCGCATCGCGCGCGCGGTCGCGGTGCTCGCGCCGGAAGAACAGCCGCTCGAGATCGCGCTGGCGCCGCCTGCGCATCTGGAGGGGCGCGTGCTCGACGCGCGCAACGGAGCGCCGATCGCAGACGCTTCGCTGCGCGTGGTGCTCGTCAGCGGGCCCGAGCAGCGCGCCGTCGACGAGAGCGCGAAACGCACTCTGAGCAACGCGCGCGGCGAGTTCGCGCTGCGCGAGCTCTCGAGCGACGCGATCTGGCTCGTGGTGGATGCTGCGGGCTACGCGCGGCGCATCGCGGGTCCCTTCGAGCCCACGCAGGCGTCGGCGCAACTCTCGATCGAGCTGATCCGCGGAGCGACGCTGCGCGGAGTGCTGCTCGACTCCGCCGGTGCTCCGCTCGCGGGCCAGACGGTGAACGTCACCTCGCACGAGCGGCGCACCGGCGAGCGGCGCGACTGGGACCTGGCCACCGATGCGAGCGGGCGCTTCGAGCTCGCGCAGCTCTCTGCGGGGACCTACGAGATCGCGCGCCGCCTGCAGCGGGACCAGTTCGGGATCTTCGACCTCACGCGCGAGGTCGAGCTCGGCGACGAAGGCGTGCGCGAGGTCGAACTGCGCCCCGAGGGCGCGATCCGCGTGCGTGGCCGCGTGAACAGCGGCGCGCAGCCGCTCGACGGCACAGTTAGCGCAACGAAGGTCGGCGACGAGAGCCGCTGGCGGACGGCGTTCGTGTTCGAGGGCAAGTTCGAGCTCGACGGACTCACGCCGGGACGCTGGCGCTTCTTCACATCGGAGCTGGGCGCCGGCGCGCGCCACGGCGAAGTCGAACTCGAACTCGCAGGCGGCGCCGACGCGCTGGTCGAGATCACAGTCGGCGAACGCTGAGCCGCGCAGCGCCTCGCACGCTCAGGGCCTCAGCGAGAGCGCGCTCTGCTCGAGCGCCGCGCGCTGCGCGTTGAACGCTTCGGCCGGGCCCCAGGCCTCGAAGGTGAACACGCGCTTGGAGCTGCGCAGGATCAGCAGCAGGTAGCCGTAGGGCTCGCCCGACACATCGCGCGAGCCGACCATGACCGCGCGCTCGTCGTCGATGTTCTGCTCGCGCGCGAACACCACCGAGCGACCTTCGACCAGCGCCTGGCGCGCGAGCTTGGTCCAGAACCCCAACGCGCCCGAGTCGTAGTTCGAGTGGCGCTGCACCTTGATGCGCACGCCCTCGGCGTTCATCGCCTCGACCAGGTCATGCGACGAGTAGTAGCGCAGGAACTCCGGCGGCGGAGTGAACGACGGACCGCGCGTGAGGAAGTTGGGCTTGCGCGGCTGGGCCTCGACGGCGCCGGCCATCAGTCCGTCGCCCAGCCGCTTCACCCACTCGAACGGGACCGCGAGCCCATCGTGCGGCGAGCCCTGCGGCAAGCGCGAGTTGAGGATCACCGTGATCGTGCTCATCGAGATCTGCGAGCGCAGGTAGCGCAACTGCCCCTCGATGCGCTCGATCTCGAGCGTCACGCGCGCGAGCTCGGCCTCGATCTTGAGCGTGTCCTCCATCTTCTCGCTCTTCTCGAGGTGCGCCAGCAGCCGCTCGCGCGCGCGCTTGGCGTTGTCGAGGCGGATGTCGAGTTCGAGCACCTGCTCGGTGACGTCCGAGGCGTTCACGTTGCGCCCGACGACCTCGCCGAGCTTCTCGCACTGCGCCAGCACGGCATCGAACTTCGCCGCGGGAACGCGAACGGTCACAATGTGGGCGTCGCTCGACTGCAGGTAGCCGCCGGCCGCCTTGGCGATCGAGAGCACGCTGTTCGAGGCGTCGTAGACCGAGACCACGACCAACTGCAGCGTGGCGGTGTAGATGACTTGGCGCTCGACCGAGGTTTGCCCTTGGGCCTGCGCGGGCGCCTGGGCCGGCTCGGGCGCGGCTGAGCGCAGCGCCGCGCGCTCGAAAATCGGCGCGGACGGCGCCTCGGCGGCGAGCTTGGCGACCATCGCGTCTTCACCGCTGAACTCGGCCTCGGCCGGCGCGCCCCAATCGCTCGCCGCGCCTTCGCGCGCCATCGTGCAACTCACGAACAGACTCACCGCCAGCACCAACTGCAGCCACATTCGCATCGCATTCACTCCTTGGGCGCAACTCGCGCTGCAAGAAGATGAACAACTCTCATGCGAGTTGCGAGCGCACCAGCCTTGACCCCCCACCGGCGGCGCTCGATCCTGGCCGCTCCCGATGAGCTCGCCCGACACGACACCCACGTTCACCCGCCGCGCAGGCGCGTACGCGTTGGATGTGCTCGTGTGCGCCGTGGCGGTGCAGTTGGGCCAGTGGGCGCTGCTCCTGGCTTTCGGCGACCCGCGCGAATGGCTCGACGGAGGCGCGCAGTGGTTCGCCTACATGTGGCTGAGCGTCTCGGCCCCCGTGTACGCCTACTTCGCGTGGGCCGAGTCCTCGAGCGGCGGCGCGACGCTCGGCAAGCGCACGCTGGGGCTGGTGGTGCGCGATGCCTACGGCGCCCGAGCGAGCTTCGGGCGAGCGCTGGGTCGCACCTTCGTGAAGCTCGCGCCCTGGGACCTCACGCACCTGGTCCTGTGCTTCCCCGCGCCGCCCTGGGACGGCGGCCCGCCGTTCGAGCTGCGCCGCGGGATCTTCGCGGTCTACGCGCTGCTGGCGCTCGACCTCGCCTCGGCGCTGATGACTCG
Organism: Planctomycetaceae bacterium; assembly: GCA_011525785.1. Lineage (GTDB taxonomy): Bacteria > Planctomycetota > UBA1135 > UBA1135 > WYBT01. The sequence continues at coordinate 14,765 of WYBT01000015.1, forward strand.
TCGGCAGCAGGCCTTCCACGATCTGCTGGCGGGAACGCTGGTCCTGCGCCGCTGACCCTCCGCGGGGCGACAAGACCCTTTGCAAGCGTTGGGGGCGAGGCTATCCTCTCCGCCCCTTCGCTCCTCTCGCGGGGAGCGGAACGTGGGGGCTTAGCTCAGTTGGTAGAGCGTCGCGTTCGCAATGCGAAGGTCGAGGGTTCGACTCCCTTAGCCTCCACCACTTGATCCAGGCGCAGCGGGCCCGGCCAGCAGGTCGGGCCCGCTGCCGTTTGAGGGTCGGCGCCGTTTGAGGGTTGAACCAGGGCGCGGGCTGGCGAGCACCCGCGGCCAGCGAGTTGGTTTAGCGCCGCGGCCGGCGAATCGGCTCAGCGCCGCGGCCGGCGAATCGGCTCAGCGCCGCGGCCGGCGAATCGGCTCAGCGCCGCGGCCGGCGAGTTGGTTCAGCGCCGCGGCCGGCGACGTCGCCCGCCCGCGAGCGTGGCCGGAATCTCGCGCCAAGCCTTCTCGATCAGCGCCAGCAGCGAGTCGCCGAACATCTCGCGCTGCCAGGGCATGAGGCCGTCGACCTGCTCGAGCTCGCCGGCCGAAGCCGGCCGCTGCTTGGCGAGCTTGAGCAGCACGTGGCGATTGAGCACCAGCGACGAGTCGATGCCCAGCTCGAGCCCGCGCTCGCGGCGCCACTCCTTGAGTCGCTCGTGCAGCTCGATCTCGGCCTCGTCGAGCCCGTCGGCGCCGTCGCGCGCGGGCGGCGTGGGCGTGCGCTCGAGCGGCCCCAGCTCGCGGGCGCGCGCGAGCGCCGCGAGCAACGCGTCACCGATGCGCCGCGCCTGCTTGGACGACATCCCAACCACGCGCTCGAGCTCGTTCAGCGAGCGCGGATCGCGCTCGGCGATGGCCAGCAAGCTCTCGTTGCCCAGCACCTTGAAGGCCGGCAGGTTGGCCGCATCCGCGAGCTCGTGGCGCGCGACGTAGAGCTCGCGCACGCGACGCTGCGCCGCGAGGTCGAGCATGCGCGCGCCCTTGATCTTGGTGAAATCGTCGGCGGAAAACACCGCTTCGGCCGGCCGCAGGCGCTCGAGCCGCAGGCATTCGCCCTCGACGATCATCGCGCGGCCGCGCGTGTCGAGCTCGGGCCGCTGCGAGTTCATCAGCGCGATCAGGAAGTGCGTGTCGAGCCGCGCGTACTGGATCTGCTTGGGGCTGAGCGGCCGCGCGCTCCAGTCCGAGCGCTGCATCGACTTGTCGAGCTCGACTCCGAAGCGCGCGCGGAGCACGGCCGCCAGTCCCGGGCTCTCGACGCCCAGCGCCGCCTCGGCGATGCGCGTGTCGAACAGGTTCTTGAACTCGAAGCGCCAGTCGCGCTTGAGGATCAGGATGTCGTACTCGCCGTCGTGGAAGACCTTGACCTTGCGCGGATCGGCGAACAGGCGGCCCAGCGGCGAGAGGTCCAGCCCCGAGAGCGGGTCGACCAGCCAGTCGCGCTCGCCGGCCGTGATCTGCACCAGGCAGACCTTCTCGCGGTAGCTGTAGAAGGAGTCCGCTTCGGTGTCGACCGCGATTTCGCGCTGGCTGTCGAGCTGTTCCAGCGCGCGGGCCAGCGCCGCGTCGCTGTCGATCAGCTCGGGCGGGGGAAGCTCGCGGTGCATGTCGGGACGTGCGGCTGGTGGGTCGAGAACGATTCGAGAGTCGGGAGGCGGAGCAGTCTGGCGACGCCTGCGGGAGAATCAACGCGCTTGCGACGCGGAAACAGCGCCACGCGAGTTGGGGAAATGCCGCAGGGGCGCATCGATCCGGCGCTTCCAACGCACGCAGCGCTCCCACACAGCTCTCGACTTGCGTCTGGCCTTCGGTCGTTGGCCCGTGGGTGGTCGACCGACACGATGAGCGCGCGGCGCAAGCAGCGTCGGCGCGCGAACACCCAGCGGGGACCAGAATCGACCGATCTGCGGCAGCGATCGGCGGCCACCTCCGCATTGGGAGGTGGCGAGGACGACGGGACTCGAACCCGCAACCACCGGCGTGACAGGCCGGTACTCTAACCAATTGAGCTACGTCCCCGCCTTTGGGGGCGGAGATCCTAGCGGCGCCGGAGGTGGCCGTAAAGGGGGGTCGCGAGCTTCTCGAGCGGGCGGTCGGGGCCGCTGTCGCTCGCTGAATTCGCGCGGCCAACTCGCGCCGCCCGTTCACGCCGCCGGGCCAGCCCCGGAGCTCAGCCGGTTCGCACCGCGGCGACAGCGTTGCCGCGATTCATGCGCCAGATCGGATAGAGACCGGCGAGCAGCGCCACAACGATCGCGCCGGCCCAACCGGCCGCGAACCACCAGCCCGGACCGACCGCGGGCAGCGGAAGGCCCGACACGACGCGCAGGGCGCGCACGATCACCGGCGAGAGCCCGGCGCCGAGCGCGGCTCCCAGACCGCCGCCGATCGCGCCGATGATCAGGCTCTCGAGCAGCACGTGGCCGGCGATCTGCGCGCGCGAAGTCCCCAGCGCCTTGAGCACGCCGAGTTCCTTCGAACGCTCGAGCGCCGAGAGCAGTTGGCCGTTGAGCACGCCCAGGCCCGCGAGCAGCACGGTGAGCAGGATGATGATGTCGAACAGCACGAAGTCGCGCGCGATGTCCTTGGAGTGCCAGCCGTAGAGGAACTCGCCGGTCTCCACCACGCCGGCGCCCGAGTTGGGCTCGATCCCCAGCGCCTCGCGCACGATGCGTTCGGCCTCGCCCTGGTCGAACCCGTCGACGAAGCGCACGGCGAAGGCCCCCACCGACTCCTGGGTCTCCAGGCAGAACAGCTCGCGCATCCAGCGCTCGCTGACGACGCCGTACAGCCGCTCGTCGGGGCGCGGGAAGTAGCCGTAGGCGTCGCTGATCGCCACCACCGGGAAGCTCTGCACGCGTCCGCCGGGCGTGTCGACGTGCACGGCGTCGCCCACCTCGTAACTGCGGTGCTTGGCGACGCGGCGCGAGAGGATCACGCCCTTGTGGTCGCGCAGCGCGGCGATCAGGCTCGGATCGGCCTTGCACGGGCCGTAGCGCGCGAGTTCGTCCTCGTTCAGGCCCACGAGCAGGAAGGGCGAGTAGGTGCGCGCTTCGTTGGGCTCCAGACCCAGGACCTCGGGGTGCTGCGCGAAGGCGGCGCGCAGGTCGGCCAGGCTGCGCGGCTGGATCTGGCGCACATAGACCTTGTCGCGGAAGGCCTCGGCGCTCCACACGTCGATCTCGGCCTCGAGCGCGCCGGTCATGCCGTGCAGACCGACGAACCCGGCCGTGACCAGCGCCAGGCCAGCCACGCCGCCGGCGACGCGGGCCGGCCCGTTGCGGATGGCGCGCGCCGCGAGCTGGCCCGACAGCGGCCAGGCGCGTTCGAACGGGCGCGCGAGCTTGCCGCACACCCAGGCGATCACACTGGGCGCGACCAGCGGCGCCGCGACCAGCATCGCCAGCACGGCCATGCCCAGCAGGATCACGCCGACCAGTTCGCTCTCCTGCTCGCCGATCACCGGCACGACGCCGAAGTACACGCCCGGGATGACGAGCGCGAGCAGCGCCGCCGCGAGCAACTGGAAGCCGCGCGAGCCCTTGCGCCCGCCGGCCAGCTCTTCGCCGCGGAGCGCGGCGACGGCGTTGGCGCTGTGGGCCTTGGCGAGCGGGTAGACCGAGCCGACCAGCGCGATGGCGACGCCGGCGCCGACCAGCGGCGCGACCACCGGCCAGGGCACTTCGAACACAGCGCGCAGCACGTTCGAATCGACGCCGCCGATGCCCACGGTGGTCACGTTCTTGCGCAGCAGGCCCCAGGCCAGCGCAACTCCGAGCGTCAGGCCCAGCAGCCCGCCGGCGCCGGCGACCAGCACCGCTTCGGTGAAGAACACTCGCGCCACCTGCGCGCGCGACGAGCCCAGCGCATGCAGGATCCCGACCTCGCGCACGCGCTCGAGCAGCGACATCGACAGCGAGTGGAAGATCACGAACAGGCCCAGCACCAGCGCCATCAGGCCCGCGAAGCGCACGCCGTTGCGGAAGGCGCGCTCGTCGGCGGCCTGGCCGATGATCACGCTCTTCTTGAGGTCGTAGGACCAGGCCTCGCCCAGGTTGGACTGCAGCGTCTCGAGGTTGATCGCAGGGTCGCGCTTGACCCAGTAGCGCGGATCGATGTGCGCGCCGACGTAGATCTGGCGCGCCACGGGGAAGTCGATCAGCACGACCTCGCCGCCGCCCTTGCGCCCGATGCCTTCGCGCCCCATCACGCCGACGACCTCGAAACGCGTAGGGGCGGGCTTGGCGCTGACTTCGCGCTCGCGCACTTGCCACTCGCCATCGACACAGTCGCGCGCGGGCGCGCGGCGCGGAGGTGCGAGGAGGATCGTCTGGCCGACTTGCACGCCGAGTTCCTCGGCCAGTCGCTCGCCGATCACCACTTCGTTGTTCGCGGCGCGCGGCGCGAGGTCGCGGCCCGCGGCGAGGAAGTAGCCGCCCAGCTCGCGCGCGCTGTCCGCTTCCATCGCGATCAATGCGACGCGCGTGCCGGCCCCGCGCGCCGAATCCGTGGCCCACAGCGAGGCCTGCGACTGGAACGCGGCGCTGACCTCCGTGACACCGGGCACGGCGCTCAGCGCGGCGCGCGGGTCCTCGACCGCCTTGCTCGGGCTGACCTCGATCTCCGCGCGCCAGTCCGGGTCGGAGGAGTGCGAACGGACGCGCAGCGTGTTGTGGTCGAGGGTGAAGATCCCGACCACGGTGGCGATGCCCACCGCGATGCCCAGGATCGAGAACAGCGTGCGGCCCGGCCTCTGGAAGAGGCTGCGGCGCGCGATCGTGGCGGCCAGTCCCATGGAGTTCGAGTGTGCTCGCGTTCGCCGGCGCCTCGGGACCCAGGTCGAGAGGCGATCGGGGCCCCCGCGCGATCCGGCGGCGAGACTCTACTGGCGCGGCCGCGCGCAGCGCACCACGAGCAGCGAGCGCGGCGCGAGTTTGGCGCGAGCGGCGGCTGGCCCGCGCGCCATCGGAGTCGGACTCGACGGTCGCCGAGCCGCTGCCTCGGGCGCGGCTTCGGCCCAGGTGCGCGACAGCGCGGCGGAGAGCCCATCAACGTGGCGCGACCCGCGGCGTCGCGCGAGTTCCCTCACGAGCCCGGCCGGTTCGCCGCGGCGCGGGCTCGAGCGCCGTGCGGGGGCGTGGCAAGTCGTGCGCGGCGTTACGCAAAGGCGCGTGCGAGTCGGAGTCGACGATTCGCGGTGCGAGAGCGCGCCGAGGAGCTAGCAGCGGGCTCGATTAGGTCGGACTAGCCGCGGGCTGTGAGCACGCGATCGCGGCCGAGGCCGCCGCCGCTCACGGCGCCAACGCGCGCTGGGCGAGCTCGGCGAAACGCGCCGCGTCGCATTCGCCTTCCTGTCGATCGACGAGTTCACCGCGCTTGTCGAAGGCGAGCGTGACCGGAATCGGCCCGGGAAGGTCGTAGCGCTCGTGGAAGGCGTCGATGTCCTCCGCGCGCAGGATCGCGACGTCCAGACCCCACTGGCGCGCATTCACGAAGCGCTCGACGCGCTCGCGCGTCTTGTCCGGATCGGCCTTGGGCGCCTGCAGGTCGTAATCGACGAGCAGCACGTCCAGTCCCCGATCGCGGTGTTGGGCGGCGACCTTCACGAGGTCGGGCATCTCTTCGATGCAGGTCACTCACCACATGGCCCACAGATTGACCAGCAAGCCGCGGCCCTTCGCCGCGGCGATCTTCGCCGCGAGTTGGTCCGCGTCGACGAGCGTGACCTGCGCCGCGCGCGCCCCGGCCGTCGGCGCAGGGGTCGATGAGTCCGGATCACCGCCGCAAGCGCCGAGCGCGGGCAGCAGGACCAGCAGCAGCACAGAGAGTGTTCGCATCAGGCAGTTCCAAGGCTGCGGCCCGCTCGTCGCGGGCCGCGTCGGTTCGTTCTGGTGGAGTCCGCACGGGACTCACTTGGTCTTGATGCCTCACCCGTAGGGGCGGGTTTCCTTGACCTCGATGTCCTTGCCGGCGAGCAGCGCGTCTACTGCGTCGCGCACGTAGATCTTGGCGTCGTCGCCCTTGTCCTCATTGAGGTTGTTGTCGAGCGCGCCGGTGTAGCTGACGACGCCCTTGGCATCGATCACGAAGCAGTGCGGCGTCGAGCGAGCGCCGAACAACGCGCTGATCTTGTTGCCGTGGTCGATGTAGATCTTGTGGGTGAAGCCCAGCTCCTTGAGCTTCTTGCGGTAGTTCTCGTACAGCTTCGAGTAATCCGCGTTGGCCTCGGGCTTGGGGCCGATCTCGTTCTGGTTCGAGGCGATGCCGATCAGCACCACGTCCTTCTTGTCCTTGTAGTAGGCCTCCAGCGACTTCATCACCGGGTCGGCGTGCTTCTCCGCCGGGCAGCGGTCGGACCAGAAGTGGATCAGCACGACCTTGCCGCGCAGGTCCTTGAAGGTGATGGCCTTGCCATCCATGTCGCGCAGTTCGACCGTCTCCGCGACGGTTGATCCGAGCTTGAGCTTCTCGTCCTGGGCGGCAGGAGCGGGCTTGGCCTCGGGTTGCGCCGGCTTGTCCTGCAGCGCCGCCCCCGGGAGGGCGAGCGCCGCGAGGAACGCGAGCGTGGAGAGAGAGTTGGACTTCATGACGGGCTTCGACTTTCTGCGTCGCGCGCACAGCGCGATTGTTGAGGTGCAATGGCGCGCCGGACCGGTGGTCCGGCGGCGCAAGGAGAATACGACAGTCGCAGCGCGTCCGTGACCAACGAAACCGTTCGGGGCGGTCCGCGAAACCGGTTCGGAACGGCTTCAGATGTGCAGCGCGGCCAGTTGCTCGTGGATGCGCTCGACGGTCAGTCCCGGGCCGCGCAGCGCGTGCTCTTGATCCAGGGCGCCGTCGACGAGGAACAACACGCGATCTGCAAAGGTTGCGTCACGCGGGTTGTGCGTCACGAGCACGACGGTCTTGTGGTCCTGGTCGCAGATCTGGCGCAAGAAGGCCATCACCTCGGCGCCCGCCTTCTGCGAGAGGTTGCCGGTGGGCTCGTCGCACAACAGCAGTGGCTGGCCGCCCGCAAGCGCGCGTGCGATGGACGTGCGCTGCATCTCGCCGCCGGAGAGCTGGTGCGGGAACTGCTCCTCTTTGCCCTGCAGCCCCAGCCGCGCGAGCAACCCGCGGATCGTCTCCGCATGGTCGCCAGGGTGCTGGCCCTGGATCGCCAGCGGCAGGCCGACGTTCTCGAGCAGATTGAGGTTCGGCATCAGGTTGAAGAACTGGAACACGTACCCGATCTGCGCGCGGCGCAGCAGGGTGCGCTCGCCGTCGGAGAGTGTCTTGAGGTTCTTGCCCGAGAGTTCGATCGAGCCCGCCGTCGGCGAGTCAAGCCCCGAGAGCATGTGCAGCAGGGTCGACTTGCCCGAACCGCTGGGCCCCATGATGCAGACGAATTCGCCCGCTTCGACCGCGAAGCTGACATCGCGCAGCACGGGCGACGCGCCTTCGCGCTTGTCGAAGAACTTGTAGAGCTCGCGGACCTGGAGGATCGGGGGCATGGGTGTGGGCGTCGGATTCGGCGTCGCTGAAGAGCCGGGCGAGTATCACCGCGCCCCGCGGCGCCCGCCAGCTTCCAGCCGGTCGCTGGAGCCAAGCGCTGGCGACCTGTCGCGGAAATCGCGGCGCGGAACTCATGGCGGAGAGTTCGAAGCGCGCACCGCGCCGCGCAAGCGTTGCGACGCGGGCATTGCGTGCGCCGCAGCCGCGGCTCGAGCGCGGGAGCCGCGCCGACTGAGCGCAGCTCCCCCACAGCGGACCGGCGCTGCGCCGATCCCATCTCAAACGCGGCGAGTTGAATGAGCTCGCCAACGCGATGCTCGCTCGAGCATCACCGCGGTGTCAGCACCCCTGCGCGCAGGCCTCGCGGACTTCCTTGGCAAGGTCCTCGCAGTACTCGAAGCACTCCTCGTTGAGGTGACCCTCGATGCAGAACCCGAACACGCTGTAGGTGCACACGAAGCACACCTTCTGGCAGCGCGCGACACTCTTGGTGTAGTTGCGGAAGCACGCGTCCAAACAAGCGCTCTTGGGGCTGCTCGAGTTGGTTGCAGCCGCGCTCGGCGCAGCGATCGCCGAGCGCTCCACGGACAGGAACGCCAAAGCCCCCAGCGCGAGCGCCGATCCGATCCACTTCAGTTTCATCGTCTCCCCCCTTCAAACCGTTTCGTCTCACTGTTCACCGCCCGCGCCGTCGCCGAGCACGACACTCGACGATCCCCCCGGCGCGGGCGGGATTCCCAACTCACCGCCAACTCGCGGGCTCAGCTCCGCAGTTGGCTGAGTGCCGTGTTGATCGTTTCGAGCACCTCAGGATCGAGTGATGGAGACACCAGCCCCTCGAGCAGTTGCAGCGCTTGCAGCTTGCGACCGGGGTCGTCTCCCGCGGCGTCGACCAGCGAGCTGATCGCGGTGTAGCTCTGCATGCCCGCCAAGCCGCTGCCGATGGCACGGCGCACGACTCTGAGCAGCTCGTCCCACGTTGCGTTGTCGGTTACTGCCATCATCGCGGCCCCGCGGCCCATTTCCGTCACGTTCGAGTCCTCGGCGAGTGAGAGCAGGTACTCGATCGCGTTCTCCCTTCCCGCTGTGCGCGAGCGCCCCAAGACCGCGAGCGCATCGTTGGCCTGGACCAGGAGCAGCAACAGGTCGGACTCGTCATCTCCAGAGCGCGAGTGCCGCAGCCGCTCGATCTCGGCCATCAGCTTCAAGTCCAGCCCGCTGCCACCCAGCGACTCCATCGCCTTCGCCAAGCCCGCGACGATCGGGATCGACGACGAACTCGCGCGGTAGGCGCCGTCAGCGAGCCCCGCGTTGCACTCCGCCAGCGAGCGGAGAACGAAGTGCGCGGCGCGCAGCGTGAGAAGATCCGGCGCACTGGAGTCGCCCGTCTCGCACAACGCCGTTTGAACGAGTTCGCGTTCCACAGCGGAGTTGACGACCGCCCCGTGCCCCCACACGCAGTAGAGCACCTCGGCAGTGACGAAGTAGTCCAGCGCCGCCGCGAGTACGTGGGCGTCCGCAATCGAAGGCGTCTCACCGCGGAACAGGGCCCGACGCGAGTCCGGCAGCTGCAGCCAGCGGCGCAGCGCTGCGCCCGCTGCGGGCGAAGCGACCCGGCTCAGCGACAGCGGGTAGACGCCCGGTCGCTCCATCTCTCCGCTGGGCATGATCGCCAGTCGTGACAACCCCAACTCGCGATGGCACGGCGCCTCGTCCCCGCGCAGCGCAGCGGCGAGGGCGGCGGCGCGCACCAGTTCGAGCGAGCCGTCGCGCGGCAGCGCCAGCCATTCGTCGAACAGCCGCCAGAAGTCGGCCTCGGGCAGGTCGCGGGCGAGCGCCAGCGCCACCGCGCCGCGCACGAGCTCGTGGCGCTCGTTCGAGCGCACGACCTGCGCGAGCAGCGTGCCCCACACGTCGGTATCCGACGTCAGCGCAGCATTCGACACGTCGAGCGCGCGGCACACCTCCGTCAAGCGCTCGACCACCGGCAGCGCCTGGTCGTGGTAGCTGGCGGGCTTGCTCGCGAGGCTCTCGAGCTGCGCCACCAGCGCCCACACCTCCGCCAGGGGATCGGCCGGCGTCGAACTCGCCGCGGTCGCCTGCGGAGTCGCGGTGCTCGCCTGGGGTGCGGCCGCGGGCACGTCTGCGCGCTGCTCGGAGCCGGGCGCGGCGAGTTCCGCGGCCGCGCGAGGGTTCTGGGCGCTGGTGCGTTGCGGTTCGCGGGCAGCGGCCTCGCTCGTGCGGCCCTCGCCGACGAAGTGACGCACCACCCATCCGACGGCGAGCAGCACAGCGAGTCCGAGGACGACGAGCCAGACGCGGGAAGTGTTCGAAGAGGAACGGTTCATGGGACAAGGGTCCGAGGGGTTTCAGCGGGGGAAGTTGGCGGCGCCGCGAGTTGTGCTCGAGGGCTCGAGCGCGGAGTCAGCGCGTGAAGGGCGCCCGACGTCGCGCTGGCGAGCGAGCTCGCGCTCACTCGAAAGCGCGGACTGGCACTCGCGCACAGAATCGAACTCACGCACAGCCTCGAACTCGCGCACGAGCACGCACTCACACGAGAACACGCACTCACGCACGGACACGGACCGAGCTTCGAAACAGCGCGTGACTCGCCTTCGAGCGCGGTCGAGGGGCGACGTGCGAGCGATGGAACGCCGCGGGCGATCTCGAGACCAGCGCGCGCCCGCTCTCGCACGCCCACCCAGCCCACATCTGAGACGTGCAGTGCGCCGCGGGGCCTCCATCCGGACCGACTCCCCGATTCGCTCTCCGCCGCCGCGTCCGGCGCGAGCCCGTTCTCGCGCATCGGCCAGCACTCGCCGACTCTCCCGCAGCAACACTCACCCGATCGCTCAACCGATCGCCCGCCCGTGGCCTTACCCGCCCACGCCGTCCCCGCCCCGCTCGCCTTCATCGCCGGTGTGGACTGAACCTGCCGGCCAGCGGTCGCAGGAAGTTCCCGAAAACTCAGCTGCCGACACCCGAGGAACTCCGCCGGCGCCCGGGAACTCCGCCGCCGCCAGCGGCAACCACCCGCGCCATGCTCGACTGGCTGGTGATCGGAGGCGGGGTCCACGGCACGTACCTCTCCAACGTGCTCGTCAACGCCCTGGGGGCGGAGCGCGAGCGCGTGCGCGTGCTCGACCCGCACGCCGAGCCCTTGGCCGCCTGGCGCTCGCGCGCACGCAACTGCGCCATGGACTTCCTGCGCAGCCCGGGCGTGCACCACATCGACGTCGAGCCCTTCTCGTTGCTGCGTTACGCGCGCTCCGAGGCGGCCCCGCCGACCGCCGAGCTGTGGGGCCGCTACCAGCACCCCTCGCTGTGCCTGTTCGAGGCCCACTCGCGCGCGGTGATCGAGCGCTCGCGGCTCGAGCAGCTGCGCACGCGGGGCGAGCTGCGCCGACTGCGCACGACGACCGGCGGCTACCGCGCGGAGACGACGCACGGCGAGCTCTACGCGCGGCGCGTGCTGCTCGCCATCGGGCCGCCCGCGCAACTCGAGTGGCCCGTGTGGGCGCGCGCGGCGCGCGAGCAGGGCGCGTCGATCGAACATCTGTTCGGCGAGCGCGATCCGCTGGCCAACCTCGCGGCGCACGAGCACGTGCTCGTCGTCGGAAGCGGCTGCAGCGCGGCGCACGCGGCCCTGCACGCCTCGCGCCACGCCGGCTCGACGACCTGGCTCACCCGCACGCCCCTGCGCGGCGCCGAGTACGACTCCGAGCCCGGCTGGCTCGGCCCCAAGCACCTCAGCGCCTTCGGTCACGAACGCTCCGCCGTCCGCCGCCGCGACGCGATCACGCGCGCGCGCCAACCCGGCTCGCTTCCGGAACGGCTGCAGCACGCGGTCAAGCTCGCGCTCCGGCACGAGCGGCTCCAGCACCTGCTCGGCGACGATCCGCGCGTCGAGCGCGCCGAGAACGGGCGCCTCCGCGTGCGACTGCACGAGCACACGCTCGAACACCGTTTCGACCGCATCGTGCTCGCCACAGGGTTCTCACGCGCACGACCGGGCGGAGCCTGGCTGAACGCCGTGGCCGACGAACTGGGCCTGCCGGTCGCGCCGTGCGGCTACCCCCTGCTCGCGCCGACGCTCGAGTGGACGCGCGGTCTGTTCGTGTGCGGCCAGCTCGCCGAGCTCGAGCTGGGCCCGACGGCGCGCAACATCGGCGGCGCGCGCCTGGCGGCCGAGCGACTGGAACGCGCAGGGGTCGCCGCATGAAGCTCTCGCGTCGACAGGCGCTGTACGCCGGCGCTGCGCTCGGCGCGCTGTACGCGAGCGGCTGCGCAAGCACCGGCCGCAGCGACTCCGAGTATCCCGAGCACGCCGACGAAGCCGCGCGCGAACGCAGCCGCTTCTGGCGCGCGCACGACCGCGAGTTGATCGCGCAGCTCGAACTCGCGCCGAACGCGAACCTGCTCGACGCGGGCTGCGGCTCGGGCGACCACGCGCTGCTGCTCGCCGAGCGCGCGCCGCTGGGCCGCGTCACCGCGCTCGACCTCTCCGAAGCCGCGATCGCCGCACTGCGCGCGCGCATCGCGAGCACGCGTTTCGAGCGCCGCGTCACTCCGCAGGTCGGCGACATCACTGCGCTGCCCTTCGCTGCGGCGAGCTTCGACGCGGCGTGGAGCAGCCACGTGCTGCACTTCATGGCCGATCCGGTGGCCTGCGTGCGCGAACTGGCGCGCGTGGTGCGCCCGGGCGGCCTGATCGCGGTGCGCGAGGACCGCGCTCTGTTGCGCTGCCTGCCGCTCGACGTGGGCCTCGCCGCGCCGGGCATCGAGGAGCGCGTCAACAGCTCCTTCGAAGCGTGGTTCGCCGAGGATCGGGCGCAGCGCGGCCGCGTCACCATGGGATGGCTCGGCGTGCTGCGCGCGGGCGGGCTGCACGACGTGCGCGCCAAGTCGGTGCTGATGGAGCTGACGCCGCCGTTCGCAGCGCCACAGGCCAGCTACCTGCGCCGCCGACTCGCGCGCCAGTCGAGCGATGAGCGCGTCAGCACAGCGGATCGCGACGCGCTTCGCGAACTGTCCACCGAAGGCGGGCCGCACGACGCGCTCGCCCGCAACGACCTGCACTTCGTCTCCGTCTCGAGCCTCTACCTGGGCCGCGTCTAGCAATCGCCAATGCAAACCCAACCCGTTCCCGTGACCGTGCTGTCGGGCTTCCTCGGCGCCGGCAAGACCACCTTGCTCAACCACGTGCTGCGCAACCGTGAAGGCCGGCGCGTGGCCGTGATCGTCAACGACATGAGCGAGGTCAACGTCGACGCCAAGCTGGTCGGCAGCGGCGACGCAGCGCTCTCGCGCACCGAGGAAAAGATGGTCGAGATGCACAACGGCTGCATCTGCTGCACGCTGCGCGATGACCTGTTGAAAGAAGTCTCGCGCCTCGCGCACGAGGGCCGCTTCGACGCGATCCTGATCGAGTCGACCGGCATCAGCGAACCCATGCCCGTCGCGCAGACGTTCACCTTCACCGACGAGAACGGCGTGACGCTGAACGACATCGCCAAGCTCGACACGCTCGTGACGGTGGTCGACGCCAAGCGCTTCCTCGACGACCTGCGCGCGATCGAGACCTTGAAGGAGCGCGGCATCGCGGCCGGCGAGGACGACGAGCGCTCGATCGCCGACCTGCTCGTCGAGCAGGTCGAGTTCGCGGACGTGCTCGTGCTCAACAAGCTCGACTTGGTGAGCGCGAAGGACGCGGCGCGCGTCGAGGCCGCGCTGCGCAAGCTCAATCCGCTGGCGAAGCTGGTGCGCTCCGAGCGCTCGCGCGTGCCGCTGGACAGCGTGCTCGGCACGGGCCTGTTCGATCTCGACCGCGCGCAGCGCAGCGCGGGCTGGATCCAGGAACTGATGGGCGAACACACGCCCGAGACCGAGGAGTACGGCATCTCGAGCTTCGTGTGGCGCGCGCGCAAGCCGTTCCACCCCGAGCGCCTGCAGTACCTGTTCGAGTCGGGCTTCGGCGAGATCCTGCGCTCCAAGGGCTTCTTCTGGATCGCCTCGCGCCCCGAAGTGATGGCCTCTTGGTCACAGGCCGGTTCGACTGCGCAGATCGAGCCCATGGGCCGCTGGTACGCCGCGATTCCGCGCGACGACTGGCCCGACGACGCCGAGGTCGTGGCCGAGATCCGCGCGCGTTGGGACGAGCGCTGGGGCGATCGCCAGCAGGAGCTGGTGTTCATCGGCGTCAACCTCGATCGCGCCGGAATCGAAGAGGCGCTCGAGCTGTGCTTGCTCACTGATGAAGAGCTCGCGCTCGGCGAGTCGGCCTGGAAGCAGCTCGTCGATCCCTTCGATCCGTGGGTGCTCGCCGAGGGCGATGAGCAGGCGGCCGGCGACTCACAACACAGCCACCTCAACTGACAGGAGACTCCCATGGCCCGCAGATGCCCCATCACCGGTCGCGGCACCGCCGTCGGCCGCCAAGTCGCCCGCCGCGGACTCTCGAAGAAGTCTGGCGGCATCGGTCTGCGCACGACCGGCAACACGCTGCGCAAGTTCAAGGTCAACGTCCAACCCAAGCGCGTATGGGTTCCCGAGCTCGGCCAGTTCGTGCGCGTGCGTATCTCGACGCGCGGCCTCAAGCACATCGACGCGCGCGGCGCGTACTCGGTGTTGCGCGAAGCCGGATTGCTGCCCAAGAAGCGCAAGCAGCGCCGCAAGACCAACACTGAGGCCAAAGCGTGAAGACCAAAGAACGCTACTGCTTCCTGGTGTGTACGGGCTGCCCCACTCCGGGCCGCAGCCGTTACACGACGCACAAGCGCGCGAAGGCTGGCTACAAGCTCGCGAAGAAGAAGTACTGTCGCTTCTGCCGCAAGCACGCTGACCACGTCGAGAAGCGGCTGTAGATCCCGCGGAGTCACGCCATGAGCTGGTTCGAGTCGTTCGAAGAGTTGGAGCGCGCGTCGCGGGTCGAGCCGGGCGCGGAGCTCGCGCCGGGCGTGCTCGTGGTGCGGCGCACGTTCGTGTTCGGCGCGCTCGCAGCCGGCGCCGCGCTGCTGGGCGGCTGCCAGAGCGTGTCGCCGCGTGTCGCGCTCGTCGACGACCGCGAGCGCGCCCTCGAAGACCTCGTGCACGCGCTGCGCCCGCGCGCGAGAGAGCTCATCGCGAGCCCGGCGCCCGACGAAGAGCGCTACCTCGCCCACGTCGCGCGCGCTCTCGCTCGCCTGGAGCCGCCGGAGGTTGGCGTGGAGAACGTCGCCGCGGGCGAGTGGGACATGGAAGGGCTGTGTTGGTTCCGCCCCATCGCCGTGTTCGAGATGCGCCTCGCCCCTGGCGCGCGCCTCGGGTTACACGACCACCGCGACTACAACGGCGTCCTGAGCTGCGTGCGCGGATCCGTGCGCTGCGCGAACTACGACATCGCGGGCGACGTGGCGGCGGCGCGAGCGCTGAAAGGCGACGAGCCTTTCCACGTGGTCAAGCTCGCCGAAACGACGCTGCGCCCTGGCGAAGTCTCGACGCTCTCGCGCAGCGCGCGCAACCTGCACGAACTCGAGGCCGGCGCGGACGGCGCCGTGCTCTACGACGCGTTCACCTACTTCGAGGCTGGGGCGCGCTCGCACGACGTCGCGCTCGGCCCCGCCGTCGCCGGCGCCGCCGATCGCTTCGAGGCGCGTTGGAAGCGCGGCTGAACTCCTGACGAGCGCCGAGAGCCCGCGCGCGACCCCGCGCTGGCGTTCCACCTCGAGCGAGTTGCGCGGCTCGCGCGCCGCGGCGCCGCAGCAGACCTCACAGGCGCAGCTCGTTCACGCCGCCGGGCGTGAGGCGAACCGGGACGCGGTCGACTTCGCGGCCTTCCTTCGACAGCACCAGCATCGCCGCGCTCTCGTTGGTGGCGATGCGGTCGGTCACGCCGCGCACGATTTGGACTGCGTTCGCCGAGCAGCGCACGCCGCCGATCACGATCGTCAAGGTGAGAGTCTGTCCCTGTGCATCGAGCACAGCGAGCGAGTCCGCGCGCTCGGCCTCAGCGAGGTTTACGCGCATGTGGCACGCGGCCGGCAAGCGCAGCTCGAGCGACTCGAGTTGATCGAAGTCTGCCAGCGAGATCGCGGCGCGGCTCGAGTCGCCCGCGCCCTCGAGCGAGAGGTGCAGCCGCGTGCGCTCGAGGCACAGCTCGGCGAATTCGAAGCGGCCTTGCTCGTCGGTGCGCACCGGGAGCTGCTCGGGATCGCGGTGCTCGAAGATGTAGCTGCCCTCGGTGTTCTCAGCGCGCGCGACGGTGATGAGCACGTTCTCGAGCGGGTCGCCCGACCAGTTCGTGACCCGTCCCGCCACGCGCGAGCGCTGCGCTTCGCCCGCGAGCACGAGCTCGACCGCGCGCGCGCCAGCCTCGACTTCGATCGGGCCGAGCAGCTCGAACGTGCGCGGGTGCAGCACCCACAAGCGGTAGCGGCGCGCGACAAGTCCCGTGAGCTCGAACGCGCCGCCGGGCCCGCTGTGCGTCGCGCGTCCGTCCTTCTGGCCGTCGTGCAGACCATCGATCATGCCCTCGACCGAGTAGCTGATCTGGAAGGTGAGATCGCCGAGCTTGGTCGCCACAGTGCCGAAGCTCTCTCCATCGCTCGTCCACACGCGCGCGCCGGAAATAGCCTCTCCGTTCGCATCGCGCACGACGCCGGTGATCGTCAGGCCCGCTCCGCCGAGCACGAGTTCGAGCTCGCGGCGCTGTGCAGCGCTCAACTGCGTGAGATCGACCTCCGCGGGGAGCGAGCCCGGCAGCACAGCGCGCAGCTGGGACGACATCTTGCTCGGATTCAGCGAGAGCACGAAGCGCCCCTCTTCGTCGCAGGTCGCGGCCTCGCCGCCCGCAGCGACATAAGCGCCCGCTGCGGGCCTGCGGTCAGCTGTGAGCACGCGCCCAGAACACACGAGCGGGCCACGCGCGAGCGGCGCGAGCTGGATCAGCAGCCCTGTCGTCGTTCGCGCGGGCAGAGGCAAACCCGCGGGCTCGAAGTCGCTCGCCTCCGCTTCCAAGCGACTCTGCGGCGCGAAGCCGATGCTCGCGAACTCGAACTCGCCCCGCTCGTTGGTGGTCGTGTGATGCGCCGAGAGCATGGCCAGCAGCCCGCCGGACCCCAGCGCGAGCGCAAGTTCCCGCTCGAGCCGCACCGAAACCCGCGCGCCGGCCACCGGCTGTCCATCCGGCCCCACGACGACGCCGGCGTAGGCGCACTCAGGTCCGACGAACACGAGCGGCGGCTCGGGCGGCGCTTGGCCTGCGAGCGTCGGCGCGCGAACCGTCGCATAGCCCTCGCCCGCAGCGACGATGCGCACGGAACCCTCGGGCAACGGCAACTCGAATCGACCGTCAGAAGCACTCTTCGCGCGCACCGCGGGCGCGGGACTCGTCGCGAGGCGACCGACTTCGAGCACCTCGTAGCGCACCTCGAGTCCGCTCACCGGACGCCGGCTCAAGTCGAGCACGTAACCCACCACAACGGCCGACGGCGGCGTGTTCGCCGGCGCGACCGTCGCGATCTCGCTCGCGGGCGCGGCCTCGTTCTCGACGCGCGCCGTCTCGTGCGTCGGTGATGGCGGAGCGAGCTCGATGTTCGGCGAAGGCGTCGAGGAGTGCGTCGGCGCACCGGCGGGGGCCGTCGCTGCTCCCGCCGTCGCGGGCTGGTCGACGAGAGCACGGAGCACGAGAAGACCGAGCGCTGCGAACGCGAGCACAGCGACGGTCCAGCGAGTGGTGTTGGTCATGGCAAGGAAGCGAGCCGGATCGGTCGCGCCGAGTCGCTCGGGGAGAGCGAAGGCGCATGAAGGACGATGCGACGCAGCGAGATGCGAGTTCTCAGGTCGTCCGGTGAACTCGATGGATGCGGTCGGTCCACCAGGCGAAGTCGGCGAGCCGTGGAAGCGGGGAAATGCTCGACGCGACGGTTCGACGCACGCAGCCGCGCTGAAGTGCCCGCGATTCTGCCGAACTCGCCGCGGACGAAGCGACCCAACGCCGCGCGTGCCCCGGGCTGGGACGGGGTGCAGAGCGCCGACCGACGTCGCGGCCACTGGCCAACCGATGACTGGAGCACTTCCCGCTCCAGGCGGCCGCGCCGCCCATTCTCGCCATGTCCGATGTGCGCCAACGTCCGTTCGAGATCGCGATCACTCGCGGGGAAGCCCTGCGCCGCATGGTCGGTGGGATTCCCGCCAGTCCCGGCCGCCGCGCCGACGACGCCGAGCGGCCCGACATCCTCGCGGTGAGGCGGCTGTTCGAGGTCTACCTCGACTGGGACCGCGAGAACCTCGCGACGATCCGCGAGGTGTTCGCGGCGCCGGAGCCCTTCGTGCGGCGCTATCTCGCGGTCGAACGCCCCGACCGGCAACTGTTCATCACCGACTTCGGCTCGATCCGCGCGCGCGTGGCGAACGGCATCGCCGAGAAGCTCGAACTGCTGCGCACGTTGGAAGACGCGTACGAGAACATCGCGAAAGGTCATCCGCAGCCGCTCGCGGCCGACCTGCGCCCGCAGCGCGTGTTCCTCGGCCACGGGCGCAGCGCGGACTGGCGCGAGCTCAAGGACTTCGTCGAACAGCGCCTGGGCCTGCCGGTCGAGGAGTTCAACCGCGAGTCCGTCGCGAGCCTGACGGTCGAACAGCGCCTGAGCGCGATGCTCGAGCGCTGCACGGTCGCGCTGCTCGTGATGACGCCCGACAACCCGCACGCCGACGGCTCGCTGCACGCGCGCGAGAACGTGATCCACGAGATCGGCCGCGCGCAGGGCAAGCTCGGGACCACGCGCACCATCGTGCTCGTCGAGGGCGCCTGTGCGAGCTTCTCCAACCTCGACGGCACGCTGCAACTGCGCTTTGCCTCCGGCGGCATCAAGGCCTGCTTCGAGGACGTGCGCCACGCGCTCGAGCGCGAGGGCTGCCTGCGACGGCCGGCGGCGTAGCACCGCATCGCGCGCGTGCGCTGCTCAGGGGTTCTGCAACCCGAACAGGTTGAGCTCGTGCGCGATCAGCGCGGGAACGAGGCTGCCCGTGCGCCAAGTGAGATAGCCCCACACGAGTCCGAGCGGAACGATGCGCAGCGCGCCGCCGAACGCCGCGTGCAGCGAGTCGCCGCCCGCAATCCATGCCGGCGCGTGAAACGCCGCCCACGGCAACGTGGCGAGCAGCCAGCCGAGCGCAGCGTTCTTCGTCCAGGCGGCGATGCGCGTCTGCAGCGTCATGCGCAGGAATTCCTCGGCGAAAACCTGCGGCGCAGTCGTGATGACCAGCGCGAGTTCCGCCCACGCGCCTGCGCGCGCCACCAGCACGACGGGCGCGCCCTCGGGATCGACGAGCAGCGCCGCCACGGCGACGATGGCGACGCAAACGAGCCCCGTGCGCGCCGCAGTCCAGCGCGCGCCGAGCGCGGCAGCTCGATAGCCGCGCGACACGAGCCACAGCGCGGGGACGACCTGCATCAGACACAGCATTCCGACGATCAGGAGTGCCGTGCGCAGCGGCGGGGCAAGCAGTCCATCGAAGACGCCGATGCGCGCCAGCGTCGCCAGCGCTCCGAGGAACGCCAACGCGCCGAGCACGAGGAACTCGAACCTCGGACGCGCGACGGGCAGTCGTGGATCGCTCGCCGTCGTCTCGCCGCGGACTCCATCGGCGGGCGCGGGAGCGAGCACCTCGACCGCGAAGACGATCACCAGACACGCAGCGAGGTACGCCGCGGCCTTCGGCTTGTCCGACGCGACCGACACGATGCGCGCGGCGATCGCGAACAGTGCGAGCGCGACCAGCGGGTGCGCGCGGAGGTCGGCCACTCGGCGAGCAAGCGCGGCTCGAAGTCGCGAAATCATGCGCCCGAGCGCTCGGCGGAGCCGTTTGCGACGACTTCGGTCGTCAGGCGCGCGCTCGCGACTCCGTTCGCGCGCGGCGCCAGCTCTCGCGCGAGCTGCTCAAAGGCAGTTTTCAGTGTCGATTCGAGCAGCAGCACTGTCCGCGACCTACAGCGGACGGTAGCGCGAGGGTACGCACGGAGCGAGCTGCTCATCGGCCAGAGCGACGGTCGAGCACTCTCGCTGGACGTCTCGGGCGTCGGCGTGGTCTGCGCGCGTCGCGAAGTCTGTCTCCGAGGCAACTGGGCCTCGCGGTGGAGGCAAAGTGAGTCTGGCGCGCTCCGACGCAGGGATGCGAGGATGCGCTGATGAGCACGAGTCTCCAGAGCTATCCGATCGGGACCCCCGGCACGCCGTGGGGCGCTGAAGAGAAGGCGCGCTGGCGCGCGTCGGTGAAGAAGAGCCGCAGCTACGCGGACGACGTGGTGAAGCGCATCGAGCGGCTCGCAGCGCGCTTCGAAGTCGTGCGCTACGGGACGCTGAACTACGGCCCCGACGGCGAATTCCCGCTCTTCGCGCTGAAGAGTCGCGCGTGGAACGACGCGTTGCCGCTCGCGATGGTGACCGGCGGCGTGCACGGCTACGAGACCAGCGGCGTGCACGGAGCGCTGCTCTTCGCCGAGCGCGATGCGGCGCGCTTCGAGGGCCGGCTCAACGTGCTGATCGCACCGTGCGTGAGCCCGTGGGGCTACGAGCGCATCCAGCGCTGGAACGCCGAGGCCGTCGACCCCAATCGCTCGTTCCTCGCGAACAGTCCCGCCAGCGAAGCGCGCCTGCTGATGGAGCTCATCGCGCCGCTGCGCGGCCGCTTCCTCGCGCACCTCGACCTGCACGAGACCACCGACTCCGACGAATCAGAGTTCCGCCCGGCGCTCGCCGCGCGCGACGGCAAGCCCTTCGAGCCCGGCGAGATCCCCGACGGCTTCTACCTGGTCGACGACAGCGCCAATCCGCAGCCCGGTTTCCAGCGCGCGATCATCGAGGCCGTCTCCGCCGTGACGCACATCGCCGAGCCCGACGCCAAGGGCCAGATCATCGGCGCGCCGCTGCAGTTCCGCGGCGTGATCCACTACGACGTGCGCTCGGTTGGACTGTGCGCGAGCTTGACGGGCGCGCGCTTCACGACGACGACCGAGGTCTACCCCGACAGCCCGCGCGCAACTCCCGAGCAATGCAACGAAGCGCAGGCCGCAGCCGTGCGCGCGGGATTCGAATATGCGTTGGAGCACGCGGCGAAATGAGCGGCGGAGAGCGCGCGCAACACTGAGCGCATCAGGGCTGGGCGACTCGTCTGTACAGCGCACGCCACGGATCGAGAGCCTCGCGAAACGGCTCTGGATCGATGATCCAGGTGTGCCCCAGCAGTCGCTCGAACGCCTTCAAACGCTCCGTCACATCGCGTGCGGCCAGCGCGGCCGCGAGCATCGGAGCGAGCGCCGCGAAGTACTCCCGCTCGACCAGGGGCGATCGTCCGGACGGCGCGAGTTCGAGAGTCCCGTTTCGAGCGCCAGAACGATCGCCGCAAGCTCTTGATGCGCGGAGTGAGACCTCGAGGGTCAAGGTAGCCCGGCGTTCCGAGACCGACCCGGACGGAGTTCAAGGGTTTTCGCGAGCGCGCGCCGCTCCAACTGCTGTGAGCTGACGAAAACCAGCTCGCACGCCGCGCGCCGGGAACTCGCGCCGCGCCGCCGGCGATCAGCGCTCGCAGTATGGCGCTTGGCCAGATCTCACTGCGGAGCAGCGCGCTCGCGAGCCCCTTCGCGAGGCCGCCCGAGTCACTGCGCGCGAAGCGCGACGACGCGCGCGCGACCACGCCGTGCGCGGGCGAGCCCGCCGCCGATCCCGCGCGAATCCAGCGACTCCAGCGACTCCAGCGACGCACGTTCGACGCGCGCAGCGTCGTGACGAGCTGGCGCGACGGCGCGTGACGTCCGCGCTCTCCGCACTTCGACTTCGACTTCGATCCCCCCGACCACCGAGGCAAGAGCACAGTTCCATGAACGCGTCCGTCTCCTACGCGACTCAGAACGAAGCCGGGCAGGCCGAGGCCTCGAGCGTGCGCTTCGTCGACGAAGTTGCCGAGCTCGCCGCGATCTTCGAGCCGCAGGTCAGCATCGCTGTGCTGCAGCGCGCGCGCCCGGAGGCGCTGATCGCCGAGTGCGAGCGCGCCGTCGCGCAGCCGGGCTTCGCCAGACGCTTCAGCGTCGCAGCCAGTCGCGACGCGGAGCGCGAGATCTCCGCGGAGTTCGGGGGCTTTCCGGAACTCGCGGCCGACATCGTGTCGTGGGTCGAGCTGCTGGGCGAAGTGACGGGCGTCGAGCGCGTCGGTGTGCGCCTCGCGCGCATGGAGGCGGCCATGTGCCCGCGCCTGCACGTCGACCGCGTCACGCTTCGGCTGGTGTGCACCTACTTCGGCCGCGGCACCGAGTTCGTCGCGGGCGAGCGCTTCGACCGCGGACAGTTGGGGCATGCGGCGCAGCACGGCTCGCGCTCGCCCTCGAGTTCGCTGCACGCGCACGACGACGTGCTGGCCGCGCAGGCCGGCGACATCGTGCTGCTCAAGGGCGAGGGCTGGCCCGGCAACGCGGGCCGCGGCGCGATCCACCGCTCGCCGAGCGCTTCGCCGAGCGCCCCTCGGCTCGTGATGACGCTCGACCCGCTGTAGCAGGCCGCGCACCCGACGAATCGAGCCGACCGCGAACCGCCGGCTGCGTCGCGCCGCTCCCGCGACTCGCGCTGCCACTCGACGCGCCGAAAGGCCCGGGGCGCGCCCCAAGGCCGCGAAATCGAGCCCCACGCGCGCCACGACGCCGCGCTGCGCCGCCGATTCGCGAGAATCCTGGGACGCGGCGAGCGACGGCTCCGTCCCAATGGCCAGCATGACCGGACACTCGGGACAGGCCCACGACCTGGAAGCGCTGCTGGCGCGTTCGACGCGAGTGCGCGCGCTCGCTCGCGGCCTGTGCGTCGACGCCGCGGCCCAGGAGGACCTGGCGCAGGACGCGCTGCTCATCGCGCTCCGGCGGCCGGAGGGCGAGGCGGCGCCGCTGGCCTTTTTCCGCCGCGTGATGGAGCGGTTGTCGCTCGACCGCGCGCGCTCTGAGGGCGCACGGCGCGCGCGCGAAGTGCACGCAGCTCGAGCGGAAGCGCAGCCCTCGACGCTCGATCTGGTGGCGCGCGCCGAGCTGCAGCGTCGGCTCGTCGAAGAGGTGCTCGCACTCGCGGAGCCCTATCGCTCGACGCTGCTCGAGCGCTGGTTCGAGGAGCGCACGCCCGAGGAGATCGCGCAACGACTGCGGATTCCGGCTTCGACGGTCCGCACGCGCCTCGCGCGCGGGCAAGCGCTGCTCCGCGAACGGCTCGAGCGCCGTCAGGGAAAAGGCTGGCTGTCCGCGCTCGCGGCGCTCGGCGACAGTCGCATCGAAGCGCCCGCGGCAACAACAGCGCTCGCAACTGGAGGACTGCTCGTGGCGACAGGAACGAAGCTCGCGGGGATCGCTGTTGCGCTGACGCTCGGCATGTTGTGGCTCCTGCGGTCCGATGGCGCCCCGGCGCGGAGCGACACTGCGCAAGCGCGCGGAGCGCAGTCGGAACTCGAACTCCAGTCCACGCGCGAGCCGGCGCTCGAGCTCGACCCGCTCGCGCGCAGCGAAGTCGCCGCTGTGCAAGAGGCGAGTCCCGCCGCCGAGGTCGTCACGGTTCCGCCCGAGCTCAGCGAGGCCGAAGCCGAAGAACTCGAAGCGCAGGACGGCCTGTTCGAAGGTTGGAAGTTCCGCGGGCTGGTGCTGCGCGGCCGCGAACCGCTCGATTCAGGCACAGCGTGGATCGCGCCGGGCAATCGAATCGCGCCGAGGGATCCGAGCCAGCCGTGGCAAGGCGTGCTCAACCCCAATCCGACGCCGGATGGCGCTGAGCCGCGCTCGACGCCGATCGGCCCGGACGGCCGCTTCGAGTTCGAACTTCCGATGGGGAGCTTCTACACCGTCGCCATCGACGACGGGACCGGCGTTGTGCGCCAGCACGTGTTCAACGCGTTGTTGGGCGGGCGCGACAACGCCACGGTCGTGATCCTGCTCGGCTCGGCGAACATCGAGGGACGCGTGTTCGACGAGCACGGCGCGCCTTGCGTCGGAGCGCGCGTCGTCGTGGACCAGAGTGTGAGCCGCAACACCAAGGGCCGTGACTTCACAACGATCGCGACCACCGACGAGCACGGCGCCTACGTCGTGCGCCACCTTCCCGCCGGGAACTTCAAGGTCGGCGTGGTGCGCGAGCCCGACCCGCGTTCGGTGCTCGTCGACGACGAAGTCGAATTGGGGCTCAAAGTCGGCGAGCAAGCGAAGCTCGACTTCGGTCGCTCCACGCCGCTCCCGGTCTGGCGCGGCAGCTTGCTCTCGCGCAGCGGCGAGCCTGCGTCGGGCGTGATCGTCGAGCTCTGCGAGACGGCGCGCGGCTGGCGACGCACCGTCGCGATCGTCGACGGTCGCTTCGAGTTCGCTCTCGCGCCCGGAACGTACCGAGTCACCACCGATCGCATCGCGCTCTACCGCGAAGCCGTCGAGCTCGCGCTCGTCGAGCTCGGCGAGAATGGCCTCGAACGCGACATCGAGCTGCCGGGAACGCGCCTGCGCGGCCTGCTCCTCGAAGTGAGTACGAACTCGCCGCCAACCGACCTGGGCGGTCAACGGGTCACTGTCCGCCCGCGCGGCCACGACCATCCGGGAGCGTTCGTCGACACGCTGCTCGCGCCCGATGGCAGCTTCGTGCTCGACGGTCTGTGGCCTGGCGAGTGGATCGTCGGCGGCCATCCACGCAGAGTCCAAGCGCTTGGCGGCGGCGAAGCCTCGATCCTCGTTCGCGAAGGCGAACGCGTCGCGCCGCTGACCGTGCTGCTCATGCCGCGCTGAGTTGCTCGCGGTGCGTCAGAGCGCTCCGCCGCCTTCGAGCACACCCTGCGGCCACGCCGGCAACGGGTCAGGGAACTCGAGCCAGCCCTCCTCGCGCAGTGCGAGTTCGACGTCGCTCAAGAGCGCGCGCTCGAGGCCGCGTTCGAGCGCGCGACGCTCGAGCGCGAGCCCGATGAGCACCAATTCCTGCCGCAGATCCCCCATCTGCGGATCCCAGGTGCGCTCGATCGCCGCGCGCGACGCGGGATCGGCGGGCCAGCGCTCCTCTGGAACGAGCGCCCACCAAGGCCCAGCGGGATCGAGGCTCGCATGGCGGCCCGCCGACTGCAGGATGCAGCGCATGCGCGGCCGCGTCGCGATCCACGCAAAGCCCTTCATGCGCTCGACGCGCTTCATCGGCGCGCTCGCGAGGAAGTCGGCCAAGCGCTGCGGATGGAACGGCCGGCGCGCGCGCCACACGAACGAGCCGATGCCGTAGGTCTCGCTCTCGCTCACCGAGTCGGCTTCGAGCGCGCGCAGCCAGCCGGGGTTCGCCTGCATGTGCTCGAGGTCGAAGCTGTAGGTGTCGAGCACGTCCTCGAGCGCCACCGCGCCGCGCGTGCACTCGACGATCTCGGCCGCGGGGCTCAGGCGCTCGAGCAGCGCGCGCACGCGGCCCAACTGCGCGCGCGTCACCAGATCGCACTTGTTCACGACCAGCACGCTGGCGCACTCGATCTGGCTCACGAGCAACGGACCCAGACCGCGCTCGTCGTCGTCGCGCACCTCGAGCCCGCGCCGTTTGAGCGTGTCGCCGCTGCCCAGGTCCTCGAGCACGCGCTGCGCGTCGACGACCGTCACCAGCGCGTCGAGCCGCACGCGGTCCGAGATGTTCTCGCGCCCGTCGAACTCCAGACACAGCGTCTGTGCGACCGGCAGCGGCTCCGACACGCCGGTCGACTCGATCACGAGCCCGTCGTACAGCCCCGCATCGGCGATGCGACCGACCTCGACGATCAAGTCCTCGCGCAGCGTGCAGCAGATGCAGCCGTTCGCGAGCTCGACCAGCTTCTCGTCCGCGCGCAGAACCGGCGCGCCCGCTTCCTGCGCGAGCCGCAGGAACTCGCCGTCCAGGCCCAGCTCGGCCATGTCGTTGACGAGCACCGCCAGCCGCCGCCCGTCGCGTCGCGCGAGCAGATGGCGCAGCAACGTGCTCTTGCCGGCGCCGAGGAACCCCGAGAGCACGGTGACCGGCAACAGCTTCTTCGGCGCGCTCATGGCGCGCTTGATCGCCGGCCGAGCCGCGCCAGTTCCCGACTTCGACCACGCGTCCGAGCGGTTCGCAGCGGCGCGAGCAGCTCCCCACGCGGCGCGATGACCGTGCAGGGAGCTGCTCTTGCACTCGCGCGTCGTGACTTCGGCAGTCAACGCTCAGCGCGGGCCGTCGAACACCTGCACGGTGGCGACGATGTGCCCGGAGTTGTCGCTGTGGTTCTCGTCCCAGAAGTGCAGCGTCAGCGGGCCGGGCGTGAGCACCGTCATCGCCAGGTAGCTGCCGACGGCGAAGAAGGTCTTGCCCTTGTCGAGGCTGCCGACGAGCGAGCCGTACGGGAACTTGAAGTCACCCTTGGCGAACAGGCCGAAGTCAGCGCCGAGCGGATTGCCAAGACCGTTGGGACCCGACGTGCGCTTGCCCGGACCGGCGGTCCAGGTGTCCGTGGGCTCGGTCGTGATCACCAGGATCTGGCCGAGCTTGACCTTGACCTGGGTCGGCGCGCCGACGCCGCCGGTGACGCTGTGCTGACGCGCGAGAACTTTGACGAGAGTCATGTGTGCTTCCTTGGTTGTTGAGCGTGAGTGACACGCACTCACGCCGACGCCAGGAGCGCGGACGCGCGCGGCGCAGCCAACTTTCCGAGAATCTTGGCAGCGCGAGACTTAGGCATATTTCTCGGTGTTTTCCGTCCAGTCGCGTCGTTTTCGTGACTATCCAAGAGGCCGCGGCGACGCGCTGCGCAAGTGCGCGCATTGCCCAGCGCTCGCGCGCGAGCGATAACCAGCGCATGTCGCCCCAGCCGAAGTCCACGCGCTCGTCCAGTTCGAAACCCAAGGCCGCCGCACCGTCGAAGCCTGCTCCCAAGCCGTCGTCGAAGGCTTCGTCGAGTTCCTCGTCGAGCCCTTCATCGAGTTCGAAGGCGAAGTCAAAGCCTGCGTCCGCGGCCAAGCACGCGCTGCGGCCGATCTGTTTCGTCGTGATGCCCTACGGCTCGCGCGACACCGGCATCGCCAAGGACGGCGTCCCGACCAAGGTCGACTTCAACGCGCTGTACGAGCAAGCGCTGCAGCCGGCGATCGAAGCGCGCGGCTATCTCGCGGTGCGCGCCGACCACGAACTCAGCCCGCTGATCGTGGTCGACATGCTCGAGCGCCTCACGCTCTCGGACCTCGTGCTCGCCGACCTCACGCTGCAGAACGGCAACGTCTATTACGAGATCGGCGTGCGCCACGCGACCGACAAGCACAACTGCGTGCTCGTCGCCGCCGATTGGGCGCAGCCGCTGTTCGACCTCGCGCAGATCCGCCAGGGCCGCTATCCGCTGCCCGCGGGCGCGCTGACCGCGAAGCACTACGCCAAGGCGCGCGAGGCCGTCGAGCGCGCGATCGATGCGTTCGCGCTCTCGCACTCGCCAGTGCACCAAGTCCGCGACGCCGCGCGCGCGCGCCCGCAGGCGAGCGTCTTCCGCGACATGGTCGAGCACCTGGCCGACTTGCAGGCGCAGATCCGCACGCTCGGCCACCAGACCGATGTCGCCGCGCGCCGACGCGCTGCCCAGGAGCTCATCGCGCGCCACAGCGACCGTGGCGGCCTGATCGCGGCCTCCGACGCCGCCGCGCTCGAGCTCTTGCACGCCGTGCGCGACTGGCTCGGCTGGTCCGACACGCTCTCCTACATCGAGAAGTTGCCCAAGCGCCTGCTCGAACTCCCCTACGTGCGCGAGCAGCGCAGCCTCGCGCAGTCCAAGACCGGCGACCACCTCGCCGCCATCGCAGGCCTCGAAGCGCTCATCGCCGCGCACGGCGACACCGCCGAGCGCCGCGGCCTGATCGGCGGCTGCTTCAAGCGCCTCTACGACGCCTCCATCAAGTCGGGCAAGCCGCACGCGCCGCACCTCGACCGCGCCATCGAGCACTACGAGCGCGGCATGCTGCTCGACCTCAACGGCTACTACTGCTCCTGCAACCTCCCGCGCCTCCTCCGCCAGCGCGCCGCACCCGGCGACCTCGAGCGCGCAGTCTCCGTCGCACACTCCGTCGCCGCCGCCTGTCAACGCGCCATGCAGTTCGCCCCGAGCGACGAATGGCTGCGCCCCACACTGCTCGGCGCCGCCTTCGACGCTGGAGATGTTCCTCTCGCGCGCGAGCTGGCGGCGAAGGTGCGCGCCGACGGCCCCGCGGCGTGGAAGCTCGACACGACGCTCAACGACTGCGAGCGCGCCGCGAAGCTGTGTAGCGACAAGACCGCGCGACGTCTGTTGCTCGAGATCGTCGCGGAGCTCACACGCTTGCGCTGACCAGGAATCGGGTGCGCGAGGCGAAGGAGTCGGTCTGCGATTGCCACACCTCGTCTCACAGTCCGCCAACTAGTGCGAAGAGCTGTATGGACTCTCGAACGGCCCCGGCTCGTTCGCGCGTCAGCGCTC
The DNA here is from genome assembly GCA_011525785.1 of Planctomycetaceae bacterium. Classification (GTDB taxonomy): domain Bacteria; phylum Planctomycetota; class UBA1135; order UBA1135; genus WYBT01. The sequence goes on from WYBT01000015.1 coordinate 42,743, forward strand.
TGCGGAGCGGACTCTGGCCGGGCGCGTGGGAGTCTGCGGCGCGGGTTGATGGTCAACGCTCTCGCGCCGGATACGGCGTGTGTCTTAGTCGAGTGATGACGTCAGTCCGCCGTAACGGACCTGGCAGGGCGGAAGCCGACGAAAGAGTAGCGCTGCGGCTCATCGCGATGGTCCTTCGTCGATGCGAGGGCCGCGTCGCGCCACGCCGAACGCAAGGCCCCGGCCGAACTCATGAAGGAGCCGCCGCGGATGACGCGGCTCGCAAAGGCATCGTCCTCCCATGCACCACCGTCAGTGGGACACTTGGAATCGTCGTACTTGACATGCGCGGAGTCCTTGCACCACTCAAAGACGTTTCCGTGCATGTCGTGTAAGCCCCAAGGGTTCTTGTCCCTCTTCCCAACGGGATGAACTCGACCGAGAGCGTTCAACTCGTACCAGCCGAATTGCTCCAACCTCGTCTCATCGCCCTCGAACGAGTAAACCGTCGTCGTCCCAGCGCGGCACGCGTATTCCCACTCTGCTTCGCTCGGCAAGCGATAGCCACGCCCCTCGTCGAGACCCTCGTCTTTCGACAGTCTCTTGCAGAACTCGTTCGCCTCTTCCCATGTGACGAAATTGGCGGGAAGCTGGTCGTCCGAGCAGTCCTCGTTCCATTCTGGCTTCTTAGGGTAGTCGCGCATGACGTCCCGCCACTGACCGCGCGTCACTTCGGTCTCGGCCAGATAGAAGGCCGGTACGGTCACCGGATGCGGCGGATATTCGATTCGGGTCGCGGAGTCCGCAAACTCGCCGCCCATCTCGAAATCGCCACCGGGAATCCGGATCATCTTCAGTACTGGCCGGTTGAACATCCACCAAGCGAGCGCAGCGACTGCGATAACGACTACGACCGAACTCAGCCTCCGGCTGCCCGTAGTAGATTCGGATTGCGACGGTTCGGGCCGTGCTGCCGGGACGGGCTCTCCGGGTGGCGTCAGGGGCGGCGGCGGCGGCGGCGGCGGCGGCTCAGAGGGCTTGTCAGTCGTCAGAGATTGCAAGCCGCGGAGCACGGCGGTGGAGGCGCTCTCGGGAGTCGTGAAGTGCGCGCGGATCGAGCTGTTCAGCACCGCCTTGAAGCGTTCGAGGCGCTCGCCGGCGACGGCGTCGCTGAGCTTCTCGATGTGGTCGGGAGACCAGGGATGCTTGGGATCTACCAGGAACGACAGCACCGGGCGGTCGAGCTTGCGCGCCTCTTCGACCTCGAGCCAGGTGATCGAGCGCTCGCCGTCGCCTTGCTCCTCTTTGGTCGGCACCCAGCCGTAGCGGTGCGCCACGAGCACGACGAGCACGTCGCAATCTCCTACGTGCCGCCGACACTCCGCGACGCTGCGCCGGCCGTTGGCGGGCCACTCGACGTGGTCGTCGATCTCGTACAGCGTGCGCAGCGCGGCCGCGACGGCGCGGGCGTGTTGATGGAGATCCTCGGCGGTGTACGAGAGGAAGACGCGGAGCGGCTTGGGGCTCATCGAGGTCGAACGCGCGGGGAGCGGCGCGGGCGTCAGAGTAGTGCCAGCGCCGGGAGCGGCAAGCGCGCGAAGCGCAGGTGTTGGCGTCGAGCCCGACGAGCTCGTTCGATTCGCGGCGCGACGCCCCTCGTGGCGCGCGGAGGTTCACACATGGCAACCAAGACGTTTGTGTCGTTCAACTTCAAGGACCGCGAGCTTGTGCTCTCGATGCGCAACTTCTTTCAGGAGCATCAAGGACAGATTCAGGGCTCGATGGTCATCTGCGAGAACGATGTCTCGGCGGACGGTGACAAGGCGATCGATGCGGAGATTCTGCGCGTCATGCGAGGCTGCGATGCGGCGCTGTTTGTGATCGGCGACGAGTGTCACAACAGTCCTTGGATTCGACGCGAGGCTACGCTTGCAATCAGCATCAAGCTCGACTTGGTGGTAGTGCGGAGGCCCAAGACGACCGGTGGCGAGCCGCCGGAACTCCGCTCACAACTCGGAATCCCGAGAGTCGAGTGGTCACCCGTCCGGATCGGAATGGCGCTCAACCAGGTCGGCAAGACGAACTAGGCCTCGTCCATGCAGTACAGCAGTACGGTGCCAGAGCAAAGTTTCCACGTTAGCCGCCGGGCTGCCCGGCGCTCGCAGCGTCGCTGCGGCTAACGTGGAAACTTTGCTCTGGCACCGTACTGATCGCGCGCTGACATGTCGTGGTCAGCGCGCGCGGACTGATAGCTACTCGCGCTCCGCGCCCCCCGCCCAGGCCTCGAGGGTCTCGCGGGTGTTGTAGAAGAAGTCGTCGGGCGTGCTGAGCGCGAGGGCTTGCGCGACGAGCGGGCGATAGGCGGTGGCGTCGAGTTCGCAGAGCGCGTCGCACAGCATCGCGTTGAGCTCCGGCGGGCGTGAGTCGAAGTGCACGAGGAGCGCGCCGAGTTCGGCGATGATGCGCTCGCGCGCGGCGGGATGCGCGGTCGCGATGCGGATGAGCGCTGCGATGGGCGTCATCCAGTCGAGGGTGCTCGGAACCGGAGTGCGCAGCCAGCGCGCGAGGGCGTCGATGGCGGCGGGGCCGATGAGTTCGAAGACGATCTCGAGGTTGAGCCACTCGTCGTCGTCGTGGCGGCGGCCGAACTCGATCAGCGGCTCGATGGCGGCGGCGGAGCGCAGTTGGCCGAGCACGCGCGTCACGTAGAGCGAGGCCCAGGCGCGCGGAGACTCCGCGGGATAGTCGTCGAGCTCGGGCGCGGCGAGCAGGCGCAGCAGCTCGGGGACGTGCTCGGCGGTGAAGCCGTGCGTGGCTACGTAATTTGGCCACGAGGCGCCCAGGGAAGGCTCGCCGAGTTCGAGCAGCGCTGCGACGGGCGGCGCGAAGCTCGCGCAGAGTGCGTCGCGTTCCGCGGGAGTGCTGAGCGGCGCGCCGGAGGCGAGCCACTCGAAGGCGGGGCCGTGCGTGATCCAGGCCTTGCCCAGGTCGGCGAAGGCCTCGGCGTGCTCGGAATCCTCCGGGAGCTCGGCCTCGAGCAGCGCGTGCTCGAAGACGGGCGCGAAGCGGCGCGCGCGCAAGAGCACGTCCTTGGCGTCGCGCGCGCCTGCGCGGAGGAAGGTCTCGAGCACCGCGCCCCAGGCGAACGTGGGCGAGTCGTCTTCGCCGAAGCGCTCGATCAGCGCGCGCGCTTCGTCCAGCTGGCTCGATTCGAGCAGCAGGCCGAGCAGAGTTCGACGCACGCCTGAGCGGTCGCCGGAGTCGAGCGCGATGAGCTCGCGCGCGTGCTCGAGCGCGTCGGTACGCCGATCGGCGCGCCATAGCGCCCCGAACAGCTGCGAACGTGCTCGTAGGTACGGGCGCGCCTCGACGATCGCGCCGAAGCGGCCACGCTCTTCGCCGCGCAGGCGCTCTTCGCCCAGGCGCTCGGCGCCGCAGCGCACGGCGTGCTCGAGAGCTTCGATGAGCGGCGCTGGTTGGCTGTGCCGCGCGAGCGCGACCAGCGTGAGCGCGTCGCAGCAGTGGGGATCGAACTCGAGCGCCTTGGTGGCCAGCGCGAGCGCGCGCGGCAGGCTCTGCGCCTCGAGCGCCTGGTAGGCGAGTTCCTGGGCCGCCTCGACACCGCCCAGCGCGAGCGCCTCGCGAGCCAGCTCCGCGAGGTTGCGCCCCGCCAGCCCCTCGACGCGCTGCTGCAGCCCCTCCAGCGACGAGAAGTCGCGGGACGTCACGTCGCGGTGCGCCGCGCGCAGGGCGCGCTCGGGGTCCATGTTCAGTCGCCGGGCATCGAACGGCTCGTCGCGCGGCTGAGAGTCTCCTTCGCGCACGGAGTCCGGAGCATTGCGCCTCGCATTGCGCTCCTTGATCAAGCGCTTCTCGCGCTGCTTCTTCTTGTGTTGCTTCTTGACGGACTTGTTCTTCATGCGCGGTGCTCGGCGGCGCATCGTAGCTGTGTCGACGAGTCCCGCATTCGGGCCCTCGGTTCCTCGGATCGGGAAGTTCGGCGCGGCGAGGCGTCTCGTGCTTCCGCTGTCGTGGCCGCTTGGGGTACAGGCGCACCGGTCTTCGGTCGCGCGCTTTTCACGCTTGTCGGCGCAGCGCGCACCGCAAACGGCAGAGCGAGCCTCGCGCTCACTCCACCAGTCCCCTACTCAGCAAGGCAGGTCAACATGCATGCACTTCGACTCGGCGGCGCCATTGCGCTCAGCGCGCTCTTCTCCAGCCAAGTGTGCGCGTCGACGATCTACGTCGACGAATTCGCCACGGGGCCGATCCACGACGGGACGAGCTGGTGCACGGCGTACACGACGCTGTGGGAAGCGCTCGCGGTGGCGGGCGCGGGCGACACGATCAAGGTCGCGGGCGGGCTGTACACGCCCGAGCCGATCTTCCTCGGCGATCCGCGCGAGGCGACCTTCAAGCTCGTGAGCGACGTGCGCATCGAGGGCGCGTACGCGGGCTGCGGCGCGCCCAATCCCGACGCGCGCGACTACGCCAACGACACGAGCTTCATCCGCGGCGACCCGGTGCGCGACGACCACACCATCGGCGACACGAGCAACAACTCGTACCACGTGCTGACGGCGGTCGACGTGAGCGGGGCCGAGCTCGACGGGCTGTACATCGACGGCGGGCGCGCGGACAACCCGTGGGTCATCGATGGCACGAACGGCGCGGGCGCGTTGTCGCGGCGCTCGAGCTTCACGGCCGTGAACTGCATCTTCCAGGGCAACGAGGCGATCGACTGGCCGCTCGCGACGATGGGCCGCGGCGGTTCGGTGTACGCGGGGCGCAGCAAGCTGTACTTCGTCGACTGCCTGTTCCGCGAGAGCATCGCGGGCGAGCGCGGCGGCGGCGTGTACAGCGAGGCGAGCACGCTGGTGTACGACGACTGCACGTTCGCGGCGTGCATCACTCCGGGCGGCGACGGCGGCGGCGCCTACAACGATGCGTTCAGCTACGCGGAGCTGCGCGGCGCGTGGTTCCTGGTGTGCTTCGCGCTCGGCGACGGCGGCAGCGTGCACAACGCGGGCGCGCAGATGCTGATGTCGCGCTCGCGCATCCAGGGCTCGAACGCGACGAACGGCGCGGGGATCTACTCGAAGAGCGGTCGGCTGAGCCTCGTGAACTGCGAGCTCTTGTGGTTCAACGACGCCAGCGCCGACGGCGGCGCGATCTACGGCAACGCGACGCCCACGACGCTGATGAACTGCTTGATCGCGGGCAACTCGGCCGGCGGAGTCGGCGGGGCGATCGCGAGCGTCGACGCGAAGCTCACGCTGGTGAACAGCACGCTGGTCGGCAACAACGCGGTGAGCGGCGCGGGCGGCGCGCACTTCTCGAGTTCGGGCGGCGGGAAGATCACGAACACGATCCTGTGGGACAACGCGCGCAGCGGAGTGATCGACGAGGCGGCGCAGCTCGTGGCCACGGGCGCCGCGGGCATCAACCTCAACTTCAGCGATGTCGCGGGCCTCACGGGCGGCCTGGGCGGCGTGGGCAACATCGGGCTCGATCCGCTGTTTGTCGCGCCCGGCGCGTTCGACTTCCGGCTCGGCGCGCTCTCGCCCTGCCGCAACAGCGGGTCGAACGCGGCGATCCCAGCGGACATCGCCGACCTCGACGGCGACTTCAACGTGCTCGAGGCGACGCCGCTGGATCTCGACCTCGTCGCGCGCATCCAGGCGCTGGTGGTCGACATGGGCGCGTACGAAGCGGCGCCGTGAGCTGATTTTCTGCGTCAGAGCACGCTCCCCACGCAGCGAACGCCGAGCGATGCGGCGGCCGCCGTGGGGAGCTGCTCTGGCGCGCCACTCGTCAAGTGCGCAGCACCTTGTCGAGCGCTTTGCCCTTCGCCAGTTCGTCGACGAGCTTGTCGAGGTAGCGGATCTTGCGCATCAACGGATCCTCGACCTCTTCGACGCGCACGCCGCACACCACGCCCTTGATCAGCGCCGCGTTCGGGTGGAACGCGGGCGCCTCGGCGAAAAAGGTCTCGAGGTCGGCGCCGACCTCGAGCTGCTTTTCGAGCTGCTTCTGCGTGTACCCGGTCAGCCAGGTGATGACGCGGTCGACCTCGGCCTTCGTGCGGCCCTTCTTCTCGGCCTTCGCCACGTAGTGCGGGTACACGCCCGAGAACTTCATCTTGAAGATGCGGTGCTGCATGGGCTGGTTGTACCGCGACAGGCGCTCAGCGGGCTGATCGCAAGCGCGCGACCCGCGCAAGCAGGTCGTCGAGCATTCGCCCAGCGAACTCGCGCCTGTCCTGAGTCCGAAACCGCTCGACCCAGCGCCCGATCGGACCCGGGCGGCGCTCGGCGGCTTCGAGGCAGCGCGCTTCGAGCCACTTGGGATCGAAGCCGCTCCACTCGCCGGCGACGGAGTCGAGATTTCCGGCCAGCGCCGGCGCAACCTCGCGCTCGTAGATCGCGCGCAGCTCGCGCTCGTCGAAGGGCGAGCGCGCGAGTTCCACGGCCAAGCGCTCGCGGTCGGCCTCGTCCAACTCGGTGTCGAGCCACAGCTCCGACAGGGCCGTCCACACGGGTCTGCGGCGTTCGATCTCTTCAGGACTCACGAAATCGCTCCCGAGGGCCACTGTACGGCGCGCGCGGGAACTCGCGGCCTCCCAGCGGCGAACAGGCCCCGCGAAGATGTTCTCGATCGCCCTACACGAGCTGCGGCTGAGCTGGCGCGACGGCCGAATCGTCGCGAGCTTGGTGGGACTTGCTCTGCTGCTCGCGGCAGCGCTGTGGACGCACGCCGGCCGCACCTCGCGCGAGCGCACCGAACAGGCGCGCCTCGCCGCCGAGTTGCGCGAAGAGTGGCTCGGCCAGGGCGAGGTCAATCCGCACTCGGCGGCGCACTTCGGCACCTTCGCGCAGCGCCCGGTCGCCGCGCTGGCGGCGCTCGATCCGGGCGTCGACGCGCACCTGGGCCGCACGCTGCGGCTGGAAGCGCACGTCCAGCACGATTTCAACTACCGGCCAGCGGGCGACGAAGGCGCGGCCCGCGCGCTCGGCGCGTTGAGCCCGGCCCTCGTGCTTCAACTCTTCGCGCCGCTGCTGCTGCTCCTGTGGAGCGCGAGCAGCTTCGCCTCCGAGCGGGAGCACGGCACGTTGGGGCTGGCGCTGTTCTCGGCGCGCTCCGCACTGCAACTCGCCGCCGGAAAGCTGATCGCGGGCCTGGTCCTCGCCGCGCTGCTCGTTGCACCGTTCGCGCTGCTGGGCGTCGCGCTGGCCGCGAACGCCGACGAGCGCGCCGCCGCGTTGCTCATGGGCGGGTCGTACTTCACTTACCTGGCCGCGTTCACGAGCCTGGGCGCCGTGCTCGGCATGCTCGCGCGCGACAGCTCGCGGGCGCTGCTCTTCGCGCTGGTGTTGTGGGCCGCGAGCTGCGTGCTCGTGCCGCGTCTGGCGGTCGAGGCCGCCGACGCCGCGCACCCGCTCGCCTCGCGCGCGGAGTTCGAACACGCCGTCGACACCGCCGCGCGCGAGGGCATCGACGGCCACAACCCGCGCGACGAGCGCCGCAAGCAGCTCGAGCAGGAAGTCCTCGCGCGCTACCAGGTCGCCGACCTCGCCGCGCTGCCGGTCAACTTCGACGGACTGGTGATGCAGGCCGACGAGGACTACCGCGCCAAGGTCTACGAGCAGCGCTACGGCGAACTGTTCGGCTCGCTCGCGGCGCAGGCGCAAGTCGCCGCACGCTTCGCGCTCGTCTCGCCGCTCGCGGCGCTGCGTCCGCTGTCGATGGCGCTCGCAGGCACGGGCGTCGAGCGCGCGGTCGAGTTCGCGCGCGCCGCCGAGGGCTACCGCCTCGGGATGGTGCGCACGCTCAACGATGCGATGACCTACGGCTCCAAGACCGGCGACTGGGATTGGAAGGCAGGCCTGGAGACCTGGTCGAAGGTCGGCGAGCTGGAGTGCGCGCCGACTGAGCTGGCGACGACGCTTCGCACGCAGCTCGCGAACCTCGTGGCGCTCGCGCTCTGGCCGCTGCTCGCAGGTGTCGCTGCGCTCGTCCTCAGCCGCAGGTGGACGCCGTGAGCTGGCTCGCCGAACTCCGCATCGTGCTGCGCGAACAGGCGCTCGCGCCGGCCGCGCTCGCGTTGGCGGCGCTGTCGGCCTTCGCCACCTGGAACGGCGAGCGCTGGCTCGACGAGCGCGAACGTGTCCACAGCGCGGTCGAGGCGCAGCGTGCGCCGAGCGAAAAGCACATCCTCGAAGGACTGGCCGCGATCGAGCGCGGCGAGCCCGTGCCGGAGCACATGCGCGAGGCGGAGTCGATGTGGTGGCGCTTCGAGGTCTTCGGCGCGGAGCCGCGCGACGCGTTCGCACTCACGGCGCTGGGCGCACGCGACCTCGCTCCGCCGACGGTGGAAGCCTCCGACCGACGCATGGGCGACGCGCCGCCCGATGAACAGCGCAACCCCGCGCTGCTCGCGAGCGGTCGCTTCGATCTCGCGTTCCTCGTGACGCTGCTGCTGCCCTGGTTCGCGATCGCGCTCGCGCATCGCCTCGCAGCCGGTGAGCGCGAGTCCGGCCGCTGGCCGCTGCTGGAGAGCAACGCGCGCTCGCCCTGGCGCGTGCTGGCGCAGCGCGCGGTGTGGATCGTCGCCGTGCTCGCACTGTCGGCGGGCGGCTCGGTCGCGCTCACGCTCGCGGCGCTCGGCCGCTTCGAACTCGCCCTGGCGCCGCAGTGGCTGGCCTGGACAGCGACCAGCGCCACAGTGCTCGGCGTGTGGTGCGCGCTGGCGCTCTCGATCGAGCGCCTGGGCCGCAGCGCCACTTTCAACCTCGGCGTGCTCGGCTCGGCCTGGGTGGTCCTGTGCTGGGCCGCGCCGGTGGCCGTGAGCGAGTGGGTCGCGCGCCGCCACCCGGTGGACTCGCGCACCGAGCTCGCACGGTTGGCGCGCAAGGAGACCTACGCGATCTGGGACGAGCGCGCGAAGTACACGAGCGGCGTGTTCGACGCGCTCGGAATGCGCGAAGCCGACGTGCCCGCGGAGGTCCGCACCGACGACTGGAAACACAACCTGGAGAACCTCGCCTACAGCTTCGAAGCCGTGCGCCGTATCGGGCCGGCCGCGGAGCGCATCGCGCAGCAGCGCCGCGAGCGCGCACAACTCGAGCGCGCGCTGTCGGTGCTGTCGCCCGCGCTGGCCGCGCAGCAAGTGCTGCTGGCGCTCGCCGGAAGCGCGCCGCTCGAGCGCATCGCCTTCGAAGACACGCTGCAAGAGCGCCACGAGCTCGGCCGACGCCGCCTCGCGCTGGCCGTGGTGCAGGGCCGCGGCCTCGCGCCGGACGACTGGAAAGCCATGCGGGCGCCGCTCGAACTGCGCGAGGGAACTCACTTCGCATCCGCGGCCGGACCGGCGGGCGTGCTCGCCCTGTGGCTGATCGCACTCGCGTCGGCGGCGGCTCTCGCGCGGCCGCGCGGCGCGCGCAACGCGTCCGAAACCGGCCCCGAACGCCGCGTGGCGGCGGCCTGAACCCATCCCATGATCTCGATTCAGTCGCTGACCCAGCGCTACGGGCCGCACACCGCGCTCGACGCGCTCGACCTCGATGTCGCCGCCGGTGAAGTGTTCTGCCTGCTGGGGCCCAACGGTGCCGGCAAGACCACCACGATCCGCATCCTGGCCGGCTTCCAGTCGCCGACGCGCGGCAGCGCTTCGATCGCGGGCGCGGACGTGACCACGCAGAGCGAGCGCGCGCGCGCCGCGACGGCCTACGTGCCCGAGATCGTTGCGCTCTACCCGCAGCTCAGCGGCGTCGAGAACCTCGAGTACTTCGCGCAGCTCGCGCTCGGCCGGCCGCTCGAGCGCACGCGCTCGTTCGAATTGCTCGAGACCGCGGGCCTGGAGCGCGCGGCGGCGGAGCGTCGGGTCGCGACCTACTCCAAGGGCATGCGCCAGAAGGTGGCGCTGGCGCTGGCGAGCGCGAAGGACGCCAAGGCGCTCTTGTTCGACGAGCCCACCTCGGGCCTCGACCCGCGCGCCGCCAGCGACTTCGCGCAGCACGTGCGCGCGTTCGCAGCGCGGGGCTGCGCGGTGCTGATGGCGACGCACGACCTCCCGCTGGCGCTCGAGGCCGGCGGACGCGTCGGCATCCTGGTCGACGGGAAGTTGGTCGAGGAGCGCCGCACGAGCGGCCTGGCGCAGAACGAGCTCGCCGCGCTGTACCTGCGGCACGTGCGGGCCTGAGTCGAGCTGGCCTGGGGCCGGAATCGGGCCCGAGTGAGGCCTGAGTCGCGTCGCGTCGCGGAGCACGCGCGTTGGAACTCCGCCGGCCCGTCCGGCGATCAGCGGTGCTCGCGCCACAAGTCCATCCGCCGCCAGGTCTCCACATGCGCTCCATCGCCCTCACCGCTGCGTTCCTCTCTAGCCTCGCGCTCGGCGCATCCGCGCAGTGCTGGAGCACCGCCTTTTCCGACCCGTCCGCCGGCGGCCTGGGGGCCGACTCCGACGTCTTCGCCTTCCAGGGCTTCGACGACGGCAGCGGCTCGAAGCTGTACGTCGGCGGCTTCCTCACGCTGGTCGGCGACGGCGCGACCGGCCTGCCGGTGAACTACGTCGCGCGCTGGGACGGCGCGGCCTGGAGCGATGTCGGCGGCGGCTTCGACGACTACGTCACGTGCTTCGCCGAGTTCGACGACGGCAGTGGCCCCGCGCTCTACGCCGGCGGCCCGTTCACCTTCGCCAGCGGCGCGCCGGCCGGGGGAGTCGCGCGCTGGAACGGCGCGAGCTGGGTCGATGTCGGCGGCGGCGTGAGCGGCGGCGGCTTCAACTCGATCGTCTACTCGCTCGAGGTCTTCGACGACGGCAGCGGTCCGGCGCTGTACGCCATCGGTCGCTTCCAGCAGGCGGGCGCCACGGCGGCGTCGAACATCGCGCGCTGGGACGGCGCCGCCTGGAGCGCGGTCGGCGGCGGGCTCGACGACACCGGCTACGCGCTGCACGTGCACGACGACGGCTCGGGCCCCGCGCTGTTCGCCGGCGGCGACTTCCTCGCCGCGGGCGGCGCGAGCGCGAACCGCATCGCCAAGTGGAACGGCAGCACGTGGAGCGCGCTGGGCAGCGGCCTGGGCGGTTCGGCCTTCCCGTTTGCGTCGGCGCTAGCGACCTGGGACGACGGCGCGGGAGCACGGCTGGTGGTCGGCGGCGACTTCCTCAACGCCGGCGGCGCGAGCGTGGCGCACATCGCCACGTGGGATGGAGCGAGCTGGGCCCCGCTCGGCGCGGGCGCGAGCGGACATCCCTTCAACTACGTCGGACAGCTGCTGGTGCACGACGACGGCGACGGTCCGGCGCTCTACGCCGGCGGCCTGTTCACGGCGATGGACGGAACGCCGGCGAACTACGTCGCGCGGCGCGAGGCCGGCGCCTGGAGCGGGCTGGACTTCGGCATCGACGGGACGAGCTATCCCGCGGTGTGGGCGCTGGGCAGCCACGACGACGGCGGCGGACCGACACTGTGGGTCGGCGGCTCGTTCGAGTTCGTCGGCGCGAACGGAACACAGCAGTCCTACCTCGCGCAGTGGCGCAGCGGCGCGTGCGCGCTCGGATCCACGGCCTGCAGCGGCGATGGCTCGGGGCTGCCGTGCCCGTGCGGCAACGTCGGGGCCAACTCGGCCGGCTGCAACAACTCTGGAAACACCGGCGGCGCGCGGCTGAGCGCATCGAGCTTCGACGGCGCGGCCTCGCTCGCGAGCGACACGCTGCGGCTGGAGGTGAGCGGTCTGCCTGCGAACACGGTCGCGCTGCTGTTCCAGGGCGATCAGTTCGCCGGCGGCGCGGGCGGCGTCCCGTTCGGCGACGGCCTGCGCTGCGCGGGCGGCGTGACGCGCCGACTCTTCGCGCGAAGCGCGTCGAGCGCGACGGCCTACGGCGCCGGAGTGGGCGGCGATCCCGCGTTGGGCTCGCTCTCGGGCCTGTCGCCGGCGGGCGGGCAGCTCATGTACCAGGTCTGGTACCGCGACAACGCCAACTTCTGCAACGGCGCGCGCTTCAACTTCAGCAACGGTCTGTTCGTGAACTGGCTGCCGTGATGCGCGCGACTCGAGAGCCCGACTTCGCCGGAGCGACGGCGTGACTTCACTTCGAGAACGACATCAGCCCCATCGCCCGGGCGCACTGGCGCTGGCGGCGCTGTTCGCGCTGCTGCTGGCCTGGACGCCGGCGTGCAGTGCAACTTCGACGCGCTCGGCGAGCGCCGCCGAGCGAACGAGCGACGCGGAGCTGCGCGAGCGCATCGTGCTCGCCATGCTCGACGGCGAGGCGCTCTACACGGTCGCGGGCGGGCTCAAGCCTGTCAGCTCGGGCTACTGGAACGCCAGCATCGACGTCGCACAGCCGGACCTCAGCGAGATCGCGCGCGTGCAGGCGCTGCTGCGCGGACTGCGCGGCGTCGACGAAGAGCTCGAGTTCGGCGTGATGAGCTTCGCGCAGGCGCACGAAGGCAAGCGCTCGGCCCAGGCCTGGGTCGCGCACCGCGGCGCGCTGAATGCGGCGCTCGAGCGGCACGCAGAGTTCTTCGCGCCGCTCGGCGTGGGACCGCACCTCGAACCCGACGAAGTGCTCGCCATCGTCGAGCGCCTGCCGCGCCTCGAGCGCTTCCGCGGCTACGGCTACCTGTTCGGCTATCCCGATTACGCGGTCGAGTTCTTCGTCTCCGCCGCGGCCGAAGAGGACCGCACAGGAACGCTGCCCGCGCGCGAGTTCGCGCACGTGCCCACGCACGGCGCCGAGAAGCACCGCTTCGTGTGGGCCGTGCCCAGCGGCCACGTCGAGAACGACATCGACCGCGAGCTGCGCCGCCGCGCCGCGCCGGTGCTCGAGCGCTACCGCGCGTTGCGCGAGCGCCACGTCGGCCCCGCGCGCCCCGGCGCCGTCGCGCTCTTGCGCGCGACCAGCCGCATCCAACCGCCCACCGCTCGCACCGCATCTTCTCCACTCACCTCAGCGACACCATGAATTCCAACCAGCTGATCTTCTCCGCACTCTTCACAGCAGCGCTCGCTCCCGCGGCGCTCGCCACCGACGTGACCTTCGTCGCCGACACCTCGGACGACCGCATCTACCGCCTGCGCGACTCGAACGGCGACGGCGACTACGACGACGTGAACGAGGTCGGCGTGTTCTACGACAACGGGCTCGGCCCGATCCTGATGACCTCGCCCAACGGGCTGGTCGTCGCGCCCGACGGAACGGTGCTGGTGTGCGACAGCAACAGCGACCTCGTCATCGCGCTCAAAGACGCGAACCTCGACGGCGACGCGCTCGACGCCGGTGAAGCGCGCGTGTTCTTCGACGGCACGTTCGGCGGGAACGCCAGCGGCATCGAGATGGTCGCGGCCAACGCGGTCGCGCTCGGGCCCAACGGCGTCGTGTGGGTCGCGAGCAACAACCAGATCATCGGCTCGATCATCGGCAACGACGCGATCCTGCGCCTGGAGGACCTGAACGGCGACGGCGACGCCAACGACGTCGGCGAGTCGCGCGTGTTCTACGCGCCGGCGCTGGGCTCGGGCGGCGTGGGCGACTCGATCCCCACCGGCGTGAAGGTCGGGCTCGACGGCGCGATCTACTACGCGGAGAACGGCGTGACGGGCGTGCTCGCCAAGGCCATCTGGCGCTTGGACGACGCCAACGGCAACGGCGTGATCGAGTTCCCCGCCGAGGCCAAGGCCTTCTTCACCATCCCGCCGCAGCCCTCGAACGTGTTCCTGTGGGACGTCGAGCAGGGCCTCGACGGCGCGTGGTACGTCAGCGACCGCGGCAACGAGATCCTGTGGCGCGCGTTCGACGCGAACGGCGACAGCGTGATCGGCGCGGGCGAGTTCACGCCCTGGTTCACCGGGACGGCGCCGAGCGATCTGTGGACCGTGCGCTGGGCCAGCGACGGCTCGCTGTACGGCTGCGAAGCCTCCGACCCCGATCGCATCCGGCGCTTCGATGACGCGAACGGCGACCACCTCATCCAGCCGGGCGAACTCACCAACCTCTACAACGACACGCTGGCCGACTTCAACATCACCAACCCGCGCAGCATCGCGCTCGCGCCGGATTTCGCGCCGCCGACGAGCTACTGCACCGGCGGAACGACGAGCAACGGCTGCGTGGCCAGCGTGGGAGCCGCGGGCGTTCCCAGCGCGACGGCCAGCTCCGGATTCGTGATCAGCGCGAGCTCGGTCGAAGGCCAGAAGCAGGGTCTCTTCTTCTACGGCGCGAGCGGGCGCGTGGCCCTGCCGTGGGGCACGGGCACGAGCTTTTTGTGCGTGAAGACGCCCACGCAACGCCTGCCGCTCTCCAACTCGGGCGGCACGTCCGGCGCGTGCGACGGCGTGCTCTCGATCGACTGGCTCGCGCACCAGGCCGCCAACCCCGGCGGACTCGGCGCGCCCTTCGCCGCCGGCGACGTGTTCCAGGCGCAGGCTTGGTTCCGCGACCCGCCCGCGCCCAAGAGCACCAACCTCTCCAACGGCCTCGAGTTCACGCTCGTGCCCTGAACGCCGCCGTCTCCGGCGCCGCGCAAGGGCTGGCGACCGGAAGTAGCACTCTCGCGGGACCGTCCGTCGCACTGCGCGGGCGGTCCCGCTGCACTTGGCCCCAAAGTGCGACGGTTTCGAGCAAACTCGAGCCAACGCCGCTGCTGCATGCGGCATGAGCAGCGCCGTGGGGTCTTGGAGTGCGAGCTTGCGCCGCTCGAAGGGCGCGGTGACGGCTCTGGCGTTGCTCGCGGGAGCGCTGCTGGCCGAACTCGTCGCACGCACGGCGTTCGACGCGCCGAGCGCGAGGCCGCGCTACGTCGGCGAGATCCTGCGCCACGACGCGGAGGGCGCGGGCGGCCGACGGCTCGTGCCGGAGAGTTCGATGCGCATGACGCTCGCGCTCGGTGACGGCGCCGAGCAGACGATCGAACATCGCATCGGTCCCCACGGCTGGCGCGGCGAGCCGTTCGCGCCGCAGCCCGCTGCTGGCGTGCTGCGCATCGGCTGCGTCGGCGACTCGAACGTCTTCGGCTGGGGCGTCGATGTCGAGCAGTGCTGGCCCGCGCGTCTGCAGGCCGAACTCTCCAGCGCCGGGCGGCAGGTCGAAGTGCTCAACCTCGGCGTGCCGAACCTCGACGCGCAGGAGAAGCTCGCGATCGCGCAGCGCGTGGCCTTCGAGCTGGGCTGCGAAATCGTGCTGTTCGCGCTGCACTTCGACGATCTGCACTCTCCCGACGTCGTCCGACCGCGCCTGGGCGGCGGCGCGCGCGCGCTGGCGGCCACGCGGCCCGGCGAGAACGCCTGGCTCGACCGCCTGCGCGCCGTGTCGCGCTGCGCCGACCTCGTTGTCGAGCGCTACCGCCAGGGCCTGATCGCGCGCGCCTACCTCGCGCACCGCGAGCGCATGCTCGCGCCGGGAAGTGCGGAGCTCGCACACGTCGAGCGGGTCTTGACCGAACTCGCGGCCAGCGCCCGCGAGCGCGAGGTCGAGTTGCTCGGACTCGTCCTCCCGATGCCCGTGCGCGAAGGCCGCGCGTTCGCCAGTGCGAAGATCGACGCCGCGCTATCGCGAGCGTTGGCCGCGGCCGCAATCCGCGAGGCGTCGCTGGCCGAGGAGCTGGCGCGCTGCGATGGCGAGCTGTGGGTGCACCCGCTCGATCTGCACCTCAACGCACAGGCCCACGCGGTCGTCGCGAAGGCGCTGGCGCGCGAGCTTCTCTCGCGCGCTCGCTGAATCGCGCGCAGCGCGTCAGAACACCGTGTAGACGAACGGAGCGACGATGGGGACGGCCTGCAGGAACACGAACACCGCAGCGGCTGGCAACAGCACGCACAGCACGGGCACGAGCCACCAATACGGCCCCTTCCACACGGCCGCAATCAGCTCCGCCGCCGTCGACAAGCGCGAGACAACGCCGCTCCACCAACGCTTCATCCCAGCAGCTCGCCTCGATTGCCCGCCACCACGAAACTACATGCACTGGACGGCTACGACGTTGGAGCCGAGTGCATGAAACCGCTCGAGACGTGCTCGAGACTGTGCCCGCGCTGTCTGCGGACGTTCGAGTCCGCCGGTGCGGCCTGCCCGCATTGCGCCCTGGAGTTCGAGCTGCGCGGCGGCGTGCTCGACGTGCTCGGCCCCGGCGAGCGCGAGCGGCGCGCGCAGGAGGTCGAGGCCTTCTACACGCGCCATCCGTTCCCGGGCTACGCGCCGGGCGACGACGGCCCGACGCTGCTCGACCGCTCGCGCCGCGCGCCGTTCTTGGTGGCGCTCGACGCGGCCATCGACGCGCAGGCCACCGTCGTCGACTGCGGCTGCGGAACCGGCCAACTCGCCGCGTTCCTGGCGCTCGCGGCGCCGCGCCGGCGCGTGCTCGCGCTCGACGGCTGCCGCGCTTCGCTCGCCTGCGCCGACGAGTTCCGCTCGCGCGCGCACATCGACAACCTGCAGCTCGTGCGCGCCGACCTGTTCGACCTGCCACTCCCCCAGCGGCGCTTCAGCGTCGTGCTCTCGCGCGGCGTGGTGCACCACACGCCCGACCCCGCGCGTGCAATCGCTTGCGTCGCGCGCCTCGTCGCCCCCGGAGGCGTGCTGGTGCTGGGCTTCTACGAAACGTGGGCGCGCGGACTGCACTGTGCGAGGCGCGCGCTGGGCCGCGTGCTGCGCAGCGAACTGCGCGCATTCGATCCGGTGCTGCGGCGCGCCGACCTCGACGAAGAGAAGAAGCGCATCTGGATCGCGGATCAGTACCGCCATCCGCTCGAGCACATCCTGCCGCTGCCGCGCGTGATCGCCGCGCTCGAGCGCGAGGGCCTGCGCTGGCTGCGCAGCGTGCCGCCAGCGGTCGACGGAGCAGCGTTGTTCGCGCCCACGCCGCGTCCCGGCGCCGCGGGGCTGTTCGCGCTGCGCTCGGGATGGCTGTTGCGCGGCGCGAACGACCCCGACGCCGGGCTGGTGATCGTCGTCGCGCAGCGCGCCGAGTAGTTCACTCGCGCGCGGCTTCGAACAGCCGATCCTCGACCAGCAGCGCGTCGAGCGACGAGCGACGGAAGGCCTCGAGCGCGCCGGCAGCGCTGCGCACGAGCGGTTGTCCGCGCAGTTGGAAGCTCGCGCACAGCGCCAGCGCCGCTCGGCCGTTCCGGCCGAGTTCGCCGAGCAGCGCGTGCAGTTCGGGGTCCCGCGCGCGCACGACCAGCTGCGGCCAAACCGCGCCGCCGGGCAGCAGCGCCGAGGGCGCAAGTTCGCGCAGTCGGGCGCTCGCCTTCGCAGTGCAGGCCGCGTCGCGCGCGAGACTGCGCGCGGCGGCGGGCAGCTCGAACCACTCGTCGGCGTCCTCGTCGCGTGCGAGCACTCGCACGGCCTGCAACGGGTCGGCGCGCTGCACGCAGGCGAGCAGACGTTCGCGCGCGTCGGCGGCCGTGGCGCAGGCGAGGATCAGCCGCGCGCCGAGGCTCTCCGGGCCGAGCTCCGGCGCGCCACGCACCCACGCGAGCACGCGCCCCGCGAGGAGCTGCTGCGCGACTTCGCGCGGCGCAGCGCCCTCGATTCGCGGCGCCGCCGACTCGACACCGTCGAGTGCGGCCACGTCGAGGGCCTCACCGAGCGCCAGCGACGGATGCTGCGCGCGACGCGGCGCGCCGTGGTCAATCGAGTACTCGAGCGCAGCGCCCGCGGCGGCGCCGGCCTCGCCCAGCGCCGGCGGCGCGAACAGCTCGCGGAACGGGCCCTCGGCGGCGAGCCGCGCGAGCAGCGTGCGGTTGCGCAGGACCTCGCCCGCGAGACAGGCGACGTCGAGCTGCGTGCGGCGCTGGAGCTCGCGGGCGAGCGCCAACACGCGCTCTTCGAGCACGCGCTGCACGCTGGCCGCGAGATCGGCGTCGCGCGCATCATCGCGCGTCGCGCGGAGCGGCGCTCCCGGCTGCCGGGCGGGCCCGAAGAGCTGCTCGAGCGAAGCGTCGAACAGGCGCTCGGCGTCGTGGCCGAAGCGGAAGCGCAGCAGGTCGACTTCGAAGGCCCCGTCGGCGAGCGCAGGCGCGGTCGCGCCCACCTCGCGCTCGAAACGCGGCGCGCCCGAGTGCGACAGCACCTCGACGCGTTCCTCGTCGAGCCCGGGCTCGAAGCCCAGGAACTGCGTGTAGGCCGAGAACCACAGCCCCAGCGAGTGCGGGTGGTGCGTCTGCGCCAGGCACTCGAGCGCCGAACCGTCGCCGCGCGCGAGCGTCGTGCTGGCCCACTCGCCGAGGTCGTCGACCACCAGCACGGCCGCGCGCTCGAAGGGCGAGGCGTGGAAGGCGAGCGCGGCGTGCGCGCGCGCGTGCTCGACGAACTGCACTTTGGCGGGCGGAACGGCGAACTCCTCGGCCAGGCGCGTGCGCAGCCACAGCCGATCGCCGAGCCAGGTGAACAGGCCGCGCGCAAAGCTGCGCGACGAGTGCGGGAACGCTTGCAACTGTGCAGCGAGGACGCGCTCGAACTTGCGCAGCGGCTTCTCGAAGAACACCAGCGCGTCGAGTTCTGCGGTCTGGAGGCCCGCGCGCTCGAGACAGGCGCGTGCGCTCCGGCGCGGAAGGCCGCTTTCGGCGCGCAGCCCCGAGTAGCGCTCCTCCTGCGCGGCCGCGACGAGTTCGCCGTCGACGCACACGGCGGCGGCGGAGTCGCGGTGGAAGGCCGACAGCCCCAGGACGCGCATCTCTAGTACTGCGCCGTGCTGCCCGCGCGCGGCGCCTGCCATCCGCGCGGCGCGGCGCGGCGGCGCGCGAGCAGACCGAACGGGGCGAGCAGCGTCCAGTACAGCGCGAACAGCACGGCGTGCGAGAAACCCGCTGCGGAGCGCAGCCCCACGCGCTTCCACGCACCGAGCCAGCGACTGCCCGCGGCCGCGCCGAGCGCGCGCTCGACCTCGGCGCCGCGGCCGAGCTTGCGCCACTTTTCGAGGAACGTGCCCGTGTAGGCCACGTGGTACTTCTCGTCCTTCAAGATCGCCTCGAACACCGCGCGCGTGGCCGGGTCGCCGGCGTTCATGTCGCGGTAGGCGCTGAACAGCTCGGCGGCCTTGCGCTCCGCGACGTGCAGCATCGCGACGTACTCGAGCTCGCCCGCGGAGTCGATCGCCGCGGAATTCGACAGGCCGTGCGCCTCGAGCGCCAGGGCGCGGCGCGCGCTCGCGAGGTCCCAGGCGCGCCCGTGCGCGTCGTCGCCGCCCGCCGCCAGGCCGTGCTCCTGCGCCACTTCGGCGGCGCGGGCGCGGAACAACGCCGCGTGGCGGGCCTCGTCGCGACTGTGGCGCTCGAGGTGCGCGCGCAACTCGGGATCGCGCACGCAGCGCGCGGCGCGAGCCAGATCGCGGCCGCCGTCTTCCTCGGTGGCCGAAAACGAGAGCAGCGTGCGTTGCTTGCGAACGGGGTCGCGCCACACGCGACGTTCACGCAGTGCGAGCAGGAACGAGACCATGGGAGTCACCAGCGTAAACGCGTCGAGCGCGCTGCGGCGGCCGGCGACGTCGGGCTGCGCCGCAAAAAAGTCTCGGCGCTCGAGCCCCCACGTCGGGCGCGCTGTTCCTATAATCCTCGCCCTTTTGGGTCGAACCTCGGCGCCCACGCGCCAGCTGCTTTGGGGACACCACCTCGATGGCTTGGACTCACCTCGACGGCGAGAGCCTGTACAACGTCTCGAACTGGGGCCGCGGCTACTTCCACATCAACGCGGCCGGGAACGTGCAGGCGACGCCTGAGGGCCCCGATCGTCCCGACAAACCTGGCATCGACCTGTACGAGCTGATCGGACAGATCAAGCGCCGCGGCATCGCCACGCCGGTGCTCCTGCGCTTCGACGGCATCCTGCGCGGGCGCGTGCGCGAGCTGAACGCGGCCTTCAACGCGGCGCGCGCCGAATTCAACTACCAGGGGCCCTATCGCGGCGTGTTCCCGATCAAGGTGAACCAGCAGCGGCACGTGGTCGAGGCGTTGCTCGAGGAAGGGCGCAAGCACGGCACGGGTCTGGAGGTCGGCAGCAAGCCCGAACTGCTCGCCGCCATCGCGCTGCAGGCCGACGGCGGAAGCCTGGTGATCTGCAACGGCTACAAGGACGCGGACTACGTCGAGACGGCGCTGCTCGCCTCCAAGCTGGGCCTGATCCCGATCCTGGTGATCGAGAAGTTCAGCGAGCTGAGGACGATCCTGCGCGCCAGCGACAAGCTCGGCATCCAGCCGGTGATCGGCGTGCGCTCCAAGCTCGGCGGCAAGGGCTCGGGCCGCTGGAGCGAGTCGGGCGGCGACCGCTCGAAGTTCGGCCTGACGACGCGCCAGATCGTCGACGTGGTCGAGACGCTCGAGCGCGCGGGCAAGCTCGAGTGCCTGGAGCTCCTGCACTTCCACATCGGCAGCCAGGTGACCGACATCCGCGCCATCAAGACCGCGCTGCGCGAGGCTACGCGCACGCTCGCTGAGCTGTGGGAGATGGGCGCGCGCATCAAGTGGCTCGACGTCGGCGGCGGCCTGGGCGTCGACTACGACGGCTCGAGCACGAACTTCGAATCGTCGATGAACTACTCGCTCGCGGAGTACGCGCGCGACGTCGTGTACCAGCTCTCGGTGGCCTGCGAAGAGGCCGCGATTCCGCAGCCGGCGATCATCACCGAGTCGGGACGCGCTCTCACGGCGCACCACGCGGTGCTGGTGGCCGAGGTGCTGGGCGTGACCGACTACGCCACCGCCAGCAACCCTGCCTCGGCCGACGAGGACGAGCCCGAGATCGTGCAGAACGCCTTCAGCGTGAGCGAGACGGTCACGGCCAAGAACTACCAGGAGGCCTACCACGACGCGACCCAGATCCGCGACGAGGCCATGGTGCTGTTCAACGTCGGCCAGCTCACGCTGCGCGAGCGCGCGCGCGTCGAGGAGTTCTTCTGGAAGACCTGCACGCGCATCCTGCGCATCGTGCGCACGATGCCCTACGTGCCCGACGACCTCGCCGGGCTCGAGCGCGACCTCGCCGACACGTACTTCCTGAACTTCTCGGTGTTCCAGTCGCTGCCCGACTCGTGGGCCATCAACCAGCTCTTCCCGGTGCTGCCGCTGCACCGCCACAACGAGCAGCCGATGCGCCGCGCGATCCTGGCCGACATCACCTGCGACTCGGACGGCAAGATCGATCGCTTCTGCGACCTCAAGGACGTCAAGCGCACGCTCGAGCTGCACCCGCTGCGCGCCAACGAGCCGTACTACCTGGGCTTCTTTCTGGTCGGCGCCTATCAGGAGATCCTGGGCGACATGCACAACCTGTTCGGCGACCCGAACATCGTGCACGTCGACCTCGACGAGACCGGCAAGCCGCGCATCACGCACGTCGTGCGCGGCGACCGCACCGAGGAAGTGCTGTCGTACGTCGAGTACTTCGAACAGGACGTGCTGGTGCGCCTGCGCCGCCACATCGAGCGTTCGCTCGACGAAGGCCGCATGTCGCTCGAAGAGTCGGCCGCGCTGCAAAAGCGCTACGAGGACGGACTGCAGTCGTACACGTACCTCTCGCGCGAGCCCGACAGCACGGACGCCTCCACGCCGCCGCCCGCGCTGGTCGCGCCGGCGCCGCAGCCGTCGGTGAGTTGACATCGTCCAGCTAACCCGACCTATTCATGAGCCCGCTACTGCAAACGCCGGATCATCCTGCCCTGCTGCGTTTTCTTCGACGTGCGGCGTCCTCAGCGACCTTGCAGGTCGCTTCCGGCGGCGCCCGCCGAAGAACC
>WYBT01000016.1 GCA_011525785.1 Planctomycetaceae bacterium
GCGCCGCCGTCGATCAGGCTCGGAATCGCGGGGTGAGCGAGTTGCGCGAGCACCTTGCGCTCGCGCCGGAAGCGCGCGAGCACCTCGTCGGTGTCCATGCCGCGCTTGACCAGCTTGAGCGCCGCGCGCTGGCGGAAGTCGGCGCCCTCGCGCTCGACGAGCCACACTTCGCCCATCCCGCCCGCGCCGAGCGATCGCACGAGCCGCCACGGACCGATCGAGTCGCCGGCCTGCGGTGCTGCGCGGCCCTCGAGTGTCGCGACGTCGCTGCTCGAGCCGCCTGTCGCCGGCTCGAACAACTCGCTCCGCCGCTCCGCCGCGCGCAACAGTCGCTCGAGCTTCTCGCGCAGCCGCTCGTCGCCGCCGCACTCACGCGCGAGCGCCTGCTCACGCTGCTCGGGCGGCAACGCGAGCAGGCGCTCGACGATCGGTTGGGCGCGGGCCCATGTGAGGAGGCGGCTCATGCGGCCCGTGGAGCGTAGTTCGAGCCGCGGAACACCGGCCTGCGCACTCTCAGGGAATCACTGCGAACTCCAGGCCGCCCGAGAGGTTGGTGGTCTTGGGGCTCGCCGGGTCGCGGTACCAGGCCTGGATGTTGACCACTTGGCCAGGCGCGAACGGAGTGCCGAGCGCGCCCGGATTGGCGGCCAGGTACGCCAGCCAGTCCTGAACGAACGTGCCGTCGCACGGGACGACGCCGCCGCCGGAGTTGAGCGCTCCCATGCGCTGCGTGGGGGCCTTCACGCACAGGAAGCTGTCGCTCGTCCCCCAGGGCGAGAGGTGGCGCCCGTTCACTCCGTAGTAGAAGCGGCCGATCTTCTGGCTCTCGATCTGAGCGGCCGTGAACGTGAAGCCTGAGCTGGCCGAGACGCTCGGCGAACCACTGGCGCTCAAGGTCGGAATGCAGCCGCTGCTCGACGTGCCCGAGGTGCAGTACGTGACGGGAACCGTGTCCGCCGGGTTGAACTTGCCTTCGTTCCAGCCCGCGCCCTGCATCGTGACCCAACGGCTGAAGTGCTGGAGCGGTGAGTTGGCCGCGTTGTAGCGCAGGCGCATGCGCCAGTGCTGGCGGCGGCCGCTGGTGTCGCGCAGCTCGGAGATCGCGGGCGTGCTGACTGGCAACGAGCTGAAGCTCGGCGATGCAGCGATGTTCGCGCCGTCGAACAGGTCGCCCGCAGACTCGAGTTCGACTTCGAGCTTCACACCGACGCGGCCGTAGGGCGTGCGCGGTCTCGCCGCGAAGCGCACCGAGAGCGGATCGTCGGACCAACCGCGCAGCGCGATCGGGCCGGAGTCATCGGCTTGACGTTGGCGCGGCAAGATCGGCGCGCCGGGGCGCGCGTTGCCGTAGTACAGCGACGCTTCGCCCGTGACGACCGAGCCATTCACGATGCCAGCGCCGGCGATCAGGTCGCTGTAGCCGTCGCCGTTCACGTCGCCTGCGCCGTTGAAGCGCACGAGCCCCGACAGCGGAGACCACTCCGTGTTCGTGCCGAAGAGCGAGCCCGGCGTGCTGCTCGAGCCCCGCAGCACATGGGTCATGGTTGCGAAGAGGCCCGTGATCTCCCGGTAGACGAAGTCGTTGAGGCCATCGCCATCGAGGTCTCCGACGAACGCGATGGGTTCGAGCAACCCGAGCGGACACGACACGAGGTCTTCCACGACGAGGCCGGTGGAGCTGCCGCGGGCCAGGACCAGCGTGTAGCGCCGTGTCCACGCGGCGTCCGCGAATCCGTCGCCGTTCATGTCGCCCACGTAGGCGACGGACTCTCCGCAGGCGTCCAACAATCCGCTGCCGTTGAAGACCTGCATGGCGGTGGTCGTGATGCCACTCGGCGAGCCGAAGAATACGTAGGCGCTACCTGCACCGAGTGCGTTCAAGGCGTCTGGCGCGCCGACCAGGATGTCGCTGAATCCATCGCCGTTGAAGTCGCCGCCTCCCGACACCGAGTAGCCCACGGTTCGGCCTGCGATGTCGGGCTCGAAGGTCCAGGCCGGAGTGAAGCCGACGCCTGTAGCGGAACCGTGAAAGACGTATACACGACCTTCGCCGCTGTGGCCGTTGCTCAAGAACGGCGCGCCCACGATGATGTCGGCGTATCCGTCGCCGTTGACGTCACCGGCGGTTGACACCGAGTAGCCCATCTGCGCGTCGGCAATATTGCTCTGCAGGCCGTTCTGCGCGGCGAAGTTCAGACCCGTGGCCGAACCACGGAAGACGATGAACCCGCCCTCTTGAGACTGACCTCCGGAGAAGTGCGGGATGCCAAACACAATGTCGTCAAACCCATCGCCGTTGACGTCGCCCGCGGTGGAGACCGGTCCGAAGCCCCAATCGGTGTCGGGCTCGATTCCAGCGAAATTCGATACGGCAGGCAGGCCGTCAGGACCTCCGTGAAAGACCTCGAAGCGGCCGTCTCCGACCACACTCGCGCTTCCCCGCGAGGCCACGATCACGTCGCCATAGCCGTCGCCGTTCACGTCGCCTGCGGAAGCGACGCCCGCGCCCAGTCCTTGCTGGCTCACGGCGCCGACGATGTTCCAACCGGGTGTGTCGCTTAACGTGCTGCGCACGCCGTGATGCACGAAGGCGCCGCCCTCTCCAGTCAAGCCCCCGTTGTAGTTCTTGGCCCCGACGATCAGATCGCTGACACCGTCGCCGTTCACGTCCCCCGCGGCGCCGACGCTACATCCGCGTCTCTCACCGAGATTACTGGCGACCACACCCCAGTAGTCAGCCGCCGTCGCGCCAACCGACGAGCCGAACTGTACATAGCTCGCGCCGACACTGCCTGCACCGATGTCGAAGGACGGAGCTCCGACGGCCAAGTCCGCATAGCCGTCGCCGTTGACATCGCCCGCGGCTGCGAGCGAGTACGCCCACTCTGTTCCGGCGACCGCGATGCCCATGGAGCTGATCGCGCTTCCCAAACCTGCGGCGGAGCCGTGGTAGGTCCACAGCGCGCCGCCGAATCCACCGGCTGAGTAGTACGGGGCGCCGACCGCTACGTCGCAGTATCCGTCGCCGTTCAAGTCTCCGGCGCCGCAGACCGCGAAGCCGAACTGATCGCCCGTGTTGAGTCCCGTGCGGTTCCACGCGACGAGGCCCAGGCCGCTGGCGCTGCCCAGGCACACCATGGCTCGGCCTCGATCGGTTGCGCCCGATGCGTCTTGGCGAGGCGCGCCGATGATCGCGTCGCCGTAGCCGTCGCCGTTCACGTCACCCGCCGCAGCTACGGACCAGCCGAGTTGCCCATCGAGTTCGTCTCCCAGCAGTCCCCAGCTCGAACTGGCCGGGAGTCCCGACGCCGAGCCGTAGTAGCCCCACGCGCGGCCCTGATTCGTGAGCGTGGAATCCCACAGCGGCGAGCCGACGATCACATCGCTGTAGCCGTCGCCGTTGACATCGCCGAGCGTCGACACCGACCAACCGAAGTTCGCTGAGGCCTGGTTGCTCTCCCAAACCCTGTGCGGTGTCGTGCTCAGACCCGTCGGCGAACCGAGGAACACGTAGGCCGCGCCCTCGTCCGTCTCGCCGTTGGAATAGCGCGGCGCGCCGACGATCACGTCGCTGTATCCATCGCCGTTCACGTCACCGGCTGTCGAGACCGAGTAGCCCAGCCGCGCTTGCGCCGCCGGACCGAGGTAAGTCCAGTTCGCCGTCGTGCTCAGGCCGGTCGCCGAGCCGTGATAGACCAACGCGCGCCCGACGTTCTGGGTGAACCCGTTGTCGTGCATCGCTGCGCCGACGATCACGTCGAAGTATCCGTCGCCGTTCACGTCGCCCGCCGTGGCGACGCTCGTTCCGAACTCTGAGAAGAACTGCCCGCCCTTCGCCGTCCAGTTGGGAGTCGTCGCCAGCGGATCGATCGTCAGCGGGTACTGCGCGTTGCCGTCATCGACTGCGATGGCGAGCACGTCGCCGCACAGTTCGAAGCGCGCATCCAAGAAGCGCCCGTCGGCGTCGAAGACCATCAGCTTCTCGAAGTGCAGAGCGCTCGACTCCGCATCGAGCTCGTGGAAGCGCACCGAACGCGCGTCGGCGGCCAGCACGCCGTTCAGCGTGCCGACGATCGACATCTCGACCCGCAGCGGCCCGTCACCCTCGGGGCGGCGCGCGAGCGTGAAGCCCTGCTCCAAACCTTGCTCGGAGTTCTCGTACCACTCGACGAGCTCGCCGCGGCGGTACTCGACGCGCGCGCCGTCTGCGACGAGCGTTGGCGGCGAAGCGGGGATGCGCGCCCCGTCGCGACCGTAGGCGACGAGGTCGAGGCCCCAGCTCCACGACGACGCGTCCGCAGCTTCCTGGTGGTCGTTGGCGAGCTCGCCCCAAGGTCGCACGCGGATCCCGCTCGGCAGGAAGCCGGTCGAGAAGCGCTGCGAGGGGCTGGCGGCCCCGTAGCGTGCGCTGCGCAGCTCCTCGGGCCACTCGCTGCCGGCGTCGACGACCTCGTACTCGAGCTTCGCAAGTTGCTCGCGGAGCTGCGTGCTCACGCGCGAGTCCGCAACCAGAGGTGTCGTGGGCGGCGTTCCAGCGTCCTGCAGGCTGGGGGAGCAGGCGCCGAGCAGAGCGAGTGCGAAGGGGAGCGGCAGCATGGGCAATCGTCCTCGTGATTGGGGGTCGCGCAGGTCGAGAGTTCGACCGCACGAGCAAGACGCAACTCGAGTGCGACCGGGCTCAGCGCCGAGCGCGATTCGTCGCGACTGGCTGGTTGCGAGCCCTGTGCGCGAGCAGGCCGACGCGGCGAGCCGCTGCAAGAGCGACCCGCCGCGCGGCTCTCCACAAAACTCTCCGACGCCCTCCGCGGGCGCGCGGGGTTCGCCGTTCAGGGCTGGACGTAGAACTCGATGCCGTTCGACAGTCCGCTCGACTTCGAGGCTGCCGGGTCGCGATACCAGGCTTGGGCCCAGGCCGTCTCACCGCCGCTGAAGGGCTGGCCCAGGGCGCTGGGATGCGAGGCGCGATGGACGTTCCAGTCCTCCGAGTACGAGCCGTCGCACGCGCCGGCGGTTCCGCCGGAGTTCTGCGTGCCCATGCGTTGCACGGGATTGGCGATGCAGCGATAGCTCGTGCTCGTCGCGCTCCACGGAGACGCCAGCGGCCCGCTCACGCCGTACATCAACATGCCCGCGCGCTGGCCGTCGGCTCCGCTGACCGTGAGCGTGTAGCCGCTCGCAGCGCTCGCGCTCGGCGCGCCGCTGGCGCACATCGACGGCAGGCAGCCGTTCGAACTCGTGCCGGCGGTGCAGTAGGTGACTCCCGCGCAACCGTTGACCACGCCCGGCGCCCAGGCGAGCGGACCGCTCGCCGGCGACGCGAGCGGCATCGTCTTCGCGCCCCACACCAGCGTCGAGAGGCTCATGCCGTTCGCCACGTTGCCGGTGATGACCGACCACAGGTGCCCGTTCGCGACTTCGAGCGGGATCGCCGCCGCGCCGACGGGCAGCGCAGCGAAGAACGTCACGGCCTTGGTCGTGAAGTCGACGGAGTAGATGCCGGGCGCGAACGTGCCGGGCGTCGGAGCGTCCTGGTAGTGCGAGATGAGGAAGCGATTGGCGGCCGCGTCGAAGGCGATGCCCTTGGGATTGAAGTACGACGCCGTCTCGCCGAGCCAGGTCGTGCCGATGCGCGTCGCCGGGTCGATCTGGTAGATGCGATTGGGGCGGTCGGCGGCGCCGACGGGGTGGCGGCTGGTCATGAACAGGCTGCCGTGCGCGAAAGTCATGTCCCACGGCTGGTAGCCAGGCTGCAGGCCTTCGATCGTGAGAAAGCCCTCGACCACCGCCGCGCCGCCGTAGTTCCAGCGGTACAGCGTCTGCCCCGCGCCTGCGATCAGCGCGTAGAGCTTCCCGCCGCTTTGATCCGCGGCTGCGGAGTTGAAGCCGATCGACGCAGTTCCGAAGCCCAGCGTGCTGAAGCTGAGCGTGGAGCTGTGCGTGAAGCGCAACTCGGAAGGTGTCCCGGGGAACGGGAACGGAACTCCCGGCCTTCCGTGGACGAACTGCGCGCTCGCACTGGAGGCGCTGAGCAGGACGAGAGCGGAGGAGACTACGAGCGATTTCATGGTTACGAACTCCTTGTGCGATGGCGCGGAGGCGGCGAGCGGCGCGATGTGGCGCCGCTTCTTGAGCACTGAAGACGCGAAGCGCTGGAGTTCGGGCTCAGCGTCGGTTGCGCGTGCCTGCTCGCCCGCGCGCGCAAGCCGCTGTCATGCAGACGCGGCGAGCCGCCCGAAGGACGACTCGCCGCGCGGCTCTCCATCCGACTCCCGACCGCGCCTCGATCACGCGTCGGGTTCGCCGTTCAGGGTTGGACGTAGAACTCGATGCCGTTCGACAGTCCGCTCGACTTCGACGCTGCTGGGTCGCGGTACCAGGCCTGCGCCCACACTGAGTCGCCGCTTGCGAAGGGCTGGCCGAGCGCGCTCGGATGCGATGCGCGGTACGCGTTCCAGTCTTCGGTGTAGACGCCATCGCATACGCCCGCCGTCCCGCCGGAGTTCTGCGTGCCCATGCGTTGAACTGGATTGGCGATGCAGCGATAGCTCGTGCTCGTCGCGCTCCACGGCGAAGCGAGGGGCCCGCTCACGCCGTACATCACGAGGCCCGCGCGCTGTCCATCAGCGCCGTTGACGGTGAGCGTGTAGCCGCTCGCAGCGCTCGCGCTCGGCACGCCGCTGGCGCACATCGCGGGCAGGCAGCCGTTCGTGCTCGTGCCGGCCGTGCAGTAGGTGACGCCCGCGCATCCGCTGAGGAACCCGGGGGCCCACTCGAGACCGGGAACGAAGAAGTTGGCCCACGGCCCCGCGGGGGGCGCGGGGTCCCACGTCAGCGTGGCCATTTCGAACTGCGAGAGGATCGTGGTTCCGCTGCCGTAGGCCCAGATGCTCCCGCCGCCGAGCGCCAGCACAGTCGACTGCGATCCGACCATCGTCGGAAGACCCGCGTAGAGCGAGATCGCCTGCGTCGTCCGGTCGACGGCGTAGAGCGCAGCGGGGAGCGTGCAGAGCGTGACGTTGCACGTGTAGCCCGAGCTGATGATGAATCGATCCGCCGGCGCGTCGTAGCAGATCCCGAGCGGGTTGATGCTGCCGTTGAGCGGCTGCAGCCACACGCTGCCCGTCGCCGTCGCCGGATCGAGTTCGAAGATGCGGTTGGCGTTGAAGCCGTTGAGTTGCGTGAGGTAGAGCTTCCCCGCGGCGAAGGCCATGTCCCAACTGTTCGCGGTCGTGATCGGGTTGCCGTTGATGAAGATGCCGCCGACGAGAGTGGGTGCGGCGGCTCCGTACGCCCAGGAGTGGAGCTCCAAGCTGCTGACGCCGGAGCGGACGAGGTAGAGCACGCCGGAAGCGTCGTCGGCTGCGCAGTGCCGCAGATTCGTGAGCGTCGTGCCCGTCGGAGTGATGACGCCCGTCGAAAGGTGCTGGCTCGCGACCTTCCAGGGAGGGCCGACGACGGAGGTGTGCACCAACTGGGCTCGGGCGGCCTGCGCGAGCAAGAGCGGGAGGGCGAGTGTCAGGAGCTTGAAGTTCATGGGAGGCTTCCGTGGCGGGGACGGCTCGCACCGCGCGAGCGTTCTCGGCACAGACGCAGGAACTCCCTGGGCGGGCTCACGCGGCGCTTCGCATCCGCGTCTTGGCGATGTCGCGTCGCCGCACCGCGCGGGAGTCGCGCGGCGCATCCCGGCGGCTCAGCGATACATCCGGTCCGGATCTCGGCCGCTCCACAGCTCGAACTGTCGCCACTGGCTGACGTTCCAGCCGTGCCGCGCGAAGTGCGGGTCGCTCCACGCACGGTCGTCTGGGTGGCGCGGGCTCGGCGGCCACACGTGGGGCAGGAACTTCAGCAGTTCGCGCAAGTCGACGCGCGCCTGGTGCAGACCGACGGGGTCGTTGCCACACCAATGGTTGATGCGGATCAACCCGATGGCGCGACCGTCGGGCGAGAGCTCGATGCCGTGTTCGATCGCCGCTCGGACCGCGCGCAGCCGCGCTGCGTTCGGCACGTCGAAGCCCCACTCGAAGCGGCGACCGTCCCGCGGCACGAGCCCGCGCTCGTCGACGCGCTCAACGGCGATCGGGTTGTCGAGCGACTCGACCACGCTGCGCCGCCCGCAGCCGATGAGCGCAAGAGCTGAGAGCGCCGTGAGCGCTGCGAGGAGCTTCACCGCTGATGCGACGATCGGCGCAGCGACGTCTGCCCGCGGTGAACGACTCAGCGCGCGCCGATCGCTCCGCGAGCCTGACGCCGGCGCGCGCTCCGCGCTCAGCCCTCGAACCAGCGCTCGGTCTCGTCGGCAATGCGCTCGATCTCCTCGCGCGAGTGCAGCTCGCCCTCGCCGATGCCGGGGCACACGTCCTTGACCGGGCCCTCCCAGGTCTCGCGCACCAGGTTCTCCTTCCAGAACGGCCAGGTGCGGCACTGCAGCGGGCGCACGGGGTAGATCTGGCAGCGGCTGTCCGCGCCGAGGAACGGACAGGCGGGCGCATCCATCCGCAGGGTGGGGTGGAAGCCCGGTTCCTTGGTGCAGTAGCGCGCGAGGAACTCCGCCCGGCCGATCCCCAGGAAGGCCGGGATCTCGCGCAGCTCGACCTCGGTCAGGTTGACGAAGGTGTACTCGCCGTGGTTGCGGCAGCACTCGCCGCACTGCGTGCAGCGGAAGCGTAAACCGTTCTCATACCAAGGCTTAGCGGTCATGTGCGGGCCCGCACGTGGGGTCGGATGGGGGAATGTGCGGTTACATTCCACTTGCAGGGTGGCTACTGGGGCCCAGCGTGCGTTTTCACTCTCGCGCGGCCTCGGGCGGGGCGGCGTGGGGCGCGCGCCCGTCCCACCCACACGCTAGCGCATGAAGGTCATCGTCGTCGAGGAAGGCGTCCGTTCCGAGCTCGAGTTCGACCGCCCCGTGATCTCCATCGGGCGCGCGATCGACAACGACATTCGCATCGCCAGTCCAGCGGTCTCGCGCCGCCATTGCCGCATCGAGACCGGGCCCGAGGGCGTGTGGATCATCGACCTGGAGTCCTCCAACGGCACCTTGCTCAACGGCCAACGCGTGAAGCGCGGCCTGATCAAGCCGGGCGACAACCTGCGCGTCGGCAAGGCGGTGCTGCAGATCGAGCCCGAGGACCTGCCCAAGGCCGGCGACACGCAGCGCATCGATGGGCTGACCGACGACCTGGTCGGAAGCGAGCCCGTGGGCGTGCAGACCATGACCGGCGAGGCCCAGCGCGAGCGCGAGAACCTGCGCGTGTTCGCACGGCTGACGCGCGAGCTGTTGCGCGAGACCGATCTCAACAAGCTCCTGCGCTCGATCGTCGACAGTGCGATCGCGCTCGCCGGGGCGGAGCGCGGGTTCCTTTTGCTCGACGAGTCGATCCCGGCCGAAGGCGGCCTCGACGCGCGCGGGAACGACGCGAGCGAGGCCGTGCCGCCGCTGCGGGTCCGCGTGGCGCGCAGTTTCGACCACGAGGACATCCCCGTGCCGTCCTCGCGTCTCTCCAGCGGCATCGCGCAGCGCGTGATCGACACCAAGCAGGCGCTGATGAGCGTCGACGCCGGCCGCGACTCGCGCTTCTCCGGCATGGCGAGCGTCGAGGACCTGCGCCTGCGCTCGGTGATCTGCGTGCCGCTGGTCGCGGTCGCCGAGCGCGCCGCCAAGGTGGACGGCGTGCTGTACGTCGACAACCGTCTGCAGGAGTCGGCCTTCGCCGCCGACGACCTCGAGCTGATGCGGCTGCTCGCCGACCAGGCCGCGATCGCGATCCGCAACGCGCGCCTGATGGCCGAGCTGCGCGAGCGCAACGAGCGCGTGGTGCAGTCGGCGCGCAAGATCGAGCTCTTGAACGAGCAGTTGGGCCGCAAGGTGCGCGACCGCGACAGCGAACTCGCCGTGGTGCGCGCCGAACTGGGCCGCGAGCGCGGGCGCTATGACTACACGGCCATCGTCGGCGCGAGTTCCGGCATGCGGCGCGTGTTCCAGCAGCTCGACCGCATCATCGAGAGTGACCTGCCCGTGATGATCCACGGCGAGAGCGGCACGGGCAAAGAGCTGATCGCGCGCGCGATCCACTTCAACGGGCCGCGCAAGGCCAAGGCCTTCGTCAGCGAGAACTGCGCGGCGTTGCCCGACACGCTGCTCGAGAGCGAGCTGTTCGGCCACACGCGCGGCGCGTTCACGGGCGCGCACAAGGCCAAGAAGGGCCTGCTCGAGCAAGCCGACGGCGGCACGCTGTTCCTCGACGAGATCGGCGACATGTCGAGCGAGATGCAGAAGAAGCTCCTGCGCGTGCTGCAGGAAGGCGAGTTCCGCGCCATCGGCTCGGAGGAGCGCGTCAAGGTCGACGTGCGCGTGATCGCGGCCAGCCACCACAAGCTCGAGCAGCTCGTGAAAGAAGGCCGCTTCCGCGAGGACCTGTACTACCGCGTCAACGTGCTCAAGGTGGACCTGCCGCCGCTGCGCGAGCGGCGCGAAGACATCCCGCTGCTCGCCGAGGCCCTGGTGGCGCGCGCCGCGCGCGAAGCGGGCCGCCCGGCGCCGCACCTGCCGCGCGAAGTGCTCGCCGCGCTCGCTGCACACGAGTGGCCCGGCAACGTGCGCGAGCTCGAGAACGAGATGCGCCGTCTGGTGGTGCTGGCGTCGGACGACGTGCGGCTCGAGCACCTCTCGCAAACCGTGATCGAACGCCGCGCCCCGCTGCTGGGTGGGAGCAACGGCTCGCGTGGCGAGCCCGGCGGCTCGATCCGCGACGCCGTGGCCGACCTCGAGAAGCGCTCGATCGAAGCGGCGCTGGCCTCCTGCGAAGGCAACAAGAGCCGCGCGGCCAAGCTGCTCGGCATCTCGCGCTTCGCACTGCAGCGCAAGCTCGACAAGTACGGCCTCGCCGCCGCCGACGAGCCCGTCCCCGAAGAGGACCTCGAGGCCCAGGAGCCGGCGTAGCGCGGCGTGTGTTCGTTGCGGCGCTGGTCTGTGCGCTGAGACCGACCCTCGTCTTGCTCGCTCAGCTCAGAACAGCGACCTCTGCTCGCGGGCAACCTGCGTGCCGGCGCGCGCATCCTCCAAATTCAGCGTGAGCCTCGCAGGCCGCTCCCCTTGCTCCAGGCGCGCGGCGCGCCGGTCGGTTCCAGGGGCAGTGACGCCCCACGGCCTGTCGCCCGCCAGCAACTGGAGGGAGGCGTCATGCAGCTTCGTGGTTCGATCCGATTCAGGCCGCTCGCGGTCGTCGGCTTGTGCATCGTCGGTGGTGTGTTCTTGGGCTCGTGCGGCGGTTCGAGTGCTGCGGCGGATGGAACTCCGCCTGCGAACGACCCCGATCAAGACGGTCTGACGAACGACGAGGAGTTGGCGGCGGGCACGGATCCGAATGATCCCGACTCCGACGACGACACGCTGTTCGACGGAGCGGAACTCCGCACGCACGGCAGCGATCCGCTCGACTTCGACAGCGACGACGACACGCTGTTCGACGGGCTCGAAGTGGATCTTGCGCTCCAGCCGCTCGTCGTCGACGACGTGACCCAGATCAGCGGGCGCGTGCTGCTGCCCGGCGGCGTTCCCGCGGCTGGCGCGCTGGTGAAGCTCGAGCACCCGATGCTGAGCAACGTCTACGCTTCGCTGAGGACCTTCACGGACGCGAGCGGCGTGTTCACGATCCCGCAGCGTTGGCCGCTCGCGCGCGAGGCCGGGCTCGAGATCGAGGTCACGTCGAGCGTCAGCGGCACGGAGTACTCGGCGCGCGAACTCGCTGGTCCGCTCACGCCCGGCGTCACCGTCGTCGCCGACCTCGTCTTGGCCGCGCAACCGCTCTCGCGCGGGCGGGAGTTCTTCACGGCGACACCCGACATGAATACAGGAGCGCCGCACGTCGCGATCCTGGTGCTCATGAATCCGAGTGCGCAGTCCGCCACCGTGTCTTGGAGCTGTCCAGGTGTTCCCTCGACTGTCGCTGGCGCGAGCGGAACAGCTTCCGTCGCGCCCATGGGCGCCACGACGCGCTCGCTGCCCGCCGCCGAGCTGTTCCAGAATCAGCCCTGCGACTCGATCGACTCGCTTTCGCGAGGTGTCCGCGTCGCGTCGAGCGCCGCAGTTTCCGCTGCGCTCATCGTGTATGGCGAGAACCTCACCGATGAGCTGTCGGCCTACGCTTGCCTGCCGAAGTCCGCGCTCGGAACCGACCACTACCTGCAGACGCTCGAACTCTCCAACTGGAGTTGGACCTGCTCTAACTACGCGCTGGCTCTGGCTGGCGCGGATGACGCTCAGTTGTCGATCAACCTCACCCAGGGCACGAACTTGAGCACGGTCACGCCTTCGGTGTTCATGCCCAGCGGCGTGTCCTTCAACGTCGGACTGCAGCTCGAAGACGGACTCCAGTTCAATAGTGGCGTTGGATCCCTCACCGGCTCGCGTATCCAGTCGAGCGCCCCGATCGGCGTGGTTGCCGGATCGCGAGCCGTGAGCGGATACGAGTTGGCGACCTACGGAAGGGTGCTGGAGCCGGTGCTCGCAACGGAGCGGTGGGGTTCGGAGTTCGTGACGTTCGGCGAGATCGGGCAGGTCGATGGCTCGATCTACATCGTCGCCGGCCCGAACGGGGCCGACGTGGCGCTCCCCAGCGGCCAAGTGCTGAGCCTGCTCGCCGGCGAGCATCAGCGCGTTGCGCTGGTTGGCAACAACCCGATCACTCTGACCAGCGATCGCCCGGTGCTGGTCTGGCAGACGTTCGGCTGGATGAAGAGCAACGGTGTCAACGCTGCCGGCAGCGCGGCTCTCAATCTCGCGCCGATCGAACGCTGGTCGCGCCGTGAAGTCGTGTGGTCGTACGGGGCTGGGCAGCTCGACTGCGGCGTGGCCGTGGTGGTCCCGACCGCTGCGATGAACTCAGTTGTCGTCGACGGTGAGCCGCTGCTCGGACTGCCCAACTCGTCCGCGCACACGGTGAACGCGATGTACACGGTGCTGCAAGTCAAGCTCGCCGAAGGCAGCCACCTGATCGAGTCGAGTCAGCCCGCGTTCCCGATGGCGTTTGGATACGCAAAGCCCGACGGCTCGCGTTGGGGGGCCTACGCGTACTCACCCGTCCTGTAGTCGCTCCAGTCCGACTCGCTGCGCGCCCCGTGCAGGCCAAGGCCGGTGCGGGGCGCTATCTTGCGCCGCCCATGACGCACTCGACCTCCCAGCTCCGGCGCGCGGCGCCGCCGACCGCTGTGCTCGGCATCGTCGGCGGAGGTCAGCTCGCGAAGATGACGGCGCAGGCCGCGACGCGGCTGGGGCTCGAGGTGGCGGTGCTCGAGCGAGCGAGTGAGTTCCCGGCGCACGCGCTCGACACGCGCTCGAGCGTGGGGGATTGGAACGACGCTGGCACGCTGATCGAGTTCGCGCGCGGCGTCGACGTGGTGACGCTCGAGAACGAGTTCGTCGACGCGCGCGCGCTGCACGCGCTGGAGGCCGCGGGCCACGCGCTGTACCCGACGGCGGCGATGATCGAGCTGGTGCAGGACAAGTTGCGCCAAAAGGAAGTGCTGCGCGCGGCGGGGCTGCCCGTGGCGGACTTCCACGCGGTGGAGACGCCTGGCGAGGTCGAGGCCGCGGCCCGTGAGTTTGGTTGGCCGCTGGTGCTCAAGAAGCGCCGCAACGCCTACGACGGCAAGGGCAACGCGACCGTGCGCTCGGCCGCGGACGTCGCACGCGCGTGGAGCGAGCTGGGCGGCGCGCCCGGCGCGTTCTACGTCGAGCGCTTCGTGCCGTTCGAGCGCGAACTGGCCGTGATGGTCGCGCGCGGCCGCGACGGCGCGAGCGTGAGCTACCCGACGGTCGAGACGATCAACCGCGAGCACGTGTGCCGCATCGTGCTCGCGCCGGCGCCCGTCGATGCGCGCGCCTCGGCCGAAGCGCAGCGCATCGCGCGCGCGGCCGCGGAATCCGTCGGCGCCGTCGGCTCGTTCGGCGTCGAGATGTTCCACCTGCGCGATGGAACGCTGCTCGTGAACGAGCTCGCGCCGCGCGTGCACAACACCGGCCACTACACGATCGAGGCCTGCGACTCCTCGCAGTTCGACAACCACGTGCGCGCTGTGATGGGCTGGCCGCTGGGCTCGCCGCGCATGCACGTTCGCGCGGCCTGCATGGTCAACCTGCTCGGCGCCGGGCCGGGTTCGGGCGAACCGCTCGGGCTCGCCGACGCGCTCGGCGTCCCGGGCGCGCACGTCCACGTCTACGGCAAGCTCAGCTCGAGCCGCGGCCGCAAGATGGGCCACGTCACCGCGCTGGCCGAGTCCCTCGAGAGCGCGCGCGCCACCGCCGAGCGCGCCGCCGACCTGATCCGCTTCGGCGCGAGCCAACCGTCATGAGCGATGCAAGCGCGAGCGCGCCGCTGGTGGGCGTGATCATGGGCAGCGATTCCGACGCGGCGACGATGAAGGCCGCCTGCGCCGCGCTCGCGGAGTTCGGCGTGAGCTTCGAAGCGCGCGTCGTGAGCGCGCACCGCACGCCGCTCGACATGGTCGAGTACGGCTCGAAGGCCGCCGCGCGCGGCCTCAAGGTGATCATCGCCGGCGCCGGCGGCGCAGCGCACTTGCCCGGCATGGTCGCGAGCCTCACCGCGCTCCCCGTGATCGGCGTGCCGGTCGAGTCGCACGCGCTGCGCGGCGTCGATTCGCTGCACTCGATCGTGCAAATGCCCGCCGGCGTTCCCGTCGCGACCGTCGGCATCGGCAACGCGCGCAACGCGGGCCTGCTCGCGGTGCGCATCCTCGCCGCGCACGATTCGAAGCTGCGCGAGCGCGTCGAAGCTTGGCAGCGCTCGATGGCCGACGAGTCGCGCGCCAAGAACGCGACGCTGGGCGAGAAGCTCGCCTGAGCGTGTCCGTTGCGCTGAGCGTGGCTGCGCAGCTCGGCGTGCGAAGCGCGAGCGGGCCGCTACGATCGCGCCTGCGATGAAGCTCAAGCTCACTCTCCTGTGCGCCGCGGTGCTGCTTTCGGGCCTTTTGCGCGCCGACACCTTCGTGATGAAGGACGGGCGGCGCATCGAGGGCAAGCTCGAGAAGGAGACGGCGGACGCGTACGTCGTGCAGACCGCGGTGGGGCAGCTCGAGCTCAAGAAGAGCGACGTGCAGGAGCGCGTGAAGGGCCTCACGCCGCGCGAGGAGTACGCGGCGCGCGAGAAGCTCGCCAAGACGGCGGAGGACTACTTCCAGCTCGGCGAGTACGCCACGCAGAAGAAGCTCAAGCCGCTCGCGACCAAGGCCTATGAGCGCGCGGTCGCGCTCGATGCGAACCACGCCGGCGCGCACACGGCGCTCGGCCACGTGCAGTACAAGGGCGCGTGGATGACGCCAGCGGAGCGCGACGTGCGTCAGGCCGCCGATGAGGAGGCCGAGATGCTCGCGCGCGGGCTGGTGCGCTGGAAGGAACGCTGGGTCTCGCCGGCGGAGAAGGAGAAGCTCGAGCAAGGTCTCGAGCAGCGCGGCGGCAAGTGGATGAGCGCTGACGAGGCCAAGCGCTTCGACGGGCTCGAGAAGGCCGGCGATGCGTGGTACCCGCGCGGAGAGGCGCTCGCGCGTCAAGGCGTGCTCGCGGTCGAGAAGCTGATCGGCAAGCCGCTCGCGCTGCACGTGAACGCA
This sequence comes from Planctomycetaceae bacterium, assembly GCA_011525785.1. Taxonomy (GTDB): domain Bacteria; phylum Planctomycetota; class UBA1135; order UBA1135; genus WYBT01. The sequence goes on from WYBT01000016.1 coordinate 15,622, forward strand.
CAGGCCACGATCGCCGGCGACTGGGACGCGCGCGTGCTCGAGACGACCGGCGAGCACGTGCTCGCCGCGCGCGAGTGGTTCGACAAGCTCTACCGCGTCGAACCCGGACTGAAGCTGCTGGGCGGCCGGCTGGCCGAGTTCTACCTCTGGAACCGCGACAGCGAGCCCTACAAGAACACCGTCGATCACTTCGCGACGCTCACGCACACGGTCACGCCCGAGTGGGCGCCGGTCGTGAAGGATCGACACGGCTTCGTGTGGATCGATCCGTATCCGTGCTCGTCGGCGCGCGTGTGGAACCGGCCCGACGACGATCTCGTCGGCCACTGCATCCACCACTGGGGGCACATGCTCCTGGGCCGACTGGGCTACGACGGACGACTCCTCCCGCCGTGGTACGACGAAGGCTTTGCGAGCCTCACCGAGTTCCGCCGTTTCGAGCGCAACGCGGTGTTCTGCCGCGCCGCTGCGACGATCGTCGGGACGACCGGCACGAGCGCGAAGAAGTCGGCCGCGAGCTTCAACTTCGACCCCGCGCTGTTCCGCGAGGGCGAGTGGCCCGCGACGCTGCGCAAGGCGCTCGAGGCCAAGGCCGTGCCGAGCTTCGATCGACTCGCGCAGCTCGACGTGGGGCAGCTCGAGCTGCTCGACATCGCCTGCGGCATGGCGATCTGCTGGTGGCTCGAGGACAAGGGCGAGGGCGCGCTCGCGAAGTTCCACGCCGAGCTGCGCAAGGCTCAGCCCAAGGCGCCGGACCGCGTGATCCTCGACGTGCGCGCGCGGCAGGCGCAGTACGACGCGGCCTTCGGTGCGGCCGCCGGCATGAACTGGCGCGAGGCCGACGCTGCGTGGCGAGCGTGGTTCGTGTCGCGCTGAGCGGTCCGTTAGCCTAGAGAGCCGTGGCGATGGACTCCCAAGGCGCGCAACGCAGCGCTCCGTTGCCGGAAATTCCCGGCTATCGGCTCGAGGCGGTGATCGGTCGCGGTTCGACCGGCACGGTCTACCGCGCGGTGCAGCTCGCCGTGCAGCGCAAGGTCGCGCTCAAGATCCTGCACCCCGAGCTCGCCGCGCGCGGGCGCGCGATCCGCCGGCTGCAGCGCGAAGCGCGCACCACTGCGAAGCTCTCGCACCCCGGCATCGTGTCGGCCATCGACATGGGCCACATCGGCAGCCTGTGGTGGTACGCGATGGAGCTGGTCGAGGGGCCCTCGCTCTCCGCCAAGCTGCGCAAGGACGGCGCGCTCTCCGAACGCGACGCGCTGCGGCTGTTCATTCCGCTGTGCGAAGCGCTCGAGCACGCCTTCGAACAGGGCGTCGTGCACCGCGACCTCAAGCCCGGCAACATTCTCATCGACAAGAGCGGACGTGCGCGCATCGTCGATCTGGGACTGGCTTTCGCGGAGGACGATCCGTCGTTGACGGGTCACGGCGGGACGCTCGGCACGCCGCACTACATCTCGCCCGAGCAGGCGCGCGATCCCAAGAACGCCGACGCCCGCAGCGACATCTGGTCGATGGGCGCAACGCTGTTCCACTGCCTGTGCGGGCGTCCGCCGTTCGCGGGCGAGAGCGTGGGGGAGATCCTCTCGGGCGTTCTCTACTCGCCGATGCCCGATCCGACCGAGTTCGCGCCCGAGCTCTCGAAGGGCCTCCAGCTCGTGCTGCGCAAGTGCCTCACGCGCGATCCCGCCCGCCGCTACCAGACCCCGCGCGAGCTGCGCGAAGATCTCGAAGCGCTGCGTGAGCGGCGCGCCGTGAGTGTCAAGCGCGATCAGCTCGATCCGCTCCTGGGCGAGCGCGAGCGACGTCGGCGCTGGATCTGGACGGGCGCGGTCGCGCTCGCGTCGCTGGGTGCGATCGCCGCGGGCTCGTACCTCACACGCGGCCAGGGGAGCGGGCCGAGCGACGAGCGTGAAGCGGAGCGGGACTCGAGCTTCTCCGCGCTCGACGCGATCGCGGAGCGCTTCGAACAGGGTCCGCGCGAACTAGGCCCCTGTCTCGCAGCGCTCGACGCGCTGGCTGGCGTCGTGCCCAGCGCCCACGCGGCCCGCGCCGATGCGCTCAACGCGCGCGTGCGCCAGAGCTTCGCCTCCGCCGTGCAGGGCGCGCACTCGGCTTTTCTGCGCGAATTCGATCGCCTGCGCCACGAGCGGCGCGATCTGGTCGGCGCGCTGGCGCTGGTCGAGGACGGTTTCCCCCAGCGCCTGCGCACGGAGTTGGGCCTGGACCCCACGCAGCTCGAGCGGCAGCGCGACAGCCTGGGGCTGCGCTCGCTCGAGGCGGAACTGCGAGCGGAGATCCGCCAGCGCGTGGACGAACTCGCCGGCCGTGTCGAGCGCGCCTACGCCGAAGAGCACGCGGCCCAAGCCCAGGAACTCGAGTCGCGAGGCCAGTGGCGCGCGGCGCGCGAACTGCGCAGCGTGAGCGCGAGCGGGCTTTTGGAGCGACTGCAGCTCTCGCGCTTCGGGCTGCCGGCTGACCAGCTGGAGGCAGCGCTCGCGCGTGTCCAACGCGATCCGATCGAGCGCGAACTGGCCTTGGCCGACGCGCGCTGGACGGCGGCCGATGTGGAGCGCGAGAGCGAACTCTCGGCGCTCGAGCGCCAGTTGTGGGCCGAGCTGAAGCTGCGCAAGGTGACCGACGCCGCGGGCCGCTTGCGCGCGCGCTGGCGCGAGCTGCTCGAGCGCGACCTGCTGACCGAGGACCAGCTCCTGCCGCAGGTCAGTGACCGCGCGCGCGCCACGCTGCAGCGCGCGGCCGGCGAACTCGCTCGCACCGAAGCCGACAACGACCGCGCCGACGCCGAGCTGGCGCTGCGCGACTTCCTGCCGGACTTCCAGCGTGCGATCGCCTCGCGCGCCTTCGACGCTGCGCTGGCCTCGATCGACGAGCAACTCGCGCGGCGCACCATGGCGCCGGTGCTCGCGCGCCTGGAGGAGCTGCGCCAGGAGGCGGCCATCCTCGAGGCCGTCATGCAGCGCGCCGCGGATGAGATCGAGCGCCTGGGCGACACGCGCGCGCAGACACGTCTGTGGCTCGGCCTGGAGCGCGAAGGCGTGATCGAGCAGGCCCACCTGCCGCTCGAGCGCGGTTTCCGTTTCGTCACCGCGGACAACGGAGCGGGCGTGCTGCTCGCGCTGCGACCGCTGGACGGCAAGTCGTTCGAGCTGGTCTCGCGCCTGGACCTCGAACGGCTGGCCGGGCTGGCGACGGAGCAGCCCGACCCCGACGCGCGGCTCCAGGCGGCGCTGCTGCGCGAGCGCACCGGGGCGCTCGATGCGGCCCTCGAGTTGTGGCCCTTGCCGCCGCCGGCGACGCCGGAGTGGAGCGGCGTGTGGCGCGACCTGAACGAGCGGCTCGAAACGGCGCGCGCCGATCGCTCGCGCCAGCTCCAGGAACGGCGGCGCGCGGCGAGCGAGCTGTTGTTCCTTGTGCGGCGCGCGGCGCAGAACAACGAGACCGCGACGTCGCGTCGACAGCTCGAGCACATCGAGACGCTGCTGCGCGAGTACGCCGACGTCGAGGACGTCAAGGGCGACGCAGCGTGGCTGCGCCAGCGACGCGAGGAGCTCCAGCGCGGCCCCGGCGCGGTCGACGCCGACATGTTCCGCGCGGCCTACGGCCCCAACTCCGTCGAGTTGCTCGACAGCCGGCGCGTGGCGCTGCGCTTCGTGCTCGACGCCGACTACCGCGGCCAGTTCCAGCGCAACCAGTGGCAAGCCGACGTGCGCGGCTGGACTCCGCCGCGGGCCTTCGCGCCCGAGGACCTCGAGAGTGCGGCGCTGTGGCCCACGCTGTCGCTGCGTCCTCCGCTCGATCTCGAGCAGGCGTTGGAGTTCGAGCTCAGCTTCGAGCAGCCCGTCGACGCCGGTCCGCCGCGCCTGCTCGCGATCAGTCTCGCCGGCGTGCACGTGGTGTTCGTCGGCGCCACGGACGACGGCGGAAGCGCGCGCTACGCCATCGTGAGCGGCGCGACGAGCGAGTTGCGCAACTGCGTGCAGGGATTGTTGGCGCGTGCGCGCGGCGTGGGCACGAACTTCAAGGGCCTGACCAAGGGTGCGCGGCACCAGTTGCAGATCGGCTTGCGTCAGGGGCGCGGCAAGGTCGAGCTCGCGCTCGACGGCGAGCGGCTCGATTCGCGCGCCGTGCTGCGGCCCGAGCCGGCGTCGACCGGTGTCGACGACCGCGTGCTCGTGATCCGCAGCTTCGAGCGCCTGCGCGTGCTCGAAGTCACGCTGCGCGGCTCGTACTGAGCTATCGATTGGGTCGCTGCTGCCCCGTGGAGCTTTCGCGAAGACGCGAAGGCTCCAGACGGGACGAACTCAGCGCTGAGGTTCGCGCGCCGCGACCCGTTGGGCGATGCGCAGCGCGGCGTCGCAGCGCTCGGGGCCGATCAGCGCACGGCAGGCGCCGAGCACCGCCTTGACGTCGGCCGCCGACGCGCCGCACCGCAGCGCGCCGCGGACGTGACTGACGAGCTGCCGTTCTTGCGCGAGCGCCGCCAGCGCGCACACGGCGAGCAGTTCGCGCTCGGCTGCGCCCAGGCCCGGCCGCGAGAGGATCCGACCGTAGGCGTGGCCTTCGATCCACCGGGCGAAGTCGGGGTGCCCGCGCTCGAGGAACGCACGCACGCGCGGCGCGTGCTCGGCGTAGATGCGCTCGAACAGCTCCCGTCCGCGCTCGGGCTGTTCCGCCTCGGCGAGCGCTTCGTCGCGTCCGAGCGGCCCCAGTCCGCCCGCTTCCTCCAGCACGTCGAGCGCTTCGACGACGCGCGGAAAACCCGCGAAAACGTGGGCCTGCAGCAGCGCTTCGCGCCAGCCGCGGTCGGGTTCGCCCGGCGGCGCAGCGAGGCGCACTTCGCGCAGCGCGGGCCAGTCGCCGACCACGATCGCCGTGAACAGCTGCGCCAGGCGTTCGAGCTTGCTGTGCGGCGCGCCCATCAGCGTCGAGCGAACGACTGACCCATGCGGACCGCGGCGCCGAGTGCGAGCTGCGTGCGCCAGGCGCGCGGCTGCGGAGGCAGCACCAGGATCACGGTCGAGCCCAGTTCGAAGCGCGCGAGCTCGTCGCCGCGGGCGAACGCGCGCTGGCCCGTGAGCGGACCTCCCGCGTTGGGCTCGACGCCGACCACGCGGATGCGGCCGACGTTGAGTGCGCCGACCATCACCAGGAACAGCGGGCCGTCTGCGCTCTCCAGTCTCATCACCACGCGCTCGTTGATCGAGAACACCTTGGGCCGCGCGAGCAGCACCTTCGGCGCGACGGAGTAGCGCGAGCCCGGCAACCAGCGCGCTTCGACCAGGCGGGCGTCGAGTGGGGCGTGCACGCGGTGGTAGTCGCGCGGCGAGAGGTAGATGGTCCAGGCCTGTCCGCCCTCGAGTTCGACCTCCTCGCCGACGCCGCCCAGCAGCTCGCGCACGGAGTAGGGCCGGCCCTTGGCCTGCAGGATCGTGCCGCGCTCGATCCGATCGAGCGCCTGCACCGTGCCGTCGCAGGGCGCCGGGAACTCGTCGGGGCCGCTCGCGAAGGGCCGCGCGCCGTCGCGCAGGCGGCGCACGAAGAACGAGGCGAAGCTGGGGTGCTCGGCGAGCTCTAGGCGCACTTCGCCGAGTTCGACGCGGTAGGCGCGCGAGTAGGCGCGGTAGAGCGGCGCGCGCAGCGGTCGCGGGATGCGCCGGTCGGAAAGCCAGCCGACGCCGAGCGAGAGCGCGCGCTGGAACGGGGTGGCGGGCGGGGGAGTGGTGCTGGGCGGAGGGGGACTCAAGCGCTCTCCATGCTCGGAAGCGCGGGGCCCCTCACGCAACCCTGCGTCGGAGGCTCAACCGCCGCCGCGGCCGCCGCGCCGACCCGAGTCGCTGCCGCCGGGAGTGCTGCCGCCGCCGGGAGGGCCGCCAAAGCCGCCCCCGAAGCCGCCCCCGAAGCCGCCGAAATCGCGCTGCTGGCGCTGGTACTCGATGATGCGGCCGCCGATGTTGTCGCCGAAGTTGGTCTTCAGCTCGGTCTCGGCCCAGGTGCGGTAGTCCTCGAAGTTCTGGCGCAGCGTGTCGCGGTCGAAGCCCGCGCCGTCGCGCATGGGGCGGAAGAGTTCGTCGCGCTTGTCGCCCGCGACGACGTAGAAGTCGGCCAGACGCCGTTCGTCGCCGGCGCCCAGTCCCAGTTCCTTCGCGGTGCGCGCGGCCAGGTCTTCAGCGGCCTTGCGTTGGCGCTCCTTGCGCTCGGCATCGCGCTTTTCCTGCTCGGCTTTGCGCTGGTCCTCGAGCACCTGGACGATCGCTTCGCGCTGGATCTCGGCCAGCGCCTCGGGCGTCGGCGCCTTCTCAGCGCTCTGTGCGACGGGCGCGACCGCGGCGCGCGAACGCTCGGAGCTGAGCGCCGCGAGTTCGCCCTCGAGCAGATCCACGCGCCGCTGAAGCGCGGCCAGTTCCGCTGCTTGCGCGTCGGCGGAGACCTGCGCCTGCGCGCGCGCTGCGCGCTCGGCGTCGGAGTCCTGAACGCTGGAGCGCGAGCTCGAGGGCCCGGCGGCGACCGATTCGCCCGTGACACTCGGTCGATCGGCGAGGATCAGGACAGCCACTGCGGCGCCGACGAAGCCTGAGACGGCGCCGGCGGCGGCGAGAACAAGTGCGGATGACTTCATCGTTGCGTTCCTGGGGGCGCGATCGAGTTTCGCTCGCGAGTGGCGTGACCTTGGCCGGCTCGTTCGAACCCGCGCTGGCGAGCGAAGTTCCTCGGATGATTCGGCTTCTGGCTTGCGCCACAAGGCGCGAGACTGACGAGACGATAACCCGACTCGGGAACCTTCAGAGCTACTTGCGACATGCACACTGCCCACAGCGAAGAACTCGACCTCGTGCGCGATCTGGCGCGCGAATTCACCGACAACGAGATTCGTCCGCGCGCGGCCGAGATCGAGCGCACGCACCAGGTGCCGCGCGAGTTGCTCGACAAGCTGGCCGAAGTGGGCTTGATGGGCGTTGCGATCCCCGAGGAGTACGGCGGGTCGGGCCTGGGCGAGACCGGCCTGTGCGTGGTGATGGAGGAGCTGACGCGCGGCGATTTCGCTGTTGCGGTGACCTACGGCGCGCACGCTTCGATCGGGTCGATGAGCGTGCTCGTCGGCGGGACCGAGGAGCAGAGGGCGCGCTGGCTCCCCGACATGGCGCAGGGGCGCATTCTCGGCGCCTATGCGCTCTCGGAGGCCAACGCCGGCTCCGATCCGGCGGCGATGACGACCACCGCAGTGCGCGACGGCGGCGACTGGATCATCAACGGCGAGAAGGTCTGGATCACCAGCGGCGACATCGCCGACCTCGTGACGGTCTATGCGATCACAGATCGCGCCAAGAAGGCGAAGGGCGGCATCACGGCCTTCCTCGTGCCGTCCGGCGCCAAGGGCTTCAGCGTCGGCAAGCGCGAAGAGAAAATGGGGCAGCGCGGCTCGAGCACCGTGACGCTGGCCTTCGAGAACCTGCGCCTGTCCGACGAGTTCCGCCTGGGTGAAGTCGGCGACGGCTTCCGCATCGCGATGGCGACGCTCGACCGCGGTCGTCTCGCGCTGTCGGCCAACTGCCTGGGCTGCGCGAAGGAAGCGCACTCGCTGTCGGTGAGCTACGCCAATCAACGCGAGACCTTCGGCAAGAAACTCGGCGATCACCAGGCGATCGGCTTCATGCTGGCCGACAACGCCGTGGACATCTACGCCATGGATTCGCTCGTCTACCGCACCGCGCGCATGTGCGACGCCGGCGAGCCGTTCAGCCGCGAGTCGGCGATCACCAAGCTCTTCGCGAGCGAAGCGCTCGACCGCGTGGTCGACCGCGCCGTGCAGATCCACGGCGGCATGGGCTACTCGTCGGAGTACGTGATCGAGAAGCTCTACCGCGACGCGCGCGTGACGCGCATCTACGAGGGCACGAGCGAAGTGCAGCGCATCGTGATCGCGCGCGACGTGCTCAAGCGCGGGTCGTAGGCCTCGCCGAGGGGAACTCCGAACCGTCGGCGTCGCGGCGGGGCGGTTGTGTGCGCGCCGCGACCTGCGGCCAACTCGCTGCAATCGGTTACGCTTTCCGTGCGGACGCCAGCCCCCTTCGGAGGACCTCATGCGGTCTATCGTTTCCGTGGCTCTCGCCACCACAGCTCTCGCGTCGCTCGTGCGAGCCCAGCTCCCGCAGCCGTATTGCACGGCTGGCGTGTCGTCGAACTTCTGCACGCCTTCGATCGACGCCAATACGCCGCCCAACACCGCGAACACCGCGGGCTGCGTGATCACAGTCAGCGGAGTGCCTGGACTGCGGCAAGGGCTCGTGTTCTACGGGATCGACAACTCTGGGTTCACGCCGAGCCTGTGGGGCGGCGCGTTGGGGGGCAGCTTCCTGTGCGTGAAGCCGCCGGTGGTGCGCTTTGGGCCGCCCCAGAGCAGCGGCGGGATGGCCGGGACGTGCAGCGGCGCTTACGTGATTGACTGGGACGCGTTCCAAAACGCGAACCCGACAGCGCTCGGCAACCCTTGGGGCGCGGGCGACAAGGTGTTTGCGCAGTCGTGGTACCGCGATCCGCCGGCGACCAAGGCCTCCAACCTCTCGAACGCGCTCGAGTTGACGGTGACGCCGCCCCTTCCGGTTCCGTGCGTGACGACGCTCCCGGGGATGGTCGTGATCCCGGCCGGCAGCTTCAACATGGGGTCCGCAGCGCCCAACACGCCGCCGTACTTCAACCTGACTATGCAGCAGCCTGTCCACAGCGTGACGATCAGCTACTGCTTCTGGATGGGAGCGACGGAGGTGACGCAGGCGCAGTACGCGTCGCTGATGGGCTCGAACCCGTCCTTCTTCCCGGGCCCGAACAACCCCGTCGACAGTGTGTCGTGGTTCAACGCGCAGGCGTACTGCGCGGCGCTGACCGCACAGCAATGGGCGCTCGGCAACGTGCCCGCGGGCTATCAGTACCGCCTTCCGACGGAGGCCGAGTGGGAGTACGCCTGTCGCGCCGGGACGACCACGGAGTTCAACGTTGGGGCGAGTCTGATCTGCGCTCAGGCGAACTTCTCGTACTCGCACCACTCCAACTCGAGTTGCCACTCCGACACGACTGTTCCGGTGGCGCAGTACGCTCCCAACGCGTGGGGCCTCTACGACATGCACGGCAACTTGTCGGAGCTCTGCCTGGATTCGTACTCGGGTTACGGGGGGAGCGCAGTCACGGACCCGTTCGTCACAGGCAGCCCTGAGCGGGTCATCCGCGGCGGCAGCTTGATCCGCTACTCGGACATGTGCCGTTCCGCGTCGCGGGGCAGCTACAACTCCAGCGGCGCCGCCAGCAATATCGGGTTCCGGGTCGTACTCGGCCCGATTCTCGTGCCCTGACCAAGCGGAGCGCGTGCAAAGGCGGCGGCGACGAGCGGAGTCGAACGAAGGGCTCGCACGTTCCGCTGCGTTCGTGCGAGTGCGCCAGCAGAACGGCAGTCGACTTCTCCGTGAGCGGCATGGCTTGACGGCCAGTGTGGAGCACTGCGCCTACTCCCGCGCGCCGGCCGCTGCGGTGCCGGCGCGCGCCGCGCGCTTGGGCACGCGCGCAGTCGCGGCACTTTGGTCCATCGGGGTGTGGCCGTCGTGTTGGTTGGTGGATACTTGGACGCGCGTCTTCCCCAAGCACCATTCGGAGAGTCCCTTGAAGTTCGTCACCAAACGCGCACCTTCGCTCATCCTGCTCGCGTCGTTCGCACAGGCTCAGAATCCACAGCCGTACTGCACGGCCGGCACGTCGACGAACGGCTGCACGCCTTCGATCAACGCCAACGTGCAGCCGAACACCGCGAACACCGCGGGCTGCGTGGTCACGACCAGCGGCGTCGAAGGGCAGAAGCAGGGGCTTGTCTTCTACGGCGTCGACAACACTGGGTACGCGCCGACGCCGTGGGGCGCGGGGAGCAGCAGCTTTCGCTGCGTGAAGCCGCCGACGAGGCGCATGGGATCGCCGCTCAACAGCGGCGGGACCGCCGGGCTGTGCGACGGGTCGTACGTGATCAACTGGGACGCGTTTCAACTCGCGAATCCGAGCGCGCTCGGCAACCCGTGGCTCGCTGGCGACAAGGTGTTCGTGCAGTCGTGGTACCGCGATCCGTCGGCGGTGAAGACTTCGAACCTCTCGAACGCGCTCGAGCTCACGCTGCGCAACCCGGCGCCCGTGCCGTGCGTGACACCGGTTCCAGGCATGGTCCTGATTCCCGCCGGTACGTTTCAAATGGGCTCGAATGCGGCGAGCGGAGCGCCGTACTTCGGTAATTCGTATACGCAGCCTGTCCATCAGGTGACGATCAGTCGCTGCTTCTGGATGAGTCAGACGGAGGTGACTCAGGCGCAGTACGCGTCTTTGATGGGGACGAACCCGTCGTTCTTCTCCGGCGCTACCCGTCCCGTCGAAATGGTGAGTTGGTTCAACGCGCAGGCGTACTGCGCGGCGCTCACCGCACAGCAAGCGGCGCTTGGCAGCGTGCCTGCGGGCTATCAGTACCGCCTGCCGACCGAAGCGGAGTGGGAGTACGCATGCCGCGCAGGGACCACGACAGAGTTCAACGTGGGAGCGAGCTTGTTGTGCAACCAGGAGAGTTTCTCGTATTCCTACCATTCCAACTCGAGTTGCGGCTCCAGCGGCACCGCTGCGGTGGCGAGCTACGCTCCGAACGCCTGGGGGCTGTACGACATGCACGGCAACGTGTCGGAGTGGTGCCAGGACTCGTCGTGGGCGTACTCGGCCGGCGCGGTGACGGACCCGTTCGGGACCATCTCGGGGTGGCCGGTCATTCGAGGCGGCGCCTGGAGCTTCAACTCGAACGGCTGCCGCTCGGCCGAGCGGGGCTACAGCAGCAGTGGCTCGGTCTGGGCCAGCTACCTTGGGTTCCGAGTCGTGCTCGCCCCCATTCCCGTCCCATGACTGCAGTCCGGCGCGCTGTTTCGGCCGCGGTCGCGGCGCTGTGGCTGACGGCGGCCGCGCCTGCGCAGCAGTGCTGCAATGGAAACGTGGCGACGTACTGCACGGCCGGAACGTCGGTGCAGGGGTGCTTGCCGCAGATCTCCAGCACCGGCGCGCCGAGCGCCGATGCCGGCAGCGGATTTCACATCCGCGTGGCGAGCGTGCCCGCGCAGCGGCAAGGGCTGCTGTTCTACGGTTTGCAGCCGGCGAATCAGCCTTGGGCGCCTCTCAGCCAAAGCGTGCTGTGCGTGGCGCTGCCGCGGCAGCGCATGGGCAGTCTCTCGAGCGGTGGCGTCGCCGGTCAGTGCAACGGCTCGCTCTCGCTGGACTTCAACGCGTGGCGCGCTGCGCACCCGACGGCGCTCGGCTACCCGTTCGCGCAGGGCCAGACGCTCCGCGCCCAAGGCTGGTACCGCGATCCGGGAGCGGCGACGCAAACGAACCTGAGCGACGCGCTGGCTTTCGACCTGTGCAGTGGCAGGGGCGACACGACGCCGCCTGAGATCACGATGTGCGCGGCGGACCAGGCTGTGACGAGCAGCGGCAACTGCCAGGCGCTCGTACCAGACTTCACGTCGAGCGTCGTTGCGTTCGACGCGTGCGGAGGACCGGTCGTGTTGTCGCAGTGGCCGCCCGCTGGAACGGTGTTGTTCGGTCTGGACACGAAGGCGATCACGATCAGCGCCGCGGACGTCGTCGGGAACACCTCCACGTGCGTCGCGACGCTCTCGGTGACGCTCCCGGTGCAGTGCCAGTCGCCCCCCGGCTTCGTCGCGATCCAATCGGGCGTGTTCCACATGGGCCAGACCGGCGTGGCGACGCCGGTGCATGCCGTGACGCTCAGTTACGGCTTCTGGGTGGGAGCGAGCGAGGTGACGCAGGCGCAGTACGCCACGTTGATGGGCCTCAACCCGTCGTACTACCAGGGCGATGCGAACCGCCCGGTGGAGACCGTCACGTGGTTCGACGCGCGCGCCTACTGCGCGGCGCTGACGGCGCAGCAAACCTCTTTGGGCAACGTGCCGCCGGGCTACGAGTACCGCCTGCCGACCGAGGCCGAATGGGAGTACTTCTGCCGCGCGGGGACCACCACCCTGTGGAACGTGGGTGACTCGATCGCTTGCGCCGACGCGAACTTCTTCGGCTGCGTAGGCGCGACATCGCCAGCGGGCAGCTACGCCGCCAATGCCTGGGGAGTGCACGACGCGCACGGCAACGTGTGGGAGTGGTGTCTCGACTCGGCGTCGGCGTACACCTCCGCCGCGGTCACGGACCCGTTCGTCACCGGCGGCCCGGCTCGGATCGCCCGCGGCGGCAGCGCGGGCCACGACAAGCTGTTCGCCCGCTCCGCGCTGCGGCTCCAACTGGATCCCGGGTACGCGCACCGTTGGCTGGGGTTCCGCGTCGCGCTCGCTCCGACTCTCGTCCCTTAGCCGAGCGCGGCGCAGGCCGAGACGGCGGCGCAGCGCCCAGACTGGACGCAGTCGGCGAGGACCGCGCTGGCGCTATGCCACCGCGCCGAGCGGAACTGCGATCGACTTGGCCGTGAGCCGCAGGGCTTCGCGGCCGGTGTAGAGCACGACGCCGAAGGGCGCGCGCTCGGGGTGCTCGGCGCAGAAGCGCTCGAGCACTTTCGCGTCATCGGGGCGCGCCGCGGGCGAGGACTTCACTTCGATCGGCAGCCGGCGTTGGCCGGCCTCGAGCACGAAGTCGATCTCTTGTCCCGTGGCCGTGCGGTAGTGGTAGAGCATCGGCCTGGGTGTGCGCGGTTCGAGCGCGACGAGCAACTCGTTGAGCACCCAGGCCTCGAGCCACGCGCCCGGCCGCGGCGAGCGCTCGAGCTGCTCGACCGTCTCGACGCCTGCGAGATGAAGCGCCAGGCCCGTGTCGCCGGGATAGAGCTTGGGCGCCGCGATCAGGCGCTTGGAGCGCGACTCGAAGAAGGGCGGCACGAGTGTCACGAGGTAGGTCGCCTCGAGCAGACTCAACCAGCGTTGTGTAGTCGTGCGCGACAGGCCCGCGTCGCGCGCGAGATCGGTCTGGTTGAGCAGTCCGCCGGAGCGCAGGGCAGCGAGCTGCATCAAGCGGCTGAAGCCGGGCAGGTCGTCGACGCGCGCGAGCTCGCGCAGGTCGCGTCGCAAGTAGGTCGAGGCGTAGTCCTCGAGCCACTGCGTGCGCTCTTTCCCGCTCGCGGCCAGAGCCGCTGGCGGAAAGCCGCCGCGCAGCGCGCGCTCGCGCCAGTCGAGTTCGATCGCCGGCGCGAGGCGTGCGAGCGCGTCGTCGGCGTCGCTCGCGTCGAGCAGCGCGTCCCACCCATTCGCGAGCGGACGCTGATCGGCCTCCCGCGCCGTCATCGGTCGCAGCGTCATGTACTGCGCCCGGCCCGCGAGTGACTCTTCGCTGATGCGCGTGAGCAGCAGGTTCGCTGAGCCCTTCAAGAGGAACTGGCCCGCACGTTTCTCGCGGTCGACGACGTACTTCACGGCGAGCATGAGGTCCGGCGCGCGCTGCACCTCGTCGAGCGTGAGCCGCGGGTGCTCGCTCACCAGCGCCTGGACGAGCTTGCCGCTGAGGACTCGCTGGGGGGGAGCGCTGGGGCCCATGCGGCAGATCATTGTCGCCCTCTATATGGGCGAAATGCAGGTACTGGCGTAATCCGCTGTCTAACATCGGTCTACGGTCGTGGCCCCAGACCGCACCGGGCCGAGATCGGGCGCCGCGGCCGCCCAGGGTGGCCGCGTTCAACGGGGCGCGGCGCCCAGGACCCGTCGTCGCGCGGGCGGGCTCGACGGCTGAGTGAGGTGATGCCCCGACCGCGGGAGCGGCCTCGTCATGCCGTCAGGCTCGCCGCCTCGTGTCGCGGATGCTGTCGTGCGACTCGCCCGCGTCCCACGGTCAGCGTGCGGTTGATCGCGGCGGACTTCGCGCGCGACGCGGCGTCGACGTGCGCGCGTTTGCGGGAACTTGTTCTCGTGGGAGTGGTGCGGTGGTCGCGGGGGAGGGGCAGACTGATGAGGACATCTCTTCCCCTTGCAACCCTCGGAGGTTCCATTGAAGCGCATCGCCGCTCCCGCATCCGTCTTCGTCCTGCTCGCCTCGCTCGCGCAAGCTCAGAGTCCGCAGACGTACTGCACGGCAGGCACGTCGACGAACGGCTGCACGCCGTCGATCAACGCGAACGTGCAGCCGGATACTGCGAACACCGCCGGCTGCGTGATCACGACTACCGGCGTCGAAGGGCAGAAGCAGGGCATCGTCTTCTACGGCATCGACAACACGGGCTTCACGCCGACGCCGTGGGGCGCCGGAAGCAGCGGCTTCCGCTGCGTGAAGTCCCCGACCAAGCGCCTGGGGGCCCCGCAGAACAGCGGCGGCTCCGCTGGGCTCTGCGACGGCACGTACGTGATCGATTGGGACGCGTTTCAGGCCGCGAACCCGACGGCGCTCGGCAACCCGTGGGTCGCTGGCGACAAGGTGTTTGTCCAGTCGTGGTACCGCGATCCGTCGGCGGTCAAGAGCTCGAACCTCTCGAACGCGGTCGAGCTCACGCTGCGCAATCCGGCGCCCGTGCCGTGCGTGACGACGATTCCGGGGATGGTCGCGATTCCCGCGGGGACGTTCGACATGGGCTCGGACGCGGCGAGCGGAGCGCCGTACTTCGGTCATTCGAGCCAACAGCCCGTCCACCAGGTCACCATCAGTTACTGCTTCTGGATGGGCGCGACGGAGGTGACCCAGACGGAATACTCGTCGCTGATGGGCACGAACGCGTCGTTCTTCGTCGGGGCGAGCAACCCGGTCGAGCGGGTGAATTGGTTCAACGCGCAGGCGTACTGCGCGGCGCTGACGGCCCAACAGGCCGCCTTGGGCAACGTGCCCGCGGGCTATCAGTACCGCGTGCCGACGGAGGCTGAGTGGGAGTACGCCTGCCGCGCGGGGACGACCGCGGAGTTCAACGTGGGGGCGAGCCTGTTCTGCAATCAGGCGAAGTTCGGGTACTCGTATCACTCCACCAGCTCGATTTGCGGCTCCACCAGCCATGTACCGGTGGCGAGCTACGCACCGAACGCGTGGGGCCTGTTCGACATGCACGGCAACGTGTCGGAGTGGTGCTTCGACTCGTTCGCGGGCTACTCGGCCGCAGCGGTCACGGATCCATTCGTCACGGGCGGCGCCAACCGGGTCATCCGCGGCGGCGCCTGGAACGGCAACTCGAGCCGCTGTCGCTCCGCGTACCGGATCTTCATCAGCCCCGGCGGCGTGGACAGCGGCGTCGGGATCCGGGTTGTCCTCGCCCCAGTTATCGTCCCGTAACAGAGCGAAGCGCAGCCTGAGGCGGCGGCGCTGAAACATGCGTCGAAGCGGCGTAGCGGAGCGGAGCCGTAGATGTCGAAGCCGGTGGCTGCGCGGAGCGGACACCACGCGATTCAGCCGAACGGCGCGCTGCGGCATCAGCAGAGTCGCAGTAACCTCTCAACGTCAATTCTCGCCCTCGCTCGGAGGTTCCCTTGAAGATCATCGCCGCCCCCGCGACCTTGCTCGTCCTGCTCGTTTCGCTTGCGCAAGCTCAGAATCCGCAGCCGTACTGCACGGCGGGCGCTTCGACGAACGGCTGCACGCCTTCGATCAACGCCAACGTGCAGCCGAACACCGCGAACAACGCGGGCTGCGTGATCACGACCACCGGCGTCGAAGGGCAGAAGCAGGGGCTCGTCTTCTACGGCGTGAACAACACGGGATTCACGCCCACGCCCTGGGGCGTTGGCGGCACGAGCTTCCTGTGTGTGAAGCCGCCGACCACGCGCCTCGGAGCGCCCACGAACAGCGGTGGCACGTTCGGTCAGTGCGACGGTTCGTACGTGATCAACTGGGACGCGTTCCAACTCGCGAACCCGAGCGCGCTGGGCAACCCCTGGGCGCTAGGCGACAAGGTGTTCGTGCAGTCGTGGTACCGCGATCCGGCCGCGGTGAAGACTTCGAATCTGTCGAACGCTGTTGAGCTCACCCTCGGATCGTCGCCGCCGGCGCCGTGCGCGACGAACCTACCGGGCATGGCCTCGATCCCTCCGGGCTCGTTCGCGATGGGGTCGAACGCTCCGCAGGGTGGACCTTACTTCGGACACGTGGACGAGCGGCCCGTTCACACGGTCACCATCAGCTACTGCTTTTGGCTGGGCGCGACGGAAGTCACGCAGGCGCAATACCTGGCGCTCATGGGCGTGAACCCATCGCAGTTCGTGGGCGCGAACCGGCCCGTCGAGCGCGTTTCGTGGTTCGACGCACAGGCCTATTGCGCCGCTCTCACCGCGCAGCAATCGGCGCTGGGGTTGGTGCCTTCGGGCTACCACTACCGTCTGCCGACCGAGGCCGAATGGGAGTACGCCTGCCGAGCTGGCACGACGAGTGAGTTCAACGTCGGGGACGAGCTGTACTGCCATCAGGCGGCGATGTCCTACTCGTTCCACTCCAGCTCGAGCTGCGCGCAGACCTCGACGGTTCCCGTAGCGAGCTACCCGGCGAACGCGTGGGGCCTGCACGACATGCACGGCAACCTGCTCGAGTGGTGTCTCGACACTTGGGAGACCTACCCGCAGGGTTCGGTCGTCGATCCGTTCAGCAGCAGCGGTCTGTATCGGATTCTCCGTGGCGGCGCGTGGGAGGGCCATTCCAGTGGCGCGCGTTCGGCCAATCGCGCGACCCACTTTCCCACCGACGGACTGGCGTCGATCGGGTTCCGCGTGGCGCTCGCTCCGGTCCTCGTTCCGTAGCTGCGCGGCGCGCGGCATGAGGCGGCGGCGCCGAACCGACTTCGCGGCGGCGGGAGCGGTGCGGCGACTTAGGCGCCGCACGCCGGTGGCCGCGCGGAGCAAGCCATCCGTGTGTCAGTCGAACGGCGCGACGCGCTTGGGATTCAGCTCCGCGAGGAACTCTTCGCACGGCGCGCAGATCACGCCGTTGACGTTCAGCTGCCGCTCACCGCGATAGACGAGCAACGCTTTGGCGGCAGGGAAGTCGGCCTGGAACTCGCGCAGTGGCTGCACGTCCGCGGGATCGACTCGGCGCGCGTTCTTCACTTCGATCGCGAAGAACCCGTCGGGGCCGTAGAGCACGAAGTCGACCTCGACGCCGTGGCGTGTGCGCCCGTAGCACAGCTGGTTGCGCTCGCCGCGGTGCGCGTTCCACGCCCGCAGGTGCTGGAACACAAGGCCCTCGAGCGCGGCGCCGTCGATCTCGGCCGCCGGATCCAGCGGTCCGGTGGGGCGGATCGAGCGGAACACACCAGCGTCGAAGAAATAGAACTTGGGGTGCGCGATGAGCGCGCGTTTGGCGCGCCGCGTGAACACCGGGACGCGCGCGCCCAGCAGAAGGTCCTCGGTGACCTGCACGAAGCTCTCGACCGTCTTGCGCTCGACGGCGCACTCGCGCGCCACGTTGCTGATGTTGAGCACGCTGGCGTGGGAGAAGCTCAGGGCCTCGAGGAAGCGCGCGAAGGCGCCGAGGTTGCGCACCAACCCCTCCTGCTGCACTTCTTCCTTGAGGTACAGCGCCTGGTAGCCGCGCAGGGTGGCTCGGGAGTCCTCGGCGCCCAACACGAGCGGCAACAAGCCGGTGCGCAGTGCGGCGCCCAGCTCGAAGCGCGAGCCCAGTTCGCAGGCCATGAAGGGGTGCAGAGTGGCGACGCTCGCGCGACCTCCGAGCAAGTCGACGCCGGTGCGCTTGAGTTTGCGCGTGCTCGACCCTGTGAGCACGAAACGCAGGGACTTGCGGCGTTCACGAAGCGTGTGGACGACGCTCAAGAGGTCCGGGGCGCGCTGCACTTCGTCGATGACGACGGTGCGCGCACGCTTGTCGCCTTTGAGCTCTTCCGCGAGCGACGACGGTCGTGCGCTGTAGCGCTGGAGGAGTTCCGGCTCGAGCAGGTCGACCCAGAAGGCGTCCGGGCAGGCCGCGCGCAGCCAGGACGACTTGCCTGTGCCGCGCGGTCCAAACAGGAAGTAGCTCCCCTCCGGCGGAACGATGGCTCAGGAGATCGATTCCATTTTGAGGCGCATTTTGGAGTCGACATACCCAAAATGCAGGTCCAGCGGCGACGCCGGCGTTCGGCTGGAACAGCGAGTGGACCGTGCTACAGCTTGGCGACTCGCTCGAGCAGCAGGTCCGCGCGCGCTGCGACGGGCGAGATGCAGGCGAGTCGCTCCGTGCGATACCCGTGCGAGGCGTACACGTCGAACACGGTCTGCTCGATCAGGCGCGCGCGCTCGAGGCTCGAGACTCGGCCTGTTTCCTTGCGCGACGAGAACGGCAGCACGAGTTCGCAGACCGCGACGTAGTCGTAGCGCGCGTGGGGCAGGCTCTCGAACAGCTCGCGCGGCGGCGCCTGGCCGGCGATCTGGCAGTAGGCCAAGCCGTCCAAGAGTCCGCGGTCGTGGAAGCACAGCTGGCCCGGCTCGATGGGGGCGGCGCGCTCGAGTTCGACCTGCATGCGCGCGATGCGGGCCTGGAACTCGTCGACGTTGGCCTGGCGCCAGGCGCGCGCGCCGTCCGGGCCCAGTTCGCGCACGAGCGCCGCGATGCACTCGATGGCGGCTTCCTTGACCACGCGGTGTCCACGGCGCTCGAATTCGCGGGCCAGGGAGGTCTTGCCCGCGTGGGGCCCGCCAGTGAGCACGATGCGCATCGCGTGGGGGAGGCGAAGGGCGCGGGATGGTAGCGGCTGGGCGCGCCCGACGCCGGCCCGAAATTGACAGCCGCGCGGGGCTCCTTATCATCTTGCCCCCCTCGCTCTGCCCGGGCCCGGCGGCGTCGTTTTCGTCGACGCGCCCTGCCTGGCGCGGCGCGGCCCCCGCCCCCAGCGCCCCTCACGCGCCCTTCCGCCGTCCCCACGCCCGCCATGGCCCGCCCCGACACCGTCATCGTCCTCGCTGCGGGCCAGGGAACCCGCATGAAGACGGGCTGGGCCAAAGTGATGGCGCCGCTGTGCGGTCGGCCGCTGATCGCGTGGGTGCTCGATCAAGCGCTCGCGCTCGAGCCGCGGCGCGTGCTCGTGGTGGTCGGCTACCGCGCTGACGAGGTGCGCAAGGCGGTCGAGAAGCATCCCGCCAGCGGCGCCGTGATCGAGTGCGTGCTCCAGGCCGAGCAGCGCGGCACCGGGCACGCCGTGCAGTGCTGCCTGCCGCAACTCGCCGACGCCAAGGGGCCGGTGGTCCTGCTCTACGGCGACATGCCGCTGCTCTCGAGCGCGAGCTTGAAGCGCCTGTGCGACGAACAGCTCGCCAGCGCGGGCGGCATGGCGCTGCTGACCTCCCGTCCGCACGACCCGCGCGGCTTCGGGCGCATCGTGCGCGGCGCGGACGGCGCGGTGCAGCGCATCGTCGAGGAGAAGGACGCCGACGCCGCCACGCGCGCGATCGACGAGGTCAACCTCGGCGTGTACTGCTTCGATGCCGGGCTCCTGCGCGAGGCGCTGCCCGCGCTGCAGCCGAACAACGCGCAGCGCGAGCTGTACGTCACCGACGTCGTCGCGCACTTCGTCGCCGCGCGCCGCGCCGTGCGCGCGGTCGAGGTCGCGGACGAACTCGAAGCGATCGGCATCAACACGCTCAAGCACCTGTCCGAAGCGCGCGTCGCGGCGCAGGAGCGCATCCTCGACGAGCACCTCGCGCGCGGCGTGTACATCGAAGACCCGGCGACGACCTACATCGACTACGGCGTCACGATCGGCGCGGGCACGATCATCGAGCCCTGCACGGTGATCCGCGCCGGCGCCGCGATCGGAGCGGGGTGCCACGTCGGTCCGTTCGCGCACATCGGTCCAGACACGACGCTCGAAGACGGCGCCGAGATCGGCAACTTCGTCGAGACCAAGCGCTCGCGCATCGGGGCCAAGACCAAGGCCAAGCACCTCGCCTACATCGGCGACGGGCGCATCGGCGCGCGCTGCAACATCGGCGCGGGCACGATCTTCGCGAACTACGACGGCAAGAAGAAGAGCATCACCACGGTGCACGACGGCGCGTTCGTCGGCTCGGGTTCGGTGCTCGTCGCGCCGTGCGAGATCGGCGCGGGCGCCTACACCGGCGCCGGCGCGGTCGTGACGCGCAACTCGAAGCTCGAGCCCGGCGCGGTGTGGGTCGGCGTGCCGGCGCGCAAGCTGCGCGCGGGGCCCAGTGAGTCCACGGGTGAGTCCAAGGACGTCCGCAAGGACCAGAGCAAGGCCTGAGCCGGAGCGCGCGACATGCAGATGACCGACCGCATCGTGTTGATCGCCGGCACCGCGCACCCCGAGCTGGCGCGCGCCGTGGGGCAGCACCTCGACCTGCCGGTGGCCAACGCGCACATCGGGCGCTTCCCCGACGGCGAGATCGACATCAAGGTCTACGACGACATCCGCGGCGGCGACGTGTTCGTGATCCAGCCGACCTGCCCGCCGGTCAACGAGAATTGGATCGAGCTGCTCTTGCTGCTCGACACGTTGCGCCGCGCGAGCGCCGGCCGCATCACGGCGGTGATGCCGTACTACGGCTACGCGCGCAAGGATCGCAAGGACGAAGGGCGCGTGCCGATCAGCGCCAAGGTCGTAGCCAACACGCTCGTCAGCGCAGGCTGCAACCGATTGCTGACGATCGACATGCACGCTGCGCAGATCCAGGGCTTCTTCGACATCCCCGTGGATCACCTGTACGCGCGTCCGGTGCTGATGAGCGCGGTCAAGCGCCTCAACATCGAGAACCCCGTGGTGGTCACGCCCGACGTCGGCGGCATCAAGATGGCGCGCGCCTGGGCCAAGACGCTCAACGCCGACCTCGCCATCGTCGACAAGCGCCGCATCTCGGGCTCGGAGATCGCGGTCGAGCACATCATCGGCAGCGTCGAAGGCCGCAACGTGATCATCGTCGACGACATGATCTCCACCGGCGGTTCGATCTCCGAAGCGGCGGGAGTCGCGCGGCGCCACGGCGCCAAGGCGATCGCGCTGGCGGCCTCGCACGCCGTGTTCTGCGGCCCGGCCGTGGCGCGCCTGGACGCCTGTCCGGCCGACAAGATCCTGATCACCGACAGCATCCCGCGCCGCGGCGACAGCCCGCGGCAACTCGAAGTCGTCTCTGTCGCGCCGCTCATCGCGCGCGCCATCCGCAACATTCACCGCTGCGAATCCGTCAGCTCGTTGTTCGAGGAAGTCTCATGAGCAAGTCCGCCCACTCCACGACCGCCACCCTCCAGGCCCAGACGCGCGCCAAGCTCGGCTCGCGCGCCAGCGCCGCCCTGCGTTCGCAGGGACTCATCCCGGCCTCGATCGAGTGGCTGGCCGAACGGCCGCACCTCGACGTCGCGGTCGACGAGGCCGAGTTCCTGGCCTCGCGCCGCAAGCACCAGCACGTCTACCAGCTCCAGCTCGAAGGCGGCGTCGAGACGACGATCGTGCGCGAGCTGCAATGGGACGTGTTCGGCGACCACATCACGCACATCGAGTTCCGGCGCGTCGACCTGAACAAGAAGACCGAGGTCGAAGTCGACCTGCACTTCGTCGGGCACCCCAAGGGCGTGCTCAACCAACTCCTCACGCACGTCAAGGTGCTGGCGCTGCCGACCGAGATCCCCGACGAACTCGAAGTGTCGGTGGCCGACCTCGAGGCCGGCACGTCGGTCACGGCGGGCCAGATCAAGATGCCCGCAGGCGTGGACCTGGTGACGCCGCCGCAGGTGACCGTGGCGCGCATCAGCGAGATCAAGATCGAGGTCGTCGAAGCCGCGCCGGCCGAAGCTGCGGCCGCTGCCCCGGCTGGGGCCGCGCCGGCCGCTGCTCCCGCCGCCGAGAAGAAGGACGCGGGCAAGGACAAGAAGTAGCGCTGACGTCGCCGTCGAGCCGCGTCGCCCCTCGTCCCGTTTGCGTGGCTCAACGCCGGCGCCGACGCGGCTGGGCGACGGTTGCGCTCGCCGGCGCTGTCCCTACAATCTTCGCCCCGCTGCGCGAACCGGGCTCCGCCCAGTCGTCGCGGCGGACATCACTTGCTCGGCGCGCGCACCGATCCGCTGCGGTGGATCGGTGCGAGCGACCGAGGACCGACGCGGCGCGGCGCGCCTCGCGGTCGCGTTCTCCCGGATGGGGCCACTGCGTGCGCAGTGGCGCCGACCTGAACGCGACGCGGAGCACTGCCGCGGTTCCATAGCCGCACCCACCGTTGGACGCGTCGCACGCCCCTGGCGCGCGGCCCTTCCGCCACACCCGCCGACGGGAGACCGTCCGGCACGACGACACGATCCTGCAGCGAAAGCCCACTCGACTCGAATGAAGCTCTACGAAGGCATGTTCCTCCTGGACAACCAGGCGGTGCGCGAAAACTGGGACAAGGCCAAGGCCTCCGTCACCGACGCGCTCGCCAAGCACGGCGCGAAGGTGCTCACGGCGCGGCACTGGGAGGAGCGCAAGCTCGCCTACCCGATCAAGGGCCGCAACCGCGGCACGTACCTGCTGTGCTTCTTCGAGTGCCCCGGCGAGTCGCTCAACCAGATGCGCCGCGACTTCGAACTCGACGAGCGCGTGCTGCGCTACCTGTTCGTGCGCGCCGAAGCCCTGCCCCAGGGTGAACTCGAGAAGAGCCAGGCCGAGGGAAGCGCTGAGTTCGCGCTGCCCACGCCGCCGGTCGACGAGCGCATCTCCGCCGAGCGCGCCGTGTTCGGGGAGTTCGCCGATCGGCCCGTGGTCGATCGCGCGCGCGCCGCTGCGCCGGTCGCCGATGGCGGCGACGCCGCCGAGGGCGAAGAAGAGTCCGTCGAAGCCCCCGCTGTGGGCGAAGGAGTTTGATCCATGGCCGACATCACCCGCCGCAACGCTGGTCCGAGCGCTCTGGGCAGCCGCAACTGCGACGACCCGCGCATCAACTACAAGGAAGTCGCCTACCTGGCGAAGTTCCTCACGCCCCAGGCCAACATCTACTCGCGCAAGCGCACGGGCTTCTGCTCGCAGTGCCAGCGTGAGCTGAAGCAGGCCATCAAGCGTGCGCGTCACATGGGCCTGATGCCGTTCGTCGCCTGAGCGGCGACGTACGACGGCTCCACCCCCCCGCAACGCACAACAACAACGAGGTCCGCCATGGCCAACATCGAAGTCCTGCTGCGCGAAAACGTGCAGTACCTGGGCAAGTGCGGTGACGTCGTACGGGTTCGACCCGGCTACGCCCGCAACTACCTGTACCCCAACAACCTCGCCACCCTGGCGACGGACGAGAACAAGCGCCTGATGGCGCGCAAGCGCGTGCGGCTCGACGCCGAGGAGCGCAAGCGCGACGAAGAGATCGAAGCGCGCGTCAGTGCGCTGAACGGCATCGCGCTGGAGTGCGTGATGAAGGCCGACGATGGCGGCCACCTGTTCGGCTCGGTCAGCGCCGCCAGCATCGTCGAGTTGCTGACGCGCGTCGGGCGCACGGTCGCCGAGAAGGACGTCCGTCTCGAGGCGCCGATCAAGACCGTGGGACTGCACGGCGTCAAGCTGCACGTCCACGGCGAGCGCTTCGCCGAGATCACGGTCAACGTCGTCAAGGAGAGCTGAGACGTCGCGCTGAGAGGCGGGGCTGAGCGAACGCGTCGCGCTTCAGCCCACAGCCGCGCAAGCTGCAAGCGATCCGCGGGCCCGGGCCACTGCTGGCTCGGGCCCGCTTCGTTCCTGTGGCGCAGCACGGGCGAGATCCGCGCTTTCGCCGCTGCGTGCGCCTGGGTATCTTCCGCCGCCGCGGTTTGCTCCGCGCTGGACTTTTTTCGGGTTCGACGACACGGAGGGGGGAATGGAAAACCAGACGCTGCCCGGACGGGTCCCTCCGCACAACGACGAGGCCGAGCGCGCCGTGTTGGGCGCCTTGTTGCTCTCGCCCGATCGCATCCCCGAGGTCTCCGAAGCGCTCTCGGCCGAGGACTTCTTCTCGCGCCAGCACGGCCTGCTCTTCGAGTCGCTGCTCGAGCTGTACTCGCGCGGCGAGCCGATCGACTTCTTGACCCTGGGCGAGGCCTTGCGCGCCGCCGGGCGCTTCCAGGCCGTCGGCGGAGCGCAGGCGCTCACCGATCTGGCCCTGGCGGTCACCAGCGCGGCCCACGTCAACTACCACGCGCGCATCGTGGCCGACAGCGCGACGCTGCGCCGCCTGGCCGACAGCGCGACCGAGATCCTCGAGCAGGCGCTGGAGACGCGTCCGGACGGCGAGAGCGTCAAGCGCCTGCTGGACGAGAGCGAGTCGCGCATCTTCCAGTTGTCGCGGCGCACCCAGCGCGAGGGCGCCGACTCGGTGCGCAGCGTGCTCGAGGAGACCTTCAAGATCATCGAGGCGCGCACGCACCGCGACACGATCGGCCTGAAGACCGGCTACTACGAGCTCGACGAGAAGCTGTGCGGCCTGAACCGGGGCGACATGATCATCGTCGCCGCGCGCCCCTCGATGGGGAAGACGGCCTTCGCGCTCAATTTGATCGAAGGCGCGGCCATGCAGTTCGACGAGCGCCTCGCCCGCAAGCCGACCGCGCTCTTGTTCAGCCTCGAGATGGGCAAGCAAGCCATCGTCCAGCGCATGCTGTGCTCGCGGGCTCGCGTGGATGCGCACAAGCTGCGCACCGGACGCATCCCCGACGAGGACTACGGCGCGCTGATGGAGGCCGCGGGAGAGCTAGGCGAGTCGAACATCTTCATCGACGACACGCCTGGGCTCTCGGTCATGGCGCTGCGCGGGCGCGCGCGCCGCGTCAAGGCGAAGTACGGCCTGGACTTGATCGTGCTGGACTACCTGCAGCTCATGACGCACCCCAAGTCCGAGAGCCGACAGCTCGAGATCAGCGAGATCTCGCGCTCGCTCAAGGCGCTGGCGCGCGAGTTGGACACGCCGGTCATCGCGCTCTCGCAGCTCTCGCGCGCGGTCGAAGGCAAGGACCGCAATCCGCGCGGCTGGCCGATGCTCTCGGACCTGCGCGAGTCGGGCTCGATCGAGCAGGATGCGGACATCGTGATGATGCTCTACCGCGAGGAGTACTACGCGGTCGGCGACGTGCCCGAGGAAGTCAAGGGCAAGGCCACGGTGATCATCGCCAAGCACCGCAACGGTCCGACGGGCCAGATCGTGCTCAACTTCCGGCCGAACATCATGCGCTTCGAGAACCCCGCGCCGTCGGCAGCCGAGCCGATCTATGCCTGAGCGCGTTGTTCCGGCTCGACGGAGCGGCGCCGTGGCGGCGGCGTTCACCGTAGCGCTCCTGGGCGGTGGAGTGTCGGCGCAGGCGCCCGTCGGCCCGCCCGCGCCCGCGCCTACACCCGCGCCCGCGCCCACGCGCGCGCAGGCCGCCTTGCCGATCGTCAAGTCGATCGTCGTCGAAGGTCAGGAACGCTACACGGCGGAGCAGATCGCAGGCGTGCTCGGTCAGAAGATCGGCTCGCCCTTCGATCCGGTGGCCGCCGACGCAGGGCTCAAGCGCCTGTGGGTCTCGTTCCGCGTCATCGCGCGAGTGCTGCGCGTCGACGTGGAGGGCGGCGTCGAGTTGCGCGTTCCCGTGCAAGAGCTGCCGGTCGACCGCGACCCGCGCTTCATCGGCAACGTCGAGATCTCGGAGAAGAAGCTCCGCGAGTGGTCGCTGCTCGAGGACAAGGCCGAGCTGTACCTGCACGAGGCCGGACGCGTGCGCCAGCGGCTGATCGACGGCTACCGCCGCGAGGGCTTTCACTTCGCGGAGGTGAACGTGATCACCCGGCCAGGGAGCGGCGGCGGCGTCGCGCCCGACGTGATCTTCGAGATCCGCGAAGGCCCCAAGGTGCGCGTCGAGCGCTTCCTGATCCGCGGCGCGCGCTCGATGCCCGACTCGCGCTTCCTGTACTTCTTCAAGGACGGTCTCTCGCATCTGGCGAGCCGCGAGCTGTGGGGGCCGACGCTGTTCAACTGGTTCGGCGAGCGCTTCGTGCAAGAGAAGCTCGAGGCCGATCTGCTCGCGATGCGCAACGTCTACCGCGACCGCGGCTGGCTCGACGCAGTGGTCGAGCTCGAGCGCATGGAGTTCAGCGACGATCGCTCGCGCGTGAAGCTGCACGTGCGCGTCGACGAGGGGCCGCGCTACACCGTCTCGGAGCTCTCGATCCGCGCGGTCGAATGGGTGCGAAGCGCCGACGGCGCCGAGACGCTGCGCGATGTCGAGTTGCTCGCCCCGCAGGACGAACTGCTCGCGCTGTGCAAGCTCACGCCGGGGACGTTCTTCGAGCGCAACACCCAGACGCGCGATGCGGCCGCCCTGCGCGAGCGCTACGACACGCTCGGCCGCATCCAGCACGGCACGCTGCCGCGGGCGATGAGCTGGAGCTTCCTCGACCCCGAGCTGGTCTTCGATCCCGCCAGCCACACGGTCAAGGTCACCTATCGCATCGCGCAGGGGGCCGAGATCCGGCTGCGCGAGATCCTGTTCAACGGCATTCAGCACACGCGCGACCGCGTGCTGCGGCGCGAGGTTTCGGTCAACCCCGGCGAGCGCGCCAACCTGCGGGAGATCGAGCGCTCGCTGGCGCGCATCCAGGCCACGCGCTACTTCTCCGACGACTTCAACCGCGCGGCGCACCGCGACCCGTACTTCCGCTTCGTGCCGGTCGAAGGCCAGCCCGGACTGGCCGACCTGGAGTACGTCGTGGCCGAGGGCCGTGTGATCGACCTGAACATCGCCGGCGGCGTCGACAGCGACAACGGCGCCTTCGCGGTGCTGACCTCGACGATGCGCAACTTCGACATCGCCGACGTGCCCGACTCGTGGGGGTCGGTGTTCACCGAGGTCTACCGCAAAGAGGCGTTCCACGGCGCGGGCCAGCTGGTGAACATCGAGCTCGCGCCGGGCACGCGCGTCTCGCGCTTCCGCGTCAACTTCGTCGAGCCCGACATCTTCCGCACGCACCTGCGCCCGATCAGCTTCGACGTCGACCTGCGCAAGCAGCTGCAGCGCTTCACGACGCACGACGAAGACCGCTTCGAGAAGCGCCTGAGCTTCGGGCGCAAGCTGACCTTCGACATCTTCGTCGCGCTGGGACTGCGGCACGCAGACGTCGAGGTCAGCCGCCTCGACGCCGGCGGCGTGCCGCTGTCGCTCGAAGACCAGCAGCTCCGCGGCGAAGAGCAGATCGTCGGTCCGACGCTGACGCTCTCGACGCGCTCGCTGGACAACTTGCTCGTGCCGCGCAAGGGCTACGAGTTGCGCTACAGCGCGGGCTGGTACTCGCAGGCCTTCGGCAGCGACTACGAGTACCTGACCAACGAGCTGCGCGGCGACCTGTTCCTCCCGGTCGGCATGACCGCCGAAGGCATCGCGCCCGTGCTGCACTTGGAGATGGACGTCGGCGCCGCGCAGCCCTACGGCGACGACTTCGCGGTTCCCTACAGCGAGCGCTACTTCATCGGCGGCGCGCGCAGCCTGCGCGGCTTCGACTTCCGCGGCATCGGTCCCTTCGACCCGCTCTCGCGCGAGCCGCTGGGCGGCGAGACCTTCATGACCGGCACGCTCGAGTTCCTCTACCCGCTGCACTCGATTCAGCAGCCCGGCTCCTACCAGCGCATCGAAGCGCTGCGCGGCGGCCTGTTCGTCGACTTCGGCGTGTTGAGCGCGGACCCCTGGAGCTTGGATTTCTCGGACCTGCGCGTCGGCGCGGGCTTCAGCCTGGGACTCGCCTATCCGCTCCCGCTGCAGCTCAATTTCGGCTACCCGCTGCGACGCTTCGAAGGCGACGATCGCGAGACCTTCTCGTTCACCTTCGGCTTCCGCTGAGCCGTCCGCTCGACGCGCGTCCGGCGCCCGCGTTTGACACCCGGCGGCGCGCGAGCTAACACCTCTTTCTTCGGCGAGCACTTTGCGCTCGTCGCGACCGGGCTCGTCCGCTCCGTAGGACGCCCGGAGAGCCCTTTTTCGGGCTGATGAACATGCAACGAACCGCCCAAGAACTGGCCGCCCTGTGCGGGGCCGAATTGTCAGGCGATCCCGAGCGCGTCGTGCGCGGGACGTCGTCGCTCGAGAGCGCCGGCCCCGAGCACGTGAGCTTTTTCGGTCACACGCGCTACGGCAAGGAACTGGCGCAGACGCGGGCCGGCGTCCTGGTGGTGCCGCGCGCGCTGCAGGCGCCGGGCGTCGACGCGACCTTGCTGCGCTGCGAGCGGCCGAACGAGGCCTTCGCGCGGATCTTCGAGGCCTTCGGCCGACTGCCTGCGCGCCCCGGCCCCGCCGTGCACCCGACTGCGATCGTCGGTCGCGATGTCGAACTGGGCGAGGGCGTTTCGATCGGCGCCTACTGCGTGCTCGGCGACGGCGCTCGCCTGGGCGCACACGCCGTGCTGCACCCGCACGTGGTCGTCGGCGCTCGCGCTCGCGTCGGCGAGCACAGCGAACTCCGCCCGTTCGTCACGCTCTACGACGGCGTTTCGATCGGCGCGCGGTGCCTCGTGCACTCCGGCGCCGTGATCGGGGCGGACGGCTTCGGCTTCGATCCGATCGTCGGCCGGGCGGGCCTCGAGCGCTGGGACAAGGTCCCGCACGGCGGCACGGTCGAGATCGGCGACGAGGTCGAGATCGGCGCGAATTCCTGCGTCGACCGCGCGCGCTTCGAGGTCACCCGCGTGGGCGATGGGGCCAAGCTCGACAACCTCGTGCACGTGGCTCACAACGTGCAGGTCGGGCGCAACGTGCTCCTGATCGCGCAGGTGGGCATCGCCGGGTCGACGCGCATCGGCGATGGCGCGGTGCTCGCGGGCCAGGTTGGCGTGAATACTCACATCGAGATCGGCGCGGGCGCACGAGTCGCTCCCGGAGCGAAGGTGTGGAACAGCATCGAGGGCGGGCGTGACTACGGCGGCTACTGGGCCATGCCGCGCGGCGAGTGGCTGCGCAATCAGGCGCACATGAACAAGCTCAGCGCGCTGGCCGAGCGCGTGCGCGCGCTGGAGAAGCAGTTGGAGGCGCTCGCCGCTCACCCGCGCGGCGCCCAGTCCGGTAACGCTGCGGACGGCGGCTCGAGCCCGCAACAGGAGCCCGCATGAGCCGCGCGCAACGCACGCTCCGCTCGGCGGTGGAGTTCTCCGGCATCGGACTGCATTCGGGCAAGCTCGTCCGCGGTCGAGCGCTGCCTGCGCCCGCCGGTTCGGGGATCGAATTCGTGCGCACCGACGTGCCCGACGCGCAGCCCATTCCGGCGCGCATCCAGTACCGCGTCCAGGCCGACCTGCGCACGCGCCTGCGGCGCGGCGAGGCCGAGGTCGAGACCGTCGAGCACCTGCTCGCCGTGTGCTCGGGCCTGGGCGTCGACAACCTGCGCGTCGAGATGGACGGGCCCGAGATGCCCGGCATGGACGGGAGCGCGCTCGAGTTCGTGCGCCTGTTCCGCAGCGTGGGGACCATCGAGCAGCGCTCCGAGGTGCGCGCCTTCCGGCTCGAGCAGCCCATCTACGTGCGCGACGGCCAGGCCACCTTGGTCGCGCTGCCGTCCGAGCGGCCGACGCTCACGCTGCAGTACATCGCCTCGTTCGACGACCCCAAGATCCAGGGCGGCTCGCTGCAGTTCGAGATCAACCCCGAGTCGTTCGAGCGCGAGATCGCGCCGGCGCGCACCTTCTGCCTCGCGCCCGAAGTCGAGAAGCTCAAGGCGGCGGGCTTCGGCAAGGGCGCCACGCGCGAGAACACCGTGGTGCTCGGCGATCCCGAGACGGTGATGCGCATGAACGGCGAGCCGGTGCGGCACAAGATGCTCGACCTGCTCGGCGACCTGAGCCTGCTCGGGGCTGACCTGCACGCACACGTGATCGCCACGCGCTCGGGCCACGCGACCAACGCCGAGCTGGTCAAGCGGCTGGTCGATCTGATGCAGGAGAAGGAGACCGGCGGCCTGATCCAGCGCGAGTCAGGGCTCGACATCCGCGAGGTGATGAAGCTCCTGCCGCACCGCTACCCGTTCCTGATGATCGATCGCGTGATCGAGATCGAGGGCTACCAGCGCGCGGTGGGGATCAAGAACGTCACCATCAACGAGCCCTTCTTCCAGGGCCACTTCCCCGATCAGCCGCTGATGCCCGGCGTGCTGCAACTCGAGGCGATGGCGCAGCTCGCCGGCGTGCTGCTGCTGCGCAAGCTCGAGAACACGGGCAAGCTCGCCGTGCTGTGGTCGATCGACAAGGTCAAGATGCGCGGCGCCGTCGTACCCGGCGATCAGTTGCGCATCGAAGTCGAGACGCTGCGCATGAAGGGCGAGATCGGACAGGTGCGCGGAACCGGCACGGTCGCCGGGCGTGTGGTGTGCGAGGCGACGCTCATGTTCACCATGATCGAAGGGGCGGGGGTCTGAGGCATGGCGACGCAGATACATCCGACGGCGGTCATCGCCCAAGGCGCAGAGCTGGGCGTGGACGTGGTGGTCGGGCCCTACTCGGTCGTCGGCGGCAATGTGCGCGTCGGCGACCGCACGCGCATCGGCCCGCACGTGGTGCTCGACGGCGTCACACAGCTCGGCGCCGACAACATCATCGTGGGTCAGGCCAACCTGGGCGGCCCGCCGCAGGACCTGTCCTACCGCGGCGAGCCCACTTGGCTAGAGATCGGCCAGCGCAACACGATCCGCGAGTTCGTGACCATCAACCGCGGAACGATCAAGGGCGGCGGTCTGACCAAAGTGGGCGACGGGTGCCTGCTGATGGCCTGCTGCCACGTCGCGCACGACTGTGAGCTCGGGCACGGCGTGATCCTCGCCAACGGCGTGCTGCTGGCAGGCCACGTGCGCGTGGGGGACGGCGCCAACATCGGCGGCGCAGCGGCAGCCAATCAGTTCGTGTCGATCGGGCGCTACGCGTACATCGGCGGGATGACGCGGGTGTCGCAGGACGCGCCGCCGTTCATGCTGCTCGAAGGCCATCAGGCGCGCGTGCGGCAAGTCAACGTCGTCGGGCTCGAGCGCGCGGGCTTCGAGCGTGCGCGCATCGAGGCGTTGCAGGTCGCCTTCCGCATGATCTATCGCTCCGGAAATCCGCAGAGCCAGTCGATCGAGCGCCTCAAGGCCGATTCGGCGGCGACGCCCGAGGTGCACGAGCTGTGCTCGATGCTCGAGCAGCAGTCGCAGGGCCACAAGGGACGCTACCGCGAGAGTTTGCGCGAGTTCTTCGGCAGGCTCGGCGCCGAGCGCATCCTGGGTGAGCAACGTGGCTGAGCCGACCTCGGGCGAGCGACTGCGCGTCGCGGTGTTCGGCGCGGGCCACCTGGGCACGTTCCACGCGCGCATCCTCGCCGCGCGCAGCGATGTCGAACTCGCGGCGGTGATCGACGTGTCGCCCGAGCGCGCCGAGAAGCTGGCGGGTGAAGTGCGCTCCAGCGCGCGCGCGCTGAGCGGCGGGCGCCCGCAGGACGTGCTGGCAGCCTTGCCCGCCGGAGTGCGCGCCGCTGTGGTCGCGGTGCCGACCGTCCACCACGCGCAGATCGCCGTTCCCCTGCTCGAGCGCGGCGTCGCCTGCCTGGTCGAGAAGCCGCTGGCGGAGAGCCTCGACTCGGCGCACGCCATCCTCGCGGCTGCCGAACGCGGTCGCGCGTTGCTCACGGTGGGCCACGTCGAGCGTTTCCAGCCCGGTTTCCGCAAGTTGCGCGAGCTGGGTTTCCGCCCGCGCTTCATCGAGTGCCACCGGCTCGCGCCGTTCAGTTGGCGCTCGACCGACATCGGCGTCGTGCACGATCTCATGATCCACGATCTCGACCTGGTGCTCGATCAGGTCGGGGCCGAGCTCGAGTCGTTCGACGCCGCCGGCGGCGCGATCCTCACCGAGCGCGAGGACATCGCCAGCGTGCGCCTGGTTTTCGCCGGAGGCGCGCGCGCCAATGTCACGGCCAGTCGCGCCTCGCTCTCGCCCATGCGGCGTTTCCGCATGTTCTCTCCGGAAGCCTACGTCAGCCTCGACATGCACAAGAACTACGGGCTGATCGTGCGCAAGGGCCCGCAGTGGGAAGAGGGGCGCATCAGTCTGCGCAACCTCAGCGCCGAGCAGATCGCGGCCCGCACGGACTTGGTTTCGAGCGGGATGCTCGAACTGGTGGAACTCGACCTCGCCGGCATGGAGCGGCCGCTGCAGGCGGAGGCGGAAGCCTTCATCGACAGCGTGCGCCATGGCCGTGCGCCAGCGGTGAGCGGACGCGACGGCTACCGCGCGCTCGAGCTCGCCGAGCGCATCTCGAAGGAAATCGCCGCGCAGGCTTGGTAGAACGCTCGACGCCATGAGCGTCTCCCAAGCGTCGCCCTCCGCTTCCTCTGAACTCTCGTTTCCCCAGGGCTACGCTGCGAATCCAGCGGCCGCGGAGGAGCTGGTGCTGGCCCAGTGGCGCGATGGCCGCGCCCTCGAAGCCTTGCTCGAGGCGCGCCGCGACGGCGAGCCCTTCGTGTTCTGGGAGGGGCCTCCGACGGCCAACGGACGACCGGGCATCCACCACGTGCTGGCGCGCACGCTCAAGGACATGGTGTGCCGCTACCAGTCGATGCTCGGCAAGCGCGTCGAACGCAAGGCGGGCTGGGACACGCACGGACTGCCGGTTGAGCTCGAGGTCGAAAAGCAGCTGGGAATCAGCGGCAAACCGGCCATCGAAGGCTTGCCGCTCGATCCGCAGACCGGACTGTCGGGCGTCGCGCGCTTCAACGACGCCTGCCGCAAGTCGGTCTGGAAGTACCGCGAGGAGTGGGAGCGCCTGAGCGAGCGCATCGGGTACTGGCTCGACTACCAGCACCCGTACGTGACCTACGAGTCGCAGTACGTCGACTCGGTGTGGTTCGTGCTCGCGAAGATGCACGAGCGCGGACTGGTGTACCGCGGCAAGAAGGTGCTGCCGTTCTGCGGACGCTGCGGAACCGGCCTGTCGTCGCACGAACTCGGTCAGCCCGGCGTCTACAAGGACGTCAACGATCCGAGCGTGTACGTACGTTTCCGCGTGCTGGAGTCGAGTTCCGGCGAGCCCGAGAGCCTGCTCGCGTGGACGACGACGCCCTGGACGCTGCCTTCGAACATCGCGCTGGCCGTGCATCCCGAGCGCGAGTACGTGAAGGCGCGCGTCGCATTGCCGACGCCGAAGGGCGCACCGAAGGGCAGCGCCGGCTTCGAGTTCGTGTGGATCGTCGCGGAGCGCGCGAAGGCGGTGCTGGGGGAGTTCGAGGAGCTCGAGCGCCGACGCGGGGCGCAGCTCGCGGGGCTGCGCTACGAGCCGTTGTTCCAGGGCGCCGCGCGCGAGGTCGATCCGGGCGCATGGACGCCGGACCCTGCGTCGCGCCATCGCGTCTACACCGCCGAGTACGTGACGGTTGAAGACGGTACGGGCATCGTGCACCAGGCGCCGAGCTACGGTGCGGACGACTGGGCCACCGCGCAGCGAAATCGCCTGCCGGTGCTCCAGGCGGTGGGCGGCGATGGTCGCTTCGCGCACGACTTCGGCCCGGTGAAGTCGGGGACCTTCTTCAAGGACGCGGACGACGCGCTGATGGAGGACTTGAAGCAGCGCGGCCTGCTGTTCCGCAAGGCGCGCGAGCCCCACAGCTATCCGCACTGCTGGCGCTGCAGCACGCCACTGTTCTACTTCGCGGCGCCGGCCTGGTTCGTGCGCACCACGGCGCTCAAGCAGCGCATGCTCGAGTTCAACGGGCGCATTCGCTGGGCGCCGGACGAGGTCTCCAAGCGCTTCGGCGAGTGGCTCGAGAACAACATCGACTGGAACATCTCGCGCGATCGGTATTGGGGCACGCCGCTGCCGTTTTGGGTGTGCGAGGGCTGCGATCACGAAGTCGCCGCCCAGGGCGCGGAGCACCTGCGAGAGCTGTGCAAGGCGCACCCGCTCGCTGCCGGAGAGCACGCCGACGAGCCTGGCTCGCAGCTGTTCGTGCGCTCCGATTCCGATGGCGCCTTCGATCCGCACCGCCCCTGGATCGACCGGACAGTTCTCAACTGCCCCAAGTGCGGCGGCGTGATGCGTCGCACCCCGGCCGTGCTCGACTGCTGGTTCGACTCCGGCGCGATGCCCTACGCGCAGCACGGCTGGCCGCACGTTCCAGGCAGCCAGACGAAGCTGCGCGAGCAATTCCCGGCTTCGTTCATCTGCGAGGGCCTCGACCAGACGCGCGGCTGGTTCTACACGCTGCACGCGATCGGGGCCTTCATGACGCAGGAGTTCCCGGAACTCGGTCATGGCCCCGCGTACGGCATCTGCCTCGTCAACGGCCTCGTGCTCGACAAGGACGGGGTCAAGATGAGCAAGCGCCTGGGCAACATCGTCGATCCGTGGGCCGCGATCCGCGAACACGGCGCCGACGCGGTGCGCTGGTACCTCGTGGCCAGCGCGGCGCCCTGGCTCCCCAAACGCTTCGACCCCAAGGCGCTGGTCGAAGTGCAACGCGGCTTCTTCGGGACGCTCACCAACTCGTTCCGCTTCTTCCAGGAGTACGCGCGCATCGATCGCTTCGATCCGCGCGACGCGCGCATCCCCGCACTGGCGGCGCGGCCGTTGATCGACCGTTGGCTGGCCTCGCGAGCTCAGACCATGCTGGGCGAGGTGCGACGGCGCATGGATGCGTACGACCTGGCCGGCGCCGCCCGTGCGATCGAAGAGTTCGTCGTCGACGAGCTCTCGAACTGGTACATCCGCCGCAACCGCCGGCGGCTGTGGAAAGGCGAGCAGGGGCCGGACAAGTTGGCGGCCTTCGCCAGCTTGCACGAGACGCTGAGCGTCGTGGCGCTGTGCATCGCGCCGCTGGCGCCGTTCCTGGCCGAGATGCTGTGGACGCGGCTCGCGCCCGGCGCGGGTTCGGTGCACGCCCAACTGCTGCCGGCGCCGGACCGCAGCCAGCTCGCCCCGCAGCTCGAGACCAGCATGCAACTCGTGCAGCGCGTGGTCGTGATGGGGCGGGCGCTGCGCGAGCGCGCGCAGATCAAGGTGCGCCAACCGCTGCGCGCCCTCCACGTGCGCGCGAGCGACGCGGCCTCACTCGAGCTGTTGCGCAGCGCCTTCGCGAGCGAGCTGATCCTCGACGAACTCAACATCAAGGGCTGGGGCAGCCTCGCCGCCGACGACGGCGAGGTCGCGAAGCTGGTGGGCAAGGCCAATTTCCGCACGCTCGGCAAGCGCCTGGGCTCGCGCATGAAGGCCGCGGCTGCTCGGATCGAGCAACTGACGCCCGAGCAATTGGGGCGTCTGCGCGCAGGTGAGACGCTGGCGCTCGAAGTCGATGGTGAAACGATCGAGATCGGGCCCGACGACGTGCTCATCCAGGTGCAGACCTCGGCCAGCTTCGACGTAGAGGCCGACGGGCGGCTGATCGTGTGGCTCGACACGCAGCTGGACGAGCCGCTCATCTTCGAGGGCCTGGCGCGTGAGGCGGTCAGTCGCCTCAACGCGCAGCGCAAGGACTCGGGGCTGGCGGTCGAGCAGCGCATCGCGTTGCTCGTGACGAGCGAGAGCGAGCCGCTGCGTCGAGCGCTCGAGCAGCACGCCGCGCTGATCGCCGCCGAGACGCTGGCCAGCCAGTTCGAGGTTCTCGCGCCCGAGGTGCTCGCTGCGCGCGTCGAGTCGCCGCTGGAGTTCGACCTCGGCGGAGGGCACGTGCTTCGCGCTTTCCTGCGCGCGCTGTAGGCACGACGCTGCCCAGGCGCGGCCGTGTTGGCCGCGCTCGTTGTGGAGTTGCGGCCTCGGTGGTACCGTCGCCCCCGCAGTCACCCTGGCGTTGCTCGTGACCCGGACGCCACCCCCGGAGCCGAACAAGCACCAGAAAGGGCCCCGATGCTCACGGCGCGCACGTCGCGCCTATGTGGGGCCCCCCTGAACCGCGATGGTTCTGGGAAGCAATGAGCCGGCACGGCTTCGCTGGGGACTGCTTGCCAGGGACAGCTCGCTCACTGACGCCGTGTCGCATGCGATGACGGGAATGCGGGCTGAGCCGCGTCGCTCGCCTCGCGCCGCGACGACCGCGACGGCTCGGGTGCGCGCGGCCTTCGCGCAGCGGATGGAGCGTTCTCCAGTTCGCGGCGTGGCCTAGCGCTGGCCGCTCTGCCCGGCTTTTTTCCGTGATCGGGCCGCGGCGGGCAGGTCCGGCGGTGCGAGCGAGAAGGAACGCCATTGCGCTCGGCGCTCCGCGAGTGGACGTTGGAGCAGGCACGGCGAGCCGGTGGAATCGGCGCGCTGCCGACGGGCCCCGGATCACGGTGGCCCGCGGATCCACACAAGCGAGGAACGGGAAGGTCCAAGTGATGCACGCGAATGGGGCGCGAACGTGGCTGGCGGGGCTGGGCGTTGTGGTCGTGGGGGTGGCGGGGTGCGGCGGAGAGGCCGCCGACACGCCTGGCGACCCCGGCGCGCAGTTCGTTCGACTCGAGGATGCGGGGGCGGCGAGCGGCGCAGCGGCCCAGGCGCCGAGCGAGTCGGCTTCGCCAGCGACGCGCGCGGCTGAGCCTGGACCCGACGCGAGCCCGACGGCGGCTGAAGCACCTGCGACGGCCTCGTCTGCGCCGAGGCCGGGTGAACCCGACCAAGCGGGCGCACCGCCGCTAGGTGTCGGGCGCGAGATCGAGCGCGAACGCGACGCTGCGGGCGCGCTGGAATCCGGAAACCACGCGGTCGCGGCCCGGCTGTACAGCGGCCTGTTGCTCGACGGCGTCAGGAGCGATGTGGCGACGCGCGAGCAGCTTCGAGCGTGGAGCGCAGCCCTGGATCGCGCGCAGGCGGGGCACCGCTGGAGTCGTCGAGGGGCGTGGCCGTCGCTCGAGATCACCGTGCAAGCAGGGGACAGCCTGATCGCGATCAGGGCCAGGGTGCTCAAGTCGAACCCCGGGCTCCTGCTGAGCACGGGCCTCATCGCCCGCGCCAATCAGCTCGCAAGCGAGACGGCGATCCGCCCTGGGGACGTTCTGCGCATCCCAACGGACCGCCCCAGCATCCTGGTGGACATCTCCGCGCGCTGGGCTCTGTACCTGCTGGGCGACGAGGTGGCCGCCAGCTGGGAAGTGGGCGTGGGCAAGGACGCCACGCCCACGCGCCCCGGCAGGTACACGGTGGGGCTGAAGCAGAAGGAGCCGATGTGGAGCCCGGTCGGCCGCGAGCCGGTGCCCTTCGGGGACCCCGAGAACCCGCTGGGAACGCGCTGGTTGGCCTGGTTCGAGGAGGGGCGCAACACCTCATTGGGCTTCCACGGCACGAACGACGCCTCAGGCGTGGGGCAGCGGGTGAGCGACGGCTGCGTCCGGATGCGCAACCCAGACGTGGAGCTGTTGTTCGAGATCCTGCCCAAGGACGCATCCGTGACCGTGGATCCGTAACCGTGGAGATCGTAAATCGCTGTATTTTCATGACTTATGGCGCACGCTCAGCGCCCGGTGTGGCGTCGGGTGGGGGCGGCGCCCGCGCGGGCCTGCGCCGGCGATCCCGGGGCATTGCAAGGGTCCGAGGCGCCAAACGAGCCGAATTCGAGCGCAAGCAGGCCCCGAGCCGGAATTCCACGTAGCCCTAAAGCACTATGAGACTTGTGTTTACAGCGATCAGGCCGCACCCGACGCAGAAATTCCCAGGCGGCGTTGACAGCGGCGATCGCAGCCCTATCCTTCCCCCTCCCACGCGGACGACGGAAACGCTCGAGCGCAGCGGACGAGACGACTGAGGCGGCCCCCAAAGGACGCGCCGAGGATCGCCCCGGGCCGCCGCGACGACGCTACGGAGCACGACGTGGAAGACAGCCTTCAGCCCGCGTGAGCAGCCCCGAAAGGTGGCGGCGAGCGTAGGGCGCGGCCGGCGCGACGCGCCGGTTCGTCAGGTGGGCTCTTTGACAATCAGGGTGACCCTTGAAACTGTGCGAGCAAGAGCTCGGACGCGGCGTACGCCGTGGACCGGCTCACATTCCACAAGCCAAGAAACAAACAATTCAAAGTGAAGGGTTTGATCCTGGCTCAGAACGAACGTTAGCGGTGTGGATTAGGCATGCAAGTCGTGCGCGAAAGTCCGCAAGGATGAGTAAAGCGGCGAACGGGTGAGTAATACGTAACCAACCCACCCCCGAGATCGGAATAACCACTGGAAACGGTGGCTAATGCTGGATGGTCCTGCGGGCGGGCATCTGCCTGCAGGTAAACGGTGGCGCAAGCTGCTGTTCGGGGACGGGATTACGGGCTATCAGCTAGTTGGCGGGGTAATGGCCCACCAAGGCGATGACGGCTAGCCGATCTGAGAGGACGACCGGCCACACTGGGACTGAGACACTGCCCAGACTCCTACGGGAGGCTGCAGTCGAGGATCTTCCGCAATGGGCGAAAGCCTGACGGAGCGACACCGCGTGCAGGATGAAGGCCTTCGGGTTGTAAACTGCTGTCACGCTATAGGAAACGCGGGGTGTTAACAGCGCCCCGCCTGACTAAAGCGAGAGGAAGCACCGGCTAACTCTGTGCCAGCAGCCGCGGTAAGACAGAGGGTGCAAACGTTGTTCGGAATCACTGGGCATAAAGCGCACGTAGGCGGCCAACTAAGTCAGGTGTGAAATCCCCCGGCTCAACCGGGGAACTGCATTTGATACTGGTTGGCTCGAGGTTGGTAGGGGTGGATGGAACTCCAGGTGGAGCGGTGAAATGCGTAGATATCTGGAGGAACACCGGAGGCGAAAGCGATCCACTGGGCCAAATCTGACGCTGAGGTGCGAAAGCTAGGGTAGCAAACGGGATTAGATACCCCGGTAGTCCTAGCCGTAAACGATGGGTACTAGGCAAGGGGGCTACCTATGTGCCTCTTTGCCGGAGCAAATGTGTTAAGTACCCCGCCTGGGGAGTATGCTCGCAAGGGTAAAACTCAAAGGAATTGACGGGGGCTCACACAAGCGGTGGAGCATGTGGTTTAATTCGAAGCAACGCGAAGAACCTTACCAGGCCTAGACATCAGGATGTAACTGCGTGAAAGCGTAGCCAACCCTTCGGGGAAATCCTGTGCAGGTGTTGCATGGCTGTCGTCAGCTCGTGTCGTGAGATGTCGGGTTAAGTCCCATAACGAGCGAA
>WYBT01000017.1 GCA_011525785.1 Planctomycetaceae bacterium
AAAACACCCCGCGCCCTAATCCCGCGGGCCCCCTCGCCGCCCGGGCCGAGGCGCCAATACACTGCCCCATTACGGCCGCGCTGAGTCGCGCGAGCAGCGCCTCGCCCGAGCGCTCCTCGAGCCACGTGCGCCGGTCGTCTTCGTCCGCCACGAGCCCGCCGCAACTCCAGTAGCGCAGCAACTGCTTGAGCCGCGGGGCGAGCGCGGCCGCCGGCGCGCCGTTGCGCTCGCTCATGGTGGCGGCGTACTCGAGCAGGAACTGCGCGGCCTGCTCGCGCGTGGCCGGTGCGCCGCTGAAGATCCACGGATCGGCCAGCGCGCCGCGTCCGACCATCGCGAAGGCGCAGCCGGTCTCGCGCCGCATGCGCTCGAGGTCGTCGTGGCTGCGGATCGAGCCGTTGCCGCAGACCGGGATGCGCACGGCCGCGACAGCGCGCGCGATGCGCGTCCAGTCGACCTGTTCGCAGTAGGCCTCGACGCGCGTGCGGCAGTGCACCGTCAGCAGCGCGGCCCCGCCGTTCTCTGCGGCGCGGGCGAGCGCTTCGAGGTCGCGGTCGTGATCGAAGCCGGCGCGGATCTTGGCGCTGACCGGAGTCGGGGCGCAGACCTTGACGAGCGCGCGCACCAGCTCCTCGACGCGCGCCGGCTCGCGCAGCAACGCCGAGCCCGCGCAGCCCGAGATCGCGCCCTTGGCCGGGCAGCCGAAGTTCAGATCGACGAGCGGTGCGCCGCACTCGACCGCGCGCGCTGCGCTCGCCGCCAGCTTGGCCGTGTCGGCGCCCATCAGTTGGACGCCCACGGGCGCATCGAAACGGCGCGGTCCCATGTGCTTGCGCAGCACATGGCGCGGCACGGGAGCTTCGTGCACGCGCACGAACTCCGTGAACGCGCCGCCCAGCGCGTGCGGCGGATTGCGCGCGAGCACCAGCTCGCGGAAGCACGGCTCGGTCACGCCTTCCATCGGCGCGAGCAGCCAGGGCGAGGTGAACGGAAGTCCGGCGTGTGCGACGGCGACCTGGCCGCGTGCGGAACTCGCGGGCGCCGGCGTGGGAGCATCCGCCGGCATCAGGGCGCTTCGAAGCTCGTCGCGAACTTGGATTGCGCCGCGATCGTGAAGCGATAGCCCATGCGCGAGCCGCCTTCCGACCACAGCATCTCGCAGCCGATGGTCGAGTCCAGCTCGAGCTCGAAGCTGTGCGCCCGACCTGCGGCGAGGTCCCACACGAGCGTGCCCGTGCCTTCGCTGGCGACGACGAACTCGAGCGCGATGTCGGTGCGCGAGCTGGGCGAGCCGGCTGCTTCCAAGAGCTGCACGACGCGCTTGCTGGCGTCGTGCGTCGACGAACTCTCCCACTCGAGCTCGATCGCCGCGAGCGCGCGTCCGTCGACCGCGCGCGTCGATACCCACACCGCCTCGACCTCGCCGTCGAGTTCGCGCGAGCACTCCGACAGCGCGCACAGCACCGTCGTCCCGACCTCCAGCGGGTCGAGCAGCTCGCTGGGCGCGATCGAACCCTTCGCAGCGTTGAGCGCGAGTTGGCCCCCCGGCGCGAGCACCTGCGACAGGCGCGAGGCGTCGATCGTCCAACGGTCTTCGACGCCGACGTCCTCGCTGGGCAGCAGCGCGCGCAGGTCGAGGTCCTCCGCCAGCCCATCGAGCAGCGCGCCATCGCCGCCGCTGCTGTCTTCCGCGAAGCGCGCTTTGCAGGGCGCGTCCGCCGCTCCGCAGGTGAACTCGACGCGCGTGCCCTCGAGCGCGCTGGCGAGCGCGGTTTTCACGTTCTCCTGCATGCCCGACACCTCGAATTCCAGGCGCGACTCGCCGCGCAACTCCTCGAACTTGCGCACCAGGCGCGCGGGCCGTTTGGCGCCCAGCTCGGCGAAGTGGTCGAGCACGATCAGCTTGCGCTCGTTCGAACCGGAGATCTCCGGCGTGGGGCCGGCGACGGGCTCGCCGTTGAGCACTTGGCTCAGTTCCGTGATGCGCCAACGCGTCGACTCGTCGAACGTTCGGCGCACGCGGCTGTCGGCGGCCGGTGCGAAGGCCAGCTCCGCCTCGGGCGCGCGCCACGAAAGCGCGAAGACCGCGAGCAGCGTGGTGGTGGTTTGCAGGGCGAGTTGGGGCATGGCGATCGACTCCCGGGGCCAGCGAGGACGCGAATGAACGTCGGAGGCGAACATTGGCGCAGTCGCGTCCCACGCTGTCAATCGCCGCGCAGACGCGCGCGGCGATTCGACGCGACCTGAACAACGCCGCAGCGCGCTCCTGCGCGGGGCAGGAACGCGCTGCGGCTCGAACTGCGATCGGAGTTACTGCACGAAACGGAAGTTGATCCCGTTCGAGAGCGCGGCGCCGGTGCCGTCGAGGTTCTGCGGATCGCGCATCCAGTACTGGCCGTAGTAGTCCGTGCCGAGCTGGATGTTGTTCGCGGCCGCGTAGGCCTGCGTGAAGTGGTAGTCGTAGGCGCCGGTCGTGCAATTCACGCTGCCCGTGCTCCCGCCGGAGTTCTGCACGCCCGTGCGCACCACCGGCTGGCTCACGCACAACGTGCCGCCGAGGAACGGCGCGGACGCCGACGCCGTGCCCCAGAAGAACAGGCCCGAGCGCTGGTTGATGACCTGCGTGGCGCGGATGTGGAAGTTGTCGGAGCCGCTCGTGAGCGTCGGCACGCCGGTCCAGCCCATGGCGGGCACGCAGTTGGCCGAGTTGAGCTTGCCGGTGCAGTAGGTGCGCGGGTAGCCGACGGGCTCGACGCAGGCGCGGATGATCCAGTTGCCGGCGTAGAAGCACGAGCACAGCGGGAAGCCGCTCACCGTGGCCGTCATCGGATCGCGCCAGCCCTGGCCCTGGATGAAGATCAGGTTCTTCTGGATCGGCGAGCACGCCGCCGCGCAGGCGTTCTGCGTGTTGTCGGTGGCGAAGTTGGTCTGGTAGCCGGTGGAGCACGAACCGGGCGCGGTCTGCAGCTCCATGAACCAGGCCACGATCAGCTTGCCCGAGCTGACGCGCACGTCGAAGTTGGTCAGGTCGACGGTGTTGATGCCGCTGGAGTTGAACTGGATGTTCGCGCCCGCGGCGCTCTCGAAGTCGAACACTTCGGGCCCGAGCACGGGCGTCGTGCCGACCCAGGTGATGCCGTCGTAGATCTTGAGGTTGACGATGGCCGAGATGCCGGGCGTGTTGGCGACGTTGATGTAGGCGCCGGCGACGGAGTTGACCTTGACCTCGCTCGAGAACTGCTGGCCGACCACGTTGAACACGCAGCCCATCGCCTCGCCTTCGCACAGGCCCGGGATCACCGAAACGGTCTGCGTGCCGGGGATGTCGGGCAGGTTGTCGTTCTTGAGGAAGATCTGACCCGAGGCCGAGCAGCCTTGGGCGTGCGCGGCGGGACTCGCGGCGAACAGTGACGCGGCGGACAAGAGGCCGAACAGCAATCGACGCATGGGGGCTTGGCTCCGTTGACAGTCGAGCGAGGGGGACGCGCGCGGCAAGGCGCGCGAGGGGAGTGGGATCGAGTTCGATTCTCACGCGGCGCCGTGGGGCGTCAACGGCGCGCGCCGCGGATTCGAAGCGCGAGCAGCGCTGCATCGACGCTCGCGACTTGCGGCGCGGGCGCGGGACCGCGAGGCTGGCGCGCCATGTCGCGTGGCTTGCCGCTCGGAACACCGCGCCTGCTCGGCGTCGTCAACCTCACCAGCGATTCGTTCTCGGACGGGGGACAGTTCCTGGCGCCGGCGGACGCGCTGCGGCGCGCCTTGGCGCTGCTCGAAGACGGCGCCTCGCGCATCGACCTGGGGGCCCAGTCCACGAATCCCGATGCGCAACGCGTGGGGCCGGCGGAGGAGTGGCGCCGCCTCGGGCCGGTGTTGAGCGAGCTGGTGCGCTCCGGCGTGGAGGTCTCGATCGACACGTTCGAGCCCGAGGTGATGGAGCGCGCGCTGGACGCCGGCGCGTGCTGCATCAACGACGTCACGGCCTTGCGCGACGAGCGAGCGCTGCGAGTGGTGAAGTCCCGCAGCTGCGAGTTGATCCTGATGCACTCGACCTCGAGCGAGGCCCGTGCGCAGCGTCACGCGCCGCTCGAGAGCGACTGGATCGAGCGCATCGCGCGCTTCTTCGAGCAGCGCCTGGAGTCCCTCGAGCTTGCCGGCGTCGTGCGCGAGCGCATCATCGTCGACCCCGGGCTGGGGCTGTTCCTCTCCAGCGACGCCGGAGCGAGCTTCGAGGTGCTGCGCCGCATCGCACAGCTCCGCGAGCGCCTGCAGCGGCCGATCTGCGTCGCGCCGTCGCGCAAGTCGTTCCTCGGCGCCGCGCTGGGCCGCGCGCCGCTCGAACGCGGTCCGGCGACGCTGGCTGCGGAGCTGTGGTGCGCCGCACAGGGCGTCGACTGGATCCGCACGCATGACGTGCGAGCCGCTGCGGATGCGTTGGCTACGTGGCTCGCGCTCGCGGGTGACTGAGTACGCTGCGTAGCGCTTCTACCCGCTCAGTACTCGCCAAGAGTGTGTTCGTGCCGGAGTTGGTGCATGCTTACCAGCTGCATGAATGCCCGAGCGCAGCCTTCCGACGAGACGAGCCCTTTGGCGCGCCTGCTCTTGTTGCGCCGCGATGAACGGTCCAGCGTGCTGCTCGGCGCGTCGCTCTCGTTCTGCCTGTTGTGCGCGATCATGCTGCTCAAGCCCATTCGCGATGAGTTGGGCGTGCTCGGCGGCGCCAGGAACCTAAAGTACCTGTGGACCGCGACTCTGGCTGGGACTCTGGTTTCCAGCGTGGTGTTCTCCTGGCTGGCCTCGCGCGTCGGTCGACGCACCTTCCTCACCTGGTCGTGGCGAGGCGTGGCGCTCTTGTGGCTCAGCTTCATGCCGCTGCTGGCCTGGCTCGACGGTCCCGCGGCGGTGCACGTCGCCCGTGCGTTCTACGTGGTCCACGCGGTGACCAACGTCTTCATCGTCTCGCTGTTCTGGGGACTCGCGGCGGATTTGTTTGCACCGCTCCAGTCGCGGCGGTTGTTCGGATTGCTTGCGATTGGGGCCACACTCGGGGCGATCGTGGGGCCCGCGGTCACGGCCCAGGCAGCGCGCTTCGTCGCCCCGTTCTGGCTGATCGCGCCCGCCGCGCTGTTGCTCGAGCTGGCCGCGCGCTGCGCCCTGGCTCAGGCGCGCGCCGTGAGCTTGGGCGACGACCCACAGGCGCGCGCGCCGCTGGGTGGTGATGCGTTCGAGGGCATGCGCATCGTGCTGCGCTCTCCGTATCTGAGCGGGATCGCCGCTGTCACGTTCGTGCTGGGCGTGGTGCAGTCGTACTTCACGCTGCACCAGAACTACGCCATCGAGAGCGCCATTCCGGATCGTGCAG
Source organism: Planctomycetaceae bacterium (assembly GCA_011525785.1). Lineage (GTDB taxonomy): Bacteria > Planctomycetota > UBA1135 > UBA1135 > WYBT01. The sequence goes on from WYBT01000017.1 coordinate 5,360, forward strand.
CGCGCACGGAGTACTACGGCTGGCTCGAGTCCGCCTCGCAGCTGCTGACGCTGGTCGTGCAGCTGTTTCTCGCGCGCGCCGTGCGCCGTTTGGGCGTGGGCGGGCTGTTGCTCGTACTGCCCGTCGTGGCGCTGGTCGGAGTAGGCGCCATGGCGATAGGCGCCGTCAGTGAACGCGTCAGCTTGGGCGTCGCAACCGCGTGCTACGTGGCCTGGAGAGGCCTCAGCCACTCCACGCAGCGCCCGGCGCGCGAGCTGCTCTACACGCCCGTCTCTCGCGTCGAGAAGTACAAAGCCAAGAGCTTCGCAGACACTTTTGCTTTCCGCGCGGGCGATCTCATGAGCGCGTACGGCTTCGACAAGGTGAGCTTGCTCGCAGCGGGGCTGCTCAGCGTGCCGCTGACGTTGGGATGGGGCTTCGTCGCGGTTCGGCTCGCGCGCCGCCAGCAGGAGCTGGTCGAGCGAAGCGCCCCCGCTGACTAAATGTGCGACCGGGTGAGGTTGCGGTGGCCCGAGGCGGTCACGAGCACGTTGTCCTCGATGCGCACGCCGCCGAAGGGCGCGAGGCGCTCGACGAGCTTCCAATCGATCGCAGCGGAGTGCGGGCCGGCGCGGTGCTCGCGCAGCAGCATCTCGATGAAGTACACGCCCGGCTCGATCGTGAAGACCTGGTGCTCCGCGATGGTGCGCGTGGTGCGCAGGAACGGCGAGTGCGACGGCGGCGGCGCGACTCCGCCCTTGGGCTCGGCTTGGCGGCCCGAGACGTCGTGCACCTGGATCCCGAGGAAATGGCCCAGGCCGTGGGGGAAGAACGGACGCGTCAAACCGAGTGAGAAGGCCTCTTCGCCGCTGATCTTCAGCACCTCGAGCTCGCGCAGCAGCTCTCCGATCAGGATGTGCGCGGCGCGGTGCAGCTCGGGGTAGGGCAGTCCCGGCGTGACGCGCTCGCACAGCTCGAGCTGCAGCTTGTCGAGGCCTTTCACGAGCGCGCGGAACGTCGGATCGCAGTCCTTGCGCGTCCAGGTGCGCGTGATGTCCGAGGCGTAACCCAGGTACTTCGCGCCCGCGTCGATCAGGAGCACGCGGCCGTTTTTCTGCGTGCGCTTGCCGGTGTAGTGCAGGATCGCGCCCTTCTCGTCGTGCGCGATGATCGTGCCGTAGGGCAGGTCCGCCTCGGTGCAGCCCACGGCCGTCAGGTAGGCGTGGTGGATCTCGAGTTCGGACGCGCCCTTGTCGAAGGCCGCGAGCGCCGCGCGGTGGCCCCACGAGGCGATCTTCTCGGCCTCTTCCATGCAGCCGATTTCGTAGGCGCTCTTGAAGCTGCGCTCCCAGTCCAGGCGCGCGGTGAGCTCGGCGTGATTGCAAGCCGTGTCCGCGATGCCCGCTGCGCGCGCCGCGTCGGCTTCGTCGCCGATGTACGCGACGCGTCCCGCGCTCGCGACGAGCTTCCAGGCCTCCTCGCGCGTGCGCGCCTCGTGGAAGTCGAAGTCGTCGACCCAGAAGTTCTCAGGGAGCGGGCCCTGCTCGTACCAGTAGTCCTCGGGGCAGTAGCGCACCAGCCGCGGCTTGTGGCCGGGCCGGATCAGCAGCAAATGGTGCGGCCCGCGCAGCGGAACCCAGTGCGCGAAGTGCGGCGTCTCGTGCAGCGGCGCGTCCATGTCGTCCACGAAGTACGTGAACGGCGCGCCGCTCGAGATCAGGAGCGCATCGAACTTCGTCGCCGCGAGCGCGGCTTCGGTCGTGCGCTGGCGCGCGGCGATGTGCTCGGCGTAGAGGCTCTTCTCGGTGGTGGCTTGGCTCATGGCTTCACTCGACGCCGTGCATGAGTTTGTTCACGAGTTTCGATGCGAGCAGCAATGCGGCGCCGATCGCGACGGCCATCCAGAGGATGGGCGTGAACGCCTCGACGTAGCCGCCCAGTGCGGCGCTGCCGGTGAGCTGCGCGGCGCCCTCGCCAACGCCGCCGGCGATTCGCGAGAACAGTCCAGCGGCGTAGTTCGCGTTGGCGATCGAGACGAACCAGGCGCCCATCACCATTCCGACCATGTGCTGCGGTGCGAGCTTGGTGACCATCGAGAGTCCAACCGGCGACAGGCACAGCTCGCCCATGGTGTGGATCAGGTAGAGCCCCATGAGCCAGGTCCAAGGGATCTGACCCTGATCATTGGCGGCCTTGATGCCGACCAGCAGCAGGCCGAATCCCAGTCCAACTTGAATCAACCCCAATCCGAACTTCGCGGGGATGGAGGGGTTGGCGTTGGCGCGCGCGAGTCGAACCCACAGCCACGCGAAGACCGGGCCCAGGAGGACGATCCCGATCGCGTTCACCGACTGGAAGTCCTCCGGCACCATCGTCCAACCGCCGATGCTGAGCGGAATGATGTGGTTGGCGGCGAAGAAGTTGAGGCTGTTGCCGGCCTGCTCGAAACTCGCCCAGAACGCCACGTTGCACAGCAGCAGCAAGACCAGTGCGAAGAGCCGTTGCTTGACCACTCGTTCGCTAGTGAACGCGTAGTACAGCAGGTAGCCGGCGATGCTCAGTCCCAGCACGAGCAGCACTTGGCCGACGAGTTCCTTCTGGCTCAGCAGCCAGAAAATCCCGGGCACGCAGATCACGCAACCCAGGGTGACTCCCAGGAGCCAGCCCAGGCCCTTGCGATCGGCCGGCGGCTCGCCCTTGCCCTGCATCGACTTGCCGCCCAATCCGAACACGAGCACGCCCAGCAGCATGCCGATGCCGGCCAGCATGAAGCCCCAGCGATACTCGGGGACGTTCGGATCGGCGGCCATCCAGCGCGAGATGCGGGCGCAGAAAATGGGCGCGAGGAACGCGCCCAGATTGATGCCCATGTAGAAGATCGTGAAGCCGCTGTCCCGGCGCGGGTCGCCCTGCTTGTAGAGGCGGCCCACCAGGGTCGAGATGTTGGGCTTGAAGAGGCCGTTGCCGACACAGATGGTCGCCAGGCCCAACAAGAACATGGTCTCGCTCGGCAGCATCAGCATGAACTCGCCGACGGCCATGATCACGCCGCCCAGCAAGATCGAGCGTCGGTAGCCGAGCACGCGGTCGGCGACATAGCCCCCGAAGACGCCCAGCGCGTACACGAGCGCCGTGAACGCTCCGTAACTGACCGATGCTTCGGCCTGCGGCTTGCCGAACTGCGCGACGACGTAGAACGCCAGAAGCGCCCGCATGCCGTAGTAGCAGAAGCGCTCCCACAGCTCGGCGAAGAACAGGACGAACAGGCCGCTGGGGTGACCGAGGATCGTTTTCTCGGGCGACGATTCCGTGCTCTGGCTCATGGGCGACAGGGTTCTCGCGGTGGGACGCGAACGCGCGCCGCGTGGGCGCCGCTCGCCGGGGACAGACGTGGGGGAGGCAGAGAGTAGCGCGGTGGCGCGCGAGCGCGCGGCGCGGACCCGTGGATCGCTACAGGTGCGTGCGCACGTAGTCGGTCATGAGCTGATAGAGGTGGCGGCGCTGGCGCGGCTCGACGACCGCGTGGCGGTTGCCCGGGTAGAGCATCAGGTCGAAGCTCTTGCCCGCCGCCTGCAGCGCGCCCGCGAGGTTGAGCGTGTTCTGCAGGTGCACGTTCTCGTCGATCACGCCGTGGATCAGGAGCAGCTTGCCGCTCAGGTTCGCCGCGGCTTCGACCACCGAGCTCGACTTGTAGCCCTCTGGATTGAGCTGCGGCGTGAGCATGAAGCGCTCGGTGTAGATCGAGTCGTAGTAGTGCCAGTCCGTCACCGGCGCGCCGCTGATCCCGACCTTGAACTTGGTCGAGTGCGTCAGCGCGTACGCGGTCTGGTACCCGCCGTAGCTCCAGCCCCAGATCCCGACGCGCGCCGGATCGGCGTAGCCCTGCGCGACGAGCCAGTCGACGCCGTCCTCGATGTCGCGCAGCTCCTGCGCGCCGAGGTTCTTGTAGATGCCTTCCTGCGACACGTGGCCCTTGCCGCTGGCCGAGCGGTTGTCGCAGATCCACACCAGGTAGCCCTGCTGCGCGAGCATCGTGTGCCACAGCGCGTCGAAGCTCAGCGCGCGGTCGACGACCTTGGGCGCGTGCGGCCCCGAATACACGTGGCACAGCACCGGATAGCGCACTCCGCGCTGGAAGTTCGCGGGCTTGAACAGCATCGCCTCCATGGCGAAGCCGTCGCGCGTCTGGACTTGCACGAACTCGGGCGCCGTGACGCCCTTGGCCAGCGCGGGCGCGCCGTCGACGCGCTCGATCTCGCGCACCAACTCGCCGTCGGCGCGCAAGAGCGCCAGGCGCGGCCACTCGCGCGTCGAGGAGCTCGTGTCGAGCACCCATTCACAGTTCGGCGAGAGCGACACCGAGTGCGTGCCCGCGCCGCGCGTGACGCGCTCGAGCAGGGCGCCGTCGAGCTTGCAGCGCAGCAGCTGCGCGCCCTTCACGTCGTCGCGATCGCCGATGAAGTACACCAGACCTCGCGCGGCGTCGTAGCGCACGAACGAGTCGACTTCCCACTCGCCCTGCGTGACGCGCTCGAGCAACTGGCCGTTCTTGTCGTACAGGTACAAATGGCTCCAGCCGTCGCGCGCCGAGCGCCACAAGAAGCGCGCGCCGCCGTCGATCCAGTACGGCCCGTCGTCGGGTTCGATCCAGGTCGAGGTCTTGTCGCGCAGCAGCTTGGTCGTCGCGCCCGTCTGCGGATCGGCCTTGGCCAGATCGAGCCAGGTCTGAACGCGGTCCTGCACTTGGAACACGACCTCCTTGGAGTCCGGCGTCCAACCGACGCGCACGATCAGGAACTCCGCGTTCGACCAGTTGCCCAGGTCGACCTTGGTGGTGGCGCCGCTTGCGACGTCGACCACCGCGAGCTGAACCGCGGGGTTGGGATCGCCCGCCTTGGGGTAGCGCCAGTCCTCGAACTCCGGGTAGCGCGGGCGGTGGTCGGTGACCGTGTAGGTCGGGACCTTGGTCTCGTCGATGATCAAGTACGCGATGCGCTTGGAGTCGGGCGACCACCAGAACGCGCCGAAATTGCCGCGGCCGTAGACCTCCTCCTGGTAGACCCAGTCGAGCCGGCCGTAGAGGTGATTTTCGTCGCCGCCCGTCGACAGCGCGCGCGGCGGCGTCGCGCCGTCGGTGGCGGCGACGTGCAGGTTCCAGTCGGCGATGTAGCCGACCCACTTGCCGTCGGGCGAGAGCGTCTCACCGACCTCCTCGCGCTCGTCGGCGGTCAGGCGCGCCGCACGCTCGGCGCTGAAGTCGTAGAAGTACAGGTTGCGGCCTTCGTTGAAGAGCGCGCCGCGCTTGTCGGCCGTGAAGTCGAACGCGGTGCGCTTCGAGAGGCTCTCGGCGCGCTTGGCGTCCAGGCCGCTCGTACTCGCCAGCGCGCTCTTCATGCGCGCGGCATCGAAGTACGGCCGCGCCGCGCCACTGCCGGCGTCGACGACCATCAACTGGCGCGCGCCGCTCGCGTCGCTCTGGGCCGCGAGGTAGCGCGAGTCGTCGAGCCAGCCGGCGAGCTGCGTCCGCAAGCGCAGCTTGGCGTTGAGCTCGAACACGTCGTCCAGCGAAAGCGCGCTGGCCGGCGCGAGCGGCGCGGTCGCGGGCTCGCAGTCGAGCGCCGAACAGGCGGTCAGGAGGACGCAGGCGACGCCGATCAAGGGCCGATGGGACATGGGCGCAAAGTACCGCCGCCCGCTCACGGCGGCCACAGGAAGCGAACTCGCGTCGCGCTGCGCCGAGCACTGCGCGCGCTCGCTATCCTTTCGAGCCGTCGCACGCGTCGAGGCTCGTTCTCGGAGCCCACGCGTCGGCCCAGCAATCGAGTTCGCGCAACGGAGAGCCTCGAGCATGAACCGCACGTACCCGCCGATCACCACGCACGAGCGCTACCTAACCGCCCTCGAGGGCCGCGACCCGCTCGAGTCGATGCGCAAGGCGCCCAAGCGCTTTCGCAAGCTGCTCAAAGGCCTGAGTCGCAAGCAGCTCACACGCCGCCCCGCCGAGGGCAAGTGGTCGATCAAGGAAGTTCTCGCGCACCTCGCCGACGGTGAGGTCGTGCTCGGCGCGCGCATCCGCATGGTGGCGGCGATGGACCGGCCCGTGATTATCGGCTACGACCAGGACGCGCTCGTGGCGCGGCTCGCCTACGAGAAGGTCGAGGTCGACGAACTGCTCGCCAACTTCGCCGCGGTGCGCGCGATCAACGTGGCGTTGCTCGAGCGCTTGCCTGACGACGTCTTCGCGCACGTCGGCTTGCACAACGAGCGCGGCGAAGAGTCGCTGGCGACGATGGTGTTCATGTACGCGGGGCACGATCGGCTGCACGAGCAGCAGATCGAGCGCCTGCGCGCTGGTGAGGGCCGCGGCAAGCGCAAGGCCGCTGCCCCGAGCGCTGCGGCGGGCGCGCTCGACGCTTCCGCGCCGAGCGATACCCCCCAGGCGCCGTCGAAAGCCGAACCCAAGCGCAAGAAGGCCAAGCGCGAGAAGCACGGCAAGCGCAAGTCGCGCGCGCTGGCCGGCGCTTCCTGAAGAAGCGCGCACGGAGCCGTCGGGCGAGACTCAGGGCGTCACGACGAACACCAGGCCCTCGCTGAGAGCCGTGGTCTTCGCGCTCGGCGGGTCGCGCCACCATGCCTGGGCCCACACGGTTTCTCCGCCGGAGAAGGGCTGGCCGAGTGCGCCGGGCCGCGCCGCGATGAACGCGTTCCAATCGAGGGCCAGTTCGCCGTCGCACGCGCCCGCAGTTCCTTGGCTCGAGTTCGCGCCGCTGCGCTGCGTCGGCGCCTTGACGCACAGCCAGCCGCTCGAGCCCCACGGCGCGCTGCTCGCTCCGTTGACGCCGTAGAACACGAGCCCGGCGCGCAGACCGTCGACGCCCTGCGCGCGGATCACGAACGGCGCCGCGTTCGAGGCGCTCGCCACGCCGCTCGCGCTCATCGTCGCGGTGCAGCCGTTCGAGCTGGTAGTCGCGGTGCAGTAGCTCGCGTGCGTCGGATTCGCGGCGTCCCCGAGCAGCGCGAGCAGTTCGGCCTCGCTCGCCGTCAGCGCGTCGAAGCCCGGCGGCGCGACGATGCGCTGGAAGCGCGCGTAGTCGAAGCGCGCGTCGAGGTCGGGCTGGAACGGCCGCCAGGGCTGGCTCGACGGGTCGCCGGGGATCGGCGGCGCGAGCAGGTGGGTGTTGTGGAACTGCGGCGTGTAGCTCGCGACCTTCTGCCAATCGGTGTACGCGACGAGTCCCGCCTGCAGCGTGCTCGGCAGATCGCCGCGCGCGAAGCGGCGGTGCACGACCCAGCTCTCGCCCGGGCGGCGGTAGAGCGTGATCACGGCAGCGCCGATGCGCGCGATCTGCAGCTCGGCCGACGACACGTTCGCCGCCGTCGCTTCGAGGATCGAGGCGCCGTTGTCGGTGGTCTTGACCTCGAAGTGCGGACCAGGGCCCGCTTGCGGCCACTGGTTCACGTCGGTGTAGCCCAGCGAGAGGAACACGAAGTCCTCGGGGTCGGCCAGCGCCTGCGTCGGAGCGCGCAGCATCACTCCGGCCAGCGAGTAGTCCGAGCCCGGCTGCGCGGTCCCTGCGCGATTGGACACGGCGACGCGCGTCGTGAAGGCGAAGTCGCCGGCGACGGTCTTGTAGACCAGCGGCCCCTTGTAGCCTGCGAACCAGGTCACGGTGTGCGGCACGAGCCGCAGTGCGCCGGGCGCGGTCGGGCCGTCGAGTTCGAACACTTCGAGGGGGTCGAAGCCGAGGCCTTCGGCCGCGTGGCGCTGGGTCCATTCGGAGGCGCGCGCCGCGTCGCTGAATTCATCGCCCAGCGCGAACAACTCACCCGACTGGGCGGAGGCGGTAGCGCCAACAAGCGCCAGCAGCGCGAGGGCGGCCGTGCAGGACCGAGTGAGTGCGCGGGAGAGCGCCGGAGAAGCGGAGAGCGTCATGGCGGGGATCGGTGGGGACGGAGAGCCGGGCGCGGCGACGGCCGAGCGACGGAGGATCACAACGGCAGGCCGCACAGCGCGTGTCGACTCGGGAGCAAAAACTTCGCATGACGCAAGCTCCGCGCGCTCCTCGACGCGCTCGCGCGCGCTCCGCCGCTTTCGCGTTCCCCTTGCAGCCGCCAGACTGGAGCCACCCCCATGAGCACCCAATCCACCGCACTCACCGACGCGCAGCAGCGCAGTCGCGACAACCTCACCACGCTCCAGTCCCACATCATCGCCGAGCAGGCGCGCCACCCCGGGGCCACGGGCACGTTCTCGTGGATCCTCTCGGCGCTCTCGCTCTCGGCCAAGGTGATCTCCTCCAAGATCCGCCGCGCGCGACTCAACGACGTGCTGGGCGAGTTCGGCGCCGACAACGTGCAGGGCGAGCATCAACAGAAGCTCGACGTGATCGCCAACGACACGCTCCTGCGTTGCCTGGGCGGCCGCAAGGGCGTGACGATCGTCGCCTCGGAGGAGAACGACGAGCCGACGCTGATCCGCGACAACGCCTCGAGCGAAGGCGGCTACTGCGTGCTGTTCGATCCGCTCGATGGCTCGTCGAACCTCGACGTGTGCGGCGGCGTCGGCACGATCTTCGGAATCCTGCGCCACGAGCACCCGGCCGCGAGCGCCGAGGAAGTGATGCTCCAGCCCGGCGCCCGCCAGGTCGCGGCGGGCTACATCCTCTACGGCACCTCGACGGTGTTCGTCGTCACCACGGGCGCGGGCGTGTCGATGTTCGTGCTCGATCCGTCGATCGGCGCGTTCCTGCGCGTGGCCGAGAACGTGCGCATCCCCGCCAAGGGCAAGACCTACTCGCTCAACGAGGGCAACCGCCGCTCGTTCCCCGAGGGCTATCAGCGCTACCTCGACTGGGCGCAGTCGAACGGCTACTCGAGCCGCTACGCCGGCGCGATGGTCGCCGACGTGCACCGCACGCTGATCCAGGGCGGCGTGTTCCTCTACCCGCCGACCGCCAAGGCGCCGAACGGCAAGTTGCGCTTGATGTACGAGGCCAATCCGATGGCGATGGTCGTCGAGCAGGCCGGCGGCAAGGCCTTCGCGGGCAAGGAGCGCATCCTCGATGTGCAGCCCAAAGCGCTGCACCAGCGCACCAGCGTGGTGCTGGGCAGCCCGGAGGAAGTCGACCACGTGCAGCGCTTCCTGTGAGCGCACCGACGCGCTCGCGGGCCATCGGCGCACTCGGCGTTGCGCTCCTGCTCAGCGCCTGTTCCGCCCCGCGCGCGGGCGCGGCGGGCGAGCGCGAGCGCGTCAACGCCGTGCTGGACCAGTTCCACCAGGCGGCCTCGAAGTGCGATCTGGCCGGCTATTTTCGGCATTTTTCGCCGAGCGGCGTGTTCCTCGGAACCGACGCGAGCGAGCGCTGGAGCCGCGCCGAGTTCGAGGCCTTCTGCGCGCCCTACTTCGCGCGCGGGCAGGGCTGGACGTACACGCCGCTCGAACGCCACGTGCGCTTCGCCGACGACGCTCGCACGGCCTGGTTCGACGAGCGCTTGAGCAACGCGAAATACGGCGAGGTGCGCGGCAGCGGCGTGCTGGTGGAGCGCGCGGGCGAGTGGTGGATCGAGCACTACGTGATGAGCTTCACGATCCCCAACGAGCTGGCTGGACGCTGGCTCGAGGTGCGCGCGCAGGGCGCGGCGACGTCGCCGTAAACGTAAGACGCAAATATATTTACGGCTGAGCATTCGGCCGCGCCAAGGACCTGCGCGCGGCCCGCCCGCGGGATGCGGAGGGCGCCGTGTCGGTCTCGAGTCCCAGCGCCGAACGCGCGCGGCGCGGGCGCTCGACGCGCTCGTGTTGGCCGTCGCCAAAGGAAGTCGCATTGGCTTGCCGGAGCTCGTCGGACACGCTCGGCGAGCTGGGAGTGGAGGCTCGCGTCAACGTCTCGAGCGCGCGGTTCGCGCGCACCTGCGCCGCGCTAGGGATGGCTCGCGCGCACACGCCTGCGACGCGCTCCGCGCGACCCGCGGCCCTGTGCGGCGTCCAAAAAACACGGGATTTTCGCTGGTTTCGCGCACTCTTCCCTCTGGAAGCGGCCTTGGCGTTTCTCTACAACCCGCTCGAACTTCGGTCGCCGTTGCGACCGCAAATCCCGCGAAATCCCCGGAAAACCAAGGAGAAATTCGATGGCTGCAAAGACCAAGGCTGCGGCTGCCAAGCCGGTCAAGATCACCCCGGCTGCGAAGGTCCGCACCAAGGGCGAGATCTACAACACGATCGCCGAAGCGACGACGCTCTCGCGCAAGCAGGTCGTGGCGGTGTTCCAAGCGTTCGAGCAGGTGCTCGCCGCGGACCTGGGCAAGAAGGGCCCTGGCATGATGCAGGTCCCCGGCCTCATGAAGGTCACGGTCGTGCGCAAGCCCGCGACCAAGGCGCGCGAAGGCATCAACCCGTTCACCGGCGAGAAGACCATCTTCAAGGCCAAGCCGGCCCGCAACGTGGTCAAGGTTCGCCCGATGAAGAACCTCAAGACGATGGTCTGATTCGGTCCGCGCTGCACGGGCGCGAGCCAACGCGCCGGCGGCGCACGAGTCCGCCGAACACCCGCGCGCTCCCACTCCGGGAGGCGCGGGTTTTTTCGTCTTCGTCGACGGAGTGCGGACATCCAGGGCTGCCGCGCTCGGCTGCACTCGTTACTGTCGCGCCCCCGCGCCGCGCCGCGCTGCCCACGCACCCATGAGCACAACGAGTCAACCGGCGCCGCCGAGCGGCGCGATCGGAAAGTTCCTGCGCATCGTCGAACGCGGCGGCAACGCGCTGCCGCATCCGGCCACGCTGTTCCTGATCTTCGCGCTGCTCGTCATCGTGCTCTCCGAGGTCGCGGTGCAGGCGGGAATCAGCGCGGTCCACCCCAAGACGGGCGAGCCGCTCGCGCCGGTGAGCTTGCTGTCGCTCGACGGGCTGCACCGCATTCTGACCGGCACGGTGTCGAACTTCACCGGCTTCGCGCCGCTGGGCACGGTGCTGGTGGCGCTGCTGGGCATCGGCGTGGCCGAGGGCTCGGGGCTGATCGGCGCCGCGATGCGCAAGCTAGTGCTCTCGGCGCCGCGGCAACTGCTCACCTACGTAGTGGTGTTCGCCGGCGTGATGTCGAACATCGCCAGCGAGATCGGCTACGTGCTGCTCATCCCGCTCGCGGCGATGATCTTCCAGGCCGCGGGGCGCCATCCGATCGTCGGCATGGCCGCGGCCTTCGCGGGAGTGTCCGGCGGCTACAGCGCGAATCTACTGCTGGGCACGATCGATCCGCTGCTCGCGGGCATCACGCAGGAGGCGGCGCGACTGGTCGACGCTTCGGCCACGATCAGTCCGGCCTGCAACTTCTACTTCATGTTCGCGTCGACCTTCATGGTCACGCTCGTCGGTGCGCTGGTGACCGAGCGCATCGTCGCCCCGCGCTTCGGCGCGTGGAGCGGGGCCCAGTCGGCGGACGCGGCGAAGTCGATCGAAAAACTCTCGCCCGCCGAGGTGCGTGGACTGCTCGCGGCGCTGGGCGTGTTCGCGCTGCTGACGGTCATCGCACTGGCAGGACTGCTCCCGGCGGACGGTTTCCTGCGGAAGGACGGAGATGTCTTCAAGGGACCGTTCATGCACGGCATCGTGACCGTGATCTTCCTGTCCGGCGCTCTCGCTGGTCTCGCGTATGGCCTCGCCGCCGGAACGATCAAGAGCGACACCGACGCCATGAAGGGCATGGGCAAGTCGATGGAGACGCTCGGCAGCTACCTGGTGCTGGTGTTCTTCGCCGCCCAGTTCGTGGCGTACTTCAACTGGACCAACCTGGGCCTGATCTTCGCAGTCAAGGGCGCTGCGGCGCTCAAGGAGAGCGGCATCACCGGCACGCCCGTGCTGCTCGCCTTCGTCGGTCTGACGGCGCTCGTGAATCTGATGATGGGCAGCGCGTCGGCCAAGTGGGCGCTCATGGCGCCGGTGTTCGTGCCGATGTTCATGCTGTCGGGGTTCAGCCCCGAAGAGACGCAGTGCGCGTTCCGCATCGGCGACTCCTGCACCAACGTGATCTCTCCGATGATGAGCTACTTCGCGCTGATCATCGCCTTCTTCCAGCGCTACGACCCCAAGGCCGGCATCGGCACGCTGGTGGCGACGATGCTGCCGTACTCGGTGGTGTTCCTGATCGTGTGGACCGTGATGTTCGCGATCTGGATGCAGCTGGGACTTCCGCTGGGACCGAGCGCGGGCGGCTGAGCGCCGCAGTTGCGGGCGCGGATCGGTCAGCGGGCGCGCGCGGTCGGTGTCACGCCGATCAGCACGCCGACGGCCAGCGTCCAGGTGGGGAAGGCGGACACGACCGGGATGGCCTCGGCCGCCAGCGCAGGCAGCAGTTGCCAGCGGAAGCCGAGCACCCAGAACAGCAACGCTGCTGTGACCGCGTCGACCGCGATCTGCGCAGGAGGCGTGAAGACCGTCCCGACGCTGATCGCGTCGCTGATCGCTGCGATGACGAAGGCGAGCGCCTTGCGCCGCGCGGTGATCCCGAACGACGCAGCCGGTGCGTTCGACGGTGAAGGGGGAGCGGACTCTGCGGCGGGCGCGGCCTCGGAGCGGACTGCGCCCGAGGGGGTGATGTCGAGCGTGCGCGGCGCAGCGGGCTCGCGCGGGTCCTTGCCGGCGCCTGGTCGCGGGACCTCCATGTCCAGAACGTAGGCCCTCGGCGGCGCGCGCGCTAGTTGGGTGCTCTCGATGCCGAGCAATCCTCGTCTCAGGCGCTCGCAGTAAGGGGCTGCTTCGTTCAGCGGAAGAAACGCGTTCGAGCGACGTCGAGGTCGCGTGCGCGCCGAACACCAAGACCACTCCGCCGGAACAACAAAGCGCGCGTCGCCCCCGCGCAGGAGCGGCGGCCTGCTGCGAGCGCTGCGGCTCATCGCGAGCGTCGTTGCGGCCGTCGTCGTCATCCTCGCCTGGGCCGGATGCGAACTCACCGGTCGCGTGCGTCACAAAGAGGAACTCGAACACGTCGATGCGTCGCCGGGGCCGGCGCGCGAACTGGGCCCGCCCGAGTTCCAGTTCGAGGATCACACCTGCGGGCTCCACGCGCTGCGCATCGTGTACAGGGCCCACGGACTCGATCCCGACGCCGAGCGACTGCGCGAGCGGCTCGGTGTCGACACGCCCGCGGTGCCCAAGGCGCCGACGACGACTGGCACGCTGCACCCCGACCTCCTGCGCGTTCTCGCGCAGGATCACTTCGACTCGAGCTTCATCGATCCCGACCAAGAGGGCGTGGCGGCGCGATTCGAGGCGCTGCTGGCGTCGGCTAGCGGCAGTGCTCCCGCGGTGCTGCTCCTGATCGATCTGGGAAACGCGGCGCTGCACTGGGTCGCGGCAGCGCGAAGCGAGCGCGCTGGACACGTGCGCGTCTGGGACTCGCTCGTGCGCGAGCCCTACGACGAGCCGCTGGAGAGCTACGTGCGCGAGCGTGTCGTGTCGGTCGTGACGGTGACCCCGAACGCGCGGCTCGACGTCCGGCCGCTCTAGCCCCTGTACTCAGCGGGCCTGGCCGAGATGTGGCGCGTCAAGCGCCGCATGGACGCGCGAGCGGCGTTGCGCTCGTCGTCGCGCTGAGCCACGTGAGTTACGCTGCGCCGGCATGGAAGCGCTCTCGCTGAACGAGAAGTTCGCGCTCATCCGCGAGCACTGGCGTCCCAAGGTCGTGGCGCAGCTCAACGGCCAGGAGCTCAAACTGGTGAAGTTCCAGGGCGAGTTCCCCTGGCATCGCCACGAGCGCGAGGACGAGCTGTTCCTGGTCTGGAGCGGCCGGATGAGGCTCGAATTCCGCGGCCAAACCGTCGAACTGGGCCCGGGCGAACTGTGCGTCGTGCCGCGCGGCGTCGAGCACCGCACCTGCGCCGACGAAGAAGCCCAGGTGCTGATCTTCGAACCCGAGGCGACCCGCAACACCGGCGACATCGTCGACGAACGCTTCACGGCGCCGAACGGCGTCAAGATCTGAGCGCGGGCGTCGCTCGCCGTCGCTGGCGGCTCACGAACGGATTCGAGCGCGCCACGGGGTGGCCCGCGACCGGAACATCAGATGATCTGGCGATAACTGGCGTACGCGGCGACGGCCTTGACGACCTCGCGAGCAGTGGGCGTGCAGCCGCGAAACGACAAGCGCAAGAGGCTGCCGGGGATGACGAACGTCTCGTAGAGAAGCGCGTGGACGAACGACTGCGTCGGCGCGCGGACACCACTGAAGTCGAGAAGTGTGGGCTCGCCAGCCAAGACGCGCGGCTTGATCTGCTCGGATCGAACGCGCTCGGCTTCGCCAACATCCTCGTCGAAGTCGAGCACCTTGAGGATCAGGCAACCTTCAGGGAGCTCGACGTCTTCACTGACGAAGTCGACGCCCGACGGCCCAGGCATGCGGCGCGCCTCGTCGGCGAGGCCCTGCCAAAGCCGAGTGATCCCGGCGAAGTCCGCGACGCCGTCGACGGGGAAGTCGACGACGACTGCCGCGCCGAGCCAGGGCTCGATCGTCCGATAGACCTTGGCGGGAGTCGTGGGCTCGGATTGCCACACGCTGTCCAAGTCACCGCGGACGCCGAGCAGCGCGCGCCCCGACGCGAGCCAGAAGCTGCCTCCGGCGCGCCAAGCGATCTCCTTGCAGGTGAAGAGCCCGAGCCCTGCGTTGCGCAGCGAGTCGCCGTACGGTCCCGCCGGCGCCGCGCCGGAGGAGTGCGGCAGCACGCCCAGTCGTAGTGCGTCCATGTCGTTGCGCAACTCGGGATAACGGTTGTGCAGCGCGGACTTCAAGCCCTGTCCGACGTCGACGATGGCGACCTGGAGCGCCTTGCGTTCTGGAAAATGCTGCGCGATCGCGACGCCTCCGATGGCGGAGCCCGAGTGCTGGATCACGTTGCGCGACAGCTCGGTCATGGCCCACTTGAGCGCGTCGGCGGCTTCCTCGCAGTGCGCCAGCGCCAGGCGCGCCGCGCTGCGACGAAAAGCCGCGATGTCGCGCTCGTCCCGCACGACGTGCAGGCCTGTGTTCTGATGAGAGTCGGACCACTTGGCGGCAGCGGAGGCCGACGATCCATGCAGGATCAGGTCACGCAGTCCCATCGCTTCCGAGTAGAGGTTGGCCGGGTTGGCAGGATCGAGGATGACGTCGACATGCGTTCCGCTCTGACGCATCTGCGCTCCGTACGCGGCGAACATGGCCAGCGCCCAGGGCTCCATGAACGAGACACGGGAGAAGTCGAGTTCGACGCGCGTTCGCCCGCGCGGCAGCCGCCAGAACCACTCCCAGGTCACGAGCCGACTGCGCATGTCCGTCGCGCGACCGTTCCAGTCGAGCCGCGGCACGTCGATCCTCAGCGTGTCAGCCATGGTCGGAAGGCAGATTCGAAATCGACCAACGCTACGGCAGGAAGCTCTTGCGGTTGTCGAGCTTGCGGGGCAGGTACTCTTCGATCACGTAGTTGAGGCCCCACTTGGCGAGCGCCTGCTGCTCGGCGCGCACGCCCATCTTGAGCATCTGCTCGATGGCCTTGATCCAGGGCTTGTGCGCCATGAAGAACGGGTCGTTCTTGAGCGCGTCCTTGGCGCGTTTGATGTCGACCTCCTGCAGCTTGTGCGTCGCGTCCTGCAGCTTGAAGTCGATGATGTCCTGCGGCGTGACGCCCAGGTACTGCGCCTGCGGCACGCAGAAGAAGCGGTTGATGTGCGCGGCGTTGCCCGAGCCCACCTTGAGCGTGCGGTAGATGTTGGCGATGCCGTACGGGTCGCAGTCGACGAAGGCGTAGACCGGGATCTTCTTGTCGTCGGCGAGGCGGCGTACGAAGCGCCGCGTGGCGCGCGTGGGCACGCCGGAGGTCTCGACCAGGATGCAGTTGGCGGTCTTCCAGAACTTGTGATTGTTGAGGCGCTGGAACATGCCTCCGGTCTCGATGGCGAGGATGAACTTCGCCTTGGTCTCGAACTTCAGGTGCTCGACCGAGTGGGGGACCGTGTAGGAGCCCGAGCCGAAGTTGGTGCAGTCGATCTCGATCGGCCGGCCGGTCTCGCTGTCGAGGTCGATCACGGTCAGGTTGCCCGCGATCGAGCCGCCGTGCTCCTCGGGGTAGTAGCGCAACTGCTCGCGCGCCAGACCGTCGAGGGACGCCAGCGCCTCGATGTCGTCGAGCACCGTGTCGGACTCGGGCTGGTCGTTGAACTTCGCTTCGCCCCAGTTCTTCGAGACGTAGTAGGCCTCACGCTTGGTGGCGAAGTCGTTGTTCTCGATCATCTCCTTGGAGATCGACATCAAGCGCAACGTCTGCGCGAAGCTCTTGACCGTGCTCACGGTCAGCGCGCGCGCCTTGCGGTTCTTGCCGAGCTCGAAGTACCCGACCTTCGCGTCGTAGGAGACGTTGCCCAGGCTGCGCTCGGGGAAGCGCAGCTCGGGCAGCACGCGCTTGTCGATCGAGCTGCGCACGCGCTCGGCGGTGGACAGGATCAGCTTGAGCGTCTTCTTGTCGTTCTCGTCGAGCGCCCGCGCCGCGCGCGTGACGCTCTTCTTCTTCTTTTCGTCGGCCATGCGTCGCTTCTACCAAGCCCCGCGGCCGCTTTCCACGCGCGCACGCGCCTGCCGGCTACTTGCGCCGCGAGTACTCGAACTCGAGCACCTTGGTGTTCGTTTCGCCGATCATCATGTCGTGCACTTCGAGCACGAACTTGTCCTGGCCGAAGCCGCGGTAGACGTACTTGACCTGCTTGTCCTGCTCGGGCGTCATCGGCTCGTCGATCGTGCCCCACAGGATCAGGTTGTCGCCGGACTTGTCGAAGTGCCCGAACGCGCCGTTGATGCAGGTCTGCAGACTGTCGAAGCGCGTCGAGACGTAGCGCTCCTTGAAGTTGTCGTAGCCGAGCACCGTGACGCCCTTCGTCGGGTGCCCCATCATCGACATCGACCAGGTCTCCTGCAGCCACTTGCCCTCGGCGAACCACACGAACTCGGCCGTGCCCTTCTCCTCCGAGGGCGGCATGCCGGGCGCCATCCACATGCGCATCGTCATGTCGTACTTGCCGAGGATCTCGGACAGCCGCGCGTGCGCCGGGCCGGGCTGCATGGTCGCCATCCAGCGCGCCATGCCCCCGTCTGCGTCCTTGGGCGTGGGGTGGGTGAAGCGCTTGGACTTGGCTTCCTGGGCCCACAGCGCTCCGGCGCTCAGGGTTGCGAGGGACAGGACGGCGATCGTGAGCGCGGTGTTCATCGGGATTGGGCTGGAGACTGGGTTTCCGCCGCGAGCACCAGCGCCGCGGCTTGGAGGGTGAAGCAGCTCTGCAACTCGCCCCGTTGCTCGGCGGCGAGGACGGCGAGCGCCTGCTCGCGCAACGACGGCGCACTCGGCGCCATCGGGAGCACGCAGGCGGCGACGAGCGCGGTGAGCAACGCGCTCGCGCAGCGCACGGCGAGAGCGGGCGGCGTCGCGGATCGCTCGAGCTGCTCGAGCCGCGCGAGGATCAGCGCGCGCGGGCCGAGGAAGGCGCGCAGTTCGCGCGGGGCCGCCGCGCTCGGCGCGAGCCACTCGCTCGCGGCGTCGAGAAGGGTCTGGCGGTAGTCGCGCGCGCGTCGTCCGAGCGCTGCGGCGACCGCGCGGTCGCAGGCGAGTTCGCTGAGCGCGTGCAGGCGACTGGCGGCCTGCCACACGAGCGGGTTGAACCAGAACAGCGCGCAGGCGAGCGACGCGAGCTCGTCCTTCCACAGGTCGCGGCGGCGCACGTGTATCAGCTCGTGGAGCAGCGCGTGTTCGTCTGCGGCGCGCGGCCGGCGTCGCAGTGAGTTGGCCGGCAGCAGCAGCGTGGGGCGGAGCACTCCGACGACGGCCGCGCCTCGCAGGCCGGGCAGCGCGGCGACGCGCGGCGTCCTGCGGACGCGTGCGAGTTGTCGCGCACGCTCGAGTGCGGCGCACCAAGCGGGCGGCAAGTCGACCAACTCGAGCGCGCCCACCACGCGATGGCGTCGCACGGCTCGCGCGAGCACCACGAACATTGCTCCAGCGGCCCATGCGATCGCGAGTGCGCCCAGCGCACCTGCATGCGGAGTCGCGCGCGCGGCCGCGAGCGCGGAGTCGCCGACCTCGGTCGTGACGCTCCAGGGCGAGGACAACTCCAGCGGCAAAGCCAGCCGCGCCAGTGCGAGCCACCACAGGCAGGCGAGCAACGGCGGCCAGGCGACGCGGCGCAGCAGCCGATCGACGATCCACACTGCGCCGAGCAGTGCGCTCGCCTGCAGCGTCGCCGTGACGATCCAGGCCCACCAGCTCGCGAGCAGTTCAGCGGCCACGGCGCTTCTTCCCCGTCTCGCTCGCGCGCAGCTTCCGCTCGAGCTCGGCGCGATCGCTCGCGCTCAAGTGCTCTTCCTCGGCTAGGTGTGCGAGCAACGGCCCGGACGCGCCCTCGAAGACACGTTCGATCATCGAGCGCAGCGCGGAGCGCTGCGTCTCGTCGCGCTCGATCAGCGGCTCGTATTGCGCGGCGTTGCCCAGCGCGCGCGACCGCACGAAGCCCTTTTCCTCCATGCGGGTGAGCATGGTTTTGAGCGTGGTGTAGGCCCACCCCTCGTTGCTCAGGTCCTCGAGCAGCTCACGTGAGGTGGCCTTGCGGCGCTTCCACAGGGCGTGAAGCACCTTCCACTCGGCGTCGCTGGGTTGTTGGTCGTTGCGCGGCACGCGGCCCATGCTACTACACGTGTAGTAGCTGTCAAGCCCCTCGCGGGGTTCGGATCCACACTCAACTCGTCCCGGTTGCCGCCTCCCCGGCCCACTTGCGACAGCGCGCAACGTGGGTTCGGATTCCGCGCCGGAGGAACCGCACTTTGATGCCCCGCGAACTCGCCACGCTCCAACGTCGACTGCTCGCCTTTGTCCAGACCCTGCCGGGCGCGTGGCTCGATCACCCTTGGGGTGAGGTCGTCGCCAAGGTCGGGGCCAAGGTCTTCGTGTTCGGCCTGGGGAGCGCGGAGGAGACGGCTGCGCACAGGCCGCCCGGCATCGCTGTCAAGCTCACAGACTCCCACGCTGCAGTTTCGAAGCGCTCGTTTGCGACGCCCACAGGCTACGGCCTCGGGAAGAGCGGCTGGTTGACGCTGCGCTTCGATCTCGAAGAGTCGCCGCGCGAAGCCGAGCTCGAGTCCTGGATCGAGGAGAGCTACCGACTGATCGCACCGAAGAAGCTGCTGGCGCAGCTCGGCGAGCCGGCGTCGCACCTCGCTCGCGCGAACTCGCCGCGCTCGACTCGCCAGCGCGCCGTTACGCGCAAGAGCGAGCCACGTTCCGGACGCCGCGGCCCGCGGAATCGATAGCTTGCTCGTCGGAGGGCTCGACCTTGCGCGCCCGCTCGACCTTGCGATCGTCGGGAGCGACGCCTGCGGCGCACCCGACCTTCGCGCCCATCGGCAAGCACTGGATGTCGCTTGCCGATCAGAGCGCGCGGTCCCTGCGTTGCTTCGTGGAGAGCTTCGAGTTCCCGCACTTCAACCAGGCGGCCGAGTTCATGGCGCTCGTCTGGAGCACTGCCGTGTGCTGGACCACCACCCAGAGTGGCGCAACGTCTTCAACCACGTGGCCGTCTCGCTCACGACCTGGGACGCCAAGCGTCGCGTGACGATCTATGACCTTCACCGGTCGCTGTACATGAACCGGGCGGCCAA
This sequence comes from Planctomycetaceae bacterium, assembly GCA_011525785.1. GTDB lineage: Bacteria > Planctomycetota > UBA1135 > UBA1135 > WYBT01. The sequence goes on from WYBT01000017.1 coordinate 24,994, forward strand.
GCAGGTGCTCATGGCTGCGCGCCAGCGGTAGTCGAGCGCGCGTCGCGAGTTCGACGATCGATTGCTAGGACTTGCGCCGGACGGACGAGGTCTTCGCCGCGGCGACGCCGCGAATGATGATCCGCACCCGCTGGAGCACAGCGCTCGCGAGCGCAGTCTTTCGCCCCGAGGCCACCCAGCGGCCGACTGCGGCGGTCCAGCAGTCCATGAAGAGGCTGGCGATCACCGCAGGGCGGAGCGTGCGCGAGAGCTGTCCCTGGCGTTGTCCGTCGCGGACGATCTCCTCCAAAACCTTTCGCACCTGGGCGCCGCGGCTCTCGTCGTGGGCCAGCATCTGCGGGTCGTGGAGCACCTCGCGATACAGGATCGCGGTCAGCTCGCCATCCTCGCGCAACTGGCTCTCTCCGGCGCGGAAGAACCAGCCGAGCTGCCCTAGCAGCGGCGCGCCTGCGGGGCGTTCGGCCAGGCGCGCCAGCACGCCGTCGAGCTGCGAGTCGTAGAGCGCGAGCAGCAGCGCGCGCTTGCCCGCGAAGCGGTTGAAGACCGTCGCGCGTGAAACGCCGGCATCGGCTGCGATCGAGTCGACCGTCGTCTCGTCGTAGCCGTCGCGCACGAAGCGTGAAGCAGCGGCCTGGAGGATCGCGTCGCGACGGCGGGCGTGGCTGGACGGCTCGGTCATGGGGGTGCGTGGCTCTGGACGCAAGTCTAATTTAGACTTGAGTCCAACATGCAAGCCCCCAGCACGAATTCTCCGTCGCGACGATTCACTCCGGGGCGAGCGCTCGCGCTCCAGCAACTGGTGTTGATCGGCGGGCTCGGTTGCGTGATGGCGGCGGCCCGCGCCTTGACCGGGCGCAACCTGCGCGGACTCCAGGATGCCCCGCAACCGGTTGATCTTCTGCTGTATGCCGCGACGGTGGCCGCGCTGGTCTACGTGAGCTGGCGCATCGCGCTCCGCAGCGCTGAGGGGGCCAGACTCGGGCTCGGGCTCGATCGAGGCCGTGCGGTGGCCGCTGTGCTCGGGTTCGGCATAGGGGCCTTCGCCAACGCGCTTCCGTGGGGGCTCGCGCTGCTGCTCGGCGACGCGGTCGTCACGGCTCGCGCAGAACTCGCCGCGGCGCAGACGCTGCCTGCGATCGCGTTGGGGTTCGCGCTCGCGTGGGCCAATGCCTGGTTCGAAGAGGCCACCAGTCGCGCGGCGCCGCTCACCATCCTGCGCTCGTGGCCCGCATGGCGCGCCGTGGGCGTGTCGGCGCTTTGCTTCGCGCTGATGCATGGAATCGGCGAGGTGCTCGATCCGCTGCGCTGCGCCTACCTCGCCGCGCTGGGCGTCGTGTTCGGCGCAGCCTTCATGTGGCAGGGCCACGTCTGGCTCGGCACGGGCCTGCACGCGGGGTGGTTCTGGGCCTCGCTCGTGCCCTCGGGGCGCTTCGAGGGCGGAGCACTGCTCGCGCTCCGCGGCAACGTCGGTGTGTACGTGATGGTGAGCGATCTGCTTCTGATCGCTGCGGCGCTGCTGCTGCTCTGGCGGCTCGCGCGAACGTTCTCACGGCGCGATGCCGCGCCCGAGCGCTGACTCCGGCGCGCTCGAGCGGCCCGCGGTGGTCTCACGGCGCTCTGCCCGACCGTCTCCGCCGCCTAGAACTTGCGCGATTTCTGGAGCACGTCGTCGAGCGTGCCCACGGTGCTGTCGCGCTCGGGGTCGGTCAGGTCGAGGATCTCCTGCAGCGCGATGCCGATGTGCGGGATGTACTTCTCGATGTAGGAGCGCTTGTCGTACTCCGAGCGCAGGCGCTGGCCCTTGCGGATGTACGTGCCCATCTTGCGGCCGCACTCCTGGAGACCGAGTTTGATCTCCTTCATGATCTCGTCGTAGGAGGCGATCGCTTCCTTCGACTCGGAAGTGAACGGCACCCACACGCTGGCGATGTGCACGAGCACCGCAGCGGGGCCGATCGGCAGCGCGCCCTTGGGTTGCTGCAGGCCGTACGAGCGCCAGTTGGTCTGGATCACGGCCTTGGTGACTGCGCAGGCGGACTGCTGGTGCAGGAGCGGCACGCGGTTGGCGAAGCGCAGCACGCGGATCGGCTCGTCGGCGTTGCCCACGAGTTCTTCGCTTGCGACGACGGCCTTGCGCTTTTGGATGCGGCCTTCGTCGGTGACTTCGAGGCCCACGCCGCCGGGCTTGCCGAACGCGATGCCGACCTCGATCACGAACGGATTGCCGCGGTAGACGGCGGCCGGCCGCGAGATCGCGCAGTAGAAGTCGGCCTCGATCTCCTTCTTGAGGCCGGAGAGCACGAGCTCTTCGCCGATGGGGGAGATGCAGTTGGTCGGCGGCGCGCTGATCTTGGTCTTCTGGATCGCGGCGTGAAGCGCGGCGGCCTCTTCGCGTGCGATGCGCGAGGGATAGGCCTTCTCCGAGACCTTCGCGGTCTTGCAGATGTCCTCGGCCACCTTCGCGCCGACGCGCACGAACTCCTCCTGCAGGAAGCCCGAGAGCGAGCGGCAGGTCGTCTCCTTGAGCATCATGATCAGCCGGCCGAGCTCGACGCCGTGCGGGTGCGGCTTGATCTCGACCGCCTCGGGCGGGAGCACCTTGGTCGAGCGCTCGTAGGTGACCTTGACGCCGCCCGGATCGACGTAGTGCAGCGTGAGGTGCGGGTTGGCGATCGCAGTCTGCTTCAAGTACATGTCGACCGAGCGCAGGCCCTTTTGGTAGCGGGCCTCCATCTCGAGCTCGATGCGCGTGCCGTGCTCGCGATGCCAGTCCTCGAGCGGCTTCTCGTCGTGCGTGTCGGCCTTGTTGCGCGCCGTGTCGATCGCCAGCTCGAGCTGCACCGCTTGGTGCTTCTTGGAGGTGCGCGAGATGACGCGCGCCGACTTGCCGGTCGTCAGCTGGCTGTACATCACCGCAGCCGAGATGCCGATGCCCTGCTGGCCGCGCGTCTGGCTGAGCTTGTGGAACTTCGAGCCGTAGAGCAGCTTGCCGAAGACCTTGCCGATCTGCTCCTTGACGATGCCCGGGCCGTTGTCCTCGACCGCGATGCGGAAGCGGTCTTCGCCGGTGGGCGTGATCTCGACCACGATCTCCGGCAGGATCCCGGCCTCCTCGCACGCGTCGAGCGAGTTGTCGACCGCTTCCTTGCAGGTCGTGAGCAGCGCCTTGAGCGGCGAGTCGAAGCCCAGGAGGTGGCGGTTCTTGGTGAAGAACTCCGAGACCGAGATCTCGCGCTGCTTCTCGGCCAGGTCCTGCGCGGTCTTGCGGCGCGGCGCGGCCGCCTCGCTCGCCGACTCGCCGCTCGCCGCGGCAGCTTTGGCGGCCTTGTCTGCTGATTCGTCGAACAACGTCGCGCCCGTCTTCTCGGTCTGCATGTGCCCCTCGTGGTGACCGGCCCGCAACGCGGCCCGGACGGACCTATGTAGCGATTGGCGTGCGCGAATCAACGCGCTCCTCGCGAGCGAGTTGATCCCGCTCCGGGGCAGACGCAATCAAGACGCGCTTCGCAGGATGTGCTCGAGCTTCTCGCGCAGCGCCGGAAGGTCGCGCTGGATCGTGGCCCAGACGGTCTCGAGGCGGACCCCGGCATATTCGTGGACGATCGTGTTGCGCATGCCGCGGATCTCGCGCCACTCCACGCTCGGGTGCTTCGCGGCCGCCTCGCGCGGGACGGCGTTCGCGGCCTCGCCGAGAACCGCAAAGCTGTACAGGACGGCGTTCACCGTAATCGGGCTGGCCTGGAAGTCCTCGAAGCTCTTGCCGCGCGTGAAGTCCTCGATCTGGCCGATCGCAGTGAGCATGTCTTCGACGCGAAAGAGCCAATCCTCATGCGGCACGGACCGCCTCCGCGAGGATCCGCTCTCGAAGTCGACGGTGGAGCGCCGCAGGCTCGGACAGGTCGACCCGCGCGCCCAAGATGTCGCTCAGTTGCTCGCGCAAGCGGATGAACTCGATCAGGGTCGCAGGCTGCTCGAACTCCACTAGGACATCGACGTCGCTCGTGTGGCGGGCTTCGTCCCTGGCGACCGAGCCGAACAGGGACAGTCCGCAGACGCCGAACTCGCGCCGCAGGCGCGGCGCGTGCTCAGCCAAGATCCGCAGTGCGTCGGCGCGTCGCATGCCGCAAGGCTAGCCCCGGAGGCGCCCGCCGCCAATTCGCTCTGGCGTTCGGGCGCGCGCGGGGCTGGCCGTCGGGCTACTGGCGGCGCGGTCGGCGCCTCGCGCTCACGCCCCCGTCCAACGCGGCTCGGACAGCAGCATGCCTGCGCCGACCGTCGCGTTGGTCGCCTCGTCGACGAGGATGAACGAGCCCGTGGTGCGGTTGCGGCGGTACTCGTCGTAGAAGATCGGCGCCATCGTGCGCAGCGAGATGCGGCCGATGTCGTTGAGGCCCAGCTCGCTCACGCCCTCGGTGCGGTGCCCGGTGTTGACGTCCATCCGGTACTGCAGGTTCGAGATCATCGCGCGCGTCGTGCGCGTGGTGTGCTTGAGCGCGTACTTGGCCTTGGGGCGGAGCGGCTGGTCGGTCATCCAGCAGACCATCGCCTCGAGGTCCTGGCCCACCACGGGCCGATTGTGCGCCCGGCACAGCATGTCGCCGCGCGAGACGTCGACGTCGCTGGCGAGGTGCACGATCACGCTCATGGGCGGGAACGCCTCCTCGACCGGGCCGTCGAAGGTCTCGATGCGCGCGACCTTGGCCGGCATGCCGCTGGGCAGCACGACGACCTCGTCGCCCGTGCGCAGCACGCCGCCCGCGACCTGGCCCGCGTAGCCGCGGTAGTCGTGGTATTCGGGGCTCTGCGGGCGCACGACCCACTGCACCGGGAAGCGCACGTCGATCAGGTTGTGGTCCGAGGCGATGAACACGCTCTCGAGGTGCGCGAGCAGCGGCGGGCCGGCGTACCAGGGCGTCTTGTCGCTGCGGTTGACGACGTTGTCGCCGTGCAGCGCGCTCATCGGGATGAAGCACAGGTCTTGGACATCGAGGCGCGCCGCGAAGCTGCGCACGTCGCTCTCGATGCGGCGGTACACGGCCTCGTCCCAGCCGACCAGGTCCATCTTGTTGATCGCGAACACCAAGTGCGGGATGCGCAGCAAGGACGCGATCAGCGAGTGGCGGCGCGTCTGCTCGACCACGCCCTGGCGCGCGTCGATCAGCACGATCGCGAGGTTGGCGGTGCTCGCGCCGGTCACCATGTTGCGCGTGTACTGCACGTGGCCCGGCGTGTCGGCGATGATGAACTTGCGGCGCGGCGTCGCGAAGTAGCGGTAAGCCACGTCGATCGTGATGCCCTGCTCGCGCTCGGCGCGCAGGCCGTCGGTGAGCAGCGCGAGGTTGGTGTACTCGTCGCCGCGGCGGCGCGAGACGTCCTCGACGTGCTCGAGCTGGTCCTCGAAGATCGACTTGGTGTCGTACAAAAGCCGCCCGATCAGCGTGCTCTTGCCGTCGTCGACGCTTCCGCAGGTCGAAAAGCGCAGCAGGTCCGCGCCCGCCTCCATCGCCAGCAGTTCGTTCGAAGCGCTCATCAGAAGTAGCCCTCCTTCTTGCGGTCTTCCATGGCGGCCTCGGTGAAGCGGTCGTCGGCGCGCGTGGCGCCGCGTTCGGTCACGCGTGCGGCGGCGACCTCGGCGATGACCTCGTCGATCGTGGCCGCGGTGGAGCGCACCGCACCGGTGCAGCTCATGTCGCCCACCGTTCGGAAGCGCACGACCTCCTTGGTCACGACTTCGTTCGGCAGGCGCTGGATGAAGTCCGCGGCGGCGTAGAGCATCCCGTCGCGCGTGAAGACCTCGCGCGTGTGCGAGTAGTAGATCGAGGGCAGCTCCAGCTTCTCGCGCTTGACGTACATCCACACGTCGAGCTCGGTCCAGTTGGAGATGGGGAACACGCGGAAGTGCTCGCCCTTGCGCAGCCGCGCGTTGTACAGGCTCCACAGCTCGGGGCGCTGGTTCTTGGGGTCCCACTGCCCGAACTCGTCGCGGTGGCTGAAGATGCGCTCCTTGGCGCGGGCGCGCTCCTCGTCGCGCCGTCCGCCGCCGATGCAGGCGTCGAACTGGTGCTCCTCGATGCAGTCGAGCAGCGTGGTGGTCTGCAGGCGATTGCGCGAGGCGCGCGGGCCCTTTTCTTCGACCACGCGGCCCTTTTTGATCGACTCCTCGACGCTGGCCACGATCAGTCGCTCGCCGAGCTCCTTGACGCGCCGGTCGCGATATTCGATCGCCTCGGGAAAGTTGTGCCCGGTGTCGACGTGCACGATCGGGAAGGGCAGGCGCGCCGGGCGGAAGGCCTTCTCGGCGAGGCGCAGCAGGACGATCGAGTCCTTGCCGCCCGAGAAGAGCAGGGCCGGCCGCTCGCGCTCGGCCGCCATCTCCCGGAGGATGTGGACGGCCTCGTGCTCGAGGGCGCTGAGGTGGTCTAGCAGGTAGCTGGGCATGGGGAGGACGGCGCTCGGCGCGGGGGTGCGCAGAAAATGAGCCGCAAGAGTGTAGTGTCGGCTCGCGCGGAGCGAACGCGTTAGCGCCCCTCGTGGCGGACGCGGGGCGAGCGCGCTGGCGCCAGGGACTTTCGCCCGAGCGCGCGGGCTGCGATCATCCTCGCCCTTTCGTTCCCACGGCGTGGGCCCCGCAGCCCGCCGAGCGAGTGCATCCGATCATGGCCAAGGACACCATCACCGTTTTCGACACCCAGGGTCAGCCGCGTGAGATCCCCCGCGCGGAGTTCATGGAACAGGCCCTGCCCAAGCTGCTCTCGGCGGCCTGGAACGACGCCGCGCTCCTGGCCCAGCAGATCACCTTCGCGCTCGGCGAGGGCATGCACGACGGCGTCAAGGACGCGGCCGCGCGGCTCGACGAACTCGAGGGGGGCAGCGAGCGCTCGAAGGTGCTCTTGGCGGCCGTGCAGTTCCAGACCGGCGACCAGGAGCAGGCCGAGGCCTCGCTGCGCGAGTCGCTGGCGAAGCACGGCGAGAGCGCGATCGCGGTGGTCAATCTCGCGCGCGTGCGCCAGGGACGCGGCGACGCGGCCGAGGCCGAGCAGCTGCTGCAGCGCGCGCTCGAGCTCGACCCCAACCAGGAGAACGCGCTCGGCTGGCGCTGCCAGATGCTCCAGGAGCGCGGCGGCGACGCGGCGGTGCTCGAGTTCCTGCAGAGCTGGCGCGAGCCGACGGGCCGCTGGCGCGCGCGCCTGTGGCTCGCGAGCCACTGGCTGCGCACCGGCAAGGTCGACGACGGCCTCGAAGAGATGCGCCTGTGCATCGCCGACTCCTCGCGCGACGCGGCTGCGTTCCTCTCGGCCTGCGCCGAGCTCGGCCGCGCCAACTGCCTCGAAGAGCTCGTGGCCTGGGTCGGCCCGTACTTCGACGAGCGCCGCCACCGCCCCGAGACGGGCTTCAACCTGATGCAGGCGCTGATGCAGCTCCAGCGGCGCGACGAGGCGCTCGCGATCTTCCAGCGCATGAGCGCGCTGAACCTCGCGCCGCTCGTGCCCGCGCTCACGCAGTTCGCCAAGGCGCTCGGCGTTCCGCCGCCCGCCGCGCCGCCTTCGCCCGCAGCAGCGCCCGCCGCGGCCCCGACGGCGGCTCAGCAGCAGCTCGAGATCCGCTTGTTCGTGATCCAGGGGCCCGTGTGGGGCCAGGGCATCGGCGCGCCGTGGCTGATCCCGCAGAAGGCGGCCGACGCGCCGCTGATCGCCTTCACGAGCTTCAGCGACGCGACGCTCAACGTGGCCAAGGACGCGCCCGCGCCGCAGATCGACGAAGTGCGCAACCGGCTCTCGCGCGCGCTGCCGATGTACCTGTGCGAAGCGGTCTGGCTGCGCACGCAGGCGCGCTCGGACGTGATCGTTCCGATCCTGCCCGGCGGCGCGTTCGTCGTCACCGGCCAGCTCTGGCCGAGCGAGACGCTGCTCAAGGGCCGGCCCGAGAACCAGCGGCCGAAGTTCCTCGTGCAGGGCGCGCTCACCAAGGACGAGTCGGGCCTGGGCGTCGAGCTGATCGCCTACGACGGCAAGAGCGGCGCGGAAGTCCACCGCATCGCGGTCAAGGGCCTGACTTCGCTCGCAGGCGTGTCCGTGCGGCTCGAGAAGGAGCTGCTCGCGTGGCTCGCCTCGCAAGGCGTCGCGCGCTCCGCGCCGGCCAGCGTGCTCGGCGCCGTGCTGAACGGCGGCAAGGGCGGCTCCGACGACATCTCCGTCGCGCCGCCGGACGCGAGCCACGACCAGCACCTGCTCGCGCTGTCGAGCTTGCTGTCGCAGGCGATCCCGGCCATCGGCCTGGGCAGTCGCGAGAACCTGGCCGACGAGCGCTCGCTGGTCGAAGCCTGCATGGCGCTCGCGCGCACGCAGCCCCGTTCGTCGGTGGCGCGTGCGATCGCGGCGTGCAGCGTGTTGCTCGCGATCCGCTACGGCTCCACCAGCGTCGACAAGCTCAAGGACGAGCTCGCCGGCTGGATCGACTCCGACCGCGCCGACGACGGCGTGCTGCGCCTGCTCTCGCCCGCGCTGCTCCTGCGCCTGGGCAAGAAGGACAAGTCCGACGCCGCCAAGGCCGCGCTGCTCGCCAGCCCCGGCGCGAGCGAGGCCTTCCGCCGCTGGCTCGGCGAGGTCAAGGGCTGAGCCGAGCTGTTCGTGAGACTGCTGCCGCAAGCGCCGGATCCGGCGGCGCTGCGTTCGTTGCTTCGACGCGTGGCGTTGTCTCGCCGCCGTGAAGGTTGAGCTTTCCGACGAGCACCCGACGCGGTGCTCGTCAGCGTTCTTGGCGCGAGTTGACGTGCGAGCGCTCGGACGCACTGGGTGAAACACCGCGGCTCACCGGCGCAACGGCGGCCTCAGCGCAGCGGCTCGAGCCTCTGCCGGGCCTCAAAGGTGCGTCAGCGTCTCGCGCGCGAGCCAGGCGAGCGCGAAGCCGAACAGCACGAGCTTGGGCGCGCTGCTCAGGCAGCCGGCTTTGAGGTGCTTTTGGCGCAGCGAACCTGCGCACTGCGGGCAAACGAGCGGTTTGGGGCTCGGCAACTCGGCCCCGCAGTGCGGGCAGTGCGTTCCTTCGATCAGGCGCGGCATGGCGGCGATCTCACAGCGCGATCGGCGTGGGTTCGAGCCCGCCGTCGCACAGGCCCAGCGCCGCTGCGCGGTCGCGGAAGGCGCGCAGCGCGGGAGCGAGCTGCTCGCGCGGGTCGTACCAGCACTCCTCGAGCAGGTACTTGCGGCACGCGCCGAGCGGCAGCGCCCAGGCCTGCGCGGCCTCGCTCGCGAGCTGCTCGAGCTGCGCGGCGCCGCGTTCGCGCGCGCGTCGGAAGCACGCCAGCTGCTGCTCGGAGAGCGTCACGCCCGGTCGCACGACCCAGGCCGCGAACACGAACGGCAAGCCGGTGTCGGCGCGCCAGGCTTCGCTCGGGTTGAAACGCGGCGGCGCGCCGTCGGAGAGCGCTTCGACCAGCGCGCGGTCGCCGATGCGCAGCCAGCCGCCCGCGTCGCGCTGGGCCGCGGCCTCGCGCACGTCGACGCTCGGGTCGACTTCGATCAGGCGCGCGCGCGGCTCGCGCGTGGCCAGCGTGATCGCGAGCAGCGCCTGGGCCGCGCGGCTCGAGGGATCGAGCAGCACGTCGCGCAACTCGCCCACGGGGCGGCGCAGGAACAGCTGAACGCTCGCGACGTAGCCCTGACCCGCGACCACCGGGCCGGCGAGGTAGGAGTAGCCGGGCGCGCGGAACAACTCGATCGAGCTGACCAGTGCGACGTCGAGCGCGCCGCGTCGCAGCCGCTCGATCAAGCGCGCCGGCACGTCGCGCACGTACTCGATCTCGCGCTCGTCCTCGAGCCCGAAGTTGATCGGCCGCGCGACGAGGTAGGGCACGGCGCCGACGCGCAGTCTGGATTCCACGCGGCGAATGTACGCAGCTGCGCGCTCCCGCACCAACAGCACGTTCGCGCCCGATGCGGACAGCGCTTGGCGCGCCTCGCTGCAAGCGCTTAGAGTCGCGCGCGTCCATGCGGCCCGCGCACTTCGCCGAAAGCGCCTTCGACGACTACGAACTGCTCGACTCCGGCGGCGCCGAGAAGCTCGAGCGCTACGGCCCCGTCGTGGTTCGACGTCCCGACCCTCAGGCGCTTTGGCGTCCGCGCACGGCGGCGGCGGAGTGGGAGAGCGCGCACCTGAGCTTCGAACGCGACCCACAGAGCGGCGGAAAGCGCGGTCGCTGGCTCGAAGCGCGGCACGCGCCGCCGTTCGCGCGCGGCGAGCGTGCAGCCTGGCCCGTGCGGTGGGGCGCAGCGCAGTGCATCGTGCGGCCGACGGCCTTCAAGCACCTCGGCCTGTTCCCCGAGCAAGCCGCGAATTGGGCCTGGATCACCGAGGCGCGCGCGCAGTTCGCTCCAGCGCGGCCGCGGCTCCTGAACCTGTTCGGCTACACCGGCATGGCGAGCATCGCCGGCGCGCAAGCGGGCTACGAAGTCACGCATGTCGACGCCTCGAAGACCTCGCTGGCGTGGATGAAGGAGAACGCGCGCGCCAGCGGCCTTGCCGACGACGCGCTGCGCGTGATCCTCGACGATGCGCTCGCCTTCGCGCGGCGCGAGGTGCGACGCGGCGTGCGCTACGAGGGGCTCGTGCTCGACCCGCCGCACCACGGGCGCGGGCCCAAGGGCGAGCTGTGGCAGTTCGAAGAGCACATCGCGCCGCTGATCGAGGCCTGCGCCGCGCTGCTCGCGCCGCGCGCGTGGCTGGTGCTCTCGACCTACGCGATCGGCTTCTCGCCGCTGGGGCTCGCGAACTTGCTCGCGCCGCACGGCGATCAACTCGCGGCGGGCGAACTCGTGCTCAGCGAACGCGCGCAAGGCCAGGGCGAGCCGCGCAAGCTGCCCTGCGGCTTCTGCGCGCGGCTGTGGCGCGGGCTGGAGCTGCGCGCGACATGACGCTCGAGCGCCTGCACGTCGACAACCACCTGCTGGCGCTGGTCAAGCCCGCCGGCGAGCCGGTGGTCCCCGACGAGTCGGGCGACGTGTCGCTGCTCGAGCGCGGCAAGCGCTGGATCGCCGAGGAGTTCCACAAGCCCGGAGACGTGTTCCTCGGCGTCGTGCACCGCCTCGATCGCCCCGTTTCGGGCGTCGTGCTGTTTGCGCGCACCAGCAAGGCCGCCGCGCGGCTCTCCGAGCAGTTCCGGACGCACAGCGTGCGCAAGCTGTACTTCGGCGTGAGCGCGTCGACGCCGCGCGGCGCGGACTCTGGCGAGCTCGCGCAGTGGCTCGTGAAGGATCCCGCGAGCAACACCGTGCGCGTCGGCCGCGAGGGCGAGAGCGGTGCGTTGCTCGCGCGCACGCGCTATCGCGTGGTCGGCCGCGTCGATGCGCTCGTGCACCTCGAGCTCGAGCCGCTGACGGGTCGTCCGCACCAGTTGCGAGTGGCGTGCGCGAGCTTGGGCGCACCGTTGCTCGGGGACCTCAAGTACGGCGCGCGAGATGCGCTCGAGGACCGCTCGATCGCGCTGCACGCTGCCGAGTTGGACGTCGAGCATCCGACGCTCCGCACGCGCCTCGAGCTGCGCTGTGAGCCGCCCGCGAAGCCCTGGTGGCGCTCGCGGACCGAAGCGCTGAGCCGCGCGCGCAAGGGAGCGGGGCAGTGAAGGGTCCGTGGACTCGTCGGCTGGCGCTTGGACTCGTGAGCGTCGTTCTCGGCCTCGTTGTCGCCGAATTCGCGGCGCGCGTGGCGCTGGGCGGGCGCTTCGTGTTCGGCGCGCACTTTGGCGCTCCGCAGGGCATCTGCGGAGAGTTCGACGCCGAACTGGGTTGGCGCAACCGACCGTCGACGAGCGTGCGCATCGCGGCGCGCGGCTTCTCGTATCACGTCACGCTCAACGAGCGCGGCGAGCGCGGCCCGCTGCGGCCGCATGCCAAGCCCGCGGGCGTGAAGCGCGTGGTCGTGCTCGGCGATTCGACCGCGTGGGGTTGGGGCGTCGACGACGAGCGCGCGTGGACGCGGCTGGTCGAGCGCGAACTGGGCGGCGCGGTCGAGCTCATCAACCTCGCCGTGCCCGGCTACGGCACCGATCAGGAGCTGTGGACGCTCGAGCGCGCGGGCCTCGAGTACCAGCCCGACATCGTGCTGCTCGCGCTCGTGCACAACGACCTGCTCAGCAACCGTTTCGCGGTGATGCAGGGCATGAACAAGCCCGTGTACCAGCGCTCGGCCAGCGGTGAGTGGGAGCTGACCGGGCGGCCGGTCGCGTTGCCCGAGGGCGTCGGGGACCTGTCGCAGCGGCGCAAGCGGCGCGTGCTCGCGATGTACAGCGCGTTGTTCAAGTGGTTCGAGCCGCCCGCGCCCGAGCCCACGCGTTACGACCTCGCCGATCCCAAGGTGCGCGCCGGCATCGAGCGCTTCTGGAACGACGTCACGGACCCGCAGGGTTGGACGTACATGCTGCTCGGCCGCGTGAACGAGACGACGCGCGCGCGCGGCGCGCAGCTCGTGGCCTTCGTGATTCCGCACCTCGTCGATCGGCACCTCTACGACCCGCGCGAGAGCGCGCCCGAGCCGATCGACGACCCGGCGAGCTACTCGAGCTACGGGTCGCGCAAATTGGCCGAGGCCGGCGCAGCGCTGGGATTCGGCACGTTTTCGATCGATGCGAGTCTGCTCGCCGCCGTGCGCGTGGGCGAGAACCTCGACTGCGGCGACGAGCACTTGAACGAGCGCGGCAACGAGATCGTCGCTGACGTCGTGGCGCGCGAGCTGCGCGCGCGCTTGCAGTTGCGTTGACGCTGCGCGTGTGGCCCGCGCCTATCGCGTGGTCGAGTAGTCGCGCCACGTCCGCTGCAGCTCGGAGCGCATCTGCTTCACTTGGTCCAGCGCGGACTGCACGGCAGAGTTCCTCGCCGACGAGTAGGCGAACTTGAACTCGTAGCCCGGAGCGAACCAGCCGCCGCATTGGTGGCGCACGTGTCCCAGCGCGTCGCACCCGGGCGCGGCGGGTCTCGACGCGTCGTCCGCCGGCCAGATGACCCGTCTTTCTCGTCGGTCCCACGCCGCTGACAGGTCGTCCGCTGCTGCTGCCATCGCTTGTTCAGCGACCGGCAGCGCCTCGCGCGTTGCGCTTCGAACTCATCGACCTCCGGCGAGGGCTCGATTGGAGCTGGCGGGCGCTCGGACGCCGTTAGCGAGGTCGATCGCTGCGTGGCCGCGGGTGTGAGGACCGACTCAACACCGACGCGTTCGCCGCCGCTGCCGGTCAGGAGGTTTCGAGGCGCGAAAGGTGCGCGCCAGCAGCGCCGCGACCAGCGAACGCAGTCATCAGCAGCAGAGAACGCGGCCCGGCGACTCGACGCGTTCGCGCCTGTGGTTGGTGTTGTTTCAGCGCTGCTCGGATCGGCGCTGCTGGCAGGGCCGGAGCGTCAGGTCGCGTCCGCAGCCTTCCACAGCGGTCGCCAGGCGAGGCCGAGGTTCAGGATCTTCTGGATCAGCGCGGGGTACTCGATGCCCGCGGCGCGCGCGGAGTCGGCGAAGTCCTCGTCGCGTGCGAGGTCGGGGTTGGCGTTGGCCTCGATCACGAACACGCGGCCGTCCGGCGTCAGGCGCAGGTCGACGCGCGCGTAGCCCGACAGGCCGAGCGCGCTGTACACGCCGCGGCACACGCGCGCGATCTCGCGCTGCGCTTCGGGGGTGAGGTCTTCGGCGGGGCCGGTGCGGATGTCGTGGCGACGCTGGTAGGCCGCGCTCCACTTCACGCGTTCGGTGGCGATGCGCGGCGCGTCCTCGGGCCAGTCGTTGAAGGTCATCTCCCACACCGGCAGCGTCTCGACGCGCGCGTTGCCGATCAGGCCGACGTACAGCTCGCGGCCGTCGACGTACTCCTCGACCAGCACGTCCACGCCGTACTGCTCGTGCATGAACTCGACCCGGTCGCGCAGCTTCTCGTCGCTCGAGACCACGCTGGCCTGTGCGATGCCGAGCGAGGCGTCTTCGATGACCGACTTGACCAGCAGCGGGTACCCAAGGCGCGAAGGCTTGCGCGCCTTCTTGCCGACCGGCACGACGAAGCCGCGCGGCGTGCGGATGCGGTGCCAGGTGAGGATCTTCTTCGTCAGCAACTTGTCGTGCGCGATCATCAGCCCGCGCGGATTGCAGCCCGAGTACGCGCAGCGCAGGAGCTCGACGAAGCTGATCACGGCCTGGCCGTAGAGCGAGACGCCGTGGAACTCCTCGAGCACGTTGAACGTGATGTGCGGCTTGAAGGCGTCGATCGCGTCGCGCAGCACCTGCAGGTCGTCGTGCACGCCGACCACGCGCGTCTCGTGGCCCAGTTCGTTCAGCGCCGAGAGGATGTCGTGCTCGGTGCGCCAGGGCACGATGGTCGGGCCGCTGCGCGCGGAGGTGTCCTGCGGCGGGACGAGGTCCTCGTGCATGAGCACGAGCACGCGCAGCTTTCTCATGGTGGGCTTGGCACGAGATGCGAGCGGGGGGGCGACGCGAACGAGCGCGTCGTCGGCTCATGTTGGCGCGCGCCTGGGCCGCGTGCAACGCCGCGTCAGCGCGCGACGCGGTGGTAGCCGGTGTGCTGGAAGTTCATCGTCTGACTGGCGAGCAGCACGGCCGCATCCAGCCGCGCGCTGACGCTCGAGCCGTCGACCACCAGCCGCAACTCGCGCGCACGCTGGATCATGTCGTGCAGCACCTGCTCGACCGTGTAGGCGTTGGTGTCGCTCACGTTGAGCACGCGACGCACGAGTTCCGGTCGCATGCGGCGCAGGAACTTGGCTGCGCTCAGGCGTCGGTCGCCGGGCAGCGCGCGCGCGAAGGCCCGCCGCAGCCCGCGGTCGAACGCGAACGGGAAGCGGACGGCGTAGCGGCGGCGCTTGACCTCGTAGTAGTCGCGCAGAGTTACGTCGAGTTCTTCCAGCGGCTCGTAGGCGCCCCGCGTGCCAGAGCGTGGCGCGCGTGTGGCGAGTTCGCGCATCAGGCGGTCGACGTACTCCAGCTTCTTGAGCGCCGGCCAACCCTGGTAGCGCCGACGCCAACTCGTCTCGGGCTGCAACCACACGGCGAAGGTCTCGGCGAAGTCCTCGGCGGGGTGGCTCTGCGCGTACCAGTGCGGCAGGTGCTGGACGAAGGCGCGGCTGTGCGGCTGCGGGCGGTAGTGGGGCTCGTAGGGCGTCGAGAAGGCGCCGAAGTGCTCGCGCCAGCCGCGGCGCTCGTGCAGGCGATAGGCGTTGTCGATCGCGTGCCCCACTTCGTGGCGCAGGAGCTTGCGCCGAGCGTCGGCCCCGCCGCCTTCGACCGCTTGCATCATGCGCCGCTCCAGGCGCACCAGGCGCGGGTGCGCGAGATAGAACGGCAGCGCGACCCCCGCCAGCCCGTCGGGGCTGAACCAATCGCTCGACAGCCAGAAGTGCGGCTTGAAGCGCTTCAATCCGCGCTGGCGCAGGTCGGCCTCGAGTTCGGCGACCGCGGCGGCGAGCGGCGAGTCCTCCAGCGTCAGGCCCAGCTCGCACAGGCGCACGTCGAGCAGCGCCTCGTCGTCGAGGCGTTGCCAACGGATCGTCTTGCGACGGGCGGGCTTGACGCGCGGGGCCATCGGCGTGGGGACAGGCGAGCGGAGCGAGAGCGGCGGACGAAGGCGACGGGCGGAATACGCGATCGAGTGCGGCGGGCGAGAACGGCGGGCGAGAACGGCGGGCGAGAGCGGCGGGCGAGAACGACGGGCGAGAACGACGGGCGAGAGAAGCGATCGAAGTCGGCAGACGCGGGCGAGGGGCGACTGCGATACGCGGAGGCGACAGATGGCCAGCGGGAGCGGCAGGTGGGGCGGCTCTCCGGCCCCGCGAGCGAGTCGAGCGGGCCAGGAAGATAGGCCTCCCAGCGCCGCAGCAGGGCGGTCAGCCGCGGAGTTTTTTTGGTCTTGTCGCCAGGCCGCCCCGGTCGGCGCTTGGGCGGTGCTGACGGGGCGCTACCGTGCGGGAATGCGTGCCTTCGATCCCCTCCGCTCGGCCTCGAGCTGGCTCAACTCGGCCCGGTCGACCCACTCGAACTCTGCTCCTTCTGCCAGCGGGTCGCCGACCGCCGGTCGTCCGGGGTGCGGCCGCTCCGCACGCATGCTGCCGGCCCTGGCCTGTGCTGCAGCGCTCGTGGTGGTCCCTGCCGCGGGGGCGCCCGCGCTCGCGGTGAGCCCAAGCCCATCGTCAGCTGGCAGCGCGTCGTCGAGCGGCCCGACCTCGCACAGCGCGCTGGCGATGCCCGCAGTCATGAGTGTCGCAGTGTCGACCCTTGCGGTTTCGAGCGCCGGCACGGCGAGTCTGTCGACAGCGAATAGGGCAACCGCGAGCAGCGTCGTCCCGGTCGCTGCGACGGTGAGCGGTGGGGCGACGAGCACTGCGACTGCGAACGCTTCGACTGCGAACACGGCATCGGCAAGCACTCGGGCCACGAACCCGGCGGCGGCGAGTGGCGTTGCACGTGTCGGCGCGGGCGGCGAGCTGGCGCAGTCGGGAGAGAAGCCGACCGTCGTGTCGTCGCTGGTGCTCGATCCGCTCGGGCAGTACGGCCGAAGCGCGGTGTTCTCCGATCCGGTGCTCGACCAGCTCGCGCGCGATCCGGCCTGGTCACCCGCCGTGGACGAGGAGTTTCGCGCCCCGGATGGACGCACTGCGAAGTGGCGCGCGCTCCAGCCCAACGCCGAAGGCGCGCTCGATGGGGCCGTGCGGGGCAACTCGTGGTGGTTCCAACGTTGGCGCCACACGCGCGACGAGGTGCTGCTGCTCGAGAGTCCGGGCGCCGGCGTGGTGTACGCCAACGCGGCGCCGCGCATGAGCGACCTGTACCGACTGGGGACCGTGCGCATCCCCGTTGCGCTGCGCGCGGGCGAGAACGACGTGCTCGTCCGCGCCGGTCGAGGTGCGCCGAGCGTCGCGTGGTCGAAGCCGCCGGCGCCGGTGTTCCTCGCTGATTTCGATCGCACGCTGCCCGACGCGATCGTGGGGGAGTCGGGCCAGCTCCTGGCCGCGGTCGTGGTGGTCAACGCGACCGAACAGCACCTCCTCGGGCTTCGAATCGAGGCGACGCTGGGTGCCGGCGCGCCTGTTCCGACGACGCTTCCCGCGCTGTTGCCGCTCGAAGTGCGCAAGGTCCCGGTGTCGCTCGCACCGCCCGCGCAGCTCGACGGCGACTCGATCCGCGCCGAACTTGTGCTCCACGCCGCTGACGGAGCGCGCCTGCACGCCGACTCGTTCGAGCTCGCGGTCCGCAGGCCCACGCAGCATCACGCGCGCACCTTCCTCAGCCGCATCGACGACAGCGTGCAGTACTACGCGGTGGTTCCGGCGGCGCCGCGCGCTTCCGAGCCCTCCGCCTCGACGCGCGAGGCGTCTCCCACTTCGCCATCTGACGCACCGGCGGCGGAAGCGGCGCGCGACATCAACGCAGCACCCGCGCTCATCCTCAGCCTGCACGGCGCGAGCGTCGAAGCGCGGGGCCAGGCAGCGGCCTACACCCAGAAGGACTGGGCCTGGGTGATCGCGCCGACCAACCGCCGGCCCTTCGGCTTCGACTGGGAAGACTGGGGCCGCCGCGACGCCATCGAGGTGCTCGACCTCGCGCTGCGCGGCGAGGCCGTGCGCGACGCGAGCGGCGAACGAGTGAACTTCGATTCGGCGCGCGTCTACTTGACCGGGCACTCGATGGGCGGGCACGGCACGTGGCAGATCGGCGCGCGCTACGCGGGCCGCTTCGCTGCGATCGCGCCGAGCGCGGGTTGGAGCGACTTCTGGAGCTACACCGGCGGCGATGCCGACCCGCCGGCCGATCCGATCGGCGCGCTGCTGCACCGCGCTTCGAACGGCTCGCGCACGCTCCTGTGGTCGCGCAACTACGCGCAGCTCGGCGTCTACGTGCTGCACGGCGACGCCGACGACAACGTGCCCGTGCGCGAAGCGCGACGCATGCGCGAGGAGCTCGCCAAGTTCCATCCGGACTTCGCGTACTTCGAGCAACCCGGCGCCGGCCACTGGTGGGGCAACGAGTGCGTCGACTGGCCGCCCTTGATGGAGTTCCTGCGCCGCCATCAGCGTCCGTCGAAGCACGCGGCGACCGAGGTCGAGGTGCGCCTGGTCGACCTCGACGCCGAGCGCACCAGCGGCTTCGCGACGCTTGTGGCGCAGACGCGCCCGCTGATCCCGAGCGAACTGAAGGCGCGCGCGGTCCCCGCCGAGCGTCGCTTCGAGGTGCAGACCACGAACGTCGACGCACTCGAGCTGAGCCCCGATGCGTGGACGCATCCGCTCCGCGTCCCACGCTGGGAGAACTGGCCCGCAGACGCGTCGGGACGTCTGCTCATCGACGGTGTCGATCTCGAGCTGCCCGCTGAACGTCGCGGTTCACAGGGCGAGTGGCGCGTGCGGCGCTTGGACGGCGAGTGGCGCGTGGAGTTGGAGGATTTTGTAGGCGCCGAGCGCAAGCGAGCGGGCTCGAGCGGACCGTTCAAAGAGGTCTTCGACGCGAGCTTTGTGCTCGTTTACGGCACCGCGGGTTCGCCGGAGGAGAACGCCTGGGCGCTCGCCAAGGCGCGCTTCGACGCGGATCAGTTCCGCTACCGCGGGAACGCGAGTCCGCTGACGGTCAGCGATCGGGAACTGCTCGAGCGCTGGCCCAGCGGCGCGGCCGCCAGCCTGCAAGGTCGCAACGTCGTGCTCTACGGCAACGCCGTGTCCAACGCGGCCTGGAGTGCGTTCGTGGACTCCTCCTCGTTCGACGTGCAGCCCGGCCGCATCCGTGTCGGAACCCACAGGTTCGAGGGCGACGACCTGAGCGTGCTCGCCGTGCGTCCCAATGCGCGCGACGCCGGTCGGCTCGTGGGCCTGGTCGGCGGAACCGGAGTTCGCGGCATGCGCGCGCTCAACCACGCGCCGTACTTCGTCTCGGGCGCCGGCTTCCCCGACTGGTGGGTCGCGCGAAGTTCTTTCCTGCGCTCCGGGCTCTCGGAACACGTTGCGGCGGGCTTTTTCCGCGCCGACTGGAGCGTAGATGACGGCGCCGACACCGTCGTTCGCAGCCCCGAGGCCTCCGACGCGAGCGGGCGCTAGCCAGAGCCCGCGTCAACGCGCCACAATAGAAGCACGATGAGCGGCTCTGCGAACCCTCGCTTCGAAGCGCCCGGCGATGGCGACGGCGACGGCGACTCGAGTCCCGGGAGCGCGGGCGAGGGACTCAGCAGCCCCCGTCCCGCCTCCTCTGCGGCTCCGCTGGATCCGGCCGCGCTCGAGCGGCTCGTACAGCGCGCGATCGCCGAGTCCCAGCACTCCGGTGCGCGCGGCGCCCCCAAGTCGGAGGTCGTGCTCGCCGCGGCGGCGCGCCTCGAGGGCTTGCTCGCGACCTACGGCCACGTCGATGGGCTGCGCCAGCGCTTGACCGAGCAGCGCGAGGCGCTGAGCGCGGAACTCTCGCGCCTGCGCTCGGCCGTGGTGGCCCGACGGGGCTTTCTCGAGGCCGATGGCGACGCCGCAGTCTGGCCGGTCGATCCCGAGCGCTGGCGCACCCTGCGCTGGCGCGTGCAGGCTCGCCTGGCGGCGCTGCTCGACAGCGCCAACGCGTCCGGCTCGGGCGCCGCTGCAAACGCCGGTGCGTCCGGCGCTGCGCGCGTCGCGGCCCAGGAAATCTTGGATCTGTTTGCCAAAGAGCGGGCGACCTCGCTCGCCGAGCAGCGCCGACTGGCCGACGCCGAGGTGGTTCAACTGGAGCGGCGTCTGCAGGCGCTGGCGACCACGGTCGAACAGGCCGAGCAGGTGCTCGAGGTGCTGCGCGAGGCGCCGATCGACGGGAAGGGCGTCGCCTCGTACTTCCGCGCGCCGGAGGGGCTCGATCCGGCCGACCAGCGGCGCGAGATCAAGCTCGCCATGCTCGAGGGCGTGTTCCGCGAGAACGTCGACCTGCGGCGGCGCGCGGGCGATCAGCTGGACGAGTGAGACTCGCCAGCGAGCGCTGCGACGGCGGGCGTAGCGGTCGCCGACGAGCTCGAGACGCTCACAGGCTCTGACGCACCCGCCGCGCTGCCCGCTCGAAGTCGTGCGAGCACACCCAGCACGCCCTCCGCCCAGCGCTCGAGCGCGGCGGCGCCGACGCCTTCGATTGCGCCCAGCGCTGCTCGATCTTCGGGACGCCTCTTGGCGATGCGCGTGAGCACGCGGTCCGCGAACAAGCGGTAGGCGGGCACGCTCAGCTCCTTCGCGCGCGCCAGTCGCCACTCGCGCAGCGCCTCGAAGGCCGCGCCGCTGGCCGCGTCGAGCGGTTCTCCTGCGTCATCTCTCCGTGCTCGCGAGCGAGCCGTACCTGTGCTCGGCGGCGCCGGTTTCGCGCGCCACTCGATCCAACAGCACAGGTGCGGCCTTCCGTCGACGACGTAGAAGTACTCGCGCGCGGCTTCGACATCGCGTTCGCGGAAGAACTCCTCGAGCACGCTGCCGTCGAGTCCGCCGCTCTCGGCGCGGAAGGGAACGTTCACGATCGAGACGTTCAGGAACGGCGCATCTTGTTCGCCCTCGGCGTCGAGTTCGCTCGCCGGCTCGGCCTCGCTCGCTGCGTGAGCTTGGGCGCCGCCGCGGCGTGTTCTTCGCGACGCCGCGCGCGCCGTCGTTGCACTCGCGCCGGCATTCGGAGCCTCGCCCGTGCTGCACGACGAGCCTGAACAGGAACTCGAGGCGGAGGTCAGCGCCTGTGGCGCGCCGGGCACGTCGCGCACCGATGCGTGGCCTTCCGGCGCGCTGAGTTCACGCGCGCCCTCCGGAGTCATCGACGGGCCTTGCGGAGCGGACGAGAGCGCTTGAGCGACGAGCATGGGAGCGATCCTCGAAGGTGAACGCGGACGCCGAGTGCGCCCGCGAGAGCACAGACCGAACCTCCCGCGCCGCGGTTGCCGCGAAGTCGAGAAAATCCGCAAACTCACGGCACGATGCCCGCCAACGCCCGACTCGCTCGCCGCCCGCTCTGGGCGACTTCAGTGCTCTCGCTCTATCTCGTGGCCGCGTTCGGCATGGCCGTGTTGGTGGCGGCGCCGCACTTCGCCACGCCCCCGGCGGACGAAGCTGACCTCCAGCTCGGATGGCGCGCGGCCTTCGCGCTCGCCGCTCTGTTGAACGGCGCCATCGGCCTGGGCGGCCTGCGCTCGCTCGCCTGGGTGCGTCCGCTGGCGGGCAGCGTCCACGTGCTCGTCGCGCTGGCGGCCGTCGCGTTCGGAGTCATGCACGCGCGCTCGCCCGCGCCGCCCGAGGGCTGGCTGCCCGAGCATCTGGCCAAGTTCGGCGTCCACGCCGGCCTGGCGTGGTGGTGGCTGCGCGGCGCGCTCGGACGCGTCGTTCAGACGCCCACCGGCGCCGCTTCGCCGACGGGCGCGCGCTCGGGGTCGGCGGACCACACCACGCGGTAGAGCGTGTCGCGCTCGACGGGCACGCGGCCCGCGTCGCGGATCCACTGCACGAGCTCTTCGCGCTGCACGCGCTGCGGCGTCGTCGCGCCGGCGTCGTGATAGATGTGCTCTTCGACCACGGTGCCGTCGACATCGTCGGCGCCGTACGAGAGCGCGGTCTGCGCGATCGCCACGTCCATCAGGATCCAGTAGGCCTTGATGTGCGCGATGTTGTCGAGCATCAGCCGCCCGAGCGCGATCTCGCGCAGCTCGTCGAGCGCGGTGGGGCCCGGCACGTCGGCCATCTCGCTGTTCTCGGGGTGGAACGAGAGCGGGATGTAGGTCTGGAAGCCGCCGGTCTCGTCCTGCAGCGTGCGCAGGCGGTCGAGGTGCTCGACGCGCTCTTCAATGGTCTCGATGTGCCCGTGCAGCATCGTGCAGTTCGAGCGCAGGCCGGCGCGGTGCACCTTGCGCGCGGTCTCGAGCCACTCGTCGCCGCTGATCTTGAGGTGGTAGGTCTGCTGGCGGACGCGCTCGCTGAAGATCTCGGCGCCGCCGCCGGGCACCGAACCCAGTCCGGCCTCGATCAGTTCAGGCAGCACCTCTTCGAGCGGCTTCTTGGCGACCTTCGCGATCTGGTCGAGCTCGACCATCGTGAAGGCCTTGATGTGGATCTGGGGCCGCTCGCGCTTCACCGCGCGCAACAGGTCCAAGTAGTACGAGTACGGGATCTTCGGCCACACGCCCGCGACCATGTGCACTTCGGTCACCGGCTCGTGGGCGAGCGCGCGGATCTTCGCCGCGGCCTCCTCAGGCTTGAGCCAGTACGCGCCCGGCTGTCCCGGCAAACGCTGGAACGCACAGAAGCGGCACAGCTTGTTGCACAGGTTGGTGTAGTTGATGTGCTGGTTGACGTTGAAGTACGCGAGGTCGCCGTGCAGGCGCTCGCGCACCACGTTGGCCAGCGCGCCGACGACGTGGATCGCCGGCGAGAGGTAGAGGCGCACGCCCTCCTCGCGCGAGAGCCGCTGCCCGGCGAAGACGTGCTCGGCGATGTCGCGCAGGCCCGCGCGCTCGGCGCTGGCGAGCAACGTGTCGACCGCACCCTTCGAAGGCTGCACCCCGACCTTCATAGCGTCGACTCCGTGCTCGCACGTCGGGCCGCAGCACGGTGCGTCGCCGCCTCGTGCCGATCGAACGGCCCGCGGTGCAGCTCCGGATGGCGCGGATCGACGATGCCGTACCACGAATTGCGCTGCAGCGGCGTGAAGCCGGCGCGCGAGATCACGTTCTCGAGCTTCTGAATCGGCGCGAGGTTGAAGCAACCGGCCGCGCTCACCACGTTTTCTTCGAGCATCGTGCCGCCGAAGTCGTTGCAGCCGTAGCGCAGCGTCACCTGCGCCATCTTCAGGCCGGCGGTGACGTAGCTGGTCTGGATGTTGGCGAAGTTGTCGAGGTAGATGCGCGAGAGCGCTTGAACTCGCAGGTACACCGCCGGCGTCTGGCGCGCGGGATACATGTGCTCCTCGGGCACGCCGTCGGGCTGCATGAGCCAACACGCGAAGGCCGTGAAGCCGCCGGTCTCGTCCTGCAGCTCGCGCAGGCGCGTCATGTGCTCGATGCGCTCCGCCGCGGTCTCGACGTGGCCGAACATCATCGTCGCCGAGCTGCGCAGGCCCGCCTCGTGCGCCTTGCGGTGCACGTCCAGCCAGCGATCGGTGTGCGTCTTCTTCGGCGCGATGATCTTGCGCACGCGCTCGACGAGGATCTCGGCGCCGGCGCCGGGCACCGAGCCCAGTCCCGCAGCCACCAGATCGCGCAACACGTCTTCGACAGGGCGCTTGTCGAGCTTCGAGAGGTGATCGAGCTCCGGCGCGCTCAGCGCGTGCAGGTTGATCTGCGGGAAGCGTGCGCTCAGGTCCCTGAACAGCTCGCACCACCAGTCGGTCTTGAGGTAGGGGTGGTGTCCGCCCTGCATCAACACCTGGCGCCCGCCGAGGTCGGCGAGCTCCTGCATCTTGGCGACGATCACATCGCGCTCGAGCACGTACGCGCCGTCGGCCTTGGGCCGGCGATAGAAGGCGCAGAAGCCGCAGTCGGTGATGCAGACGTTGGTCGGGTTGAGGTTGCGGTCGACGATGTAGGTGACGTGCGGCTCGGGGTGCAGGCGCTGGCGCACCGCATCGGCCATCTCGCCCAAGGCGAGCAGGTCGGCGTGCTCGTGCAGCCACAGGCCTTCCTCGGCGCTGATCCGCCGCCCCTCGAGGACCTTCTCGCGGATGCGCGCCAACTCGCGCGCGCTCGCGCCCGTGCGGGCCGAACTCGCCGGCGGAGCATCCCAGTGCGGCCGGGCGGGGCGAGCGACCGATTCGACTTCGAGTTCCATGTCAGGGCGAAGTATAGGTCGCTTTGAGCGACGTTCTCGCCCCTGGGAGTTCACATGGACGGGAAACAAGCGCCGCCGGGCGCGCTCATCGGGCAGCGAGCGCCGCGGTCGCCGCGAGCTTGTGCTGCGCGCGCCACGGCGCACCGGCCTGCTCGCCGAGTTTGCGCAGCCAGGCATCCACGTGCTTCGCGCCCAGAGCGGCGGCTGCTTCGGAAGCGACGCGCTCGCCGTCGTACCAAGACACGCGCCAGCGCAGTTCCTCGGCGGCGGACGCGAGCGCGCGGCGGTACATGACGGAGTCGGCGTAGGTCTGTGCGCGCGCGTCGGCGATGGCGGCTTCGGTCGGAGAGGGCACGGGCGGGCAGGCGTGGATCGCGATTGTGACCGCGCGGCCCGCAGCGAGTTTGTCGAGCGTCGCGAGTTCGGCGCGCGCGCGGCGTGATGGGGCGCGCCCACGGCGAGTTGAGGTAACGGCCGAGCGCCCATGAGCCCTCGTGGTGGTGGGGGTGGGTCGGCAGGCCGGGTTCGACGAGCTCGATCTGGCGGCGGTCGAGCAGTTCGAGTTCGCTCGTCAGCGTGACGAGCACCGCGTTGCTGCCGGACTGCGCCACTCCGATCAGCACCGACCCAGCGGACTTCGAACTCGCCATGGCCTCGAGCTGCTGAGGCTAACGGACAGCGCGCTGCGCGCCAGCGTCGCCCGCTTCGCTCGCTCACGCGCTCGGCGCACGCCACTCCCACACCACTCCGTCCTCGGGGTGCTCGAGCGTCGCGACGTGCTCGAAGCCGAGCTTCTCGAGCACGCGATGAGAAGCGTTGCGTTCGGGCAGGGTCTGCGCCGCGATGGTGACCTGGGCATCGCGTTCGCGTGCGATGCGCACGAGCTCTGCGGCCATCGCCGTGGCGATCCCGCGGCCCTCGAACGGCGGGAAGGTGAAGTAAGCGAGCTCCACGCGTCCGTCGCGCGGCGGCGACTTGAACCCGCACGTGCCGACGGGTTCGCCGTCCGCAAGCGCGAGGTAGCCGATCCACGGCGGCTCGAAGCCGACGCGCTCGTACAGTTCGAGCGTGGCGCGCGCGACGTCGCGCACGAGCTCGGGCGGCGGCTCGCGCAGGGCGCGCAGCGTTCCATCGCGTTCGATGGGCGAGAGGCTGATCGCGGCGCGTGAGTTCATGTCGCTGAGCGCACAGCGTGGGGCGGGTCCAGCGCAAGCAAGTCGGTCCAGCGCGTGTCGATCGAGCTCGCCGGAGGTCTCACCGCGCGCATGTTCAACCGTTGGTCGAGATGCGGGCAGCGGGAAGGCTCACGACGAACAGCGAGCCGATGCCGGGCTCGGAGACGACGCTGATCTCGCCGTGGAAGCTGCGCACGATGCCGTGCGAGATCGACAGTCCCAGCCCGCTGCCCTCGCCCAGGCCCTTGGTCGTGAAGAACGGGTCGAAGATGCTCTTGAGCGTCTCCGCGTCCATTCCGACGCCGGTGTCCTTGAAGCTGATGCGCGCCGAGCCGTCGGGCCCGGTGTCGAGTCGGACGAGCAAGCGATTGTGCGCGCGTCGCTCGGGCGCCATCGCCTGGGCTGCGTTCGTGAGCAAGTTGATGAACACCTGCACCAGGCGGCGCGTCGAGGCGAGCACCAGCGGCGCCTCCTCGAGCTCGAGAGTCAGTTGCGCGCGCTGCTTCACCAGCGTCGACGCGCGTCGCAGCGCCGTCTCGAGCGCCGCGCGCACGTCCACGGGCTTGAGCGCGTCCTCCTGCGGCGCGGAGAACAGCCGCAGGTCCGAGACGATGTCGCCCATCGTGCGGCTGGCTTCGTCCACGACGTTGGCGAGCTCGCTGAGGCGCTCGATCTTGGCCCGGAACGGCGCCGGCGTCTGCGAGACGCTGAGCTGGTCGAGTTCGACGCGCATGAGGTCCGAGGCGCCGAACAGCGCGCTCAGCGGATTGCTCAGTTCGTGCGTGACGCCGGCCACCAGCGTGCCCAGGGCCGTCAGTCGGTAGTTCAGCGCCGTGCGCAGCTCCTCGCGGCGCTTCTCCGTCACGTCGCGGAAGACCATCACGGCGCCGAGCAGGCGCCCGGCATCGTCGACGATCGGCGCCGACGAGTCCTCGATCGGCAGGCCGCGCCCGGAGTTCTCGACGGCGATGCCGCGCGGCAGGTCCTGCGGGCGTCGGTCGCTCAGCGCGCGGCTCATCGGGTTGGGGACGGGCGCGCGCGTCTGCTCGTCCACCAGGCGCAGCACCTCGTCGACCGCGCGCCCCACGAGCTGCGAGCTGTTCGCGCCGAGGATCTGCTCCGCGATCGGATTGGCGAAGTTCACAGCGCCCTGCGAATCCACCGCCAGCACGGCGTCGCCAACCGAACGCAGGGTCGTGGCGAACCAGTGTTCGCGCTCGCGGATCCGGCGCTCCAGTTCGTGCCGCACCAGCGCCATCTCGATCGTGCCGCGCAACTCGGCGCTCTTGAAGGGCTTGACGATGTAGCCCAGCGGCGCGGAGTTCTTGGCCCGCGAGAGCGTGTCGTCGTCGGCGTACGCGGTCAGGAAGATCACCGGGATGTCGAAGCGCGAGCGCAGGACGTTGGCGGTCTCGACGCCGTCGACTTCGCCGTCGATGCGAACGTCCATCAGCACCAGCGATGGCAAGTGCGCGGCCGCCAGCTCGAGCGCGGCCTGGCTGTCCGCAGCCGAGCCCACGACGCTGTAGCCCATCGCGGAGAGCGACTCGCTCAGATCGCGGGCCACGATGCGTTCGTCTTCGACGATCAGAATGCTTGTCATTGTGTGTGCTCCTTGGACTCGCTGTCGTTCTCGAACGAAATCTCCAGACGCAGACCGTGCTCGCGCGTGACTTCGAGCCGCCCCTGGAGTTGCTCGACGAAGGTCTCGACCAGCTCCATGCCCAGCGTGCGCGCCGTGCGCAGTTCGATGTCCCGCGGCAGGCCCACGCCGTCGTCGGCGATCACCATGCGAACGCGCGAGCCCTCCTGGCGCAGCTCGACGCGCACCGTGCCGCGCTCACGTCCCTTGAAACCGTGCTTGAGCGCGTTGGTGAGCAGCTCGTTGGCGATCAGCCCGCACGGAATCGCGCGGTCGACGCCCAAGCGCACTTCGGCGAGCTCGAGCTGCGAGCGAACTTCCGTGCGGGAGTCGTTGTGCTGCGCCAGCGCGCGCTGCGCCAGTTCCCGCAGGTACTCGCCGAAGTGGACGCTCGCCAGATCGTGGGACTGGTAGAGCTTCTCGTGGAACAGCGCGATCGATCCGACGCGGTTCTGCGCGTCGGCCAGGATCGCGCGCAGCTCCGCTCCCTGCGCGCGGCGGCCCTGCAGGCTCAGGATGCTCATGATCACCTGCAAGTTGTTCTTGACGCGGTGGTGGATCTCCTTGAGGAGCACTTCCTTCTCGCGCAGCGAGGCCTTGAGCCGGCGTTCGGCGTGCTTGCGGGCGCCGATGTCGCGCGCCACGGTCGACGCGCCGAGCAGCCGGCCCTGTCCGTCTCGCACCGGCGCCAACGTCAACGCGACCTCGATCCTCGCGCCGCTCTTGTGCGTCAGGCTCGTCTCGTGATCGTCGACGCTGCGTCCGCTCGCGACGGCCTCGAGCAACTCCTTCAGCTCGTCGCTGGCGCCTGACCACAGCTCGCGCAGGCCCAGCCCGGTGGCTGCCTTCGCGTCGTACCCCAGCAAGCGTTCGGCCGCGGAATTCCAGGTCTCGATCGCGCCGTTCGTGCTGACGCGGAAGATCGCGTCGTTGGAGGACTCGACGATGGCGGCCAGTCGCGCGGTGACCTCTGCGCGCCGTCGCTCCGTGATGTCGCGAATCGCGCTCGAGACGAACAGGCCCTCGTCCGTGCGCAGCGGACTGAGGCTGATCTCGACCTCGAACTCAGCGCCGTCCTTGCGCCGTCCCTGCAGTTGGAGCCCCGACCCCATCTCGCGCGCCTTGGGGTCGAGGAAGTAGCGCGAGCGCCGCTCGGGATGCTGTTTGCGGTAGCGCTCGGGGACCAGCACCTCGACCCACTGGCCGACCAGTTCCTCGCGTGCATATCCGAACAGTCGCTCGGTCTGCGCGTTGACGAGCACGATGCGTCCGTCGGAGTCGACGATCACCATCGCGTCCGGCGCCGACTCGAGCAGCGAGCGGAACTTCTCCTCGGCGCGCCGGCGGTGCGTGACGTCGCGCACGGCGCAGCACACCAAGAGCTCGCCCTCGTTCTCGAGCGGACTCAGGGAGACTTCGACCGGGAACTCGACGCCGTCCTTGCGCAGCCCCGCGAGCTCCACGCCCGAGCCCATGGCGCGCACCTTGGGGCTGGCGAAGTAGTCCGCGCGAAAGCGCGGGTGGCTGCGCCGGAAGCGCTCGGGCACCACGAGTTCGATCGGCTTGCCGATCAGCTCGCCGGCGCTGTAGCCGAAGAGCTGCTCCATCTGGGCGTTGACCAGCACGATCGCGCCGTAGCGGTCGACCAGCGCCATCGCGTCCGGCGCCGCACCGAGCAGCAGCGGGATCGACATCCGCGACAGGTCGCGCGGCGGCAGTTCGCGCAAGCTGACCACGCAGCGGCGCACGTCGTCGATCGCGTGGCAGGCGACGCGCGCGTCGACGCGGAGGACCCGGCCGTCGAGGTCCACGACTTCGATGTCGAGGCGGCCCCGGTCGTCGCGCCCGGCGCGAATCGCCGGCAGGCTCCGCAGGTTCTCGACCAGCGAGTGCTGTTCGCCGGGAGCGAGCAAATCGCTGAAGGCGCGGCCGGTCCACGTTCCGTGCGTGCCTCCGATGAGTCGCAGTGCGGCTGTGTTCAGAGCTTCGATGCGCGCCTGCGCATCGAGTAGCAGCACCGCGTCGGGCAGCGCCTCCAGCCAGTTTGAGGGGACCTTCATCGAACGTACGCTCCGCCGGTAGAGCGGCGCGGGCGCCTCACGACAGGTGAGGAGCGCGACGCCGTGGCGCAAGCGAAGTCGGGGGCCCTCGCTGGTCCAAGAGTAGCGCTGCGTGCAACGCCCAGACAGCTCCTTGTTGCATCGGCCTCCGTGTCATCGCACTCGCGTGGCGTCGCTCTGGGAAACCGCGCCAGCGGCGCCCGCGCCAGTCAGCGGCGGCGCCGTGGCTCTCGCAAGCGACGTGGTCGGAATACCGTGCTCGCGCGTGAATTTCGCGGGTTCCTGCGGCCCGACTCGCACGAATTACGGGTCGTCGGCGACACGCGAAGATGTCGTGGCAGACATTTCGAGAGGCGGTCGACATGGCCTCCGCAGCGGCTGGCGGCCCGGACCTCGATCGGCGGGTCGTTGGGGCCCCAAGCGAAATCTCGCCTGCTGGCTGGACGACGTCCGCCCCTCGTCGCTTAGCTAGACGCGCGCCGTGAGCCCCGACGACTCCGAGTTGATGTTCGAACTGTTCGAACGCACGCCGCGCCAGGGCCCGGGCAGCGTCGAGAGCACGCGTCGAGCGCTGGCGCTGCTGCCGCGCGAAATGCGCCTCGAGCGGGTGCTCGACCTTGGCTGCGGGAGCGGGGCGTCGACGCTGGTGCTCGCCGCCGGTACGAAGGCGCAGATCACCGCCGTCGATCGCCACGCGCCGTTCCTGGCGACACTGCGCGCCAACGCCGAGCGCCAGGGCCTCGCCGCGCGCATCACGACGCTCGTCGCCGACATGCAGGACGTCGCCGCGCTCGGCGCGGACTTCGATCTGGCGTGGGCCGAGGGCAGCGCCTACTCGATCGGCTTCGAGAACGCGCTGCGCCGCTGGCGCGCGCTGCTGCGACCCGCGGGCTGTCTGGTCGTGAGCGAACTCGTTTGGTTCACGGGCCGGCCCTCAGCGCGTGCTCGCGAGCGCTTTGCCATCGACTATCCCGACATGTGCCACGAAACGACGCGCATCGAGCACGCGCGCGAAGCCGGTTACACGCCGCTGGGGTCGTTCCGCCTGCCCGCGAGCGATTGGCGCACCTACTACGCCGGCGTGCGGTCCGCCTTGCGCGACGCGATCGCTCTCCACGGCGAGCGCGAGCTCTACGCCGCGCTGCAGCGCGAGTGCGAGCTCTACGACGCTTGCGGCGACGAGTACGGCTACGTGTGCCTCGTGCTCCAGTCACCGGGCGAAGCGGCCTGAGCAACGACTCCAAAGCCAACGTGTCTGCGCCGCCGCGCGCTCAACGCCTCAACCAGGCGTCGCTCGCGTCATCGGCCGGAAAGTAGGTCTCGAGCGTCAATTCCTGCGCCGTGGTGTCGAGCGGAGTCCCGAGCGTCGACAGGAACGTGAACAGCCGCACTTCGTGGGCGCCGCGGCGCAAGTGCACGGTCACGAAGGGCGCGCCATCGCTCGCGCTCGCGCCGCCGAGTTGCGCGACGTCCGGATAGCCGCGAACTTCGGCGAGCAGCGCAGCGCGCTCGGGGTCGTGGGGGTGGAGCGCGTGCTCGCGCGCGAGCCGCTCGAGCAACAGGCGCGCGAGTTCGGGCCAGTTGACGATGCTGGGCTTGAGCGCCGCGGGGTGCAGCGCCGCACGCACCAGGTTGCCGGCGACGCGCGGCTCGAGTTGCGGCGAGTCGAGGAACGTCGCGAACAGCCGCTGCGCGCCGCGATTGAGGCGCAGCACGTTCCAGCAGCGATCGAACAGCACGGCGCCGTAGGGCTCCTGCTGCGCGAGCACGAACTCGACCGCGCGCCGCACGGGCTCGAGCTCGAGGCTCTCCAGCGCGCGGCCGGGGTAGTGGGCCGCGAAGCCCGCCGCGCCGAGCAGCACGTTGCTCTCACGCAGCTCCAGCTCGAGCGTGCCCGCCAGAGTGAGCACCATCTCGCGGCTGGGTTGCGCCTTGCCCGTCTCGAGGCAACTGAGGTGGCGCGTCGACACGCCCGAGTCGAGCGCCAGTTGCTCCTGCGTCATGCGCCGCGTCGCGCGCCAGCGCCGCAGCAGCGGTCCGAATCCGTTGCTCGCCATCGACGCAGGTTAGCCCGCGCTCGCAGGTCGCCGTCCATGACCTCGCAGGTCATGGATCGGACGCCGGCGCGCGCCCAAGTTGCGCCCTCGCTCGCCCAACGAAAGGGATCTCGTGCGCCTCGTCCTGCTCATCCTCGTGTTCGTCGCCTTCACCGTCTGGTCCTTCGCCATCCTCGGCGCCGAAGGCGTCGCGGGCTTGCTGCGCACGGTCCAGAGCGAACCGTGGGGCGCGCAGATGCTCGCCGACCTCACCATCGCGTTGCTCGTCGCCTGGACCTTCCTGTGGCGCGATGCGAAGGAGCGCGGTCTTCCTGCGCTCGCGTACTTCATCGCCACGCTTCTGACCGGCAGTGTCGCGGTGCTCGCCTACCTGGTGCACCGCGAGGTCGCCGCGCGCCGCGCGCTGCCCCAGCGCTGATCGCCAACAGCGGGGTGCGCGCCGCCGCGAGCGCGCGAACGCGTGCGGCGCACCGACCTCCAGCGCCTTGCAGGGGCGACTCCGGGCGCTCTCGACGCCGCGCCGACGCGCGTCCGCTCTCGTCCAGGCCAGTCGAGGCGCGGGAGCGCAAGCGCGGTGGGCGGATCGGCCGATAGGGGCCCACTCCCCCCTGTCTCCCCGCCCGCACCCATGTCGGACTCCCCCCGCTCCGCCAAGAGGCCGGTTCGCTGGCATCGCCTGTACTACGTGCTCGCGGCCTTTGATCTGCTGACCGTTGCGCTCGGCCTGTACCTCAACCACCGAACCAGCGGCATCTACGAGCGCTCCATCGTCGTCAACCAAGCCTGGGCAGAGGCTCTGGCGGGCGTGTCCGATCTGGGCGCGCTCGCGGGTGAAGTGAACGCTCCCGGCAACGAAGTGTTCGAGTCGCGTGCTGTCGCGCAAGAGCGTGCGCGGCTCGAGCGTGCGGTCCAGCGCTTCGAAGCTGCGCTGAACGAGCAGCGTGCCGCGCTGCAGCTCAATCCGCTGGGACTCGATGTCGCGCCGATCCTCCCGCTGTTCGCGCCGGTCGAGGACTCGCTCGACGCCATGGTCGTCCAGTCGCGGGCGATCCTCAGTCACTTCGAGGCTGGAGAGGTCGAGCAGGCGGGCGAGCGCATGGCCTCGATGGACCGCGGGCTTGCGCAGACCCTGCGCGGCCTGTCCGTGATTCGCAGGCAGATCTCGGCCGAGCAAGCCAGGTTGTTCGACGAGCAGTCCGCTGCCGCGGCGGGCTTGCGGCGCTACGAGTTGCTGATCGCCGGCGCGCTGCTGGCCATGGTGGTGTGCGTCACTCTGTACGGCCACCGCGTCGCCCGCGAAGTCGCCCTCAGTCAGGAGCTGGTCGTGGCGCGCGACAGCGCGATCGAGACTTCGCGCCTGAAGTCGGAATTCGTCGCCAACATGAGCCACGAGCTGCGCACTCCGATGAACGGCATCATCGGCATGAGCGGACTGCTGCTCGACACGCCGCTCTCGCGCGACCAGCGGGAGTACGCCGAGACCGTGCGCACCTGCGCTGACTCGCTGCTGGTGGTGATCAACGACATCCTCGACTTCTCGAAGATCGAAGCGGGCAAGCTCGACTTGGAGGTGCTCGACTTCGACCTGCGCACGACCGTCGAAGAGACGCTCGAGCTGGTGATGGAGCGCGCGCGCGCCAAGCAACTGGAGCTCTTGTGCGAGCTGCATGCGGACGTGCCGCGCTGTCTGCGCGGCGACCCGGGACGGCTGCGTCAGGTGCTGCTCAATCTGGTGAGCAACGCGATCAAGTTCACCGAACGCGGAGAGGTCGTGGTGTCGGTGACGCGCGGCGCGCTGGCGGACGGCGGCGAGGCGGTGCGCTTCGAAGTGCGCGACACCGGCATCGGCATCGATGAGCAGGCCCGCGCGCGCCTGTTCCAGCCCTTCGTCCAGTCCGACGCCTCGATGACGCGCCGCTACGGCGGGACGGGGCTGGGCCTGTCGATTTCCAAGCGCCTGGTCGAGCTGATGGGCGGCTCGATCGGCGTGGAGTCCGAACTCGGCCAGGGCTCGTGCTTCTGGTTCACGGTGAAGCTCACTCGCGGCCAGGCGCGCCAGGAGGCGACCGCCGTGCGCGCACGGCCGCTGAACGGCAAACGCGTGCTGATCGTCGACGACAACGCCACCAACCGGCGCATCCTGCGCGAGACCCTGGGTGCGATCGGCGTGGAGGTCGTCGAGGCCGTCGACGGCGCCGACGCCGTGCGGCTGACGGGCGAGCTCGCGAGCGACAGTCGGCTGCCCGACCTGGCGGTGTTCGACTACCAGATGCCGGGCATGCACGGCGTCGATCTCGTGCGCGAACTGCGCCGCGACGAGCGCCTGAAGTCGCTGCCCGTGGTGCTGCTGACCTCGGGCCTGGAGCGACTCGATCCCGCGCAGCACCAGCGCCTGGGCATCTTCGCCACGCTCCACAAGCCGATTCGCCGCAACCGCTTGCTCGAGACGCTGCTCGAGGCGCTCGGCGCGACGCTGGCGCTCGAGCCGACTTCGCCTCTGCCGTCCGCCGCTCCGCCACAGGACGCGCCGCGCGCACCGGCGGGTCGCGTGCTGCTGGTCGAGGACAACCCTGTGAATCAGCGCGTGGGACAGCGCTTGCTCGCCAAGCTCAACTGCCGCGTCGACGTCGCCGCGAACGGACGCGAGGCGCTCGTGGCCTGCAGCTCGGCGCCTTACGACCTGGTGCTCATGGACTGCCAGATGCCCGAGATGGACGGCTTCGAAGCGACGCGCGCGCTGCGCCAGCTCGAGGCCCAGGGCGCGAGACCGCGCCTGCCTGTCGTCGCGATCACCGCCTCCGCCATGCGCGGCGATCGCGAGGCCTGCCTCGCCGCGGGGATGGACGACTACATCTCCAAGCCGGTGCAAGTCGCCGAGTTGACGCGCGTGCTGCAGCGCTGGCTGCCACAGCCCGCGGCTCGAGCGGCGGACAGCGCCTCCGCGCTCGGCGCTTGAGCGCGCGTTCCCGCCGCGGCGCTGTGAGGTGCTCGCGGTGATGCGCGAGCACTTGGTCGCGTCTGCTGCCGACTCGTGTTGAGCGGTGCGCGGGGACGCATGCGCATCGACCAGCCGCTCGAGGAGTGGGTCGTCGATCGGCGCGAGGTGCACGGCCTCGTGCCGCTCGCGATCGATGAACACGTAGCGCTGCACCTGCTGCGGCTGCCGGCGCTGCAACGCGATCGTTCGATCGCAGCGTCGTGGCGCCGGCGCTCGTGCACGGAGTCGCGTTCCGCACGCCCGATCCCGCGATCCGCGGCGACCCGTTGCGCGCGACTCGTTGGGCCCCGGAGGAGAGCCCGACCCGACCGGAGCCCGTCTCGGCGCGCACAACGCGGCTGTAGCGCTGACTCCGCGTTCCTACGGCTCGCCGGCCTGCGCTAGCGTCTCCGCGGGTGGGGTGACTCGGAGAGCCATTACGAGTTCCCCGGGCCGCTACTTGGCGCGTTTCGAGGAGGCGCTCAGCGACGGGGAGGCAATCGCCCTCATCTACGACCCGCGACGCGAAGGTGGCCGCATGGCGTTCGTGGCCTGGACGCGCATCGTAGAGGCGCCAACCCGCTCCGCCGACGGACGGAACTGGGTCGTGCGCTTCGACGGTGGCCTGCGCTCCTTCGATCGCAGCGTGCCGCTGGTCATCAACGGGCTGGTGGTCGAGCAGCGCTTGCGCGAAGTTCTCGTCGAGCGCCGCGGCGTCGCGCTTCAAGGGCGCGCTGTACGCAACCTGTCCGCCGACAACGCGCTCGAGATTCTCGCGCTCGGCAGCGCTGCACAACTCATCGAGCCGCTCGGGCCCGTGGGCGAGCACGTCGCAGAGTCGCTCGAGCGCGGCCGGCGTCTCGTGGCTCGCCTCGACCGCGACGCGCGCTTCCGCGACGAAGTGCTGCACGCCTACGGATTTCGCTGCGCGATCTCTGGCCTGGGGCTCGGTCCGCGCCCCGCTTCGCGCCTGGCTGGAGTCATCGACGCGGCTCACATCCGGCCCGCGTCGCACTCAGGTCCTGACCATGTGCGCAATGGACTGGCGCTGACGCCGAGCGTGCACTGCCTGTTCGACGCGGGCCTGTTTGCGCTGCGCGAGCGGCGCGGTGAGTGGTGCGTCGAACTCTCCTCCCAACTCGATCCCGCGCTGCTCGTCTCGGACCGGGGTGCGCGCATCCCGCTCGGCACGGGGCAGAGGCTGGAACTCCCGCGCGACGCCGCGCGGGCGCCTCTGGCGGAGCACTTCGACTACCACCGCAGTCACGTCTTCGTGGCCTGATGGGGGCGTTGTCCGCGTCCGACCCGAGGATCGCGCGCGCAGGCGTAGAAAGTGCCATATATTTGACTTTTGAGCTCCATAGGTCGAATCTATGCACCATGGCCAAGCGCACTCCTCCGGTCTTCCCTGCGGCCGCGAGGCAGCTCGTCGCGCTGGGGGAGCGCCTGCGGGCAGCGCGCCGCCGCCGCCGCCTGACGCAGGCCGTCGTGGCCGCGCGGGTGGGCGTCACCAAACAGACGCTCGCGCGACTCGAGGCCGGCAACCCTTCCACCAGCCTCGCCACGATGCTGCGCGTCCTCGCCGTGCTGGGGCTCGCAGCAGACATCGATCGCCTCGCGGCGGACGACGAGCTCGGCCGCCAGCTCCAGGACGAAGCCCAACCCGGCCCGCCGCGCGGGCGAGCGGCGCCGTGACGGACGAAGTGGAACTGTGGCTCGACGACGCCTCGCTGTGCGATGCGCCGAGTCGCGTGGCGACGCTGATGCGCGCAGGCCAACGCGGCCGCGAGTTGGTTCGCCTGCGCTACGACGCAGCGTGGCTCGCGCGGCGCGATCGCGGGTTCGCACTCGACCCCGAGCTGCCGCTCACGCCGGGCGACTTCTTTCCGCGCGCGGGGCAGGCGCTCTTCGGCGTGCTCCGCGACCTCGCGCCCGATCGGTGGGGTCGCGTGCTGATGGAGCGCCGCGAAGCGGAGGAGGCGCGCAGTGCCAACCGCGCCGCGCGTCGCCTGACGGACTGGGACTTCCTCGTCGGTGTCAACGACGTCGCGCGACTCGGCGCCCTGCGGCTGCGCGATCCGCTCACGTCGCGCTGGCTCGACCACCGCGCGCCCGGCGTGCCGCCGGCGACTCGTCTGCGCGAACTCGAGGCCGCCGCGCGAGCGATCGACGCGGGCGACGCAGAGTCGCACGCGCAGTACTCCGACTGGCTGCGGCTGCTCGTCGTCCCCGGGAGCAGCCTCGGCGGAGCGCGGCCCAAGGCCTCGTTCGTCGATGCCGATGGGTCGCTGTGGCTCGCGAAGTTCCCCTCGCGCGACGATCGTCGCGACATCGGCGCGTGGGAGTTCGTGGCCCACGAACTCGCGCGTCGCGCGGGACTCGACGTGCCGAGTTCACGCCTGGAGCGCTTCGGCAGCGCGCACCGCACCTTCTGCGTCGCGCGTTTCGATCGCGCCGGCGCCAGCCGACGCATGTACGCGTCCGCCATGACGCTCCTGCAGCGCGACGACGGCGACACAGCGAGCTACCTCGAGCTCGCCGAGGCGCTCCAACTGCAGGGCGATGCCGAGCACTTGGACTCCGACCTGCAGCAGCTCTACCGGCGCATCGCCTTCTCGATCCTGAGCGCCAATCGCGACGACCACTTGCGCAACCACGGCTTCCTGCGAGGGGCGACCGGCTGGCGTCTCGCGCCGGCGTTCGACCTGAACCCCAGCCCCGAGAAGTCCGAGCACGCCCTCGCCATCGACGAGACCGACCCGCGCCCGTCGCTCGACACGCTGCGTTCGACGGCGCGCTTCTATCGACTCTCCGCTGCGCGCGCCGCCCAGATCGAGCGCGAGGTGAGCGCCGCGCTCGCGACTTGGCGTGATCTGGCGAGCGCGCTCGGCCTTGCGTCGAGTGAAGTCGAGTTGATGGCGAGTGTGTTCGAGCGGCGGTAGGCGCGTGCGATGGTTGCGCGGGCGGCCGAGCGGTTCTCAACAGCGACCGCCGGTCCGCGCGGCGTTCGCAGATGTCTCAGGCCGCTCGAGCGTCGTCGAGCACGCGGGCGCGCTCTACGAGCAACTCCGCGAGCGCCGTGCGGAACTCGGCGCGCAGGAAGCACGCTTCGACTAGCGCGAGCGCGCCCGGCAACGCGTTCGCGATGCGCTCGAGCTCGAGCTTCGCGAGCTTGGGCGGCAGCTCGCAGTACTCCGCGAACGCCAGCCAGTCGCTGCGGTCGAGGTTCGAGCGCTTGCCGCGCACCGGCAGCGCGAGCGGATCTTCGGCGATGACGAGGCGCGTGCTCAGCAAGTCGTACGCGGGCGACAGCTTGGGCCGCGACGGATCGCGCGAGAGCAGCGCGAGGTTCTTGAGGTGCAGGTCGCCGTTGCCGATCCACCACGAGATCAACACCTGGCGGAACAGCCGCTGCGCATCGATGCGCGGCTCCGCGGCGTAGCTCCGCACGATGCGCGCGCACAGCTCGGCCGAGCCGTCGTACTTCTCGCGCGGGAGCTTCTCGCTGAGCTGGCAGAAGTCTTCCATCGCGATGCGTCGCTCGCCCTCGCGATCGAAGCGCGCGACGATCAGCGCGAGCGAGTCGTTCGAGAGCCGCACCAGCCCGCACTTGGCGACCTCGAGCCCCGCGAGTTCGGCGATGCGCATGCAGACGTGTTCGTTCTGCGGGAGCTCGGGGTACGTCGCGCTCTGCGGCTTGAGGATGTACGCGCCGATCGGCGCGCGCACGCGCAGCGTCTTCTGATGCCAGCCGAGCGACACCTTGCTCTGCACGCCGGACAGCGTCGTGCGGCCGGCCATCTGCTGGCCGAACAGGTAGAGCTGCTCGGGATCGAGCTCGATCGATGGGAGCGTGCTCAAGCCGAAGAGCGCGCGCGCGCACTTGGCGTGAACGCTGCGAGACGCGCTCGTCTCGTCTTCGAGCGCCGCGAGGCAGATCGTGCAGCGCTCAACCACCGCGCGACTCCGGCTCGATGCGCACGGCGCCGACGCAGTCGCGGCACAGCGCGAGCAGCAGCCCGAAGCCGTCGTCGGGCGCGAGCTTGAGCGTCGAGATCGAGATGTCGAACAGCCAACCTTCGGGCAGGAGTCCGGCGAAGAGCGGATGCAGTCCGTTCGACGCGTACGGTTCGCTGCGCAGCGGCAGCGTGAGGCTGATCGCCCTCGCGTCGGCGCGCGCGAGCCACGCCGCGTCGTAGCGGAACGTCATGCCGCCGGCGGTCTCTTCGATCGCGCCCACGGGCTCGAGGTCGAGGAACACGACTCCCCGGCGCGTCACGGCGTGCGCTCCGTCGTCCTGCCGTCGACCGGCTCGCGCGGCAGGTCCTCGATGCCCAGCCGTTTGCCGAACACGGCGAGTACCGCGTCGACGCCCGCGAGCTGCACGCTCGACTTGCCGCGCTCCAGCTCCGAGACCAGTCGCCGCCCGACGCCCGCGAGGAGCGCGAGCTCGGCCTGGGTCATGCCGTTCGCCGCACGCCGCTCGCGGACCCACTGGCCGAGATCGAGGCGCGAGTTCGGGCGCGCGCGTGTGCCTGCCTTGTTCCCGCTCGGTGTCACGGAGTCAGAATCGGCCAGTTTCCAGCGCAGGTCAACCCTGGATCCAGCCATTCTGCTCCCGATCGGGAACATGGAGCGCGATAGGCCCCCGGTCAGCGACGGGACTCGACCCCGTAGCCGGTCTCTGCTCCCGATCGGGAGCACGGCCTCAGTCCGGAGCCTGCTCGCCTAGCGCCGCCGACCGCTGTTCGCCCGCCCAGCCGCCCGCTCGGCCGGTCCTCGCCACGCGGGGCCGCGCTCGATCGCCAGGTAGCGACTGAGCGACGCGCCGAACCGGGTGTTGCGCTGCCGGGGGCGCGAGTCAGCGCGAGTCGCCGATCCGCAGCCTCTCGGCAGATTGCTCGCCTCACGCTCGGGCCCTCTTCCGAGGTGGCCTCCACAAAAGGCCAGATTCTCTCAGAGGTGGCCCTGTAGAAAGGCCACCTCGCTCGGCCGCATCAATGATGTGCGGCTGTCGCGCGGCGCGCACACGCGCGTGCGCATCCACTCTGAGCAGCTCAGTCGCGCGCGCCGCTGACGAACCCGCGCCGAGATCGCGACGCGCGCAGAGCTCCAACTCGCCGCGCGCGTCGCTCGAACGGCGACCGAGCCGACGTTCCAAGATTCGGGACGAGCACGCGAACTCGCGTTACATCATGCGTTGTGCATCGCAGCTCGCACAGCGCTCTCCAGTCTTCTTCGCTGACTCGCTGCGCGTCGATGGCCTTCGCGGCGCCCCACATAGTTGTCATCGCAACGAACTCCGCGCGCGCACGCGCTTGACCGCGCCGCCGAGCCCGCGGACACTCCGCCTCCGTCGCATGCTCGCAAGCATTTGCATCACGGACTCGCTCGGCCGCAATCGTTCGCCGCGCCCTCACGCGCATCGTGGCTCGTTTCGTCGAGCCCATGGCCGGGTCGAGCTGCCCGAAGCGCTCGCGCGCAAGCTGCCCAACGCCGGCCGCGAGCGGCCATCGCAGTGGGTGTTTCCCGCGACGCGCATCCACACCGAGCGCGAGACGGGCCAGCGGCGCCGCCACCTGCAAGAGACCGTCCTGCAGCACGCCGTGCGCCGCGCCGTGCTCGAGTCGGGCATCGCCAAACGCGCGACCCGCCACACCTTCCGCCACTCTTTCGCCACGCACCTGCTCGAGGACGGCAGCGACATCCGCACCGTTCAGGAGTTGCTCGGCCACAAGGACGTCGCAACGACGACGATCTACACGCACGTTCTCAACCGCGGCCCCGCGGGCGTAGGCTCGTCCGCGGACCGGCTGTTAGGAGGACCGCTGTGAGTCGTTTCGCTCGCTCGGCCACCACTCTCGCTGCGCGCCCGATTCCCTCGGTCGGTCGCCGCCTCTTGCGGCGCGCTCGCCGGCATCTCGCGCGCAACGCGCTGCTCCTCCGACTTTTTAGGCAGACCCGCCTAACGCCGGAGTCGCCGAGCACCCGAGCGCGCCGCGTCTCGCGTCCGCGCGCCCACTTGCGCCTCTGCTGCTCGCACACCCGAACCACATTAGACAGACCGCCACGCCGCCTTCGCGGGTATTGCGCAGGTCTGCCGAAGACACGTCATACAGCGAATTGCCGCCACCTACAGTTCAAGGAGAATCGTCCATGTCCGCTCTAACGCGAGATGAGGTTCGCGCTGGGCTCGTAGCTTACCTGGAAGAGGCCGATCTTCGGGGTTCAGATGCCGTGACGTGGTATGAAGGCAGCGGCTCGAAGCACGGTCCACCCGAACGTCGGCCATTCGTCTGCTTCGCGACGAGCGGGGATCAGTGCCAGTGGGCACCTGTGACCACGGAACCCCGTCCAGGGTCTGGATCTGGATATCGGAGGGTCGAACTGCTCGCCGAGTGGCGTTCTGGCGGAGATGATGCGTGCTATGGCAACCAGTGGATCGCGAGTCGTCAGTATTTGGTGGATGGTGCCAATTACTACTCCGGCTCGGTCGAAGCCTTCGTCAACGCATCCAGGAACGAGTGCTCGACCCCAGCGACACGAGGTGTCCTGAGCACTGAAGGCGTCAAGGCCATTAAGGATGAAGTGAAGAAACAGCAGGGACGGCGAACCGCGGCTTCACGAGGCCGTCAGTGAGGCTGCATAGTAACAGCATTCAGCGACGGGCACCGTGCGCCGCTGCTGATATTGGGCATTCGCCGCACCAAGTAGTGCTAGCGCACGATAGTTCATTAAGGATTCAGATATGGCTAAGAGAATGAGCGCAAAAACTGTGAATGCTGGTTCTAGCGGCGGCGGATCAGCCGCGGCTGCTCCGCGACGCGCGTTCCCGCGTGCTTCACTGGAGGAGGCCGTCCGAATTCCGCAAATCTTGAAGGACAAAAACGGTGGAAACCCGTGGTCGCCAGCCGAGGTCGCGCGAGGGCTCGATCTATCGAAGAACACAAACAACTTCTTCTACATCGCTGCAGCGGCTCGCGATTTCGGCCTGACCGAGGGCGGGCGTGACAGCGCGCAGATCGCACTCACCGACCTCGGACGAGACTTGGTGTACGCACCGAGTAAAGACGCGGAATCGCAGCTGAAGCGAAAGGCCTTCCAAAACGTGGACCTCTTCGTCCGGGTGCTCGACTACTACAAGGGTAGCCGACTTCCGGAGATGAAGTATCTGGGTAACACGTTGGAGAAAGAATTCAATATTCATCGCGATCACCATGAAGAGTTCTCTGAACTCTTCAAGAAGAACTGCGAGTATCTCGGAATCGGCGAGGGCTACGGGACGGGCGGCTCCACGTCAGGGGGCCGCACGACTGGCGTGAGTGCCGAGCACAGCCCGGCTCGAGACACTGTCACTCTTGCGGAGCCGGAGTCTGAAACCGGCCTGACGTGTTTTGTCATCATGCCATTTCGGGAGCGAACTGACCGGTACGCTCAAGGGTTCTTTGATGAAGTTCTGCGTAGCCTAATTGCGCCCGCCGGACGAAAGGCAGGTTTCACAGTGGCAACCGCAAACCGACAAGGCACCGAGGTTAT
The DNA here is from genome assembly GCA_011525785.1 of Planctomycetaceae bacterium. Lineage (GTDB taxonomy): Bacteria > Planctomycetota > UBA1135 > UBA1135 > WYBT01. The sequence goes on from WYBT01000017.1 coordinate 66,203, forward strand.
TCACTCAACAATCATCAACGACTTGCTGAACGCAGATCTCGTGGTGGCCGATCTCACAGAGCATAATCCAAACGTTCTTTTCGAGCTGGGAATGCGAATGGCGCATGACAAACCAGTTGCCCTCATACGCGCAAAAGGGACTGGTCCCGTGTTCGATGTCGACAACATGCTCCGTGTCTACGAGTACGACCCAAACCTCTGGGCGTCAACCGTCGAACGGGACCAGCCCAAGGTCAAGGAGCACATCGAGGCAACCTGGAGGAACAAAGACAAGCAGGACACGTACTTGAAGCTGCTTCGCCGAGATCCAAAACCGTGACGGCCAACAACCGCATGCGGCTCGGTCATCCCCGGTGTCTCGTCCAAAGCCATTGCTCGCCACAAGATATATATCTCAACGGCTTGGGCTAAGCGCGTACCATGAAGCCGGTCGAGCAGTCAGTAATCAAGCGGTTCGCCGTGACGTTCTGCTACGGCCGCACCGGATTTTCGCTCGAACAGATTCCTGAGTACTTTGCACGGTATCAGGGGAGCGTCCCGGACCTCTCCAGTTACCCCGTTACCCCGGTCAAGTCCGGGATCTTCGAGGATTGCGTCCGCGCCTTGACGCCTGACAATCAGCGTCAGGCCTTGTACGACCTCTGCGATACCCCCCCGGCGTCGAAGCACCCAATGCCGGATGAGGCAACGCGGAAAGAGCTGCTTGCGCTTCTCGTCCAAGCCGACGGAAGGAGTCCGATCGGCATCGAGTTGTCCAGTCTGTCGCTAACTGGCGTCCGGCAGCAGTGGATGACGGCTGCCTCCCGTATCCCGTCTTCGCCGGCTGGCGCGATTACCGCAGCCCGGACGATGCTGGAGGGCACCTGCAAGACGATCCTCACAGAGCTCGGCGAGGTGCCAGACTCCTCTGGTGAACTCGGAAAGCTCTACAAGCAGGTCCGGGTCAAGCTAGGCATCGATCCCAAGGCAGGTGCCACGCAGGCTGTCCACCAGATGGTGAGCGGGCTAACCCAGGTCGTTGACGGTTTGGCTGGTTTGAGCAACGCCGCTGGCGACCGTCATGGCTTGGCCGGCGGCACCAAGCTCACGGAGCTGTCCTTCGCCAGCTTGGCGGTGCATTCCGCCGGCACCGCGTGCGTCTTCCTCGTTCGGGTTCATAAGGACTTGCAGCGTGGCCATTGACAAGCAGGCCGGAGCAGGCGCTGAAGCGGCCCTGGCCCCAAGGCGGGTCGGGGCCGCTGAGTTCGGTCGGTGGGCAGAAGTGATCTGAAGAGCGCAGACTGCTCCGCCAAGCGAGGGATTTCAGATGACGCGGGAGAAGAGAAGGACGCGTGGTGCCGTGGCGGTCGCGGTGTCGGGCGCGATCGCTTCGCTGATCTACTTCGGATTGGCCACGCCGCATCCCGAGCTGCGGACTGCGTACCTGATCTGCGTTGGGGTGGGTCTATGGGGTTTGATTGACATCGCGTGGTCACTCGGCGCGGCCCCGTCCGGTAGCGATGAGTGAAGCGCGAGCTAGGCACGGTCGTCCGGCGTGGTGGCTTGGGCCGTCGGTCGACTGCCCAACGAGCCGTTGCCGCAGGCAGAGCCGTCCTGGCGCGGCACCTGCTGGCGGCACCGCTGTGCTGAGCCGTCTTCGCAGCTGTAAGGGTGCCCGTCGGGCGCACCAGCAAGCCTCCCCACTCGGTCATCGACTCGGAAGTTGGGTGCTGTCGCGCGCTTCCGAGTTCATTGCCGAGCGCCACAGCCATGAACGGGAACCAAGAGCATGTCTCGCTCGAGTCGCCGGAGCGGTTCGAGCGGAAGTAAACGAGAGCGCGACGCGCGAGAGGCCGGCGCAATGACGAAACGTCTACCTGAGTTCGCCGTCGAAGCTCTCGAAGACGTTTGCGTCGTCGGGACGTTCGAGGCGTCGAAGTGGGTGAGCGACGGCGACGGCGTGATGTTGCTGGTCGGCGAACGGCTCGTCGAAGGGCAGTTCGATGGCGTCGACGCGCAGGCGCGACGTGCCCGGATCAGATTCAACGAGCCGGCGGACCTCGCGCAGCTTCGCGTCCGCGCCCGCTTCCCGTTCGTCGACATCTACTTGGGCGACAAGGCGGCCCTCGTGCTCGATCGATCGAAGGAGTGGCGGCTCGTGGAGTTCCAACCGGTCGACGCGGTCGAGCGCGTTGCTGGCGACGTTCGCATCCTGGCCAAGGCGACGTCGGACGATGCGTCGGCGAGCGTCGAGGAGGGTGGTTGGGATCACGAGCACTGCGAGATCTGCTACGAGAAGATCGGCGCAGCAGGTTTGCCCAAGGGCTGGACCAGTGCGAGCGACGAGTGGCTGTGCGAGGTCTGCTACGAGGCCTACCTGAAGCCGAGGTCGCTCGGCTTCATCGTGATCGACTGACGCGCGTCGCCGGGACCCGCGCGAGGGGCGGCGCCCAGCGCGCCGAAACTCCGTTGGTCCGCGCCCGCCCGCTACACTTCGCGGCCTTTCGACACGACCGCGCGAGCAGCAAGCAGCCGTCGAGAACGGCGGGCGCCGGAGAGCCCGCTCCTCAAATCGCCGCCCCGAGAACACCGAATCCAGCGCCCCCCGCCCCGCCAGCCCCCAGCCCACACGCAGAGAACATGGCCAACCCGCCCCCCGACCTGATGGAGAAGATCGTGTCCCTGTGCAAGCGCCGGGGGTTCGTGTTCCAGGCCTCCGAGATCTACGGGGGCATCGGGAACACGTACGACTACGGCCCGATGGGGGTGGAGCTGAAGCGGCGCGTGAAGGAGGCCTGGTGGACGCGCATGGTGACGATGCGCGACGACGTGGTCGGGCTCGACAGCGCGATCATCCAGAACCCCAAGACGTGGGAGACGTCGGGGCACGTGGTGAACTTCACCGACCCGATGGTGGACTGCAAGAAGTGCAAGGCGCGCTTCCGGGCGGACAAGCTCGAGGACGCGCGCTGCCCCGAGCGGCCTTCGAAGCGACCGGGTGAGTGCGGCGGCGAGCTGACCGAGGCGCGCGCGTTCAACCTGATGTTCAAGACCAACGTCGGGCCGGTCGAGGGCTCGGGTTCGGTCGCCTACCTGCGGCCCGAGACGGCGCAGGGCATCTTCCTCAACTTCAAGAACGTGCTCGAGAGCTCGCGCGTCAAGCCGCCGTTCGGCATCGCGCAGATCGGCAAGTCGTTCCGCAACGAGATCACGCCCGGCAACTTCGTGTTCCGCACGCGCGAGTTCGAGCAGGCCGAGATGGAGTTCTTCATCCCGCCTGCTGAGAACGACAAGTGGTACGAGTACTGGGTCAACGAGCGCTTCAGCTGGTACACCGACTTCGGCATCCGGCCCGAGAAGCTGCGCAAGTACCAGCACCCGCGCGAGAAGCTCGCGCACTACTGCACGGCGTGCACGGACGTCGAGTACGAGTACCCGTTCGGCTGGGGCGAGCTCGAAGGCATCGCCTGCCGCACGGACTTCGACCTCAAGAGCCACAGCGCGGCCTCGGGCAAGGACCTGAGCTACTTCGACCCCGAGGCGAAGCAGCGCTACATCCCGTGGGTCGTAGAACCTGCCGCGGGCGTCGACCGCACGGCGCTCACGTTCCTCATCGACGGCTACGAGGAGCAGCAGGTCGAAGGCGAGACGCGCGTCGTGCTGCACTTCCACCCGGAGATCGCGCCGATCACGGTCGCGGTGCTGCCGTTGGTGAAGAAGGAAGGCATGCCCGAGAAGGCGCTCGAGATCGACAAGATGTTGCGCGCCGCGCGCTTCACGACCTTCTACGACGAGAGCGCTGCCATCGGCCGCCGCTACCGCCGCCAGGACGAGGTCGGCACGCCGTACTGCGTCACGATCGACGGCGAGACGATGAAGTCCGACGTCGTCACCGTGCGCCACCGCGACTCGATGAAGCAGGAGAGCGTCAAGGTCGCGGAACTCGAGGCCTACATCCGCGCCTCGAACAAGAGCTGGAAGCGCGTGTAGTTCACGCTGGCCAGCGCGACGTTGGTTGTACGGCGCCAGAGCAATCTGTCCCACGCCGCGCCGCGCAACGGGCGCTCCGAACGCACCAGCGGCGTGGGTCAGATTGCTCTGGCGCCGTACAACCAACCGACTGCCGCGCGCTCGCGCGCGTTGCCACGACCATGACGAACACCGACCGCGCCATCCCCACGCTGCCAAGCCGCTCGCCCGCGGACGCGATCGCGTTCTACGCCAAGCTCGGGTTCGCGGGGAAACTCGCGGCGCCCGATGGCAGCTACGCGATCCTCGAGCGCGGCGCGCTGGAGCTGCACTTCTTCGCGCACCCCAAGCTCGATCCTGCGACGTCGCACGCGGGCTGTTACTTGCGCGTCGCGGACGTGACGAGCCTCTACCGCGCCTTCGAGGCGGCCTCGCTGCCGCGGCGAGGCATCCCGCGCATGGACGCGCTCGAGCGCAAGCCGTGGGGCATGCTCGAGTTCGCCGTCGTCGATCCCGACGGCAACCTTCTGCGCATCGGGCAGGTGCTGTAGAGCGCGTGGCGAGTGATCCGCAGGCGGCGTCCGCCGCGTCAGAACTCGAACGTCACGGGCGCCACGTTCGTGTACGCACGCCCCAGAGGCGCCGCCGGCGAGTCGACCAGCGCTTGGAACGAGTAGGTCTGGCCGACGAGCTGCGCAAGGTCGGGGATCGCGCGTTGGATGATCGTCGGGGCAGCGGCGCCCGTCGACGTAATGCTGAACACTTGCAGTGAGCCCGCGGGCAGCGCGAATTGGCCGAAGGGAGTCGCTGTCGGTCCCACTGGCGCGGAGCGGGCCCAATAGATCGTCGACGCGGCGCCCTGCGGTCCCCAGGAGCCGATGCGCAGCGGGCGGCCGATGCGCGCTGACAGCGGCGCGGCCAGAGGTCGGAACTCGACTGCGCCCAGGTCCGAGCGCTCGAGCAGGTCGAGATCGCCGTCGACGCCGCGCGTGCGAGCGCTGAAGTCGAGCAGCAGCGCCACATTGCTGTCGGCGACGCGATCGATGGCCGGACTGTTCCAGCGCAGACTCCAGTCGCTCTGCGCCGGATCGACGAACAACGGGTCGGCCGCGAAGTTGCCATTCACGCCGTTGAGTTCACCGCTGCGGATCAAGGAGTCCCGGATGCTGACGCCCAGCGGAATCACCAGATCGCCCAGGTTGTTGGCGAAGATGCACTGCTCGACGTCGACGTCGGCGAGCGTGAAGGCGATGTTGTCTGTGTTGATCCCGTAGCCGCCGTTGTTCGCCACCGTGCAGCGCGCGAGCTGCACCGTTCCGCCCGGGCCGCCGAGCCAGCGAATGCCGTCGTTGTTCGAGTCGACCAGCAGACAGCTCTCGAACGACGTGCGCATGAACGTGCTCGACAACTGGGAGAGGTAGACGCAGCGCATCGTCGGGCCTTCGAAGCGACAGCGCTCGAAGCGTGCGTCGAGAGCGCCCTCCAGACGAACGCCGTCGCGGCCCGCGAGCGTCGAGCACTCCCGAGCCAGCAGTGTCGAAAGCGGTCCGCTCGAACTCATGTCGAGGCCGACGCCCACCTGACTGCCGCCTACGTAGTCGACGCGCTCGAGCTCGACCGCAGCTGTGGCCGCGCCGCTGGTCTGGATGTCCAGCCCGAAGTTCAGGTCGAACAGGTCGCAATTGCGAACGCGGACCGCCAGCGCTCCGGGTGCGCCGTGCACCACTTGCAGGCCTCGGAATCCACGCGCGAAGTCGAGATTCTCGATTCGAATCTGTGCGCCAGGCGCGAGCACGTCCGTGCTCAGCGTTCGAAGTTCGACACACGCCGACACGACCGAGGCGGGCGGCTGACCGACTACGGGACGCGTCGGGCCCGGAAGGCCCATCAGCTCGACACCCGGTCGCAGCTGGAGCGGGAACACCTCGCCCGTCGTGTGTCCGTATCCGGCGGGCGCGATGAGGATGCGCTGGACTCCGCTGGTCGGCGTGTTCGCCAGAGCCCAGGTGATCGACTTCCACGCGTCGGTGGGACTCGTGCCGCCGTTCGAATTGCTTCCGGATACGCCGTCGACGTACCAGTCCGTGGCCGAAGCGGGAGCGACCGAGAGTGCGAGCAACCCGAACGAACGAGCGAGGGCAATCACCGACACGGAACACCTCCTGGGACGAGGGAAGCGCGAGCGGCCAGCAGTCTAGCGAACGCGTCCCGTCGCGCGGACTTCAGTGTTCTCAGCGCGTCGTGGGCGCGAGCTGAACTTGCAGTGTCGCGCCGGCCTGCGCCTCGAAGTTGGCGAGCCAGCGGCCGCTCAACGCGTTCCAGACCGAGTAGGCGCCGGGCCGCAGCTCGGCGATGTGTGCGTTGATGCCGGGGAGCGTCATGAGCGCGTCGAAGCTCGCCCCTCGGCGCAACAGCACGACGTGTGCCGGCTCGCTCGTCGCGGGGCTGGTGAACTCGACGCAGGCGCCCGGCGAAAGCGCGATCGGCAGCTCGCTCACTCCGCCGGCGGTGATGAACACTGGAGCGACTTCGCGCAACTCGCGGCCGGCCAGCAGCACTTCGACGCGGTACTCGCCGGGCAAGAGCATCGCGCGCAGGAAACGCGGATTGTCGGTGGCCTCCGACCACAGCGGGCTTGCGCCGAGTTGGCTGTCGACGCGCCAGACGCGCACTTCGAAGTTGCGGCGCGGCAGGCGCGGCTGTGGTGTCGAATCGGAACTCGCGCGATCGCCGTCGGCCTGGGAGGAGAGCTCGGGGATGAACAGGCGCAACTCGCCGAGCGGCTTCTCGCCTGCGAACTCGAGCGTGAACCTGCGCGGGCCATCGGCGGCGTAGGCGCCGCGGGCCAACACCAGCGGCGGCACGGCGGGCAAGACGATCGGCCGTGCGAGCACTCGCAGCGCGCCGCTCGGAGCGTTCGCGATGCGGAAGCGCCCGCCCGCATCGGTGCGCGCGAGGTCGGCGCCGCGCGCGCCCTCGACCTCGACCGACCAGCCGCGCAGCGGGTGGCCGGCAACGTCGACGAGCTCGCCCTCGAACACTTCGCCGCGCTCCAGCCGCGCGTCCCAGGTGACGCGCTGACCGGCGGCGAGCGCGAGACGCCCGTGCGCTGCGCCGAGTTCGTCGCCGCTCGCCTGCACGACGTACTCGCCCGGCTCGAGCCCCTTGAACTCGAACGCGCCGTGCTCGTCGGAGGACCGTGAAGTCCAACCGCCCTCGTCCGCGCGTCGCAAGCTGACCACGACGCTCGCTTGCGCCGCGCCATCGGAGTTCAGCACGACACCCGCCACGCGGCACTGCCGCGCGGCAGCGCCCGTGTCCGCACTCGCTTCGCTCGCCGCGTAGTTCATCGAGATCACGAAGTTTTCCTCGGAGAACTCGATGACCTCGTCGGGCGGCGCGTCGGGATCGCCACGCTGCTCGCGCGCGCCGAAGGCGAGCAACGGCTCGATGAACGTCAGGTGGCCCGTGGCGTCGCTCGAAGCGTGGGTGCTCTCCAGACGTGTGCTGAGGACGTCGGCGGCGCGCGCGAGCCGCCCCGCTTTGTCGGGCTCGACCAGCGGCAAGTCATCGAGCGAGATGGGCTGCGCGAACGGCGCACGCAGCACGACCGACTGCTTGCCGGCGGCGAGAGCGATCCGGCGCACCACGCCGTCCGCGCCGAGCGCGAGGTCGAGCTCGACACTCGCGCCCCACGCGCGCGTGCGCAGCGTGCAGCGGCCGTTCGCATCGGTCGAACCGACGAGGTTCAGTGTCCCGCCCGCAGGTCCGGCGAACACCGCGGTGGACGCATCGCTGCGGTCGAGATGGTCGAGCAAGGTCAGCTCGAGTTCGAACTCGTGGGGCGGCAACGGCATGTCGCGGGCGCTCTCCTCTCGCTCGTCCGACGCGACCGGTTCGCGCGAAGCGCCGGCGAGCTGTGCGGAGTCCAGCGCGGCGACGCTGTCGCTTTCGCGCGTCGGCGCTGCATTCGACGACGCGAAGGCTGCGGCGGCGGCGCTCGACCCACTCTCGCCAGCGTCGCGCCGCGACCCCTGGCGCAGCGCGACGAGGAGCAAGGTGAGCGAGAGCGCCGCCGCAGCGCCGATCGCGAGGGGGGCCGCGGGCCAGGCTGGCTCGGCGGATGCGCGCGCGCCGGGCTCGGCCGCCGCTTGACCCGCCTCGTCGCCGCACAGCGCTCCCAGCGCGAGATTCAGCGCGCGAGCCGAGCCGAACTCGCGCTCGAGCTTCCAACGCAACCGGACGTGGGCGCGCTGCAGTCGGTCGTACACGACCCGCGGTTCGACGCCCAGGCGCAGCGCGATCTCGCGCGGCGGCAGGTTCTCGAAGTAGCGCAGCAGCACGACCTGTTTGAGCGGCTCGTCGAGCGCGCCCAGCGCCGCCACGACAGCCTGGAGCGTGGCTTCGCGCTGCTCGGTCTCGCGCGGGTCGAAGGTGGCCGGCCGCTGCGCGAGGCTCTCGTGGCGCGCTCGACGCTCGACCGAGCGCCGCCGATTCGACGCGCGCCGCCGCAGCACCGTGGCCAGCCAGCCGCCCAGCGCTTCAAGCTTGGCGGGCGGCGACTCGAGGGCGGCGATCCAGGTCTCCTGCACAACGTCCTCGACGTCGGCCGGATCGCGCAGCAGCGTGCGGGCCAGCGCGCGCAGCGCTGCAGCGTGGCGCGCGAAGGCCTCGGGCGGCAGCGAGAGGGGCAGCGACATCGCGTGGTCGTCCATGATGCTGCTTCTCACACCGGCCGCGGGCGAATTGCCGCAAGTCGCCCGCGAAAACTTGGCGCAGACGAGCTCCGGCCGGGTCCGCGCTCGAGTTCGTGCCTCAGCCGTCGGGGCGACGGCCGCGTCTCGCGCGCGGTCCCGCGGGCCACGGCCGAGCGCTCGCTCGCCGAACAGCGTGCGCTTGCACCCCAGCCGAGGTTCGGCGGCCGTCCTCGCGGAGGCGTCGCGATCGTCGCGTCGCGTCGGCAGGCGCGCGCTCGCGCGGCCGAGCCGCAGGCGGCGCACTCACGGGACCTTTCTCCGGTCTTGACGCGCGTTGCTGCTCGGGCGCGTGAGATGAACTTCCGTGCGTGCGGTCCACGGCCGGGCCATCGACACGGACATCTATGAGAGCCACATGGTGTTCCGACCTGACAAGCAGCTTTCTCGACTCGTGAGCGCCAGGGATCGACTCGAACTCGCGCTCGTACCTTTCGTCGCGCCGCTCGTCGCCGAGGAACTCGGCGAGAACGTGTGCGTGCAACACGCCCGACTGTCGCCCGAGTTGGAGGACGACATCGCGCGGCTGTACGGTTCCGGCTGGGACGCGGAGTCGTTCTTCGCGCGAGGCGTACGGCGTTTGCGCGATCGGCTGCGCAGCGTGCTGTGCGACTGGGGCTCGCCGTCGCCTTTCAAGCGCGCGGTTCTGTCGCGCGTCGCCGTGCTCGAGATGCTCCACGAGATCCTCGCTGCGCTCGAGCACCAGCGCTCGCGCGAGTGGAGCTGGCGCGGCACGAGCCCGCTCGGCGAACTCGACCGGATCGTCAACGCGCTCGATGCCAAGCGCTCCGCGGTCGAGTCGGGGTTGATGCTCGAGGTCCTCGCGGCGCGTGGGAGTTCTCTCTCCGAATTCGCGGGCGTTCGGACCGCGGACCTCAAGAACTCACTGGCGCAGGTCGAGATGCCGCTGCCGCTCCTGTGGCGACTCGTCGCCGCCGCTGACGCCGCCAAGACGCGCATGTTCGAGCGCTGGAACCACCGCTCAGTGCCTGCGAGGGTGCTCGCCGAACTGGCCTTCCTCGAACAGCGCCACGCGGCCCTCAGCGCGTGGGAAGACCAACCGGAGAGCTGAGTCCGCGACGATGCCGCGCGCCGCTTCCGGGACACCGCTTGTCGGCGGCTGCGCGGCGTGGCTAGACTCCGGCGCTTTCCCACGCGCAGCCGGGGAAGCCGCCAGCAAGTGGCGTAGCGGCCGCGGCGCCGCGCGCGGGAGCGAAGAGGATCACAGGAACCGCTCCATGCCGCAGGAATTGGATCTGGGGCTCACGTTCGACGACGTGCTGCTCGTGCCGCGCCACTCGGACGTGATGCCGCGTGATGTCGAGGTGGCCACGCGCTTCACGCGCAACGTGCCGATCAATGCGCCGCTGGCGAGCGCCGCCATGGACACGGTGACCGAGGCGACGCTGGCGATCGCGCTCGCGCGCGAAGGCGGCATCGGCATCATCCACCGCAACCTGACGATCGAGGCCCAGGTGGCGCAGGTCGACCAGGTCAAGCGCTCGGCCAACGGCGTGATCCTCGATCCCGTCACGCTGCCTCCGACGGCGACCTTGCGCGAGGCGCGCGAGGTGATGGCGCAGAAGAAGATCAGCGGCCTGCCGATCGTCGAGGGCGACACGGTGGTCGGGATCCTGACCAGCCGCGACTGCCGTTTCATCAGCTCCGACGAGACGCCCGTCGCGCAGACGATGACGACCAAGAACCTGGTCAGCGCGCCGCCGGGAACGTCGCTCGACCAGGCGCGCGAGCTGCTGCACAAGCACAAGGTCGAGAAGCTGCTCATCGTCGACAAGCACATGCACCTGCATGGGCTGATCACGATGAAGGACTTGAAGCAGCTCTCGGAGTTCCCCAACTCGGCGCGCGACGCGCGCGGGCGGCTGCGGGTCGGCGCGGCGATCGGCGTGCACGACTACGAGCGCGCGCAGGGGCTCGTCGAAGCGGGCGTCGACGTGCTGGTGGTCGACACCGCGCACGGGCACTCGTCGAACGTGATCGAGACGGTGCGCGAGCTCAAGAAGCGCCTCAAGGTCGATGTCGTCGCGGGCAACGTGGCCACGGCCGAGGCGACCGAAGCGCTGATCGAAGCTGGCGCGGACGCGGTCAAGGTCGGCATCGGGCCGGGCTCGATCTGCACGACGCGCGTCGTGGCCGGCGTCGGCGTGCCGCAGTTCACTGCTGTGCTGGAGTGCGCCAACGCCGCGCGTCGCCACGGCGTGCCGATCATCGCCGACGGCGGGATCCGACTGTCGGGCGACATCGTCAAGGCGCTGGCGGCGGGCGCGTCGAGCGTGATGCTCGGCAGCCTGTTCGCTGGCCTCGAAGAGAGCCCGGGCGAGACGATTCTGTTCAAGGGTCGCTCGTTCAAAGCCGTGCGCGGCATGGGCTCGATCGGCGCGATGATGCAGGGCAGCAAGGCGCGCTATCGCCAGGACGACGTGAAGGACGCGAACAAGCTCGTGCCCGAAGGCATCGAAGGCATGGTGCCGTACCGCGGCAAGCTCTCGGCCTTCGTGTACCAGCTCGTGGGCGGCGTGCGCGCCGGCATGGGCTACGTCGGCGCGAAGACGATCGTCGAGCTGCCCACCCGCGCGCGCTTCATCCGCATCACGGCCGCCGGCGTGCGCGAGAGCCATCCGCACGACGTCGCGATCACCAAAGAGTCCTCGAACTACTTTTCGCAGGAGTGAGCGCGGCCATGGCGAAGTCTTCTCCGGCGCGCAGCGACAAGCCGCGCGCGATCCTGGTCGTCGACATGGGCGCGCAGTACGCGCAGTTGATCGCGCGGCGCGTGCGCGAAGCCGGCGCGTACTGCGAGATCGCGCCGCCGCACCGCGCGCTCCAGCTCGCGCGCGAGCTCGACCTCGCCGGGATCATCCTCTCCGGCGGGCCGGCCTCGGTGTACGCGCCCGACGCGCCCGTAGTGCCGGCCGAACTGCTTGCGCTGGGCGTGCCGGTGCTCGGCATCTGCTACGGCATGCAGTGGATGGCGCGCACGCTCGGCGGCGAGGTGCAGGCCTCGAAGCAGCGCGAATTCGGCCGCCAGGCGATCGCGGTGCGCCGCGCGCAGGACGTGCTCGACGGCATCAGCGGCCACACAGTGGTGTGGATGAGCCACGGCGACTCGGTGACGCGCCTGCCGGCGGGTTTCGAGATCTACGCCGAGACGCCGACCTGCCCGATCGCGGCCATGGGCGACGCGCAGCGCAAGCTCTTCGGCGTGCAGTTCCACCCCGAAGTCACGCACACGCTGCGCGGACGCGAGCTGATCGAGAATTTCGTCTCGCGCGTGTGCCAGCTCAGCGGCGACTGGCGGCCCGAGAGCATCGTCGAGCGCGAAGTGCGCAAGGTGCGCGAGATCGTCGGCGAGGACGGCGAGGTCGTGCTCGGGCTCTCCGGCGGCGTAGACAGCTCCGTCGCCGCGATGATCGTGCAGAAGGCGATTGGCCCGCGGCTGCACTGCATCTTCGTCGACAACGGGCTCTTGCGGCTGGGCGAGCGCGAGGTCGTCGAGCAGCAGTTCAAGGGCCAGTTCGGCATCGACCTGACGGTCGTCGACGCGACCGAGCGCTTCCTCAACGCGCTGGCCGGCGTCACCGACCCCGAGCGCAAGCGCAAGATCATCGGGCGCGAGTTCGTCGAGGTCTTCCGCGTCGAGGCCAAGCGCTTCACGCGCGCGAACTTCCTCGGCCAGGGCACGCTGTACCCCGACGTGATCGAGTCGGTGAACGCCCACGGCGGCGCGACGGCGGTGATCAAGAGTCATCACAACGTCGGCGGATTGCCCGAGGACCTCGACATGCAGCTGGTCGAGCCGCTGCGCGAGCTGTTCAAGGACGAGGTGCGCGCCATCGGCCGCTTCATGGGCCTCGACGAGCGCATCGTGGGCCGCCAGCCCTTCCCCGGCCCGGGCCTGGCCGTGCGCTGCCTGGGCGAGCTCACGCGCGAGCGGCTCGACACGTTGCGCCGCGCCGACGCGATCGTCACCAGCGAGATCGAGGCCGCCGGCCTGCACACGCAGCTGTGGCAGTACTTCGCCGTGCTGCTGCCGGTGCGCTCGGTGGGCGTGATGGGGGACGCGCGCACCTACGAGGAGGCCTGCGCCATCCGCGCGGTCGAATCGACCGATGCGATGACCGCCGACTGGGCGCACCTGCCGCACGAGCTGCTCGCGCGCATCTCCAATCGCATCATCAACGAAGTGCGCGGGATCAACCGCGTGGTGCTCGACATCTCCTCCAAGCCGCCGGCGACGATCGAGTGGGAATGAGCCCTGCTCGCGCCGCGATTTCTGCGCTTTTGTGGCGGCGCGCGGGAGTTCGCGAGGCGAAACTGCTGCCCGTCGGACCGACCCCGCTACGCCTAGCCCCCTGATCCCCTTCGGTGCAGATCGCCCGCCACACTGTCGCCTCGATCGAATACACGCTGACCGACGACGACGGCAACGTCATCGACTCCTCCGCCGGAGGAGCTCCGCTCACCTACGTGCACGGACTTGGCGCGTTGATCCCCGGGCTGGAGTCGCAGCTCGAGGGCAAACGCAAGGGCGACGCGCTCGCGGTGCGCATCGCGCCGGGCGACGCGTACGGCGAACGCGACGAGCAGATGGTGGCGCGCGTGCCGCGCTCCCAGATGCCCAAGGGCGCGCCGCTCGAGCTGGGCATGCAGCTCGAGGCGCGCGGACCCGACGGCGGTCAGATCGTGACCATCGTCAAGCTCGAGGACGACGCCGTGTGGCTCGACGCCAACCATCCGCTGGCCGGCGTGCACCTGAACTTCAAAGTCAGCGTGGTCGAAGTGCGCGCCGCGACGGCCGAAGAGATCGAGCACGGCCACGTGCACGGCCCGGGCGGCCATCACCACTGAGCGTCGGCAGCGCCGCTGCGCTCGACGGAGATCCGCGGAGCGAAGCGCGGGGCGCGAAAGTGCGCTCCAAGCGTCGCAGTGGGGCTTCGAGCGCGGCGTGCCGCGCCTCGCGCTCGCATTCGAAGCGAGCGATTGCGCGGTCGCGGCGGGCGGAGGTAGCGTGGACGAACTTCGCCCGTCTCCGAATCCGCCAGGAGGTCCCCCAATGCGTCTGGTGCTGACCCTTGCAGCGTTCGCGGCGCTCGCCGCTCAGTCCGGAGCTCAAGTGGTGATGACCGTTGGTTCGCCGGCGGCCCCCGACCACGTGCTCGACTTCGACAACCCCTTCGTGGCCAGCGGACCGATCGCGTCCAGCGCGAGCACGTTCACCGCGAAAGGGATCGCTTCTGTCGCGCTGATCGGCGCGTGGACCGGAGGCAGCGACACGATCACGGCGGGCTCGAACGGCTCGGGCCAGTCGCTGGTGTCGCAGCTCGGCGTGCTCTCGGTGGCCGGCATCGGCGAGCAACTCGACGGCGTCGGCGCGGGCCAGGGCTTCGACATCCGCTTCACCGCCGCGGTGAGCGAGTTCGGCGCGCTGTTCGTCGATCAGATCAACTTCAACTACCAGGTCGAGCTGTTCGCGGGCGCGGCGTCGCTGGGCGTGGGCGCCTTCAACTACGGCGGCTCGTTCCCGGCGCCGGGGCACGTGTGGAGCGCCGGCTCGCCCTTCGATCGCATCACCATCACCTGGCCCAGCTCCACCGCGGGCGTCGGCCTCGACAATCTCGCGGTCGTGTTCGCTGCGGCGAGCACTCCGACGACCTACTGCACCGCAGGCACGAGCAGCGCCGGTTGCGCGCCCGCGATCACGGCGAGCAACCAGCCCAGCGTCAGCGGCGCGAGTTCGACGCTGATTTCGCTGAGCGGCGTCGAAGGCCAGCGCCTGGGACTGCTCATCTACGGAGTGAACAACACGGGCTTCGCGCCGTTGGCCTGGGGCTCGGGCTCGAGCTTCTGGTGCGTCAAGGCGCCGACGCAGCGCACGCCCACGCAGTCCAGCGGCGGCACCGCAGGCGCTTGCGACGGCGCGCTCGCGCTCGACTGGAACGCCTTCCAGGCTTCGGCCGGCGCTCCGCTCGGCGCGCCCTGGTCGGTCGGCGCCAAGGTCTACCTCCAGGCCTGGCACATCGACCCGCCCGCGCCCAAGGGCAGCACGCTCTCCAACGCCATCGAACTGACCTGCGCGCCCTGAGGGTCGGCGCGTTGTTCCGCGCTACTCGACGCGGTTGAGCCCCGGCGCCGCGCGATCGATCAGCGCCGGCCAGCCGCGCTTTTCGAAGTCGATCATCACCGTGCCGCGCACCAGGCAGTCGCTGGTGTGCGGGTGCAGGTACACGCCGGCTTGCCCGTTGCGCTGCTCGCTGTTGATGTCGGTGAGCACGTTGTCGAGCACGCACACCGAGCGCGAGTGGCCGATCACGATCGCGCTCGCCAGGGAGGCGCGGATGGCGTTGCCCTGCACCAGCGCTCCGTCGTGGTTCTCGACCAGGATCGCGTACTGCCCGCAGTCGCGGATCGAGTTCGACGTGATCACCACGTGCGTGCGCTTCTCGGGCTGCGAGTTGGCCAGCACGATGCCGCCGGAGGTCGGCGGATTCTCGGGGTTCTTGACGCCCACGACGCGGTTGCCGGTGATCAAGATGCCCTCGGGCTCGCGCTGGCGGTCGTTGGAGCCGCACGCGATGCCGACGCCGACGCCGCGCTCCACGAGGTTGTTGCTGCACACCGAGTCGGTGTTCGAGAGCAGCAGGATGCCGGCGCCGACCTTCTGTCCGCCCGGCGCGATGTGGCCGACCGTGTCGCGCACGACGTTGCCGTCGACCACGACGCTGCTGCAGGTCGTGACGTAGATGCCGGCCTTCGAGCCGCGCTCGATGCTGCAGCCCAGCACGCGCACGTCGCCGGAGTTGGAGATCGCGATCGCGTCCGCGTCGGCGTCGACCACGCGCACCCCGCGCATCTCGACGTTGGAGCAGTTCCACATCTGGATCAGCCCGTGGCCCAGGTGGCGTCCCACGCCGCCGACGCCGCGCACGGTGAAGCCGTCGAGCAGGATGCCGGAGGCCAGTTCGATGCGCAGCAGTTGGACCGCCGGCACGTCGGTGCGCAGCTCGCACGCCGGTCCGCCCACGATGTGCGTCGACTCGCGCACCACGAGGCAGTGGTTGGCGCGCGGCAGCGGCGAGACCAGCACCGGGAACGGCGCCAGGCGCAACGTGCGGCCGCGCGCTGCGTCGAGCGCCCGCTGCACGTGCGCGGTGTAGTCGACCGAGCCGTCGGTGACGTGCCGCGTCGGCAGGAAGTGGACCAGCTCCAGCTCGCTGCTGGGCAGCACGGCGCCCGCGCCCGGCCCCTTGTTGGCCGGAACCGCGTTGCGCCCCTCCTGCGGCAGGACGACGGCCAGCGTCAACACGAACACCGTCAAGGCGACGGCCATCCACGCCACGGTTGCACGCATGCTGCGCGCGCATCGACCGACCGGCCGCAGAACTGGAGAGCGCCGAGCTGGCGCGCGCCAAATCGATCCCGAGTGTGGCTTGCAGCGCGTCGCGCTCTACTCTCGGGCCCCGCCGTGAACGCCTCCCGACCGATGCTCGCTCTCGCGCTCGCGGCGCTGGTCGCGTGCGCTCCCGACGAACTGCGGCTTCAGCCGGCGCCCGAGCCGCCGCGCGCGCTCACCAGCCAGTTCGAGCTGCGCGTCGAGATGCAGCTCGAGAAGCTCGAGGTCGAGCGCGACGGAGAGACGCGTCCCGACGACAGTGGGATCGGCTCGCGCCTGGAGAGCAGCGAACGCCTCGTGTTCGAGGACACCTGGGAGGGCGGCGCGCTCGTGCGGACGTTTGCCGCGCTCGAAGGCCTCAAGCGCCACGTGCGCAGCGACGAGCACGTCGACGAGCGCGTGAAGTCCAGTCCGCTCGCCGGCGCGCGCGTGCGCTTCGAAGCGGGCCGAGCAGCGCAGTTCGTGAGCCCTGGCGCCGACGAACGCCTGCTCGCGGGCCTGCAGCCCGGCAGCGGGCTCGCAGCGTTCCTGACCGACGCGGCGCTCGCTCCCAACCAGCGCTGGCGCGTCGACGCCGCGGCGCTCGCAGAGCTCCTGCACCCCGGCGGCGATCTCGAACTCGTTGCGCCCGAGGACTCCGCCGC
Source organism: Planctomycetaceae bacterium (assembly GCA_011525785.1). GTDB lineage: Bacteria > Planctomycetota > UBA1135 > UBA1135 > WYBT01. The sequence goes on from WYBT01000017.1 coordinate 82,960, forward strand.
CGCGCGCGATAGCCAGTCGCAGCTGCGGCGCAACCTCGCGGGCGAGATCGAGGTCATCTTCTGGGGGCTGCGCGAACTCGCCGGGCTCGAGCTGGGCGTGCTGCAACTGGTCGGCGAGGTCCAGACCCAGGCCCAGACACGCGAGCAGCAACTCGATTTCGCGCTCGAGCAGCGCTACGAGCTGCGCCGCCGAGTCGACGGCGAGATCCTCTGGGATCGGCGCGCCGGTCGCGCGCACTCGGCGCGCCTGGAGTGCAAGCTCGAGCTCCTCTCGGTCACGCGCCAGACGCGCAGCGACGGACTGTTGCCGCAGGTGCTCGAGCGGCGGGCGAGCTTCCGCGGCTCGTCGCGCACCGATGCGCGCTTCAGCGTTCCCAAGTGACGCCGCGCTCAGCGCCGGTGCAGTGCGCGCGTGACCAGCGGCGCGACGACGCCGCCGATCACGATGAAGGCCACGATCAGGAGCCCCAGCCTCGTCAGGCCGCGCCAGCCCTTGGGAAATGTCGACCAGAACAGGCCCAGCGCGACTGCGCCGAACACGATCATTCCGGTCAGGAGCACCCAGCCTTCGCTGAACAAGAGGCGCCGGTCGCGCACGGCGTGCTCGCCGTCGTCGTCGAGCACCCAACCGCGCGGCAACGCGGCGCGCACTTCGGCCGGCGTGGGCTTGCGGCCGTCGCGGCGGATGCGCGCCAGGTCGACCAGCTCCTCGACGCGCACGCGGCGCGGCGTAACCTGCCCCTCGCTCATGGCGTGCGGATCAAGCGCAGCAACGTCTCGCGCACCGCGACCGGATCAGCCTTGCCGCCGGCCAGTTTGAGCACCGGCCCGATCAGCGCGCCCAGCGCCTTGTCCTGCCCGGCGCGCACGTCGGCTGCGATCCTGTCGCGACCGACGAGCGCCTCGCGGCACCAGCGCTCGAGCTGCGCCGCGTCGTTGCTCGCCTCCAGGCCCAGTTCGCGCATCAGCTCGCGCGGCGCCAGCGGGCGCGCGAGCATGGCGCGCAGGATCGTGCGTGCTCCGGCGCGCGTCACCCGGCCCGCGCGCGCGAGTTCGACCAGCTCGGCGAGGTCGAAGGGCTTGAAGGGCAGCTCGTCGAGCGTGCGCACGCCGCTCGCCGGCTCGGAGAACAGCGCCGCGACCTCGTTGTTGAGCCAGTTGGCGAGTTCCTTGGGAGCGTCGCTGTGGCGCAGGGCGGCCTCGAACCAATCGCTGCTCGCGCGCGACTGCGTGACCAGCCGCGCGTCGTACTCCGAGAGCCCCAGCGCTGCCATGTAGCGCTGCCGGCGCGCGGCGGGGAGCTCGGGGATTCGGCTGCGGACGCGCTCGACGTGCTCGCGGGCCAGCGTGATGGGGGGCAGGTCGGGGTCGGGGAAGTAGCGGTAGTCGTGCGCGTCTTCCTTGGTGCGCATGGTGCGCGTCACGCGCGCGTCGGCGTCGAACAGGCGCGTCTCCTGCTGCACCGCGCCGCCGGCTTCGACGAGCTGGACCTGGCGCGCGATCTCGTGCTCGAGCGCCGCCACGACGTTCGCGAACGAGTTGAGGTTCTTGATCTCGACCTTCACGCCGCGCGGGCCGCCTTCGCGCTGCACGGAGACGTTCACGTCGCAGCGCAGCGAGCCCTTCTCCATGTCGCACTCGCTGACGCCGGCGAACTGCAGGATCTCCTTGAGCGCGACGAGGTACTCGTGCGCCTCCTGCGGCGACGACAGATCGGGCTCGGTCACGGCTTCGATCAGCGGCACTCCCGCGCGGTTGAGGTCGACCAGCGAACTCGCGCCGCGATCGTGAATGGCCTTGCCGGCGTCCTCCTCCAGGTGGATGCGCGCCAGGCGCACGAACTTGCCGCCCGCGAGCGCGATGCCGCCGCCGGTGCACAGCGGCTCGTCGTACTGCGAGATCTGATAGCCCTTGGGCAGGTCGCAGTAGAAGTAGTGCTTGCGGTCGAACTTCGTGCGCGCCGGCACGCGCGCGTCCAACGCGAGCGCCGCGCGCAGTCCGAGCTCGAGCGCCTCGCCGTTGAACTGCGGCAGGGCGCCGGGCTGTCCCGAGCACACGGCGCAAACCTGCGTGTTGGGCGGCGCGCCGAACTGATTGGCGCAGCCGCAGAACAGCTTGGTCGAGGTGGCGAGCTGGCAGTGGGTCTCCAGGCCGATGACGACCTTCCAGCCCGGCGGCGGGAGTTGGGCGGGGCTCATGAGGCGCTCGCGGAGGCGTGGAGCGGCGGCAGCGCGCGGTGGTGCTCGCTCGCGCGTTGCCAGGCTGCGCCGCAGGCGAGCACCAGGGCGTCGGCGCCGGCGGGGCCGATCCACTGCATGCCGACGGGCAGGTCGGCCGAGCCCTCGCGCACCAGGCCGCAGGGCGTGCTCAGCGCCGGCAGTCCCGCCAGGCTCGCCGGAGTGGTGAGCACGTCGGCGGCGTACATCGCCAGCGGGTCCTCGGTGCGCGCGCCCAGCTCGAAGGCCAGCGTAGGGCTGGTCGGCCCGACGAGCACGTCGACCGACTCGAAGGCGCGCTCGAAGTCGCGCGCGATCGCGCGCCGCACCTTGAGCGCGTGGACGTACCAGGCTTCGTAGTAGCCGCTGGAGAGCACGAACGAGCCCAGCGCCACGCGCCGCCGCGCCTCGGGTCCAAGCCCGCGCGAGCGCGTCGCCTCGATCATGCCCTGCAGCGTGCCGTCGCCTTCGACGCGTGCTCCGTAGCGCACTCCGTCGTAGCGCGCGAGGTTGCTCGAGGCTTCGGCGCTGGCCACCACGTAGTAGCAGGGCGAGGCGTAGCGCGTGTGGGGCAGTTCGAGCTCGCGCACCAGCGCGCCTTCGCGTTCGCAGTGCGCCAGCGCTGCGCGTACGCACTGCGCGACGCGCGGGTCGACGCCCGCTTCGAAGTGCTCGCGCGGAACGCCGATGCGCAGTCCACGCAAGCTGCGCGGAGCGAGCGGCGTCAGCGGCGGCTCGGCCAGCGAGGTCCCATCGCGCGGGTCCTCGCCGCTGAGTGCGGCGAGCACGCGTTCGATGCGCTCGACCTCGCGCGCCAGGATGCCGACGCAGTCGAGCGACGAAGCGAACGCGATCAGGCCCCAGCGCGGGATGCGGCCGTAGCTGGGCTTGAAGCCGCTCACGCCGCACAGCGCGGCCGGCTGGCGCACTGACCCGCCGGTGTCCGATCCCAGCGCGAAATCCACCAGGCCGGCCGCGACCGCCGCGGCCGCGCCGCTCGACGAGCCGCCCGGGCTGCGGCTGAGGTCCCAGGGGTTGCGCGTCGGCCCCAGCGCGGAGTTCTCGCCCGACGAGCCGAAGCCGAACTCGTCCATGTTCGTCACGCCCAGCGGGGTCGCGCCCGAGGCGAGTGCGCGTTCGACGGCGGTGGCGCTGTAGGGCGCGCGATAGCCCGCGAGCACGGCGCTCGCGGCGTTCGTCTCGACCCCGCGCCAGCACAGATTGGCCTTCACCGCGAAGCTCAGCCCGCGCAGGGGCTGCGCGCTCGCCTCGACTTCGGCCTGAGCGGCTGCGATGGCTCGCGCGCGCTGCGCCTCGATCGAGGCGAACGCACCCAGGCGTCCGTTGAACTCGGCGACGCGCGCGAGCGCCTGTTCCAGGGTCCGTTCCGGGGCCCGCTCCAGGGCGCGGTCGGCGAACGGCTCGGCTCCGCTCCGGCTCATCGCTCGCCGCCGATGGTCTTGGGCACGGAGAAGAAACCGTCTTCGGCGCGCGGCGCGCCCGCCAGCAACGTGTCGCGCTCGAGCGAGGGCTGCAGGCGGTCGTCGCGCACGCTGTCGACGCGCGTCGAGGGGCTGCGCAGCGGCTCCAGCCCGCTGACGTCGAGCTCGCGCAGCTGCGCGAAGGACTCGAGCACGCGCGCGAAGTCCCGCGCGAAGCCCGCGCGTTCCTGCTCCGGCACGTGGAGCCGCGCCAGGCGCAGCGCCTGGTCGAGGGCGGTGCTCGCGGGGGACGGGGAGGCCGGCGCAGCGGGCTCGCGGGCGTCGTTTCGAGGCGTATCGCTCACGCCGCGCAGCGTAGCTCCGCAGCGCTCGATTGCAGCCTCCGCGCGCGCCGCGTCGGCGCACGAGTTCTCCATGCTGCGCGGATGCGCTAGCTTGTCGGTGTGTCGATCGCCGCGATCCTGACCCCGCGCGTGTTTGCGCCCGAACCCAGCGGCGCTGCGGCCTTCGGCGCGCCGGATTGGTCCAGCCTGGGCCTGGTGCTGTGCATCGTCGGCAGCTTGCTGATCGCCAACGGCATCCTGTTCCGCAATCCCAAGTCGCTGGTGGCCGAGCGCCTGGGCCGCGCTCCGCAGGACTTCCGCCGCATCCGCGAGTTCGTCTTCCACCGCGTGCAGATGACGCTGGGGTTCCTGTTCCTGGTGGCAGGCTTCGCCGCGCAGATCTACGGCCGCGCCGTGCCTGCACCGGCCGACGGCGGTTCCGCGGCGCTGTGGATCGGCGCGGTGGTCGTGCTCGCCATCGCGCTGGAGGTCGGCGGGTGGTGGTGGAGTCTGCGCTCGCTGCGCGCCCTGGTGCGCGCGCACCTGCGCGAGCATCCGCCGGACTTCGAGACCGACACCAACTTGGCGCGCGAGATCGGCGAGCTGTTCGGGCTCAACTCGAAGGAAGACGAGACCGTGCAGTCCTACGCGGCGCGCTTGCGCGGCGAACTGGGGCTCGCGCTGCCGCGGGCGAACTCCACCTCGCGTGCGCGCGAACGACGCGCCGCGGCCTCGCCGCGCTTCGCCGAGGAATTCGAGCGCGCGGAGGAGCTGGGCGCGCGCGAGTCGGGCGCCGGGGACTGAGGCGCTCGGCGCCGGCGTGCGGGTTCGCGGTTTTTTTCGACCGCTCCCGCCGGCGCGCCGTGTCGCTTCTCGACCGTGGGTCCTGCGCGCACCCGCAGCGTTTGGTCGCCGTTGTTTGCGGATCGCGCGACATCCGTGCGGCTGACGTTGCGTGGAAGCGCCACGTGGAGGGTGCGCGGCTGATGCTCGCGCCCGAGGGGCGCGTCCGTGGGTCGCTGTCCAGGACGCGCGCTCTCTTCGAAACGACGGACGTAGCGCGGCGAGTCACGCGCTGCGCCGGTCGTCGATTGCTGCCTGCGCGCCTGCGGATGTCGGGGCGAGCGCGTTCGAGCGACTGGCGTCGCGCGCCCCACGTGCACCTCTCGCAGCCGGAAAATTCGTGTGGATCTGCAACCGCAGCGGCGTCGCTGGAGTCCACCTCTGGCATGCACCGTCGATCTCCGAGCCCGCCCGAAGAGGGCCTTCCCGCACCGCTCGACGCACGCGGCCCGGTGGCGCCGAGCGAAGCACGTCCGACGCCCGAGTCAGCGGGCACAGGAGCGTTCGCAACCAGCGCAGAACCGGGTTCGAGTCCGAGTGGGGCGCCGAGTAGGGCGATAGACGTCTCCTCGGGAGCGCCACCCGGCGCGTTGCCCGGCTCGTCGCTCGATCCGCCCTCGAATTCTCCGGCGATCGCGCCCCCGAGTTGTTCGTCGACCGCTCACTCGCCTCCGTCAGCGGCGCACACACGCAAGTTCGGGCGCGACTGTCGCGCAGTCCCGCGCAGGAGCGCAGAACTCGACGTCGGCCCGGACGCGCACGCGGATTCTCTGCCCGACTCGCTCGACCAGGCGCGCGCGGAGCCGCGCGCTGAACGAAGGCGGGAACGACGGCCTGAAGCAAGCCACGAGGATCCGCGCGAGACGAGGCGCGAAGCTCTGCACGACGCGACGGACGGCGCTACGGACGACGCGACGTACGGCGCGACGTACGGCGCGACGCACGCGACGCCACGCGACACGACGCCGCACGGCACGAGGCGCGAAGCCCTCCACGACGCGACGGACGACGCTGCGCGCTCCGAACGCCGCGACGAGTGGCGCGCACGACCTCGTGAGCAGGGCCTCGACGTGCGGGGCGACGGATGGCGCGAGAGGCGACCCGCCTCTGCGCTTCCTGCCTCGTCCAAACTCGCCTTCGATCGGCCGTTCGGTTCCGGGCGGCGCCCGCGTTGGTCGTCGACTCTCGCTGCGACCCGCGCGGTTGCGCAGCGCGCTGTCGCAGCGCGCGCACTGCGCGCCTTCGCCTCAGCGGCGGCGCTCGAGTTGCGCGACGCGTTGCATCCGCCCCTGTGCGCGATCTGCGGCGCGGCCGGTGTCGCCGCGCCCTGGTGTGAGCTCCACCGACTGCCCGAGCGGCCGGCGGGCGTGCGCTGTCCGCGTTGCGCCAGCCGGGTTCCCGAGGCCCTGCGCGACGCCACCGAGGCCGGCGCGGCATGTGCAGCCTGCAGGCAGCGCTCTCCCCGAATCGAGCGCCTGATCGTGCTCGGCGACTACCGCGACCGGGCGTTGCGCGAGTGGATCCTGGCCTTCAAGCACGGCGGACGAGCGGACCTCGCCGCGCCGTTGGGGGCGGCGCTCGCGGCGCACGTCGCGCGCAGCTTGCGCTGGGACGACGTCGAGGGCGCGCGGGTGCTGTGTCCTGTGCCTCTGCATCGCTGGCGCCGGCTGGCGCGCGGCTACGACCAGGCGCGCGAGCTGGCGTCCGCGCTCGCTGCTGAACTCGGCGCGCCGTGTCAGTCGCTGCTCCGCCGCACGCGCGCGACGGCCGTGCAGGGTGCGAGCGGGTCCGCCTCGCGCGACTCGAACGTCCGCGGCGCGTTCGTCGCGGTGCGGCCGGGCTGGTGGTCGCGTCTGCGAGCCGTCGAGCAGCCCAGTCTGGCGCGCTTCGACCAAGTGTGGCTGGTCGACGATGTGGTCACCTCCGGCGCCACGCTGCGCGAGTGTGCGCGCGCGCTGCGAAGAGCGGGCGCACGCTGGGTGGGGGCCATGGCGCTGGCGCGCGCGCACGGCGGGGCCGGCGCCGCTGGCCTCGAACCCGAGCGCGGGGTTGGGGCCGCGCGCGGCGACGACCCAGGCCGATCTCATTCACGCGGATCCGCGCACGCGTCGAGCCTTGAAGCCGCCGCCGGAGCGCCAGATCTCGACGCGGAGCCGGCGCCGCACTCGCACGCGGTCCAGCGCGGCGCTTCGACCTTCGCACCGGGCGCCATCTCACTGCTGTCGCTATCGACTCGGGCTCGTGCGCAGCCGAGCGCCGGTTCGCGCTCGCCTGCACTGCGGCGACCAACCGGGACTGTCGCCGCCGGGCGTCGCGTTGGCCTGCGCCCAGTGCTGCTTGCAAGTCGCGCCGCAGCACGCTCCTCGAGCGGTTCGCGGGTCGCGCGCCGCTCGCGCTGGCTATCCTCTTCCGCCTCAGTTGCTGTTCGCGTGCCGTTTGTCCGCGCGCGCCGCGCCCTGACTGTCACCATGAGTGAAACGCCCGCCGACCAACGAGCTCCCGAGCAGCGCTCCGCCGATCGGATCCGTACAGAGAGCTCCCGGACGAACGCTGCGCCCGAAGCTGCGCTGGAAGGGGCCGCGGACACGCTACTTATCGAGCCCTTCGGAGGGCTGGCGGGAGACATGCTGCTCGCCGCCTTGCTCGATCTGCGCGATCCGCGACTGGGGCTCGAGGACCTGCGCGCGCTGGCGCGCGAGTTGGTCCCCGGTGAGGCGAGCCTGGACGTCGAGACGGTCTGGCGCGGCTCCCTGTCCGGGTTGCAGCTGACGGTTCGCACCGCCGAGTCGAACGCGTTGCCGCATCGCGGCTATCGCGACCTGGCGCAGATCCTCGAACGCTCGTCGCTGCCCCCCGACGTCGTGCAGCGCGCCTGCGCCGTGCTGTGGCGCCTGGCCGAGGCCGAGGCCACCGTGCACGGCTGCACGCCGGAGGAGATCCACTTCCACGAGATCGGCGCCGTCGATTCGCTGATCGACGTCGCTGGCGTGTGTCTGGCGCTCGAGCGCCTGGGCGTGCGGCGCGTGCTGGCGACCGCGCCGTTGGTCGGCTCGGGTTACGTCAAGTGCGCGCACGGTCAGATGCCCGTGCCCGCGCCCGCCGTGGCGCAGCTCCTGCGCGGACGCGACGCGCTCCTCGAGGGCGAGGGCGAGCGCCTGACTCCAACGGGCGCCGCGCTGCTGGTCGAACTCACGGAGCGCTTCGCGCCGCCCGGACCGTTCCGCGCCGCTCGCGTCGGCTACGGCGCGGGCCATCGCGATCCGCGCGGCGGCCCGCCCAACATCGCGCGCGTGCAGCTCGGAGGCTCGCGCGCGCCCGCCGTTGCGCGCGCGCGGGTGGTCGAACTCGAGTGCAACCTCGACGACGTCTCGGGCGAGCAGGTCGGGCACCTGGTCGGCGAGTTGCGCGCTCGCGGCGCGCTGGAGGTGTGGACGAGCGCCCTGGCGATGAAGAAGGACCGCCCCGGCGTGCTGCTCACGCTGCTGTGCCGCGAGTCCGAGCGCGAGCGTCTCGAGGATTGCCTGTTCGAGCACTCGCCGACCCTGGGAGTGCGCTGGTCGATGCGCGAGCGCACCGAGTGCGAGCGCCTTCCGTTCGCGCTGGAACTGCTCGGCGGCTCCGTGCGGGGCGAACGCCGGGTGCGGCCGCGCACACCGGCCGCGCAGCCCCCCACGGCGCGCGATCTGTTCTTCGAGTACGACGACATGGTGGCGCTGGCGCGTGCCAGGGGTCTATCGCTGCGCGAAGTCGAGCACGCCTGTCTGAGCGCGGCGCTCGAGCGGGGCGGCGCCTGACTCGCAGTCGCGGGGGCGAGAGCGCAAGTAAGCGCGCGAGAGCGTGTCTTTGGGCGAAACCCGCGGCGCGCGTGAGTTGGCGCTCCGGGCGTGCGCGGGCAATCGCGCTACTCGTACAGCGCCGCTTCGGGCGCCGGCTCCTGGTTCTCGGGATCGTCCAGGCGGCGCGCAATGCGGTTGTCGGCGTCGAGCAGCAGGACCACCGGCGGGCGCGGCCGATCGGTCCACTCGAAGGTCATCAAGATGACCTCGTCGCCGGGCCGCACCAGGTGCGCCGCCGCGCCGTTGATGCAGATCTTCCCAGAGCCGCGCGGGCCGCTGATGGCGTAGGTCTCAAGGCGCGCGCCGTTGGTGTTGTCGACGATCATCACGCGCTCGAAGGGCGCGATGTCGGCGGCGTCCATCAGATCGCGGTCGATGGTCACCGAGCCGACGTAGTCCAGGCGCGCCTCGGTGACCGTCGCCTTGTGCAGCTTCGCGCGTAGGAAACTCCGCATGGGCAGTCCGCCAGTCTTACGCACGCGCGCGGAGCCTGTCCACCCGCGGCTCGAAACCTGGTCCGCGCGGCCGGCGCCGGAGCGACTGTCCCCAGTGCGCCGGCGCCACAGGATTTGGTGGCGCGACGTCGGAGGCGCCCGACCGCTTGTGGATCGTTCCAAATCCGCGCGCTAACATCGGGAGCGTCGCAGGGGTGCGGCGCGGAGCGGGGCGCGACCCTCCTCCGTGGGCGTCGCCGACGCCCGAGCCACCTTGCGATGGAACCTGTGCGTCGCTGTTCGCGCGCCGGGCGCGCCACCTCGCCAGCGGAGGCCGCGCGTGCGCCAGAGGCACACTCCGAGCGCCAGTCCCGGGCCCGCCCGCCCTGGTTCCGCAGCCTTCGAATGCCATTTCTACCAGTGACGCCCACGATGAAGCTCAGTGCCCCGCAGTCGACCACGGCGCGCGCCGCCGTCCGCGCTCCTTCGCAATGCCTGCTCGCCGCCGTGCTGTGCGCCGCCGGTTTGAGCTCCGGCCTCGCGCACGGTCAGAGCGGGTCGCTGCCGACGCCGGCCAGCACTCCGGCGAACAACAACACAGCAGGCGCCGCGACCCAGGCGCCGGCCACTGCGCCGGCCACTGCGCCCGCGGCCGCCCCCAAGCAGGGCGAGACGCCCAAGTTCCTGCGCTACGTGCGCGCGAAGGCCGAGGGCGCGAAGATTCGCAACATCTACGACGCGCAGGGCCTGGTGGTGCTCGAGGCCAAGGAAGGCGATGTGCTCGCGGTCTACGGTGAACGCGGCGAGTGGCTCGAGGTCGAGGCGCCGGGCGGCTTTTCGGTGTGGGTCTTCGGGGAGTACCTCGCGCCGGCGGCCGAAGCTGGAACGCTGCAGGTCACCGGAGAAGGCGTGCTCATGCGGCCGTCGCCGTCGAGCGCGACCGACAGCCTGCCGCTGCGCCAACGCCTCGGCCGCGGCGAGCGCCTGCGGCTGATCGGGCGCCGGGATCTGTCCAAGCCCATGGCGGAGGACTGGGTCAACGTCTGGTCGCCGCCGCACGCGCGCGCCTGGGTAGCGAGTGCGCAGGTTGAAGCGCTCGCCGCCGGCGTCGACGGCGCGAAGTTGTGGGCCGCCGCCGTGGCCACGGCGCGGCCGATGGTCAGCACGCCCATCGTGGACGCGAGCGCCAAGGCAGGCGCAGGCGCCGGCGCTGGCGCGAACGATCAGCGCGCGGTGGCCGCGGCCATCGAAGAGGGCGAACGTCTGCTGAGCGCGGCGCGGGCTGCCGAGCAGTCCGGCGGCGCGCCCGATTACGCGAGTGCGAAGGCGGCCTTCGAAAAGGCCGTGGGGCTGGCGGGCACGGGTCCGTCCGCGGAGTTGGCTCAGCAGCGTGTGAAGCTCTGCTCGACCTACGAAGAGGCCTGGAAGCTGACCCAGGACCTGCGCGCCCACGAAGCGGCGCAAGCGGATGCGCTGCGCCGGCGCGAAGAGGCGCTGCGCAAGGCCGAGAACCGCAACGTGTTCGACGGACGTTTCGACGCGCGCGGCTGGGTCGAGCGCGTGGTGGTCAAGGGCGAGCAGCAGCCGATCTACCTGCTGCGCTTCGGCGGAGCCGCGAGCGCCGAATTGGTGTGCACCTCCGGGCGCCTGCGCCTCGAGGATTTCCTCGACGTCGAGGTCGGTGTCAGCGGCCGCGAACTGCGCGCAGCGATCGTCGGCCCCACGGCCGCCCTGTCGCGCCCGCGCGAGATCGATGTGACCCGGCTCGAAGTGATCTCCGCGCGCCGCCCGCGCTGAGCGGCGCGTCGCTTGCGCTCGATTCGTGAGGCGCCATGGCGTTCTCGTTCGATCTGCGCGACTGGCTGAGGCGACTGTTCGCGCTCGGGCCGTCGAGGCCGCTGTGCGATTCGTGCAAGTGGGACTACGGCGGCGCGTGCAAACGACCTGAGCGCCCCAACGCGTTCAAGTGTCCGGACTACACGCGCCGTTAGCCGGACCGAGCTTCATCAGCCAGGTCGCGCCAGCGTCAGAGCGCTGTCCCGCGAGCGCCTTCTGCGCGAGTGCTCGAGGGGCTCCCGCGCTGCGGGGCACTGCTCGACGCGTGGCCGCCGAACGCGCCGGTTCAGGTGCGCTGCTCCGTCGCGCCTAGCCAGCGTTCGCGCACGGGCGCGAGCGAGCCTGCGAGCAGCGCCGCGCGCGTCTCTTCCATCAGGCGGTGGAAGGCGCGCAGGTTGTGCTGCGTGAGCAACTGTGCGCCGAGCATCTCGCCCGACTTGGCGAGGTGCCGCAGGTAAGCCCGGCTGTAGCCGTGGGAGCAGGACGGGCAGTCGCAGCCCTCTTCGAGCGGCCGCGCGTCGCGCGCGTGAACGGCGTTGCGCAAGTTGAGCGTTCCGTGGCGCGTGAAGGCCTGGTGCGTGCGTCCGTGGCGCGTCGGAGTCACGCAGTCGAACAGATCCACGCCCCGCTCGATGGCGTCGAGGAAGTCACGCGGAGTCCCCACGCCCATCAAGTAGCGCGGTCGGTCGGCCGGCAGCCGCGGCGCCGCGGCGTCCACCGCGCGCAGCATCTGTTCGTGCGATTCGCCGACGCTCACGCCGCCGATGGCGTAGCCCACCAAGTCGTGCGCGCAGACCGCCTCGACCGAGCGCGCGCGCAGGTCTTCGAACGCGCCTCCCTGAACGATGCCGAACAGCGCCTGTCCGCGCGTCTCGCCGCCCAGCTCGCGGTGGCGGCGCACACAGCGCTCGAGCCAGCGGTGCGTGCGCTCGGTCGCGGCCTCGACTTCCTCGCGCGCGTCGGGGTTCGACGGGCAGTGGTCGAAGGCCATGGCGACGTCGGCGCCGAGCTTGGCTTCGATCTCGATCACGCGTTCGGGCGTGAAGCGCACCTGCGCGCCGTCGACCACCGAACGGAACGTCGCGCCGTCGTCGTCGATGCTGCGGATGTCCGAAAGGCTGAACACCTGGTAGCCGCCCGAGTCGGTGAGGATCGGCCCGCTCCAGCGCATGAAACCGTGCAGGCCGCCGAGCTCGGCGATCAGCTCCTCGCCGGGCCGCAGGTGCAGGTGGTAGGTGTTCGCGAGCACCATCTGCGAGCCGACCTGCGCGAGCGTGCGCGCGTCGACACCTTTCACGGTGGCGCGCGTGCCGACCGGCATGAACGCCGGCGTGCGCACGACGCCGTGCGGAGTTCCGAACAGGCCCGCGCGCCCGCGCGAGTCGCCGGCGGTCGCGACCACCTCGAACGAGAAGCGCTCGCGCTGCATCAGCGTCGGTCCTCGATGCGCGCGCCGGGGAAGTAGTGCGCGAGGATCTGCTCGGCGCTCCAGCCGCGCCGTGCGTACTCGAGCGCGCCCTGTTGGCACAGACCGGCGCCGTGGCCGAAGCCCGCGCCGCGGAACGCCAGTCCCGTCGAGAGTTTCTCGCCGGCCTTGGGCCACAGGCCGAGCACCAGCGCGCTGCGCAACTTGTCGCGTCCCAGCGCGCGCCGCAGCTCTTCGAAGCGCAGGCGCTTGGTCGAGCGATCGCCGACCAGCTCCACCGCGAGCCAGCGCTGGGATCCGTCGCGCTCGAGCGGCGCGAGGCTGACGAGCTCGTCGCCCAGCTCGTGTGCGCGCGCCAGGGCGTTGAGCTCGTCGCGTCGCGCTGTCCAGCTCCACTTCACCGCGTCCGAACTCGCGCACGGCTCGCACGCCACGCTCGACAGGCAGCTCGAGCGCAGCTCGGGGAATACGCTGCGACCGTCGGCGGTGCGGCCCCCGCAGGACGAGTGGTAGCGCGCGTCGACGTACTCGTCGCTCTCGAGCAGCACCAGTCCGGCGGTGCTGCGCAGCGCCTCGCGCAAGCGCTCGAGTGAGCTGCCCTCGCGCGCATTGGCCGGCTGCGGCTCGCCGCCGTAGGCCTGGTCGCGGACGCCGTCGAACAGGTACGGATCGCGCCGCGCCGCGCCGCGCTGCTCGAGGTTCGCGAGCGCGTAGCTGCGCGCCGCGATGGCCTGGGCGCGCCACGCCTCGCGCGGTCGGTCGCCGAAGCCCAGCTCGCGCGCGACCACGCCCAGCACGTAGTCCTCGAGCTCGACCTGGTTCTCGATGCGCCACTCGCCGGAGGGCTCGACGCTGATGCGCAGAGAGCCGCGGTACGCGCCGGACCCGATCGCGATCGTGCGCCCGTCGCCGGCCGCGACTTCGACGCTCTGGCGCGGCGGCCGGTCGTCCAGCGCGACTTCGCCTCCGACGCGGCGTGCGTTGCGCCGCGCGCCGCGGGCGTCGGAGAACTCGAGCGTCGCGGACGCGGGGACCGACAGGCGAACCGTCACAGTCCCGCTCGCGCGGCGCCGCACTAGCGCGGCCTCGCGCGGAACGGGCGTGGACGTCGGGGCCGTGCGCGGCGCCGGCTCGGCCGCAGCGGGCAGCGAGGAGGCGCGGGCTTCGCTCGCATGCGTCGCGCGGCAAGCGTGGAGGAAGAACGCGCTCAACGCGGCGGCGCCGACGAGCGCGTTGCGCAGCGACACGGACGAGGAGCGGCGCACGGAGGTGGTGCGGCTCACGCGGACAGGTCGGCGCGCGCGGCGGCGCCGGGCGGTTCGACGCCGATGGCCGCGCAGCCCGAGCGCGTGATCACGCGACCGCGGCTGGTGCGCTCGATGAATCCGCAGCGCAAGAGGTGCGGCTCGAAGACGTCTTCGATGGTGTCCTCGGCTTCGCCCACTGCCGCGGCGATGGTCTTGAGCCCGATCGGCCGCGCTGCGGAGCGTGCGAGGCAGTGCAGGATGCGGCGGTCGAGCTCCTCGAGGCCGTGCTCGTCCACGCCCATGCGCCGGAGCGCTTCCAACGCCGTCGCCGAGGAGACCTTCGCTTCGCCGCTCACCTGCGCGAGGTCGCGCGCGCGCCGCAGGAAGCGGTTGACGACGCGCGGCGTGCCGCGGCTGCGCGCGGCCAGCGCTTGCGCCGCGCCGGCCTCGATCGGCATGCCCAGCAGGCGCGCCGAGCGCACGACGATCGCGATCAGGTCCTCGTCGGGGTAGGGCGCCAGACGTTCGAGCACGCCGAAGCGCCCGCGGAACGGGGCCGAGAGCAAGCCCTCGCGCGTGGTCGCGCCGACCAGCACGAAGCGCTCGAGCTTGAGCGGCAGCACGCGCGCGTCGGGGCCCTGGTCGAGCGTCAGCTCGACGGAAAAGTCCTCCATGGCGGAGTACAGGTACTCCTCGACGGTCACCGGCGTGCGGTGGATCTCGTCGATGAACAGCACGTCGCCGCGCTTGAGCTTGGTGAGGATGCCCACGAGGTCGCGCGCGCGTTCGAGCGCGGGGCCGGTGGTCGAGTGCAGCGTCGATCCGCACTCGCTCGCGATCAGCCGCGCGAGCGAGGTCTTGCCCAGGCCCGGCGGCCCGGAGAGCAGCACGTGGTCGGGCGACTCGCCGCGGGCTGCGGCCGCGCGGATCGCGACGCGCAGGTTCTCGACCGCCTGGCGCTGACCGACGAACTCCTCGAACGAGCGCGGGCGCAGCGAGTTCTCGAACTCGACCTCGCGTGGCTCCGCGCGCGACGCGGCGAGCCCCGCCAGCACCTCCTGCAGGCGCTCGGTGTGGAACACCGAGGCCGCCGATCCAGTCTGTTCCTCGGCGTTGGATTCCATCGGCGGGAGGCCAGCATATCGAGGCCTTCGGGACGCTCGAAGCGCGATCCCGTGCGATGCGCTGAGCGCGGCGACGTGGAGTGTTCGCCGTTGCGCGGAATCGCACGCCGAGCGAGCGGCTGCTCGGCAACGCCGGGCCGGTTTGCTCCTGGCGGCGTGCACGACGGCGCGCGCAGCAACGCGCGCCGCGCACGCCTTACTCGATCGTGGGAAGGGACTTGCGGCCATCGTCGGCGCTCGCTGGGAAATCGCGGGCGCAGCGAGCTCGCGCTCCCGTCCGTGGCACGTCGCTTGAGCAAGGGGACCCCCAGCTCCGCTCAGCCGTCAGTGCTCCACTGGCGCCGAAGCGGCGCTCGTTGTTCGCCGGGCGAGGTCTTCGAACTCGCCCCGCCGGCCCTGACCGTCCTGTGGACGGCGCCGGGGACTCGGGGGGTGCTTTCGGGGCCGCGATCGGCGCGGGTCGGGGCGGCGGCGGTCGCTCGAAGTGCGCCTGGTCGCACCTCACCGACGAACCTTGGGGGCCCCCTTCGTTCGCCGGCGCGCGCCGCGGCGCACGGGCCCGTTCGGACGACGGCACTCTTTGAGATTTGCGCGCACCACGCGCGGCGACGGACACTACACTCGCGCCCCCCCCTCGGGCCGCAGTGCGCACGTCCGGTTTCGGCGCGACCTGTGGTGCGAGTTCCTGGCTGTCCCACCACAGTCTCGAGCCCCCGTTTCGCGCCGTGCGCGCTCAGTGCGCGGCGTCCGGGGATCGTGGTCGTCGCGGGACCTCCAGGCGACGTGTCTGCGGCGCGCCTTCCCACTGCGGGGCGTGCGGCGCGGCACGTGCGATGGCGGCCACACCAACGACCCAACGAACTGCTCTTCAAGCCATGACACGACGGCCCTCGACCGCATCGACGTTTCAGCGACGGCTGGCCTGGACACTTGCGACTGCGCCCCTGGCGTACTTGGCAGCCTGCTCGGGAGGCTCGAGCACCGGCGCCGCCTCCCAGTTGGACCTGACCGAGGTCTCCAACGGCTTCGGTCT
>WYBT01000018.1 GCA_011525785.1 Planctomycetaceae bacterium
CGCGCGGCGTGTAGCTCTGTCAGGGCCGATCGACGATGTGGGCGAGGCCCACGTTGTTGATCGGATCCTCGGACACGCTCAGGACCCGCTTGCGCGGGTTCGTGCCCGCAGAGGCTCCCACGCTGACGCAGTCGAGCGCGGCCGGGAAGCCGCTTCCTCCGTGAGACGGCAACTGCGTCTGGGCGCTGAGGCTGAAGAATGCGAGGTCATCGCCAACCGCGGCCGCTGCGTTCGGAGTCGCGTCCACCCAGGGCGCAGCCGAACGCACGACAAGCTCCGCTCGGTCACGCGTGAGTTCAAGGTCCAACGGAATCGCGCCGAAGTCCAACTGCCCGCCACCAGGGGCGAACATCGATTGCGCAGCGGCCGCGAGCGGGTTGCCGGAGAAGTCGATGAAGTCGACATGCGCCACGTAGCGACCCGTGCCGAAATCAAACGTTGCGCCGATCGTCGACGCGACCTGCGCCCCGCTGATCTCAGGCTGCACGACAACCGAGTCCGAGCTGAATACCTCGTACGGACCGGAGCTGGAGTACTGCCTGAACAGATGCGCGTCGGATCCCACGCCAGAGTTCAGCGGCGTCAATGCCGTGGGGAACGAGCCGCCCGGTATCGGCAAGGGGAGAACGAAGTTGTCGAACGACGTGCGAATCACCGTGCGTGTGCGCTCCTTGTTGATCGCGAGGTCGTGCGTGCGGTTGGCCGACTCCAGCCCGAGGTCTCCGGAGTACTGCACTACGGCCGACGGAGCGCCGGGAGTGATGGCGGTGAGGTCGAACACGTCGATGTGCCACTGGGCTGAGGTCCCGCTTACGTTGTCACTGAGTACGACAGCGTAGTTCTCAGTGATCTCGACCGAGTCGACCTGAATCTGGTAGGTCCGCGTCAGTTGCGGCCGGTAGTACATGCCCAGGTACGTGTCGTTCGACAGATCGAAGAACGAGACCATGCGGTTCGAAGTGACCACTGCGATGTCGTTGCTGAGCGACACGGCTACGTCGTGGGGCCCCAACGGAGCCTCGGGCAGTACCGCGGGCGCCACGCGTTGCTCGAGCACGATCTGGAACGGATCGATCTGCACCAAGTACACCCACGTCACCGGGATGATCCCGAACTCCAGGCGTGACGTGGTGACCACCGCGCGGTCGGCGATGACGGCCACCGAGTCCACTGCGCCGTTGGGCGTGCACAGGTTGGCCGGGTCGCCGGGATTGCCCGGCGCGGGACCCCAGTCGTAGCCGATGTTGATCGACGTGCGTGCGCCAGTGCTCAGCTCGATGCGATGGATCCAGTTGCGATCGTTGACGATGGCGAAGTCGCCCTCGCGCGTGATCTCGATGTCGTTGACGTGGCCTGCCAGCTCCCAGTCGTGCGTCGACGAACTCGTTCGTCCGATCAGGTGCGACTGAACGATCGATGGCGCGGCGAGGTTGATGTTAATGAGAGCTTCGATGTAGGTCTGATCGTGCTCTCCGCCGAAAGCGGTTCCGTCGAAACTGCCCGAACCCGTCGTCACGGCAAAGATATTGGCGATTGCGACGCAGTCCGAAGGTTGCCACTGGTTGCCGAGCAAGTACGGATCAGGCGTCTCTCCGAGTGCGGGCAATGCGGTGAAGGTGGGCGCCGAACCTGTGCTACCCGATGTCAGATCCCACACGGTGATGGCTCCAGCGTTGGAGACCGAGGGCAGTCCAGTGGTAATCCCACTGCGAATCACGCCTCTGCGCCCATTGTAGCTGACTCCACTGTCGACGGGGAACGGAGCGCCCAGCGACACCTCGTGGCCCCACTGCGGGGCGGCGGTGGCTGGCGAAGAGAAGTGTGCGATGAGCACAGCGGCGACTGCGACGGCGCAGTGCGCGCGGGGAAGCGCGAACATGAGGTGACCCCCACGGGGCTGGCCAGCGCGCGCGAGTCGGGCTGGAGCGGGAGGCTCCATTGCGAGCCAGGCTGCGAGCGGTCGACGCGCGCCCCGAGCGCGTCGACTCTGTCGACGCGCGCCCCGAGCGCGTCGACTCTGTCGACGCGCGCCCCGAGCGCGTCGACTCTGTCGACGCTACCTGACATCGCCAGGGCGTCAAGTCCCGCCGGCGCGATCTCACAATCGGGACGCAGGCCGAATTGAGCTTGGCGCGCTCTTCCTTCGCAGTTCGCGCCCGCTCGTTCCTATTCGTGCCTGCTCAGCGGCTCCTGCGCGCCTTCTCGACTGGTGGAGTCGGCGACTCGACAGGAGCCGCGTGAGAAGCGGCGCGCCGGGCTACGGCACGTAAGTCAGCTCGATCGCTTGCGACAGGAACGTCGTCTTGCACGACGGCGGGTCGCGGAACCAGCTCTGCACGTAGGCCTTGGCGCCCAAGGACCACGGATTGCCGAGCGCGCTGGGGTTGGCGGACTGGTAAGCGTCCCAGTCGAGCAGCAGCGAGCCGTTGCACTGGTTCGCGACGCCGCCCGAGTTCGCCACGAACGTGCGCTGCGTCGGCGACTTGACGCAGAAGAACGAGTTGCCGCCCGCGCACCAGAGCAAATTGGTGGCGCCGGACACGCCGTAGAACACGATGCCCGTCTTCTGGCCCTCGACATTGGCGACGGTGATCGAGCACGGCGCCGCGAGCGCGAGGCTCGGGTTGGCGCTGGCGCTGATGCTCGGGATGCAGCCGTTGCTCGTGCCGCTGCCCGTCGGCGCGCAGTAGGTCGTGGGCTGCGCGAGGTTGCAGGTCTCGAGCGTGAGGTCCCAGCGCACGAGCGTGCCCGTGTCTGGCGAGAAGTCGTCGGCGATCGAGAGCGTCCACGCGCCGTTGGGGCTCGCGCCGATGAACAGATCGAGCGGGCCCTCGGGCGAAATCAGCGGCGTCGCCACGAGATCGACGTAGAGCGCGTCGCTGGCCGGAATCGGCGCGTCGATGTCGAACAGCGTGCCGTTGAACACGTCGTCGAGATCGCCGCCGTTGTCCGTGGAGAGCGGCACGGTGACGCCGCTGGGCGAGATCAGCGAGAGGTCGAGATCGTTCGACCAGGTGTGCAGCACCTCGACATAGACCTTCACACGCTCGACGGCGCCCGGCACGCCGGTCACGTTGATCACGTCGGTGACCGTGGTCACGTCGGGGATCGCGAGGTTGGGAGTCGAGCTGAAGGTTGCGCTCGCCGACGGCGGCAGCGCCGGGAGCGTCGCGAGCGTGAGCGACCAGTTGTTGAGCACACCGGCGACGTTGAGCGAATCATCGGCGATCGACAGCAGCCAGACGCCGTTGGGCGACTCGCCGCGGAAGGCGCCGAGCCGGCCCTCGGGCGAGAGCAGCGGGACGTTCGTGCCGGAGCTGAAGAACTGATCCGTGACGGGCAGATTCACGTTGTCGTCCCACAGCGTGCTCGTGAACACGTTCGCCGCAAAGCCGTTGTCGGTCGTAATCGTCACCGTCGTGCCCGCCGGCGAGGTGAGCGTCATGTCGAGGTCGGCGTTGAGTCCGTGCGTGATGGCGGTGAACAGCTCGACGTCCCACAGCACGCCGCTCTGCCCCGCAACGTTGACAGTGAACGGCGTGGGCGGTGCCGCGCCTGCGTCGGGGATCGCGCCGCTGACGCCGTTGAACGTGATCAGCGCCGGCGCGCCCGGGTTGGCGATGGTCGTGATGCGCAGCTCCCAGCGCACCAGGCTGCCGAGCATGCTCGACTGGTCGTCGAACACCTCGAGCGTCCACACGCCGTTGGGGTTCTGGCCCAGGAAGTTGTCGAACGAGCCCTCGGGGCCGAGCTCCGTCGCAACCGTGTTCGCAGCGAAAAGGAAGTCTGTCGCCGCCGCGGTCGAGTCGGGGTTCCACAACGTGCCGTTGAACACGTTGGCGAACGAGCCGCCGCCGTCGGTCGTCACCCAAACGGCGGTTCCGGCGGGCGAGATCAGGCGCAGGTCGATGTCGGAGGGCCGCGAGTGGGGGAGCTCGGTGTAGAGCTCGACTTTGGCGAGGTAGCCGCCTGCGCCGGAGACGTTGAGCGTGTCCTGCACCGAACCCGCGTCGGGGATCGCGACGTTCGGCTGGCGCACGAAGGTCGAGTTGACGCCGTTCGGCGCCGCGTTGAGCGCCGACACGGCCAGGGACCACGAACTCAAGGTTCCGACGTTGCCCTGCGTGTCATCGGCGATCCGCAGCGTCCACACGCCGTTGGGATTCTCGCCGCGGAACGCGCTCAAGCGGCCCTCCGGCGAAAGCGGCGTGGCTGTCACGAGGTTGGTGAACAGGAAGTCCGTCACCGGCGTGTTGACGTTGTCGTCCCACAGCGTCCCGTTGAACACGTCGTCGTTCACGCCGCCGTTGTCGGTCGTGACGGTCACCACGGTCCCGGCCGGCGAGATCAGCGTGATGTCGAGGTCGAAGTTCGCGCTGTGGGCGATCGCCGTGAACAGGTTCACGTCCCACAGGTACGAGCCGAGTCCGGAGACCGTCGTGGTGTAGGTCGCGAACGAGCCGTTGAAGATCGGTCCGCCGACGCCGTTGAAGGTCGTGCTGGTCGGAACTGCGCCGCCGCAGGCCGGCGCCAGCGCGAAGTGGGGCTGACCGGTGCGGAGCTCTTCAGTCCACTGGGCCTGGCTGGTCAGCGTGAGGAGCAGCGCGGTGACTGTGGCGCGGGTCGGAATTCGGAGGGTCGTCATCGGTGGGCCTGTGGCTTGGAGCGACACCAGGTCGACGCCGCTCGGACGCAGCATGGTAATCGCGAGCGCTAAGCGCGGGGGCGCTCGCCACGAGGCTTCACTCGGACTTGTCGTCGGCTTGGTCCGCCGGCGCATTCACGCTCGCCGCACGCGCCTGCGCCTCGAGCACGAGCAGCGCCTCGAACGCGGCCCAGCGCTCGGCCTCCTTGCGCGTGCGGCCCCACGCGCTCGGAAAGCTCGCCTCACCGATGCGCGCTTGCATGCAAAAAGCCTTGGAATGCGCGCTGCCGAAGGCCTCGAGCAACTGGTAGCTGGGGAGTGTCGCCCAGCGCGCCTGCGCGAGGTGCTGCAGGCGCTGTTTGGGGTTGGCCGAGCCCCATTCGCGTGTCGCGCGCTCGAGCGTTTCGCCCAAGGTCGCGAGCGCCGCGCGCCGCGCCGCTTCGAAGCCGCCGTCGAGGTACACCGCGCCGAGCAGCGCCTCGTACAGATTGGCGAGCACCGAGGCCGGCAACGTGCGGCTGCGCAGGCCCGGGCCCACGCGCGCGAGGCGATCGAGGCCCAGTTCGCGCGCCACGGCGCTGAGCGTGGGGCGCGAGACGACCACAGCCTTGATCTCGGTCATCGCGCCTTCGCTCAGCGCCGGCCGACGCGCGTAGAGCTCGTGGGCGACGATCAGGTCCAGGGCGGCGTCGCCCAGGAACTCGAGGCGCTCGTTGTCGTGCTCGAGGTGCGTCGACGCGTGCGTGAGCGCCTTCTCGAGCAGCGCGGGGTTGGCGAAGTTGTGGCCGCCGAATTGCACGCCGCGCAGTGTAGGTGCATTCTCGCGCGCATGAGCGACTGGCGTCCGCGGGAGCACGACGAGTTCGTCGAGCCGCTCTTGGGCGGGCTCGCGCCGCGCGAGCGGGAGTCGCAGCCCTTGCCGCGCGACAGCGACCGCTCGCTGTGGTTGTGGCTGCTCGCCGGCGCGGTCAGCGTGCTCGCGCGCGCCTGGCTGCTCGCCGCGTGATCACTCGTCCTCGACCAGGCCCGCGGCCGCCCCGCGGTCGACCAGCCACAACAGCTTGCCGTCGAGCGGTCGGATCTTGCCCGCGGGCAGATCGCCCTGACCTTGCATCACCGAGCGCAACGCCGGGGCCTTGTCGCCGCCGGCGATCAGGAACATCACGCAGCGCGCCGCGTTGATCAGCGGCACGGTGAAGGTGATGCGTTGCGCGTCGAGTTTGGGCGCGTGGGTCGCGACGACCAGCTTCTGGTTCTCGCGCACGGCGCTGGTCCCGGGGAACAACGAGGCCGTGTGCCCGTCGACGCCGAGCCCCAGGAGCACGAGGTCGAAGCGCGGCGCGTGCGGCGCGAACTCGCGCTCGAGGTCCTTCTCGTACTCGCGCGCGGCCTCGTTCGCATCGCGCAGCTCGCCGCGCACGCGATAGACCGCGCCGACGGGCGTCTTCGACAGCCAGGCGTTGCGCGCCATGCCGAAGTTGCTGTCGGCGTGCTCCGGCGGCACGCAGCGCTCGTCGCCGAAGAACACGCGCCAGGCCGCGAAGTTCGCGCGCGCGCCGCTCGCGGCCAGCCGCTCGTACAGCGCCTTGGGCGTGGAACCGCCCGAGAGCGCGACGCGGAACACGCCCCGCTCGGCGACGGCCTGCGCCGCGCTGCGCAAGAACTCTTCACGCGCCCGTTCCGCGAGCGCGTTGGCGTCGGAGAGCGCGACCAGCTCGACCCGATGGGGGGACATCGCTGCGAAGCCTAGCGCGGCCCGCCACTGGACGCGACGGGCCGCGCGCGTTGTCGCTTCACGATCGCATCGACGGCGCAGCGGGCCGGCGCCGAGCGATGCAGTGCGTCGCGCTCGACCTACTGGTACGTCAACCGCAGGCCCTGGGACAGCGAAGTGGTCTTGCACGCGGGCGGGTCGCGAAACCAGGCCTGCATGTCGACCACCGCGCCGGCGCTCCAAGGATTGCCGAGCGCGCCGGGATGCGAGAGTTGGAACGCGTTCCAGTCTTCGACGATCGCGCCATTGCACTCGCCAGCGTCGCCGCCGGTGCTCTGCGCGCCCATGCGTTGCTTGGGCGAGGCGACGCAGAGCAGGTTCGCGCTGCTCGCGCACCAAGTCGTCCCGACCTGCCCGTTCACGCTGTAGAAGAGCAGTCCCGCTTTGTCGCCCTCGACGTTCGAGACGGTGACGATGCACGGGCTGGCGTGCGCGACGTTGGGCTGCCCACTGGCAGAAATCGTCGCGATGCAGCCGTTGGTCGTGCCCGGCGCCGGCGGAGTGCAGAAGGTCGTCGGCCGCACCCGGCAGCCGCGCCACGCTGCAAGGTAGCTGTCGCCCGCCGGGGAACCGCCGAAGTTGCCGCCGACGTACAGCGTCGGGCCGCTGGGATCCTCGTACGACTCGAGCCGCGAGATCGTCGTCGTCCCGAGGTTGAAGTTGGGGCCCGGCCCCGACCAGCTCGAGCCGTTCCAGCGCGCGAACGCGCCGGTGCTGATCCCTCCGGCGACACTGAAGGTCCCCGCGACGTACAACGCCGGGCCAGAGCCGTCGTTGAACACGTGCAGCGCTTCCACGGGTTCATTGACGCCGCTTCCGAGCGCGCTCCACGTCGAGCCGTTCCAGCGCGCGATGCGGAGCGTCTGGACGCCGCCCATGGTCGTGAACACGCCGCCGGCGTAGAGCTGTGGACCCGAGCCGCTGTCGAACACCTCGAGTGCGCGCACGGGGAGATTCGCGCCGCCGCCCACCGGCGACCAGCCGCTCGCGCTCCACTTGGCGATCCGCCCGACGCTCACTCCGTCCGCGACGGTGAAGTCACCGCCGACGAACAGCGCCGGGCCCGAGCCGTCGTCGAACACCTGAAGGTCGCGCGCGACGGCGTTCAGGCCTGCGCCGACCGTGTTCCACGACGTTCCGTTCCAGCGCGCGATGCGAGTCGCCGGGAGACCGCCCGCCGTGGTGAACGAGCCGGAGACGTACAACTCCGGTCCCGCGCCCGCGTCGAACACCGCCATCGCGGTCCCGGGCGCGTCCAGGCCGGCGCCGAGCGGCGACCACGCGGCGCCGTCCCATTTGGCGATTCGATCCACCGGCGTGCCGCCGGCTTCAGTAAACGCTCCGGTGAGGTACACCGCTGGACCCGAGCCGTCGTCGTAGACCTCGATCGCGTCGACGCGGCCGTTGACGCCGCCGCCCAGTTCGGACCAATTCGCGCCGTCCCACACGCCGACGCCGCGCATGAATACGTTGTCGACGACATCGGCGCCGCCCGCCACGAGCAGCCGGGAGACGCCGCCGACGTCGACGCGTTTGAGCGCAGTGACGCTGTTGGTTCGCGCGACGTCGACGGATCGCCAATGTGCGCCGTCATAGGCGGCGATGTAGTTCGCGGTCGCGCTGCCGATCGCCGTGAATCGCCCTATCGCGTGCAGGCGCGAACCGCTGCCGTCGTCGAAGGCGACAAGATCCGCGATCGACGCTCCGAGGGGGTGGGTGAAGAGCTCACTGACCTGGCCCCAACTCACGCCGTCCCACTCGTACACCGCGGCGTTGTTTCCGGCGTAGACGCGCAGTCCGCCGCCGAAATCGTGCGCCCGCAGCGCCGTCACGACTGCGGGGAGTCCCGCGCCGACGGCTGACCAGCTCGAGCCGTCCCAGCGCGCGATGTTGCTCGCAGGCACGCCGCCGACGTTGGAGAACGAGCCCGAGATCCACAGCGCGGGGCCGCTTCCGTCGTCGTACGAGCGCAACTCGTAGACGAATTGTGAGTTGGTGCTAGCGATCTGCGTCCAAGCGACGCCGTCCCACTTCGCGACGCTCGGAGTCGACACTCCGCCGAACGTGAACCTGGAGGCCGTGTAGAGCGCGGGTCCGCTGCCGTCATCGAACACGCACATGTCGAGCACGGTCGAGTCGGCGCCATTTCCCAGCGGCGACCACGTGACGCCATCCCACTTGGCGATGCTGCGCGCGGGCGCGCCGCCCGCGCTCTGGAACGACCCCGAGGCGTAGAGCGCCGGGCCAGATCCATCGTCGAACACCATCAGTCCCTCGACCGTGCCGCTCGTTCCACCGCCGACGCTGGACCAGTTCGTCCCGTCCCAGCGCGCGATGTTCGAGGCCGCCACACCGCCGATCGACGAGAAGCTCCCGCCGGCGTAGAGCGCCATGCCGCTGCCGTCGTCGAAGCCGATCAGGTCGATGACGTATGCGGGGCTGTAGCCCGTTCCCACCGGCTTCCATCGCCCGTCCTGCCACTTGCCGATGCCGCCCATCAGCACCGAGCCAGCTCGCGTGAAACCTCCGCCGACGAACAGCGCGGGCCCGTGCCCGTCGTCGAAGGCCAAGGCGCGAACCGTCGTTCCATCCAGTTGCGTCGACGCTCCCGCGAGCGGTGTCCAGGCCGGCGTGCAAGGCGTGAGCGCATCGACCTGCGCGCGCGCGGGCTCGACTGTGAGCACAGTCGCCGAGAGCAGGGCGGCGATCAGGGTCAAAGTGGACTGCATCGGTGTCTGCATGGCTTGTTTCGAGTTCCACGCACGCGTTGCCGCGCGCCGTTTTCGAGCTGTGATGCGGTGCTGGGTCGCGAGTCCGCGAAATCGCGCCGCTACGCGCCTCGACAGGCGTCGCGTCGCGCCGCGAACCACTGCTCGCTGTCGCCGAGCCACAGCCGCAGGAATCTCCATTTTTCTTCGTCGGACCTCGCTCGCGCCCGCGCTCGCGGCCCGTTGCTGTGTCGCGCCCAGGCCGGGCGAGCAGGCGCCGGTTCCGATCCTGCTGGTGATCGAGCGCATCGCCGACCTCCTTCCGCCGGGCGTGCTCAACGCGGTCAATGGCTTCGGCGTCGAGGCCGGCAAGCCGCTGGCGCCGAACCGATGCGTCGCCGAGGCGGCTTTCACCGGCGAGGCCACGGCCGGGCGACGGATCGTGCAGTACGCCGCTCAGAACCTCGTTCCTGTGACGCTCGAGTTGGGCGGCAAGTCCGCCAACGTCTTCGTCGACGAGGTGTGGCGTGAGAACGACGCCTTCCGCCAGAAGTGTCTCGAGGGCCACAACGTGCTCGCGCTCAATCAACGCGCGGTGTGCACCTGCCCGTCGCGCGCTTCTACATGGGGCGCGCGCAGTTCGAGCTTTGGAGGCAAACGCAGCTCTCGATCGACGCGGCGCCCGGCCGGGGCGTGGGTTCCTCGCTCGAAGCGCCGAGCGGCCTGCGCTTCTTCACGCGCAGCCGCGTGTTCAGCGCAGAGGAGCTGGCCGCACTCGAGGCGGCCGAGCGCGGCGGCGCGTGACGGGTCGTCCCGCGGAAGTCTGCGGCCCTCGCGCCGGCTTCAACCCTCCCGCTGCGCGAGTGGCTCGGCCTTCTTAGTCGACGGCGAGCCCGTGACAAACGCTCTCAGCCGCCGTCGAATGCGCGCCCATGCCCGTCCCTGGCAAACGCTCGCTCGTCGTTCGCAACGTCGCGCTGCTCTGCGCGCTGCTCGTGCTCGTCACTCTTGTCGTGTGGGCGCTTGGACCTTTCGGCGGCGACGCCGCAACGGTGCAGGCGGGGCAGCGCGCGATCAGGCGACCGCCCAGGGCCGAGCTCGACTTGAGCGCGGCCGCCGTACGCGGCGACGGTGCGGACGTGCAACGGGGCGAGGCGCAGCAGCACAGCGCGGCGCCAGATGCGCCGATCGAGCCACGCGCTCACGTCGAAAGGCTCGAAGTCCGCGCGCTCGCCGTTCCGGCGCGCAAGCCGGTCGCCGAAGCGAGGCTGCGCGTGTGGAATCCGGCGGGTCTTTCCAGCGCGAAGCAACGCGAGCTCTGGGAGAACGCCGTGGAGTCGAACCAACTCGACCAGCTTCTCTCGCAGTGCAGCATGGAGTCGCGCGCCGATCGCGACGGTCGGGCGGAGCTCGAACTCGCCGCTGGCGGCTGGGTTGTCGCTGATGCCGAGGGCCTGTTCGGCGTCGAGTGCTGCATGCCGGGTCGCAGCGCGCCGCTGGTGGTCGAACTGCACCGCGACTTCGCGCTTGCGGCGCGGGTCGTCGACGCGGCCGGCACGCCGAAGCCCGGCGTGTGTGTGGGCCTGCGTGTTCACCAGTGGGGGGACGCGTTCGATCTCGCCACGGCAGTCAGCGACGAGAAGGGCCTCGTGCGCATCGATCACGCGGGCTGGCGACTGAGTGAGTACGGCCTTTTGGGCGGACCGCGCCTCACTCTGGCGGTGACCGGACCGCTCCAACCGAGTGTCGAGCACGAATTCGACTGGCTTGCGCCGCCCGTCGAGCCCGTCGAGCTGCGGCTTGCGGATTGTGGAGAAGTGGAAGTGGCGGTGTTCGATGTCGACGGACGTCCAGCCTCGGCCAAGGCGACCGTCGCTCTGCACTTCATCGAACGGCTAGGGCCCGGTGAAGACGAGTTCGACTGGCTCCATCCAGGGGCTTCGACTCCGCTCCGCGACGGAGTGGCGCTGTTTCCGTGCGTGAGCCTCGCGCGAGAGTTCACCGCGGTGGCAAGTTACGAGGGCAGCGGCCAGAACCAGATCAAGACCGGTCGAAGTCCGCTTCGAGTCGGGGAGCGCACGCGCATCGAAGTGCGCTTTGCAGACGTCCGCGCGTTGACGGCGCTTTTGGTGGATGCCACTGGCGCGCCTCTCTCCGAGCGCCACGTCGAGGTGCTGGCCGAGACGCCTGCGAAGCCCGATCCGGACTGGATCGCGAGCACGCGCAGCGAGCTCGACGGACGAATTCGCGTCCCGTCCATCGGCGCATCAACGCAGCGCGTGGTGTTCGTGGTCACGGACGAACTCGATCGCGAGCGCGGCGTCGCGCGTGCGAGTCTGCAAGGGCCCTCAGGCGCACAGGCGCTCGACCTCGGCGAGCTCGTCGTCACGCCCATGCCGCTGCTCGCATCGGGTCGAGTGGTGGACGCTACCGGGCGCGCGCTCGGCGGCGCCATGGTGCGAGCGCGCACCGGAGTCGTGGACGACGATGACGCCGCTCGAACACAGTGGCGCGACTTCCGCTGGAACACGACGCGCGCGGACGACGCCGGCTACTTCGAGTTGCGCTCGGAGTTCCGCGGGACGCGGCTCGCGCTCGAAGCGACTTGGGGAGAGGCACGCAGCGCTCCACTGGAAGTCCGGCCGGGGGAGCGGGACTTGGAGCTGGTGGTCGAGCCGACGGGCGCCGTGTCCGGAGTCCTGCGACTCGACAGCTCGATGAAGTCGGCTGCGTTGCAGGTCTTCGCGGAGCCCAGGCAGCTCGCTCGCACTCGTGGTCCCATGTTGGAGCGCTGGCACAGTTCGCCCGTAGATCTGAACGGCGCATTCGCCTTCGCGGGGCTCGACCCCGGCATCTACGACGTCTACGTGCAGCTCGAAGAGGGCAGTTGGAACGAGCTGGCGCGCGTCGAGAACGTCGTGGTGCGCGCGGGCGAGCCCAGCGAGGATCCGCGGCTCAATCCGTTGGTGATTGCCGAGCGCTCCATCACGCTTCGAATCAGCGACGAGTCCGGCGCGCCGGTCAGCTCAGGTGACTGCCTCGCCCGCTTCCACCACACCCCGCCCGACGAGTACGAGTATCTGGGTTTCGAGCAGGGACGCCTCAGGGTCGCCGCGACCGTGTTCCCCGTCGACCTCTCCATCGCCGCCGAGGGCTACTTCTTTCAGCGCCTGGGGCCCGTAGCTGCGGATCGCGAGGTCGTGCTCCAACGCGCGCCGCTGGTGCGCATCGCGGCGCGCCCTGCCCTCGGAGCAGTCGGGCCGAAGGCGGACTTCTATCTCGTCGTCAGTCCGCCGCAGGCCTCGGAGAGCTACGGCGAGGATGCTTGGCTCAGTCTCAGCCCGGACGGAAGCGCGACCGGGCACGTGCCCTTCGTGGGCGAGGCGAGGCTGAGCGTTCACGCGCACTGGGAATCGACGGCCGGCTGGCGGTCGATGGAAATCGAGCTGCTCGAACCGCGCGCGATCACCATCGGCGCGGCCAGCGCTGGCGAGCAATTGTTCTCGGTGCAGATCGATCGCGACTCGCTGGCGAAAGCCCTCGAGGAAATCGGCCGCTGACGTGTTCGTGGCGGCGGCCGCCAGAGCGTGCGGATAACGCCGGGCTTTCGAGCATGAACGCGCCGGTGTTCCACACGGTCGGTCTCGAATCCGGCAGCGTGTCTCCAGGCGAAGCCCTCGAAGGGCGTTGACCGAGGGGGGGCGGCGCCGCCGGTCTTCACTCGAGTCGCCGCGCGTCCCGCCTGCGCACGGGCCGTGCGTGGAGTTGGGGCGGAGTGTCGGGCGCAGCGACAAGTGGGTCGCTGGTGCGCGCCGGCAAAGCGTCGGGAGCGCGGCGCAGATGGGCCGCGCTCCGCGTCGCAGAGCTCGTCAGTCTCCGCCCGCTGTCACGGGCGCAACAGGAACTCGCTGGCGCTGCTCAGGTTCGTGCCGCGCGGCGCCGCGGGATCCCGGTACCACGCCTGTGCGTTGACGAGCTGTCCGGCCACGAGCGGTTGGCCGAGCGCTGTCGGCCGCGCCGCCATCCACGCGCGCCAATCGACGCTCAGTGCGCCGTCGCACTGACCGCTCGAACCACCTGAGTTCGCCACGTCCATGCGTTGCACCGGGCTCTCCACACAGGCAAAGCTCGTGCTGCCGGCGCCCCACGGCGCCGCGCGACGTCCGGAGATGCCGTAGAACAGCAGGCCCTGTCGCTGGCCCTCGAGGTCGCTCGCGACAAGCACGAATCCCGAACTCGCGGCCACGCTGGCCGAGCCGCTCGATGAGAGCGACGGCGCGCAGCCGTTGCTCGAAATCCCGGCCGTGCAGTAGCTCAACGCCGGCGCCTCATACGCGAACACTCGCCCCAGGCGGTGGCGGGTCGCGCCGCGCAGCTTGGTGAAGTCGCCGCCGACCCACATTCGCCCGTGCGGGTCGAGTGCGAGAGCGTCCACGCTGTCGTCGGCGCCCGGGGGCGTCGCGAAGTTCGCATCCAGGTCGCCATTGGCCTCCAGTCGCGCCAAGTTTCGCCGCGCGACGCCGTCGACATGCGTGAACACGCCGCCGAGAACGACCTTGCCATCGGGCTGCAGCGCTAGCGCCCTGACTTCGGGCCAGGCCGTTGTGTTGCTGGTCACGCCGGCGCCTGGATCGAAGCTCGCGTCCAGACCTCCGCTGGCGAGCAGCCGCGCGACGCCGTTGCGCGACGCGCCGAAGTAGGCCGTGAACGCCCCGCCGATCAGGACCTTTTCGTCGGGCTGCGCGGCGATGGCGTACACGGCGTTGTTCGCGCCCAGGTGCGGGTTGAACGTGCCGTCGAGACTTCCGTCGGCGTTGAGCCGAGCGATGCGGTTGCGCGTCGTCATGCCGTAGCTCGTGAAGGCGCCCGCGATGAGGACTTTCCCGCTCGGCAGGAGCGCCAAGGCGTAAACGGAATTGGCGCCGCCGTCAGGGGTTGTGAACGTCGGGTCCACCGAGCCATCGCTCAGAAGGCGGGTGATCGCTCCGCGCGGCTGTCCGTCGAACGAGTTGAACGATCCGCCGATGAGGACGCGCCCGTCGCTCTGCAGCGCCACGGCGACTGGATGCGACGGATACGCGCCTGTTCCGGCGTTGAAGCTCGAATCGCGACTGCCGTCCGGGTTGACCCGGACGATCGATTTCACCGGCGCGCCGTCGTACTCCCAGAGATCGCCGGCGACGAGCGACTTGCCGTCGGGTTGATGTGCGATGGCGTAGACCGTCCCGCTGACGCCCGCGCCCGGATCGAAAGCCGGATCGACCGCGCCGTTCGCATCAAGTCCGACGAGCCGCGAGGACAGAGCTCCGTTGAAGCGACTGAGTCTGCCGCCCACCAGTGCGCTGCCGTCCGGACGGAGTGCGATCGCGAGCACGGAGTCGTCCGCGCCTGCGCCGCTGTTGTACGTGGCATCGCGCACCCCCGAGGCCGTGAAGCGCGTGAGGTACGGCTGGCTGACGCCGGCCACGTCGGTGAACGTCCCTCCGATGAGGATCTTGCCGTCGGCCTGTAGCGCGAGTGTCGCGACCTCCTCGCTGAAGATCCCGACGCCGTCGAAGACAGTGTCGACACTGCCGCTCGCGGTCAGTCGTGCGACGCCGCGCGCGAACTGCCCCGCGACGGACGAGAACAGACCTCCGAGCAGCACCTTTCCATCGGGCTGCAACGCAATCGTGCGCACCCAACTGTTGGGCCCGGCGCCCGGGTCGAAGCTCGTGTCGAGCGAGCCGTTGGCGTTCAAGCGCGCGACGTACCGGCGAGCCACCCCGGCGACTTGCGTGAAGTACCCCGAGATGAGCACGCGACCGTCGGGCTGAAGCAGCAGTCGGGTGACGCTGTCGTTGGAGCTGGCGCCCGGATCGAAGCTCGCATCCAGCGTCCCGTCCGCGTTCAAACGCGCGACGTATGGACGTGAGACTGTGTTGACGGTCTGGAAGCTGCCGCCGACGAGGATCTTGCCGTCGGGCTGCACTGCGAGCGCGTAGGGAAAACCTATCGTGAGCTCAACGGCGAAAAACGTCCCGTCGATCGATCCGTCGGGCATCAGTCGACGCACGCCCCACCCGCCGTTTCCGCTGGTATCGAGCAGTCCACCAACCAGGATCTTCCCATCAGGCTGTGGCGCGACTGCGGTGATGACGTTGGTGGACGGGAGCCCCGAGTTGAAGGTCGCATCGACGGCTCCGCTGGTCTCCAGGCGCACGACGCTGCGCGCCGGGACGCCGTTGAAGCCTTGGAATTGGCCGCCGATCAGGGTCTTGCCATCGGGCTGCAGCGCGAACGAGTACGTGAGGGGAGACCCGACGGGGCCACAGTCGAAGCTCGGATCGAGTGCTCCGCTCGCTTCGACTCGCGCCACCTTCTTGCGCGCATGTCCGTTGTAGGCGTTGAATCCGCCGAAGATCAGCGCTCTGCCATCGGGCTGCACGATGACGTGTTGAAGCGGGCCGTTCGGCCCATCACCGAACAGACCGTTGTCGATGGGGTTGAAGCTCGGGTCGAGCTGGCCGTCCTGCGCCGGAAGAGCCGGTGCGGCGAAGGCTGCGCAGAGCGCGAGCAGGGCCAGTTGACTGAACAGACGGCCGCAAAGCATGGGTGCTCCTCCTTCGAAAGAGAGCGCGCCAGGACACTCGCGGTGAGTTCCGCGTCGACCGCGAGGAGGTCGAGTCGCCGGTTTCGAAGATATCCGCACGCTCGGCGGGTGGGGACACGTTCGGGTGGAGACTTTTCGCCAGGGCTCGTCCAGCCCGAACTCGACATCGAGTGTTCGCGGAGCTTCACTCGATTCGCGCTGGCTGCCTGCGCGAGTTCGCCACAGCGTGGATGAGCGAGAGCGCACGCCGTCGAGCGCCTGCGCCGAACTGCCGGACTTCAAGGACTCCGAGCAGCGCGGCGCTCGAGATGACATTCGCGTGGCTGCACCCCGGACTTGCCGCCTGATCGTCGCGCAGCTCGCAAGCCGCTACTTGATCGGCCGCCAGGCGCGGCCGTCGCGCTCGAGCAACTGATCCGCGTCCCGCGGGCCGTTCGTGCCGGCGTGGTAGTTCGGGAAGTTGCGCGGCGGCAGCGCGTTCCACACGTCGAGCACGGGGTTCACGACGGCCCAGCTCGCTTCGAGCATGTCGGCGCGCTGGAACAGCGTCTGGTCGCCGAGCATGCCGTCGTAGAGCAGGCGCTCGTAGCCAGTGGCGGGCTGCGCGCCGAAGTGCTCGCTGTAGTCGAAGTCCATGTCGACCGAGCCCAGGCGCAGCGTGGCGCCGGGGACCTTCGCGCCGAACTTGAGCGAGATGCCTTCGTCGGGCTGGATGCGCAGGACGAGCGTGTTGGGCGAGAGCTTGTCGACCGCGGTGTTGCGGAACAGCACGAAGGGCGGGCGCTTGAACTGGATCGCGATCTCGGTCGAGCGCGCCGCGAGCGCCTTGCCCACGCGCTCGCGCGATGCAGGGATGGTCCTTCACTGCGACTACGTCTGAGGTTCACGCCACAGAGTCACTCGAACCCAGCGCTCCTCTCGATCGTTCTCGAGCTTCGGCGCGGTGCCGTTGAAGCTACGCATCTCTCGGGCGATGCGGGGGTAGCCACTGCCTCGTTGTTCCATCAGTCCCAGGTCGAACAGGTAGTTGGCCATCGACTCGTTCCGCGAGCGCGGCGTTCCACCTGCCAGCACCGACTCAGGTCGCTTGTGGTTCGGAAGGGCCCCCGGGCTGGTCACCAGCACACGATCGTCAAACACCTCGACCAGGACCTTACTGCCCAGAATCGTGTAGTCGCGATGCGCGACAGCGTTGACGACGCACTCTCTGAAGGCGCGCAGCGGCACGGGCCACTCGTCCGCACGGTGCATCCCCGCGTAGCGCTCGTTGCGACCGAGCGATCGGAGCCACGCTTCGCAGCGCTCAATCTGCTCATCGAGACGCCCGCGGGCTTCTCCCGAAAGGAGCACGGGATCGGCGCGGTCAGTGCCCGCGTACGCGACGAGATCAACCCAGAAATTGCGAGTGGGACCGAAGCCTTGAGGATCCTTGCCGAAGCACATCAGCCCAAAGAGCGTCGCGCGCAGTGCTCCATCCATGTCGCGGTCGAGGACTTCTCGGTTGAGGAGGTCGGTCTCGAAGGGCAGGGTCGGCTCTGCATCAATGTTGACACCCTTGCCAGCCAGGAATCGACGAAAGGTCTCCGGCTCGATGTCGCCAGGGCCAGTGCCCGGGATGACCCGCTCCTCGGTGAACACTAGGCCGAAGGAGTTGTAGAGCTCCTGCAACTCGGAACCGCTCGGCTCGACGTTCGAGCGCCCTCGTCTGACAAGCACCCTTCCGCGGTAGCGAAGTGGCTCGGGGCCCCGCATCTTCGCGACCTCGATCCAGTGCACCCACCCCTTGGGGTCCTGATGTCTTCCGAGCCGTGCTCGCACCGGAACGCCCAGCGCGTTCTGCAGCCCGTCGGTCAAGCGCTCCTGCACTTGCTCCGAGTCCATGGGCACGCCGTCGAGCGACCCGTCATTCGCGACGCCAAGGACGACGAGGCCGCCCTCGGTGTTCGCGAAAGCGCAGATCGCCTCCTGCCAGTCCTTCTCGCTGAACGAGCGGAATCGGCCGAACTCGGTGCGCTCATCCTCGCCGGACTGGATGCGCTGCAGGACGTCGATCCACTCCATGGCTGCCTCAGTATCCGTACTTTGCGCGGCGCAGTTCAAAGGCCGTTTCGCCTCCATCCAGCGTGCGCACGATGGCATCCCTCACCGTCGGTTCCTCGATGGCACCTGAGGCGTAAACGCGTCCATGCTGCGCGTCTGCCTCAAGCGCGATGACCTGGTCGGCGTCGCCATTGACGACGATGTTCGCGTTGTGGGTTGCGAAAATCACTTGGCGCTTTCCTTTGAGGCGATGGAGCGCGGGGATGATGGTCTCGTTTAGGAATCGGTTGTCGAGCTCGTCCTCGGGCTGGTCGATCACGAGGGGCGTCTCGTCATCGGACTCCAACAACAGCGACAACAAGACCGCCACCTTTCTGCCGCCCGAGAGGGTGTCTAGGTCTTTCGGCTCGTCGCCCTCGACCTCGACCCATTGGATCTGGTAGCGATCGGGTGTGCGGAGCGCCCTCGCCTCGAGGCGGCGTGGCCACGCGGCCATCTGCTCCAAGAACGAGCGGGCTACCGCTTCTGACATGCCGACGCGCGCGCAGATCTCCAGCGCCTCGGCGGTGGCGCCGCGCTCGAGCGTTTCCGCCATCGTCCGCAGAAACGTGCCGTGCGCGCATTGCGAGCCGATGTTGTTCCACCACTGAGTGACGCCCTTCGTCCGGAGACCGAGCATCCACTCTTCGAGGGGCTTGCGGCGGCCCTCGACCTGAACGTTGACCCGCACTCGATCTTGAAATCGCGCAACGACGTCAACGGACACGTCCCGCATCGCCTGCCTGTGTTCGAAAACGAGCGCATCACGACGCGCGATGCGCTCGTTGAACGCGGCCAGTGCCCGATCACGTTCGCCGACCTTCTTGTCGAGCGCGGCCTTGAAGCTGTCGAAGTGCTGCGCGGCCTTCGCATACGCATCGAATTCGTTCAGATCCGTCGCGCTGCCGCCAGCGGCGACGAGTGCTGCCTGAACCTGAGCGGTCAGTTGCTCGAGCGCTGATCCGGCAGCAGCTGCGGCCTGCTCCGCGTGACGATGAAGTTCCGAAAGCGCTTCGATTGCGTCGGCGCTCGACGCGCGCGCGCGAGCTACGAGGCTCGCGGCTGGGGACATCGGTTGGGGATCCAGCAGGCTGCGGACGTTGGGGTTGCTGAGTTGAGGAATGCTCAGCCCTCCGAAGTGCCCGGCGAGATCGCGCGCGCGAGCGAGCTGATCTGCAACGTCGCGGCTAAAGGTCGAGGCTCTAGCTAGATCCTGCTGAGCGGGGAGCAAGCGATCTCCGCCCGCCTTGGCGAAACGCTCCATCGCCTTGCGGGCGTCCTGCGTGCGCTTGAACGCCTGCTCCGCCTCGCTGACTTGATCTTGCAACTCCGAGAGCCGGGCGACCGCTGACCGAAGCATCTCGTCATGTTCACGCAACTCGTCGCGTTGGCTGAGCAGTGCCTTCGCGCGTCCAGGCAAGAGATGGAAGAGCAAGTGCTCGATTCCCTCGTCATCTTCGCTGAGCGTCTTCAGTTCACCCTGGCCGAAGAATCGGATCTTGAAGCGCTCCGCGACGGGCAGTGTTCCATCCCCCGCTGGGCTATCCAAAGCGACCGTGGGGTTACCGGACAGGAACTGTCGCCGCGCCCTGTCGCGGATCGCTTCGCCGAGCGATGTGTTGGCATCGGGGAGGCCCTGCTCGCCGCAGAGGAGCAGTCGCAGCCCGTCGAGCAGTGTGGACTTGCCCGTCATGCTGCCACCGATGATGCAGGTCAAGTCGGGGCTGAATCGGAACGTCTGGCCGCGGTGGAACGAGGTTCCCCCCTCGATCGTGACCGAGCGAAGCCAAGGGCGGCGGACTGGGCAGGGTTCGGGCAGGTCATCTGCCACGACCAGCGAGTCGTCTGTCGCGCGTACGAAGGGCAGACGGGTTCGCGCGTCCCGAGCCAGAAGCGCCTGGCGCAGCGCGGCTAGCGTCGGAGTTGCGAGCTTCAGCAGCGTGAAGCGATATCCGAGCTCACGATCCTTGGGGGCGGCGCCCGGCGCTGGGAGGTCGTTCGCGTCGCTGCTGTGCAGGACGGCGCGGCCCTTCCGTTCGTATGCGTACTTGAGTTTCGACGAACCCGTGAGGTCTTCCGCCAGAGTGCTGCCGCGGCTCAACTCCAGAGCAAGCACTCGGTCGCCGACGAGATCGGGGATAGCGTCGCCCGGCCGGTTGAACACGCCGTTCTCCTGAGTTGGGTGTGCTGCGACAACTATGTAGGCGTCCCGGCCGAGAGTCTTTGCATCGTCGAGGAGCTTGAAAGCATCGCGGGGGTGGAGTGTCGTGCGGTTGAGGCGACTTTCCTCGTACGGCGCTCGTCCGCCCATCACCGCCTCAAACGCGCTCAGGAAGCGGCTTCGCCCCACGTCGGGCTCAAGCAGGAACAGCAGGTGCACTCCCTTCTTCCCGTCCTGAAAGTTGGGCTCGAAGCCGGGATAGACAGCGAAGATGAGTTCACGGTAGGGCTTGCTGTCGGCGAGTCGCGTGCCGTTCAGCCACAGGTCGCGAACCGCGAGCGCGGCCGATACTCCAGCCTCGACCCGGGCGCTATGCGGAGTCAGGCCGAGGACTTCGATGCGCTGTTCGACCGCGGCGTCGAGCAGTCGGCGCGCGTACTCTTCGAGGGTCGCGGCATCCGAGCGCGAGCCGGACATGCCCGAGGGCAGGTTGCGCGGCGGATCGTCGATCGTGTGGATGTGGAGGTCCGCCCGGAACCAGCGAGTCCCAGGAACTTCGCTCTGCCAGTGTTTCGCCGTGCTGTCTGTCATCTCGCGCTTGTCGTGGCGCGGAGCATAACCGCCTCGCTGCGCCAAGTCCCTGCACCAAGTGCGCGACCGCACACGGCGCGTAGACGTGCAGATCGAACTACGGTCGGCGCGACGTGAAGGTGGCCTGCTGCCGTGACCTTCGCGTGAGACGGCCAACGCGGCGGGCTCGATCTCACAGGAGAAGCGCGCACCGGTTGCGCGCGCTACTTGATCGGCCGCCAGGCGCGGCCGTCGCGCTCGAGCAGTTGATCCGCCTCGCGCGGGCCGTTCGTGCCGGCGTGGTAGTTCGGGAAGTTGCGCGGCGGCAGAGCGTTCCACACGTCGAGCACGGGGTTCACGACGGCCCAGCTCGCTTCGAGCATGTCGGCGCGCTGGAACAGCGTCTGGTCGCCGAGCATGCCGTCGTAGAGCAGGCGCTCGTAGCCCGTGGCGGGCTGCGCGCCGAAGTGCTCGCTGTAGTCGAAGTCCATGTCGACCGAGCCCAGGCGCAGCGTGGCGCCGGGGACCTTCGCGCCGAACTTGAGCGAGATGCCCTCGTCGGGCTGGATGCGCAGCACGAGCGTGTTGGGCGAGAGCTTGTCGACCGCAGTGTTGCGGAACAGCACGAAGGGCGGGCGCTTGAACTGGATCGCGATCTCGGTCGAGCGCGCAGCGAGCGCCTTGCCCACGCGCAGGTAGAACGGCACGTCGGTCCAGCGCCAGTTGTCGATGCCGAGCTTCATCGCGACGTAGGTCTCGGTCGCGGACTCCGGGGTGACGTTCGGCTCGGCGCGGTAGTCGGGCAGCATGCGTCCGCCGACTTGCCCCGCGGCGTACTGGCCGCGCACGGTGCGCGAGAGCACGTCCTCGGGAGTCATGGGTTGGATCGCGCGCAGCACTTTCGCCTGCTCGTCGCGCACGGCGTCGGCTTGGAACGACACCGGCGGCTCCATCGCGACCAGCGAAATGAGCTGGAAGATGTGGTTGGGCACCATGTCGCGCATCGCGCCCGACTTGTCGTAGTAGCCGCCGCGCTTCTCGACGCCGAGCGTCTCGGCCACCGTGATCTGCACGTGGTCGATGTAGCGCCGGTTCCAGATCGGCTCGAAGATCCCGTTGGAGAAGCGGAAGACCATGATGTTCTGCACGGTCTCCTTCCCCAGGTAGTGATCGATGCGATAGATCTGCGACTCGGTCAGCACCGAGTGCAGTTGCTTGTCGAGCTCGCGCGCCGTCTTCAGGTCGCGCCCAAAGGGCTTTTCGACGATCACGCGCCGCCACGAGCCCGTTTGCTCCTGCGCGAGCCCGTTCGAGGCGAGCTGCCGCGCGCAGATCGAGAAGAACTCCGGCGACGTCGCCAGGTAGTAGAGGACGTTGCCGCGCGTGCCGTGCTGCTTCTCGGTCGCAGCGAGCGTCGCGCCGAGCCGCACATAGGCTTCGGTGTCGTCGAAATTGCCGCACACGTAGTGGATGCGCTCGGAGAGCCACTTCCACACGCTGGCGTCGAAGCCGCCGGGGGCGTGACCCTTCAGTTCGCTCTCCAGGTACTCGCGAAAGCTCGCGTCGTCGTACTCGCGGCGCGCGAAGCCGATCACCGCGAAATTCGAGGGCAGCAGCCGCTGCTTGGCGAGGTTGTAGAAGGCCGGGATCAGCTTGCGCGCGGTCAGGTCGCCCGCTGCGCCGAAGATCACGGCGGTGCACGGCGGCGCCTGGCGTCCGCCGATCGGAACCGCGTTTTCCATGTGGAAGCTCGTCTCCTCGAGCCCGGGCTTCCTTTGCAGAGGTCCCGGGCCGCTCACCACGCCTTGCGCGTCGCTCATGGTTACTTGGCGTCCGACTTCTTGATCTCGATGTGTCCGCCGAACTTCTCGCGCATCGCCGAGAGCACCTTCTCAGCGAAGGTGTGGTCCTGGCGCGAGCGGAAGCGCGTGTAGAGCGCTTCGGTCAGCACCGGCGCGGGCACGGCCTCTTCGACAGCGGCGATCACTGTCCAGCGGCCTTCGCCGGAGTCGGCGACCACGCCGCTGTACTTCTCGAGCTTGGGCGATTCGGCGAGCGCCATCGCAGTCAGGTCGAGCAGCCACGACGTCACCACGCTGCCGCGCCGCCACAACTCGGTGATGTCGGCGAGATCGAAGTCGTAGCGCTGCGCCTGCGGCAGCTTGTCGGACTTCGCGCCCTTCAAGATGTCGAGGCCCTCGGCGTAGGCCTGCATCATTCCGTACTCGATGCCGTTGTGGATCATCTTCACGAAGTGGCCGGCGCCGACGGGCCCGCAGTGCAGGAAGCCCTCTTCGGCCGTGCCGCCCTTGGTCTCGCGACCCGGAGTCTTCTCGATCGATCCGACGCCGGGCGCGAGGGTGCGGAAGATCGGCGTGAGCAGCTCGAACGCGCGCGGCGAAGCGCCGACCATCAGGCAGTAGCCGCGGTCGATGCCCCACACTCCGCCCGACGTGCCGGCGTCGACGAACTCGATGCCCTTGGCGGCGAGCTTCTCCGCGCGGCGGATGTCGTCCTTGAAGTAGCTGTTGCCGCCGTCGATGACGATGTCGCCCTTCTCGAGCACCTTGGCGAGCTCGTCGATCGCGTGTTCGGTCGCCTCGCCCGCGGGCACCATCACCCAGCACACGCGCGGCGGCGTGAGCTTCGCGGCGATCTCGGCGTAGGTCAGCGCGCCCTTCGCGCCTTCCTTCTCGAGGCTCTTCACGCTCTCGGGCGAGACGTCGAAGGCCACGACTTCATGCCCCCCGCGCATCAGGCGCCGCGCCATGTTCCCGCCCATGCGTCCGAGGCCGACCATCGCGAGCTTCTTGACGCCCTTGGGCGCTCCGCCCTTGGCCGCCACGGCGCCGAGCAGCTTGATGAACGCGGTCTCGAACAGCTTCACGCCCTCGTCGAGCAACTGATCGCAAGCGGGCGCGAGCGCGATCCCCAGGCTCTCGAGCTCGCGCAAGTGCGCCAGCCACGCGCCGGTGTTCTCGACCAGGCTCGCGCGCGGCTTGCCGTGCTCGCGGAAGGCGTCGAGCGTCTGCGGCGGCACGGTGTTGACCGTGTCGGGGCCGACGAGCTCTTCGACGTACATCACGTCGCGGTAAGCCGGGTCCTTGACGCCCGTGCTGGCCCACAGGAGCCGCTGCGTCTGCGCGCCCTTCTGCGCCAGCGCCTGCCAGCGCGGCGCGGCGATGATCTCGCCGTAGCGTTGGTAGGCGAGCTTGGCGTTCGCGATCGCGATCTTGCCGCGCAGCTTGGCGCACGCGTCCTTGATCGCGCTCGAGCTGGAACTCTTGGCGAGCGCGTCGAGCTGCGAGTCGATCAGCGTGTCGACGCGGCTGACGAAGAAGCTCGCGACGCTCGCGACGCCGCGCGGATCGCCGCCGCCGGCGACGAAGCGCTCCAGGCCGCGCATGTAGGCGTGTGCGACCTGCACGTACGCGTCGACCGAGAACAGCAGCGTCACGTTGACGTTGATGCCATCGGCGATGAGCGCCTCGACCGCCGGCACGCCGGCCTTGGTCGCGGGCACCTTGATCATCAGGTTCGGCCGCGCCACGGCCTTCCACAGTCGGCGCGCTTCGCTGAGCGTGCCCGCGGTGTCGTGCGCGAGCAGCGGGCTCACTTCCAGGCTCACGTAGCCGTCGCGCTTGTCCGTGCGCTTGTAGACGCCGGCGAGCTGGTCGCAGGCGAGCTGGATGTCGGCGATGGCGAGCCGCTCGAAGGCCGCCTTGGGATCGCTGGCGCACAGCTCGCGCATGCCGGAGATCGCGGCGCTGTAGTCATCGCCCGTCGCAATGGCCTTCTCGAAGATGGCCGGGTTCGAGGTGACGCCCATCAGCTTGTCGGCCTCGACCATGCGCGTCAGGCCGCCCTGCTCGAGCAGCGAGCGCTTGATGTAGTCGAACCAGATCGACTGCCCCAGGCCGTAGAGCTGGGCGAGCGGGTTCGCGGCGGACGAGGTGGCTTCGGGGCTGTGCATGGGCGTGGTCTTCATGGGCTCCATCCGAACGGGACGGCAGAGGCAGTTCCAGGGGCTTGTCGACAGCTTGACCGGAAACCTTTTCACACACGGCGCAGCTCGCTCCCAGGGGTGGAATCGCTGCTCCGCGCGAGCCGGTCGCGCCCCGCGGGCCGCGCTTGGACGCCCGTCGACGCGGGGCGTGTCGCGACTCGCCGAGCCCACGGCGCTGTCGAGTCGACGCCGTGGGCGCCGCCGAGCAGTTGCGCAACAGCGGACTAGCGTAGAGACGCGTGGGTCGGCGCCGCCAGCCCAGCGCGGCAGGGCTCGAGCGCCGTCGGACAGCGAAATTCGGCGCGAGGCGCCCACTCGACCGAAGGGTGCGAACCGGCCGACTCGCGCCGACGCGCGTTGCTCGCGAGCGCCGAGCACGTCGGTGCGCGCTTGAAGTCTCCGCGGACCTCGCACAGCGGCGCGAGGGATTCGAGCACCGCGCACAGGAGCCAGCCGACGAACACGCTCTCGCTGCGGCCTTCGATCCCGACGCGGCTGTAGCCGTCGTTCCAGTCGCAGCTGCCGATCAGCGGCAGGCCGTGCGCTCCGACCGCGAGGCCGCGATCGATTGCGCGCGGGGCGTGCTCGAACAGCGAGCCGCTGTGCTGCGAGATCGTCGGCGCGCCGTACAGCTCGGCCTATCCGTCGGGCACGGGCGGCCCCTCGAGGAAGGCCACGGTCTCGTCGAGCACCGCCCGGTCGCCGGTGGTCTCGACGTAGTGCGCGAGCACGTGAGCGAGCCACAGCATGTCGTCCGAGCAGCGCGTGCGCAGGCCGCGGCCGGTGCTCGCATCCCACCAGTGCTGCACGTCGCCTTCGACGAACTGTCGCGCCGCGGCGCGCAAGATGTGGGCGCGAGCGAGCTCGGGGCGCATGCACAGCAGCGCGAGCACGTCCTGCAACGGGTCGCGGAAGCCGTAAGCGCCGCTGGGTTGGTAGTAGCCCGAGCGCGCTCCTCAGTGCGCGAGCGGTTCGTCGTCGGCCTGTTCCGATGCTTGGCTCGGGGCCGGCGGGCTGAGCGTGGCTCGCAGCAGCGCGAGCCCTGCCAGCGCGCTCACCATCGAACCCGCGAGGATCCCGACCTTCGCGAGTTCGACGTCGTCCTTGTTCGGGAAGGCGAGGTTGGCGACGAACAGCGCCATCGTGAAGCCCACGCCGCCCAGCATCGCGACGCCGGCGATCCCTGGCCAGCGGACTTGCGTGGGAAGATCCGCGAGACCGACGCGCACGGCGAGCCACGAGGCCCCGAGGATTCCGATGGTCTTGCCTGCGAAAAGTCCGAGCGCGATGCCCAGGACCGGCGCGCTGGTGAAGGCATCGCCCAGGCCTGCTCCGATCGAGACCCCCGCATTGGCGAGCGCGAAAATCGGCAGGACAACAAACGTGACCAGCCCAGCGAGCGCGTGCTCGATCCGCAGCAGCGGCGCCGTCGCGTGATCGATGACCGCGTTCATCTGCTCGAAAACGGCCTGCTGCGGGCCGGTCGTCTGGCCCTCGGCGCCGACACCGAGCCGGCGCAGTCGGTTCATCAGGAGCTCCATGCGAGTCATGAAGTCCGCGCCGTCGATTCGAGTGCTGGCCGGGATGGTGAAGGCCATCAAGAGCGCGGCGATGGTGGCGTGCACGCCCGACTCGAGGAACGCGAGCCAGGCCAGCGTGCCGAGGATGAAGTAGACGACGGAGCTCCGGCCGCCGATCAGGTTGAGTCCCGTCGATAGCGCGAGCAGCACCAGGCCGATGCCCAGGCTGACGATCGACAGGTCCGAGGTGTAGAAGACCGCGATCACCAGCACGGCGCCGATGTCGTCGACGATGGCGAGCGCGGTGAGGAAGACTTTGAGCCCGATCGGAACGCGGCTGCCGAGCAGTGCGAGCACCCCGAGCGCGAAGGCGATGTCCGTGGCCATGGGGATTCCCCAGCCGGCCGCCGCGGCGCCCTCGCGGTTGAGTGCGAAGTAAATCAGCGCAGGGACCGCCATGCCGCCCAACGCAGCGACCGCGGGGAGCGTCGCCTTGCGTCGCGAGGAGAGCTCGCCGACCAGCACCTCGCGTTTGATCTCGAGGCCGACCAGGAAGAAGAAGATCCCCATCAGGCCGTCGTTGATCCAGTGCTGGAGCGACTTGGAGAGGGCGAAGCCGCCCAACTCGACGCCCAAATCGAGATGCAGGAGATGCTCGTAGTGCTCGGCATACGGGCTGTTGGCCCAAGCCAGAGCCACCGCAGTTGCCAGCATCAGCAGGCCTGCGCCCGCAAGCTTGTGTTGCGAGAACGCGCGCAGCGGCGCGAGCAGGCGATCCACCGGACGGGAGGCGAGGAGCTGGCCGTGCGAGGCGTGTGAGGGGCGCTCTTCCATCGTGCTTCGAGTTGCTTTCGGATGGGCGGAGATCGAATCGACGGACCGCAGGGTAGTGGACCGCGCGCGCAGACGGGCGCTCTCTCCGCATGCGGATTGCGGCCGGAGTCGGGTCTGCGTGTCGACGGTCGTGGCGTCGGAGCACGCTGACGTTGCGCGCGTCTTGGGGCCGATGGCGCGAAGCGTGCGCGGGACTCACGCCCGTGGCCTTCACGCGGACGTCCTTGCGTTATTGCTTTCCAACGCACCAGGCGTCGAGTGTTCGCGCTCCGGGCCAAAGCGGTTGAACAAGCGCGAAGAGCAGAGCGTCGCTCGCGAGCGCCTTCGGCTCACGCCACGTGCGGAAAATCGATTGGCGCACTTCGCTGTACGAGAGCACTGCACTGCCCATCGCCACGCTCAGCGCCCACTGGGGCGCCGCAGGCCAGGAATCCGTGGTCACGTTGAGCCGCGAGATCTGCGCAGCCAAGAGCGGGAGCACGACGGCGCCTTCGGGGCTTTGAGAAACCAAGTCAGCGCGCGCCCACCACACCCAGGAACACGATCAAGACCTCTCCCATGTTCGAGGACAGCGGGTAGCGCAGGAACTCGCGGAGGTTCTCGAAGAGGTTGCGACCCTCGCGAACCGCTCGGACGACCATCGCGAAGTTGTCGTCCGCCAGCACCGTGCGGACCGCTTCCCTGCTGACAACGGTTCCGGACTTGCCCATGGCGATGCCCTTGGCCCTCGTCGAGCGCTCGACTCGCGATCGCCAGCGTCCCCGTGTTGTCCGAGCCGATCGAAGGCGTCGCTCTGGGGTTGAGGACATTTCGCGCGCCAAG
The DNA here is from genome assembly GCA_011525785.1 of Planctomycetaceae bacterium. Lineage (GTDB taxonomy): Bacteria > Planctomycetota > UBA1135 > UBA1135 > WYBT01. The sequence goes on from WYBT01000018.1 coordinate 27,712, forward strand.
TCGGGACTTCTCGCGATGGTCGAGGGCGCAGCTAGCGGCGGAGCACGGGCGCTCACGAACTCCATCCACCTCGAGGTACGACGATGAGATCCACGAATGAGCTCTTCTTTCCCGCTAGTTGTGCGCTCGCACTCGGCGCCGCGGCGTGCTCCAGCCCCGGTCGCACTCCGGGCGACGATGACGCCATGAGGGCCAACTTGACGGCCGCTCAACGGACGACGATCGACGCCGCCCGTGCGGAGCACAGTCTCCGGACGGATGAACTCGCCGTTGCGCGTCTCGACATCGTGCGCGCGCGGGCTGAGCTCTCGCTGGCCAAGGCCGATCTCGAGCTGGCGCACGCCAACGTCGCCCGCGCGAAGAACCTGGTGGCGGTCGCCGAGACCAACAGCACCGAGGACCGCGCGGCTGCGCGTGAGCAACTCGAACTCATGAGCAGCGAGATCCCGCAGCACGAACAGCTCGTGAGTTGGCGCAAGTGCAGCGCGACACGCAGCGAACGCGCGCGCCTTCCCGGCCTCGACCCAGGCCGCTTCGCGCAGCGTCGATGTGCGCGCGCGTGAGGAACACGTCAGCGACTGTCGAACACGGGAGTCGGTCGCTCGCGCGGAACTGGCCGGCGCGGTTCGCGAGTGCGAGATGGCCGAGCGCGCCGACGACATCGCTCGGAATGGCCCTTCCAAGGCGTAGCGCGAGTCGTTGATGGACCGGGGCTGCGGGCGGGCGCTCGAACGGGCATGCTGTGTCCCTCGAGGCGCCCGCGCGCCGCAGCGCCCGGGGCCCGGCGTCGACGCTCGCTGGCCGAACCTGGGCCGTCGCGCGGCGCGTTCCGCCTTGGGCGCAACCTGGTCGCGATGAAGTTCCAAGACTATTACGACGTGCTCGGCCTTCCGCGCGATGCGAAGCCGGACGCGATCAAGAAGGCCTATCGCAAGCTGGCGCTGGAGTGGCATCCCGATCGCCATGGCGGCGCCGAGTCGGCCGAGGCGCGCTTCAAGCAGATCAGCGAGGCCTACGAAGTGCTCTCGGATCCGCAGAAGCGTGCGCGCTACGACCGCTTCGGTGAGCACTGGGAGCAGGGCCAGGAGTTCCAGCCGCCTCAGAGTGAGGCGGGACCGCGCGGCGCGGGCGCTGCGGAGTTCGAGGCCGCCTTCGGGGCGGGCGAGGCCACGGGCTTCTCCGAGTTCTTCCGCTCGATGTTCGGCGAGCAGTACGCGCGCGATTTCGGCGGCGGGCCCAAGGCGCACGCTCGCTATCGCTACCGCGGGGCCGACGTGCGCGCGGAGCTGGCTGTGCCGCTCACGGTCGCGATCGAGGGCGGCAAGCACGGCTTCGAGTTCCTCGCGCACGCCAGCTGTCCGACCTGCGGCGGCGCGGGTTTCGTCGATCCCCACGTGTGCCCGACCTGCACGGGTTTGGGCCGCGTGCGCCGCCGCAAGCAGGTCGAGTTGAAGATCCCGCAGGACGTGCGCGATGGACTCAAGCTGCGGCTGCGCGGACTGGGCGAGGCGGGTGAGGGCGGCGGCGAGGCGGGCGACCTGCACCTGACGCTGCGTCTGGAAGATGACGCGCACTACCGGCTCGTCGATGGGCAGCTCGAGGTGCAGGCCAGCGCGGCGCCCTGGGTCGCGCACGCGGGCGGGAAGCTCGACGTGCGCACGGCGCGCGGCTGGGTGACGGTGAGCGTTCCCCCCGGTTCACGCAGCGGAACTCGCTTGCGGCTGCGCGCTCAGGGCTTCAGCGATGGTCACGGCGGGCACGCCGATGCCTTCGTGCGCCTGACGATCGATCTGCCGAGCGTGCTGAGCGCGCGACAGAAGGCGCTGCTCGACGAACTCGCAGCGGAGGCCAACTCCAGCACGGGGCCGCAGTGATGGACGAACGCGTGTACATCGACGGAGAGCTGTACCTCAGCCTCGAACTGGTCGCCGAGCTCTACCGCGTCCAGCCGCTCGTGCTGCGCAACGCGTGCGAGCACGGGCTCATCAGTCCGACCGCTCCGCACGGAGCGAGCCTGTGCATCGCGGCCTTCCGGCTGGATCGCGTGGCGACGATCGTGCGGCTGCACGTGGGCCTGGGGCTCGAGCTGCACCACCTTGCGGCAGAGCTCACGGCGCTCGGCGGCGAGCACTGACCAACGCAACTCGCGCCGTCCGCGCTGTCGACGCGCCGCGCGCCTTGCTCACTCACGCAAGCGTGTTCGTCGCCGCCGCGTCGCGGATCTCGAGCGACGAGCGCTCGCCGTGCTCGTTGCAGCGCTTCGCGGTTCTACCGCGCCCCGAACTGCACGCCGAGAGACGTGCTCGAGGCTCGCGAGCTCGAGCGAGCCGGGCGGTCGCGCCTGCGCAGGTAACACGGACGCCAACGCGCTGGCCTTGCCGAGCGTTCGCCACGTGCGGGCCGTGCGGAGCGTCGTTCGCCCGGCTGCGGCGCGAGCAGGCCTGAGCCGCTCCATCTGCCCGCTCGCGCCATCGCCCGCGATCACGACGGCCGGCTCGTTCTCGCGCCGAGCACCGAAGCCGGCGAAGCGCTCTCGCGCAACGGCCGCTTCGAGCGCGTCGAGCTGCCCGCGCATCCCCAGACCCGGCTGGACACCGGCCCGTGGGACCGGCATCGTCCGCTTCCTCTCGAGCCGGAGCCTTCGTGGACCTGCAACAACTCGCCGGAACCCTGACCAACCCCACGCTGCTGTTCTTCCTGTTGGGCGCCTTCGCCAGGCTCGTGCGCAGCGACCTCGAGATCCCCGCCGGCAGCGTCAAGTTCATCTCGCTGTACTTGCTGTTCAGCATCGGCTTCAACGGCGGGCAGGAGCTCGCGCACTCCGGACTCGATGCGACCATCGCGCGCTGTCTGCTCCTGGGCGTCGCGCTGGCCGCCGCGATTCCGCTGTACACGTTCTTCCTCTTGCGCCGTCGGCTGGGCGTGCAGAACGCAGCCGCGGTCGCGGCGGCCTACGGCTCGGTCAGCGCGGTGACCTTCGTGGCCGCCACGGGCTTTCTCGAGGCGCGCCAGCTCGCGTTCGGCGGTCACATGGTCGCCACCATGGCCCTGATGGAGAGCCCGGCGATCATCGTCGGCGTCATGCTGCTGTTGCGCTACGACGTCGCGGGGAGCGAGCGCGCATCGCTGCGCGAGGTGCTGCGCCACTCGCTCACCAACGGCAGCGTGCTGGTCTTGATGGGTAGCCTCCTGATCGGCGCGGTCGCCGACGCCAAGCAGGCCGAGGGCATTCGCCCGTTCACCACGGACATCTTCAAGGGCTTCCTCGCCGTGTTCTTGCTCGAGATGGGGATGGTCACTGCGTCGCGACTGTCTGCGCTTCGCAGCTACGGAGCGTGGCCGTTCGCGGCGGCGCTCGCGCTCCCGCTGGTCAACGGTTGCGCGGCAGCGCTGCTGAGCGAGTGGGCGACCCCGGCCGTGGGCGATCGCTTCATGTTCGCGGTGCTCGCGGCGAGTGCGAGCTACATCGCCGTGCCCGCAGCGATGCAGCTCGTGGCCCCCAAGGCCGACCCAGGGCTCTACATTCCGATGGCGCTCGGACTGACCTTCCCGCTCAACATCACGCTCGGGATGCCGCTGTACCTCGCGGTCGTCCAGGCGCACTGAGACTCGGCTCGAGCGGAGTGCGCGCGGGCGAGGCTGCAGGACTCGTGGGTATTCTGGCGCCGCATGACCGCTGAAGAGAGCGCGACCACACTCCGCGGCGAGGTCGACGCCGTCCCCGCTCGCGCGCGCCGTCGTCGCCAGCTTTTGCTCGCGCTCGCGTGGAGCGTGGCCGTGTTGGCGCTGGGCGAGTTCGCTGCGCGTACGCTCGTGCCGGCCTGCGACGTCACGCCCTTTCGGAACAGCACGGTCCCGGGCCTTTCGGTCGAGCTGCGGCCCGGCTTCGAGACGCTCTACAAGGGTCAGCGCGTCCGCATCAACTCCGCCGGAATGCGCGGAACCGATGTGGCGCAGCCCGAGCCCAAGAGGCCGCGCATCGCCGTAGTGGGGGACTCGTTCGCGTTCGGATCGGGCGTTCCGCTCGAGGGCACGATCGCGGCGCAACTCGAGCGCGCGTTCGTCGCCGCGGGGCGATCGGTCGAAGTGCTCAACTTCGGCGTGCCCGGCTACTGCGCGCTCAACGTCGCCGCGGTGGTCGAGCACAAGGCGCTCGAATTCGAGCCGGATCTGGTGCTGTACGTGTTCTTCGCCAACGACATCGACGAGCCGCCCAGCTATGGACCGATTCCGCCCGACGCGCGCATCGACACGCTGAAGCTGTTCCCGCTGAGATCGGCGGGTCTGGAGGCCGCGCGTTACTTCCTCAAGCGGGCGGCGTTGTCGCTGGGCTATTCGCTAGTGCGTCAGACCCCTGAGAAGTCCCGCAGCGATTACGAGACTGGCGGCGGCGCGCGCGTGCGGGAGGCGCTCGCGCGCATGCGAGCCGCCTGCGAAGCGCGCGGCGTGCCGCTGCGGATGGCGGTCTATCCGTTCCTGACGCGCGTCAGCTTCAACGAGTTCCGCCCGATCGACGAGCTGGCGCTGGCGGATGCGGCGAGCCAGGGAATTGCCGCACTCGATCTGCTCGAGGCCTTCCCCGGCGAAGAGGACCTCGCGCGCTATCACGTCAGCATCTTCGACCAGCACCCCGACGCGGCCGCCAACGCGAAGGTCGGCGAGTTGCTCGCCCGCTGGCTCGGCGAGGCGCTCGACGGCTAGCAGCCCGTTGAAAAAATCATTCGGCGCAGAACCCGCCCGGATTGCGCCGGCTCGTCGTCGCGACATCCTCGCTGAATCCGCTGATTCATGTCGGGGCCCGCACGACGCCAAGGCGTCGTGCTCTGCGCCCCGCCAATTGGTCTCGCTCCTAGACCCGACGCAACCGGACGACTTCCGCGCTCGAAACACTTTTTCACCGGACTGCTAGCGCACAGGATCCGGCGTGCTCGCGGAAGGCGGGCGCTGGGCGCGGAGGAGTCTGGTCGGCGTCGCTTCTCGCGGAAGTCACGTGTAACGGGCGGGCCGCAGCGCGGATTGCACTGCGCGAACCGTGTTCAACCCCTTCCATCCCGCGCCCATGACCGCCGCCCAACTGCGTCGTCGCGCCGCCGCGCGCGCGTTCTCTGTCCTGTTCCTGTCCCTCAGCGCCGCCGCCCAGTGGAGCGCCACCGAGGAAGCCGTGTTCCAACTGTCCTTGGGCGGGTTCGGCGGCGTCGGCAGCGCGGTCGAGCTCGAGGGCGCGACGTGCGTGGTCGGCTACCCGCGCGCGTCGAGCGGCCTGGGCGGTCGCGCGGCGGTCTATCGCCGCAACGCGAACGTCTGGAGCGCGGAGCAGGTCCTGCAGGCGGCTGATGACGGCGCCGGGAACCTGTTCGGCGGCGCGCTGGCTCTCGAGGGGGACACGCTCCTCGTCGGCGCGCGGGGCACGACGGTGAGCGGGTCGGGACTGGCGGGCGCGGCCTACGTGTTCGTGCGCAGCGGCGGGACCTGGACCCAGCAGGCCAAGTTGATCGCTTCGGACCCCGAGCAGAACGCGGAGTTCGGCTACGCGGTCGCGCTGCACGGCGACACGTGCGCTGTCGGCGCGCCGCAGTCCACGACGAACAGCACCCTTTACTCGGGCGCCACCTATGTGTTCGTGCGCAACGGCGGCGCCTGGACGCAGCAGCAGCGCATCGTGCCGAGCGCGCCCTTCAACTACATCTACGGCTCGCGCTCGGGCCGCGCGCTCGCGTTGTCGGGAGACTCGCTGCTCATCGGCGCTCCGCTGAGCTTCGATCTCTCGACGAGCACCATCAGCGCCGGCCGCGTGTTCGAGTGGGTGCGCGCGGGCGCGAGCTGGAGCCAAGCCGCAGTCATCACGCCCGCGGATGTCCCCGACGGCCGGCAGTTCGGCTGCTCGATCGGCTACGACGGCGCGCGCGCCATCATCGGCGCGTGGCTGGAGAATGAGCTGCCAACGGGCACGAGCGTCGGCACGGCCTACGTGTTCCGTCGCGCGGGCGGCTGGCAGCAAGAGGCCGAGCTGCCGCGCACTGGAATCGACAACGGCGACAACTTCGGGATCGCGGTCGACCTCGACGGAGCGCGCGCGGTGGTCGGCGCGCCCAACGCGAACAGTCCGGCCGGGGCCTCGACCGGCGCTGTGCGCGTGTACGAGTTCGACGGCGCGACGTGGAGTCAGACGCTCGCGCTCGCGGGCTCGAGCACAGCGGTGAACGACAAGCTCGGCAGCGCCGTGGCGCTCGACGGCGCGTTCCTCAGCGCGGGAGCGCCTGGCGCGAGCGTTCCAGGCTTCTCGAGCGGCGAAGCCTTCGTCTGGCGACTGGGCGTCGGACCGCACGCCTACTGCACCGCCAAGACGAACAGCGCCGGTTGCGCGCCCGCAGTCGCCTGGAGCGGGAGTCCGAGCGCGAGTTCGGCCGCGCCCTTCAACGTCAGCGCGAACAGCGTGCTCAACCAGAAGCTCGGCCTGGCGTTCTACGGCTTCGCGCCAGTCGCCGCGCCGTTCCAGGGCGGCTGGCTGTGTGTCGAGCCTCCCACTCGCCGGCTTCCCAGCCTGTCGTCAGGCGGCTCGCCCAGCGGATCGAACTGCACGGGCAGCTACAGCTACGACTTCAACGCGGTGATCCAGGCCGGACTCGACCCTGCGCTCGTGGCGGGCGCCGACGTGTTCCTGCAGTTCTGGTACCGCGACCCCGCGAGCCCGAGCACCACCGGCTTGAGCAACGCGTTGCACGCGCTGGTGCAGCTCTGACTCGGACCCGCGACGCCGCAGCCTGTTGAGCGGGCTGCGCTGCGGATCGAGGCGGAGTAGTTTGGAGTCCGCGCGACGCTCGGGCGTCGCCGAATTCCCCTTAACTGTGAGTGCCGCCCTGGAGTCCGCCATGCAACACGCCTCTCGAGCCTTCACCCGCGCCTTCTTCGCCGCCGCAGCCCTCACGCCGCTGTGCTCGGCGCAACTCGATGTCGCCATCTGCGCTGCCGCAGCCGCCAGCAACTCGGGCTGCCAGTTCACCGATGTGCAGACCAAGCTGCTCGCCACCGGTCAGTTCTCCACGGTCGACATCATCAACGTGACGACGACCGGGACAGGCACGCCGACGCTGCCGCAGTTGCTCGCGTACGACGCGGTGATCTGCTGGACCAACGTCACGCCCGCGGACAACAACGCCTGGGGCGATGTGCTCGCCGACTACGTGGATCAAGGCGGCGGCGTTGTGGTCGCGGTCTTCGCCAACAGCTCGACGACCACCGGTCGCCACATCGGCGGACGCTGGCAGACCGGTTACGAGGTGATCCTCGACCAGTCGGGCAACACTTCGGGCAACGCGTCGCTCGGGAACGTGCTGCTGCCAGCGCACCCGGTCATGGGCGGCGTGACGTCGCTCACCGGCGGCTCGACCATGTTCCGCCCGACCGTGACGGCGCTCGAGGTCGGCTCGTTCGCGGTCGCGGAGTGGAGCGACGGACGCGTCCTCGTCGCGCAGGGGCTCAATCCGCGCCGCGTCGACCTGGGCTTCTATCCGCCCTCCTCCGACTGCCTGACCACTTCTTGGACGCCCGCTTCGGACGGCGCACTGCTCATGGCCAACGCCTTGAGCTTCGTCGCCAGCGGAGGCGGCTGCCCGGCGCCTGCTGCGTACTGCACTCCGGGCACGACCAGCAACGGCTGCACTCCGACGTTGGACGCGACGGGAGTGCCCAGCGTCAGCGCCAGTTCGGGTTTCGTGCTCAGCGCAAACGGCGTCGAAGGGCAGAAGGCCGGACTGATCTTCTACGGCGTGAGCGGACGCAACGCGTTGCCCTGGGCGCCGGGCAGCACGAGCTTCTTCTGCGTCAAGTCGCCGACGCAGCGGCTGCCCTCGGCCAGCTCGGGCGGCACGGCGAATCAGTGCGACGGCGTCCTCTCGAATGACCTCGCGGCCTACCTCTTCGCCAATCCCAGCTCGCTCGGCATGCCGTTCTCTCCGGGCGATGTCGTCCAAGCGCAGGCGTGGTTCCGCGATCCGCCTGCGGTGAAGACGACCAACCTCACCGGCGGACTCGAGTTCACGTGGTGCCCGTGATAGCGAGTGCACTTGTCGAGTGCCGTTGACTGCAAGGGTGTTTGATTGGCGGGGCCGGTCGCTGTGAGCGGCTGGCCTCGCGCGCTTTGCAGGTGCTCGCGAACGCTGCTGTGTATTGCGCGAGCATCACAGCGCTTCCCTTTTTCGGGCCGACGCGAGGCGTGAACGGATCGTCGGTCGCCCACATGGGAGTCGTCGTCGCGCGGTGAAACGAGTCGACGTCGGGTGTGAACGGCGGAAGGGCCGCAGAAAGACTGCTTGGATCCGCGGGAGAGCGCCGTAGGGTCGTCGCCGAGCCGGCGCGCTCGTCGTGAGTGCGCCGCTCGACCAACCCCCCCAGCTCGGTCAGGACGAGGCGCTCCGAGCGCGCGCGATCCATCGCCCGCGGAGTTTCGACTCGCGATCTCGTCCGCCGACATCCATCGCGAGAGTCACCATGAAGTTCACGACAGTGTTCGCTGCTCTGTGCGCACTGCAGGCATCGGCCGCAGCGCAGGCGATCGACATCTACGATCCCGGCATCGTTCGCACGCTGCGACTGGAGTTCTCCGACCCTGGGTGGCACGACCATCTCACGCGACGGCGATTGGGCGAGATCGGAGGTTGCCCGACCGCGCTGACGGAGTTGTCCGCGGACCTCACGGTCCTCGGCGCCGGATTGCCCGCGGAAGGGCTCTTGTTCGAGAACGTCAGTGTGGAGTATCGCGGGAACACCTCGTTCTGGTTTGCGTTGGATCAGGCGTTGGCCGAGAGCGGCCCGTTTTGCTCGCTGGTACAGACCGTAGTCGAGTTCCCGATGTTCAAGGCGCCCTGGTCGATCCGTCTCGATCAAGGCGAGACGGACCGCGAGATCGGCGGCGTCGACACGCTGCGACTGAACAACGGAGTCGCAGCAGGGGACCTCGTGACGGAGGTCGTGATCCGCAATTTGATGACGGACTACCTTCCCGGAACGCGCGCGAACTGGATTCGTGTGGAGGCCGGACTGCCCGGAGCGCTCGAGTACATCGGCCTGTACCAGAACGTCGAGCACCTCGACTCGATGTTCCAGACGCGCCACTTCCATCGCGGTCCCGATGGCGAGTTTGGCTATCGCTATGACCACTCCGACCTCACTCCACAGTCGAGCGTCGCGCAGTACATGAGCGTGTACCAGCCGAGCGGCGGCGACGAGACTGCCAGTGACGCGGTCAAGGTCGCACCGGCCTCCGTCCCAGCTGAGTTGATCGAGGACTTCGCGGCGCTCTACCTCGCCAACACAGAGATCTGCGACGTGACGGTGAGCGTGCCGTCGTTCCTCGATGAATTGTCGAAGAGCCTCGACGTCGACGAAGCCGTGCGCTTTCTCGCGTACTGGGCGCTGGTCGGTGACACGGACGGTCGCAGGAGCGAGATCCTCCAGGACACGCACCACCACAACCTCGTGTTCGTGCCGCAGGGACTGGATAAGAGTCTGGTGGCCACCTCCGCCTGCGACGGCTACGTGCAGGACGGGCTCGGCCGTGCGCTGCTCCAGTCAGCCGAGACGCGCGAGCGCTACATGGCGCACCTGCGCACCATGGCGAGCGAAGTCGACCCGGTAGAGATCGGAGCGTGGCTGGCGAGCATCGAGAGCATGCTCGCCGCGGAGCTCGACGGCCGTTACGAGCCCGAGATGGTTGCGGCTTGGCCGGGGTTCCAACTCGACGGCTCGAGTGAGGAGCAGATGATCGCGTTCATGCACCCGAACGTGATGATCCCAGAACTCGCGGTCGACATCGCCGGCGCGATCACGCAACTCGAAGCCAACATCGCCACCGTGCTCGCGCACCCCGAAGTCGCTGCAGCGGCGCCGACGGTGCACACACTCTGCCACCAACCGGTGCACCCGCTGCGCCCCGAGGACGGCGGCGGCTGGGTGAAGGTCACGGCGCACGCGTCGGGCGCGAGCGACCTGTCCGTGCGGCTGTTCTATCGCGCGGCGCACGGCTGGCGTTGGCGCGACATGACCGACGCTGGCAACGCTCAAGACGACGGCATCGCTGGAAACGGCGTGTGGGGCTATCGCTTCGACGTTGCGCTGGGCGACTGGCCCTTCGCGGACTTCGACACGGTCGAGTACTTCGTGCAAGCGCGCCACACCGGCGCCGGCGGCCCGGCGGCGCGTTGCCTCCCCGCGCGAGCTGGCGCCGCGCCGCAGGAGTTCCTCGTCGCGCGGACGCGTTCGCCGCTTGCGCTGTCGATCAACGAGCTCTGCGCGATCAACGAACGTCGCGTCGAGGACCCGTGTGGCGACTCGAATGACTGGGTCGAGCTGGTGAACCTCAGCGGCGCGGTGTTGAACCTCTCGGGCTACGAACTGGTCGCCGATCCCGCAGACCTCGGCCAGGGCTTCGTGTTTCCCGAGAACACTTGGATCGGCCCGCTCGGCACTCTGCTCGTTTGGTGTGACGAGGAGCCGAGCGAGAACTCGGGCGCCTGCAACGGCGCAGTCAACGACGATCCGAACGTCGAGAACCGTCCAGGCGTGCACGGCTTCCCGAAGCTGTCGCGCTCGGGCGGCCAGGTGCTGCTCGTGAGCAGCACGGGCCAGCTGGTCGACTTCGTGCGCTACAAGCGCAATCCCGAGGACGCGAGCTACGCACGCACGATCGACGGCTCGGGCAGTTTCGAGTGGACCATTCAGCCCACACCGGGGGAACCCAACGGGCTCTCGGTGTTCGGCGACCTCAACGGCGACGGGCTGGTCAACACTCCGGATCTGCTGATCCTGCTCGGCTCGATGGGGACTTCGTGTTGCGGCGGCGGGTTGTGCCCCGCGGACCTCAATCACGACGAGATCGTCAACACCACGGACGTTCTGTTGTTCCTCAGCGCCTTCGGAAGTTGATCGACTCCGATGCGGGCGCCGCGCCGCCTCTTGCGTCGATGCGCGAGCACGACCGAGGGACGGCGCGGTCGCGCTCTCTGCGCACTTCGACCCCAGAGCTCACAGTCGCTGCTCCTCTAAGCTCCGGCGCGAGAGAGCCTCGGCGAGCGAAAACCATGTCCGCACTTCAATCGTGGCGCGAAGAGCAGCAGTCGGCGTGGCTCTATGGCGCGCTCGCGGAGGCGGAGCGTTCGCCGCGCATCCAGTCGCTGTTGCGCGGGCTGGGGAGCGCCGCGACGGCGCAGGCCGTCCACTGGGCGGCGCAGTGCTCTCCGCCGCCTGAGACTTATCGGCCGACGTTGCGCGTGCGCCTGGTCGCCGCGCTCGCGCGCAAGCTCGGCCCGCGCCGCATGTTGCCGGTGCTCGCGGCGATGAAGGTGCGCGGACTGTCGGCCTACTCGTCGCGCGCGCCGGCGGAGCACGCGCTGCCGCGCTCGCGCGAGGACTTCGGCCAACGCCATCGTTCGTCGGGCGCGGGCGGCGCGCTGCGAGCTGCGGTGTTCGGCGCCAACGACGGGCTCGTGTCGAACACGAGTCTGATCCTGGGCGTCGCCGGCGCCGGCGCGGAGCCGCGCACGCTGCTCTTGACGGGCGTGGCCGGACTCTTGGCAGGCGCCTTCTCGATGGCCGCGGGCGAGTACGTGTCGGTGCGCTCGCAGCGCGAGCTGTTCGAGCACCAGATCGGCCTGGAGCGCAGCGAACTCGCGGAGTACCCCGAAGCGGAAGCTGAGGAACTGGCGCTGATCTATCAGGCGCGCGGACTGGAGTTGGAGCAGGCGCGCGCGCTCGCGCACAAGCTGGTGCTCTCGCCCGAGCACGCGCTCGACACGCTCGCGCGCGAGGAGTTGGGCCTGAACCCCGACGACCTGGGTTCGCCCTGGGGCGCTGCGTGGACTTCGTTCTTGGCCTTCGCTGTCGGCGCCGGACTTCCGCTCGCGCCGCACCTGTTCCTCACGGGATCCGACGCGCTCTACGCGACGGCGGGCGTTGCGCTGCTCGCATTGTTCGCAGTGGGCGGCGCGCTCGCGCTCTTCACCGGCCGCGGCGTGTTCGCGAGCGGCCTTCGCATGACCTTCATCGGCTCGGCTGCCGCCGCCGCGACCTTCGCGATCGGCCGGCTGTTCGGCGTGTCGGTCGGCTGAGCCGCGGCGCAATGCCGCGCTCCGTCGCTCGGCGCTGATTTCGGTCGGAGGTTTCGAGCTCGAGCGCCAGGGACGCGCGCGCTCGCAGTATTCGCCCTCGGCCGCTCGGCGGGCCCCAGACGCGAGCTTCGACGAATCGACCGGAAAGCCCTTCAACATGCGCGTCGGGCGGTCGCGGGGCGCAGGCCGTGCGTTCCGCCGTCGCCCTGGCGGCGTCGCTGCGCTCCGCAGCCGGCTCGCTTAGACTCGGGCTTCCCCGTCGCCGCACCGAGCCGCTCCCCAACATGATCCCCCCGGCCGCGTTCGCCTTGGCGCTGCTTGCGCAGTGCACCGACCCGCCCGTGCCTGCCCCGGCCTTCGCGATCGAAGAGTCGGTCGACTGGCAGGTGGTGTTCTCCGACGGCGAGACAACCACCGCCATCGCACGCTGGCCGCGCGATCCCGCGGGCCCCTGCGGCTGGCCGTTGATCGTGTTCACGCATGGGCTCAACGGCTCGCGCTACTCGCTCAACGGCGTCGCGCGCGAGTTCGCCGAGGCGGGCTACTTCACCGTGGCCTACGACGTGCGTGGCCACGACAGCGCGACGGGACTGGCCACCTTGTGGGGCCAGCGCGAACGCCTGGACGTGGTCGAGCTGATCGAGTGGGCGCGCGCGAGCTTTCCGACTCTGGTCGATCCCACGCGCACCGGGCTCGGCGGGGTTTCGCAGGGCGGGATCATGTCGTTCTCGACCGCTTCGTTCAGCGGTCAGCCGATCGAGAACAACCCCTGGCGCGCCGGCGTCTACCCGCAGATCCAGGCCATTGCGGTCGAGAACCTCACCGCGGGCTTCGCGCCGATCTTCGCGCCGCACGGTGTCGGCGTGCACACCAACCTCGGCACTTCGTTCCTGGTCACCGGCGAAGTGCGCTACGACCCCGCGGTCGTGGCCAGCATGACCCACGCGGTTCTCACCGGCGACAGCGCGCCGTGGAACTCGCTGGTCTCCGATCCGACGCGCGATTTCGGGCCGCAGGCGAGCAACATGACGAGCGCCGTGCTCGCCATGGGCTGCTGGGACGACTTCTGGTTCCCGACCTCGCAGCTGTTCACGCGCATGGCGCAGATTCCGCAGACGACGCCCAAGAAGCTGTACGTCGGAACGGTGGGGCACAGCACGCCCGCCAACGTCGATCAGCGCGACCGGCGCAATCTGTGGCGTCGGCAGTGGTTCGACCGCTTCCTCAAGGGCGAGCTCAACGGCGTCGACGCCGGCCCGTGGATTACGTATGCGCAGACGCCGTCCGTTGAGTCGACGTACCTCGACGTCAACAGCCAGTGGGTGCACCGTCAGAGCGAGAGCTGGCCGCCGCCCGGCCGCCACGAGTACCCGCTGTACTTGAGCGAGAGCCAGCGCCTCGCGCCGGTGCCCCCGAAGTTCCCCGAGCCCGCCGACAAGCTGATCCAGACGGTCGTCGGGCCCTTCGATGCGAACGACTTGCTCGCCACGCAGTTTCGACTGGTGTTGATCGAGCCGCACATCCCGCGTCAGCAGCTCGCCTGGACCACGCAGCCCCTGGCTTCGGACCTGAGCTTTGCCGGCGCGCCGCGCGTGCGGCTGTTCGTCGACACCGAGGCGTCGCAGTGGCAACTCGGCGTCAGCCTGTGGGACGTCGACGAGTTCGACGCCGAGCGCTACGTCACCAGCACCTCGTACTTCACGACCTCGCACTCCGGCGGCGTGGTCGAGCTGTCCCTCGACTTCGAGCCCAACGCGTACACCTTCCCGGCTGGACATCGCCTGCGCCTGCGCGCCGAGAACATGCACGTGCACGAGCCGCCGGTCGCGCAGCTCTTGCGCTATGCGCCCAACATCAATCCCTTCGATGTGAGCGTGCTCCACCAGCCCGGCGCAATCTCCGCGCTGTTCCTGCCGGTGGACGAAGGGCAGCCCGTCGCCTACGGCTGGTCGCAGGTCAACAGCCAGGGTTGCGCGCCGAGCGTGACCGCGACCGGCGCGCCGAGCCTCGCCTCGAGCGCTCCGTTCGTGATCACCGCCACGAACGAGCTCAACAACAAGGACGGCGTGTTCCTCTACAGCTTCGGGCGCAAGAAGAAGGTCATCGGCGGCGGCTCGCTGTGGCTCGCTTCGCCGCTCGCGCGCACGGGGCGCACCGACTCGGGCGGCAACGTCGGCGTCGACGATTGCTCGGGATCGCATTCCTTCGACTTCGGCGAGCGCATGCGCAGCGGCGCCTACTCGAACCTGGTCGCAGGCGAGCGCATCTACGGCCAGTTCTGGTCGCGCGATCCCGCCGCGCCAGGCGGCACGAACCTGACGCACGGCATCGAGTTCACGATCCTGCCGTAAGGCGGCGGCCGGCGCCTCAGCAGAAGCGGGCTGGGGGCGCCGGGTCGCTCGCCTGGAGCGTCGCCTGTTCCCCGCCGACAACGGGTCGCGAGATTCGGCGGATTCCTGAAACTCCCCGGGGAGCCACGGACACCAACACGAGGCGCACGGGCCGATCGACGCCGATTCGCGGACCGGTGGCCGCGCGGTTCCTGCTGCTGGCTTCGTTCTCGACGACGTCCCGGGCCGAGCCACGCCGCTGCCGCGCGAGCTTCTTCTCTAGGGGGGTATATGACCGCTGAGGCGCGATCTTGGGAAACGCTCCTCGACCAGCTCCGCAGCATCTGCTATCGCTCGACCCGCAACTGGCACGACGCCGAGGACCTGGCCGCCGGAATCGTGTTGGAGCTTCTTCGCCGCGCGGCAGCCACTGGCGAGGACGTTCGCAATTGCGGGCGCGGACTGGCGCCGCTGCTCCTCCACCGTGCGCGAGGCCGCTGTGGCAACCTCAGGCGCGATCAACGCATTCGACGAGCGGACCAAAACGTCGCGCTGGACGTCGTCCCCGACCACGGCCTCAGCAGGGCTCCGCTGACGAGGGCGGAGCGCGGCGAGCTGGCTCGCTCTCTCGCGGCTGTGCTGTGGGAACTGCCGCCGCCTGCGCGGAGCATCCTCCGCCTTCGGTGGTCACCGTCGCTGAGCTACCCAGCCATCGCGCGCAGGCTGTCGAGCACGGAGCGCACGGTTCGACGCGAGCACGCCAAGACGTTGGCGTTGCTGCGTGTGCGCTTGCGAGGGCACGATCCTCTAAGCGTGTGAAGCTGGCGGCAGCGCCGCCTGACACGCGCGATCCAGGAGATTTTCTCGTGAACGTCGGTCGCAGCGGAGAGCCTCGCGTGGATACACAGAAGCTGTCACGACGCCGCTGCTGGCCGAACACGTCGCAGCATGTCTGCGGCGCACCGACTCCGTCGTGTTCGCTCCAACGGCTGTCGGCGGGCGCGGCGGCCTTGAGCCGACCGCTGTCACTTCACTTGCTTCCCGAGAAACAACTTCCCGACACGAGAATTCTCATGTTCACATCCCGACTGATCCCCGCGCTGGCTTGCGGTAGCGCCGTCGCTGTCGCGGCTTCGATGGCGCTGCTGGTCCCGAACACCATCCCCATGGGGGAGACCAACCTGACGGCCGGCACAACCAAGATCGGTGAGATTGACCCCGCCGCATTGCCTACCTCAGGACCGGACGCGGCCGGAAAGCTGTGCAACAAGGTTCCAGGCGGCGTCCTGATCACGGACCTCACGTTCTCAATCAAGAAGGGCACGGCCGCTTCGGTTGAAGTCGAAGGCGTCCCAACCGGGGTTACGTTCTCCAACGCAACTGCGCACGTGAACGGCCTCAGCATGGGCGGCAACGTGTGCCTGGGATACACGCTGAAGAGCCTGTCGGGCGACACATCCGGCGCCAATCTGATCTGCAACGTGACGCCGTCGTACAAGGATCAAGTTGCGGGCGCCGTCCATGAGGTCAACGCGTTGCCCCTCTACGAACTCAGCGCGCTGAACGACATGGCGCGCAACGGAACGGCTGAGGTTTACCACCGCGGCGTCTTGCTGTTCGTCGCCAATGCGGACCCGGATCAGTTGCTGTGCGGCCTGACGGGGTCGCTCTCGTTTCCCGCCGGCGTCGACGCAACGATCGAGAGCGTCCATTTGCGCGAAGCGGACGGTGATCCAGTGACTCCGGTCCAGGGATCGCACTCATCGACGAGCTTCGAGTTCTCGGGTTTCCCAGGGGTCAAGCCGAAGGAGTCCTGTCGAGTGCTCGTACTCTTCACGGCGCCGCTGGAAGGCAAGTCGCTGCGTGCGACGATCACCGGCTCGTTCACCAGTCCCTGAGCTACTTCCTCTCGGGTTCTTCGCGCTGCGCGAAGAGTTCAGGGTGGAGCAGCGAGCGCAACAAGATCTCAGCGCGGCCGAACGCCGCGGCGCGCAGTCGCTGGGTCAACCTCCAGCGCGCACGAAACACTCGACGAGTCGAGCACGATGTCGCGCTGGACGCCTTCCCCGTCCACAGCTCCAACGGAGAACCGCTGCCGAGCGCGGAGCGGCGCGAGCTGTCAGTGGACGCGATATCCAAGCGCTTAGGGGACGGCAAGTTTCGCGCACCGTCCCAGCCTTGAGGCGGCCGGCGGGCCGCTCGGATTGCCGGCGCGCCTGGGCGCGGGCAAGACGGGCGGATGCCGCGCCGCCTTCGCCCCGAGGAGATCGTGACGATCCACGTTTTGACCAGCAGAGGAGTTCCCGCTCGAGCGATAGCGCGCCGGCTCGACGTTGCGGAGAGCACGGTGCGCTACCACCAAGGGCGCGCGGAGAGCGGCGCTGTTGACGGCCGCGCGGACAAGCCGTTCGCGGCGGCGAAGTACGAGTCGGCCATCGAGGCTTGGCTGAGCGAGCACGCGCCCTCTGGCGGATAGGAACTCCAAGCGGATGGCTTCGGTCGGAGACGACCGTCGTCGACCGCGAAAGGGAGGTTCGCCGCGGCTGTCGGATCCGTCAAGCCGCGACCAGAGCCGAGATCGGGCTCCTTTGGCGGGCTGGCGAGCCGTTCGAGGCCCGCTGGGGCGGTGGTGCGGGCGCTTTGGATACGACCGGGCCTGCTCGGCGGCGCGGGTCGCGGGCGAGGCGTGTGCTCGGCAGGGTGAAGGGCGCCGGCTCAGGCGAAGTCGAACTCTTCGCGTGAGCGAGTTGGGTCTCTGGCAGCAGCAAGCCGAAGCGCACCGCGCTCGCCGTCTCGGGCGCGAGGTCAACCTGTTGTCGCGCGGCTCAGCCGCTCCTCTCACTCGCGCGGTAGGATCCGCTTCCGTCGCGCCTGCTTGCGCGGCTGCATTCGCCATGCCCGCCCCCAGAAGAGAAGTGACGCCGACTCCGCATGTGATCGAGGAACTGGCGCCGGGCGTTTACTGGTCGCTTCTCGACTTCCCGCAACTCGAACTGCTCCCTGTGCTCCTCGACCCGCACGCGCCACACGTTCTGTGTTGGGGACAACACGTCGGCCGCTCTCGCTGGGAGGACTTCCTTCTACCGATCGCCGATCCGATGGAGACGGAGGCCGTGTTGGCGCGCGCCGTAGAGTTGGACTTCGTCATCAGCACCACCCGTTTTCTGGCGTTGTCTCCGCGCATGGGGCCGGGCATCCGAGGCGTGCAACTGCTGGGGCGTCCGCAGGATTACCTCGACATGCGCCGGATCGCTGGGCCGGAACTCTGGCGGCTGCTGGGGGAGATCGGCTGGCACGTTTGGTTCGACATTCCGAGCAATGACTTCGGCCAAGTCGCGAGCCCGCACCGTCACGTCGTTGAGCGCGCGATCGCCTGGACGCAAGCTCATCGGTAGTTCTGTGCGCGACTTGGCCGTCGCTGCGGCGGAGGTGGTCCACTCACGGGCGATACGCTGGTTGGACCTAGATGCGCAAAGTTGGAAAGGTTGGCGTCGGTGACGGCGCCGTTCGTTGGCTCATCGTTCACGAGGCCGAAGGCGGGGTCTTCGTCTTCCCCTGCGCATCCGATGACGACGGTTCAGCCACGGGCGACGTTTGGTTTCCGTCGCTCGAGGAAGCCGACGCCTACTGCGCGGAGGCCTACGGCGTCGCTGCCGCTGATTGGCAGTTGATCCGTGATCCGCTGCCCGGTTGCCAGCAAGACTGGGTTGCACCAGTTCGAGTGCGCGCGCGTGCTGGACTTGGCTCGCAGCGCAGTTGCTTCGAGAGCTTGGTCGACGGAGTTTGGCGCCCGATCGACGCTACGAGCCCGCCGCTTCCGATCGAAAGGGCAATGCAGCAGGCGAGAGCGGTGGGCGGCGTACTTGGGAGCGCGGAGCGATCGAGCGAACCCGCCGCCGCGCCCATGGACGAAGCGAGATTCTGGGAAGCACTCGAGTATCGCGTCTCCCGCGCGCTCGCTGGCGTTGACGAGTGTGCGCGGCTCGGCATGTGGTGCGACGGGTTCATCGCGCACGCGGTCGAGCTTTCGACCTCTCCGAAACGGATCGTCGGACAAGCCTGGGTCTGCTTCGGAGATCGGCAGGAGCGCTGGACGTTCGAGTTGCTGCTTCCGGACAACGTCGAACGCACAGACGCGATCGTTTGGTCCGCACTGCTGCCGGCGGCGACCGCTACACGCTGGCTGACCATCGACCGCGAAGGCGAGCATCTCGTCGTCGCGCCAGCGGATGCGGTGCACAGCTCTGCGTGACTCGCCGCAGATGTCGAAGGAGCACCTCAACGTGTCGGACCAAGAGAATCCAGCGGCGGACGAGTCATGGTGCGCCGACCGGCGCGTCGACGTCGCTCGCTACCTTGCCGCGGAGGGTGTGGAGCACGGGCGGATCGGCGAGCGACCGGCGTGGCACGTCGCGCCCTACGTCTCCGTGTGGGCGATCGAGAGCAAGCTCCGGCCCGGCTGGATTGGCTGGTGGGTCATTTGCGGTGATCTGCCCACCGACTACGTCTCGGCTGGTGAGATCCGACATCCACGCGCGGCGCTGCAGGCCATCGCCGACCGCTGGCGTCGCTAGCGGATAGGAATTCCAAGCCGATGGCTTCGGTCGGAGACGACCGTCGTCGACCGCGAAAGGGAGGTTCGCCGCGGCTGTCGGATCCGTCAAGCCGCGACCAGAGCCGAGATCGGGCTCCTTTGGCGGTCTGGCGAGCCGTGCGAGGCCCGCAGGGGCGGTGGTGCGGGCGCCTCGGATACGGCTGGGCCAACTCGCCGGCGCGGGTCGTGGGCGAGAGGCGTGCTCGGCGGGCAAGGGTCGCCGCCTCAGGCGAAGTCGAACTGTTCGCGTGAGCGAGCTGGCGCGAGCAGTGGCGGCTCGGTGGGCAGTCCGAGGTGCGCGAGGATCTTGCGCACGAAGAGTGGGTCTGTGAGCTGCGCGATGAGGCGGCGTGGGCCGCCGCGGTGCGGGCAGGTCAGCACGTCGACGGCGAAGACTCGGCGCAGGAGCTCCGCCCAGGTTGAGCGCGATGAGTGCGAGCGGGTGGCAGCACCGGGCGCGGGCGATGCGCCGGATCCGAGCGTGCCGCGGGAGGTCGCGGTGGGAGGGCGCGCAGCGGAGTCGAGTGCGCGCTTGGGCACGACGAGGTCGCGCCAGGCGGAGGCCGGCGCGAGGACACCGTGGTAGGTGAGCTGATGGGCGCGTGGGGGTGGCACGAGTGCGGCGAGGCGCTCGATGAAGGTGGGCGGATCGAAGGAGACGGCCGACGTGCCGTCGCGCCAATGCCGTTTGAGGCCGTAGATGACTCGGCCGTCGGGGGAGAGCACGAGACGCTGCGTCGCGATGGGCGGTCGAGTCACGTAGCGGCACAGATGCTCGAGCCGCTCGAGCTCGCCGGCGGGCACGAGCACCTTGGCGTGCAAGGAGAAGCCGTCGATGTCTGCGCACAGCGATCCGGGCAGCGGCGGCGGACGCAGCGAGTGGCGCTGGCCCAGGCGCGCGATGGGCCGCGAGGATTCCGGCGCGAGCGCGGCGCCGCCTTGGATCGACGCGGCGCACAGTTGGTCGAAGAGCGGAGCGTCGTGCTCGGCCGGCTCGTCAGCGTCGGCCGGCGTGTGCGCGCGGGACAGACGACCCTCGCGCTCGAGGTAGCGCGTGATGCGCCGGGCGAGCTGCTCGACCAGCTCGGCGACGTCGGCATCGGTGAGCGGCGCGCTCGGCTGGAAACTCGGTGCGAGGCGCTCGCTCGGGGAGGCGAAGGCGCAG
>WYBT01000019.1 GCA_011525785.1 Planctomycetaceae bacterium
CCTCGTCGCCGAGCACCCAACGGCCGGGCAGGTGCAGGTCGATCAGGTCCATGGGGCGCGAGAGGCCGATGTCGTCCATGACCTCGCGCTTGATGGCGCTGTCGAGCTTCTCGCCGAAGCCGATCGGGCCCTGGACCGGGCCCCAGAAGCTCTCGTGGCCGGCGCCGCGCAGCAGCAGGTAGTCTGGCGCGCTGTCGCGGTAGCGGTAGACGAAGACTTTGACGCGGTGGACGAGATCGACCATGGCGGGAACCGTAGGTGCTGGCGCGCCCGACCTCCGAATTTGCCGGCTGCCGAGCGACTCCTCCTTCCGTGCAGCCGGGTGGATCGGACGTCCCGATCCTAGCACTGAGGTCAAGTTGCGATTTCCCTCGGCGCGGCCTTCACGCCGCATCCCATGGGCGGGTCGGTCAAGGCGCCGACACGCCCCGCGGCATTCGACCGCGCTGCGCTGTTTGTTTTCTCGCGACTCCTTCCAGGCGTCCTCGCGCAGCGCGCGGAGGCGGGCGTGAGCGGCGCCTCGCTGGCGGAAGTCCTTTCGCGCCTGGAGGCCCTGATCGACTGGGAGCGGCGCGCGCGAGCCGCGATGCGCGTGAGCACCGACCCCGCGCGGGCGCTGTCCGAGCGCCTGGGCGCGCCGCACGGGCGACTGCGCGTGGTGCACGTGACCGGGAGCAAGGGCAAGGGCTCGACGAGCGCGCTGATCGCGGCCGGACTGCGCGCGTCGGGCCTGCGGGTCGGTCGCTACGGCTCGCCGCACGTCGAGCGCATCAACGAGCGCGTCGTGATCGACGGGCGCGAGATTGCGGACGCGACGCTGGCCGAGGGGCTCGAGCGCGCGCTCGCGGCCCGCGAGCAGGTCGTCGCCGCCGATCCGGCCGTCGAGCCGACTTGGTTCGACGTGGTGACGGCCGCGGCGCTGTGGTGCTTCGAGCGCGAGCGCGTGGAGTGGCTCGTGGCCGAGGTGGGCCTGGGCGGCCGGCTCGACTCGACCAACATCCTGCGCGGCGAGGTGTGCGTGCTGACCAACGTCGAGCTCGAGCACACGCAGGTGCTGGGCGACACGCGCGCCCTGATCGCGCGCGAGAAGGCCGGGATCCTCAAGCCGGGCTCGACGCTCGTGACCTCGCTGGCGGCGGGGGACGAGGCCGGGGCCGTGGCCGCGGCGCGCGCGGCGGAGCTGGGGTGCAGCGTGCTGCGGCCGCCCTGGGCGGGGGGGACGCCGCCGGCGTCGGTCGAGCGCGCGAACCGCGACCTCGCCGAGCTGGTGCTCGACGAACTCGGCCGGCGCGGCGTCCGCGGCCCGCTCGGGGCCGTCCACCGCGGGCTGCTCACCGACGAGGTCTGCGCCGCCGCCCGCCTGCCCGGCCGGCGCGAGCACTTCCTGGTCGCGGGGCGGCGGGTGGTGCTCGACGGCGCCCACACGCCCGGCAGCATCGCGGCGCTGCTGCGCGAGCTCGAGCACGACCCGCAGCTCGCCGGTCGCCCGCTGGTCGCCGTGGTCGGTCTCGCGCGCGACAAGGACCACGCGGCGATCCTCAAGGCCCTGGCCGGGCGGGCCGAAAGGGTGATCTGCACCTCCGTGGGGACCGCACTCGCTCGCACCGCCGATGAACTGCGCCTCGAACTCGAGGCCGTCGGCGCGCGTGGCGAGGCGCTGACCCCGCCGTGCGCCGCCGTCGATCGCGCGATCGAGCTCGCGGGCCAGGGCTGGGTCCTGGTCACGGGCTCGCTGCACCTCGCCGGCGCCGTCCGCGCCCACCTCTACGAGCTCGCCCCGCCGGCATGATCACGATCGTCTCGGATCTGTTCCTCACCGACTCGTTCCTCATCAAGGGCGAGGTCGAGCGCAAGTACGCGCGCCTCTCGACGCTGCTCGACGAGCACCGCCGCTACTTCATCAAGATCCGCAACGCGACGCTGGTGGACCTCAACACCTGCGATCGGATCCAGACGCCGCTCCTGCACGTGAACATGGACGAGATCCTGCTCGCCCACGAGTTCCTCGACCAGGCCAGCGACCTCCAGCAGCAACAGCTCTTCAAGGACCAGAAGACGGTCAAGGTGCGCGTGTTCTTCACCGGCCACCTCAACGTCGAGGTCGGCGGCGAGTGCCGCCCCGGCGCCTACGAGGCCGACGACCGCATGACGCGGCGCTTCTTCGTGCTCAAGAACCCGAGCCTGCGCGGCTTCAACGCCAAGGAGGACTCGGACCTCAAGCTGCTGGCGAAGATGCCCTACGTGATCGTCAACAAGACGCGCCTGTCGTACATCTACGACTTCAACGAGGGCTGAGCCGCTCGTCGGGTTGGGCCAGGACTTCGCCGAGCGCAGCCGCTAGCGCTGCCGGACGAGCCGCAGCCGCGGGTTGTTGTACTCCTCCATGATCAGCTCGGCGCGCGAGTCGCCGCTGAAGTCGGCCAGGGAGACGATCCGACGCGCTGGACCGGCGGCGAAATGCGAGCGGAGCGAGGGCACGCCCGTCGTGTCGCTGGTGATCACGGCGAGCCCGACCGCGTAGGTTACGGGCTGGTCGTACGTCGCGTACCACAGGTCGTCGCGTCCGTCGGCGTCCACCCGCGCGACGTTCGGCATGGAGCCCCAGGCGCTGCTGGGCAGCGTCACGATCGCCGAGGGCGTGAACGTTGCCGTACCCGAGCCGTAGGCCAGCTTCAGCTCGCCCGGAGAGCTCGCCTCGCGCCAGAGCAGATCCGTGCGGCCGTCAGCGTCGAAGTCGCCGGTCGCGAAGTCCGTCGCTATCGCGGCCAAGGGTGTCGTGACGCTCGGCTGCAGGACGGCGGAGTTGCCGCCGCGATAGACCTCGATCCGCGCCGGCGCGTTCGTGGGCCCGAGGAGGATGTCGTCGCGCCCGTCCCCGTCGACATCGGCGACGTGGAACGCCGGAGCGACGCCCAAGGCCTGCGTCGGCGTCGGGACCGCCGCTGCGAAGCCGCCCGAGCCGTCGCCGAGGCGCACTCGCAGGCCGACGTCGAGGATGGCGAGATCGATCCAACCGTCGCCGTTGAAGTCGCCGGGGAGCACGCGCGCGTTGACCGGCTTGCCGTGCTGTTGAGTGCCGAGCATGCGACCGCTTCCGTCGTTCAACACCGTCAGGACGATGTTGGGCAGGAACTGGAACTCGATCAGCACGTCGAGATCCCCGTCGCCGTCGAGGTCGAGCAGCGTCCAGCGGCTGGGCACGTCCGGCAGGTTCAAGATCGCGTGCTGCGTGAAGACTCCGCTGCCGTCGTTGAGCAGCGTGATCAGCCGGGCCCCGTCGTCCCCGAGCGCGTCGAGTGCTCCGTCGCCGTTCAGGTCGCCCGCCACGACCCTCTGAACGCCCGCTGCGTCGACGGCTGACGAAGTCGGCAGCTCGCCGCTGGAATCGGCCAGCAGCACCGACAGCCCGCGCGCGTCGCTCAGCGACACAAGGTCCGCTCGGCCGTCGCCGTTCAGGTCGCCGAGCCGCGCGGCGCCGGGCTCACTCTCGACGGACCACAGCGGCCTCGGCTGCGGCGCCAGTCCGCCGGCTTCGCCGCGGGCGACCAGCGTGCGGCCGCGCTGATCGAAGTAGACCAGGTCTCCATCGCCGTCGCCGCCGAGGTCGCCCAGGCCCCGAACCTCGCAGATCAGCTCGGTGCGGCGCTCTTCGCGATAGCGGTTGGGCGCGATGCGACGTAGCTCGCGCAGAACATCCATGCCGGCCGTCACGATCTCGTCCGTGCCGTCGCCGTCGACGTCGAGCGCCAGCATCTGGTAGCCGATCGTGTCGAGCTCCGCGGAGCGTTCGCGCCGCGGGAACGCGCCGGTTCCGTCGCCGAAGAGGTACGTCAAGCGCGTCGGCTGGCCGAAGCCGGACCCGATCCTCAAGGCCAGATCGCCCCAACCATCGCCGTCGAAATCCCCCAGCGCCCAGCCGGCTGGCGCCAGGCCGGCGAGGCCGATGCTGCCCACCTGCACGAAGCCGCCGGTCTGCCAGCGCAACACGCGGATCGAGAGCGTGGGCTCGAGGACGAACAGCTCCTGCACGCCGTCGCCGTCGATGTCGGCGCCGCGCAAGTCGCCGACGCTCCAGCCGGCTTGCTGCTGGTAGCCCGACAGGCCGCCGCCGCCGTTGCCCAGCGCCCACTTCAGCGGACCACTCCACCCGTGCGAGGTCGCCACGTCGGGCCAGCCGTCGCCGTTGAAGTCGTCGACGACCAACGTGTACGACGAACCCTCGGGGATGAGCACGCTGGGCGCGTGGAAGCCGCCCTGGCCGTCGCCACGCGACAGCATCAAGCCCGGCTGGGCGACGTAGAGCGCGTCGAGCGCTCCATCGCGATCGAGGTCCGCCAGCTCGAGCCCATTGGGGTTGTATTCCGCCACGAACGTCCGTCCGGGAAACGTCGGCGCGCTCTGCGCCGTGCCGATCGCCGCGAACAACGCCCAGACTCCGACTGCGCTCCAGTTCATCTGCCCCTCCCGGCGGCGGGCCGACTTCGACCCTGTCGCCGTAGGCGAATCCGCGGCCCGCGCGTCGAACGTGCCACGAAACTCAGATTCTCACCTCGCGTCGCGAGCTCCGCCCTCGCGGTCTCGCTGCGCAGCGCACGGCGTTCGCCCAGAGCTGCTTGCGGCGCCGCGCTCGCGAATCGCCAACACGCCGCGCCTGGCGCGCAGCTACGACTCGAGCGACGGCCGAGCGCGCGTCACGCGCCGCGGCGGACGAGGCGCGTGGCGAGTTCGACGGCGCCAGAGGCGTTCGAGGCCATGCCGTCGGCGCCCAGCGCCCGCCACAGGTTCGGGGCGAGCTCGAACGGGCGGCCGCCGAAGATCACCGGCAGGGCGCGCGTGCGCGGGTCGGCGCGCAGCAGCTCCACCAGGCGCGCGGCGGCCTTGAGTTGGCTGACGAGCTTCGCGCCCGCGGCGACGACGTGCACTTCGAACTCCGCGGCGGCGAGCGCGGCGTCGGCCGGCGGCGTGCTCGCGCCCAGGTAGATCGCTTGCCAGCCGGCCATCTCGAATTGGTCGGCGACGACGCGCAGGCCGATGTCGTGCAGGTCGCCGTCGACGCTGGTCACGAGCACCTTCATTCCATTGCGCGGAGTCTGCGAGACGCGCGAGCGCAGGCGCGTCAGCACCTCCTCGGTGGTGCGCGAGACCAGGTGCTCCTCCACGATCGACATCTGCGAGCGGTGCCACATCGCGCCCAGTTCGTTCTGGACGCGGCCGAGCACCTCGCGCGAGAGCTGTTCGACGCTCAGGCCGCGCTCGAGCGCGTTGAGCGCGAGCGCCACGGCGTCCTCCCGCCGGCCCTCGAGGGCCGCCAGCAGGTACTCGCGCGCCAGGCTGGCGGTCGCGTCCTGGCCGCTGAGGCCGTTGGTCGGGGCCGGGATCGGCAGCGCCGCCTGCTCGAGCGCGCGGTCGATCAGCGCCAGCGCAGCGGGCGCGGCGGGCGTCGGAAGGCGCTCGGCCAGCTCCTCGCGCAGGCTGACCAGGCTCCGGGTTGCCAGCGTCGGCTCGAGGCCGTGCGAGTCGAAGGAGATGCGCAGCCACTGCGCCTGGGCGGTGAGCAGCTCGGGCGCGTCGTACTCGAGCGCGGCGCTCACGTGCTGGAGCAGGCTGTCGAAGTAGCTGTGCCACCCGCCGCTCGTGGCCGTCGTGGGCGCGCCCGCCATCTCCGGATGCGTGTGGCCCATGCGCCAAGCGCAGTTGTTGGCCCAGGCGCGCCGCGAGCTGTCGATTAAGCTGGCCACGAACGCCCCGCTCGTGGACTTGGCCCCCGTGGACCCGGCTTCAGGTTGCATTCCTTGCATCGTAGCGCGCTGCTTGCGCCGGCTTGACCGCGGCGCCGCGCGTCGGAGGGCGCGCCAGAGCCGAGTGCCGGATCTTTCGGGGCCCGCGGGGAACTGGATGCGCCGCCCGAGCCTCCGGTCGCGGGTCCACTCGGTCGGGCTCGCTTAGCGAGCTGCGGCGCCGATCCGGCGGTCACCGGCGGGGGCGCGCCGAATTTTTTGCGGATTCCTGCGACTCGCGGGCGTCCGGCGTGGCCAT
Source organism: Planctomycetaceae bacterium (assembly GCA_011525785.1). Taxonomy (GTDB): domain Bacteria; phylum Planctomycetota; class UBA1135; order UBA1135; genus WYBT01. The sequence continues at coordinate 6,037 of WYBT01000019.1, forward strand.
TGGGTAAGCGTCGCGTATGTCGCTGGGCGGCGACAATGCGGCGAGGGTGCTACGGTGGGGAACGGGACCGTGGAACGATTGGAACTACAACGGGAGCTGCGGCCGGCGGCGTCGCCGGAGGTCGCACACTCCGACGACTTCGACCTGGTGCAGCGCGTACTGGCCGGCGAGCGCTCGGCTCGCGAGCAGCTCGCGGGCCGTCTGGGCTGCGTGGGGCCGATCCTGCGTTCGCGCCATCGGGCCCTGAACGGGCGTTTGGGCGAGGACGATCTGCTCGACGTGGCCCAGGAGGTCGTCGCGCGCGTGCTCGCCAAGCTGCCGACCTACCAGGGGGCCGCTCGGCTCGAGGTGTGGGTCTACTCGTTCTGCGAGAGCGAGCTGCTGCGCGCCTTGGCGCGGCGGCGGCGCCAGGCCCAGCGGAACGCCGAACTGGACCAGGTCTCCGAGGACCTCGCGATCGAAGACGAGCTCTGCAGCGAGCCCGACGTGGCGCTGTGGGGCTGTGTGGGCAGGCTCCCGAGCGCAGACCAAGCGATCGTTCAGGCGCGCCACGATGCCGATCTGCCCTTCCAGGACATCGCCGCGCGCTTGGGCCAGAGCGTGAGCTTCACGAAGACCCGGTACTACCGCGCGCTCGTCCAACTGCGCGCCTGCCTCGACCGCTCGCGCGGGAGACGATCAGCGTGACCCCCTTCGAAATCGACGATTCCTTCGCGCCCAGCGAGCGCGAGCTGTTGACCGACGTGCTGGCTGGCGACCGTCGCCAGGACGATCCGCTGGTGGTGTCCGCGCGCCGCAGCCCGCGCTTTGCGCGCCGGCTCCAGCAGCTCCTGGAAGCGCAGGCGCAGCTCGAACGCTCCCACGGCGCCGTGGCGAGCGCGCTGGCCGAGCCCGCGCAGGCCTTTGATCTCGACGTGCAGCGCGTCGCGCGCCGCCAGTTGGGCCTCGAGCCCGCGCCCAGCGCCCGTCCGAAGCGGCGCTGGTTCCCGCTGGCGCTGGCCTTGGCCGCGGCGCTCGCCCTGCTCGTCGGCTGGCTCGCCACGCGCCCGTCGGTGGAGCGCGAGGACGTCCGTTTGAGCGCGCAGAGCGTGCTCGAAGTGGCGGCCGATTTCTCGGCCGTGCGCTGGGACGGCGAGAGCGGCAAGTTGTGGTTCCAAGTGCGCGTCTTCGACGAAGCGGGCAAGGAGCTCGAGCGCTCGGAGCTGCTCAAGACGAACGAGTGGCGACCGGCGCGCGCGAGCAGCTATCCCCGGCGCATCACGGCCCGGCTGATGCTCGTCAACAGCTACGAGGCGGGCTCGGAACGCGCAGCCTCGACCGTGGAGCGCGCGCGCTGATCGGCAGCATGGATCGCTGCGCGCGAATCGGACGGCGCGCGCTGGGCCGCATGGGCGTCGTAGCCGTGCTGCTGTTGACGCTCTTCGCCGCGCTCGCGCCAGCGCAGGACGAGAGCGGCGCCGTCCAGGACGCGCAACGGACGAGCGAGATGTTGGCGCGCATGCGCACGATCGCTCGCGAGGCGTCCGGGCTGCGCACGGTTGAAGAGCTGGAGGCGCGCATCGACGACATCGAGCGCGCGACGGAACTGGCGCCGCTCGATGCGGAACTCGCGCGCTACCAGCTCTCGGCGGCGCGCGAAACGCTCCACCGGCTGTTCTTCCTGCACATGTCGCAGCCGCTCTTCACGACGCCGCGTGGACGCGAGCTGTTCGATCGCATCGAGCGCGCCACGGCGCCGGTCGGAAATCACGACCGCTCCGACCTCGACCTCAACCTGGCCTGTGTCCGCTTCCTGTTCGGCGAGACCGAGCGCGCTCTGGCCGAGCTGGAGGCGCTGTTCGACGTGCCCCGCGTGCGCACGAACGTGCTGCTCGAATACCTCGGCATCTGCGCGGCCGACCGCAACCTGGCGGCCGCCTGGCCGGTGTTCGAACGCTTCGAGCGCGAGATCGCGGAGGGTCGTGGCTCCAACTACCAGCGCGCGAAGTACTACGGCATCCGCACGGTGCTGCTGCAACTGGCCGGGTTGTCGGACGCGGCGGCGGACTCGCTGGCGCGGGCGCTCGCGACGCCGCTGGATCCTTGTGTGCCGCTCGAGGACATGACCGCCACCAACCTGCGGCTCACGCAGTGCGATCAGTTCATCTTCACGGCGCGCTACGCCGACGCGCTGCGCCTGGCGCGCGAGCTCATGCCCACGGTGCAGGGCCAGCTCCGCGCGCGCGCCAACATGTGCGCCGCACTGGCGCAGATTCGCATGGGGGACGGCGACGAGCGAGCGGCGCTCGAGAGCTTCGAGCAGGTCGCCGTGAGCGGCACCGTGTTCGCCGACCGCGCGCGCGCCGAACTGGCGCTCAACGCGATCGTCCACGCGGACTACGCGCGGGCGCGCGGCTGGCTCGAGGTCTGCGCCGGCGCGCTGAAGTCCAGCTCGCACGAGGCGGTGCTCTCCGCCAACGGCTTCCTGGCCGTGGCCGACCTCCGCGAGGGCCGCGAGCCGCTGGTTCCGCTCGAAGTGCTCGAGCGGCTCTTGCTCCAGCGCTTCGAACACCTGCTGGCGCAGTGGGACTCCGCTCCGCCCAGCGCCAGCGGCGCGGCCTTCCTGCAGGTCGGCTACCGGCGCGATCTGTTCGCTGCGCTGTGCAGCGTCGTGCTCGCGCGGACAGAGGGGGAGAGCGGCGTCGAACGCTGCCTCGATCTGCTGCTCGCCGCCGAAGCGCGGGGCTCGACCGCGCGCAACCTGGGCCTCGCTCCGCAGCGCTTCGCGCAAGTGCGCGAACGCCTGATTCCACCGGGCGGCGGTCTGCTCGTGTTCGTGCCGGGCACTACCGGATCACTGGTGTTCGTGGCGACGCGCGAGCGGCTCAGCGCGACTGCGCGGCCGCGCGAAGTCAGCGTGCAGCGCGCCGCGAGCGAGCTGCGGGCGATCCTCGCGCAACCGGCGCGGGCGGACTGGGAGCAGGCCTTGCGCGCGGCGGCCGCTCCCGCGATCGAGTGGTGCTTCCCGGAGTCGGTTCGCGAGCAGGTGCGCGAGTGCCAGGAGCTCCACATCGTCGGCCGCGACATGCTCGCGGGGCTGTCGTTCGAGTGCTTGCCCTGGGATGACGCCGGAGTGCGACTGGGCGAAGCGAAAGCGCTGTGCGACCTGCCTTCGATGACGCTCGTTGCGCACTACGCGGCCCGCGCCGCGCCTCCGCGCGAGTACGACCTCGCGCTCTTGTCCGCTGGCGCGCTCGACGCGGCGGAGGCGCGAGCCTGGGGCGTCGAGCCCCTGCCGCTCGAGTCGCGCGAGCTCTCGCGCGTCATCAGCGCGGTAGACGCCGGGCGGGCCGTCGCGCTCCCGCGAGCCACCAGCGCGGATCTGCTCGACGGCGCCGGCGCGAGCGCGCGCCTGGCGCTGATTTTCGCCCACGGAGTTGTCGATCCGCAGTTGGATCGGCCCTACGGCCTGCTGCTGCGGCCCGGCCGAGATGGTGCGAGCGGCGCAGTGTTCGCCGACGCGCTCCGGAGCGCCTCGGAGGTGGTCTGGCTCGGCTCGTGCGGCTCCTACGGCGGCGGCGCGCGCCGCGGCGAGGACGGCGGGCACCGCATCGCCAACGCGTTCCTGCAGTCGGGCGCGAACGTTGTGATCACCAGCGAAGGCGATCTCGACCTGGACGCGACGCTGTTCGCCGCGCGCGTGACCGTCGAGCAGCTCGTCGCCGGACGCACGGTTGCGCAGGCGCTGCGCGCTGCGCGAGAAGAGGTCGCGCGGCAGCCGCAGTGGCGTCACCCGTACTACTCGGCGCAGCTCATGGCCGTCGGCGTCGGAGAACAGCGCGTCGCGCTCTCGCCCGCGCGCAGCCGCGTCGCCTGGTGGTGGATCGCGGGCGTCGGCACGCTCGCTCTCGCGGCGCTGTTCGTCGTGCGGCGCGCGCGCTCGCGCGTCACTCGATCCGCGCTCGGAACTGCATGACGCTGGCGGTGCTCCACGCGACCAGGCGCGGCTCGAAGCTCACGCGCCGACCGTCGGCTGCGGCGCCTTCGAGCGAGATCAGTGCGCCGTCGGGAGCATAGAGCGCAGCCTCGGCGCGCCCCGCGGCGTCGAGTTCCGCGCGCGCTCGCCCGATCTGACTGTCGCCGCCGGGGCCGCGCGACCACACCAGGATCTCGACCTCGCGCAGCGACGCGAGCTCCCCGCCGCGCAGCACTTCCAGCACGCCCGCCTCGCGTGCGCCCAGCTCGATGCGCACGGAGCTCGAGTCCACGGACAGCGGCACGTTGCGGTAGCCCAAGCGCGTCGAGCCGACGACGAGCTGCGTGGCCTGGTCGCCGATCCAGCCGCTCCACACGCCGCCGTTGACCTCGATCGTGACGTCGGTGCGCGGGTCGCGGGCCGAGAAGCCCTCGACGTGTCCGCCGCGCGCCGCGTCCAGCACTTCGATCCGCAGCGCGCGCGGAGCCTCGAAGACGAGTTCGAGCGGCGCGGGCCCCAGCTCGACGGACTCGATCGTCGCCGGAGCGTAGAGCGTTCCGACTTCGCGCGAGCTCGAGCTCCGCGCGTCCATCCACACGCGAACGCTCGCGCGTCCCGCGGGCAGGCCGAGCAGCTCGACGCGGCCGTCTCCGTCGCTCACGCCTCGGCTCGAGCGCTGCGGGCCGACGATCCAGCCGCCGCTCGGAGCGCTCTGCTGCGGAGCGGGCTGCACGAGCACTCCGACGTTCACGCCTCGCAGCGGATCGCCGGCGGGAGTCCGGAGCAGCAGCGCGCGGCTCGACAGCGGCGCGAGTTCGACCACGAGCCGCTGAGCGCTCTGACGTTCCTCGCGCGAGCCGAAGGGCGTGCCGCGGACGGGCGCGTAGCCCGGAGCATGGAGCTCGAACGAAGACGCTCGCGCCGGGAGCCACATGCGACCGTTGGAGTCGGGGCGAAGCTGCAGGCGCGCGCCGCTCTGGTCGAAGACTTCGCCGATGGCCTGCGCGGTCAGGTTGCGCCCGCCGTCGACTAGCACGAGTTCCACCGCCGGCGGCGTGGACGGGATGCGCAGCTCGAGCGTGCGGTCGCTGTCCAAGTCGTCGAGCTGCGCACCGGCGCTGCGCCCGTCTTCGAGCTGGGCCTCGATGCGCAGCGGCGGAGCGCAGGGCAGTGCGATCGTCGTCGCGCGGCCGACTTGAACTCGAACTTGCCTGGGCTCGCGTGAGTGGTCGTCGCGCGCCAGCACCACGTGCGCGTGCGTCGCTGACGGCGCGCGTTCGTCGAGCACGGTCAGCTCGATCTCCAACGCGCGCTGCAGCCGCAGTTCGTCGCCCGCCAGGTTCGCGAGTCGGAACTGGAGAGGAAGATGGCCCGTGGCGGTTGCGCGCAGAGGCTCGTCCCGGCGCACCCAGGCAGGAACGACGAGCTCATTGGATTGGCCAGCGCTCTGCGCGACCAGTGCTCCGTCCAAGTCGGACATCACGCTCACGTCGAACACCGGCGCGTCGTTCCCAGCTTCGAGCGCACGAAGCAAAGTCGCGTTCGACACGCAGCGCGCGAGCCGCAGCTCGAGCGTGTCGTCCGGCGGCGTGCTCAACTCGACCAGCGCGCGCTCGAAACTCGGAGCGAGGACGGCCACGACGCAAGGCGAGAAGGGCCGTGCAATCAAGGCTGCGCGTCCGTTGGAGTCTGTCGTCACGCTCTCGATCGGCCGAAGGCCGGAAGAAGAGTCGAGCAGCGTCAAAGAGCAACTCGCGCCTTCGATGGCGGCGCCCGCGCTGTCGCGCACTAGAAGCTGCAAGGCTGCGACCCTGTGGACGAGCACGACGGTGGTGTTGTCGGACTCGATTCGCCAAGTGCGATTCGCAACCTCGTAGGTCGTATCGACGGCCGAGATGCGCCAGGCGCCGACGGGCAATCGGGCGCGACCGCGGTCATCCGACACCAACTCGACACGGTTCGTGCTCCCGTCCGCGAACGCAATCCACATGACGTTCGCGACAGGCGTGCGACGTCCGGCGTCGAGGAACACCAATTCGCTGGTCGCTTGCTGCGCATCCGACGCACTCGGCGAAGCGGCGCTGTGTCGGGTCTCGACGGTCGAGCGTTGTTCGGAATCGTCGAGCTGCTCGCGACTCGAAGTGCTCGCGCTCTTCACTGGCGGAGTCGCCGACTGCTGTTCCGCGCCGACGTCGAACAGGACGAGCAGACTGAGCGCGGCGGCGGCGGCGAGCGCGACGGCGATCACGCGGATGTGCATGGCGAGCGTCCTACGCGTTGAGACTTCGACGCCCGCAGCAGATCGGGGCGGCTCGACGTGCGCCGCGCGGCCCGACGGTGCGGCCGCCGTTCGACTGCCACGGCAGGCCGGCGAACGCGAGCCTGCTCATTAGACACGTTCCGCGGAGCGACTACGCGTAGGCGCGAGGAGCTTGGTCACTCGCGTGCGAGCTGGCTCCGCGCGGTCCCAGCCGCGGGGCCGCGCCGTGCACCGACGCGGCCCGTTCACTGAATCAGTAGTTCTTGGCGAACAGCACGCGCTGCGCGCTCGGCTGGCCGGTCTTCACGCACTTGCCCGGGCCGTCGTCCAGGCCCTCGTCCGGCAGCGGGATGCAGCGGATCGTGGCCTTGGTCGCTTCCTTGATCGCGAGTTCGGTCTCGGTCGTGCCGTCCCAGTGCGCGAGCACGAACTTCGAGTTCTGATCGGCGAACACGCTCTGGAAGTCGGTCCATGAGTCGACCTTGAGCGTGTTCGCGGCGCGGAAAGCGAGCGCGCGCTCGAAGAGCTGCTTTTGGAGCGAATCGAGGATCGCGCCCACGTGCACGCCGACGTTCTCGAAGGGCACCTTGACCTTGTCCTTGGAGTCGGCGATGCGGCTCTTGCCCATGGCCGTTCCGCTGGCCACGTCGCGCGGCCCGACTTCGAGCCGCAGCGGCACGCCCTTGCGCTCCCAGTCGTAGTACTTCTCGCCCGGCCGTTTGTCGTCGCGGTCGTCGAGCTTGACCACCAGGCCGTCGCCGCGCAGCTCGCGCGCGAGCTTGTCGCTCGCCTCGAGCACCTGCGCCTTCTCGGCCTCGTTCTTCCAGATCGGCACGATCGCCACGTGGATCGGCGCGAGGCGCGGCGGCAGCACCAGCCCGCCGTCGTCGGAGTGCGCCATGATCAGCGCGCCGATCATGCGCGTCGACGCTCCCCAGGAGGTCTGCCACACGAAGTCGCGCACGCCGTCCTTGTTCTGGAACGTGACGTTGAAGGCGCGTCCGAAGTTCTGGCCCAGATCGTGGCTGGTCGCGCCCTGCAGCGACTTGCCGTCCTGCATCATCGCTTCGACGCAGAAGGTCTCGAGGGCGCCGGCGAAGCGCTCATTGGCGGTCTTGCGGCCGCGGATCACCGGCACGGCGAGCACGTCGTGGTAGACCTGGCGGTACACGTCGAGCATGCGCATCACCTCTTCTTGCGCCTCCTCGTGGCTGGCGTGCGCGGTGTGGCCCTCCTGCCACCAGAACTCGCCGGTGCGCAGGAACAAGCGCGTGCGCAGCTCCCAGCGCATCACGTTGCACCACTGGTTGAGCAGCATCGGCAGGTCGCGATAGCTGTCGATCCACTTCGCAAAGAAGTGCCCGATGATCGTCTCGCTGGTCGGGCGGACGACGTAGGGCTCTTCGAGTTCGCCCTTGAGCTCGATCTTGCCGTCGACGGCCTTCAGGCCGGCGTGCGTCACGACCGCGCACTCCATCGCGAAGCCGCTGGCGTGCTGCGCTTCCTTTTGAAGGAACGAGAGCGGGATCAGCAGCGGAAAGGCCGCGTTCTGGTGGCCGGTCTCTTTGAAGCGCCGGTCGAGCTCTCCTTGGATCTTCTCCCAGATCGCCCAGCCGTGCGGACGCACGACCATGCAACCGCGGACCACGCCCGCAGCTTCGGCCAGTTGCGCCGCGGCGATGACGTCTTGATACCACTGCGCGTAGTCCTTCGCGCGCGGCGTGATGTGTTGTTCTGACATGCTCTCGTTCTCTCTTGCGCCGCAGCCGAGGACGCGCCCATTCGCGCCCTCCGTCGGCGTGAAGGGGCGGAGAGGTTAGAGCAGGGATCTGAGCCTGGCTACTGAGCGTCCGGCTTGCTGCGAACTCGCTGACCGAGCGCAACGCCCACAGAGGGCGGGCGATGACTGACGCGGACAGCGCACTTCCGCGCGCCCATCAGAACTTCGTTCAACGCCCCGGAGGCGTCCCGTCATGCGTATCGATCGAGCTCTACGTTCACTTCCCCTCGAGCTTCCCCGCCAAGCCGCGCAAGTGTTGGAGCAGCCCGCGGCCGATGTGCTCTCCAAAGTCGCCTCTCCCGCGCTCGAGCGCTGGCTTCCGATCCAAGACCCCATCTTCGGTCTGCCGACCCGGCCCCTGCCGTTCTCGCCGATCCAGCAACTCACGCAGATCGTCTCGCAACTGCTCGACATGCTCCGCGAACTCATCGGGCGCCTCACGGACTGGCGAGGAATCCCCAAGAACGAGATGCCTGTGCGCGGCCCCGCGCGCGGCCAGGGAGCGCCGGACGCCAAGTTGGAGGACATCGGCGGCCGCGAGGCGGTGCGCGTCGATGGCCCCAACGGCTTCTTGTGGAAGCCGATCAGCGACGGCGGGCAGCACAAGCTCGTCGTGTTGTTGCCCGAGAAGATCACAGCGCGCGCCAAGAGCGTGGTGATCCGCGACGAGAACGGTCGAGTGCTCGAGCGCACTCGCCAGAACGGAGACTTCAACGGCCGCGGCATCTACCGCTTCAAGAAGGAAGGCGGCCAGTACCCGCCCAACTCGACGGTCGAGGTCACGCTCGACGACGGTCGAGTGAAGACCTACCACGTGGGGGACACGTCGCTGCGCCACGACTGAGCCGGGGGCTGCGGGGCCGCAGCGCAAGCCCGCGGGCGCCGCGCGCTCGCGTCCTCGCACGGCGCGACACCGGCGCCCTCGGGGTCTCGTCCTGAGCCGCTGGCCGTCCGACGCTTCAGCGACTTCTGCTCAGAAGCTGACGCGCCCGCGTGCGTCGTTCGACACGCGATTGGGGTTCCAGACCGCCGTTCCAGCTCGCGCGGATGCGTCATGAGCTCGCGTGGACGCTTTCCGCGTGCAGATGCCCGACGTGTCGCCCTACGTCGAGTTCGACGCCCTCTCGCCCATGACGCTTCCTTCGCCGCAGTCCGACCCGCCCGCCCCGCTCGACCTCGAAGCCCAGACGGTCCACGGTCCCGCCGCCGCCGGGCTCACGCCAGGACGCGCGTTGCTCGAGCGCTACCGACTGGAAGCTCCGATCGGCCGCGGCTCGATGGGCGTGGTGTGGCGCGCGCACGACCTCGAATTGCGCAAGCCCGTCGCGCTCAAGTTCCTGCCCGAGGTCGTGGCGCGCGACGCCGACTCGATGGCGCGGATGCGCGCCGAGGCCAACGTGCTGCTCGGTCTGAGTCACGACGGCATCGTGCGCCTCCACACCCTGCTGGTCGGCGACGGTTTGACCTTCCTCGTCATGGAGCACCTGGCAGGCGGCTCGCTCTCCAGCGCACTGCAACGCGCGCGAGAGAGCCAGGGCGCTGCGCTGGCCGCCGAGGACGCTCTGTGGCTGCTCGAGCGCCTCGCCGGGCCGATCGACTACGCGCACTCCAAGGGTGTCACGCATCGCGATGTCAAACCGGGCAACGTGCTGCTCGACCGCGTCGTCGACGGCCCGCTGCGCTCGAGCGGCGCCGCGGTGAAGCTCGCGGACTTCGGCATCGCCTTCGTGGCCAACGCCAGCTTGTCGCAGCTCTCCGGCTATCGCCCTTCGGGCACGATGCCCTACATGGCGCCCGAAGTGTTGCGTGGAAAGCGCCCGCAACCGGCGGCGGACATCTACAGCCTCGCTGCGACGCTCTATGCCATCGTCGCCGGCGAGCCGCCCTTCTACCACGGCGACATCAGTTGGCAGGTGGTCCACGAAACACCCGAGTCACCGCGCTCCGGCGATGCTCGTTTGGATGCCGCACTGCTCGCCGCACTGAGCAAGGATCCACTGCAGCGCCCGCGCTCGGCCGCCGATCTGCTCGCCCTGGCGCGCGGAGGGACCGCGAGCAACGAGCCCACGGCGGCGCTCGTGCAGCCTCCGAATTTGGCGCCGCGGCGGCGCCGCACGCTGGTCTACGCGACGAGTGGACTGACGGCGATCGCGCTCGGCGCTGCGGCTTGGAGCGCGCTGATGCGTGAGAGCACTCCCCCCGAGCTGTTCGACGATCGTGCGACGCCGACGTTGGCGAGCGCTGACCCGGCGCGGGCGCAGGTCGCGTCGACTCCTGGCGCATCGCGTGAACAGCCAGGCCCCCAAGCGCCTGCGCCGCTGCTCGAGTCGCCCTCGAACGTGGCGACGCCGGCGAATCCAGCCCCGCGCGAAACGCCGGCGGACGTCGAGCCTCCGCGCGAAGACAACGAGCCGAGAGGAGAGGCGGTCGACGAGACAACGCCGAAAGCTGGCAGCGACGGCGCGCGCGAGGCGCAGGACTTGGGAGCGAGCCAGGCCGAAGGGCGCGCGGCTGCGCCCTCGCCGTTGGTTGATTCGCCAGCGCGAGCCCTCGAAACAGCTCTCCAAAGCGCGACGGACGTCCCCGGGGCACAGCGCGCGCTCGAGAGCGGGTCAGGGCCCGGCGGCGCTGTGGAGTCGACCGTCGCGAGCGGTCTCGTGGAGGCTTCTGCTCCGCGAAGTGCGAACCTGACGCCGCTGCTCAGGCTCGACAACCCGCTCGCGCCTGACGGACGCGTGCACTGCTCCGAATCGTCTGTGCGCCTCTCCGGCGAGCTGCTCGGCGAGCCCGTCGGCGGGCGCGCGTCGGTGCTGCGAGTGCGCGTCGACGGCAAGACTCGCGAGCATCCCATCGACGACCGAGGCCGCTTCTCGTTCCTGGTGCACGTCGGCGAGGACGCCGAGCGCGCGCTGCACATGGGGGTCGACGGCGTCGAGGGCGAGATGTCGCTGACGCTCGCGCGCGACTTCGCCGCGCCGACGTTGACGGTGCTGAGACCTCGTTCGGCGCACGCGGGCTTCGAATTCAGCACGCGCCAGGCCTACGTCGACCTCGAGCTGGAACTGGAGGACGACATGGGCATTCGCGCGGCCAGCGCCGGCGACCAGCGTCTGGTGCGCGGTGCGGACGGGCGCTGGCGCGCGACCGAACTCCCGCTCGCCTCCGAGGGCGTCCAGACGATCGAACTCGTCGCCGAAGATCACGCCGGCCGCCGCACCACGCACACGCTGACGCTCGTGCGCGACGCGCGGCCGCCGTCGCTGCAGGTGCGCGAGCTGCGGCCTGCGCGTGCGCTCGCCCGCGGGCTGAGCAATGTCTTGACTCTGACCTTCGACGAGCCGTTGGCGCAGGTCGAGCTCGACGGCGCGTGCGCTGAGCTCGATTCCGAGCGCCGCACAGCGTCGATCGCACTGAGCGTGAGCCCGCCCGGCGACACCTGGAGCACGCAGCTCGTCGCCGCGGATCTCGCCGGCAACTGCCTCGAGAAGGAGCTGGTGTTCGAAGTCGTCGACCTTGTGCCTCGCGCTCCCGAGGGAACGGTCGCGATCGGAGAAGAGCTCGGGGAGGGCGGCTGGCAGCGGCGCGTGCGCCACACGCAGACCGGTCTGGAGTTCGTGCTCGTCGAACCGCCGCGCGAGTCCGGACACGCGGCCTTCTACCTCGCGGCGTCTCCGGTCACCGTCGCCGTGTGGCGCAGGCACGCGAGCCAGCTCGCAGCTCACTTGCCCGGGGCCAAGGTCGAGGGCGGCTACACGCTGGGGTGCGCCTCAGCCGCTGGCAGCAGCGCCATCGTCGATGTGACGAAGCCGACCTACTTGCGCGTGGCGAGCTTCGAGCAGCCGCTGCAATGCGCAACGCCGCCAGCGGACGACGAGCACCCGGCGACTCAGATCAGCGCGTACGAAGCGCTCGAGTTCTGCGCGCGTCTGCGTTGGCGCTTGCCGTCGTGGGACGAGTGGCGCTGGGCCTACCAGCTCGGTCTGGGCCTGGGCGGCGCCGGCAACACGCGCGACGCGTCGCTGCTCGCGGCGGGCGGGCTTGCGCGCGCCGGCGCCGACGACGGCTTCGCATTCTCTTCGCCGGTGCGCTCATTCGCGCCGAACGCGCTGGGCCTGTACGACATGCACGGCAACGTGCGCGAGTGGTGCGCGACTCCGTACGACGGTCCCAAGGAGCACGTGTGCGCGGCGAGTTGCCTGTTCAAGCGCGGCGACGCGGTGCTGACGGCCGCGGGCGCGTCCTGGTGGGGCGAGGCGCAGTCGGGCGATGCCGTTTCGCCGCCGCGCGCAGGGCTCGAGCCGACGCACCGCGACGCTTGGACGGGCTTTCGTCCAGCGCTCTCGACTGGCCTGTGAGCTGCCGATCGCGACGGCGCAACGCGCGCCGCGAGCTACGATCCTCGGCATGACTCACTCCTATGTCGTGTTCGGAGCGGGCCGCCAGGGCGTCGCCGCGGCCTATGACTTTGCGAAGAACGGCGAGGCCGAGCTCGTGCGGCTCGCCGACAGCGACGAGAAGGTCGCCGAGCGCGCGGCGAAGCGGCTCAAGAAGCTGCTCAAGGGCACGCGCTGCAAATTCGAGCCTGTGCGCTGCGACGTCGAGAAGCGCAAGCACGTGCGCGATGCGTTGAAGGGCGCGCAGGTGGCGCTCTCGGCGGCGCCGTACCGCTTCAACGCGCAACTGGCGGAGTGGTGCGTCGAGTCGAAGTGCTCGTTCCTCGATCTGGGCGGCAACACGGACGTCGTGCGCGCCGAGTTGAAGCTGCACAAGCGCGCCCAGAAGGCCGGTGTGAGCATCGTGCCCGACTGCGGACTCGCGCCGGGCCTGGGCAACCATCTCGTGGCGCACGGTGTGGCGTCGATGGACACGCCGCGACATGTGCACGTGCGCTGCGGCGGACTGCCGGAGAAGCCGGTGGGGCCGCTCGGCTACAAGCTCGTGTTCAACTTCTACGGCCTGTGGAACGAGTACCGCGGCGAAGCGGAGTTCCTGCGCGGCGGCAAGCGCGTGCGCGTGCCGACCCTGAGCGAGCTCGAGAGTTTCGAGTCGTCGCACTTCGGGCCGCTCGAAGCCTGCGTGACGAGCGGCGGCACGAGCACCTGCCCGCAGAGCTGGGAAGGCCGGCTCGAGAGCTTCGACTACAAGACCATCCGCTATCCCGGCCACTGGGCGCAGATCCGCACGCTGTTCGAGCTGGGCTTCATGGACGAGCGCTTCGAGTCGCCGGACGGCAAGCACTTCGAGCCCGTCAAGCTCACGCAGCGGCTGTTCGAGCAGCGCCTCGCGTTTCCCGAGGTGCGCGACGTCGTGCTCTTGCGCGTACTTGTCCGCGGCGAGCACCAGGGCCAGCCGCGCTCGCTCCAGTACGACTTGTGCGATCGCCACGACGAGGCGACGGGTTTCACGGCGATGGAGCGCACGACTGCGTTCCCCGCGGCGCTCGTCGGTCACTTCCAGGCCCGCGGCCTGATCGAGCCGGGCGCGCGGCCGCTCGAAGTGTGCGTGCCGCCGCAGCGCTACCTCGACGAACTTGCGCAGCACGGCATCGCTGTGCAACTGCGCGAAAGCGATTGAACCGCCTGCGCGAAGCCGGCTCCGATCAGGGTCCGATCACGAAGCGCGCCGCATCGGTCGCGCCTGGACCGTTGACTCCAGCCGGGTCGCGGAACACGAAGCTGGCGGTGACCTCCGTTCCGACCATCAGCTGTGGGTAGTTCCCAGACGCGACGATCGCGTTGAAGTCTGCGCTCAGAGTCCCCGCGCACGAGAAGGAGCCGCCCGTGTTCTGCGGCGCCGCGACGGTTCGCGGAGGCGCGACGCAACGCAGGCCGCCGCCCAGCACCGGACTCGAGAGTCCGTTGACGCCGAACAGGAGCGCTCCCGAAGTGCTCGGTGGTGCGCTGGAGCCCGTCAGCACGAACCCGCTTCCCGTGCTCGCGCTGGGCACGCCGGAGAATCCGATGCGCGCGATGCACCCCAGCGCGTGGGGCGGCGCGAAACACACGACGGACGCCGGCGAGTGCGCGACGTCGTACTGGTAGATCGCACCGTGGTTGAAGCCGATGTCGTCGTCGCCCGTGGCGCTCGCGAAGACGCGCGATCCGTGGACCTCGACCTGAGTGCCCAGCCACAGACTCTGCGCGGGATCGACGGCCGCCTCTAGGTCCATGGCGCGCCAGCCCTGATTGCGGGCCCACAGACGCACGCTTCCGCTGTCGAAGCCACCCAGATCGTCGCTGTAGTTCCCGATGGCCAGGACGCCATTGTCGAGCGCGAAGCTGTGACCCAGGGCCGGCGTCCCGAGCGGGATCACCGCTTCGGTGAACCAGCCCTGGAGCCCCAGGCCGAAGACGACGAGCCGGCCTCCATTGCCTGCGAACGCCGCCAAGCCCAGGCCGTCCGCGTCCCACTCGAGCTTGTGGGGGAAGCTCGGCGAGTTGAAGGAGGTCGCCAAGCCCGCGTAATTCGACTCGAGCTGCCAGCCCGAGGGCGTGCGCACAAACGTGCGGAGGTCGGCTGACTGCGTCGGGAACTTCCGCACCGAGGCGACGATCCGGTCGCCCTCGATATCCAGGCACGCGCCCAGCCAGGCCCCGGTGGTTCCACCGTGGAACGTCGCGACATGGTTCAACTGCGTGCCGGAGTTCTCGAATACGAAGACGACACCCTGATCCGTCACGCCGCCGTCGTAGCTGAACGAAGACGCGACGATCGTGTTGCCGTCGAGCGCGACGATCTGGCCGATCGGCGCCGACGCGATGGGCGCGGAGTGGAACGAGGCCACCCAGGCGCCGTTGATGCGGCGGTGCACGCCCATGCGTTCGACCTGCGTGCCCGTGATCTCTCCGGCGACCGCCAGGTCTCCTTCGAAATCGAAGTCGTAGACCAAGTTCGTGATGAGCGACCCGGTCAGCGTCCAAACCCCAGCGACCCGGTCATACACGCGCACCTTGGGGAACGGGCTTGCCTGGCCGACGCCGACCAGCATGCGCTCGCCTTCGACCTGCAGGCGCAGTCCGAAGCCTTGCTCGCCCGGCGCGCCGTAGAACTGCGAAACGTAGTTGAGCGAGGACGTCGACTGTCGTGCGCTCAGCGACGGCGCGACGGCGCACAGCGCCGAGGCGACCCAGCATGCAGGGTTTCTCATGGGTTCCATCCAAGTGCGCACCTCCGACGACGCCCAGCGCCGGGGTCGAGTTCCACACTTTGCAGCCGATGGTACGCGTCGTCGGACTTCTGCGCTAACGGCGACGTAACTCCGCTGGACGGCGACGTGCGCACGGCCGCGCGGTTACGAAGCTAGCGCCGCGAGCTCGTGTCTCGCGGCGATGATCACGTGAATCGTGCTTTCCGCGGCGGTCTTCGCCGCGCCAGCCAGTGTGAAGACTCTCTCACTGGGCCAGATGGCGCCGGATGCCGCACACGATCGTCGTGGCGCGCGAGTTCACTGGACGGGCGCGCTAGTACGAGCAGCGCTCTGGCAATCGTCCGCTGCACCGCGTCGTCCAATGCGCACGCGGGCAGATGAAGCTGCAGAGCGTCGACGGCCGCGACTTCGCGACGGTCTGGACGAGTGACGTTCGTCTGCCGGACAGCGCCGATCGAGCGGGCGCCGTGGGGCGAACTCTCGCCGATCGTCTCGCTCGATTTCGCCTGGCGGAGCGGCGCTGTCGACGAGATCCGGCTCGCGCAGCGCCAACCGTGGATCCGCGCGACCGCGCTGCGACATTGCGGCTCACGGCGGATGGAGGTCAGATGCTGCGCGAGTTCACGCTGGAGCCGCGACCGCTGGGGCGCCTCGACTACGCCCTTGCCGAGCTCGCCAAGCTCGACGACCGTCGATGCGAGCGCAAGGTCACGCTGCACACGGGAGGGCGCACGCTGGAGCACCGCCTCGGCCCTGTCGGGGACGAACTCGACCGCCGCGAGCGGCTCTTCGAGGCCGCGTGGTCGTTGCTCGCCGAAGGACTCGGCTGTTCTGACTGCATGCGCGTCGAGTCGCGGTCGGCAAGCACTGAGAGCCCGTCGATCTCACGCAGCGGCTGTTCGAACAGCGCCTCGCGTTCCCCGCGGCGCTGGTCGGGCACTTCCAGGCTCGCGGCCTGATCGAGCCGGGCGCGCGCCCGCTCGAAATGTGCGTGCCGCCGCAGCGCTACCTCGACGAACTTGCGCAGCACGGCATCGTCGTCGAAGTGCGCGAGTCGACGTGAGCGCGTCGCGCCGCCGTCAGCGCGAGTTCGGCCACGCGCTCGGCAACGGCGGCCGCTCCAGCGTCTGCAGCACGGCCTCGTAGAAGTTCGTCGCTCCGCGCGCGTCGGGCTCGGCGCCGAGGAAGAACGGCGGCGTGTTGCCGCGCGTGAGTGGGAAGCCGAAGAACGGGCGCATGTAGAAGGCGGCCTGCCCGCCGACGCCGAGCGTGAGCGCGAGCCAGCAAGTTGCGAGCGCGAAGGCGCGGGCGCGCGTGAGCGAGCTCGAGCGGAACAACTGCGTCCCCTGGCGAGCAAAGGCGAGCACACCGCAGACCGCGACTGCGCCGAGATTCGCCGCCAGGAAGCCGTCGTAGCCGCCGAGATTCCCGTCGTCCGTCGCACGCAGCACGCGCGCACAGAACAGCACCGCGGGCGCGAGGCTCGCAAGCAGCAACGCGGAGTCGTGGAACAGGCGCCAGACCGCATGCTGGACAGCGCGGAACGAGAGTCCGGAGTTCAGCGCCCGTGCGACGATCCACCACGCCGTGGCGCACACCGCCGATGTCGTCACGAGCAGCGCGGGGAACTTGACGAGGTTGCGCGCCGCGTAGAGCTCGCTGTGCGCCGAACCCAGCGCGAACCCGTACACAGCGGCCCCGACCAGCGCGATGAGCGTGCTGCGGATCAACCTCGCAACCCGAGCACATCGGCCATGCGCAGCAGCACGTGCAGGAACACGCCGTGCCAGCCGAGCAGGACGAGCACCAGCGGCTGGCGCGTGTCGAGCCCGCGCGCGAACAGGATGCAGCGCCACAATCGTCCGATGCCCGCGACCAACGCGATGGCGAGCAGGATCTGCGAGAGATCGAGCCACGAGATCGTCGCGCTCTCGCTCTCCATCGTCGCGCGCAGGAACGCGAGCACCGGCGCGAAGCCGAAGGTGAACATGGCCGCGACGGCGGGCACGGTCGCGGCCAGCACCGCGATCTGCAGCGGACCGACGCGCACGCCGACGTAGCGCGCGAACACGTACAGCGACGGAAGGCAGATCAGCGTCGAGCCCAGGTACAGCGCGGCGATGCGCCACCACGAGTCCCAGCTGATCACCAGGCCGTAGGGCACTGCGAACAGCGTCGCGGCGACGACGAACGCCAGCGCCAGTGCGGGGCCGGCGCTGGCGCTCTCGAGGTTGGCCGCGAGCCTCTCCGGCGTCGCGAGCACCAGGTCGACGAGCTGCAGCGGGTTGCGCAGCGAGGCGGCGATCTCGCTCGACAGGAGGGGCTCGGCGCGCGCGCGCGGCGGTCGAGACGGAGGTGAAGGCGCAGAGGGCGACGGAGGGGGAATGTCGGCGTCGGTCATGGTTGGCTCGGTTTGGCGGGAACCGCACAACCCACCGACGAGCTTCTCTGCTCGCTCCAAACGTCGATCGGCGCTCACGGGGAGCCAGTGAGCCTTGCAACGGCGCGAGCGACTCTTCGCGGCGTCACGCTCGCGCGAGAGCACCGACTCTGACCTCGAACGCGACCGCGCCCGATCTGTGGCGGTCAGACCCGCTCGGGAGCTCGCTTCGACGCGCTCAGGGCTGCGCCAGCGCGCGCAGCGTCGCGTCACGCGCACCGACGGCGTGCGCCCGGGCGCAGAGGCTCGACCGACGGACTCGCTGTCGATTTCGTTGCTTTCGAGTGTCTGAGACGCGCGCTCGCGACGTGAACGAGGCGAGCGCGACCCCGGCGGGCAGATCGCGCGCCGCGAGTCACTCTCCTCGAGTTCAAACCCATGCAGTCGACTTCGTTCGCAACCTGGTTCACCGTCTGTTCACTTGCCGCCATCGGCCACGCACAGAGTTCCTTCACGATCAACAACGTGGTGTGCGAAGCGCTCAGCGCGGTCCGCGACATCGACGGCGACGGCGTGCGAGATCTGGTGCTCGGTCTGCCCTTAACCGCACGCGTGCAGTTCCGTTCGGGTCGGACGGGGGCGCTCATCTACACCACGTTGGGCCCCTCCGCTTCGCGCTTTGGCGCCGCGCTCGCGAATCTCGGAGACATCGACGGCGACACGTTCGACGACATCGCGGTCGGCGCGCCGGCCAGCGGACAGGCGTTCGTGGTCTCGTCCAACGGCGGCGGCACGACACGCACGTGGACCGCATTCCTGCCCAGCAGTTCCTGCTTCGTCTCCGATCGCTACGGCTACTCGGTGGCGGCCGCAGGCGACTTGAACGGCGACGGAATCAACGAAGTGCTGGTCGGGGACCCGCACTGGCGCGCGAACCCGGCGAACTGCTGGGCCGACGGCAGCGTCGAAATCGTGAACGTCGCGGCGACGCCCGCGCTCGTCACGAGCATCAACGGCAGCAGTCTCCCCGCGAACATCCTGCTGCAGCCGCCGTGCGTGATGACGACCGTGGGGCCGGCGTTCGGTTTCTCTGTCGCGGGCATTGGCGACGTGAATCTCGACACGATTCCCGACATCGTGGTCGGCGCGCCGGGCAACGGGACGTCCTTTGCGTACTCAGGCGCCACGCTCGCTCCGGGACTGACGCCGTTGGTCCTGGCGCAGATGCCCGGCAGCGTCAACTACGCGAACGGCATCTCCGCGGTGGGCTTTGGCGACGTCGACTCGGATGGTCGGTCCGAGGTGGCGATCGGCGCGCTGTACTCCACACCGGGCGGCTCGTTGGGAACCGTGCACGCCTACCGAGGCCAAAAGATCGCGAGCGCTGCCGGCGCGCCGATCCGACCCTACGGCACGTTCTCCATCTCTTCCCCCGGGCTCGGTTGGTCCGTCGCAGCGATCCTCGACTACGACTCGGACGCTCGCCCCGACTTCCTGGTCGGCGCCGGCGGACCGTGCAACGCCAACTTCGGTGTGGCGCACGTCCTCAGTGGCGTTACGGTCCTGCCGCTCGCGACCACCGGCGGCTCGGCGGCGAGCGCGAACTATGGCATCGCCGTGCACGCGGTGGGCGACATTTCGACGGCCGGAAAGCCGCGCTACATGATTGCCGATCCCGGAACGCTCACGGTGACTGTGCGCTGAAACGACCCTCAGTTCGACGAAGCGCGGCGCGGGAGCGGCGCGCTTGATTCGATTCGGCGGCCTCGATCGCGACAACGAGGCCGCCACCGCGATTTCGACGACGCTCGCCAACGCGCGCGAGATCGAGAACGTCGAGTCGCCCTTGTCCGGCCCGTAGCGCCCGAAGTTCATCGCGCAGCGACACGAAGCGAAGTCAGTTCTCTCGAAGCCCGGACGAGCATTGACGGGCGAGTCGTCGTCGAGCCCTGCGGTCTGCAGGAACCAGCGCATCGGGTCCTGCGCCATCTCCGGCGCCGAGTGCGTGCGACTCGCGCTGGCGTTTGCTTCGACGCGCTCAGGGCTGCGCCAGCGCGCGCAGCGTCGCGTCCCGAGCGAGGACTGCGTGCGGCGGCAGGTTCTCGGCCGTCGCCAAGAGCGCGTGCAGCGTCCTCAGCGTGTGCAGGATGTTCTGGCCGATGGCCAGGTTCTCTGCTGCGAACGGCGTGGCCTCGGCCGCGCGCGTGCGAGCCACGTGCAAGCGTTCGAGGAACGACTCGTAGCTCTGCGGATCGTGTTCGGGGCGCAGGATCACGGACGCGACGGTGCGTGCGAGCCGCTCGTCCTCGCCCATCGAGAAGGCGCGCTCCATCGGCGTCGCGAGGCGCTGCTCGACGGCGTCGAGAATGCGTGCGAGACCCGCGGCGTCGACGTGCGGGTTGCGCGCGAGGAACTTGAGCAGGTCGGCGGTGTGCGCGACGGCGTGGATCCAGCCCAGTTGCGCATCCCAGTCGCGCAGGTCCCGCTCGCGCGCGCTGTAGTCGAGCGCGCGTTCGAGCAGCGCAGCGACCTCTTCACGGTTCAGGAACGGCGCCTGGTTGTCGCGCGCGACGACGAGCGCGAGCGCGAGGGCCGAAAAGGAGCGCAGCAAGACGCGCTCATCGCCGGAGGAGCCCAAACCCTGCTCGAGGTTGGCCGTCCAGCGCCGCGCGAGTTCGCGCAGCTCGTCGGGCTCGAGCACCCGCTGCCGCACGATCCACTGCGCGAGCAGCGTGTACGCGCAGTCGTCGCGCAGCTTGGGATCGCGCGAGCCGAGCAGCTCCGAGAGCTCGAGAGCGAGCTCGAACGGGGCCTGTCCCGCCGGGACGGCGCCGCTCGCGGCGATGGCGCTCCAGTCGCGCTCGACGCGCGCCGCCGGCGAGCGACGGTGTGCTGCGCAGGCGGCGCAGAGCGAGATCGCGAGTACTACGGCGCTGCGCACGGCGTCGGAGCATACGGCTGGCGAGCCCGACGCGCGCTCAGCGTCCGGAGCGACCTACTTCGGCGATCCGAGTGCGCGCGGAACGCGATCCTCGGCGTGAACGGCAGAGGTGCGACTCCACGTCGCGGACACGCCGCTCGCACTGCGCGCGAGCCGTGCTCGATCGGCTTGCGGCGGCGCGGAGCAGCTTGTCGGGCCGCTGCTCTCCGGCGAGCGCGCCAGCGACCGCTGCGCGGGTCGAGCGCAAGCCCGTGGCTTGTCACGTGCTGGCGCCGCGGGGAGACTCTCCGGCAGCGGCGACGCCTCGACCACGGCTCGCCCCGACGACTCCCGACTCGACCGCGGGCCGGCTGCCGGATCGGCTTCCGCCCTTTGCGGCGTCGTCCTCGGCTTCGGCCGCACTAGATTGCGCGCGTCCGACCCCACGGCAAGTTTCCGGCGCGAAGTTGAAACGCCTACCGCCTCTCCAGCGTCCCACCGGCGAGTCCGGCGCGCTTGCGCCCGCTTTCGCGAGCGATCTCGCACTGATCGAGGCCACGCGCGGCGGCGACGAACGTGCGCGCACCGAGCTCGCACACCGCCTGCGGGTGGTGGCGCGCGTGCTCGACGCCCGCAACCGGCAGCTCGGCAGCCCTTTTCGCGACCATGAACTCGAAGACATCGTGCAAGACGCCATCACGAGGACCTGGGAGAGCTTGGCGCAGTTCCGAGGCGGCTCGACGCTCGAATCGTGGGTCTATCCCATCGCGGTGCGAACGCTTTCGAACGCGCTGCGCGAGCGCCGGGCGCGCGGATCGTGGCTGCCGCGCGACAGTCAGGTGGATCCCGACCAGCTGCTCGCCCAACAGGACGAGTTCGCCGGCGACTGCGAGGCGCTCGCGCGTGCGCTCGGGGAGCTCGAGCCGCGCCGCGCCGACGTGATCCGGCTGCGGCACGCAAACGACGCGTCGTTCGACGAGATCGGAGCGCGCCTGGGCGTGCCCCCCGACACGGCGAAGACCTGGTACTACCGCGGCATCGCGGCGCTGCGTGACCTGATCGGTCGCCGCGCGGCCACCGGGGGCTCGGCATGAGCACGCAAGATCGATCCAGTCACGGCGCCGAGCACGAACGCGAGCTCGCGCAGCTGTGGGAGTCCACCGGCGGCGCCGCCGACGCGCGGGTCAGCGCGCTGCTCGCCCGTTGCGCAGGGTGCGCGCAGAGCTGGGCGCGCCTGGAGGCGACGCAGGCGCTCGTGGCGCAGGTGCTGCAGACGCAACAGCGCGAGCAGCGCGAGCCCGGCGACGGACGGCTCGCGCCCGGCGAAGCGAACATCGAGCGCATGCTCGAGCGTGCGATGCGGCGCGAGCGGCCTCGCGCGCGCACTTGGCCCAGACTGCTGGCGGCGGCGGTGGTGCTCGTCGCGCTCGGCATCGGAGTGCACCGCGCGCTCGCGCCCAGCCCGACCCGACCCGACCCGGAGCTCGGCGCCGGGCTGCGCTTGCTGTCTCCGCTCGCGCAGAGCGACCCCAAGGAGCGCTTCACGTTCGAGGCCGCCGACGATGGCGGGTGGTTCGAGATCGTGGTCGTGGATGCGGACGGTCGCGAAGTCCTGCGTTCGACGCGGCTGGAGCGCTCGCCCTGGACGCTCTCCGACGACGAGCGCCAGCGCCTCCCGCCGGTGTTCGAGTGGCGCGTCACCGCCTTCGATTCCTCCGGCTCGATCGAAGCGCAGGCCAAGGCGCGCCTCGAGCGTTGAGACGCGGCGGAGCGATGCGCTTGCGACTGCGGACGTCGGTCGGGGCCCTGTGCACGGTGCTGCTGAGCGCCGTGTCCTTCGCGCAGCAGTCGCTCGACGACTGGCTGGCTCGTTCGCGCGGCGACGGCCGAAGCCCGCCGAACGAGCGGATCGAGAGCTTGCGCGAGCAACTGGGCGCGTCGTCGCTCGACGCCGCCGCACGTGCGACCTGGCTGAAGGAGCTGCGCGCGAGCAGGATCGACGAGCCGGGCGCGCGCGGGCTCGCCACCGCGCTGGCCGAATCCGACGGCAAGCACGAGCTCGCCGCCGAGCTGCGGCTCGACCTGGCCGCGGCGGCGCTGGCCGCAGGAGCGTGCAGCGAGGCGCGCGAGCTGCTCGAGGCGCTCGATGCGCATCCCATCGGCGCGTGGCGCGCGCTGGTGGAGCTCGAGCTCGCTCAACTCGCGCGCCTCACGCAGCGCTTCGCGGCGGCGGAGCAGCGCATCGACAACGCGCTGACGGAACTCGCGGAGCGCCGCGACGAGTATTCCGAGCAGATGCGCGTCCACGCGCTCGGCGAGCGCGTGCTGCTCGAGCTCGAGCTCGGCCGCGTCGACCACGCCGCGCGTGCGCTCGGACAGATCGAGCGCGCGCACGCCGCATCGGGCGCGAGCGCGTTGGACGTGCCGGTCGTGCTGTGGCGCGCGAGTGTGCTCGTCGCGCAGGACGATCACCGCGCGGCGATCGAGTCGTGCGAGCGCTGGCTCGCTGCAGCGCGATCCGACGATCCGAGTCGGGCCCTTGTGCAGTACAGACGCGATTACGCGGCGCTGCTGCTCGCCAGCGCGCTCGACGATGCTCCGCAACAGGCGGTGGCGCGGCTCGAGTCCGTGCTCGAGGATCCGCGCCTGAGCGCGCCCGAGCGCTGGCGCGGCTGGATCGAGTGCGCCCGCGCGCTGTCCCGCGTCGGAGCGGACGATGCGGCGCGAGAGCGGCTCGCACGCGCCGACCTGGCGTCGCCCGAGGCGGCGAACGACTGCACGCCGCGCATCCGTCGGACGAGCCTCGCGCTCGCGCTGGCCGCGCGCCGTCCGCAGCAGCGTGGGGAGCTGGAGCGGACGCTGGACGAGTTCCGACCGCGGTGGGATGCGCTGCTGTCGTCCTGGCGCGACGTGCCGCGGCCGGCGGGCGGCATCGGCTGGCTGCACTCGGCGAGCAGCCTCGAACTGGTGTGCGACCTCGCGAACGCGCTCCGCGCACTGCACGGGCCGCAGCGCGGCGCCGAACTCGCCGTCGACGAACTGCTGCGCGCTCAATCCGTCGGTTCACTGGCGCGACAGCTCGACGCGCGCGCCGGCGACCTCGCGGCGTTGCGCGCGACACTGCTCGACGACGAGCGCCACGGCCTGCTGCTGCTGGTGCTCGCGCCCGCGCGCTCGATGGCCTTCGCGCTCGACCGCGGTTCGCTCACGTTGCACGAGCTTCCCGGCCGGCTGCGGCTGCGGGAGCTGGTCGCGCCGCTGCTCGCGCCCGGTTCGAGCGAGGCCGAAGCGCGCGCCGCATGGAGCGCGTTCTTCCCCGGCGAACTCGCGCCGTGGGTTTCGCAGCGCCCGAGGCTGACGATCGTGGGGGCCGAGCAGCTCGGCGCGATCCCCTTCGAGCTATTTCTCGCGCCGTCCGGAGTGCGGCTGGGACTGAGCCACGCGCTCGACCTGTTGCCCTCGGGGCCGGTGGGACTGTGGTTGCACGAGCACCGCGCCGTGCCCGAGCACCGCGGCGCCGCGCTGCTCGCTGTCGACGAGCCTCTCGCTGCGTTGCGAGAGCGCTTCCCCGAGGTGGTCGAGCTGAACGCCGATCGCGAGTCGCTGGAGGACTTGCTCGCGCCTTGGGGGAGCGACGCGCAGGCCCGCATCGGCGGCGGCATCGGGCTCGAGCAGTACGACGAGCTCGTGGCGTGCGGGCCCTTCGTCGTGCAGTGGATCACCCACGGCGTGTTCGATGCGCAGCGGGATCCTGCCTCGGGCCTCGCGCTCGAGCTCGAGCCCGGCGTGGCCTGGGCGGCCGACTTCGCCGGGCGGCCGGCGCCGCCTGTCGTCCTGCTCAGTTGCTGTGCGGGTGCGCGCGCGCAGATGCGACGCGGTGACGACGGCGTCCAACAGCTCTCCAGCGCGTTCTATCTCGGCGGAGCGCGCGCCGTGGTCGCGACGGCGGGCTCGACGCGGCTCTCGCATTCGACCGCCTTCTCGCGCGCGCTGCACCGCGAGCTGGCCGCCGGCGAGAGCGTCGCTCAGGCCGCGCGACTCGCGCGGGCCGAACTCGCCGAGCGCGGGGACCTCGATCCGCTCGCCTGGGGCGCGTGGCAAGTCACCGGGCTGGGCTCGCTGCGTGCGGAGCGCGTCCCGTCGCGCGATGTGCTCGCGTGGATGCTCGGCGCAGGCGCGCTCGCGGCCGCCGCACTGATCGCGTGGATCGTCGTGCGGCGGCGAGCGGCGCGCTGAGGCTCACGGCCCGGTCGGAGTCGGCTCGCCCGACGGCGGACGCGGGCGCGGGATCACGCCGCCGATGTTCTCGGCCGCGGTCGCGGGCGCTGACGCGGCCAACTTGACGCCTTGCCGTTGCGACGTTGCGAATGAATAGAAGTTTCCGGCGTCTGCGCAGGCGCGGTTGTGCATCAGGTCGAAGGCAAACTGGTTCACGTTGCCGGAGATCGACCACGAGCCGAACGGGCCGACGTAGTTCTCGCCGCGCAGTCGCGCCTGGAGCACGAAGCGTTCGTTGAAGCGCTCCTCGACATCGAGTTGGACCGCGAGCGTGTGCTCGAGCACGCACTCGCCGCCCGGTGCGGCCAAGGCGCCGGATGCCTCGATCCCCAGGGCGCTGCCCGTTTCATTCACTCGCCACAGTCGGTACTCGAGCGTGTCGACGCTCGGCGCCGGCTCGAAGTCAGCACTCGTGAAGCTCAACCAGAACGTGGTCACACCCGCGCCGATGTCCGAGACGCGCTCCGCGTCGTACACGATCGGCCTTCGATCGCACGCCGCAATCGCCACCGAGGGCAGCAGCACGCCTTCGGCTCTCGACACGATCGGCATCCAGATGTCCTCGTCACCGTCGTTGTCGAAATCCGCGATTGCTGGGACTGCGCCGTTGGTCGGGAAGGGGTCGAGCGGCGTGTCATTGACCAGCGCGATGTACGCGAGCGCCCCGGCGGCGGACGAGTACGTGCAAGTAGTGGGCGGCGTCGCGCCCGGGTTGGCGATCAACATGCCGAGCGTGTGGTTGTGCTCATGGCTCACCATCAGCGCGGGCGGCGCGTTCGGCGCGAGGCTGAGAGCACTCATCCCGACCACTGGGATGAACGTGCCGAAGCTCAGATCCGGTTCTGAACCGCGCACGTCGGAGACGATCAGCACGCGTTCGTTCGGCAACACGCCGTCGGCGATCCAGGCCGCGCGCTCGCGCGAGGGCAGTTCTCGAATGACGCTGAGCAGCGGATACGTGCACGGCCGCAAGTGCTCGAAGCGCGTCGCGAGTTCTCCGCCGGCGTCGCTGAGCACTTCGAGCCCGGCGCTGGAGAGCACGGCCAACTCCTGTCCCTCGTTCTCGGGGCTCCATTGAAGCGCGGCGATGTCCGCGATCTCGCCCGCAGCCGAGAACAAGAGCGGCGTATCGCCGAACGCGGCCCCATCGAAACCAAAGACACTCACGTCGCGCGCATTGAGCGCAGTGGTCGCGATCTCCAGGTCTCCGTCCCCGTCCAGATCGAGCACGGTCACGTGACGCGCCGCCAGGTCGCCCAGGCCGCTCACGGCCGTGAGCGTCACGACTCCCTCGGGCGTCGCTCCGCCCTCCCAGCGCGCGATGCGCAAACCCTGGGTGGTCGATGCGAGCAGCACGCTGTCGCGATCGTCGCCGTTCGCAGGCCAGCGCTCGAGATCACTCACGTTGCCCGCGAGCGTGAGCGTGCCTCCGTACAGCGACGGCGCGTGCGTGAGCACCGCGTTCGCTTCGCTGAGTACGACCACGTCAGCGACGCAGTCGCCTGTGAAGTCGCCGACCGCACTCTTCGTGCAACGCCCGCCGTCGAAATCGCCCGACGGCGTCGACACGCGCTCGGGCGGGTAGTGGACCTGAGCTTGCGTGTGCAGCGAGCCGAAGAGAACGAAAGACGAGAAGAGTGCGAGTTCGAGCTTCATGTTGAGGTTCCGCGGCTTGGACGAACGCCGATTGAGCAACTTGGCGCGCGACGATAGCCGAGCTGAGCGAAGCCGCGCGCCGCGCGGCGGTGGGTGAGAGCTGCGCGACCGGGAATCCCCCGTCCGCGCGTTTGGGTGATGAGGGCGCCCGCGTCGTCAGAGCAACGCGGGCGCCACCGTCGACAGCGACTCAGAAGGAGGCGATCTCGGACGCGATCACCAGCCCCGAGGCGTAGAACTGCGCCGCGCCGTAGTACCCGCCTTGGAACAGCACGACCAGGGTCGAGCCAGCGAGCGAGGCCGGATAGGCGAACGAGGGCGCCACAGGCAGCGCGCCCAGCGCGCTAGTGACATTGAAGACCGGCGTGCGCGCGCCGAACAGCGCGACGCTGCTGGCTGCCGGCGGAGTCCAGACGAAGGCGAGCGGACCGCTCGCGTTGTACGGCGCGGCCGGCAGCGGATCGACGAAGCTCAACGTGAACCCGGCGAGCGCCAGCGGCGCACCGACGGCCGCGATGTCCTGACCTGCGTTGAGGCCGTCGGAGAACGCGCCGATGGCCGCGGGCACGTTGGCGAGGCCGAGCGGGACCGAGGGTCCGGAGAAGATGTTGACTGCGCTGCTCGACTGACCGCTGACGGGCGCGGACGCCGACAGCGTGATGGTCGGCACACCAGCGCCTGCGGTGATGGTGAAAGTCAGCATGGCGCTCGCGACCGAGTCCGCGACGACGTAGTTGTTGCCGCCGGGCAGGTTCCACGGACGGTCGGTGGCCTGGACGTCGACCGCGCCAGCGAGCGGCGCGCTCACGGCCAGGGATCCCAGCGCCACGCCGCCGCCCAGTCCGACTGCGGCGACGAACTGCTGGCCGTTGGCGGGATTGGCCGCGAGCAGCGACGCGACGTTGCCAGCCGTCGGCCGCAAGACCTCAGGGTTGCCGAACGCTCCCAGCGGCGCGCCGCCCGTGGTCAGTGCGCTCGTCGTCGCTGTGATGTTGGTCGCGCCGGTCGCCGACAGGAGTCCGACTGCGCCCGCTCCGGGCGTGCCGCCGCCGACGACCGACGGAGTGGCGGTGAGCAGCACGGCGACTGCCGCGCCTCCGACCGTGCTCACGGCGGGCTCGTTGAAGCCCGGCGCGAGCGAACGTCCGACTCCGAATGGATCGTTCGCCCCGAACGTCGCGAAGTTCGTCGCCGGGTTGTAGGCGCCCCACGAGTGGCCGCTCACGCCGCCGGGTCGGCTCAATCCGAAGACGACGGACTGTCCTGCGATGGAGTTGAATCCGAGGGCCAGATTCGTGCCGACGATGTAGCGCGGGCCGAATCCGCCACCGCCCAGGGCCGGAGTCTGCACGATCGTGGACGCGACGCCGGTCGTGACGTTGATGGACACGACGCCGTTGAGCAGCGGCACGACGACTCCGTTCGAAGCGGAATCGAACGTCATGCGCGTCGCGAACGGAGTGGGCGCTTGGTTGAAGGTGAACTGATTGAGAACGACCGGCGCCACACCAGGGAAGAGTTGGAGCTGCACGACGGTGGTCTGCGCCGCTGCTCCGGTCTGACCGTTGCTGAACTCGACGAACACCGTCCCGTTGGACGTGATCGGGAGGATGTCGTAGTCGAAGCGATTGGCGGCGCCTGTCGCCAGTGCGACTGCGCACGAAGCGCCATTGGGGCCGCAGACGCTCGCCGTCGTGAGCGCGAAGTGGGCCGCTTCGACGTTGAGCGTCGTCACTCCAGCGACGACCGAGACCGTCGGCACGAGCACGTGCGGAACCGGGTCGACTCCGTCGAATGCAAGTGTCGGAAGCACCTCGAGGCGTGTCTGTGCAGCTCGGCGGTTGTGGGTGGCCGACAACTGACCTGTCAACGCGACTTGCGTCGTGCCGTTCACGCCGGCGAACAGAGCGAAGTCCGGATTGTGAATCGTGAGGACGTCCGAGCCCGTTCCCGCACGCTCGACAAAGACGTAGTAGCCGTTGTTGCCCGGTGGAATGGGCAGTGACTGGGAGCGAGCGGCGTTCGGGAGGAGCAACGCGGCGGCGAAGAGCGCGAAGCGAGCAGCGCGCAGAGAGGATGCAGACATGGTGAACTCCGTGGTTGCGCCCGACACTGCGCCGGGCTCGCGGACGTTCGGCACGCCATGGCTGCGCGTCGTTTCAACAATTCGGCCGCAAGTTTGCCGCCGCGGTTCGCTTCTCGGTTCGGCGAACGAGCGTTATCGATCAACGCGGCCCGGGCCGACGTCGTCGACGCGACATGGGCTCGAAGCGCCCGGCAGGTTGCTTCCTGCGGCAAGCAGCTCGGTCCGTGCTCGCTCGCCAGCGGTGCGTGGACCAGATCACGACAGACTGGAGGCGCTCTTTCCAGTCGTCGGCGGGCTCGCGAGTCATTCGGGCTTGTCAGGCCCTCGAGCGCGAATCGTCCGGACTAGCGACTCGGCGTTTGCGCCGCCGCCGCAGAGTGAGGCGGCGCGTGAGACATCGCAGCGCACGGCTGTGGAGCACGCTGCCCCGCAGCCATGCGTGCACCGCGACTACTGACGGAAGTAGTCCGCGACCAGCCGCGCGCCAGGCGCGGCGATCGACTGCGTGCCGGGCTGATGCGCGTTCACGTCGACTCGCTGGAGCGTTACGAGATCGATCACGTCTACGACTTCGGTGTTGCCCGCCGCTTCGCGCACGGGCAGGAACAGGTAGCGCGGCTCGCTGGTGTTGAGCACGCTCGCCCCGACGTTGCGCACCTGGCTCTTCCCGTTCATCGCCACGGGTGCGCCGCTCCCGAACATGCTGGTGAGGTTGCGTAGCGCGCCGAGATTGCGCTGGTTGTCGAAGGCGATGTCGGTGGGCAGGCCGCTCAGCACATCGCTCCCGATCGACGCGGCGATCTTGAAGTTGAGCTGACGCATCTGCGGCGTGTTGAAGTTCATGAAATTGAGCGGGATCGCGCCTACCGCGCTCGACTCGAGCACGAGGTTCGTGACCGCGCCGCCGGGCAGGCCCGTGGGCTGGCCGAGCGCGTTCAGCTGGAAGTTGTGAGCGATCCACACGCCCGAAGTCAGCTGCCGCGGGTCGGGCTGGATCGCTCGCGCGCGCTTGAAGATCGGCCCGGTCTTGCCGATGACCGCGTCGTAGCCCCAGCCGTTGACGCCGCTCGGACCCGACTCGAACAGATGCACTCGGCCGGCTCGGTCGAGGATGTAGGCGAAGTACACGTTGCGCTGGAAGCCGAATTTGAACTGCCGTTGCGTGATGGCGACGCCGAACGGGCGACTGAAGCCGCCCGAGAGCGTCTTGCGCACGTTGCGCGTGAACACCGACACGATCGAGACCGTGTTCGAGTTCTCGTTGCACACGAGGATGTCCTCGTTGCCCGGATCCCAGGCGACGCCGCGCGGACCGTCGCCCACTTGCACAGAGTCCACGATCTGGTGGAAGGTCGGCGAGAGCGGATCGATGTCGATGAACACTACCTGGTCGACCGCGCGGCAGCTCACGGCGAGCAGATCGAGGTTGGGGCCCATCGCCAGCTCCGTCGGATCGGGAACGACGATGCGCTCGAGGACTTCGAACGTGTTGGAGTTGAGCACCAGCACCTCGTCGCGCTCGTTCTCCGTCACGTACAGGTAGTGGCCGAGCTGCTGGCGGATCATGTAGTTGGCGCAAGGCGCCGACGGAGCACTCGGCCGGTCAGGGCCGACGAAGAACGAGTTCTGCTCCGTCGACAGCAGGCCCGTCGGCGCGAGCCACGGCGGCTGTCCGAACGGGTCCCCTGGGACGAGCAGGTTGAGCAGGCCGGGAAACGGCTGGAGCGTGTTGTAGACCGACGTGGGCTCCTCGCTCGCGATCAACGGCTGCGTGCACAGCGGGCTGGACCTGATGCCCGGCGGGTTGGGATGCGGCGCGAACGAGATCGGATTGCCGCCGCCGATCACGAAGTTGAGCGGCTGTTCGTTCGGGAGCGTCGGCCGCAACGTGTGCGGGCCGCCCATCGTCACGGACAGCACCTGCTTGCCGGTGATGGCGCACGCGTTGCCGCCGCCGGACTGACAACCGCTCGCGTCCAGCCCGTTGTTGATGCGTCGATCGAGCGGGTGGCCGAGCATCATGTCGCCCGGCGCGAGCACGGTGGGATCGGTGATCAGCCGGTCGCTGAGCTGCGCATTGCGCACCAGGCTGAACACTCCGGAAGAGCCGCCATTGAGTGTGAAGGCGCCGGGGTAGAGCTGTGGAAATAGCGTGGGCCCGTACTGGATCAGATTCGGGTTCGTGGGGAACTTGCTCCAGCCCTCGGGAAACGACTGGTACGAGAAGTCGAAACTCGGATCCCCCGTCGACTGACCGAACCCGTTGAGGTCGATCACCGAGAGCGCGGCGTTGGGGAACACGCGGCCGACGTAAATCGCGTCAGGCGCGACGGGTGCGTTCACTTGCGCACGTCCAAGTGCTGCGAGAGCGAACATGCTGGTTGCGTGGAGCAGGCCGTGGCGCGTCGCGCGTCGCGCGATGGGGTGCAGGCAGTGACTGAACAAAGGGGTTTCTCCAGCGTTGAATCGGACTTGGATCGAGACCGGCCGCGCGCGCAGGCAAACAGCGATCCGCCGGTCGGCGCGCGCCCGGCAGGAGCCGAGCGACCGCGCTCGGGCGCTCGTTGTGCCGAGTGCCGCTACACGTCGCGGTCGACCGCCGGGGTTCAAGAAAACCGGAGAATCAGCCGCCGCGGCGTAGGCGCCCAGCCTGGCTCGCGTGCGCCGTGCGTGCGTCGCTCGTCGCTCACTCCGGCTCGTCGCACGCTGCGAGCTGGCGGCGAAGGTAGTCCGCCACGCCTGAGTCGCTCGGGGCGAGACGGCCCGACGCTGCGAGTCCTTCAACGATCTCGAGCGCCTGCTCGAACCCGGCACGCGCTCGTGCGAGCAGCGCGGCGCGAGACTCGCGTGAAGTCGAGCTGCGTCTGGCGGCCGTGGCGCGCGCCTGGGCGAGCATCGAGCAGGCCACGGCGTGTCCGCGTTGCGCGGAGGCGTCGCCCGGCGACTGCGCGGCGAGCTCGGCGAAGATCGCGAGCGACTGTTCGTGCAGCGCGATCGCCTCGGCGTCGCGCTCGAGCTTGGCGAGCACCCCGCCGAGCTCATCGGCTGCGACAGCGAACGCGCGGGCGGCTTTCGCGCTCTTGGCGTCGACGTCTCGGTTGACGCGCGTCAGCTCCAGCGCCTCCTCGAGCAGCTCGACAGCGCGATCGGCTTGGCCAGCGCCTGCCTCCAGCACGCCGAGCCGGCGCAACGCGACAGCGAGGTCATCGCGGAACGCTGCGCTCTGCGGATCGACCGCTAGCAGCGAACGGTGGAGCTCCACGGCGTGCTCGTGGCGCGTGCGCGCCTCATCGCGGCGGCCGGCGCGCGCGAGCGCGAGGCCGTGCTCGCCGGCGATCTGCGCTGCGCGCTGGCGTGACCTGACGTTCATCAACCCGCGCGAGTCGACATGCGAGATCGTCGCGCTCGCACGCTCGAGCAGCGCGAGCGCAGCTTCGATGTTGCGCCGACTCAGCTCCACGCCCGCGCTGCGCTGGAGCGCCATGGCGAGACCCTCTTGATTCACACGCTCGTGAGGCTCTCGATCAGCTGCGAGCTCCGCCAGCTCCAGCGCCGACCGCGCGTGCTGGTCCGCCTCGTCGATCCGTCCCTGTCGTGCGCGCAAGTCGGACAACTGACCATGCAGATAGCTCGTCAGCGCGGTCTTCGGTCCCTTGTTGGGGCTGGTGTCGACGAGTTCCGCGCACAAGGAGAGCGCCTCGTCGTAGAGCGGCGCCGCCCGCTCCGGGTTGGACTCGTACAAGAGCAGGTCAGCAAGCCTGGCGCGAACCCAGACACGCAGCCAAACGTCTTGCGGAGCGCGCTCCGCGAACTCGAGCGCGGTCTCGTACCGCGCTCGTGCCTCACTCGTGCGGCCGAGATTGGCTTCGACCGGCCGTCCCAGCGCGTCGCCGAGCCTCACATAGGCGCGCGCCAGTTCGCGTTCGAGCTCGCGATCGCCCTCCGCGTCGCGCGCGAGTCGATCGAGTTGCTCCGCCGCCGCATCGGCGAGTTGTCTGCGCGCTGTCGTGGATCCCGGCAAGTTGCGGATCGAGTCGTGCGCGTCGAACACGAGCACGGTCGCGAGCTTGCGCACCGCGGCGTAGCGCTCTTCGGCCTGCGCGCGCGCCTGCGCCTCGCGCCGCTCCGCTTCGCGCGCCGCGCGCGCCTGACCGAGTGACACGACCGTCCCGGCGACGAGCGCGAAGGTCGCGAGGCCCGCGAACGCCACCGACAATCGATGGCGTTGCACGAAGCGCCGCGCGACGTAGGCGAAGGCTTCGGGCCGAGCGCGCACCGGCTCGCGGCGCAGATGGCGCCGCAAGTCATCGCCAAGCGCGGCGGCGGAGGCGTAGCGCGCCTGCGGATCCTTGGCGAGGCACTGCATGGCGATAGCGTCGAGGTCGCCGCGCAGCGCGCGCACGAGCTCGTCGCGGCGGGTCGAGCGGGCCGCGGCGCTCTCGACGCTCGTCTGCGCCGCCGCAGCGCTCGGTCGAAGCGGAGTCTGCTCGCACACCAGGCGCTCGAGCTCCGCGGTCGACCTCGTCGTCGCGTCGTGCGCCGCGACGCCGCACAGCAGCTCGTAGAGCAGCGCGCCGAGCGAGTAGACGTCGCTCGCGGTCGTCACCGGCTCGCCGCGGATCTGCTCAGGGCTCGCGTAGCGCGGCGTGAGCGCGCGCACGGCGCTGCGGGTCGTCGACGCGTCGTCGGCGTCGAGCAGGCGCGCGATGCCGAAGTCGCACAGCTTCACGCGCCCCTCGCGATCGACGAGCACGTTCGAGGGTTTGATGTCGCCGTGCACGACCAGCCGCTGGTGCGCCGCATGCGCCGCTGCGCACACGTCGATGAACAGCGCGACGCGCGCCTCGACGCCCAGCCGACGTTCATCGCACCAGGCGTTCAGCGACGGACCGTCGACCCACTCGGTGGCCAGGAACGGGACGCCGTTCGCGCTGACGCCGCCGTCGACCAGGCGCGTGATGCCGGGGTGTTCGAGGCGCGCGAGCGCGCGTTGCTCCACGGCGAACCGGCGCCGCGCCGATGCGGTCAAGAGCGGCAGGTGCAGCAGCTTCAGCGCGACGCGCTGGTCGGAGTCTTCTCGCTGCGCGAGCCACACGACGCCCATGCCGCCCTCGCCGAGCTTGCGCTCGAGCCGCCAGCGCTCGATCTGCAGCCCGGCCTGCAGAGGTTCGCGCGACTCTCCGCGAGGTCGATCCGCGGCGGCGAACATGCGTTCGGCGCGCGCCTGGAGTTCGAGCAGCTCGCGCACCTCGCGCAGTAGCTCCTCATCGCCGGCCGCGCGCCGCTCGAGCAGCGCCTCGCGCGCCTCGAGTTCGAGCTCGAGCGCCTCCGCGACCAGCTCGCGCACCGCTTCCCAGCGCGTCGTCATCGACTTTGCTCGCGCGGCGCATCGGGACCCAGCGCGCGCGCCAGCCACAGTCGCGCCGCGCGCCAGCCGCGTTCCACGGTCGGCGTCGACACTTCGAGCACGCGCGCCGTCTCGTCGATCGAGAGTCCGGCGAAGTAGCGGAGCTCGACGATGCGCGCGCCCTGCGGATCGATCTGCGCGAAACGTTCGAGCGCATCGTGCAGCGCGACCAGATCGAGTTCGCCGTCGGCTTCGAGCTCGTCCAGCGCCGCATCGAGCGCCACGGACTGCCCGCCGCCGCGCTTCTCTCGCCCTCGAGCGCGCGCGTGGTCGACGAGCACGTGCCGCATCGCCGCCGCAGCCGTTCGCAGGAAGTGCGCGCGGTCGCTCCACTCGTACGCCGCGCCGGGCTTGAACAGCCGCAGCCACGCTTCGTTGACGAGGGCCGTCGCCTGCAGGGTGTGCTCGGCGCGCTCGCTCGACATCAACGAGCGCGCGACACGCGCGAGTTCGCTCTGGACGAGCCCGTACAGCGCTTCGGCAGCGCCTCGCTCGCCCGCGCTGGCGCTGCGCAACAGCTCGGTCGGGTCGGGTGCGTCGGAAGGCATGCGGGCCGCGCGCCGGCGGGCGCAGCGGACCCAGACCGTTCTAGGTGCGCGGGTGGGACTCGGCAAGGCGAGTCGCGCGGAGTGGGGGTGACAACGCACGCTCGTCTCGAGCGTCGAAGCAGCGCGCGCTCCATCAGCGAAGCGCGGAAAAGCCTGGTCCGAAGCTGCGTTCAGCGTTCGGCCGTCAAGCTGTCGACGCGCTCGGCGCCGAGCGACGTCGAGCCGCAGCTCTCCAGCGCGAGCAGGACGGCGGTCCAGCCCAGGGAGTCGCTCGAGCGCGCCTCGCCGGGCTCCCGCAGTGACAGCAACGGTCGGCGCTCGGCGTCGAAGACCTCGAGCGAGGTGCGCTGACCGTGCAGCCGCCAGACCTCGCCGACGGCGTCTTCGCGCAGGTGCAGCGCGCTGCCGGGGCCGACGACGTTCCACCACGCGCCGCAACGCGCGAAACGGCCGTTCACGAGCCCGCTCAGGATCGTCGCGCCGACTCCGGCCTGCGCCCGCAGCGCGAGCTGGCGCTGCGTCGCGAGCTCGAGCGCAACTCCCACCGCGCGCGGCGACAAGCGTTGGGCGAGGCCGCGCGCGCGCTGGCGCAACACGCGCTCGTAGGCCAGGCCGTGGCGCCACAGGAGCGGTTCGAGGGCATCGCAGCGGCCGCTCGCGGCCCACTCGGCGGCCAGCGCTTCGACCGTCGCGCACCCGCGTTGGGGGCGCAGCTCGGGCGGAGTCGGGCGCGGGGCCAGCCGGGCCTCGTCGCGGTCGGCGAACACGTCGAGGAAGGCGTCGAGCACGCGCTGGTTGCTCCCCGCCACGAGCTCGAGCGTCCAGGCCAGCTCGCCCTGGTCGTCGCAGAACACGAGGCCGCGCCGCGGGCCGCGCCGCGTGAGCAATTCGAAGGCGTAGGCGCTCGACCAGCGTCGAGGATCGGCGTGCAGCGCGACCTGCGGCCCGTCGAAGGCCAGCGCGTCCGATCGACAGCGCGGAGCGCCGAAGGTCTCCGCCAGTTCGAGCACGCAGCCCGGCCGCTCGGTGCGCGCGCTGACGCGGCCGAAGGCGCACAGGTTCGCGGCCAGCGAGTTCCAGTCGCGCTCCAGCGGCGCGAAGCCGTCGTGCACGCGCGCTTCGATCAGCTCGAGCGGGGTGACCTCCAGGCGCACAGCGGCCTCGGCCAGGCTGAGGTCGGGTTCGTGGACCTGGAGCTGGGCCCAGCGTGCGCGCAGGGCGCGGGGAGCGGTGCGGGGTGCGGCGTTCAGCATGGCTTGCAGTCCCTCGGCTGGGGCGGCGTCTCGAATTGAGACTGAGACGTAATCTCAACGCGAAGTCGGGTCCTGTCAAGTGGTGGCGCGCGGCGCCGGGGCAACCCGTGGGGCTCGGGTCGCGAGCTACGGGCACAGACCGAAGCGGAGCGCGCTGCTGAAGTTCGAACCGCGGGCCGCCGCGGGGTCGCGATACCAAGCCTGCGCCCAGGCGATCGTCCCGGGCGCGAGCGAAAGCCCGTGCGCCGCGAGCCACGCGAAGAGGTCGACCTCGAACGACCCGTCACAGGCGCCGGACGACGAGCTGGCGAGCTGCGCTGCGCTGCGTATCCGCGGCGGCGCCACGCACGAGAAGCTCGTCGAACCCCACGGGCGATGTTGCTCGCCGACAAGTCCGAGGACGACGCCGCCCATGCGCGCGCCGGGCAGGCCGCTGGCGCGAAGCACGCAGCCCGACGCGACCTGGACGCTCGGCGCGCCGACCAGCTCGAGCGTTGGAGAGCACGCGCCGTCCGACGACGTGCCGCCCAGGCAGTACGCGACCGGCCCCAGGCAGTCCGAGGCCGAGTAGGGCCGGGCTCCCATGTCCGCGCGCGAGCCGTCGGGATCGAGCAGCGCGGGATCGCCGCTGTCGATGCAGGGCGAACTCGGCGCGAGCCGCCAGTCCAGCGCCGCGGGATTCCAGAACTGCGGATCGACGTCGATGTTGCCGGCCCCCGGCGCGCCGCCGGACACGTTCGAGTACGTGACGCCGCCCCACGCGCTCAGGTTGAACGGGCCGTTGTCTCGCACGATGCAACTGCTCACGCGGAACAACGGAGTGGACGCAGAGACACCGCCGTCGTTGCCGACGATCGTGCACTGCTGCGCCAGTCCGACCGCCGTGGAGGTTCCTGGGAGGTAGTAGATCGCCGAGCGTGCGTTGCCCGTGAACTCGCACCGAAGAAGCAACAGGTGCGCATCGTTGCTCAGCATCGGCCCGGTGGCGCGGATCGCGCCGCCCGAGTGCGGCCACTCGACGCGATTGGCGATGAAGCTCGAGTCGGACACTCGCAGCGGGGACGCGAGCGCCAGGACCGCGCCTCCTCCGCCGCCCGACGCCACGGTGTTCGTGGCGTGGTTCTGGCGGAACTCGCAGCGCATGAGGCTCGAGTCCAGCGTCAAAGTGAGCGCAAGCGCTCCGCCGGAGCGCGCTGAATTGCCCGTGAACACGCAGTCCAAGCAACCTCCGCCCAGGCCGAAGAAATTGGCCGCACCGCCGCTTCCGTTGGGCGCTGCGTTGGACTGGAACGAACTGCCGTTCAGGGCTGCGAATGAGTCGTGCGAGCTGACCGCTCCGCCGTCGCCGTTCAGCGCAACGTTGCGCGCGAAGCGACATCCTTCGAGTCCGTACGGAGCGTTCAAGAAGTCCGTCAGCTCCATTCGCAGCGCTCCGCCCGAGTGCGCCGCGACGTTGTCGTAGAAGGCGCACGAGGCGATCGACGGCCTCGCCGAGCGCACGAACACTCCGCCGCCGAAGTCCGCTGTGTTGTCGCGCACGATCAGCTCGCGCAGCGTGGGCGACGCGCCTTCGATGTACACGCCGCCGCCGCGTGATCCAGCCGCATCCGCTCGACCATTGCCGTCGCGGATCGTGAAGCCGATCAGCTGCGCGCCCGGACCTTCACCCGAGGCAAACGTCACCACGCTGCGAGTTGGAACGGCGTTGGGATCGCCGCGCAGAACGGTGAGCTGCGGCCCGTGGCTCGCCGCGACGCGCACGTTCTTGCCGCGGAAGTCGATGAACTCGACGTAGGTCCCCGGCGCGACATGGAGGCTGTCGCCGCTCAGCGTCGCGCCCGCGTCGAGCGCGACCTGCAAGCTCGAGTAGGGGCTCGCCGCCGACCCGTCGCCGCCGGGCGGAGCGTTGACGTCGACGTGCCAGAGGCTCTGTGCGCTGGCGGCGCCGGCGAGCGAAGACAGGGCAGCGAGCAGCAGGGCCAGGCGCGCACGGCTCGGGAACATCGGAGACCTCCTGTTCGCAGCTTGCTGGGGGCCTGCGCGGCGCGACAGTCGCATTTGGGCGTTCGCGGACGGTGCGCGACTTCGTAGTACGCCTGCGGCCGCGCGGCAGGAGTCGAAGAAAACTGATGGAGGCTGCCTCGCGGCGTCGCTTCGGGGAGTGCAGACGTCACCGCCTACGCCTCCAGAGATCGCCCATGCAGCTTCGAACCAGCCTTCTGCTCGCCTGTCTCGCCCTTGCCTCCCGCGCCGCCGCCCAGTGCGGCCCGCTGCTCGAACAAGAGCTGCTGCCGCCGGACCCGCAGCCGAGCACCGCTTTTGGACGGTCCGTCGCCATCAGCGGCGACACGCTCGTCGTCGGCAACGAACTCGCCGACAACGGCGTGGGCGGCGGCGGCTTCCGCGGGGCGGTGTACGTGTGGCGTCGAAACGGCGCGAGCTACGCCTTCGAAGCGAAGTTGCCGGGCTTCCGCGGCACGCACACGCAGATGGGCACGGCGGTCGACATCGACGGCGAGGTGTTGATCGCTTCGCAGTTCGGGGGCAGCTATCCGCTGGAGTCGGCGCGCGTGTTCCGGCGCGTCGGCGGCGTGTGGACCTACGAGGCGCAGCTCCAACCCGCCGATCCGCTGACGACGAACGGAATCTCGATCCGCAGCCTCGCGATCGATGGCGACTGGGCCGCAGTGGGGCATCGCACCGCGCTCGGATCGCCGATCGTCCCCACGTTCGCGTTCACGGGCGCGGTGTACCTGTACGAGCACTCAGCCGGTGTTTGGTCGCAGCGCGCAAAGCTCCTGCCCGCCGACTCGAACAACGGCGATCAGGTGGGCTGGTCGGTCGCGATGGACGGAGGCGTGCTCGCCTTCTCCTCGCGCGCTGCGGGCTTCTCGAACTCCGCTCCCGGCGGACGCGTGCACGTGTATCGCTTGGTCGCCGGCGCTCCAGTGCTCGAGACCACGCTGACCGCGAGCGTCCCCGGGCAGCTCGGCAACGACTTCGGCCATTCGATCTCGACGGACGGCGTGCGGCTGGCGATCAGCGATCCCAACGACAACACACCGAACGGAACGTCGAATGGGTGCGTCTACGTGTACGAGCACACCGGCGGCGCGTGGGTCGAGCTCGCAGTCGTGCGGCCCTCGTTTCCCGTTGCGTCGAAGTTCGGCGCGCAAGTGCGCATCGAAGGCGACGAGCTGTACGTGAGTTCGGCCACGACCAAAGGCGTGTGGCACTTCCGCCGGCTGCCGGGCGGCCAGTGGGTGGAGCTCGGTATCGGCAGCGTTCCGACCACAACCAGTTGGAACGTGGACGCGTTCGACGTTGACAGCGCGTCGATGGTCGTCGGCGTGCGCAGCGTCTACTCCGCGAGCGGTGCGGCCTACGCGTTCGATACCGACTCTGCTGCCGTGTGCACCTACTGCACCGCCAAGACCACGAGCAGCGGCTGTGTGCCCGCGATCGGCTGGAGCGGCGCCACGAGCCTCAGCGCGGGCGCCTTCGACTTCCATGCGACTTCGCTGCAGCCGGGCAAGTCCGGCCTCTTCTTCTATGGCGCGCACGGACCCAGCACAGCCTTCCAGGGCGGCACGCTGTGCATCACGACTCCGCTCACGCGCACGCCGCTGACCTATTCGGGCGGCGCAGCGAACTGCAGCGGCTCGGCGAGCCTCGATTTCAGCTCGTGGATCGCGAGCGGCGCCGACCCGCGCCTCGTCGCTGGCTCGCGTTGGGCCGCTCAGTACTGGAGCCGCGACCCGCAAGCCTCGTTCTTCACCAACCTGACGGACACGCTGGTGTTTACGCTGCTGCCGTGATTGCGCCAGAGGAACAGAGCGTGGCGCAGTGGGCCCGCATCAGGGCTGCAGGAGGAATCGCAGGCCGTCCGAGAGGCTCGTCGACTTCGGCGCCGGTGGGTCGCGGAGCCACGCTCTCCCCAACACAATTCAAGTCGTCGACTGGCTGCCTACGAGTTCGCGCCCGACCGCGAGCAAGGCCGCGGAACTCGCGGCTGACGCCGCCTGCGTCTAGACGTCCTTCGTCGAGGGTGTGGACATCGAGCTCACCTGCGGGGCGCGTGCAGCAAAAGAGGTAGTAGACTGCTTCACGAGCGGCTCCTTCGTGGTTCGCGGTTGGGTTTTCACTCCCACCGAAAGCCACTGAGTCGCCGCGAAGCGACCTCGGGCGGAGGCCGGCCTTCTCATCTCATCTATCCGCAAGCGCCGCGCACCCGCTGTGGGCGCAAGCTCTGCGGCTCGACGGACGCGACGAGCAGCGTTTCGTCGCACGGCCTGTCGTTTGTCCTCTGTCCACGAGCTTTCGAGAACATCCCATGCGCGCAGCCATTTGGTTGTTGGCCACGTTCGCCCCGGTGAGTCTTCCCGCGCGCGCCCAGTGTGTGCCGGCGGAAGTGGCGGCGCTGACCGCGAGCAACAACCAGCTGCTCGACAACTTCGGGCAGGAAGTGGCCGTATGGGACGACGTCGCCTTCGTCGGTGCGCTCGGCGCCAGCCCGACTTCGTCGGTGTACGTCTACGAGCGCGACTCGCTCGACGCGCACCGTTGGAATTCCGTCGCGCAACTGGTCGGACCGGGTCCGAGCTTCGGCCGGTGCATCGCGGCGCAGAACGACCTCGTCGCGATCGGCTACGTGAACTCCCGCGTGTACCTGCACGCGCGCAACGCCGGCGGGCCGAACGCCTGGGGGCTGGTCAAGGTGCTCGACAACGGCGTGCAACCGGCCAACGCCGACGGGTTCGGAACTTCGATCGCGATCTCGGGCGACACGATCGCGGTCGGCGCTCCGTTGACCCTGTTCAACGAATACGGCGCCGTGCACATCTTCCGGCGCGACGCCGGCGGCCCAGGCAATTGGGGGCGCGTGAAGAAGCTCCTTTCGCCGCTGCCCAACAGCGTTTCCCAGGGCGTGTTCGGAGTCGCCGTCGCGCTGCACGGGGACACGCTGATCGCGTCCGACACGCGCATCCATTCGTTCGACGGCGACGCGTACGTGTTCGAACGCGACCTCGGCGGCGCGGAGCAGTGGGGCCTCGCCAAGGTGCTCGCTCCGCAGTTCGACAACGTGGACAACGAGTCGGCCGGCACGTCCGTGGCGATCCACGGCGATCGGGCGATGGTCGGCGTCCCGTATCTGCCCACCGGCGGCGCGGTGCGCATCTACGAGCGCGACTTGGGCGGCGCGAACAACTGGGGACTGGCGCAGACGCTCGGGTCGAACTCAGGCAGCACGTCCGAGCTGTTCGGTTGGGCGATCGACTTCGACGGCGCGCGCGCCGCGATCGGTGCGAAGCACTATGGCGCCGCGGCGAGCGCGCTGGGACGCGTGTACGTCGTCGAGCCGCTCGGTACGGGCGCGAGCACGTGGCAGCACACGGCGGTGCTCGAAGCGTCGGACGCGCGCGCCGGTGACACGTTCGGAATGAGCGTCTCTCTGTGGCGCAACACCGTCGTCGCGGGCAACGACCGCAACAACTTCCTCACGCAGGGACTCGGCAAAGTGCACGTGTTCGATCTCGAGAGCCCGGCGCCGCCCGTGAGCTACTGCACGGCGGGAACGTCGAGCCGCGGATGCAGCGGCGTGTTGCTCGGCGTCGGCGGCGCGAGCGCGTCGGACGCGGATGGGTTCGAGCTCGTCGCGATCGGCGTCGACGCACAGCGCAACGGCGCGGTCTTCTACGGCGTGAGCGGAGCGCAGGCGCTGCCGACGCCGGGCACGAGCAGTTGGCGCTGCGTCAGGAGTCCGCTGCAGCGGCTGGGCATCGCGAGCTCCGCCGGAACGAGCGGCGCGTGCGACGGGAGCTTG
Organism: Planctomycetaceae bacterium; assembly: GCA_011525785.1. Classification (GTDB taxonomy): domain Bacteria; phylum Planctomycetota; class UBA1135; order UBA1135; genus WYBT01. The sequence goes on from WYBT01000019.1 coordinate 47,531, forward strand.
CGCGTCGATTGGAACGCGTTCCGCGCGGCGAATCCGGGCGCGCTCGGGGCGCCGTTCAGCGCGGGTCAGACGCTGTGGGCGCAGGCGTGGTGGCGCGACGCCGCGGGCGGCGTTTCGACGCAGGGTTTGGAGTTCTCGCTGTGTCCGTGAGCGTGGGTCAACCGACCGCGCCTTCGACCTGGATCCACGCCCGGCGCCAGGCGATGCCGCGGTTGACGATGCGCTGAATCAGGCTCGCGCAGTCGACGCCGGTGGCGCTGGCGGAGGCGGAGAAGTCCCCGTCGGGCGCGCGCTTCGGGATGGTCCTGCACTCCCTACTCGAGCGGATCCGCAGTCGTGTACTCGACCTGCACCGCGTAGACCGAGATGCCGAGTTCGCCCACGTTGGGCGCGGTCGACGAGAGCTCGAGGTAGTAGCTGTAGTTCGCTGTGTCGATCGTCGCGAAGGCGATCGAGGTGTCGGTCGGCAGTTGATCGCCGGCGGAGGAGTTCGAGGTCGCGAGGGCGAGCGATTGCGGCACGTCGTTGCTCGGGCTCGAGTCGAAGGCCTTGCGCAAGAGGTTGATCGAGACGTTCGCGCTCGGCTGCAAGTCGATCACACTGGCGGAGAGGCGCGTGACGACGGCGCCGTGCGGCAGCTCGATGCCGGTGTACGCGCGACAGGACGCCCCCGGCGTCGAAAGTTGGTTGGTGAGCGCCGTGCCCGCGCCCGAGCTGAACAGCAGGAACCCGCCGGTCGACTCGAACGAGGTCGCCGAGAGCGTGCGGCGTCGCGTGGCGGCGGGCAGTTGGAGCGCGCCCTGCACCGTCACGTTCTGTGCGGTGAGCGTGCCGGAAATCGTCGCCGTGCCGTTCGAGCTCATGAGGACGCCGCTGCCGATGCGCAGCTCGTCGCTCACGTCGAGTTCGCGATTCACCTCGAGGTCGCGGCCCACGACCGCATCCTGCGCGAGCGTCACGACGCCCGTGGACGCGATGCCCATGCGCGAAGTGAAGCTCGCCCCGTCGTAGTGACCGAGCTGGAACGCTGTGCCCGTCGGAAAGCTCACGTCGCGCGTCGCGCCGTCGAGGTGCAGCGCGCCTTGCACGTGCAACTCGGCGATGGGGTTGGTCGTGTTGACTCCGACGCGGCCGTTCGCGCCGACCGAGAGCACATCGCCCGCCGCCGAGTGGAACACGTTGAAGCGATCGTCCGCCGCGTTCGCCGTCAGCGAGCCGGCCAGCACCCAGGTCTCGCTCGAGAGCGGGTTGTCCATGCCGATGCGCGAAAAGGTGCTCGTTCCATCCTGCGTGAGCATCAGGTGCGGGCTCGCGGTCGAGCTCGAGTGCCGCACGCGAACGCGGCCGGCCGGCGTGGCCGTGTTCACGAGCAACGAGCCGGCCGCCATCGACGCTCCTCCGCCGGTCACGCGCGCGAGCGAAGCCGCATCGCTCGCCAGCGCTGCGACGCCGACCGCCGAGGCCGCCAGCTTGCTCGACGTGACCGCGCCCGCCGCGAGCAGCGGTGACGAAATGCCCGCCGACGGAACGCTGAACTCGCTCCCGATCAAGCTGAGGCCCGCGCCAGCGCTGTACGTCGTGTCGTTGTCCACGCCATCGGCGAAGCCCGCGGGCACGTTGACGAGCGCGTTCCAATCGCGCGTGCCGGCGCTGGTCTGCAACGTGCCGTCGCCGAAGCGCACGCCGAGCTGCGCGCGCACGCGTCCCGCGACGTCGAGCCGTTCGAGCGGCGTCATCGTGCCGAGGCCGACGCGGCCGCTCGCGTCGAGGTTGAAGTTCGTCGAGAGCGGCAGGAGCTTCCCGAGCGTCGGCGTGCTCGAGACCTCGACGCAGTTGCTCGTGGCGACGTCGACGATCGTTCCCGCGCAGATCAGGCTCGGGGTGGCGAGCGCGGCCGCGCTGGCGAATGGAGTTGAGCTGGCGATCACTCCGGGCCCAGCTTGGTTGTACGGTGCCAGAGCAATCTGTCCCACGCCGCCGTTGCGTTCGGGTTGCCGTTGCGTTGCGCGGCGTGGGACAGATTGCTCTGGCACCGTACAACCAAGCCGCGCGCACTCCTCGAACACGCCGCGCCGCGTCTGACGCAGCAACGTGACGTGCTCCGCGGCGCTCCAGACCAGATCGATGCGCCCGTCGCCGTCGAGTTCGAGCCACTGCGGCGCGCCCGCGGCTTCGAGCGAGATGCCGGCGAGCGCTCCTGCGAACTCCACGAACACGAGCGGACCGGCGTTCTCGAAGAGCTGAGGCCCGGAGCCAGCACCGAGCGGCGCCAGCGCGAGCACGTCGAGGTCGCCGTCGGCGTCGACATCGAACCAGTGCAGCGCTGCCACGCGCTCGGGCAGCCCTGCGCGTTCGCGCAGCTCTTCGAAGCGTCCGCCGGCGATCTGGCGCACGAGCCGCGGAACCCCGCCGCTGTCGACCGCGACCAGGTCGGCGAGGCCGTCGCGATCGAGGTCGATGGTCTGTGCGCCGGTGGCCTGGGGCGTGGCGAGTTGGACGGAGGGCAGGAGGGCGGCGACGAGAAGGGTGGGTGCGGACATGGGGTCTCCGGACACAGAGGTGGCGTTCTCCCCCAGCGCCGGCGCGTGCGCCCGGCCATCAGGAAATCCCAAAGTCGGTGGCCGACGGCCGCCTGGGCGCACGTCCCGGCCCGCGGCTATCCCGACTCGCACGTTCACGTTAGAGTTCGACCTGCGGCGCCCTCCAAGTCGGCGCGCCCCTCCTCAGCCCCAACCACCCCCACGCCGTGACCACGCAAACGCTCTCGATCCGTCCGGACATGACCATGGAGCAGATCATGTCGCTGGCGCCCTCGGCCCAGCGCGCCCTGTTCCAGCGCTACCACATCGGCGGCTGCTCCTCGTGCGGCTTCCAGCCCACCGACACGCTCGCGCAGGTCTGCAAGGACCACAACATCCTCGACGTGAACGAGGTGCTGCGCACGATCCAGAACGCCGAGGACGCCGACCGCAACGTGCAGATCGGGGTGGAGCAGGTGAAGGCCTGGCTCGACGCGGGCGAGGACTTCTCGCTGATCGACGTGCGCACTCCGGAGGAGCTGGCGATCTCCAGGCTCGCGCAGGCCGAGCCGCTCGACTACCAGAACTCGGGCAAGTACATGGGGCTGCCCAAGGACCGCCGCATCGTGTTCATGTGCCGCAGCGGCATGCGCTCGCTCGACGTGGCGGCCTACTTCCGCGGCCACGGCTTCACGCAGGTCTACTCCATGACCGGCGGGATCCTGGCCTGGAGCGAGAAGATCGACCCCCGCATCCCGCGCTACTAGATCGCGTGGCGTCCGCGCCGCTCGCGTGGCGACGGTCGGGCGAGGAAGTCCTCCCCACAAGACGCCTTTACGGATCCGAGCGGTGGGGCTAGTCTGAAACTCGTCGACGGGGCCTTGCCGCGCCGACGACAAAAGGGGGCAGCTCCAGTGCGATGCGAGGCTGCCCCGATCTCCTCCTCCGGCGCTACCGGAGGGCTCCGAGGGCTCACCTGCCAGAGGCCTCGGGGTCGCTGATGAGGTTCTGCCAGCCCCATCAGCCGTCAGGCCGGCCCTGCCACCGGCCTTGACCCGCGCGGAGTCGCCCCGAGAGGGGCGACTCCGGTTTTTTCTGCACGGCGTGGCGACGCCGTGCTGTCGCCCCGAGAGTGGCGACTCCGGTTTTCTCTGCACGGCAGCGTCCGCTCGCAACCGAGCGGCCGCATGTTGGTTGGCGCGGCGCCGCGGCGTCCGCTCGCAATCGAGCGGCCGCATATTGGTTGGCGCGGCGTAGCAACGCCGCGCAGACGCGCACACGCGCAGGCTGCGCAGGCGCGCAGGCGCGAAGAGATGTGGGCGCGCGGGCGGGAGTGCTGTCGCCAGCAGCGCGCGGGCGGGCAGAGGCCACGCGCGAGGGTGAGCGGAGCGGCGAGCGAGCGGTGGTCGGAGGCGCGCGGCGAGAGCTGTGCGCTCGGCCGAGGCCGCGCGGGTCAGCGCACGGTCGCGACCGCGATGTCGCCGCTGCCGCGGTGGATGCGCAGCAGGCGGTGCTCGCCGCGGAACGACAGCTCCACTTCGCCGTGCTCCGTCACCAGGCCCCGCGCATCGATCGACAGCACCTGGTCCTCGCCCAGCTCGACGCTCTCGACCACCACGCCGACGAACACTCCCTCACCCGCGAAGCGCCGATGGATCGGGAGTGTCTCGCCGATGCCGCCGACCAGCTCGTCCTTGGCGTTGAGCGCTCGCCAGCCGTCGGAGTCGAAGGTCAGCCGGATCGACTGCTTGTCGAGCGCGGCGCGGTTCTGCAGCTTGCGCAGGTCGTGCGCCAAGAGCTTGCAGGCGTTGTCGAGCGTGACGTCGTGGCGATTGAAGTAGCCCGGGATCGCGACCACCGCGAGGAAGCCCAGCGTCAGCAGCGCGATCAGCACGACCACCAACGACACTCCCGCGCTCGCGGCGCGCCGTCCGGGGGTGCGACTTCGGTGGGGGGCTCGCATCGCTCTGGTCGCCTTTTCGGCCCGGCGGCCACCGGGCCTGAACCGCGCCGTCCTCACTCGCCCTCGCGGCCGCCGGTCAGGCCCCAGTCCTTCAGGCGCTGGTAGACCTTGGCCCGCGAAATCCCGAGCAATTCGGCCGCCTTGCGCTTGTCGCCGCCCGCCACGTCGATGGCGTGCAGGATGGCCTCTTTTTCGAGCTGCTCGAAGGGCTTCACCGCGTTGCCGGGGGCCGGCGCCGCGCTGACGGCCGTGGTCTGCGGCGCACGCACGAGCTCGGGATCGCTCACGTCGCCCTCGCTCATCACCAGGAGCCGCGCGACCTCGTTGAACAGCTCGCGCACGTTGCCGGGCCAGGCGCGTCGGCACAGCCGCGCCACCACGGCCGGCGCGATGCGCCGCGGCGGCTTGCCGGGCTCGGCGTTGAGCCGCAGGCAATGGTCGACCAGCGCCGGGATGTCCTCGACGCGCTCGGCCAGCGCGGGGAGCACCACGCTCAGTCCGTTCAGGCGGTAGTACAGGTCGGCGCGGAAGCGCTTGTCGTTCACTTCCTGCGCCAGGTCGCGGTTGGTCGCTGTCAGCAAGCGCACGTCGACCTTGCGCAGCTTGTCGTCGCCCAGCCGCCGCACTTCGCCGGTCTCGAGCGCGCGCAGCAGCTTGGCCTGCAGGTCGAGCGGGAGCTCGCCGATCTCGTCGAGGAACAGCGTTCCGCCGTGGGCGCGCTCGAACAGGCCCTCGCGGTCGCGATCGGCGCCCGTGTAAGCGCCGCGCCGCGCGCCGAACAGCTCGGCCTCGATCAGCGAAGCGGGAAGCGCCGCGCAGTTCTCGCTGACGAACGGGCCGTCGCGCCGCCCGCTCAGCTCGTGCAGCGCGCGCGCGGCGAGTTCCTTGCCGCTGCCGCTCGGCCCGGCGATCAGCACGGGCAAGTTCGCCGGCGCCGCGCGCTCGAGCAGCCGCCGCACTTCGCGCATCGGCGGCGAGTCGCCCACCAGCCCTCCGCCCGGCGCGGCCAGGCTCGCGCGCCGCAGGGCCGCCGCAGCGGTCTTGAGGTCCGAATCCTTGCGCGCCACCTGCCGGCCGAGCTCGCGATTGAGCCGCCGGATCTCCTCCAGGCGTCGCACCTGCAGGATCGCCAGCGCGGCCTGGTTGGCGAGCAGCGTGAGCATGCGCTCGACGCGCGCGTCGAAGGCCGCTTCGCGCAGGCGGTGGTCGACGTAGATCACGCCGCGCAGGCCGGGCTGCACCTCGAACGGCACGCACAGGATCGAGCGCAGCTCGAGGTGGATCACGCTCGGCGCGGCGCCGAGCTGCGGGTCGTCGACAGCGTTGCTGACGCGCACCGGCTGCATCGCGCCGAGCGCCTCGCGCAGGACCGAGCCCGAGACCTCCACGTCGGGCGCGTCGAGGTCGCCGCGCCGCGAGTCGAGCGCCGTGTCGACCTTGAGTTCGCCCTCTTCCTCGAGGATCAGGAAGCCGCGCTGCGCGCCGCTCACGGCCAGGCTCTGCTCGACCACCGTGCCGAGCAAGGTGCGCAGGTCTTCCTGGGCCAGCAGCCGGCGGTTGATGTCGAGCAATCCGATCACTTCCATCTCGTCGTCCTCCGGCGCGCTGCGGCGCCGTTCGTGCGCGACCAAGTCCTCGGGCCAGGGGTCCGGCACACCCAGGAGCGCGCGCCGCAGGTGCGCCTGCTCCAGCGGAGAAAGTCCCCGCGCGCAGGCCGCGAAGGCTTCGTCGGCCGCGCGCGCGTCGGCCGCGCCGTCGCCCTCGACGCGTGAGGCCAAGCCGAGCAATACGCGGGCCGCGCGGTCGTCGCGGCCGCGCTGGCGCAGCGCGCGCGAGCGCTCGCGCAACGCCGCGGCGTCCAGCGGAACGCACTCGAGAGCACGCGCGAGCGCTTCGTCTTCGCCGACGAGGTCGAGCGGCCCGCCCACGGCCGGCGCACTGGCCGTGCGCGAGCTGCGCAGGCGCGCCGCGACGTAGCGAGCTTCGCGCGCGATCGGTTCGAGCCCCAGGCGGCTGCCCAGGGCCTCCGCGCGCCGCGCGAGTTCGCCGGCGCCGTCGAGCTCGCCGCGGAAGGCCAGCGCGCGCGCGCGGGCGATCAGGATGCGCGGGTCGCCCTCGGCGGCGCGCTCGATCTCGCTCGAGCCGCCCGCGTCGAGCTTGGCGAAGTCGCCGCAGCGCGCCCGGCACTCCAGCGCGCGCGCTTCGAGCAACACCGCAGCCCGGCTGCGGCCCTCGTCGCGCAAGGCGCTCGCCGTGCGCTCGAGCTCGGCGATCGCCGGTCGCACGTGCCCGCGGTCGGCCAGCAGCAGTCCGAGCATGCCGCGCACCGCCGTGGCGCCGCTGCGTTCGCCCAGGCGCTCGCGCAGCGCCAACGCGCTCTCGAGCAGCGGCTGCGCGCGGAGCAACTCGCCGCTCTCGCGCAGCGCGCCGCCGTACTGCGCGCGGGCCTGCGCCAGTCCGACCAGGTTGCCGCTGCGCTCGTACAGCTCCAGCGCGCGCTCGAAGTGCTCGCGCGCCTGCTCGAGCCCCACGCCGCGGCGCTCGAGATTCGCGAGGTTGATGCGCAGCGCCGCTTCGCGCGCGGCGTCGTCCTGCGCGGCGGCGTCCGCCACGGCGCGCTCCAAGCGCTCGCGCGCCTCGTCGATGCGACCGGTGCGGAACAGCGCGACGGCCTCGCGCGCCTCGAGGTTCTGCTGCACGCGCTTGCGCAACGCCGACCACTGCGCGCCGCCCCGCCGCGCCTCGGCGAGCAGCGCGAGCGTCTCCGCATCACGCCCCGCATCGCCCAGCACGCGCGCCGTCGCGAGCAGCGCCAGCCCGCCGTCGTGCGGATCGAGTTGCCGCGCGCGCTCGAAGGCCGCCAGGGCCGACTGCAGGTCGCGGCGCGTGCTCGCGATCTGTCCGCGGGCGCGCAGCAGCGCCGCCTGTTGGCGCGGGTCGGCGGGTTCGCCCCACGCTGCGAGCTGTTCCTGGGCCCGGTCGGCGTCGCCCAGGGCGCACCACGAAAGCGCGCGCGCCAAAGCGAGCTCGAGCGCCGGCGGCGAGAGCTCGGGGGCCGCCTCGCACTGCTCGCACAGCCGCAGCGCGAGCTCCGCGCTGCCCGCTTCGAGCAGCTCGTCGCTCAACGTCGCCAGCGCGGGCGCGTCGCTGAGTCCTGCGCGGTAGCGGTGGGGCGCGCGCAGCAGCTCGGGGGCGCCGCTGCGCTCGAGCTGTTCGGCGCGCCGTCGATGCAGTTCGCGCCACACTGGTGCGCCCAGTCCGCCCGCGGCCGTGGGGGAGGACCCCAGCGCCCGCAGCCGCGCGCCCGCGCTGTCGCGCTCCCACGCGGCCGCGCCGTGCGCGACCAGCGCCGTCGCGCGTCGCGCGAGGTCCTCGGCCGGCGTCGCCAGCAGCTCGGCGAGCTCCGCCGCGCTGGCCGCGCCTCCGCAGACTGCGAGTGCGGCCTGCAACTCCGGTTCGACGCCGGAGGCCGCGCTCTCGCGTCCCAGGTCGGGCAGCTCGACCGGTCCGGGCCGCAGGCGCGGCGCGTGCTCGCCGAGCACGATGCGGCCGCGGCGCACCAGCTCCTGGAGCAACTGGTCCGCGCGCGACGCCGCTCCGCGCGCGCCGTCGGCCAGGGCCTGCGCCCAGGGCTCGAGATCGACGCCGGAGGTGTCGAGCGACTCGCGCAGGAAGCGCGCGACGCCGACGCGCTCGAGCGCGGGGAGTCGGGAGTTGTTCCAGTCCGCCTGCGACGGCGGCGCGGGCAGCGGAGCGAGCAGCGTGAAGCTCGCCGGGCGGGTGTCCGCGGCGGTCTGCCGCAGCGCCAGTGCCAACGCGTCGATCGCGCGCAGCCGCCAGGGCGAGGGCGTGCGCAGGGCGGCGAAGAGGTCTTCGCCTGCGTGGCTGCTGGCCGTGTTCGTCGCCCAGTGGTCGAGCGCCTCGAGATCTCCGAGCGCGTCGATCTCGGCCTCCAGCGCCAGTCGCTGCACCCGCGGGGCGCGCGCACCGCGGCTGAGCGCCGCTCGCAGCGCGCAGGCCTCGAGCACGCCCGCGACGTCCTCGTCCGCCGGCGTTTCGACCCAGTTCAAGCGCAGCGCGGCGTCGTCGCGCGTGAGCTGGGCGCTGCAGTGCGCGAGCCACTCTTCGCGGCCGAAGCTGACCGGCCAACGCAACTCGACGCGGCGCTCGCGGAACAGCTCGTCGAGCCCCGCGACGCGCGCCAGGGCCCGACCGGCTGCCGCTGCGCTGGGCGGTCGACGCGCCGGGTCGCGCTCGAGCAGCTCGACCACCAACTCGCGCAGCTCCTCCGGCAGGTCCTGTGCGCTCGTGCGCGTCGCTTCGAAGAAGTCACTGGCCGGGAAGCGCCCGTAGAACTCGCGCGCACTGGGTCGGCGGCCGAGCGCTAGCTCGTGCAGCATCACGCCCAGCGCGAACAGGTCTGCCGCAGGTCCGGGCGCGGCGCCCAGCAGCACCTCCGGCGCGAGGTGGAACAGCGTGCCCGACAGGCCTTCGGTGGAGGCGCCCGCGCGGTGCGAGAGCCCGAAGTCGGTCAGCACCGGGAACGAGCCGCCGTCGCGCTGCTCGACCAGCACGTTCGAGGCCTTGAGGTCGGCGTACACGAACCCGCGCTGGTGCAGGTGGTCGAGCGCGAGGCACAACCGCGCGGCGAGCTGCGCCAGGTCCGCCGGCTGGCGGCCGCGCGCCCAGTGCGCGAGCTCTTGACCTTCGATCCAGCGACGCGCGACCCACACGCCGCCGGGGACCGCGCCGAAGTCGATCGGACGCGTCAGGCCGGGGTGTTCGACGCTGGCGAGCACCTCGAGCTCGGCGCGCCACTCCTGGGCGGCTTCGAGCGGCGCAAGGCGCACCGCTACGTGCTGCGGGGCCTTCCCGGGCGGGGTCAGCTCGGCCTCGATCAGCCGCGCCGCCGCGCCGGGCCGCGTCCGCTCGCGCAGGACGCGGAAAGTCGAGGGCAGTTGGAGGGCGGAGGAGTCCGGCATCGGCGCGTCCAGCGCGCGGATCCCTCCGTCTCGGAGTTGGATCGCGAAATCTGGACGCGCTAAGGCTACCCCGCCGCGCGCAGGCCCGGAACCGGCCTGCGACGCTCAGTCGGCAGGCAGCAGGAACCCGGCGCCCGCCGGGCCCTTCACGCGCCGGATCGTCCCGGCCTGGCTCCACACGACGTAGATGGCCGCCGAGCCGCTCTGAACGGTGCAGGCGGCGTCGCCGGAAGGCGTGAAGGCCAGTGTCGGGCCGTACTGCAGCTCGCGCGGCGTCATGCGGACGGGCGACTGACCGGTCCGAGCGCGCCACAGCTGTTCACCCGCGGCGGTGGAGAGCACATAGAGCGTCTGACCGTCGTTGCGCGAGAGACCGCGCTCGAACCCTCGCGTCTGACCGAACAGGTGGAGTTCCTCGAGCGAGGTCGTGGCGCCGGCTTCGACCGAGCTCAGGCCGTTGTCGGCGGGATCGTTCACGAAGGTCGCCGAAAGAATTAGCTGGCCCCCCGCGACGTCGAAGTAATCGAGCGTGGTGAACTCGTCCTGGATCACGACCGGCGACGTGCTCGCGCCGGTGACCGAGAACAGCGAGCGCTTCACCGGATCGCCGTTCTCTTGCTCGTCCTTGGCGATCACGAACAACTGCGACCCGTCGGGCGTTGCGACCGCGCGTTCGACCACCAACTCGCCGTAGTAGAGAAAGGGAGCGCTCGACTCGCCCGAGGTGCCTGTGATGTTCTCGACCAGCGGCAGAGCGCCGGTCAGGTTCGAGACCGCGCTGGGCAGTTCGACCGAGTAGATGTCCGACTTCTCGAGACCGTTGATGTTCAGGGAACGATCACCCGCCGCCAGGATGAAGCGACCGGTCGAACTGAAGAAGAAGTCGCCGATCTCATCGATGTAGTCGTCGAACAGCGCGGGCTGAGTGACGTGCAGCGAGCTGCTGGCGCCGCTGGCCCACGGCACCGGCGCGAGCCAGGCTTCGTAGCCCCAGTAGTGACCGTTGGTGGTGCGCCACGCGCACCACTGACCGTCCTCGGAGACCGTGAGCCACGGACCGTGCACGGCGTCGGGCGCGAGGCCGACACCCGCGGTGGGGTAGAGACCATCGCCGACGCGCCGGGCCGTGCCCGTGCGGCCGAACACGACCGGGTAGGTCAGGCCGCTCTCGTCCACGGCCAGCGCGGCGCAGTACAGCCCGTTGAAGGTCGAGACCAGCTCGCGCGCGATCGCCTCGGGCGCCGCGTTGCTGACCGCGACCGGCTGGGCTTGCGCCCCGGGCGTGCGCTCGAAGCGCAACAGCCCGTTCGAGCCGACCGCTGAGCCCCAAGCGCCCAACAAGGCGATGCCCGCGCCCTCGAAGTTCTGCGGCGGGAGACTGGCGGTGCGCGCCGTGACGAGGCCGTTCCCAACCGCGATCTCGTACAGATCGCCGCCGGCGAAGGACTGCGTCGCGACCAGCACGTGCGCGCCGTCCGGCGAGACCGCGACGCGGTCGACGAACGGGCTCTGGCCGGGAGAGCTGCTCAGGAACTCGATCAGGCGGCGCACTTGGCCGGTTGCTGTGATCACGAAGTAGCCGTAGTACTCACCCGCTGCCGCGGTCCGGCGATAGGCATAGAGCGAGCCGCCGCCCGGCAGCGCCAGTCGCGAGGCCCCGGGCACGTCGTCCCAGAAGCGCGCGCGGTTGTCGGCGAACGAGTTGATGGCGGTGCGACCCGCGCACTCGATCGAGAGCAGCGTGATGCCATTCAGCCCCGGCACGACGGCGGGCGCCGCCACCCCGACGGTGTCGATCACCCACACGGAGCCCACGCCGCCGGGCGATCCTTGGAAGGCCGCGAGCTGGGCGTGGGCGGCGAGCGGGAGTCCCAGGACGGTCGCGAAAGCAGCGCTCGTTCGAAGAAGGTTGGTCAGCATGGTGGTTGAACTCGGGGAGGGCGTCCGGCGCGCGGTCGGGCCGCGCATCCAATCAGCCAGTGGCGTTCGGGGCCGGAGGGTGGACGGATTCTCGAATCTTCAAACCACCCTTAGGCAAGGCATGTGCCGCCGTGAGGCGCAGTAGCCGAGGCCTGTTCTATAATGCAGTTTACCCCATCTATGCCGCTTCTAGGGGGCCTGGGACGCGAAGTTGGGCGAGACCCGTGACGACGTCGGGGGCGCCGGGGCAAGTGCGCGGTCTGCGGCCTGGACGGCGTTCCGGAGCCGGTCTTGGAATCAGATTGGTCGTTTTTCTTAAGAGTGGCGGGCGCTTCTCAGGTGAAATCCGGGGCCGTTCCAGGGCCTCTGGAGGCTGATTCGGGCCGCCCACGCCTTGCCGGACGGCCCGCAGCGCGGCCTTGGCGCCGAACTTGACCTAGCACATTCCGTGAGCGTCAGACTCCAGCCTGCGCCGCCCTGCGAAGGGTGGCTGCCGGTCGCAGCCCCAGACGCTTCCACGCGGTTCAAGCGTGCGACTCCGGCCTGCCGCAGCCGCCCGACCCGCGAAGCCAAAGTAACTCCAAGACCCCCCCGAACGACATCCAAACCGCCTCCAACGACCATGAACACCACCTCCCTCCGCGTCGCGGCTGCCCTGCTCGCCCTGACCCCCGCCGCCTTCAGCCAGGCCACCCAGAGTGGCTCGACCCTCACCGTGCTCGGCACTCCCGCCGAGGACGTGATCACCATCGTGTTCGACGTCACACCCGGACACGCCCGCGTGTTCGGCGTGACCGGCACGCCTGACGGCACACTCTTCACGGGCGTCAGCAAGCTGGTCGCGAGCACGCTCGCCTCGACCGACATCGTCAACGTCCAGATCCTGTCGGCCATGCCGCCCGAGCTGGACCTCAACACCGGCGACGGCGACTCGCAAGTGCTGGTCGACATCCAGACCCCGTCGGGCCTGATGCCCACCTACTCCAAGGCCATCGTCCGCGGCGGCGCGCAGAAGGACAGCGTGCTGTTCCAGCTGAACGACAACGCCTTCGGCGGGACCTACGACTACACCGTGTTCGGCGGCGAGGGCGAGAACGACGCCCAGGTCAAGTTCAACTCCGACGTGCTGGGCGGCGTCACGACGCTGAACTGGCGCTACATCGGCGGCTCGCTGACCGACAAGGTCCTGCTCGACTTCGTCACCAAGGCCGACGAGGTCATCGTCAACGCGCTCGGCCTGACCGGCGCCGGCAGCGACGAGTGGTTCATCAAGGCCGCCGGTGACGTGAACACTACGGCGCGCATTCAGACTTCCGCGCGACTGGGTGCTGGCAACGACACCGCGCTGGTCGACACCTCGAACAGCGGCAACGCCGTCGTGCGCGGCGGCCTCGAGGGCGGCGATGGCGACGACGTGATCGAGGTCATCACCGACAGCAGCATGCAGGCGAGCCCGCTGCTGACCGGCGGTCTGGGCAACGACACGCTGCTGATCAACATCGGCCAGAACCTGCTGGCCGGCAGCAACCCGCGCATCCTGGCGGGCGAGGGCAACGACACGGTCAGCATGCTCGTCGGCGCGGCTGTCCTCGGCAGCCCCTTCAGCGACGGCGGACCCGGCAACGACAGCTTCACGGGCGTCGGCACGGCGGTGAACTTCGAGTGAGCCGCTTGGCTCGGGCCTCACGGCCTTGGCCCCCCCTCGCAGCGCCCGTCCGGTCCACACGCCGGGCGGGCGCTGCCTTTCGGGCCGGCTTCCAGAACCTGGATCCGGGTCCGTGGACTGGAACGCACGGCGCCGAGCCCGCGGCCTCGTCGAGCCGGGGTAGTCTTTAAAGGCGCGCCACACGCGGTCAGCTCGGGTCCCGCCCAGGGGTACACCGGTTGCGCAGCGCGACCGGGCCCCACGGGACGCCCATCGAGATGAACACCAAGATCGCCTGCGTCGTCGCCTGTCTGTCGCTTCCGCTCTCCGCTGCTCAGGGAGGGCTGGTGCTGTTCCGCGGAACGCCGGGCGGGAGCGGGGACGTGCTTGCGGCCGATCCCAGCGCCCAGACGCCGACGGTCGCTGTCCCCGGACTCGACGGGGTGACGCTGCTTCCCATCGACGCCGCGGGCCGGCTCGAGCTCGAGCAGCTGCGCACCGACCGCGCCCGCCTGCGTACCGACATCCCCGGCGCCTCGCGCTTGGCGCTGCCGGCCGGACGCGGCTCGCTCTACCGCTACTCGCGTCCTTCGCCGAGCGGTCTGGACTACGGGCTGTTCGCGATCGACTCGGCCGGCGTCGCCCGGAACCTGTTCACTCTGCCCGGCGTCGGACCGGCCGGCGACGAGACGCCCTTCACGGCGCGCATTGCGATCGCGCCGAGCGGGACGAGCGCGCTGGTCGTCACCACGCTCGCAGCCGGCGGCGATGTGCTCGAGCTCGACCTGGCGAGCGGCGCCGTAATCAACTTGACCGCGCAACTCGCGCCGCAGCGCTTCTTCGCCAGCGGAGTGCACCACCGCGGCGCGTGGGGCGTCGTTGCGAGCCCCGCCGGCGTCTGGCGCTTCGCGTCGGGCGTCGCGGATGTCACCGCGCTGTCGTTCGGCGCGAGCATGCCGACGCACTTCAGCGGCGAGGTCGTGTTCAGCTCCAACGATCTGTGGGCGCTCACGACGGCTGGCGACGCGCCCGATCAACTGCACGTGTTCGCCTTCGGCGTGAGCGGCACGGCGACGCAAGTGACGACTGTCGCGCAAGCCATCTCGCCCGCGGGCTACCAGCCCGAGCACCTGCACGGGCCGTATCTGGCGATCTCCGAGGACGGAAGCCACTGCGCGTGGCGCGCCGAGACCGCGGTCTCGACCGAGGCCTTCCTTGCGCGCGTGCCGCAGGCCGCGCCGAACGCCTCGCACCAGCTCACCGAGGACGCCAACTTCATCGACACGATCGATGAGATCGGCGACTTCTTCTTCCGGCCGCTGAGCAACGTGCTCGTGTTCGCGGCCGGCGAGCGTTCGACTACCGGCGTACCGGTGCTCGAGAACCTCGACTACTACTCGGGTCAGTTGCCCGCGAGCGGCGGCCCCAGCCTCGCGAACTTGACGCTGACCAGCGGCGTCGCGCTGCCGCCGTTCGTGCAGCCGGCCGAGCTCAAGCCCACCTCGACCGCGCTCGTGCCCGGCTCGCCGCGCATGCTGATGCACACGCGCAAGAGCGGCGGCACCGGCGATCTGATCGCGGCCGACGCCTCGAGCAGCGGCTTCACCGTGGTCGTCGACGACGTCAAGGACATCCACTTCATGGAGTCGGCCGGCGCCAACGTGCTCGTCGGCGTGCGGCGCGGGAACGGCGCCAAGCCCAGCGAGGTGTTCCTCGTCGGAGCGGGCATCGCACCGCCGACCGCGCCGCTCCTCAGCGTGAACACGCTGCACGAGTTCGACCGCTTCGCCAGCGGGCCGAGCGGCTGGGCGGCGTTCGTCGAGCGCACGACCACCAAGGAACGCCTGTGGCGCTTCGATCCGGCGCTGGGCGCGCTGGTGAAGTTCTCCGAACGCGCGCTGTTCTTCGGACCGACGCTGGCCTGGGCGCCGAGCGGCGAGCTGGGCTTCTCCGTCGGGCAAGGCGGGACGATGTCGATCTTCGCCGCCTGGCCGCGCACGAGTGCGGTGTTGCGCTTGCCCACTCCGGTCGCGCCCGGGTTCCTGCTGCCGGGCGCGTGATGCGCTACTGCGCGACGAACCAGCGCCGCAGCGAGTAGCCCGGGTCGAGCGCGAAAAGCTGCACGCCGCGCACGCGCTTGGAGAGTGCATAGCGACGCGCAGCCCACAGCCCGAACATGCACGGCTGGAGCTGGTGCACGCGCGACTGCAGGCGGTGGAACAGCGTGCGGTTCAGTGCGGGGCTCAGCTCGCGCTGCAAGCTCCCGATGAGCGCGTCCACCTGCGCGTCGGCGAGGCCCCAGCGGTTGGCGCCGCCCGACTTGGACCAGCGTGAATGCCACATCGGCTCGGGATCGCTGATGTAGGACGACGCGAGCGTCAACGCCGCGGCTTCGAACTCGCGCTTGCGCAGCGCTTCGCTGAACGCCGCAGGGTCGCGCGTGACCAGTCGCACGCCGACTCCCACCGCTTCCCAGTCGGCCTGCAACGCCTGCGCGATCTGCTGGCTAACGGTTGCGCCGCTCGCGAACAGGTATTCGAGCTCGAGCGGCGCGCCTTCGCGGTCGACGCGGCCGTCGCCATCGCGATCGATCCAACCGGCCTGAGCGAGCAGCGACTGCGCGCGCGTGCGGTCGAACGCCAGCGGCGCGAGCGTCGCGTCATAGTGCGGCGCGAACGCCGGCTGTTCGCCCGTCACGCGCAGTGCGAGCCCGCGGTACACGCCGTCGCGGATCGCGTCCCAGTTCGCTGCGTGCGCGAGCGCGTTGCGCACGCGCGCGTCGCTCAGCTTGGGCGACGCGAGGTTCCAGGCCGTGACGCTCAAGGACGGCGTGAGCAACAGGCCCTTGCCGAACGAGGCGGCAAAGCGCTCGTTCGCAGTGCGCTCGCCGAAGTAGTCCTCGACGCTGAGTCGATCGACGAAGTCGACTTGACCTTCGAGCAGCGCTGCAAGCGCCGCATTGGGATCGCCCAGCGGGCGCCACGTGAGTTGATCGAGCCAGCCTGCGTTCTCGGAATCGTGATAGCCCTCGACGCGGCGCGCGACGACGCGCTCATTGGAGAACTCGACCACGCGGTAGGGGCCCAGGCCGAGCCACTCGCGGTTGGCGCGGTGCTCGTTGACGAACTTGGCTTGCTCGAGCGGCTCGCCGTCGGCCGGGCGGCTCTTGTTGTCGGGATCCGCGAGGTCGTAGAGGTGCGACGGCAGGATCGTGAAGGTCTCGTCGAAGGCCGCCTCGGCCAGGAAGTACGCCTCGCCGAAGACGAAGCGCACTCGGCCGTCTTCGAGCCGGCTCGCGCTCTCGATCTTCTCGAACGCAGCGCGCTTGCGGTCGCAGCGCACGCGCGGGTTGCGGAAGCACTCGAACGAGAACAGCACGTCGCGCGCGTCGAACGGATGTCCGTCGTGCCAACGCACGCCCTCGCGCAGCGTGAACGTGAGCGCGAGTTTGTCGCCCTCGAGAGTGCGCTCGACAGAACTCGCGAGCGATGGCTCGAGCTCCCACGTCTCCCAGTTGCGCCGCAGCAGGCTGTCGTGGACTTCGTACAGGATCTGGCGCGCGACGCCCGAGCTCTCGAGCATCGCGTTGAGGCTCGGCGGCAGTGAGGGAACCGCGACCACGACGCTTCCGCCGCGCGCGGGCTTCGCCGACTCAGCTGAGGCGCCGACGTGCAGATCGAGCGGACCGACGCCGGGCCGCGGCGGCGCGATCAAGGCCTGTTGCGTGAACAGACCCGCGGCGAGAAGCGCGCTGAAGAAGAGGTTCACGGACTACAGGCTGCCCGCGCCGGCTGGTCGGCGCCAGGGCCACCTGCAACACGCGCTCGAACGCGGCGGCCCAAGTGTGGCGTCGCACGGTCCGCGGAGAACTCCCGGAACTCAGTCCGGATTCAGCTCCGTCGAAACAACTAGCCGTTTGCGGCGCTCACGCGCCAAGCCGTCCCACATCCTCGCTATCGGAGCGGTCATGAAACCCCTGCTCGCCCTCGGTCTGTGCGTCCTCCCCACGTTCGCGCAGAGCTCGCCTTTCCAGGACCGGTTCTACTTCGGCGTGCCCTCAGTGATGGATTTCGCGGTTGCGGACTTCAATCGCGACGGACTGTCGGACTTCGCGACTGTGCTCGGCAGCTCCGTGGCCTCGATCATGTTGTCCGACGGCGTCGGTGGCTTTGTTCAAGGCGCAAGCGTCCCGACAGCTTCGGTCCACCACGTCATCCTGGCGCGGGACCTCAACGCGGACGGTTGGCCTGATCTGGTGACCTTCGATCACAACGACACGATTCTCGAGGTCCACCTCGCCGATGGGCAGGGAGGTTTCGGGCCGATCTCGCCAATCGACATGGGCGGGACGGGCCCCTGGGCTTCAGGCGCCGACCTCGATGGCGACGGTCAAGTCGAACTCCTGCGTTGGTCCTTCTCGACCCTCCACGTTCGTCGCCGCCTCGCCAACGGCGCGTACGGTCCCCCGCAGTCCTACGTCGTCGCCGGCGGCGTGACCGGAGCGCTGCGCATCGCGGATCTTGACCGCGACGGGCGCGAGGATGTCGTTGTTCAGGCAGGCGGCGGTGTCGCTTGGATGCGAGGACTTCCCAACGCGACGCTCGCTCCAGCCCAGATCATCTTGCCGTCCAATCTGTCGGTGTTCGCAGTTCGCGACGTGAATCGCGACGGACACTTGGATCTGCTCGTCAACTCTGCCAGTCCCGCACGGTGCGAGCTGCACGTCGGCGACAGTACGGGGAGTTTCACGCTGGCGACGGTCAGTCCGTCGAGCGCGCCGCCCGGCTATTACCTGGTCGGCGACTTCGATGGCGACGGCGCGGACGAGCTCCTCGGATCCAGCAACAGCGTCTACGCAACGCTGCTCGACTACGCGCCCAACTCGCCAGAGTTCCTCGTGACACCCGCGTTCGTGAAGGACTCGAGCGCAGGCGGCCCCGCGGACGTGGGTGAGTTCAACGGTGATGGCATCGACGATGTCGTCGCCTTTACGCCCTTCGGGCTCTCGATCCTCCGCGGACGAGCGGTCGGCGGCCTGCGTCCGGAGGTGAACCTGCTGCCGCTGTCGGCCAGTGTCGTCGTCGTCGCGGATCTCGACGGCGTCTCGCCGAACGAAATCGTGGGACTGCAGACGACGTGGAGCAACACGAGCGGGCTGGTCGTCGGCCGCAACGACGGACGTGGCGAGTTGGAGGTCATCACCAGCCCGCTGTCAGGTGCGCCTTACCTGCTCGCGGTCGGCGATGTCGACGGCGACGGGCTGGCCGACGCTGTCACGGGCTCGCCACAGGGCGGTCAACTCGGGTGGAGTCCGGGCGTCGGTCAATTCCAGTTCGGCGCGAGCAACTCGCTCGCGACTCTGCCGCTGCTTACGGGCTTGGCCCTCGGCGATCTCGACGCTGATGGCGTCGATGAAGTCATCGCGATCGAAGCCAACGCGCAGCGCGTGACGATCTTCCGCGGCGGCGCACTCGGTGGCGCGCCGACGGTAGTTCCGACCTTTGGCCGCATGTTCAACGTGCGCGTTGGCGACGTCGACCGCGACGGCCTGCTCGATCTGGTGTGCTCCGGAATTCCCAGCCAAGTCGTCGTGTTGCGGGGACTGGGAGCACTCACCTTCGCGCCGCCGGTCTTCTACACCTGCGGTGCGGGCACAGGCTCGCTCTGGCTCGTCGATCTCGAGCACGACGGCTGGCTCGATCTGGTCGTCAACATCGGCGGCGCGCTCTCGACGATGCGCGGACTTTCTCCGGGCGCTTTCGCTGCGCCCGTTCCGGTCACGACAGCGCCAGTGAACTTCCCGCCGGACATCATCTCCGCGAGCGACTTCGACGGCGACGGCTTCGCGGACGTGGTCTACCGTTACGCTGGCTTCAGTGGGCCGCTCGTGTTCCAGCCCGGTGACGGCCAGGGCGGATTCGGGGCCTATTCGTCCTTCAGCAACTACGCGGACGTGTTTGCCGGGGACATCACCGGAGACGGCGCCGCGGATGTGATTCGCAACTTCGGCGGGCTCTCGCCGCTGTACCTCTCGGAAAAGACTCTCTGCCCGACGCCGCCGTCGAAATTCTGCGGCGCGCCGACGAGCAGCTCGGGCTGCCAGCCGACGCTCGCGAGCAGCGGCGCTCCGCGAAGCTCCA
Source organism: Planctomycetaceae bacterium (assembly GCA_011525785.1). Lineage (GTDB taxonomy): Bacteria > Planctomycetota > UBA1135 > UBA1135 > WYBT01. The sequence goes on from WYBT01000019.1 coordinate 66,700, forward strand.
ACGCGAGCGGCTTCTCGCTGGTTGCGAGCCAACTCGAAGGCCAGCGCACGGGGCTCGTGCTCTTCGGGACCTCGGGGCCGACGCTCCTTCCCTGGCACGCGCAGAACGGCAGCTTCCTGTGCGTGCGTCCGCCGATCATGCGCGCGCCGACCACGAGCACCGGCGGCAGCTTCGCGCAGTGCAACGGCGCGCTGACTCTGAGCTTGAGTTCGATGCTCGCACTCAATCCCCTGATCAACGTCGGCGACCTCGTCGTTGCGCAAGGCTGGTTCCGCGATCCCGCCTCGCCCGGCGGCAGCCACCTCACGGACGCGATCGGGTTCTCGATGCTCCCGTAGGCGAGTTCATCTCGGCGCCGCAAGGCGCGAGCGTCGACGGGCGAAGCAGGTCACTGCGGAGCGGTCAGGTGCGAGTGCAAGAAGCCCGCGCCCAGGCCGATCAACACCAGTCCCGCGGCGATGTGCGCGGCGCGGCGGCCGCTCGCGGGCACGTGACGGCCCAGGAGGAAGGTGCTGGTCGAGCCCAGCGCCGTCGCGATCGCCGCGCTGAGCGCGATCAGGCTCGCCGGCTCTCCGGCGACGGCCATGCCGAAGCCGACGGCGACTCCGTCGAGGCTCGTAGCGACGGACGCGACGAGAACTGTCCACGGCGCGAGTTCTCGCGGCGCGTCATCGCTGTGCCGCGCTTCGAGCAAGCCCTTGATGCCGAGCGCCGCCAGCACCGCGAACGCGATCCAGTGGTCGATGCGCGCGAACCAATCGGCCACGTTCGCGCCGATCGCAGAGCCCAGCAGCGTCAACACCCCGTGCACGACGCCGAACACGGCGCCGACGGCGAGCGCGGCTCGAACGCGTCGGTGACCCGCGCGCAGGCCGAGGGCGAGCGCGACCAGCGCGCTGTCGACAGCCAGGCCCAGGCCGAGCAAAACGATCGCCCACGCACTCATGGTCGCGATTCTCGACGCTCCGTCGGGGACCGCCGACTATCCGCTGTGCGCAGCATGCGCGCGGCGCTCAATAGCCGGCCTTCAAGTCGACCACGTTGTAGAGCGGCTCGCCGGCGCCGAAACGTCGCACGTTCTCGCGCAACAGCTCCCAGGCGCGCTCCTCGCTCAATTTGGAGTCCGCGGCGACGTGTGGAGTGATCAGGACGCCCTCGGTGCGCCACAGCGGATGATCGGCCGGCAGCGGCTCGGGTTCGGTGACATCCAGGCACGCGCCGCGCAGGCGGCCCGACTCGAGCGCCTCAAGCAGCGCCTGCGTGTCGACCACCTTGCCGCGCGCGATGTTGACGAGGATCGCGCCGGGCTTCATGGCCGCGAAGGCGCGCGCGTCGAACAGGCGCTCGGTCTCGGGCGTCAACGGGACGCAGATCGCGACCACATCGGCCTGCGGCAGCAGTTGCAGGAGCTCGTCGGGCTTGCCGACGCGCTCGACGAAGCGCGGACTCTTGCTGTCCGAGCGCCGCGTCGCGATCACGCGCATTCCAAAGCCGTGCGCGCGCTCGGCGACGTCCGTGCCGATGCCTCCCAGGCCGACCACGAGCATCGTGAGGCCCTCGAGCGCGAAGGGCTGGCCGTCGGGCTTGCCGCGCGTCCACTGCGCCTTGGACTGTTGCTCGGCGTAGAAGCGCAGGTCGCGCGAGAGCGAGAGCACCATCGCGAACACGTGGTCGGCGATCGCAGGCCCGTACGCGCCCTGCATGTTGGTCATCACGATGCCGCGCTGCTCGAGCTGCTCCGCCAGCGGGAGGTAGCGATCGACTCCCGAGCTCGAGGCCTGGATCCAGCGCAACTGCGGCGCGGCGTCGATGAATTCGCGCGTGGCGAAGCGCGCGTCGATGGCCTGCGCTTCGCCCGCGCGCTCGAGCGCCTGCGCGCGCGAGAGCCCGCTGACGAGCTCCACGTTCGGCGCCAGCTTCGTCAACTCCTCGCGCTGCGCGTCCGTCAACTCACCGAGGAACATCGTCAGCTTCGCCGTCGGACGCTCGATGGCCACGCGCGCGTGGCGCAGCGAGCCCAGCGAGTCCACCGCGCGCGGCGCGGGCGCGCTCGTCGAATTCGAGCGGCAGGCAGCGAGGCAGGCGAGCGCGAGCGCGCCGCTCAGCGCGGCCTTCACGCCACGGCCTATGGGCGGACCGGCCAACGCGCCGCTGCGTCCCGCGGCGTTCGGCCGCGCTGAAATCTCGGTTTGTTCGCCACTACCGCCAGCATTCTTCGCGCTGCTCGAAGGATGCTGGCGGTGCCAGCTCAGCAGGCGGGCGGCGTTGGACGTTTTCATGCTCATGGGGCGGAGGAGAGGCGTGTGAGTTTGCGCTGGAGCGCGCGACTCGCGGCGGAACTTTCGCAGGTCCAGCAAGCGTGGGCGGCTCGCGCGGCCCGATCAAGTCTGCGGTGTATTCTCAGAGCCGCGTGTCGACGAACCTTCGCTTCCTCTTCGCACTGCTGCTCACCATCGCTGCGCCGGCGCGCGCCGTGGCGGGCGACGACGGCGCAGCGAGCGCGCGCGATCTCGAGTTCTTCGAGTCCAAAGTGCGGCCGCTGCTCGTGCAGCACTGCTACGAGTGCCATTCGAGCGCGACGAGCCGACCCAAAGGCCGTCTGCGCGTCGACTCGCGCGAAGCTCTGCTCGAGGGCGGCCTGAGCGGAGCGGCGCTCGTGCCGGGCGACGCCGAGGCGAGCTTGCTCGTCGAAGCTGTGCGCTACGGCTCGGAGATCGCGATGCCGCCCAAGGGCAAGCTCGCCGAGCACGAGATCGAGCTGTTCGCCGAATGGGTGCGACGCGGTGCGCCCTTTCCGACAAGCGCGGCGAGCGAGGGCCCCGGTGTCAGCGCTCCTGTCGCTGCATCTCCGGCCGAGCTTTGGTCGCTCCGCCCGATTCGCGACGAAGCTCCGCCCACGCCGCAGGACGAAGCGTGGTGCGCGAACGAGGTCGACTTGTTCGTTCGCGCGCGCCACGAGCAGCTCGGCCTCGCGCCCGCGCCGCGCGCCGATCGCCGCACGCTGCTGCGCCGGCTCAGTCTCGACCTCACCGGTCTGCCTCCGACGCTCGAGGACCTCGAGTCGTTCGAGCACGACGCCTCGCCGGACGCCTGGACGCGTCAAGTCGAGCGCCTGCTCGCTTCGCCGCACTACGGCGAGCGCTGGGGGCGCTACTGGCTCGACCTCGCGCGCTACTCGGACTCGAACGGGCTCGACGAGAACCTCGCCATGTCGAACGCGTGGCGCTACCGCGACTGGGTGGTGCGCGCGCTCAACGAGGAGCTGCCCTACGACCAGTTCGCGACGTGGCAAATCGCTGGCGATCTGTTGCCCGAGGCCGAGGACGAGCAACAAACCAAGGACCAGCTCGTCGCCACGGGCTTCTTGGTGCTCGGTCCGAAGATGCTGGCCGAGCAAGACAAGCAGAAGCTCGTGTACGACGTCGTCGACGAGCAGATGGATGTCGCCTGCCGCACGTTCGTCGGTCTGACGATGGGCTGCGCGCGCTGCCACGACCACAAGTTCGATCCGATCAGCCAGGCGGACTACTACGCGCTCGCCGGCGTGTTCAAGAGCACCGCCACGATGGGCGATCTGGGCTTCGTCTCCGGCTGGAACGAGCGCCAGCTGGGGCGCGCGGCCGAGATCGAAGCGCGCGCGGCGCACGTGGCGAAGCTGAACGAGGCGCGCGGCGCGTTCGAGACGCTGCGCGCGGAGGCCGACGAGTCGCTGGTGAGCGCGTGGGCGGCGGATACGGCGCGCTACATGCTCGCTGCGGCGAGCGCGACGCGCGGCGCGCTCCTGCTCGAGGCCGAAGAGCAGAGCCGCGGCAATCTGATCGTGGATCGCGAGCAGTACGGCTCCGCGCAAACCGTCATCACGCGCACCGGCAACGCGGGGCGGCAGTACACGGAGTTCGACGTGACGGTGGCGAGCGCTGGTCGACGCCAGCTCGAGGTGCGCTACGCCGCGCAGAGTTCGCGGCCCGTGCGCGTGCTCCTGGACGGCGAGCTCGCGATCGATGGGGCGTTGGCGGACACCACGGGCTCGTGGAATCCCGATGGCCAGCGTTGGACGCGCGTCGGCGTGCTCGAGCTGCGCGCGGGCCGCAATGTTCTGCGCCTCGAGCGCGAGCACGACATGCCGCACCTCGACAAGCTAGCGCTGATCGACGTGCCGCATGGGCGCGAGTCGAGCGACTGGCCGGTCGAGGGCAACGAGTGGGCAGCGGGGCTGACGCCAGAGCTGGTGCGCTCGTGGACGTTGGCCCTGATGGCGAGCGCGCGGCGCGACGACCCGCTGTTCGCGCTGTGGCACGCCTTCGCCGCGCTCGACGAAGCGCAGTTCGAGCGCGAGTTCGAACGCCTGCGCGGCGAGCGCGCGGCGGGCAAGCTCGCGAGCTGGAACCCGCACGTGCTCGGACTGCTCGACGGACTCAGCTTCACGTCGCTGCGCGAGCTCGCAGGCCGCTATCAGGCCTTGTTCTCGGCTGCTGAAGCAGCGTGGCGAACACGCCGCAGCGTGGACGACAAGCGGATCGAACAGCTCGACGACGCGGGGCTCGAAGCCGTGCGACTGGCGCTGCGCGGCGGCGAGAGTCCGTTCAAGCTCTCGAGCGAGGCGATGGCGCCGCACCACGGCGAAGCGGAGCGCACCGCGCTCGCAGCGGCGCAGGCGAAGGTCCACGAACTCGAGCAGACGCTGCGACCCGAGTTCGAGCGCGCGCTGGCGGTTCGCGACGCCGAGCAAGTCGCCGACTTGCCCGTGTTCAAGCGCGGCAGTCATCTCGATCCGAGCGAACACAGCGTCCCGCGCGGCTTCTTCACCGCGCTCGAGCTCGACCTGCCGGCGCCGGCGATTGCGCCCGGCGCGAGCGGCCGCCTTGAGTTTGCGCGCTGGCTGTTCGATCCGCGCAATCCGCTCACCGCGCGTGTGATCGCCAACCGTCTCTGGCAAGGCCACTTCGGACGCGGCCTGGTGGCTTCGAGTTCGAACTTCGGCGCGCGCGGCGACGCGCCTACGCATCCCGAGCTGCTCGACTGGCTGGCGCGCGAGCTCGTGCGCAACGGCTGGTCGCTCAAGCGCCTGCACCGCACGATCCTGCTCTCGGAGACCTATCGCATGTCGACGCGCGAGGACGCCTCCGCGCGCGCGCTCGACCCTGAGAATCTCGCGCTGTGGCGTTTCGAGCGCCGCCGGCTCGACGCCGAGGGCCTGCGCGACAACGTGCTCGCGCTTTCCGGTCAGCTCTCGCGCGAGATCGGCGGCACGCTGTTCGCGATCGCAAATCGCGCTTACGTCACCAACGACCAGTCGAATGACGAGGCCAACTACGACTCGCCGCGGCGCTCGCTCTACCTGCCGATCATCCGCAACGCGATGCTCGATCTGTTCGCGGCCTTCGACTACCCCGACCCGAGCGTGACCGTCGAAGCGCGCCCTGTGACGACCTCGCCGGCGCAGGCGCTGTACCTCATGAACAGCCCGCTGGTGCGCGGCGCGAGCGAGCTGCTGGCCAAGGCCACGAGCTCGCACGTCGACGCGCGCGCGCGCATCGCCGAGCTGTACCGCCGAGTGCTGTTGCGCGAGCCGAGCGAGCGCGAGCTGGCCCGCGCACTCGCGTTCGTGCTCGACGAGGGGCCGGTGGCGGGCGTGCGCGTCGCGGCCAACGTCGGAGAGAGCTCGCCCGAACCCGCCGCGCCGGCGCGCGACGTGTGGAGCGAGCTCGCGCAGGTGCTGCTGTGCTCGAGCGAAGTGCTGTACGTCGACTGAGCTGCGCCCGCGCGAGCGGCTACTGCCAGTCGATGCGCAGCGCGGAGCTCCAGTTGCTCGAACCGCACGGCCCGGCAGGGTCGCGGAACCAGGCCTGATAGCCGCGCGTGAGGCCCGCGCTCAACGCTCCGCGCGTGACGATCGAGACGCTGGTCGAGCACGAGCCGAGCGCATCGGTCACGCCCGCTTCGAGTCGAATGCTCGGCGCCCCGACGCAGCGCAGACCGGCTGCGAACGGAACGGCGGGCATGAGCGGAGCTTGCACGAACACGGCGCTCTTCTGTGTCGGCGCGTTCTGCAGTGTGAGCACCAGATTGTCGTCGGCGACCGCGTTCGAGCCGCTCGTGGCCAGCCGCGCGCCCACGCCGCCGGAGTGGACGCAACCTTCGCCGCTGCCGGACGCGCTCGCGTTGTTGCACGGGCACGCGCCCGACGAGCCATCGCCCGCGCACAGCGGAACGCCGACGTCGCCGCGCGGAATCAGCAGCACGATGCCCGCCTGCCCCGTGGCCGAGTTCGAAGCGAAGGTCGCGATCTGGCGACTGTTGTTGATCTGGCCGGTGGCGAGCACGCCGAGGAACCACTGCCCCACGGGCGCGCTGATGAGGTTCTGAATGGCGAACGTCCCCGCGCCATCGAAGCGCACGAAAGCCGACGCCACGTGGTAATAGGTCACGTCGCCGCGGTCGTTGATGCTGCCGGTTCCGTCGTTGGCGCCGCACGAGTTGAGCACTTGCCAACCCGCTGCATCCGTGTAGCGCGCCGCGTAGCGATTGCAGTTGCTCGTCGTGCCGATCGCCGTCCCGGCCACGTCGCCGCGCTCGTTGATCGAGCCGCCCAGCGTCGAGCTGTAGCTGCCCGTCGGGAGTCCCAGGTCCTGCAGCACGAGCGTGTTCAGGTCCAGCCGCGCGCAACGCGTCGAGTAGCACACGACCTGGCGGAGGTTGTTGATCGCAACAGGGTTGAAGGCGCCGGTGGGCGTGAGGTCCAGGATTCCGCCCGGCGCCGTGAACCACACTGCGCGCTGATACGCGCCCTGCGAGAAGCCGACGATGTCGCCGGCGTCGTTGAGCGCCTTCGCGACGCTGCCGATGTCCCCGGTCAGCTTGCCCAGCTCCTGCACCGTGTATCCGCCCGAGCCGTTCGGCGTCCACAGCGCGGCCACGCCGCCGAAGCCCGGATCGGCGTAGGTGGTCGAGCTCACCGAGCCGACGATCTGCCCGGCGTTGTTGATGTCGAACACGCGGCTGCTCGTGCGTCCAGGCGGCAGCGGAAGCGGCGTGATCGACTGCGTGCGGCTCGCCACCCAGCCGCGCTCACTCGCCGGCGCAAGCGGCGAGGTCCCGATCATGTACCCGTAGTCGTTCAGGTCGGCGAGGCCCGTGGTCGCGCCGATGAACTCGACGTCGTAGATCGGGGTTTGAGCGCGCGCGGCAACGCCGAAAAGGCACAGCAGGAACAAGGTGCGTTTCATGATGAACACACACTGACGAAAGACACGTGCCCGAGGCTGTGCGCTGCTGTTCGCAGCTCACCGCAAGTCGCTGAACTCAGCGTGTTTCCATTCGATTCACAGCCCGCTCGGCTGGATCGCGGCAGGGCCGATTTCCACGATCTGGACGCCGCGGCGCAGGTCTGGACGGCGCGCTGACCGCGCGCGGAGATCAGTGGTACGCTCAACTCCGCTCATGCAGCCGCTCTTCACGCCGCCGCACACTCGCCGCGAGTTGCTCACCAGCTTGGGCGCGGGCTTCGGCGCTGTTGCGTTGGGCGGAATGGCGCGTGGTCTGGGCTTGAGCGATGCCGCCAATCCGCTCGCCGCGCGGTCTCCGCACTTCGCGCCGCGCGCCAAGCGCGTGATTTTCCTCTTCATGCACGGCGGCCCGAGCCAGGTTGACACGTTCGACTACAAGCCGCTCTTGCAGCGCGACCACGGCAAGCCGCTGCCCTTCGAGAAGCCGCGCATCCAGTTCGCGCAGACGGGCAACCTGCTCGCGTCGCCCTGGAAGTTCGCGCAGCACGGCGAGAGCGGCGCGTGGGTGAGCGAGTTGTTCCCGACCGTCGCGACGCAGGTCGACAAGTTGTGCTTCATCAAGTCGCTGTGGGGCACGAACGAGGCCCACGGCGGCGCGCTGCTCGCGCTGCACACGGGGTCCGCGACCTTCGTGCGGCCGAGCATGGGTTCGTGGGTGCTCTACGGCCTGGGCAGCGAGAACGAGAGCCTGCCCGGCTTCATCACGATCTGTCCCACGCTCGGCCACGGCGGCGTGAACAACTGGTCGAGCGCGTTCCTGCCCGGCATCTACCAGGGCACGCCGATCGGCAACGCGAGCGTGCCGGCCAAGCAAGCGGCGATCGCGCACCTCGCGGGCGATCCCGCGACGCGCGACGCGCAGCGACGGCAACTCGATCTGCTCGGCGAGGTCAATCGCGAGCACCGCGAGCAACGCGAGGCCGACGCGGCGCTCGACGCGCGCATCGCGAGCTACGAGCTCGCCTTCCGCATGCAGACCGAGGCGCCCGAGCTGTTCGACCTCGCGCGCGAGTCGAGCGAGACGCACAAGCTGTACGGCATCGACGATCCGCTCACCGAGAACTTCGGCCGCCAGTGCCTGCTCGCGCGCCGCCTCAGCGCCGCGGGCGTGCGCTTCGTGCAGTGCACGCACAGTTACAAGTGGGACCAGCACGAGAACCTCGCCGCGGACCACGCCAAGAACGCGCGCGAAGTCGACAAGCCCATCGCCGGTCTGCTGCGCGACCTCGAAGCGCACGGCATGCTCGAGGACACGTTGGTGATCTGGGGCGGCGAGTTCGGCCGCACGCCCGTCGCTCAAGGAACCAACGGCCGCGACCACAACCCGCACGGCTTCACCATGTGGCTCGCAGGCGGCGGAACCAAGCGCGGCTTCAGCTACGGCGAGACCGACGACTACGGCTTCTACGCGGCGAAGGACCGTGTGCACATCCACGACTTCCACGCGACGCTGCTGGCGCTGCTCGGCCTCGATCACGAGAAGCTGACCTACCGCTACGCCGGCCGCGATTTCCGCCTCACCGACGTCGCGGGCCGCGTGGTGCGCGAGATCTTTGCCTGAGCGCTCAGGTCGGTTTGCTGGTCGAGCTGTCGGGCGCCTTCGAGGTCGAGCCGTCACCCGCCTTGGAGTTCGAGCTGCTCGCACCCGCTCCGCGCAGCTTCACGAGCTTCTCGAGCACCTGGAACCAGAACGGCGCGCCGAGCGCGACGGCGCACACGGTGACGAGCAGGCCGAGCACCTTGCGGGCCCAACGCTGCCAATCCTCGAGGGCCGCTTCGGATGAAGTGGCGTCGCTCCAGCGCGCGTCGGGCCAGCCGAACTGGAGTTGGGCGCGCGCGGTGGTGTCGTAGAGCTGGTCGACAGCTTCTTCGACGCGCGCCCGCGCCGTGAGCCAGCTTTCGCGCTGGTTGCCGAGAGTCGGCGCGCTCTCCGCGGGCGCTGCGACGACGGCGGCTGGCGGCGTGTTCACGAGCTCGACCGCCGACTGCACGGCGGCGGCGCGTGCGAGCGGGTTGGTCGCGAGTTGTTCGGTGATCATCAGCGTGTCGGCGTTGGTGAAGAACACCACGAACAGCGCGATCACGAACTGCCAGCCTTGAGTCTTGCGGCGGTACCACCCGGTCGCGCGCTGCATCGTGTGCTCGAACCAGGCGTCGAGTTCGCGCTTGAGTTGCTCGAGCTGGGCCTCTGCGCTCGCGCTCGCGGCGCCGAGTTTGTCGCGCGCGTTCTCCAACGCGTGGATCAGCGTGGCGCGCAGCTCGGTAGGCAGCGGCGTGGCGCCGATCTGGCCGCGCTGAAGCCCCGCTTCGAGCGCGGCGAGCCGATCGGCTGCCGAGCGAACTCCCACGCTCGCGCCCGCGCCGCTCAACAGGCTCACCACGGCCTCCGCGAAGGTGCGATTGGGGATGTACGACGGATCGCGACCCTTTCGGCCCAGCGCGCGGATCAGCGCGTGGTCGTAGAGCTGCCGCACGAGCCCGTCACTGTCCGCGAGCAGTCGCGCGATGGCCGTGCGCAGCATCTCGCCACGCCAGTTCAGCCACGCTGCGAAGGCCTCTTGGATGGTCGAACACACCAGACTGAGCAGCAGGTAGACCAGCGCCAGTCCGATCATCACTTCGAGCACGGTCGAGCCGAACACGCGATTCCTCCGGCGGCGGGATGCCGCGCGCCAAGGCTACGCAGAGGCTGCGGGCGCCTCAATCGAACGCGAATCGTCGCGTCAGCGCAGCTCGCCGATGAAGTCGCACAGCGCGCGGTTGGTGGCCTCGACGTTCTCGAACACCGTCATGTGGCCAGCGTCGGGGATCACGGCCAACGTCGCGTCGCGCATGCGCGCCGTGAGCGCTTCGAGTTCGTCGCGCTTGGAGATCACGTCGTGCTCGCCGACGATCGCCAGGGTCGGCATGCCGAGTTCGCCGGCGAGCTGGGTCGAGTCGGGCCGCTCGGCCATGCCGCGCTGCGCCGCCGCGATGGCTGCCAGCGGCGCTTCCTCGATCAAATCGGTGATCTGCGCGCACACGTCGGGCCGCGAATCCAGCGTGCGCGGCGCGACCAGTTTGGGCAGCAGCGTGTCGATCACGAACGCGTGGCTGCGGCCCTCGACGATGTCCGCCATGTCCAGGCGCGCGCGAGCGGCCTCCGGCGTGTCGGCCAGCGCGCGCGTGTTGCACATCACCAGCGAGTCGACGCGCTGGCGATGGCGGCGCAGGAACGACCAGCCGACGTAGCCGCCCATCGAGAAGCCGACGAAGGTCGCCGGCTCGCGCACCTTCAGATGGTCGAGAGCAGCGGCCACCGCGTCCGCTTGCTCGTCCATGGTCAGCTTCATGGGCGTCGCGCCGCCGAGCGCGTTGGCCCCAAATCCCAGCAGGTCGACCAGGATCACCTTGCCCAGCGCGCGCAGCGGCGCGATCTGCCCGCTCCACATCCCGCTGTGGAAGGGGAAACCGTGGACGAGCACGATGGGGCGTCCAACCCCGTAGGCCACGCAGGCAGGTGCTTTGGGCATCGACGCAGGGTACGCCCGTTCGGACGGGGATCCTCGCGCTCTACGGGATCTTCATCGCCTTTCCGATAATCCGGGCATGCAGACCAGCGCTTCCCCGCACTTGTTCTCCGTTCCCGACGACCACGGCTCGCCGCAGCCGCAAGCGCTGCTGCGCGGCGGCATCGATCTGGGTGGGACCAAGATCCAGGCGGTCGTGGTCGATGCGGAGCACCGCGTCGTGGGCTCGTCTCGGCGCGCAACTCCGACCTCAGGCGGAGCAGGCGACGTCGTCGACGCGCTCGCGCTCGCGCTGCACGAAGCCTGTCGCGTCGCGCACATCGCGCCGCACGAGCTCGCGGGCGTTGGCGTCGGCACTCCGGGCGCCGTCGACACGCAGCGCGGCGTCGTGTCGAACGCGCGCAACCTGCCGGGCTTCGAAGGCGCGGTCGAGCTCGCGGCGATGCTCACCGAAGAAGTCGACACGACCGTGCGCGTGGGCAACGACGTCGGCGTCGCGCTCGATGCCGAGACGCTGCTCGGCGCCGGCGCGGGCCACGCGTCGTTCCTCGGCGTGTGGTGGGGCACTGGAGTTGGCGGCGGCGTCGTGCTCAACGGCCAGCGCTGGCACGGCCGCGGCGCGGCGGGCGAGATCGGGCACACGATCGTCAAGCGCGGCGGCGCGCTGTGCCCGTGCGGTCGCTTCGGTTGTCTCGAGGCCTACGCGGGACGGCGCGCGATGGAGGAGCGAGCGCGCAAACAAGCCGGCCGCGGCAAGCGCACGGTGCTGTTCGAGCTGATGGAGAAAAAGGGCCTCGATCGCCTGACGAGCGGCGTGTGGGCCAAGGCGCTCGAAAAAGAGGACAAACTCGCGACGCGCATCGTCGATCGGGCGCTCGACGCGCTCGCAGCGGCGCTGGGCTCGAGCGTCAACCTGCTCGACGTCGAAGCGATCGTAATCGGTGGCGGCCTCGGCACGCGGCTGGGCCAACCCTACGCCGACGAAATTGCCTCGCGCATGCGCAAGCACATCTTCCGCCCCGACGCGCCGCCGCCGGTGCGCGTGTCGACGCTCGGCGACATGGCCGGCGCGCTCGGCGCGAGCTTGCTCGCGACGCGGCCGGTCGCGGTTTGAGGCACGGGAGCGCACCTCTTCACGCGAGGGCGTGCTCCGCGTTACGACGCGCGGGCCGCGGGTAGAGAACTGCGTGCTTGTCCGAGTCGTACTCGCGCTGCTGGCGTCGTTGTGTCTCGCCTGCGGAGGCGAAGCCGAGCTTGCCGTGGAGGCCGACGTGCACGTGGATGTTCGCGTGACGGCGAGCGGCATGTGGGAACTCGATGGCGGCGCGTGGCCGCCTGCTCCTCCGGGTCCGGAGAGCGCCGCCGCGGGATTCTGGGCGGCGTTGCGGGCGCGGGCCATGGAGCGTCGACGACCGGCGTACGAAGGCGCGCCGGAGAGCTTCACGTTCAGCGCGTGCCGCTTGCGCGTGACGATCGATCCCGAGGCGCGCATGGAGTCCGCGCTGGCCCTGCTCGACTCGAGCGAGAACAACCGTTGGCTGGACACGACGATCGCTTGCGCGGATCCAGCGGTTCCGACGCTGCGTTTCACTTCTTCGGCCAACATCGGGATCGACCACTTTCCATGGCGTGTCTTGCCGGGCTACCTCATCGCCCACGTTGCGCGGGGCAACGGCGACGTGTCCTGGTCGCTGTTGGAAGAGCCGAGGGACGAACAAGCGGCGTCGCTCGACGAAGTGGACTGGGAACGAGCGAGTGCTGTCGTCCGCAGCCGACGAGGCCACGGCGGACGCATCAATCTCTGGATTCACGTCCCACCGACGATGTCCTGGCGCGAGTTCGCGCCGCACTTGCAACGTGCGCTGGCCCTCGAACCCGCATGGGTTGAGTTCGAGCCATGACGGCCGCCCGCGCGCGTCGGTAGATTCCGTCGATGGGCAAGACCTTCGACGGTGTCGACGCGCGCATGGCGGAGTGGCTCGGCGAGCAACGCATGTTCTTCGTGGCCACGGCGCCTCTGGACGGCCAGGGTCACGTCAACCTCTCGCCGAAGGGGCTCGAGAGCTTCGCGCTGCTCGGGCCGCGCACTGCGGCGTACCTCGACCTGACTGGAAGCGGCGCGGAGACCATCGCGCACCTGCGCGAGAACGGCCGCATCACGCTGATGTTCTGCGCCTTCGAAGGCCCGCCGAAGATCGTGCGGCTGTACGGCCGCGGCCGCGTCGTCGAGCCGCAGGATGGCGAGTTCGCCGCGCTGCGCGCGAAGTTCGAGACGCCGACGCTGGCGCGTTCGATCATCGTGATCGAGCTCGAACGCGTCGCCGACTCGTGCGGCTACGGCGTGCCGCTGATGAACTTCGTCGCCGAGCGCACGCAGCTCACCGACTGGGTCGAGCGCAAGGGTCCGGCGGGCGTGCGCACGTACCAGCTCGAGCACAACCAGACGAGCCTCGACCGCTTGCCGGCGTTGCGTTGGCCCGAGCAGCACTCGAGCTGAGCACGGCCGATCAGCGCTTCGCGCCGCACCACGCTTCGCAGACGAGCGGCCCGCGCTCGGCGCGCCAACGCGAGTTGCGCATCCACACGATCAAGTTGCGCCGCCGTCCGCGGCGAATCGGGTCCACGCGGTGGCGGTGCAGGCCGGCGTGCACGATCGCGAAGCCCGGCTCGTGCGCGATCTCGAGCTCCTCGTCGCGGCGCACTCCGGTCTGCAGGTGCAGCCCGCAGCGCAAGCCGAGCATCACGAGCTCCGCGCCGTGGAAATCGTCGCCCAGACACAGGTTGACCGTGACTTCGCTGTCGTCGACGTGGAAGCCCAGCTCCTCGTCGGTGCGCGCGCTGTAGTCGACGAGGTAGCTGTGGTGCGCGTCGACCGCGCCGCGCGCGAACTGCGGCAGCAGACGTTCCGCGAGCGGCGCGACGCGCGCGCGAACGTCTTCGAGCAGCGCTCCGAAGCCAAGCGCTTCGAGCACGTAGCCGTGCTCGTGCATGGAGTTCGGCGGCTGGAGCGCCACGCCTCGCGCCCGCAGGCTCGCCGCGCGGGCCTCGATCTCGCGCAACAGCTCGGCACACGCGCTCGGACGCAGGAGCGGCAGCCGGTAGACGTGCGGAGCGAGTTCTTCTGCGGTGCTCGACGAAGCGATCCAGTCCTCAGCGCGCGGCGGCGCAGCGGGCTCGAACTCGGCGGACTCCATCGGCGCGGCCACACTACGATCTGCGCGCCGATCCAGTCATGCGACGAGCCCACGTTTGCCAGCTTCTGTTGTGCGCCGCCGCGCTGGCGGGCTGCATCGGAACACCCGAGGACGGCGTGGTGCCGCGCGCGACTTCGGGCGGCGGCTTGAGCGAGCGCTGGGAACTCGAAGCGGCGACCACGCGCGAGCCCAACTACATCCGCGCGCATCGCCAGAACTTCGCGCTGCTCGGGCGCTGGTCCGACGATCCCAATCAAGAGGTGCTCGACGGCGCCGCGGGCGGCGCGCCGACGACCCAGCTCGACGCGGTGGAGCTCGAGTACCAGCTCAGCTTCAAGGTCAAGTTGTTCGACGACGCGTTGCTCGGCGGCGACCTGTGGGCCGCCTACAACCAGCTCTCGCACTGGCAGGCCTACAACTGGAACCAGTCCGCGCCGTTCCGCGAGACGAACTACGAGCCTGAGCTGATCTGGACGCTGCCGCTCGACGAGAAGCTGCTCGGTCTGCGCGCGCGCCTTTTGAATCTCGGCTTCTCGCACCAGTCCAACGGCCGCGGCGAGCCGCTGTCGCGCAGTTGGAATCGCCTGTGGGCGCAGGCCGGGCTCGAGCGCGGCCCGCTGTCGCTGCTCGTGCGCGGCTGGTGGCGCATCCCCGAGAGCGACGCCGACGACAACAACCCCAATATCGAGCGCTACCTCGGCTACGGGGACGTGCTCAGCATCTATCGCTATGAGCAGCACCTCTTCACGCTGCTCCTGCGCCACAACCTCGATCCCGATCGCAGCCGCGGCGCCGTGCAATTCGACTGGAGCTTTCCACTCGGCCAGAGCAAGAACGGCGGCGGCTTGCGCGGCTACATCCAGGTCTTCTCGGGCTACGGCGAGACATTGCTCGACTACGACTACTCGCAGACCGCCATTGGCGTAGGGATCATTCTCGTCGACGCGCTCTGAGCCCGCAGCGCGCTCGATCCCAGTCGCCGGCGCACGCAAGCGGCGCTTCGAACGCTACCTTTCCGCGCGTGCAGTCCCACCCCACGCCCACGCCCCCGGTCACCGCGCGCTCGGTGATCCTGGGCCTTGTGTTCTCGCTCCTGCTCTGCGCGATGAACTCCTACCTCACGCTGTCGTTCGGCGTGATCGAAGAGGGGCCGACGATCGCAGCGCTGTTCTTCTTCGCGCTGATGCTGCCGTTCGGCGCGAAGAGCATCACGACCACCGAGATGGTGATCGTCGCGACGATGGGCTCGGCCGGCGGCAGCCTGGGCTTCATCTCGAACTTCTTCGCGGCGAAGGCGCTGACCGGAGAGCCGTACAGCGTGCTCGACATGGCCCTGTTCGGCATCGTTTCGAGCCTGATCGGCATCGTGATGGTCGTGCCGCTGCGCCAGTTGCTCGTGCTCAAGGAGAACCTGCCTTGGCCGGGATCGCGCGCAGTCGAGACGGTGGTGCGCACGCTCGTCGAGAAGGGCGACCCGCGCCAGGCGCTGATCCTGGTCGGCGTGTTCGCGGTGCTCACCTTCTACGTCGTGTTCAACAACGAGGACGGCTTCGGCTGGTTCCCGGCCGAGCTGCACTTGCCCGCTTCGCTCGCCGCGGTGGGCGGAGCCGTTGCGCTCTCGCCGTTTGCGATCGGCGGCTCGTACTTGATGGGTCTGCGCACCTGCGTCGGGTTCCTCTTCGGCGCGGTGATCCTGATGGCCGCGCGCCCCTACATGCCGCTTCCCGAGGGCGCTTCGCCGCACAAGTACTACTGGCCCGGCCTGGGATTCCTGGTGGCGTCGGGCCTGACCGCGATGGCGGTGAACTGGCGCACGATCACGGCTTCGTTCCGCTCGATGCTCGCGCTGGGCGGCAAGACCGACGACGACGATCCGGTGCTGTCGGGCAAGGCGCTGGCGGGCTTCGCGATCGTGTCGTTCGTCGCTTGCGCCGCGGTGCTCAACCTGCGCTTCGCTGTGAACCTGTTCCTCGTGGTCGTGCTCGTGCTCGTCGCCGGCCTGATCCAGAACATCATCGCGACGCGCGCTGCGGCCCAGACCGCGTTCAATCCTGCGCGCGTCATGGGCATCCTGCTGCAAGGCGTCACCGCGGCGCTCGGCGGCAAGAGCGCGGCGATCAATCTCACCGGCGCAGGCTTCGTCGCGGGCTCAGGTGCGCAAGCGAGCCTGCTCACCGCGGACATGGTGTACGGGCGCGCGTTCAAGGTGCCGTCGCGCTGGCAGTTCTGGACGCAGCTCCTCACCGTCGTGCCCTGCGCGTTCGCCGCGGCCTACATGTTCGATTGGATCGCCGCGCAGAAGAGCCTCGCCGACATGCCCGCGCCGGTCGCGAAGATGTGGGCCGAGAGCGCCAAAGTGTTCGAGCAGGGCTTCAGCGCGTTGCCCGAGGGCGCGACGACCTGGCTGCTCGTGGGGGCTGCGGTCGGCGTCGTCTACACGCTGCTCGAGCTCGTGCCTGCGATCCGCAACTGGCTGCCCGAGTCCATCGGCCTCGGCCTGGGCCTCGTGCTCGCGCCCGCCTACGGAATCGCGTTCTTCGTCGGCGGCTTCCTGCTGTGGGTCGTGCTCGGCCGCTGGCTCAAGTGGAGCGACGCGACGCTGACGACTATTGCTGTCGCCTCGATCGTCGCCGAAGGCATCGGCGGCGTACTCAAGCCGGTCCTGAGCATGGCTGGCTTGATGGGCGGCTGATGTCGCGCGAGAGCCCGCCAGCGCGAGTGATGCGGAGTAAGCTCTGATTCGTGGCGTCGCGCGCAGTCGCTCAACGGCTTTCGCAACTTGCGAGGTGTGTGTTCCTCGCTCTCTGCGTTGCTTGCAGTGGCGAACGCGAGCCGTCGACGCCGCGTGACTCGTCTGTGTCTGTGCAAGTCGCGCTGGCAGCCGACGGAGACGTGATTTTCGACGAGCGCCGCCACGACGTCGCCGCACTCGGGATCGACGCGGTGCGGAGCGCGCTGTCCGAGCACCTCGTGCGAGCGGCGGCAGGCCGGCTGACGTTGCTCGATCCGAACAACCCGCATGGCGCGGCGTCCTGCGATGTGCCGGTGCGTATCGAAATCTCGCCGAGCGCCCGTTTCGACGCGTTCGCGTGGGTCGTCGCGCAGGTCGAGCAGCAGCGTTTCGCTCGCGTCGAACTCGCCACGAGCGGCGGCGCGCTCGAGCCGCTGACGATCGTGTTCGACCCGAGCGCCGGGATGAACGTTCTCTACGGATCGCGACGCGACGGTCCCGCGAAGCTGAGGATTGACCTCGGCGAGTTCGCAGCGGGGCGCGCGGACGGCGGCTGGGGCGAGTGGTCGCTCAGCGAAAGTCCTTGCGACGAACGCGCGACCTCCGCGCGCCAACTCACTTGGGATGAGCTGGCCGAGCTCGTGCGCCGCCGCCGACCGGACGGTGGATCTCTCGTTGCCACCGTCGCGATCTCGCCCGACGCGCCGTGGGCCGACGTCGCGCAGATCGTGCGCAACGCGCGCGAGCTCGAGCCCCAGTTCTTCTCCATCCACCCGCCGTGCGAACGCTGACGGCCGACTTCGCGCCCGCGCGACGACCTGCGCTCGCCGCGCTACTCTGCGCGCATGTCGGTGCTCAACCCAACGCCGCCGGAGCGGCTCGTGGACGCACAAGGTCGGCCCTACTTCCTGTGGGACATGGACCTGACGCTCGAGCGCTTTCGCGAGCTTCTGGCCACGGGCGATGAGCCGACGCGCCTGCACCTCACGGCCAAGCTGATGCGCCAAGCCAAGCCGGACGACGTGTTCACTTATCTGAGTGAGGCGCAGATCCGCGAGCGCTGGCCGCACATCGAAGCTCAACTGGGCCGCTCGCGCGCCTTCTGGGCCTGGTTGCTCGCGCAGTGGGAGCGCAACTAGCGATGCGGTCGCGATTGACGGCGCTGCAGGCGCGCGTGCTCGAGCTCCTGGCCGATGCCGACGGGGACTGGACGCTGACCGGCGGCGGCGCGCTCGTCGGCGTCTACTTCGGACATCGCACGACGCGCGATCTCGACCTGTTTCTGCACGGCCGCACCAAGCTTGGAGACGAGGAGCGCATCTGCCGCGAGCGGCTCGAGGCGGCCGGCCTCGACGTGCGCGTCTTGCAGCGTTCGGCGGCCTTCTTGCGCCTCCAGGTCCGCGACGGCGCCGAAGATGTGCTCGTCGACATCGTCGCCGAGCCCGTGCCCTTCGCAGAGGCGCCGCGCGAAGTGCGCTTTGGCGCCGGCGTGCTGCGTGTCGACACGACGCGTGAGATCCTGGCCAACAAGCTCGGCGCGCTGATCCAACGCAGCGAACTGCGAGACCTCGTCGATCTCGAGGTCTTGCTCGAGAATGGCGGCGACCTCGGCCAGGGGCTGCGCGACGCGAGTCGCAAGGATGGCGGCTTCTCGCCGCTCACCGCGGGGTGGGCGCTCGCCAACTTCGATGTTCGGACACAGGCGGCGCTCTCTGAGCTCGGCGAAGCGCGCTGTGCACAGCTCGAGGCCTTTCGCGACTCGCTGGCGACTCGGATCGCGAGAGCCGCGCGTTCGTAGCGCCCAATCCGCAAGTGAACCCCTTCATCGCCGTTACTGACAAGGGCTGGTTCGACTTCCTCGCCGCGAGAAGCGATGGCGGGCGCGTCGACGAGGTGAATTTCTGGTCGCCGCGAGCGCAGCGGCCGATGAAGCAGATGCGGCCCGGCGAGCCGGTGTTCTTCCGCCTCAAGGCCCCGCACAACGCGATCGCCGGCTACGGCTTCTTCGCGCACTTCGCGCTGCTCGAACTCGACTTGGCCTGGGAGACCTTCGGCGCGAAGAACGGCGCGGTGACGCGTGCGCGGTTGGCGCAACTGCTGCAGCGCGACGAGTCGGACCTCGCGCGCGACCCGCGGCTCGCGAGCTTGCCGCTGGCGTGCACGATTTTGCGCGATGCTTCGTTCTGGCCCCGCGAGCGCTGGATTGCGTGGGGCGAAGCGCAAGGTTGGAGCACGAACATTGTGCAAGGCCGCACCGAGGACGATCCCGCGCGCGCTTCGCGTCTGCTCGGCGAGCTCGCCTACGACTCAGTCGCCGCGCCCGAGGACCTCGCGCCGCAGTTCCAACTCGTCGACGCCGACGAGCGCGCGTTCGAGTCTGCCACGGTCGCCAGACGCGAAGGCCAAGGCGTGTTTCGCGCTCGGCTGCTCGACGCCTACGACCGCCGCTGCGCCATCACGGGCGAGCACACCGAGCCTGTGCTCGACGCCGCGCACGTGCAGCCCTACCTCGGCCCGCGCTCGAACCACGTGCAGAACGGCCTCTTGCTCACGAAGGAGTTCCACACCTTGTTCGACAAGGGCCTGGTCACCGTCACGCCGGACTACCGCGTGCGTGTGTCGCGCGCGCTGCGCGAGCGCTGGAACAACGGCAAGCGCTACTACGCCTACGACGGCCAGGCGCTCACTACCCTGCCGCGCGATGCTGCTGCGCAACCCAGCCGCGACGCGCTGCGCTGGCACAACGAGCGCCGCTTCATCGCGTGAGCGAGCCGCGCGCGGCGCCTCAGAGCACGTAGCTCGCGGACTGCGCTACGACGCGGATCGCCGTGGCGCCTTCGCGCAGCGCCGCGAGTTGGCGACTTGGCCGCGTGTGCAGCCGATCGCCAAGCGCCTGCGTGTTCGGCTAGGCCGCAGCGGAACTCGATGGGTCTCGAAACGAGCCCATCCGGCTCCCAAGCACTCGCGCGAGCGCGCGCCACGGCGCCTCCAGGCTCGCTGCGGTGACGCGCGCCGCCGGATGGCGCGCGGCGATCAGCAGCGGAGTGCGAGCGAGTCGGCTCGCTTCGATGGCAGCCTCGAACTCGGCGCCTGACGCGACAGCCGCTGCGCCCGAGTCTCGCCGCGCCCGTGTTGCGGACGCCACGTGCTCGACCCTCGACGCACGCGTCGCGAGGGCCTCCTGCGCAGCGTCACCGAGTTCGAGCGCCGTCGTGCCGAACGCCGCCTCCGCTGACTCGCGCGCTTCACCGCCGAGGCACATCACGACCTCGAGCGCGGGCGTGTGCGCGCGCACGAAGCGCAAAACCTCGACACCGTACTCGAGCGCCGCGCCGCGGTTGGGCAGCGCGCCACTCACGCGCCCGTCCTCGCGCAGAAGGTTGGCCAACGCCGAGCCGTACAACGCGCCGCACTCGCGCTCGCGCTGCACGCCAACACCGCCGAGCCCTTCCTCTGCCGCGTGAATCCCCGCCAGCGCTCCGAGCCGCACCAACCGCCGATTCGTGAGCATGCGCGGCTCGTGCCGCCACGGCTGCGGCTCACCCGCGTCGATGCGCGCGCGCAGCAAGCGACTCGGTCCCCAGTCCTTCGCCAGCACGAGCACGCGCCCGTTCCAATCGCCCCACAGCGTCTCGCTGCCGAACAACCGCCGCTCGCCCGTGAGCCACCGATGCGCCGTCACGTACCCGCGCACGTGCGCCTCGACGATCCAGCTCGGCAGAGCGGGCGTCGAGCCCACTTGCCGTTGCGCGCTCGCATCCGATCGCATCTGCATGCGCCCCTCATCGACGCCCTGCGCTGCCGCGGTCATGTCCGCTACGTTCCTCGTCGCCGTTCACGGCCCCCGCCCCGCGACGGCGACACCCCGACCGCACACCTGCGCGCTATCCTGCGCACTCTCTCGATGCGCCCGTAGCTCAGCAGGATAGAGCGGCGGTTTCCTAAACCGCAGGCCGGCAGTTCGACTCTGCCCGGGCGTACCAACCTACTCGCTTCGCTGGTGCATGAAGCTCGTCACGAATGCCGGATCGGACAGGGTCATCGACATCGTTCGCCAGGCCCTCACTGAGAGTCCGCGGCTGGACCTCGTGACCCCGGAGTTCTCGATCTTCGCTTTCGGCGAGCTGCTCCGCGAGCTTCGAGCCACCACTCACTCGCGACTGATTCTGCCAGCGGACGGAGTCGATCTACGTCTTCTCGGATCGGAAGCCGAACGCGGCCAGCGCAACCGCCTCGGCGCGCGCTGGCTGGCGGGCCAGCTCGCCGCTTGGATCGCGAACAAAGTGGATGTCGCTCGCGTCGCAGGCGCCGTTCCTCAGGGCGCTGTCGTCGTGAGGGACGTCAATGGAGCCCCAAGGCGCGTGCTGGTTGGATCTTTCGCGATGACCCGCGCGGGGTTGGGCCTCGACCCAGGGAACCCGCTCAGCGTCATCCAGGTCTCCGAGACTCCGGAGGAGAGCGCTCTGTTGAGTGCGTGGTTCGACACGCAGTGGTCGGCGCTGAGCGCCAGCGAGGGCGCCAAGAAGACGTTGCTGGACGCGGTTCTTCGGATCCAACGCTACCGCGAGCCGCTGACGGTCTACGCGGCGATGCTCCAGAGTCTGTTTCGTGACCGAGGCGAAGGTCTCGACGAGGAGAAAATCGTCAAAGGCGCGACTGGGATCCGCAACACCGTTGTCTGGAAGAAGCTCTATAAGTTCCAGCGCGACGGTGTCGTCGGTGCGATCGACAAACTCGATCGCTTCGGAGGCTGCATCATCGCGGACAGCGTGGGGCTTGGTAAGACGTTCGAGGCTCTCGCGATCATCAAGTACCACGAGTTGCGCAACGATCGCGTCCTGGTGCTGTGCCCCAAGCGCCTGCGCGACAACTGGACTCTCTACAAAGCGAACGACCGGCGCAACGTTCTGGCTCCGGATCGATTCAACTACGATGTCCTCAACCACACGGATCTCTCGCGCGATGCCGGGGCGTCGGGTGACATCGACCTCGCCAACGTCAACTGGGGCAACTACGACCTCGTCGTGATCGACGAGTCGCACAACTTCCGCAACAAGCGCACGCCCCAGAAGGGCGGGGAGACGCGCTACGACCGCCTCATGCGGAGGATCATCCGAGAAGGCGTCAAGACGCGTGTGCTGATGCTCTCGGCGACGCCGGTGAACAACCGACTTGCCGACCTGCGCAACCAGATCGCGTTCGCGACCGAAGGAGACGACCAAGCTCTCCGCGAACACGGCATCGCCAGCATCGACGCCACAACTCGGCTGGCCCAGAAGCAGTTCAATCGTTGGCTCGACCTCAGCGACCTCGAACGAACCTCGACGCGCCTGGTCGACATGCTGGGCTTCGACTATTTCACCTTGCTCGATCTGCTGACGATCGCTCGGTCGCGCAAACACATCGAGAAGTACTACGGCGTCGCCGAAACCGGGCGCTTTCCCGAGCGTCTCAAGCCGATCAACATCAAGCCCGATGTGGACCGTGTGGGGGCGTTTCCCGCGATTGCTGACATCAACCTGGAAATCCGCAAGCTCAACCTGGCGTCCTACGCGCCACTCCTCTACGTGCTGCCCAGCAAGCAGGAGGCGTACGACAAGAAGTACAGCACGGAGGTCAAGGGAGGAGCCGGGTTCTTCCGGCAGGTGGACCGCGAGAAGAGCTTGGTCCATCTGCTCCGCGTCAACGTTCTCAAGCGCATGGAGAGCGCCGTCTCGTCCTTCGCGCTCACTGTTGAAAGACAGCTTCGAGACGTCAACGCCACCCTCGAGCGAATCGACGCACAGTCCGAGGAGATGGAAGGGATCGAGATCGAAGATGTGGACTTCGACGATCCCTCAGTCGAGAGCCTACTGGTCGGCCGCAAGGTGAAGGTGCTGCTGAAGGACGTCGACACGGTCCGCTGGAAGCAGGACCTGATCGAAGACCGGAACCGGCTGGCTGCGATGGCGGCGGCGGCGCGCGAGGTCGATCCAAGGCGCGACGCGAAGCTGGCCCAGCTGCGCGAGATGCTCGCGGAGAAGTGCCGCGCCCCGATCAATCCCGGCAACCGGAAAGTCATCGTCTTCACCGCGTTCGCGGACACCGCCGCGTACCTCTACGGCGAACTGGCCACGTGGGCCAAGGCCGACCTCGGCCTCGAGTCGGCGCTCGTTACGGGCGCCGGCGGCAACCAGACGACCCTGCCCGGACTGCGGCGCGACTTGGTCTCGATCCTCACGGCATTCTCTCCGCGGTCGAAGGAACGCCCGGCAGAACTCGCGAGCGAAGGCGAGATCGACCTGTTGATCGCAACCGACTGCATCTCCGAGGGCCAGAACCTCCAGGACTGCGACTGGCTGGTCAACTACGACATCCACTGGAATCCAGTGCGCATCATCCAGCGCTTCGGGCGCATCGATCGCCTGGGCTCGCCCAACGAGCGCATTCAGCTGGCCAACTTCTGGCCCAACATGGAGCTCGACGAGTACATCAAGCTCGAACAGAAGGTCAGCGGCCGGATGGTGTTGCTGGACATTTCCGCCACCGGCGAGGAGAACCTGATCGAGCAGCAGTCCGGCGACCCGATGAACGACCTCGAGTATCGCCGTAAGCAGTTGCTCAAGCTTCAGGACGCCGTGATCGACCTCGAAGACTTGTCCACAGGCGTCTCGATCGCCGACCTCACACTCACTGACTTCCGCATCGACCTTGCGGAGTACGAGCGCAGCCACCCCGGCGTTCTGGACGGCCTACCGCTCGGTGCAAGCGCCGTGACCACGACCTCCGACGCCGACGTGCCGCCCGGGGTGATCTTCTGCCTGCGGGCCGAAGGCGCGGCCGCAACCCGGACCTTCGGGCCCGGCTATCCGCTCGCACCGCACTACCTGGTGCATGTCGGCGACGACGGCGCCGTCCTCCTGCCGTTTCCGCACGCCAAGCGCATTCTCGACGCTCTCAAGCGCGTCTGCGCGGGCCGTGACCGCGTTGACACGGCGGCCTGCAACCGTTTCGACAAGCTGACCCGCCAGGGCGAGGACATGCGCCACGCTCAGCGATTGCTCGCGGCAGCCGTCGCTTCGGTCGTTGGCACGAGCGAGGAGCGCGCCGTCGCGAGCCTCTTCACTCCGGGCGGCACTCACGCCCTCGCCGGTGAGTTCGCAGGCATCGACGACTTCGAGGTGATCGCCTACCTCGTGATCCTGCCGGAGCATGCCGCAGCGGATCGTGTCTGGTCCCCAGGCGAGCTGACGTGAACGGGTAGCGGTGAACGCGGACGACCTGCTCGCAGCCCTCGAGTTTCCCGCCAACGCGCGGGTCGATCGGCGCGTGCCCAAGTCGATGCTCCTCGAACACGCTGCGCCGACAGCCGGCGACCGCCGGCGGATCAACGAGGGAATCGAAGAGATCCGCTGGGTCGCAGCGCTCAAGCCGGCCTCGATCGGTGTTGCCGCCTGGCGCGACGAGGCGCGCGAGTACCTGGAGATCGCCGTCCTTCGCGTCGCGCTGCGGCCCGAGGCCAAGCTCCCGCGTGTCCTCGAGCTGCTGCACCGCGCGATTCCCTATCCCGTGGTCGCGGTGACCCAGCTGCGCGGCCCGGCGCACCTCTCGCTTGGCCACGCGCGCTGGTCCCAGGCCGAGGCCGGCAAGTCGGTGCTCGACGGCGAACTCGTCAGCGCGCCCAGCCCGGCCGCCAGCGAGCCCTACGCCGCCGCCTTCGCCGAGGCGATGTCGCTGAGTCGCCAGCCGCGCACCTCCCTGTTCGAGCTCTACCAAGGCTGGATCGACACCCTGCACGCGCTCGAAGCCGCGCGGCGCACCGGCAGCTTCGTGATGGCCGACGGACCGCAAGCGCGCGCGGCGCGACGCGAAGCGCTGGCCGAACTCGCGCGACTGGAGGCCGAGATCTCGCGCCTGCGTTCAGCCGCCGCAGTGGAGAAGCAGCTCGCGCGGCAGGTACAACACAACCTCGAACTCCAGCGCCTCCAAGCCGCCCGCTCCGGCGCGCTCGCCCGTCTCTAGCCCCGCTCTGAGCCCGCCATGTCCCTCGAGAAGCTAACCGCCGCCGACCCCCAGGCCCGCTCGCTCGACGTGGTCGCGCAGAACATCGAACGCCTCAAGGCCCTGTTCCCCGAGCTCGTCACCGAGGGCGCGAGCGGCGCCTCGGTCAACGTTGACGTGCTCAAGCAACTCGTGGGGGACCAGACCGTCACTGACGCCGAGGAGAAGTACGGCCTCAACTGGCACGGCAAGCGCCGCGCGCGCCAGCTCGCGCTGACGCCTTCGACCGGCACGCTGCGCCCTTGCCCCGACGAGAGCGTCGACTGGGACACCACCCAGAACCTGATGATCGAGGGCGACAACCTCGAAGTGCTCAAGCTGCTGCAGAAGAGCTACGCCGGCAAGGTCAAGCTGATCTACATCGATCCGCCCTACAATACCGGCAAGGACTTCGTCTACCCGGACAACTTCCAGGACAGCATCAAGAACTATCTTGAGCTGACTGGGCAGGTGGAGGGGGGGGCCAAGATCAGCGCCAATACCGAAGCTAGCGGCCGGTTTCATACGGCTTGGCTGAACATGATGTACTCGCGCATCCGGCTAGCGAAGGACCTGATGCACCCAACCGGCACTCTCTGCGTGAGCCTTGACGACGCAGAACTTGCTAGCTTCCGAGCGATCGCGGACGAAGTTTTTGGTGAAGAGAACTTTCTGGCAGTTATCGCCTGGGAGAAGGTCCACACCAGAAAAAACTCGTCACGGACGTTCTCGGTCAGCCATGACTACATCGTCGTTTATGCCCGCGACGCCGAACTATGGGACCGCGCTCTTCTCCCGAGAGAAGGGCCATCTGCTTACAAGAACCCCGACGATGATCCGCAAGGACCGTGGAAGCCCGACCCGATCACTGCGCACAACCCGTACAGCGCCGAATACACGATCAAGAAGCCCAACGGAGTCGTCTTGTCGCGACCGGCTGGGCGCTATTGGGCCTTCAGTGAAGAAACCTGGAACGCCAAAGTTGCTGCCGGCGAGGTGCTTTGGGGCGAGGGCGACGCGTATCCAATGATTAAGCGGTACCTCGCAAACGTGCAAGATGGCCTTGTACCGGTGACGCTATTTACTCGGGAATTCGCGGGTGACACATCATCCGCAAAGAAGGAAGTCGATGCGCTATTTGGGCGGCAAGGTGTCTTTGACTACCCGAAACCCACGTTGCTTCTGCGCAGGTTGATCCAGATTTGCACGCGACCAAGCGAACTGGTACTGGACTTCTTCGCTGGCTCCGCCACGACCGGACATGCGATCATGGCTCAGAACGCTGACGATGGTGGAGATCGGCGCTTTATCCTAGTACAGCTACCGGAGCCTCTGGACACGGTGGACGACGGGTACAGAGAAGCCGCGAGTTTCTGTGACACTCTGAGCAAGCCTCGAACCATCGCTGAGCTAACGAAAGAACGCCTCCGCCGCGCCGCTAAGAAGATCAAGACCGACAACCCACTCTTCGCCGGCGACTTGGGCTTCCGCGTCTTCAAGCTCGATTCGAGCAACCTCAACACCTGGGACCCGGACACGGCCGACCTCGACACTTCGTTGCTCGAGTCGGTCGATCACATCAAGCCCGGGCGAACCGAGAACGATGTGCTCTACGAGTTGTTGCTCAAGCTCGGCCTCGACCTGTGCGTGCCGATCGAGACGCGCGAGATCGCGGGCAAGGGCGTGCACTCCGTCGGCGCTGGAACGTTGATCGCGTGCCTCGCCGAGAAGATCGCGCGCGCCGACGTCGAGCCCCTCGCGCTGGGCATCGCGAACTGGCGAGAGTCGCTCGCTCCCGCGGGCGACACGACGTGCGTCTTCCGCGACAGCGCGTTTGACGACGATGTCGCCAAGTCCAACCTCGCCGCGATCCTCGAGCAGCACGGACTCTCGAACCTGCGGAGCCTGTGAACGATGGTCGCGCCCGCGCAGCCCAAGCTCTACCACCTCTGCCACGTCGATCGGCTGCCGTCGATCGTCGCGGACGGCTGCCTGTGGTGCGATGCGGAAGTGGCGCGTCGGTCGTCCTCGGGCACGACGGTTGGCATGGACTCGATCAAGCGGCGCCGACGCGAGGAGCTCCGGCTTCGAAGTCATCCTGAACTGTTCGTGGGGCAGTGCGTGCCGTTCTACTTCTGTCCGCGCTCGGTGATGCTCTACCTGATCCATCGGGCGAACCACGGCGAGCTGACGTACCTGGGCGGGCAGGAGCCAATCGTCCACCTTCAGGCGGACCTGAACGAGAGCGTCGCGTGGGCCGAAGCCAACGGACGCCGCTGGGCGTTCACGCTTTCCAACGCGGGCGCTCGCTACTTCGAAGATCGCGCGAGTTTGGAGCAACTGGGCGAGATCAACTGGGGCGCCGTGAACGCCACGCAGTGGGGCGGGAGCGGCGTGGATCCCGCGGTCAAGGAAGGCAAGCAGGCCGAGTTTCTGATGGAGATGAGCTTTCCATGGGAGCTGGTCGAGCGGATCGGGGTGCGTTCCCACACCGTTCTCGACCGTGTGATGGAGGTCCTGCCCGACGGCGCGCATCGTCCGAGCGTCGAGGTGCTTCCCGCGTGGTACTACTGAAGCGCGACCAGGCGACCATGATCGAGTACACGAACGGCGACATCCTCCGCGACGACTCCGAGGCGCTCGTCAACACCGTCAACTGCGTCGGTGTGATGGGCCGCGGCGTCGCGTTGCAGTTCAAGGAAGCCTGGCCGAAGAACTTCAAGGCCTACGCGGCCGCGTGCGAGCGCGAAGAGGTTCGGCCCGGCCGGATGTTCGTGTTCGAGACCGGGCAGCTCACGCCCCCGCGCTACATCGTCAACTTCCCCACGAAGCGCCACTGGCGCGGCAAGAGCCGCATCGAGGACATCGACGCGGGGCTGCGTGCGCTGGTCGAACTGATCCGCGAACGCGGGATCCGTTCCATCGCCATGCCTCCGCTCGGGAGTGGGCTCGGCGGCTTGCACTGGCCCGACGTTCGCGCGCGCATCGAGGCGGCCCTGAGCGAGCTCTCAGGTGTGCGCGTGCGCGTGTACGAACCGAGAGCGCAAGCGGACCGCGCGGCGGCTCGCGTCGCCCCGAGCGCGCCCGAGATTACTCCCGGACGCGCGGCGCTGGTCGCGCTGATGGATCGCTACCTCGGCGGCTTGCTCGATACGACGATCACGCTGCTCGAGCTGCACAAGCTGATGTACTTCCTGCAGGCGAGCGGGGAGCCGCTGCGCCTGCGCTACGCGCGGGCGCCGTACGGTCCGTTCGCCGAGAACCTGGGCCATGTTCTGCGGGCCATCGAAGGGCATCTGGTGTCCGGCTACGCCGATGGCGGCGATGCTCCTGGCAAAGCGCTGCATCTGGTGGATGGCGCGGTAGAGCGCGCCAACGAGCACCTCGCCGAGCGCGCCGACACGCGCGAGCGGCTGGCCCGCGTTCAGGATCTCGTAGGCGGGTTCGAGACGCCCTTCGGGCTCGAGTTGCTGTCGTCGGTGCACTGGGTCATCGAGAACGACCAGCCGGCGAGCGGTGCGCAAGTGGTCGAGCGCATGTACGCCTGGAATGAGCGCAAACGACAGTTCTCCGTGCGCCAGATCGAATTGGCGATGGAGGTGCTCGCACGCAAGGGCTGGGTTCGACCCTTCCCGGCTGGCGGCGTGGCATGAAGCTCCACTTCGAGCCCAACCTCGACTACCAGCTTCAGGCTATTGAAGCCGTGTGCGACCTGTTCCGCGGACAGGAACTCTGTCGTACGGAGTTCACGGTGACCAAGTCGCGCAAGCAGGGGATGACAGCGATGTTCGAGAACACGCTCGGCGTCGGCAACCGACTCCGGCTGCTCGACGACGAGATCGCGAAGAACCTTGCCGACATCCAGCTCCGCAACGGTCTGCCTCCCTCGAAGTCCGTCGCGTCAGGGGACTTCACCGTCGAGATGGAAACGGGCACCGGCAAGACGTACGTGTACCTGCGGACGATCTTCGAGCTCAACAAGCGCTACGGCTTCACGAAGTTCGTGATCGTTGTGCCGTCGGTGGCCATCAAGGAGGGCGTGTACAAGTCGCTCCAGATCACGGAGGAGCACTTCCGTGGCCTCTACGCTGGCGTGCCGTTCGAGTACTTCCTCTACGACTCGAACAAGCTCGGTCAGGTGCGCAACTTTGCGACCAGCGCCAACATCCAGGTGATGGTCGTGACGGTCGGCGCCATCAACAAGAAGGACGTCAACAACCTCTACAAGGACAGCGAGAAGACGGGCGGCGAGAAACCGATCGACCTGATCAAGGCGACGAGACCGATCGTGATCGTCGACGAGCCGCAGAGCGTCGACGGCGGCCTCGAAGGGCGCGGCAAGGAGGCGTTGGACGCCATGAGCCCGTTGTGCACGTTGCGGTACTCGGCGACCCACGTGGACAAGCACCACATGGTGTATCGGCTGGACGCCGTCGACGCGTATGAACGGCGACTGGTGAAGCAGATCGAGGTGGCGTCGGCGACCATTGAAGACGGCTACAACAAGCCGTTCGTTCGCTTCGTCAAGCCCGTCGTGAAGGGCAAGAGCGTCTTCGGCGCGGAAGTCGAGCTCGACATCGAAGGTCCGGGCGGTGTGAGGCGCAGGACGGTCATCGTTCAGCCCTTGGATGACCTGGAACAGGTGACCAAGCGCGAGCTGTACCGCAACCTGCTCATCGGTCAGGAGATCCGCGCCAAGAAGGGCGACGAGTTGCTCGAGCTGCGCTTTCCCGGCGGAGAGGTCTACCTGCGCATCGGGCAAGCCCATGGCGACGTGGACTCGCTCGCGGTCCAGCGGCAGATGATTCGCCGCACGATTCGCGAGCACCTCGAGAAAGAGAAGCGTCTCCGGCCGCAGGGCATCAAGGTGCTCTCGCTGTTCTTCATCGACGAGGTTGCGAAGTACCGGCGTTACGACGACGGCATCCCGACGAAGGGGGAGTACGCGAGCATCTTCGAGGAGGAGTACCGCCGCGCGGCCAATCTGCCGGAGTTCCGAACCCTGTTCGGCGAAGTCGACCTGTCACGCGCGGCGGAAGAAGTTCACGACGGCTACTTCTCGATCGACAAGAAAGGCGGCTGGACCGACACGTCGGAGAACAACCAAGGCAACCGGGACAATGCAGAGCGTGCCTACAGCTTGATCATGAAGGAGAAGGAGAAGCTGCTGTCGCTCGACACGCCTCTCAAGTTCATCTTCTCCCACTCGGCGCTGAAGGAGGGCTGGGACAATCCCAACGTCTTCCAGATCTGCACGCTGCGTGACATCCGAACGGAGCGCGAACGCCGACAGACGATCGGTCGCGGCCTGCGACTCTGCGTGAACCAGAACGGTGAGCGCGTTCGAGGCGTGGAGGTGAATACGCTGACCGTGGTGGCGGTGGAGAGTTACGAGGAGTTCGCCGAGAAGCTCCAGAAGGAGATCGAGACCGACACGGGTATTCGATTCGGAGTCGTGGAGGATCACCAGTTCGCGGCGATCCTCGTGAGCGCGGCCGACGGTTCACCGGAGCCGCTTGGCTTCGAGCGCTCGAAGGTTTTGTGGGATGCGCTCAAGGCCTCGGGCTACGTCGATTCGCGCGGCAAGGTGCAGGACACGCTGCGCACAGCGCTGAAGGATGGTTCACTCCAGGTTCCCGCGGAGTTCGTAGCGCAGCGCGAACAGCTCGCGCAGCTGCTCAAGAAGCTCGCCGGTAGTTTGGAAGTGAAGAACGCCGACGATCGGCGGCCGATCCCTACCCGCGAGGCGGTCCTGCACGGCCCCGAGTTCAAGGCCCTGTGGGATCGCATCAAGCACAAGACCACCTATCGCCTGGAGTTCGACAACGAGAAGCTGATCGAGACCTGCATCCGGGAGCTGCAGGCGGCTCCGCCGATTCCGAAGACTCGCCTGCAGTGGCGCAAGGCCGACATCGCGATAGGAAAGTCGGGTGTTGCGGCCACCGAGGCGGTAGGGGCGACGACGGTCGTGCTCGATGAAGGCGACATCGAGCTCCCCGACATCCTCACCGACCTTCAGGATCGAACGCAGCTCACACGCCGCAGCATTCAGCGCATCTTGAGCGGCAGTGGCCGGCTCGAAGACTTCAAGCGCAACCCGCAAGCATTCATCGAGCTCGCGGGCGAGATCATCAACCGCCGCAAGCGGCTCGCGATCGTGGACGGCATCAAGTATCAGCGCCTCGGCGACGAGCACTACTACGCGCAGGAGCTCTTCGAGGAGAAGGAGCTGATGGGATACCTGAAGAACACGCTCGAGGTGCAGAAGGCTGTCTACGAGAAGGTCGTCTACACGCTGAACGTCGAGCGCACATTCGCCGAGCAGCTCGAGAACAATACTGCGATCAAGGTCTACGCCAAGCTACCGGGCTGGTTCACGATTCCCACACCGCTCGGGACCTACAACCCCGACTGGGCAGTCCTCGTGGAGGAGGAAGGCGCTGAGAGGCTGTACTTCGTGGTCGAAACGAAGGGGTCTACGTTCGTCGACGATCTTCGTGCTGTCGAGGGCGCGAAGATCGCTTGCGGCCGTGCTCACTTCGCTGCGCTCCAGGTTCAGGAAGCGTCGCCGCGCTACAGGGTCGCGACGTCGGTCGGCGACTTGCTCGCCGCTGCGGAGTCCTGACGTCGGTCTCAACGTGGATCGCCTAGCGGCTCCAGTTCGGTCGATCGTCGATACGCAGCCGGCAATTGGACCGGTAGATGGTTGATCCGTTCCAGGTCAGCGGCTCCCATACGGGACGTTGGTTCAAGAGCTTGATCCTGCGCGATAGCTTCGCGTAGACCCGATCGGTGATCCATGTTGCGGAGGACGTTCGTATTTCGCAGAGCTTCGCGGCGGTATTCGCCGCCGGTCCGACCCAGACCAAGTCTTTGGACCCACGAATGCCGGTTACCGCGGCGAGGACTTGGCCACTGTCGATACCGACGACATGGTCGACGGAGTAGGTCGTTTTAGGGTACTGCGCACGGATAGCCGGGTTGACGATCTTCTTGATCGCGTAGTTGATCTTGAGTGCGCAGCGTGTCGCCGATGAGTTCTTGCTCCTTCCGACGAAGACGGCCATGACTCGGTCGCCATCAAACGCGGTGATGACGCCACCGTTGTCACGAATGATGCGGCAAGCAGTGGTGAGGTAGCACTTGTAGATCTCGGCCGCGAACTCGGGCTCGAATGAACCGACAAGACCTGAGGAATCCACGAGGTCCGCGTAGAGAACAGCTGCGTCCAGCCAGATCCCATCGTTCGCAAGGCCGATGTCAGTGTCCCCCGGAACCTCACGCCCTTCGCGAGTGGTCCACTGGCTACGCAGGATGTTGGTGACTTCACTCTTGATGTCGTCGGCGAGCGGCATGGTCAACCCTGGCACAAAATGTAGAGGGCGAGCAGCCACGGCGGGATGCCCGCGAAGAGCCACTTGGTCGCGACGCGAACACGTCCGTACTTGTTGCCGGCGATCTCAGCGTTCCGATGGCACTGAGCTGTGAGGTCAGCGAGGTACTTGGACGGCGTCAGCGCGTCCACTTCCTTCCGGTACTGCTCAGCGCTTCGCTCTGCGATACCGCCGAAGTAGATCAGTGAACCAGCCGGTCCCTTCGTCTGGGGGAAGGTCGCGAGCGCGCAGTACGCGAGGCTGACGAACTGCGGAACCACCCCGGCGGCGATCACGCCGAGCATTGGCGGCGTAAGCTTGTCTGCCGTCGGTGCGATGGTCGCGACCGATGCGACGATCGCGCACGAGATCGCTGTCAGCACCGGCACCTTTGCATCGACGGCGCGGACCCAATCGAGCAACCGCGCGAGTTCGGCGGTCTGGACCTCGACGATCCACTCATCGCGATCGACGCTCGGCGGAGCGGGTCGCTTGGGTCTGCGGCTCATGGTGACGAGCTACTTGCGCCGGTTGTAGGGCGACTGGTTGTTCGGCCTCAACGACACGTCGAGTTCGCTGGCCTTCTGCCGCACCGCCGCCTCAGTTCGTCCCAGTTCCCACGCGATGAGGCGAGTCGGCGTGTTGCCCTCCGCGAGCTTCTCCAGCTTGCGTTCCTGGGGCTTCGTCCACTCCTTGCGATGATTCGCGGGCGTCTTGGCCATGTTGGTTCTCCGCTCTTCGATGTGGTTGCCGAAGCCTCGGCGCGAGGCTCGGTTGGTCTGGGGGATTCAGCGGCGGTCGGTACCGGGGCCGCGCGCCCTGCGGGGGTGTGGACTCGGATTCTGGGACCGAGTTCCCGGCGGGTAGGGGTTCAGGTCCTAGCGCCGGATAGCCGACACCCACGGCGTTGACTGTGTAGCCGATGTCGGCTAGATTCAACCCAGAATCCTCAGTTTCCGCCTGCCCTTCGGCGGCGGAGCAGGTGCCCATGACTCAGACCCCTCAAGACCTCGGCAAGCGCCTCCAGGAGGCACGGGAGACCGCCGGGATGACCCAGGCGGTCGTCTCCGAGCACCTGGGTATCCCGCGCTCGGCGGTCGCAGAGTTCGAGGCCGGGCGACGGAACGTCACTGGCCTGGAGCTGGACCGGCTCGCCCGGTTCTATGGGCGGTCGGCAGCCGAGTTGCTCGAACCCATCCCGATGGCACCCGACCCGGTCTCCACGCTGCTTCGCGCGTCTCAGGAGATCGCGAGGGACCACGCCCTAGAGCAAAGGGTGCGCGGCTACTGGCGGCTCTGCGACGAGGTCGATCGACTCGAACGCGAACTCGGAATGCCGCGCAGGCAGTCGGCGCTGTTCGCCTATGCGATCGCCGCTCCGAACACGAAGTGGGAGGCGATCAAGCAGGGCCAAGATGTGGCTGCTCTCGAACGCAACCGCCTCGACCTCGGCGCTTCGCCGGTGTGGGAACTACCGGAGATTCTCCAAGCGCAGGGTGTTCGTGTCACCGAGGAGGCGCTGCCGGACGGCGTCTCGGGCGCGTTCCTCTACGGGAAGGATCTCGGCCCGCTGATCATCGTGAACGAGAACGAGCACCGAGTGCGTCGGCTCTTCTCGTACGCGCACGAGTTCGCGCACGCGCTCCTCGACCGAGCCCGCAACGCAACCGTCAGCCGTCGATCGGACAAGGACGACTTGATGGAGGTGCGAGCCAACGCCTTCGCTGCACACTTCTTGATGCCGGAAGCTGGAGTCTTCGCGTTCCTCGCGACCCTCGGCAAGGGCGAGACTGGGCGACAGCTCCAGGTCGTGCCGGACTCCGCGAGCACCGGCAGCGCGGACGCCGTCTTCGCCTCGAAACGGTTGACCCCATCGAGCCAAGCGGTGCAGATCCACGACATCGTGCTGCTCGCACACGTGTTCGGCGTGAGCTACTCCGCCGCCTTGTTCCACCTGCTCAACCTGAAAGTGCTGACCCGCGACCAGTTCGAGGCGCTCCAGGTTCAAGACGATCACGCCCGTCGGCTGGCGCGGGCGTTGCGGGGCGATGCGCTCGACGAGGACTTCCACTGGAAGCTCTCCTCGCAGGTCCTCTCACTCGGACTCGAAGCGTACCGCCGCGAAGTCATCTCGCGCCGCAAGCTCGTCGAGCTGGCGAAGGAAGCCGGGATCGCGGAGTCCACCGTCGATCAAGTCCTCACCGATGCCGGGCTCGACGACAATCCGGCTCCCGCGCAGGTGGCGGAGTGATCGAAGTTGGAAGAGGGCGCCGATCCCCGCGCACGAGTGGTCTGCGACACGTGCATTCTCGTGAACTTCGCGCGCATCGCGCGGCTCGACCTCCTCGTCGAGCATCCTGACTACCGCTTCGTCGTCCCAGATCAGGTGCTCGATGAGCTGACCGATCCTGGACAACGTGTCTACGTGGACGCGGCGATCGCGAACGGAGGTCTCCCGCTCGTCGTGTCGTCTGACCTCGCGGAGATCGCGAAGGCCGTCGAGCTGCGTCGGCACATGGACCGAGGCGAGGCCGTCGCGTTCGCGGTCGCTGAACACCGAGGTTGGCTCATCGCGACAGATGAAGGGCGGCGGACGCGACGCATGATCGTCGAGCAGCTCGGCGCGACGCGACTCCTGACGACACCGGCGATCATCCTCCGGTGCATCCGCGCTGGAATGCTCACGGTCGAGGATGCGGACGTGATCAAGGCGGAGCTGGAGCGGCATCGCTTCCGCATGGCGTTCAAGTCGTTCGCCAATCTCGACGGCGGCGCTCGTGGTGGGGCAGAATCATGAGCTGCAACCGGGACCGATCGGAAGGCCGAGGTCCATCTAGGAAGAGCGGACCTTCCGGCCCTGGAGCGTGCCGGGTCGTCCGCGCTACGCGTGATGCCAAGTAGGGAGAACGCTCGATGCTCACATACACGTACGTGGACAACTCCAACGTCTTCATCGAGGGCCAGCGGATCTCGGCCGTGAAGCTCGGGCTTGCCCGCAACCTCTGGGAGGCAACGCAGAACCGGATCGTGGACCACCAGTGGCAGCTCGACTACGGCAAGCTGCACCAGTTCGTATGCGGCGACCGCTCCGAGATTGGCGGTGCGAAGCTCTGGGGGTCGCCGCCGCCGGGCGACTCATTCTGGAGAATGGTGGAGGCCAAGGGCTTCAAGGTGACCAAGTACGAGAAGAGCGTCAGCGGAACCGAGAAGAAGGTAGATGTCGCGATCGCTCACCAGATGACGAAGGACGCCTACACGCTGATCAACCGCAAGGACAGCGAGATCACCCTCGTGTCGGGCGACAAGGACTTCGTTCCTGTCGTAGAGGATCTGACCAAGGAGGGGTTCCACGTTGTCGTTGCGTTCTGGGGCCACGCTGCGCGCGAGCTTCGCGATGCCGCGTCGAGCTTCTTCGACCTCGACCCTTGGCACTCTCATCTGACTCGGTGATCACGGGCGAGTAGCGCGTACGGTACGCGCAACTCGCGCGTGTACACGCCTGCGGCGCTCAGCGAGCGCGTTCGACACCAATCGACGCAAGTCCTTGCGAACGCCGCGATTTCGAGTATTTTCCCGGCGTCGCCGGTAGAAACGCCGCCACCCGCGCCGACCCCTGGATCGAGTTCCTAAACCGCAGGCCGGCAGTTCGACTCTGCCCGGGCGTACCACCGCGCTTCGATGCGCTGGGTCGTGTGCGACTCGCGCAGGAAGCGGGTCGCGGGACAGGGATTGTGTCTGAGCTGGGCGGCGCGCTGTTGCGCAGGGCAGTGGTCGGCAGGTTGCGTGAGCCGTTGCGCGGCGTTGGGCCCGAGATCGTGTCGCGCGTGACTTGTGGCGCGTGTGTGGCTCGCACGTGGGTGCGGGGCTGGGCAGCTCTGGCGAGGCTGCGGCTGCTGGCGAGCAAGTGCGACGCTGCGGGCGGGTGACGCTGCCCAGTTGCAGCGCGGTGTGGCGGAGCGCAGAGGCGTGCGCGGCGGCGGGGGCCCGGAGGTTCGCCGCCGCGGCGTGTTTCCGCGTCAGTTCTTGCCGCCAGTTTCGACAGGCTTCGGCGCGTCGGTCGTCGGAGCCGCCTTCGGCAGGCCGAGCAATTCGCGCAGGTCGGATTCGAAGATCTTGTCTTGTCCGGGTCCGTATCCGATGTGGACCTTTTGGATCACGCCGTCCTTGCCGATCATCACCGTGTGGGGGATGCCGCCGACGCCGAAGGGCTTGGCGAACTTCTGGTTCACGATCGCGCAGGGGAACTCGAGCTTCTTCTTGGCGAGGAACGCCGCTACGCCGGACTTCGACTCTTCGAGGTCGCAAGCGACGAAGACGACGCCCTGATCTGCGTAGCTCTTCGCGATAGCTGAGATCTTCGGCAAGCCCTTGACGCACGGTGCACACCACGTGGCCCAGAAGTCGAGCACGACGACTTTGCCCTTCAGGTCCGCGAGCTTCTGGGTGGCGCCGTCGAGCAAAGTCCATTGCACGTCAGGCGCGGGCTTGCCGACCGTCGGGTGCGGCTTTTCGTCGCGGCGCTCCGGAGCGGGCGCGTCTTCGAGGGCCACGGCGCCCATGACTTCGCCTTCCTCGCCCATCTGCTCTTCCATCTCCGCTGCATAGCGCTCTTGCTCCTCCATGACGCCCACGCCGAGGTCGTCGACTCGCCGGCTTTTCTCTGCCGCGACGAGCGCAAACGCATCCTTCGGCGCCTCGCGCGAGAAGCTCTCCACCTCCAGCCAGATGTCCCCGGCGAAGAACTCGAGCGACATGGACTCCTCGTCGATGTACCCCAGTTTCGGGCGATACCGCAGCAGCCAGGGTTCGTTGCCTTTCTGCACCCACAGCTCGCAGGCGAGCTGCTCGTCGCGCACGGCGAGGTGCAGCGCCGGCTTGCCGTTGATCGTCTCCTCGCCGATCAGGACCACATCCTTGGCGTCGAGCAGGCTCGGAACCGTTCCGCTCGCGCCGAAGAGGCCGCGCAACGTGGTGATCGACACGAAGTGAATCTCCGGGCCGTCGCGCAACCAGTCCTGCAGGCTCTTCGGCGCCGGCTCGAGAGCATGCACGGTCTGGAACCAGTCGCGGAGCATCTGCTTTCCGTCGCTGATGAGGAGGCCGCTGTCGCCGCACTCGATGCGGAACTGGTTCGGAGCTGCCGTCGAGATGGCGAATGAGAAGTCCGGCCGCTCTTCGCCCTCGAGGTTCAGGTTGGCGCGGGCCTGCAGATGAAGGCTCGGCAGCGTGTGCAGGAAGCGGAGCGCGCGCGCGAGTTCGTCGGCAGCTTGCGCCTTGGGCTGGATCGACGCCGTCGCGGGTGCGGGCGCAGGTGCAGGTGCAGGCGCGGGCGCAGGTGCGGGCGCCGCGTCCTGGTTGGAGGAGCACGCCGCGGCAGCGACGAGGAAGAACGAGGTGAGGACGAGTGTGGATTTCATGGTGACTAGCACCCTACGCGTGTCCATCGCTTCCGTTCAGCGTCGCTCGTCGCCGAAGTCGTCAGCGGAAACAGGCGTGAAACAACTGCGTGGAGCGCGGGGGCTTGCCGTGTTCTGCGTGGCGTCTCGTCGAGCATTTGGGACGACGGTCAGTGTCGGGCGCGGGTGCGCTGGCGCTGTTCCGGCTCGTCGCCCCAGCGTCTTGCTCGCGGACCTCGTCGAACCATCACGCTGCCCCTGGCGGCGTCGCTCCGGTGCGGCGACCTACTCCGTTCGGCTGGAGTCCTCACCCCTTGCGAGGAGCGCCGATTCCCGCGACGGTTCGACCAAGTGCGAAAGCAGGGAACGAGCGCTGCGCACACTGGCGAAGCGCGTCTGCGCGTGAGCTCCGATCGTCGGCGCCCCACACGCAAGTCGGCGCGAGTGCTCCGCCAGCGTGATCCTCGCTGCCGCGTCGCCAGCGGACTCGCCGTCGAGCAGGACCACCACAGTTCCCAATCTGCAGCACGATCGGTTCGCACGTCGTTCTGATCTGGGCTGGCGGTAGCTGACTGGCTCGTTCGACGGAGTCGGCGACGCCGGCGGTGCGGTATCCGCGCGCGCACTTGGAAGTCTGTGCCGCGCGCTCGGAGCGAACGGCCGGATCAGGTGTCGAGCGCCAGGACGAAGTGCGAACAGCAGCCGCCTCCGGGGCGGTCGGCGAGTTCGAGGCCACTGCCGTGCGCGTGGAGGATGCGGCGCGCGACCTGCAGGCCCAGGCCGGCGGCGTCGGCGCGACGCGCATCACTGGCGGATGGATCGGCGAGCAGGCCCGGGCCGTCGTCGAGCACCTCGACGCGCACGCCGTTCGCCGTCGAGGTCGCGCGCACTTCGACGTGGTTGTGCGCGTGCTCGATGGCGTTGCGCACGAGGTTTTCCAGCACACGCAGCAGGCGCCGACCATCGCCCGTGACCGCAGGCAGTCCCGCAGCCGGCGTCGTTCGCAGCGAGAGGCCGGACTTCGCGGCGAGCGGCGCCAACTCCTCGCCGACGCGTGTGACCAGCTCCGCGACGAGCACCGGCTCGAGCTCGAGTTGGTTGGGCAAGTCCAGGCGCGCCGCGTCGAGCAGGTCGCGCGCCAGCAGAGCGACGCGATCGGCGTCCGCCAGCGCCACATCGATCGCCGAGCGCAGCTCGCTCGCTTCGTCGCGAGCGGGCTCGGCTGCACACCGCGCGAGCAGGCGATCGGCGGTCGGCAACGCGCCTTCGAGGCGCGCCACCAGCGCGGTCAGCGGTGTCCGCAGGTCGTGCGAAACTTGCGCGATCCACTCGCGTCGCGCCTGATCGCGCGCGCCGAGTTCCTCCAGCAGCGATCGCACGCGCTCGCGTGACTCGACCAGCGCCAGCGCCAGCGCCGCGATCTCGTCCGAGCCGCGTGCAGCGTTCCCGAACGTTGCGGTGCTGTCCAGGTCGGCGCTTGCGACAGCGGCAACCCGCGCCAGGCGTCGTGTGACCAACCATGAGAAGAGCCACGCGACGATGGCGACGAGGCCAAGGCGCAGCAACCACATGGCAACCAA
The DNA here is from genome assembly GCA_011525785.1 of Planctomycetaceae bacterium. GTDB lineage: Bacteria > Planctomycetota > UBA1135 > UBA1135 > WYBT01. Next base: position 105,788 of record WYBT01000019.1, read on the forward strand.
ACCGGCGATGCGCATCCGCTCGACGCGGGCGTCCATCTCCTCTTGGCTGATCACGGCTGCCTCGCTGATCAGCTCGCCAGAGTCTGCGTGCCCTGACTCGTCAGAGCCATCGGCGGCGCCGAACAGGTATGCGTCGTGCGGCGGTCCCGGGATGCACAACCAACCAACCAGAGCGCTGTCACGCCGCAGCGGAGACCAGCTCAGAGACGTCCAGCCGGGCCGGTCGGTCGGAACTGGCGCCCCGAGCTGCACTTGCAGGCTCGGGCTTGCGGTATGCACGCGCAGGTCTTGGTCGCAGACTAGGAACGCGGCAAGGAAGCCCCCACGCCAAGCCGTGATAGCCGAATGCAACGCCGCTAGATCCGTGGCGCTCTGGGTCGGCTCACTTGCCAGCAGCGCCGCCGCTAGCTCGTCGACCGCGCCTCTGAGCGCCAGCGACTCGTCTGCGTGCTTCTCACGGTCGGTCGCGACGAGGATGAGTGGGCTGCCCTGTCGGATCAGCCAGCGATCCATCAGTTCGAAGACGTGCGGCGCGACGAAGTCGAATCCGAGCAGCAGCAACGCCACCAGCGCCGCCAATCGGAACGTCAGGCGTCGATACCAAGGCAGTCGCATCGCGGCTGCGCTCACGGCGCCTCCACCATGCGATAGCCCACGCCGAATTCGGTCAGGAGGAAGCGCGGACAGCTCGGATCCTCTTCGATTTGCTGCCGCAGTCGTCGGACGTGCACGTCGACGGTGCGTGTGTCCGCTTCGGATTCGTCGCGCCACACACGTTGGCGCAGTTGCTCTCTCGACCACGGACGGCCGGGATTCTGCAGAAGGAACAGCAGCAGTTCGAACTCGCGCCGCCGCAGTGTCAGTGCGCGTGTTCCGTGGCCGGCGGTGCGTCGTTTGCGATCGGCCCACAGCGGTCCGAGAGAGACCACGTCGTCGACCGACTGCCGGCCGGCGCGCCGCAGCAGCCCGCGCACGCGCGCAACCAGTTCGGCTCGGTGGAACGGCTTGACGACGTAGTCGTCGGCCCCCGCTTCGAGACCTCGCACGCGTTCACGAGGATCGTCGCGCGCGGTGAGGATCAGCACCGGCAAGCCGGGGGCCTTCTTGCGAATTGTCGCGCACAGTTCGATGCCGTCGCCATCCGGCAGGCCGCGGTCGAGCACGACGAGGTCGATCTCACTGTCGATGGACGCAACCGCGCAGGCCAAGTCGACGGCGACCTTCACCTCCAGCCCATCGGCCGCAAGCGCGGCCATCACCTCAACGCGGATACGGCGATCGTCTTCGACGAGCAGAACAGTGACCATCGTGCAACCATCGAACTGTAGCTGATGGTTCGCGGGAGGGCTCATCCCCAGCGGATTGCAGTGACTGCGCGGCTGCGACGGCCCACTCGAGCCCTGAGACACTATCCGTACCAAGCGCCCCGCCCGCGCGCGCAACGTCGGCGCCCGAGTCGCGCGCACCATACGCGCGACTCAGGCGTGTACACACCTGCGGCGCTCAGCGAGCGCGTTCGACACTGATCGACGCAACTCCTTGCGAACGCCGCGATCTCGGGTGTCTTCCCGACGCGGCCGGTAGAAACGCCGTCACCCGCGCCGACCCCTGGATCGAGCTCCCAAACCGCAGGTCGGCAGTTCGACTCTGCCCGGGCGTACCAGCTCGCAGGGCGAGCTGGATCGGGGTCGCCAGCCAAGGCGCGTTGCTTGTGCACGCCGTCAGCAAAGGGCGTGCTGGCACAATGCGGCGATGGCGAAGAAGCAATGGCGCGGGCCGAAACTGTCGGAGGCGTTGATCGAGTTCGCGCAGCCGTTGCTCCGGTTGTTCGGGGGCACGGATCAGCGCGAGGAGTTCGAGGCCGCGTTGAGGCTCTCGACGCTCGTGTGGAATGCGTGCGTGTTGCAGCGCGCCGGGAAGGGGAGCGGCCTGCTGGAGCTGGTCCTGCAAGCCATGGAGCGACAGGGCACGCCGCCGCAGGTGGTCGCGTGTCTGCGGGACATGGGCGTGCGCTGCCTGACGCGGCGGGAGTTCGACGCACGCGTCATGGCCGAGGTCGAGGCGTTCCTTGGGCCCGATGGAGCTCCGCGCGTGCGAGTGCACGGCGCGAACGTCGCAGACCTGTCCGAGACCAGCCTTCGGAGCATGGCGAAGAGCTTCACCGATCTGGCGCATCGGCCGGCCCGGCCCGCGGCGGGTGTCACAGCCAAACCGACGGACCACCTGCGGCCCAAGCGGCAACGCGCGCAGCGCACTCCCGCGCAGTCGGCTTCCGGCGACAGTTGGCTGGCGAGGCTATTCGGCGCAGCGCAGCGCGTGCACGAAATCCGGCCCTGGGAGTGGCTGCTCGATCGCGACGTGTTCGGCGTACGGGTTGCGGACGACGCCGAGACCTACTGGTGCAGCGTCATGGGAGCGGGCGGTGAGTTCTTCGGGATCGGCGTGTACCGCGGCGACGAGTCCTTCGCGGCGTTTCGAGCGATGCAGGACGGCTCGGACCCCTACGCCGGCATGTGCGGCTTCGACGGGTTCCTGTTCTCGTTCGTCGATCGCGACGAGCTCGATGCGCAGGGCGTGAAGCGCGCGAAGGACTCGGGACTGAAGTTCCGCGGGAGCGCGGCTTGGCCGCAGCTCGAAGAAGTGAAGTACGGAAGGCTCCCGCGCCAGTTCGGCGAAGAGCGAACGCCGCGCGCGACCGTGTTGCTGGCGACGATCCTCGAGGGCGCGCTGGCGATGAGAGACCCGCAGTTGCGCGAGTCGGTCGACCTCGACGGCGAGCTCCCGGTCTTCGAGCTGGAAGGCACGGCGCTGCGGCGCACGTTCGCGCGTCCAGATTCGCCGCGCGCGAAGAGCTATCCCGCCGTGGACCAACTGGCAGTGGCGCGCGCCGCAAGACTGCCGCGCGCGAACGAGCCCTTCGAGTTCGACGTCTTCGCGATCCCTGCGCGCGTTGCGGACGACGAGGGCTGGGAGTACGCGCCCGTGCTCTTCATGGCGGCTGGCGCGCACTCGGGGCGCCCGCTGCCGCCCGAAGCCGCTGCGCCGGAGTTGCGCCTCGAGAGCTGCGCCAAAAACCTGCTCGCGGTCTTCGGCGAAGTCGGTGTGCTTCCCGCCGAGCTGCACGTGCAACGCCACTGGATCTTCGACGCCCTGAAGCCGACGGCCCAGGCGCTCGACATCAAGCTGGATCTGCGCGAGGAGTTGCCGGTGATCGAGCGCCTGAGCAACGTGTTGTCCATGGGCTGACAGAGTTCGAGCTACTCGCGCTCTCGGCGCGGGCGCGCAGCGACGAGAGATGCTCCGCGGGCTCGACGCCGGCCCCCAGAGGCGGATACGACGATCGGCCGAGGGTCTGGGTCGAGCTGGGGCTGAACGCGGGCTTCGAACAGCGCTCTTCGTCTGACGTGCGCGCCGCTCGCGCGGCGGAGTCGACGCTAATCTTGGCGCTTTGTCCGAGCTGTTCTCGCCCGCCACTTCCAGAGCACCACCATGCGTAAGTCCACGTTCCCTCTCGCCTTCTTCGCCTTCACTTTGGCAGCTTGCGGCGGCGGCGGCGGGGGAGGCGGCGGGACGGTGGAGCTCGACGGCGCGATTGCGTTCGTGCCCGAGCCGCCGGCGCCGATCGCGGCCACCGAGTTCGCCGGGCCGGCGCGCGGCATCGATCTCGATCGTCCGCGAGTCGATGTCGACTCGAGCCGCGTGCGACGCGTGCGCGGCGAAATCAGTGGAGGTTTCGCGACGGTGCGCCTGTACAGCACTGGGCGGCGGCTGGTGGACGCGCGGCTGGTCGAGGGCTCGGCGCAGCAGCTCGCGCACCTCGATCCGATTTCGCTCGAGGTGGGAAATCCGGCGCGGCAAGCGCGCTTTCTGGCGCGCGGTCCCTTCGAGCTGATCGTGCGCGGCGCCGATGGTCCCTTCGAACTCGAGGTGCGAGCGCGGGAGTTGAAGGCCGCCGCCGACATCGACGGGCATCTGGGTGCGTTCGCGGCGGGCGATGAGCTTCAAGTCCTCGCCGATAGCGAACGGCGACTGCGCTTGTCGTGCGCGGAGGCGCTCGAGCTCGAGTTCGAGGCCCACGGCGATTGCGAGCTGCGCAACGCCGCGGGGCAGCGTCTGGGTTCGACCGATGCGCTCGGCGGAGTGCTGCGTGCAAGCGCGGCGACGCTCGAAGCTTTCGAGCTGGTCACGCGCGGTGCGCATGCGGCTCCGCTCTCGATTCGCGCGACGGCGAGCGCTCAACAGCGTCCGCTGGCGCGTGTGAGCGGCCGCGAGCGCGAGCGCGCGGCGTTCGGACTTGGGCCCGTCGAGCGCCTGGCGACCGAAGTGTCCGCGCCGTTCGTGCCCGGTGAAGTGCTCGTGCGAGCGCGCGCGAGCGGCGATGTCGCGCGTCTCGCGCAGAGTCGCTCGGCGCGGATCGCGCAGCGGATTCCCGAGACGAGCGATGTGCTCGCGCTCGAGCTGCCGGCCGGGCTCGACGCGCAGGAGGCCGCGCGCACGACGCTCGCCGCCATCGCCGCCTTCGAAGTCAGCGACGAGGTCGAGTGGGCCGAGCCCAATCGCATTCGCTACGCGCTCGGCGGCGTCACCGAGCCCAATGACAACTTCTACTCTCTCCAGAAGTGGCATTACGACCTGATCCGCATGCCCGATGCCTGGTCGATCACGCAGGGCAGCTCGAACGTGATCGTCGCGGTGCTCGACACCGGGATTCGCGCGCACCCCGACCTCGATGGCAACGACGCGGGCACGGGATTCGATTTCATCAGCAGCTCGTCGAACGCCGGCGATGGGACCGGCATCGACAACGATCCCACCGACCCGGGCGACGGCACGGGGCTCACGCCGTCGAGCTTCCACGGCACGCACGTCGCGGGCACGGTCGGCGCGGTGGGGAACAACTCGATCGGAGTGACGGGCGTCAACTGGGACGTGTCGCTCATGCACTTGCGCGTGCTCGGCTTGCAGGGCGGAACCGACGCCGACATCGCGCAGGCCGTGCGCTACGCCGCGGGATTGTCGAACAGCTCGGGGACGCTGCCGCCCAGCCGCGCGCACATCATCAATCTGAGCCTGGGCGGACCGGGCCAGACCTCGACCATGCAGAGTGCGGTGACCGCCGCGCGCAACGCGGGTGTCGTGATCTTCGCCGCGGCGGGCAACAACAACTCCTCGCAGAGCTTCTTCCCGGCCAGCTACGCGGGCGTGGTGTCGGTCTCGGCCGTCGACCGCAATGCGCAGAAGGCGCCGTACTCGAACTTCGGGCCCAACGTCGACATCGCGGCGCCGGGCGGGAACACGTCGGTCGACCTCGACAGTGACGGCTACGTCGACGGCGTGCTCTCGACCCTGGTGAACGAGAACACCGGCTTCTCGCCCAATTTCGTGTTCTACCAGGGCACGTCGATGGCCTGTCCGCACGTCGCGGGCGTGGCGGCGCTGATGATCGCAGCGGCCGCGCCGAGCACGCTGACACCGGCGCAGATCGAGAGCATCCTCCAGACCACCGCCGTGGACTTGGGCGCCGCCGGGCGGGACGACATCTTCGGCCACGGCCTGATGCGCGCCGACCTCGCCGTCGCCGCGGCGCAGAGCGGCGTGTCGAGCAATCCCGTGCTGTCGGTCTCGGGCACAGCGCTCGACTTCGGCGCCGACACGACGCTCTTGTCGATCGCTGTGTCGAACTCCGGTGGAGGCGCGCTGGACGTCGGAACGCCGACGTTCGCGCCGAACGGCGCTGCGCCCGTGTTCGCAACCCTCCAGACCGTCGCCGGCGCCGGTTCGAGCGACGTCAGCGCCGTGCGCGTGACCGTCGACCGCGCGCCGGGCGGCGTACCGCTCGCCGATGGGACCTACACCGGCGTAGTGACGATCCCCAGCAACGGCGGCACGGCGCTGGTCAACGTGAGCATGCAGGTGCAGACGCCCGTGCCGCCGGTCGATGTCGAGCTGTTCGTGCTGCTCGTCCGCATCGTCGATCCGATCACGCTCGAGCTCGACACGCAGGACCAGTTCCTGGTCAACCCGACGACGGGCTTGGACTACGCGTTCCCCAGCGGCGATTTCGGATCGATCGGCGGAGGCGACTACATCCTCGTGTGCGGCTCCGACGACGACGCCGACGGCTTCATCGGCGGCACGGGCGACATCTACTTTGGCGCCTGGCCGACCGTGAACGACATCCTGGTGCTCGAGCTCGACGGTGGCGATGAGCTCAGCGGGCTGGACTTCGTGGTCGGCCCCGACGATGGGACCTCGACGCTCCAGGCAGGGTCCGCATCGCCGCGGCGCGCGTTTGCGCTGCTCGGCGCCCAGCGCGAACGCTGAGGCGCCGGAGCCTGTACGCGAAGCTCGCGAGCGGCTGACGTTCGCGCCGTTCGCGGCGGGCTCAGCGCGCGATGTTCACGCGCACCGGCAGCTTGTGGCGCGTCGTCGCCACGAGCTCGCACGGCGCAGTGATCACCTGAGCCTGCAGCATGTCCGCCGGCGGCGCGACGACGCGCGCGTGGACGACCAGCTCTCCGTGCTCGATCGTCACGGCGGTGACTTCGAGCGACCAGCCGGCGGTGGGCTTTTGACCGTCACTCACCAGGATCGCCATGTCGCGCTCGAGGTCGAGCGCAGGCGCCTGTGCCGGCTGGATCACAGCCTGCGTGTGTCGCGACCAGAGCGCGCGCCACTCGGCGCTGTCGCGCGCGACGTGCGCGCCGGCTTCGACCACTCCGGAGCTGGGGCTGCGAGCCAGCGAACGCCACGGCGCGTCGCTGTCCTGACTCGATCGGCACGCACTCACGAGAACGAAAGGCAGCAGGGCGAGAAACCACTTCATGGGGGCACGAGAGTAGCTCACGGGCCGGTCGTTTCCGCGCCTGTCGAGCACCTGCGCCCGCCAGCGCATGACTCGCCGCTGACGCGCCGCCGCAGCTCGATCGCCGGCGCCGCGCGCTCAGCGACTCGACTCTCTCTGCGATGGCGCGAGTTCGGCCACGGCCTGGAGTCGGCGATTTCGCGGAGCGTCGCGCTCAGAACTTGCGCGCGGGCTGGCCCTCGAACGCGAAGGCCGCCATCGAGAGCACGCCGAAGGTGAAGCTCGAGTGCACGAGTCGCGTGTGCGGCGTGGGGCCGGCGGCGCCGAGCGCGACGAGCAGCGGGAAGAAGTGCTCTTCGGTGGGGTGGTTGCGCGCGGCGTGCGGCGCGCGGCGGCGGTAGTCGACGAGCGCTTCGACGTCGCCGCTCGCGAGTGTTGCGCCGAGCCAGCTGTCGAACTCGCGCACCCAGGCGGGCGGCGGCGCGTCGGGACGGGCGAGCTCGCCGAGGTTGTGCGTGGCGCTGCCGCTGCCCAGGACGAGCACGTCGTCGTAGGCGAGCGGCGCGAGCGCGCGGCCGAGCTTCAAGTGGTGCGCGGCGCCCAGGTGCGGCTGGAGCGAGAGCTGGAACACCGGGACGTCGGCGAGCGGCGCGGCGAGCTTGAGCGGCACCCATGCGCCGTGGTCGAGGCCGCGCGCGTCGAGTTCGGCCTCGAAGCCCGCCGCGCGCAGTGCGTCGACGACACGCGCGGCGAGCTGCGGCGCGCCCGGCGCCGGATAGCGCATCTGGTACAGCTCGGGCGCGAAGCCGGAAAAGTCGTGGATCGTGCGCGGCGCGCTAGAGCTGTCGACGCGCGGCGCGCGCGTGGTCCAGTGCGCCGAAGCGACGACGATCGCGGCCGGCTTGCCGCTCGCAAAGAACAGCTCGGCGAGCGCGCGGCGCGCGGGCACGTCGTCCAAGACCAACGTCGGCGAACCGTGCGACACGAACAGCGGGGCTCTGGGCATGGGATTCACGGGCGTTTCTCCGCGAAAGATCGTCTCACACTCACGTCGCTCGGCATCGCGGCGCTCAACTGGCCCGCTCCGCGCTCAGCTTGCCGTCGAGCGAGAAGCTGCCGGCGCCGCGCACGACCAGCGCCAGCGCGATGGCAATGACGAGCAGGTGGAACTCGAAGCCCTCGCCCTGCTGCGCGCCGAACCAGTTCATGAAGAAGCCGTGCTCGGCGTGCACCGTGGCGATCGCTCCGACCATGATCGCCGCCAAACCCGCCGCGACGAAGCGCACGCCCAGTCCCAGCACGAGCAGGATCGGGCCGAAGAACTCCAGGCCGATCGTGAGTGCTGCCAGCGGCGCGGGCAGGCCGATGGTTCCCGTGAGGAAGCCCATCGTGCCTTCGTAGCCGTAGCCGCCGAACCAGCCCAGCAGCTTCTGGGCGCCGTGCGGGAACATCACCGCGGCGAGGCCCAGGCGCAGCAGCGGGGCGGAGAAGTCGGCGCGCGTGTGCAGGGCGAGTGCGCGGGTGCGCGCGAGCCAGCCGGCGGCCGAAGATGCTTGAGCAGTCAGTGCTTGACTAGTCATGGAATGGACCTCGAAAAGAAGGTGGTGAGGGGCCGCGAGGGCCTGTCGGTCAGGAGAACACGCGCTCCAAGAGCGCGATGAGCTGCTTGAGCTCGCTGCGATTCAGCTTGGCGAGCACCTCGCCGTCGAGCTTGTCGATCGCTTCGTCGAGCGGGGCCAGCAGGTCGAGGCCCGCACGCGTGATGCGCACGACCACCTGACGGCGGTCCTCGCTCGAACGTCGACGCTCGACCAGGCGCTTGGCCTCGAGCCGGTCGACCAGCCGCGTGACGCCCGGCGTGCGCTCGATCATGCGTTCGCCGATCTCCAGCGTCGGCAGGCCGCGCTCGCCCGCGCCGCGCAGGATGCGCAGCACGTTGTACTGCTGGAGCGTGAGTTCGCCGTGCTCGGCGAGCAGGGCCTCGAACGGGCGGCGCGCGTGGTCGGAGGCGACCCACAGGGCGATCAGCGCCTCCTGCTCGAGCGAGGCGAAGGGCCGTTCCTGGCCGATCGCGCGCTGCGTCGGGCTGAGGGGCTTGGGCGTCACGGGGTCAATCCTAGCGCCAATGGTTGACTAGTCAAGCATCTAGCGGCCGAATCCTCTCCGGGCGTGTGACAGTTGGGGCCCCGGTCGACTTCGCGCAGTTCTCTCGGCCCGCGCGGGTCGATCCACGGAAGCGCGTCACGCGTCGCCGAACGCGCGGCGCAGGCGCGCGAGCTCGAAGCTCAAGCGCGTCTCGAGCACGCGGTGTTCGCTCTGTCCCGCGAGGTTGTCGAGCTCGTGCGGGTCGCTCTCGAGGTCGTACAGCTCGCGCGCGCCGATGCGCGGGAACTCGATCAGCTTGTGCCGCTCGGTGCGCACGCCGTAGTGCGGCTCGACGCGGTGCGGCTCGGGGTACTCGAAGTAGCGGTAGTAGATCGAGCTGCGCCAGGAGCGCGGTGCGCGGCCTTCGAGCAGCGGCAGCAGGCTCGCCCCGTGCGCGCCGGGAAGCGGCGCAGCCCCCGCGACCTCGCACAGCGTCGGCGCGAGGTCGATGTTCTGCACCAGCCGCTCCTCGACGCGGCCGGGCGAGATCACTCCGGGCCAGCGGATGATCAGCGGCAGGCGCAGCGACTCCTCGTACATCCAGCGCTTGTCGTACCAGCCGTGCTCGCCGACGAAGAAGCCCTGGTCGGAGGCGTAGATCACGAGCGTGTCGTCCGCCAGGCCGGCGGCGTCGAGCCACGCGAGCACGCGCCCGACGCTCGCGTCGACGCCCGCAACACAACGCAGGTAGTCCTTGGCGTAGCGCTGGTAGTTCCAACGCGTGCGCGCGTCGCCCTCGAGCGGCTGGCGCGCGAGCGCGGCGTTCTCCTCGTCGTACGCGCGCCTCCACGCAGCGACAGCCGCCTCGCCGCGCGCGTGCGGAGCGCCGAGCTTGAGGTCGTACTCGCTCAAGTGCCGCGCGATGCTCATCTCCTGCGCCGCCGCGCCCACCGCGCGCGTGGAGTAGTCGTCGAACAACGTCGCGGGCTCGGGGAGCTCTTCGCCCGAGTACAGCTCGAGCTCGCGCGGCCCCGGCGCCCACGAGCGGTGCGGCGCCTTGTGGTTCAAGCACAACAGGAACGGCGCGTCGCCGCCGCGCTGCTGCTCGAGCCACTCGAGCGCGAGGTCGGTGACGACTTCACTGGTGTAGCCAGTGACCGTGCGCTTGCCGCGCGGTGAAACGAGCACCGGGTCGTAGTACTCGCCCTGATCGGGGAACACTTCCCAGTGGTCGAAGCCCGTCGGCTCGCTCTTCAAGTGCCACTTGCCGACGAGCGCCGTGCGATAACCCGCTGCGTCGAGCGCCTTGGGAAACGTCGGCAGTGCTCCGTCGAAGCGCGCTGCGTTGTCCACGACGCCGTGCGCGTGGCTGTGCAGTCCGGTGAGCACGCTCGCGCGCGCCGGCCCGCAGATCGCGTTGCCGCAGAAGGCGTTTTCGAAGCGCAGGCCTTCGGCAGCGAGGCGGTCGAGGTTCGGTGTGCGCGCGACGGTCGATCCGTAGGCGCCGAGCGCTTGCACTGCGTGGTCGTCGGCCAGGATGAACACGATGTTCGGACGGCGGCGCGGCTGCGGTGCTTGCGGCGTCGCCGCGCAGGCGCTGAGCAGACCGAACAGCAGCAGGTTTCGCAGGCGCATGGCGGGGCAGGCTACCGGTTGGCGGGCGAGTGAAGCGCGGCGCGGCGCGATCCGCGCGAGCCCGCCGCGGCGGAATTCCAACTTTCTCCGGCCGCCCGTCCCCGCGCGTCCCGTGGGTCGGTTGGCGCGGCCCCTCGAAGTCCTCGTGGGGACGTGCGCGCCCCAGGTCCTCCGTCGAACTGCCTCCAATGCGTCACTTCGAGTGGTTTGCCCCCGTTGCTCTCGCTCTCGCCCTCGCCGTCCCCGCGTCCGCGCAAGGTGAGGTCGGCGGCCGCCCCGCCGTGTGTTACCTGCCCGGGACTCCCGACTGGTATCGGGATCAGATCGAAGCGCTGCTGCCGCCCCCGCCCGAGGCGTACTTCCACACCGGCTGGCACGGTCAGTTCGGGAGCGCGACTCCGACCACCGTGCGCTGGAGCATCGTGCCTGACGGCGTGGTGATCCCCGACGAGCTGAGCACGGGCTGGAGCGCCGCGCCGAGCAACTTCTTCGCGACGATGAACGTGAAGTTCGTCTTCTCGGGCGGCTCGCTGACGGCCGTTCAGCAGATCCAGGAGTGCTTCGACCGCTGGGAGGAGATCAGCGGCATCGACTTCGTGTTCGTGTCCGTCAACGGCGTCCACGACGACGGCGCGGCGTGGGGTTCGAGCGGAAGCGCGACGCGCGGCGACATCCGCATCGGCATGAAAGCGCTCGACGGCGCGCTCAACGTCGTGGGCTACAACCGCTTTCCCCAGGACGGCGGCGACCAGGTGCTCGACAGCGCCGAGGCTTGGGGCCAGTCGGCGAACAGCTTCTTGTTCCTGCGCCAGACGGTGATGCACGAGCTCGGCCACGCGATGGGCATCCTGCACTCGTGTGATCAGGGCGCGGCGGACTTCTTGATGGAGCCGCTGCTCGATCTGTCGTTCGACGGTCCGCGCGCGGACGACATGCTCTCGGTCCACTCGCTCTACGGCGACATCCTCGAGCCGAACGACGCGCCCGGACCGTCGAACTGGACGATCCCGCTGAGCAACAACTTCAGCGCCACTCTCGGCGCGATCCCGCCGCCGGTGACGGGCACGTCGCCGACCGACGCGCGCACGTACTCGATCTCGAAGGTGAACGACGTCGACTACTTCAAGATCCTGCTGATCCAGCCTGCGCGGTTGCGCGTCGACGCGAGGCCGGTCGGGAGCATCTACGCAGCGTCTCCGCAGAATCCGAACAACGGCTCGTGCGCGACGACTCCACAGACGCTCAATCTGCTGACCGCCGCCAACTTGCGGATCGAACTGCTCGCAGCCGATGGCACGACCGTGCTGCAGGTCGCGAACCAGCAGCCCGCCGGCAACCCCGAGCGCATCGAACTCGAGCTGCCTCCGGCGGACTACTACTTCCGTGTGTCGGCCGAGGTCGCAGGCTTCAACTACGCGCAGTTCTACGAGATCAGGGTCGACACCACGCCCTGTCAGGACAGCGACGGCGACGGCGTCAACAACTGCCTCGACAACTGCCCGACCGTGGCCAACGCCAATCAAGCCAACGCCGACGGCGATGCGCGCGGCGATGCTTGCGACAACTGCCCGACGGTCTCCAACTCGAACCAGACCGACGGCGACGGCGACGGCGACGGCGACGCGTGCGACAACTGCCCGACGGTTGCAAATGCGAACCAGGCCAACGCTGACGGCGATGCGGTGGGCGATGCGTGCGACAACTGTCCGACGGTTTCGAACAGCACGCAGACCAACTCGGACGGCGACACGTTCGGCGACGCGTGCGACAACTGCCCGACCACGACGAACCCGACGCAGGCCAACGTCGACGGCGATGCGGTGGGCGACGCGTGCGACAACTGTCCGACGGTTTCGAACAGCTCGCAGACCAACTCCGATGGCGACACGCTGGGTGACGCGTGTGACAACTGCCCGACGGTCGCCAACCCGACCCAGGCGAACGCCGACGGGGACTCGCGCGGCGATGCGTGCGACAACTGCCCGAGTGTCGCCAACAACACGCAGACCAACGCCGACGGCGATGCGTGGGGTGACGCCTGCGACAACTGCCCGACGATCTTCACCACGACTCAGTCGGACGTTGACAACGACGGACGCGGCGATGTGTGCGACAACTGCCTGGCAGTTCCCAATCCCAGCCAGTCGGATGTCGACGGGGACGCGCGCGGCGACGCGTGCGACAACTGCCCGACGGTCGCGAACGCGAACCAGGCGGATGGCGACGGCGACGGCGACGGCGACGTTTGCGACAACTGCCCGACGATTTCGAACAGCACGCAGACCAACTCCGACGGTGACACGCTCGGCGACGCCTGCGACAACTGTCCGACGACGACGAACCAGAACCAGGCCAACGTCGACGGCGACTCGCGCGGCGATGCCTGCGACAACTGCCCGACGGTGTCGAACAGCACGCAGACGAACTCGGACGGCGACACGCTCGGCGACGCCTGCGACAACTGTCCGACGACGACGAACCAGAACCAGGCCAACGTCGACGGCGACTCGAATGGCGACGCGTGCGACAACTGCCCCTCGACGCCCAACAACAACCAGGCGGACGGCGATGGCGACGGCCGCGGCGACATCTGCGACAACTGTCCGACGGTCGCGAATGCCAATCAGCTCGACGGCGACGGCGACCTGGTCGGCGACGCGTGCGACGGATGCCCTGCGGATCCGTTGAAGACCGCGCCCGGCGCCTGCGGCTGCGGCGCGCCTGACACGGACGGCGATGGCGACGGCGTGGCCGACTGCGTCGACAACTGCCCGACGATCGCGAACGCCGGCCAGCAGGACTGCAACCTGAACGGCATCGGCGACGTGTGCGACCTCGCAAACGCGACGAGCTTCGACCTCAACAGCAACGGCGTGCTCGACGAGTGCGAGCCGGGCATGTCGGTCGCCTACTGCACATCGGGCACGAGCAGCATCGGGTGCGTGCCGGTGATGACCGGCGCGGGCAACCTCAGCGTGTCCGTGCCGCCGGGCAGTGGGTACGGACTCCATGTCGCCAACGTGGAGGGCGCGCGCTTGGGCCTGTTCTTCTACTCGGTCTCCGGGCCCGCGATCTCCCCCTGGGGATCGTCCTCGAGCTTCCTGTGCGTCAAGGCGCCGACGCAGCGCATGAGCACCATGCTGTCCTCGGGCAGCGCGGGCTCGTGCAACGGACAGTTCGCGCTGCCCTTCCAGGCGTGGACGGCTGCGAACCCCGGCGCGCTCGGGACGCCGTTCGCCGGGGGCGACGTGGTGCAAGCGCAGTGCTGGTACCGCGATCCGGCCAGCCCGAAGACCACGAACCTCACCAACGCGGTGCAGTTCACCTTCGCGCCGTGATCGACCCCGCAAGCGCGCCGCGCTCGAGCGCCTGACTCGATCGCAGCGCCAACGAAAGCGCCCGGCGTCCCTCGCGAGGGGAACGCCGGGCGCTGTGCTTGGCGCGACTCAGTCGAGCTCGAAACGCCAGCTCTGGAGGATGTGCACGTAGTTCGCGCGCTCGTAGCCGCGCGGATCGGGGCAGCGCTTGAGGTTCATGCTGCCGCGCATCTGCTCGAGCGAGTCGTACTCGTGCTGCTCGAGCCAATCGCGCAGGTCGGAGAGCACGCGGCCGAGGTGCTCGGGCCCGTGCCGCAGGAGCGCTGAGACCATCTGCACGCCGTGCGCGCCGGTCATGATGGCCTTGATGGCGTCCGCAGCCTCGTGCACGCCGCCGCTCACCGCGAGCGAGCCGCGGAGCTGCGGCGAGAGGATCGCCAGCCAGCGCAGGCGCAGCAGCAGTTCGCTGCGGTCCGACAACTTCAGCGTGCGCGCGACCTCGAGCGCGTCGATGTCGAGGTCGGGCTGGTAGAAGCGGTTGAACAGCACCAAGCCGTTCGCGCCGGCGTCTTCGAGCGCTCGCGCGAAGTGCGCCAGCGCCGTGTAGAAGGGCGAGAGCTTCACCGCGATCGGGATCGACACCACCGCGCGCACCGACTGCACGATCTGGAGCGCGCGCGCTTCGACCGCGGCGCCGCTTTCGCGCGGGTCGGTCTCGAGCTCGTACAGGTTCAGCTCCAGCGCCGAGGCGCCGGCTTCCTCCATCGAGCGCGCGTAGCGCAGCCACGAGCCCTCGGTCGTGCCGTTGAGCGACGCGATCACGGGCACGGAGCTCATCGCGCGCAGTCGGCGGATGCGTTCGAGGTACTCGTCGGGTCCCAGGCGGAACTCGTCGAGCTCGGGCAGGTACGTGAGCGCTTCGGCGTGCGAGTTGGCGTGCGCCTCGCCGTAGTGCGTGCGCGCCAGGGCCTCGCCGCGGATTTGCTCCTCGAACAGCGAGTGCATCACGATCGCCGAGGCCCCGGCGTCCAGGCAGCGCTGCACTAGCGCGAGATCGTCGACCAACGGCGACGCGCCGGCCATCAGCGGGTGAGCGAGCGGCAGTCCGAGGTAGTTCGTCGAGAGGTCCATCGCATCAACCTTTCGTGGTGGCGGCGTCCTGCGCGGTCGTTCCTGCGGCGAGTCGCTCGAGCACGCTCCAGCGCTCCTTGATCTCGCGCTGGGTCTGCGCGACGAGGCCCTGATAGCGGCCGGCGTCGGCCTGCTCGACCATGCGGAAGCGCGTCTCGCCGCGCATGTACTGCGCGAGCGTCGGCGTCGGCGCGCCCGAGTCGAGCACGAGCGCGGGCTGGCCTTCGAGCGCTCGCCGCGGGTCGAAGCGGTACAGCGGCCACGCGCCGGCGCCGACCGCGAGCTTCTGCTGCTCGGCGCCGAGCGCCATGTCGTAGCCGTGCGCGATGCAGTGGCTGTACGCGATCACGAGCGCCGGTCCGTCGTAGCTCTCGGCCTCGAGCAGCGCTTTCACCGCCTGGTTGTCCTTCGCGCCGAGCGCGATGCGGGCCACGTACACGTGTCCGTAGCCCATCATCATCAACGCGAGGTCCTTCTTGCCGAGCGTCTTGCCCGCCACGGCGAACTTTGCCGACGCAGCGCGCGGCGTGGCCTTCGACTGCTGCCCGCCGGTGTTGGAGTAGACCTCGGTGTCGAGCACGAGCACCTTGAGCTTGCGACCGGTGCTGAGCACGTGATCGAGCCCGCCGAAGCCGATGTCGTAGGCCCAGCCATCGCCGCCGAGGATCCACACGCTCTTGGGCGCGAGGTAGTCGGCGATCTGCGCGAGGCGCGCGGCCTTGGGATGGCTCGCGCGAGTCAGCGCAGCGCGCAGGAGCTCGATGCGCGAACGCTGCTCGCGCAACTCGGCTTCGTCGACGGCGCGTGCATCGAGCAGCGCGGCGACCAGCGCCTCCTGGCCGATCGAACTCGCCAGCTCAGCCGCCAGCGCGCGCGCCTCGCGACTCAACGCATCGACGGACAAGCGCATGCCCAGCCCGAACTCGGCGTTGTCTTCGAACAGCGAGTTGGCCCAGGCCGGCCCGCGGCCGTCGCGATTGCGCGTGTAGGGCGTCGTGGGCAGGTTTCCGCCGTAGATCGACGAACAGCCCGTCGCGTTCGCGATCAGGAGCCGGTCGCCGACGATCTGCGTGAGGAGCTTGATGTACGGCGTCTCACCGCAGCCAGCGCACGCGCCCGAGTACTCGAACAACGGCTCGAGCAACTGCACGCCCTTGTTGTCGAGCTTGACGCGCGTGCGGTCGGCCTCCGGGAGCGCGAGGAAGAAGTCGTAGTTCGTGCGCTCGGCCGCGAGCAGCGGCGCCTGCGCGACCATGTCGATCGCCTTGTGGCGCGGGTTGGACTTGTCCTTGGCCGGACACACGGCCACGCACAGCGAGCAACCGGTGCAGTCCTCCGGCGCGACCTGGATCGTGAAGTGCGAACCCGGCAGGTCTTTGCCGCGCGCGGCGACGCTCTTGAAGGTCGTCGGCGCGCCCGCGAGCGCCGACACGTCGTAGCTCTTGGCGCGGATCGCCGCGTGCGGGCACATCTGCGCGCACTTGTTGCACTGGATGCAGATCGATGCGTCCCAGGTCGGGATTTCGGCCGCGATGTTGCGCTTCTCGAAGCGGCTCGTGCCGGTGGGCCACGTGCCGTCGGGCGGGAACGCGCTCACCGGCAGCAGATCGCCGTGGCCCGCCGCCATCGCGCCGCTCACGCGCCGAACGAAGTCGGGCGCGTCGCTCGTCATGGCCGGGATGCGGCGACGCGTCGCGCTCGCGTGCGTCGGGATCTCGACGCGGTGCAAGTGCGCGAGCGCGCTGTCCACCGCCTTGAAGTTGCGCTCGACGAGCTCCGCGCCCTTCTTGCCGTAGGTCTTCGAGATCGCCTGCTTGATCTTCGCGATGGCCTCTTCGCGCGGCAGCACGCCGGAGATCGCGAAGAAGCAGGTCTGCATCACGGTGTTGATGCGGTTGCCCATGCCGCTCTCGGCGGCGACACGCGCTGCGTCGATGGTCCACAGCTGCAGCCGGCGCGCGATGATCTGCTCCTGGACCTCGCGCGGGAGCTCGTCCCACACCTGCTCGGCCGCGTAGGGCGCGTTGAGCAGCAGCACGGCGCCGTCCTGGGCCTGCTCGACGACGTCGTAGCGCTCGAGGAACCCGAACTGATGGCAGGCGACGAAGCTCGCGCGCCGCACCAGATAGCTCGATCCGATCGGCCGCGGCCCGAAGCGCAGGTGCGAGATCGTGATCGAGCCCGACTTCTTCGAGTCGTAGACGAAGTAGCCCTGGGCGTAGAGCGGCGTCTGTTCGCCGATGATCTTGATCGAGTTCTTGTTCGCGCCGACCGTGCCGTCCGCGCCCAGGCCGAAGAACACCGCGCGCACGACGTCGGCGGCTTCGACCTCGAACTCGGGATCCCACTCGAGCGAGCGGCGCGTCACGTCGTCGACGATGCCGACGGTGAAGTGGTTGCGCGGCTTCTCGCGCGCGAGTTCGTCGAACACGGCCTTCGCCATCGCTGGCGTGAATTCCTTCGACGAGAGCCCGTAGCGACCGCCGATCACGCGCGGCTCGCGTTCGAACTTCGCGAGCCCCTCGTCGCGGGCCTCGCGCAGCGCGGCCACCACCTCGAGGTACAGCGGGTCGCCGACGGCCCCGGGCTCCTTGGTGCGGTCGAGCACGGCGATCGAGCGCGTGCTCGCAGGGAGCGCGGCGACCAGGCGCGCGACCGAGAACGGCCTGAACAAGCGCACCTTCAAGAGACCGACGCGCGCGCCCTGGGCATTGAGGCGCTCGACACACTCTTCCACCGCGCCTGACCCCGAACCCATCAACATGACCACGCGCTCGGCCCGCGGATCGCCGACGTACTCGAACAACCGGTAGCGCCGTCCCGTGAGCTGTTCGAAGCGCGCGCAGCAGCGCTCGACCACGTCAGCGCACGCGTCGTAGAACGGATTGCAGGCCTCGCGCGCCTGGAAGTACGTGTCGGGGTTCTGGGCCGTGCCGCGCAGCACCGGTCGATCCGGCGTCAGCGCGCGCGCACGGTGCTCGGCGATCTTCGACTCGTCGTACATCCCGCGCAGCACGTCGTCGTCGAGCGCTTCGATCTTGGCCACCTCGTGCGAGGTGCGGAAGCCGTCGAAGAAATGCAGGAACGGCACGCGCGCCTCGAGCGTCGCCGCGTGCGCGATGCAAGCGAGGTCCTGCGCCTCCTGCACTGAGCCCGACGCGAGCATCGCAAAGCCCGTTTGCCGGCAGGCCATCACATCGGAGTGGTCGCCGAAGATCGAGAGCGCGTGCGTCGCGACCGTGCGCGCGGCGACGTGCATGCAGAACGCCGTGAGCTCCCCGGCGATCTTGTACATGTTGGGGATCATCAGCAGCAGGCCCTGCGACGCCGTGAACGTCGTCGAGAGCGAGCCCGCCTGCAGCGCGCCGTGCACCGCGCCCGCGGCCCCGGCCTCCGACTGCATCTCCATCACTTCGGGCACTTGTCCCCAGAGGTTCGCGCGCCCTTTGGCGGACCACTCGTCCGCCAACTCGCCCATGCTCGACGAGGGCGTGATGGGATAGATGGCGATGACTTCGCTGGAGCGGTGGGCGACGCTGGCGACGGCTTCGTTGCCGTCGACGGTGGTGTAGCGGGGCATGGCGCCGCGATTGTCGAGCGCCGCGCGCGCGCCCAGGCTGCGCCCAACTGCGTAAATCACTCGGGCCAGGCGCGCAGACGCCGCGCCGAGCCGCACGCCGCTTCAGGCGATTCGCTTGCTTAGCCGCGCAAGTGCGCGCGAGAGCTGCTTGCGCGACGCGACTTCCGTGCAGCCCAGTTGCGCGGCCACCTGCGCGTGCGTCAGTCCCCGCACGTACACCAAGTGGATGATCTCGCGGTCGCCGGTCTCCAATTCGCCGAAGGCGCGTTCGAGGCGCTCGATCTCTTCGCGCAGGATCGCGTCGGAACTCGGCGAGCCAGCGAGCGACGCCGCCAGCACCGATGCAGCCTGCGACGAGAGCTCCGAACTGCGCTCGAGCGCCGCTTCGCGTCCCATGTCGCGCTTCTCGGCTTTGTAGTAACGCTGCCGGTCGATCAGCTTGCGCAGCGCAGCTTGGTAGAGCCAACTGCGGAAGGCCGCCTCGCCCTGGTACTGGAAGTTGTCGATGTTCTGCAGCACTTCGCGGCACACCGACTGCACTAGATCCGAGCTCGACTCCTTGGCGAGCACGCCTGGGCTGACGTTGCGCTTCACGTACGTGCGCAGACCCGGAAGGTGCCGCTCGAGCAGCTCCTCGACCGCGTGCTCGTCGCCCTTGGTGGCGCGCTCGTACAGTTTCTGGTCGTCCTGGGCCATGTCCGCCGGGCGCCTCGCGCGGCGGGGCCGCGCTGGCGTCAATTGGAAATTCTAGCGCGCTGGCGCTGCTCGGGCGTTGTTCGCGCCGAGCGGATCGTGCGACGCCTTGACGCTGGAGCGCGGCTGCGTGTGAATGGCCGAGCGCGTCTTGCGCACCCGAACGTGAGCCAGTCCTCCTCGCGCATCGACGACCCGCTCGAAGACCTCGTGGCGCAGTGCCTCGAAGGCGATGCGCAGGCCAATTCGCAGGCCCTCGAGCGCGCTTGCGCGGAGCATCCCGAACACGCCGAAGAGCTGCGCCGCCGCGTGGCCGCGCTGCAGCGTCTGGGCATCGCCGCCCCTTCCGCCCAGAACGATTTTCCCGATCGATTGGGCGAGTTCGCGTTGCTCGAGCGCCTCGGCGGCGGCGGCATGGGCGTCGTCTTTCGCGCGCGGCAGGACGGACTGGGCCGCGAAGTCGCGGTGAAGGTCATCCGCCCCGAGCACCTGTTCTTCGCGCGCGCCAAGGAGCGCTTCCGACGCGAGACCGAAGCGGTCGCGCGCCTCTCGCACCCGGGCATCGTTCCGATCTACACCGTCGGCGAAGAGCACGGCGTGCCGTACTTCGCGATGGAGCTCGTGCAGGGCTGCACGCTGGCGGAGCTCCTGAGCGAACTCCAAGGCCGCGCGCCGGAGCGCCTGCGCGGCGAAGACGCAGGCCGCGTGCTCGAGCGCAAGGCGCGCGAACGCGGCCAGGAGCTGACGCGCCACGACGCGTTCCAGGGCTCGTGGATCGAGCTGAGTCTGCGTTGGACCGTGCAGATCGCGCAGGCGCTGGCGCACGCGCACGAGCGGGGAGTGCTGCACCGCGACGTGAAGCCCTCGAACGTCGTGGTGGGCTTCGACGGCGCCGCGCGACTGATCGATTTTGGCCTCGCGACGCAGGCCGAGAGCGACGGAGCTCGACTGACCGCCAGCGGCGCGACGCTCGGCTCGCTGCTGTACATGTCGCCCGAACAGCTGCGCGGCGAGTCGCGCTCCGCGAGCGCGCGCAGTGACGTGTACGCGCTAGGCGTCACGTTGTACGAGCTGCTCTCGCTGCAGGCGCCGTTTCGCGACACGAGCCTGATCGATCTGCGCGAAGCGATCCTCGTCGGCCGCGCCGATCCCTTGCGCGCGCGCAACCGCGCGGTGTCGCGCGATCTCGAGACGGTCTGCTCGAAGGCGATGGAGAGCACTGCGGCGCGGCGCTATGCCTCGGCCGAGGCCTTCGCGCGCGACCTGGGCAACGTGCTCGCGCTGCGGCCGATCGAGGCGCGCGCACCGAGCGCAGCGCTCAAGGTGCTGCGCTGGATGCAGCGCAATCGCGCTGCGAGCGTGGCCCTTGGTCTGGCGTTGTCGCTGGCGATCGGGATCCCGTCTGCGCTGCTGTGGCAGGAGCGTGCGTACGCCGACCAGATCCGCAGTGCGCTGGACGAAGCGCTCGCCGCGCGCGGGGAAGCCGAGCGACAGCGCGCCGCCGCGCAGAAGGCCCAGGAGAGCGCGCAGGCCGAGCGCGATCGGGCTCTGAGCGCCGAGTCCGAGGCCTCGGTGCAACGCGACTCGGCGCAGCGCGCCGCCACCAAGGCGAACAAGGTCTCAGAGCTCTTGATCGAGATCATGACCTCGGCCGGTCCCGCGGTCGCGCAGGGCCGCGAGCTGACCGCGCGCGAGCTGCTCGATGTCGGCCTGGAGCGCATCGAGCGCGAGCTGGCGAGCGAGCCGGACGTGCTGGCGGAGCTGCTGGACGCGATCGGTTCGTGTTACTCGGCGCTGTCGCACTACGCGCAAGCGGAAGCGACGCTCCAGAAGTCGCTCGAGCTGCGCCGCGAGCTCTACGGCGAGCGCAGTCTGCAGGTGGCCGACTCGTACTTCGGCCTCGCTCACGTCTGGCGCTCGGTGGGCGACAAGCGCGCGCTCGAGACCGCGAAACTGGCGCGCGAGCTGCAGAGCGAGCTGGCGCCGCAGGACGTCGCGCTGAACATCGAGTACCTGATGTGCATCGCCGCGTGCGTGGTCGCGGACAGCGATCAGCCGCTCGCGCTGTTGTGCCTCGAACAGGCGCGCGCGCTGCTCGAGCAGATGCCCGAAGCGACGCTCGAGCTGAAGCGCAACGTCTACTCGAACCACGCCAACATGCTTTACCGCGTGCGGCGCTACGAAGACGCCGTGCGCGTCGCCGACGAGTCGCTGGCCCTCGAGCGCGACTTCGGTTGGCGGCCCCATCCAGGTCTGGTCGCGGCGCTGAATGCCAAGGCGCTGTCGCTCAAGCACCTGGGGCGGCTCAAACCAGCGCTCGAGAGCTACGACGAGCTGATCTCGATCGCGACGGTGCTGCACGGCGAGCGCAACGACAAGACCGCCACGTTCCAGCTCAACAAGGCAGCGCTGCTCGAAGACCTCGACCGCGAGGAGGACGCGCTGGCGCTGCTCGTGCATGCGCGCGAGGTGTTCGACGAGATCGTCCCGCCGTCGCACCCGCAGCGCATCACCGCCTACGGCAACCTCGGCGGTCTGTACGCGCGCATGCAGCGCTGGGAAGACGCTCGCGAGCCGCTCGCGGCCGTGCTGCCGCACATGATCGAGCGGCTGGGGCCGACGCACTTTCGAACCGCGCTCACCGAGCACTACCTCGGCCTGAGCTACGAGGGCCTGGGCCGCAGCGCAGAAGCCATCGAGACGCTCGAGCGTTCGTTCGCGTCCACGCTGGGCAACTACGGCGACAAGGATCCGCGCGTCGCGCGCATCGGCGCCGCGCTGGCGCTTTTGCTGGCGCGCGAGGGGCGCGACGACGCGCGCGTGCTCGAGCTGACCCAGGCCGCGCTCGCCATCGCGCGCGGAAAGTCGTCGTACGTCACCGTCGCCGCGACGGCCGCGCTGGCGGAGAGCCGCGTCAAGCTCCGCGCCGGCGAGATCGACGCGGCGCGCGCGCTGCTCGAGGAGTGCGTCACCGCGGCGCAGGGTGCGCGCCCCGATCACTGGAGCGGCCACGCAGCGACGGTCGAGCTGGCCCTGCTCGATTCCGGGCCGATGCCGCCGCGCCTCGAGCGCGCCGAGAGCGCCTACGCCGCGCTGCTCGCCACTCTGGGCGCTGCGCACGCCGAGTGCGTGCACTGCCGCGCGCAGATCGATCGAGTGCGTTGAGCGCGCCGCGCGGGTTACCCTTTGCGCCGAATGACGCTCGAACGCAATCTCGGCGAACAGCCGCTGGCGACGCTCCTCTCTCGACATGCGCTCGCGCCCACGGACCTCGTGCGCGCTTCGTCGGCGCAGCTCACGCACAAGATGGTCGCGCGCGCGGTCAAGGGCCGGCGCCTGACGGCGAACTCGATGAAGAAGGTCTTGGCCGCGCTCAACGCCGCCGCGGGCGCGAGCTACACCACCGCGGATCTCTTCAACTACGCGCCGGTCGAGGTCGCCGGCGATTCGGACGACCAGGTCTGAGGCTGCAGCGGTGAGCGCCAGGATCGTCGTGCTGTCCGAGCCGATCGCAGCGGAGCTGCTCGCAGAGCTCGTGGCCGAAGTCTTCGGCGACATGGTCAAGTTCGTGGTCGATGTCGAGCGCGGAATCGTGGCCGTCGGCGGCGAAATGCACGTCGACGCGGAGGCCGTGCTGCTCGAAGACGGCTCGCGCCAAGTAGATCTGTGGGGCGGGAACTTCTATCCCCTCAGGCCGCGACCGCAGCGAATCGAGCACAGCTCCCTGATCAACATTCGACCGGCGCAAGACAACCTGGGGATGTTCATCCACAGCGACGCGATGAGGGGCCGAGTCAGCGAGATCGTGGAGCGCCTGATCGCTCCGGGAGTCCGAGCGTGAAACAGCATGCCGGGCTGACGGTCGAGCGCTGGTCCAAGTTCACGCTCGAGCAGCAGATCCTCTCGATTGCTGCCGAGATGCTGCGAGCGCGCGCGTCTCTCGA
This sequence comes from Planctomycetaceae bacterium, assembly GCA_011525785.1. Lineage (GTDB taxonomy): Bacteria > Planctomycetota > UBA1135 > UBA1135 > WYBT01. Next base: position 128,978 of record WYBT01000019.1, read on the forward strand.
GCTAGGCGCGGAGACGTCCGTGCGCCTGGGCTACGAGCGCGTTCTGCGCATGGTCGATCTCACCGTCGCCGCCAACCGCAGTCCGAGGCTGTGGCGCGAGCTCTTGCGCTGGCGCGATCTCGTCGCCGAGCAGTACATCTCGCCGCAGCCCAGTCTCGAACTGCACATGGACCTGCTGCGTTGCCTGTTGCGCTTCACGAAGGAGACTTCGAAGCAGGTCGCGCACCTGTAGCGCGCGCAGGACCGCGCTGCGCTGGCGATCAGCGCGCGCGCACGATGACGCGATCGGGCAGCTCGTTGCGCTCGCCGTCGCGGTGGGGGAAGTGCTCGGCGAGCACGTCGCCGGCGAGAGCGATGCCCTCGATCAGGCCGTCCTTGAGCGAACCGCGCCGAACGCCGGCCACGACCGCTGCGTCGACCGCCTTCCAGTGCTCTGCGCCGACGCGCTCGTCGATGCCGCTGTCGCCCAGCACGACCACGCGCCGCTCGAACAGGCTGACGAAGATCAGCACGCCGCTGCGCTCGGCCGTGCGGTGCAGCTCGAGCGTGGCGAACTCCTGCAGCGCTTGTTCGGCGGCGACGTGCGTGGCGCGCGCCTCGCTCACGAACAGCCGCGCAAAACCCGGCAGCGCGCGGCACAGCGCCCAGCCGACAAGCGCGAGCGCAGTCTGCGCGAGCAACACCCACTGCGGCGCATCCCACGGCAGGTGCGCGGCGAGCAGCGCCGATCCGGCGAAGGTGAAGGCGAGCGCGGCGGCCAGCCCCGCGTGCGGGTGCTCATCAGAGCGCTCGACGACGACGGGCACGATTTCGCCGAGGGTCCGGCGCTCCGCGCTGCGGATCGCCTCGTGAACGGCTTCGAGATCCGCAGGGCAGAGCACGCCGACAGCTCGATAGCGATGCTGTTGCGCGATGGCCCGCGCCACCAACGCAAGCGCGAGCGCACCGCCGACCCACGGCGCGATGCGCGCGGCTTGCGCGAGCCACGCGCTCTCTTGCGGATGCTCTGCGATCCACTCGGCGGACTGTGCGATCAGCGCGAACATCACCAGCCTCCCGAGGCGCCGCCGCCGCTGAATCCGCCGCCGCCGCCGAATCCGCCGAAGCCTCCGCCCCCAAAGCCGCCGCCGCGACCGCCACCGCCGCGCATGGCGTGGGCCAGCAGGATCCACGGTACGGGCGAGCTGCCTCCGCCGTGTCCGCCACGTCGCGAGAGCATCGCCGCGAGAACGAGGATCATCACGACGAACATGAACAGCCCTACGAGCGCCTGCTCGTTGGGCGCGCCGCGCTTGTTCGGCAGCGGCTCGCCCGAGAGCACCGAACCGATCGCCGCGACGCCGTCGCGCAGCCCGCCGTAGTAGTCGCCGCGTTTGAAGCGCGGCGTGATCACTTCGCGGATGATGCGGCCGGCCTTGGCGTCGGTGAGCTCGCCCTCGAGCCCCGAGCCGACTTCGATGCGCACCTTGCGCTCGGCGAGCGCGATGGCGAGCACGACGCCGTTGTTCTTGCCCTGTGCGCCGACCTTCCACTCACGCCCGGCTTCGAGCGCCACGCGTTCGATCGGCTGGCCGCCGAGCTCGCGCAGCACGAGCACCGCGATCTCGTTCGAACTCGCCTTGTGCAGCGCCTCCAGCTGGCTTTCCAGCGCGCGTTCCTGCTCGGGCTTCAGCACGCCGCCGCGGTCGGTGACCCAGCCGTCGTTCTTCGGCAGTGCGACGCCCTGCGCGAGCGCGGCCGGAGCGACCAAGACGCTCGCGAGCGCTACGACGAGCGCAGCGAGCCACGCACGCAGCGCCGCGCTCATCGCGCGCTCACTTCGCTCCAAAGTCGACCTTCGGCACGGCCTGCTCTTCGGCCGGCGCGGTGAACTGCGGCAGCGGCGTGAAGTTGAACGGCCCCGCGATCAGGTTCTTGGGGAAGGAGCGCACGGCCTTGTTGTAGCTCGCCACGGCGCGCGTGTAGTCCTCGCGCGCGACCGCGATGCGGTTCTCCGTGCCCTCGAGCTGGTCCTGCAGCGTGCGGAAGTTCTCGGTCGCCTTGAGTTGCGGATACTGCTCGGCCACGACCAGCAGCCGCGACAGCGCGCCGCCGAGCTGCGCCTGCGCCTTGATGAACGCATCCAGCTGCGCCTGATCGGTCGGCAGCTCGGCCGGCAACTGCACGCGCCCCACGGACGCGCGCGCCTCGGTCACCTGCTGAATCGTCGTCTGCTCGAAGTTCGCGGCGCCCTTCACCGTCTCGACCAGGTTGGGCACCAGCTCGTAGCGGCGCTTGTACTGATTCTCGACCTGCGCCCACTTCTGCCGCGCGTCCTCCTGCGTGCCGACGAGCGAGTTGTAGCCGCCCACCAGCACCATCACGAGTCCGAGTGCGAGCGCCCCGGCCGCGACGAGCGCGATCAGACAGCCTTTGCCGATCGCGCCGCGCCGCGAGGCTGAACGACGAGTGAATGCGTTGGTTTTCATGTGTGTGGCTCGGAATCTACAGGAAGCGTGGGGTGGAGTTAGCGCGGCGATGGCGATCGCTGGGTGCGAGGCGCAAGCCGCACGGTGTAGCGATTTCGCCCCCTCCGTCCGCGGCTCGGGCGGCGCTGGACGAAGTGCTGGCGGGAAAGCGGGAGGCTGTGCGACGATCCGAGCAACTTTCGCAGCCGCTGCGGTGGAGCTGGGTCGGGCGGCCCAGGTCGCTCCGCCGATACCGCTACCCGATGATTCGACGACTGCTCTGCTACAACCGGCCCTACGACGGGCCAGCGCCGTTCGCGAGCCGCGTGATCGAGGCGAACGGTCACTTCCTCGCGCGCCAGGTCTTCGATGCCGAGGCCATCGAGCGACTGCGCGCCGAGGTCGAAGAGGTCTACGAGCGCATCCCGCCCGATTTCCGCGCCGGCAGCCCGACCCTCGAGCACGCGCAGATGTTTCGCTACCAGATGTTCAACCGCAGCCCGCTGTGCCAAGAGGCCATCTGCCGCCGCGAGCTGCTCGACGTGTTGGAGCCGCTGCTCGGCGACGATTGCCACGCCATTTCGTGCACGGCCTGGCGCAATCCGCCCGGCAACGAGTCCGCGCCGCAAGGGCAGCAGTGGCACGTCGACGGCGGCCCGTACATCGCGCGCTTCGACGACCAGCCCTGGCCCGACCACCTGCCCTATCCGATCTTCGTCATCACGACGCACATCTACCTGCGCGACGTCGGCCCCGACGAGGGCCCGACCGCGGTCATCCCCGGCAGCCATCGCTCGGGTCGCCTGCCGCCGCACGAGCGCATGTGGGACCTGGACCTCGACTACCGCGGCTTCCGCGGCCAGAGCCACATCGCCAAGGCCGGCGATGTGAGCTTCTTCGTCTCGGACACCTGGCACCGGCGCATGCCGCCGACACCCGCCGGCCGCGGCCGCTTCTTCCTCCAGACCGCCTTCGGGCGCCGCGAGGTCTCGCAGCGCGTCCTGCCCACGGACCAACTGCCGATCGCGGCTCCCGAGGCGCGCGCCCGCGCTCGCAACGCGCGCGAGCTGCAGGTTCTCGGCGTGCACCCGCAGGAGTTCTACGACGCGTAGTTGCGGGCGCCTTCCAGCTGATCGTCCGCGCCCAGGCGCGCCACCTCGCCGCACGCGAGAGCGGCGCCAGACTCCTTTGATGAACGCGAGCGCGGTGCTCGACGCCTCGGATGTCAGTCGCGGCGCTTCACGCAAGTCCAAGCGGACTCTGCACGTCCCCCGCGCGTGCTACCGCACTGGCGAGAAGCTCCACGACAATGAGTAGGTCGTTCCCGATGCTGTGTTGGGCTTCAGTTCGATGAGCGCGATCTCGCCCGCCGCGACGGTCACCGGGGCGCTCGAGACCGTCTTGCCGCACGGAACGCGGCTGTCGTGCGTGTGGTAGCGCTCGGAGCCGTCCGAACGGAGCACGCGCGGGCGAGTGAGGCCGTTGCGCTGCCCCTTCACGGTTTCGCACGTCGCTTCGACCGAGAAGGTCAACGTGCCATCGACGGTCGCGTGGAGCGCGAAAAGGTCGACGCGATCGTCGCCCCAACCGACGCGGCCCGTGAGTGAACCGCTCGAACTCAGCACGCTTGCCCGCGCGGGCTGGTCGTTCGGCTCGAGGTCTGCGTTGACGGGAGTCGGAGGCTTCTGCGGCGGCGGGGCCTGCTGCTCGGGCAACTCGACTTGAACGGGCCCGGGGATAGGCTCGGGGATGGACTCGGGGCGCGGCTTCGGCGCCGGATAGGGCTTCGGATCAGGGACCGGCTCAGGCGTCGGATCCGGCGCCGGCCTGGGAGTTGGCGCGTCTGGTTGAGGACCGCGTTTGTCATCCAACTCGGGCGCGTCGTTTCCCTGCCGGCCGGCGTGCGACACGTAGATCTGCCCAAGCAGCCCCGCCGAGGCCGTGATGATCGCCCCCACGACGGCGGGCTTCATCCAGAGCGGCTTGCGTCGCGGCGGTTCGCTCGTCGCTTCGACTCGCGGTTGCGGCGTGGTCGAGTGCTCGCGCTTTTCGATCGGTTCGTGGCTCATGACTCAATGGCTCCGCCGGTGGGGGACCAGCAACAACCCGCGCCTGAACAAGCAGGCCGCAGCGGCGTTGCGCCGTGCGGCCCGCGAGTGAAGTCCGACTCAGTCCTAGTAGATCGGGTCGTTGTCGATGAACACGCCGTTGCGGCGGATCTCGTAGTTGCCGCCGGCCATGTTGTGGTTGAAGCAGTAGAAGTTGAAGCGGATCGAGACCTGGCCGCCGGAGTGGATCACGACCGAGCCCACGCGGAGATCGCCTGCGTAGTAGCGGTCGCACCACCAGCCGATCGTCCGGCTGGACAAGACGTTCCCGTACCTGTCGCGGAACGTGACGACGTCATTGAGGTAGCCCGTGGCGGTCCCACGGTCCAAGGCGTAGGCGAAGTTCGGGCTCTGCGCGGAGCGCAAGCGCGACTCGTCGTACTGAGCGGACGCGACGCCGGCGAGAGCCGGAAGAGCAAGCAGTGCGATGGCGAAACGATTCATCTTGGTTCCTTGCCGCACTCGGGGTTGAGGTTGTTGAAGTCGGTTGCCGAGCGCGAGCACGACGAGCAAAGGCCGCCGCGCGTTCGGCGGTCGCGCGAAGCGTGAAATGCGCGCTGGCGGCGCGGACTTGCGATCCCGTGCGCCTGGTGGGCGCGCGCTATGCTCCCGCGCGCCATGACCGACGCTTCCCGCGCGAATCAAGGCGAACCGACGAACCCGCTCGATCGGCTCGCGAACAAGCTCCAAGACGTCAACACCGCCGATGCGGAGCTCGGCGAGGTCGAGCTCAAGCCGTTCGTCGGTGATCGCAAGAAGGTCTCGCCCGGCCACGAGCGCCTCGGCGACTTCGAGCTGCTCGAGAGCCTCGGCGAGGGCGGCATGGGCGCGGTCTATCGCGCGCGCCAGCGTTCGCTGGACAAGCTCGTCGCGGTCAAGGTCATCCGCCCCGACTTCGCCTTCGACGTATCGCGCGTCGCGCGCTTCCGCGGCGAGGCGCTGGCCGCGTCGAAGGTGCAGCACCCCGGCATCGTGTCGGTGCACTTCGTCGGCGAGCAGGACGGCGTGCACTACATCGCCCAGGAGCTGGTGCCCAACGGTCGCACGCTCAAGAACCTGATCGAGGAGTGGCGCAAGGCGCCGCCGCCCGATCACGTGCGTCGGGCGGCCGCCCTGTTCGTTCAGATCGCCGACGCGCTGTCGGCGGTCCACGCGGCGAACGTGGTGCACCGCGACATCAAGCCCAGCAACATCCTGCTCACGCCGCAGGATGAGCCGAAAGTCGCCGACTTCGGCCTGGCCAAGGACCTCGATGGACCGCGCCTGTCGAGGACGGATGCTTCGCCGGGCACGCTCGAATACATGAGCCCGGAGCAGGTCGAGCGGCGCGGCGGTGCGATCGACGCGCGCACCGACGTCTACGCGCTCGGCGTCACCTTGTACGAGGCGCTGACCCTCACGCGCTGGGTTCCCGAGGTGACGGATCTCGAGAAGATGCGGATCATCGTCGAGGAGCAGATGCGCGATCTGCGCACTGTCCGCGCTGCCATCCCGACCGAGCTCTCGCTCATCTGCCGCAAGGCGGCCGAGAAGGAGCCGCACCGTCGCTACCAGTCGATGGCGGACTTCGCCGCGGATCTGCGGCGGTACCTCGCCAACGAGCCGATCCTCGCGCAGCCGCCGTCGGTCGTGCGGCGGGCGCAGTTGTGGGCCAAGCGCAACGTCGTCGCGGCAGCGCTCTCGATTGCAGCGGTCGTCGTCGTGGTTACGGCGGGTGTCTCGGTCAGCGTCGTACTCGCCAAGAACGACGAACTTGAGCTCACCGCGAAGGAGCGCGACGCGCAGGCACGCCAAGCAACGGAGAAAGCCAAGCTTGCGCAGGACGAGGCGACGAGAGCCAATCAGCAGGCTGAAGAGGCGAAGCGCAATGCCGCGGAGACGGCGCTCGTGGCCGAGTTCCAGTCGCGAATGCTGTCGGATCTATCCGTCGACGAGTTCGGTCACACCATGATGGTTGAACTGCACAGAGACCTTCGGCACAACATGGAGCGCATCGGCCGCAGCCCGGAGGAGATAGAACAGACCACGGCGTCGGTCGCTGAAGCCCTGCGCATGGCGAACCCGACCAACGTCGCTCAGCGGTTGCTCGAGAAGTCGATCTTCGAGCCGGCCGTGCACACGCTCGAGAAGGAGTACGCCGATAAGCCGCTGCTCGCTGCCACTATCCAGACGCCGCTGGCAGAGGCATGTCGCGCGCTTGGATTGCTCGAGTTAGGCGAACGAGTGGCTCGCGCGGCCGTGGAGATTCGACGTGCGGGGCTTGGAGACACACATCCCGATCAGCTCAGTTCAATCAACAATCTCGCGTTGCTCCTCCAGGATCAGGGCAAGCTCGCCGAGGCTGCGCCGCTGTTCCGCGAAGCGCTGGCTGGCCGTCGCGCCAAGCTCGGCGACCAGCATCCCTCAACGCTCACGTCGATCAACAACTTCGCGTCGCTCCTCCAGGCTCATGGCACGTTCGCTGAGGCCGAGCCGCTGCTCCGCGAAGCGCTGGCTGGCCGTCGCGCCAAGCTCGGCGACGAACATCCCTCAACGCTCACGGCGATCAACAACTTGGCGTCGCTCCTCTACACTCAAGGCAATCTTGCCGAGGCCGAGCCGCTGCTCCGCGAAGCGCTGGCTGGCTGTCGCGCCAAGCTCGGCGACGAACATCCCTCGACGCTCACGTCGATCAACAACCTCGCGTTGCTCCTGCAGGCTCAGGGCAAGTTTGCCGAGGCCGAGCCGCTGCTCCGCGAAGCGCTGGCTGGCCGTCGCGCCAAGCTCGGCGACGAACATCCCGACACGCACACGTCGATCTACAACTTCGCGTCGCTCCTCTACACTCAGGGCAAGCTTGCAGAGGCCGAGCCGCTGTTTCGCGAAGCGCTGGCTGGCCGTCGCGCCACGCTCGGCGACGAACACCCCTACACGCTCACGTCTATCGGCCACTTCGCCGTGCTCCTTCAGGCTCTGGGCAGGCTTGCTGAGGCCGAGCCGCGGTACCGAGAAGCGCTGGCTGGCTATCGCGCCAAGCTCGGCGACGAGCATCCCGACACGCTCACTTCGATCAACAACTTCGCGGCGATTCTCCAGGCTCAGGGCAAGTTCGCTGAGGCCGAGCCGCTGTTCCACGAAGCGCTCGCGGGCAGTCGAGTCACGCTCGGCGACGAGCATCCCGACACCCGGACGACGGTCCGCAATCTGGACTCCCTGTACGAGGCGTGGCACGCCGCGGAGCCGAACGCAGGCCACGACCAGCAAGCTGCCGGACTGCGCAAATTGTTCCGCGAGCAATAGGCAACTCTGGCGAGTACGGAGCGAGGCTCGCCCTTCCACGATTCGCTCGAGGCGGTGAGCACGGAGAACCCGAACTCGCCGGTGGCCGCCCAGGACACCGACGACTGAATTCGAGTTTCGCTGCATCCTCGGCCCGCGCCGTTCGTCTCTGTTCGCGAGGAGGGCACGGCGGCGGACGGCTCGACTTGGCCGCGGGGACGCGAAGGACACTTGGCAGCACGTGATGAACCGCGGCATCGCGCGACGCACGGTGTTCGAGAGCGGCGCGGACGTGTGTTACTTCCTCGCGCGGCTTGCGCAGGCCGTACGCGCGGGTTGGATCGAGGAGTACGGAGTCAGGCTCTCCCCTCCACGATTCGCACGCCTGGCGGCGAACACGGACAACCCGATCCTGCGCGCCGCAGTCCAGGACACCGACGACTGAATTCGAGCTTCGCTGCAACCTCCGCCCGCGCCGTTCGTCTCTGTTCCCGAGGAGGGGACGTCGGCGAGCGGCTCGACTTGGACGCGGGGACGCGAAGGACACTCGGTATGACGTGATGAATCGCGGCATCGCGCGGAGCACGCTGTTCGAGAGCGGGGCGGACGTGCGTTACTTACTCGCACAGCTTGCGCGGGCCGTACGCGCGGGCTGGATCGAGGTCCACGCGTTCTGCCTGATGACCCCGCGCCTCCAATTGCTCGTCCGTAGTCCCGCCGGCGCGCTGTCGACGGCGATGCGCGCGGTGCAGAACGACTACGTGCGCTCGCTCAACCGCGGGCGGCGGCGCGACGGAGCGCTGTTCCGAGGACGCTCTCGCTCCAAGATGGTCGAAGGGCTGCCTACCGCGAGCAGCTCGTGCGCCACCTCGACTTCAACCCCGCGCTCGCCGGCGTTGTTTGCTCGCCCAGCTTGGCTCAGAACCCGCGGGGTGTTCGATCACAGCGCCTTGATCTCGCCCGCCCACAGGCGCCGCAGGAACGTCGCGATCGGCAGCACCTCGATGCCGTCCTCGGTGACGCGCGCGCGGGGGGCGCGGCAGACGAGGATGCGGCGGCTCGAGCGATGCTCTTCGCCCCAGGCACGCAGGCCGCGCAGGTGGTCGCTCGTGGCCGTCTCGCTGGACTTGGCTTCGATCGCGACTTCGGCGTCACCGAGCACGAAGTCGACCTCGAACCCCGACGCGGTGCGCCAGTACGAGAGCGCTCGCTTGTCGCGGCTGTAGCTCAGGTGCGCGCGCAGCTCCATGAACACGAAGTGCTCGAACGCCGCGCCGAAGTCGGCGGAACCTGGCTGCGGCGCGCCACGGTGCGCGAGCTCGTTCACTAGGCCGACATCGAAGAAGTAGAAGCGCGGCGACTCGATGACGCGCCGCTTGGGGCGTTTGCGCCACGCGGGCACCCAAACGCCGATCAAGGTGTCGACCAGGACTTCGAACCACGAGCGCACGGTGTTCGCGGCCACGCCGACTTCGCGGGCAACGCTCGTGTAGTTCACGATTTGTCCGTTGCTCAGCGCAGCCACCTCGAGGAAGCGCTGGAAGGTCGGCAGGTTGCGCGAGAGCGCTTCGGCCAGCACCTCTTCGCGCAGGTAGTCGCCGACGTAGGCGCTGATGAGCGGGGCAGGCTCGCCTGAAAGGTAGTGCGGCGGGAGCAGCCCGTGGGAGAGCGCGCGTTCGAGCGAGAAGTCGTCGAGCTCCGCGCTGACCAGTGGGAAGAGCTCGCGTCGAACCGCGCGGCCGCCGAGCAGGTTGCCGCCGCCGCGCAGCAGCTTGCGCGGGCTCGAGCCGGTGAGGATGAAGCGCAGCCCGCGTCGGCTGTGCAGCGAGTGGACCTCGTCGAGCAGTTCGGGGAGCTTCTGGATCTCGTCGACGATGATCGGCTGCGGCTGGGTCGCACCGGTCCAGCCCAGGGCCTCGCACTCCTGGCTCAGGAGGCCCGGATCGGCGTTCAGCCGGCGGAACTCGGCCGCGCGCAGCAGGTCGTAGTACGGGGCCTTGGGGAACAAGCTGCGCAGGAGCGTGCTCTTGCCCGACTGGCGCGGACCCCACAGGAAGCACGTGGTGCTCGACAGATCCGCCGCAGTGACGACGCGGTTTATCATGATAATCCGCAGTTTAGCTGCGGATTGGTCATGGTGGCCAGAGCACGGAGTCACAGAGCACCCAGCCTGGCTCTCCCTCCACGGCTTGCGCGCCAGGCGGTGAGCACTGACAACTCAACCTTGCCCGCCGCCGTCGCGGACACCGACGACTGACTCGAGCTTCGCTGCAACCCTCGCTGGCGCCGTTCGTCTCTGTTCGCGAGAGGGCGATGTCGGCGAGCGGCTCGACTTGGACGCGGGGACGCGAAGGACAGTTGGCATCACGTGATGAGCCGCCGGATCGCCCGACGCACGGTGCTCGAGAGCGGCGCGGACGTGCGCTCCTTCCTCGCACAGCTTGCGCGGGCCGTACTCGCGGGCTGGATCGAGGTCCACGCGTTCTGCCTGATGACCGCGCACTACCAATTGCTCGTCCGCAGTCCGGCCGGCGCGCTGTCGACGGCGATGCGCGCGGTGCAGAACCAATACGTGCGCTGGTTCAACCGCGGGCGGCGGAGCGACGGATCGCTGTTCCGCGGGCGCGTTCGCTCCGAGGCGGTCGAAGGACTCGCCTACCGCGAGCAGCTCGCGCGCTACATCGACTTCAACCCCGCACTCGCCGGCGTTGTGTGCACGCCCAGCCGCTGCCCGCATGGGAGCGCGCGCTGGGATGCACTCGATCGGTGGCGCCGTCGGCGGAGTGTGGAGAAGCCCAGCCCAATTCGGTGCGCGCTATGCTCCCGCGCGCCATGACTGACTCTTCCCGATCGGATCAAGGCGAACCGACGAACCCGCTCGATCGGCTCGCGAACAAGCTCCAGGACGTCAACACCGCTGATGCGGAGCTCGCTGAGGTCGAGCTCAAGCCGTTCGTCGGTGAACGCAAGAAGGTCCTGCCCGGCCACGAGCGCCTCGGCGACTTCGAGCTGCTCGAGAGCCTCGGCGAGGGCGGCATGGGCGCGGTCTATCGCGCGCGTCAGCGCTCGCTGGACAAGCTCGTGGCAGTCAAGGTCATCAGCCCGGCCTTCGCCTTCGACGTGACTCGCGTTGCGCGCTTCCGCGGCGAGGCGCTGGCCGCGTCGAAGGTGCAACACCCCGGCATCGTGTCGGTGCACTTCGTCGGCGAGCAGGACGGCGTGCACTACATCGCTCAGGAGCTGATCGAAGGCGGCCGCACGCTCGCCGACCTGATCCGCGAGCGCCGCGACGCGCCGCCCAAGGACCACCATCGCTCGATGGCCGAGCTGTTCGCCAAGATCGCCGACGCGCTCGAGGCGGTGCACCAGGCCAAGGTGATCCACCGCGACATCAAGCCCGGCAACATCCTGCTCACGCCGCAGGGCGAGCCGAAGGTCGCGGACTTCGGTCTCGCCAAGGACCTCGACGGAGTCAACCTGCTCACCTCGGGCGAGACGCCGGGCACGCTCGCGTACAAGAGCCCGGAGCATCTCGACAAGCGCATTGGGGCTGTCGACGCGCGCAGCGACTTGTTCTCGCTCGGTGTGAGCTTCTACGAGGCGCTGACCTTCACGCGGCCCTTCGTCGGGAACGAGGTCGAGGTCGCCGCGCGCATACTGCACCACGAGATCGAGGACCTCCGCGCGACCTACTCCGGCGTGCCCGCTGAGCTGTCGGTCATCTGCCGCAAGGCGATCGAGAAGTCGCCCGCCCGGCGATACCCGTCGATGGCGGAGTTCGCTGCCGATCTGCGGCGCCACCTTGCCAACGAGCCGATCCAGGCCAAGCCGCCGTCGGTCGTGCGGCGGGCGCAGCTGTGGGCCACGCGGAACGTCGTCGCGGCAGCGCTCTCGATTGCAGCGGTCGTCGTCGTGGTTACCGCCGGTATCTCGGTCAGCGTCGTGCTCGCCAAGAACGAAGAGCTTCAGCTGACCGCGAACGAGCGCGACGCGCAGGCGCGTCAAGCAACGGAGAACGCCAAGCTGGCGCAGGCTGAGGCGACCAGAGCCAATCAGCAAGCTGAGGAAGCGAAGCGCAACGCCGAGGCCGCGCAGCTCGCGCGTGACGACGCAACGCAGGCCGCGCACGAAGCGGAGGTCCGTCGACAAGAGACCGTGCAATCGAAGGAAGCGGCGGAGCGCAGCGCGCGGAATGCCAACGCGGTGACGGAGTTCGTGCAGAAGGCGCTGATCAGTTCTGATCCCAATCAGGCTGGCAGCCAGGGATTTAGTGTCGTGGATGCGATGGACCAAGCGATTCAGGAACTCGACGCTGGCGTTGCGGACATGGACCCGCGACTATCCGCGAGCCTCGAGCTAACGATCGCGAAGATTCTGAACGGCAACGGCCGATCGGAGGATGCTCTGCGACTAGCGGAGCGAGCGCTCGCCGCTCATCAGCGGCTGGACGGAAACGAAAGCGAAGTAGTAGCGAACAGTTTGACTCTCGTTGCTGCCTGCCACGCGCTTCTTGGTAAGAGCGAAGATGCGCTGCAGATGCACCAAGCGGCACTCGAGAAGTTTCAGCGACTGTTCGGTTCCGACCACAGATCCGTCGCGAGCAGTCTCAACAACGTTGCGTACTGCCTGCAGCTCTTGGGTCGCAGTGGCGAGGCGCTGCTTGAGCACGAACGTGCGCTTCAGGTGCGCGAGCGGCTGTTCAAGGGCGACCACGTGGACGTCGCAGCAAGCCTCAACAACGTCGCGAACTGCCTAGTGTCGCTCGGCCGCGCAGGTGAGGCGCTGCACAAGGACGAAGCTGCACTTCAGATGCGCCAACGGCTGTTGCCGGGCGACCACCCGCTGATCGCAGCAAGCCTCAACGGGGTGGCGGTTTGCCTAAGCTCGCTCGGCCGGGCAGATGAGGCGCTGGTCAGGCTGGAGGCTGCGCTCGCAATGTCTCGGCGGCTGTTCCACGGCGATCACCCGGATGTCGCAAGCGCTCTCAATAACGTCGGCGCCGGCCTTGAGTCACTCGGCCGCTACGACGAAGCCCTGGGGAGCCTCGAGGCCGCGCTAGCGATGCGCCAGCGGCTGTTCCAGGGCGACCACCAGCACGTCGCGACTAGCCTCGGCAACGTAGCGGGCTGTCTTGACTCGCTCGGCCGCCGCGACGAGGCGCTGCTGAAGTACGAAGCCGCGCTAGCGATGTACCAGCGGCTGTTCCGCGGCGATCACCCGGATGTCGCAAGCGCTCTCAATAACGTCGGCTACGGCCTTGACTCACTCGGCCGCTACGGCGAAGCACTGGGGAACTACGAGGCCGCGCTAGCTATGCGTCAGCGACTGTTCCAAGGCGACCACCCGCACGTCGCAATTAGCCTCGACAACGTAGCGGGCTGCCTTGCCTCTCTTGGTCGCCGGGAAGAGGCACTACCGAAGCACGAAGCCACGCTAGCGATGCGACGCCGACTGTTCCCAGGCGATCATCCGCACGTCGCGACCAGTCTCAACAACATTGCTCAACTGCTTGAGTCGCTCGGCCGCAGCGATGAGGCCCTGCCGAGGCACGAAGCCGCGTTGGGAATGATCCAACGGTTGTTTCCGGGCGACCACCCGAATATCGCAAGGAGTCTCAACGGAATCGGATTCTGCCTCCGCTCGCTTGGCCGCTGTGAGGAAGCTCTGCTCAAACAAGAAGCTGCGCTCGCGATGCGCCAGCGGCTGTTCCAGGGCGACCACTGGGAGGTTGCGGACAGCATCAACAACGTTGCTTCTTGCCTGCGCTCACTTGGCCGCGACGAAGCAGCGCTGTCGAAGCACGAGGCTGCCCTGGAGATGCGTCAGCGGCTCTTCTCATGCGACCACCCGGACATTGCTGTCAGCCTCAACAACGTCGCGTCGTGTCTTGGCTCTCTAGGTCGTAACGAACAAGCGCTTGCGTATGCCGAGCAAGCGAGTGAGATGGCAGCTCGCTGTTTGCCGAAGGATAACGCGATTCGGCGACACTGCGCCCAGGCACTCGCCCGCATCCGCGAGACCCTCGCCAAGTCCGAGAATGGCGTACCACTCTAGTCGAGACGGTTCGGTACCAACTAGGAAGCCGCGCTCTTCCCAAGCCGACTTGCACACAGCCGTGCTGCCGGGCGACGGTCTGTCATCGGCGGCCGCACTGCACCGCACCACACGGGTTCCACACGCGCCTCATCGCGGGTATCGCAGGTACCGATCGAGGCGTTCCTCTCCACGATTCGCGCGCGTCAGCTCGCCGGCAGCGGCTCGCGGCGATCGCCTGACCGCGGAGTGCGGCGGTGATGCTGCGCCCACGGAGCGAAAGCCGCTGGCAGAATTCGCGACCGCCAACGCGGGCCGGGGCGTTTCTGGCGGTGGATGGCGGCTGCGGCGAGCCGAGATCGCCGCTGCTCAGCCAACGGAACTGGAGCACCCAACATGACCGACCGCACGACCCTCGAACTACTGGACGCCTGGTATGGCGGCGACAAGGACGCCCTGATGGAACTCGTGCAGCGGCACGCGGGGTGGCTGCGCACGAATGTCCGCCGCCGGATGAGCGCGCGGATGCGGTTGTTCGAGACCTCCGAGGACGTGGTCCAGGGCGTGCTTCTCAACCTGCTGAAGTACAACCCGCCCTTTCGGCCGGCGAACGAGCAGCAGTTCCGGGCGCTGGTCGCGCGCGCGGTGACCAACAAGCTCCGCGATCTGCACGACCTGACCACGCGAACCGGGCCGGGTCCTGCAGCAGCCGAGCCGCTGCCGTCCAGGGCGTCGCAGATCTGCATCCCCGACAAGTCCAGTGACCGGCCCGATCGCCGCGCCGAGCAGCACGAGGAGCGCGGGTTCATCGCCTGGGCGATGAACCTGATCGATCCCGAGGATCGCCGGATCATCCACTGGCACGACTTCGAGCGCGTCGAGTTCGCGCAGATCGGCGAGCGCATCTCGATGAGCGAGGAGGGTGCGCGCTCGCGCTACCGGCGGGCGCTGGCGCGGCTGCGCAAGCAGGTGGAGGACCTCAAGCGCGGACAGCTCGACGAGATGATCGCGGAGCTGCACGACGATGGCCCGACAGCTGGTGCGCCGGTGGCGTAGCCGGCTCACGGCTCGACAGTCGCACAAGGGCCGCTCGGCATCGTCGCCGGGCGGCCCTTGGTGTTTGGGAGAGCGCTCGCGCGTCGCGTCGAAGAACCGTGGCGGATTCCGCGACCGCCGAGTGGGGGAGCGCCTTTGCGTCCACTGCGAACCCCAGCGGTGAATGTCTCGACCGGCTATGGCGCTGGTCGGCCTGCGGGCGGGACGCGATGCCCTCTGCTTGGAGCCTCCCATGATTCTGTTCTCGAGTTCTTGGTTGCGACGCGCTTCCGCCTGCGACTGGCTTGTTCGCGGGTCGCGCCCGCTGGCCCGACGTGTCGGCGCTGTCGTCGCGTCGATCGGGTCCGCAGTTCTGCTTGCTGGCGGCGCTAGCGCGCAGACCTACCCGTACACGCTGTACGCCACCTCCGTGCCGGCGGTCAGCGGCTGGGACTTCGAAGACGAAGCGACGGGCAACCCCGGCAACAACGACTGCAACACGACGGGCGGGCCCTACGCGACGAACTTCCAGGACACGAACAACCACACTTGGCTGAAGGCGACTTCGTTTCAGTCGTTCAGCTTGCCTGCGCAGCAGGTGATCACGTCTGTGCGACTGTCCGCGCACGCGCGCTACGACGACAACACTACGAGCCGGCTCGGCTGTCGCGTGGACCTTCCCGGCGTGTACTCAACGGGCGACCTGCTGACGGCGAACTTCGCGAGTTCGACGTCGTGCGCCTGGCGCGACTTCGGAGTCGAGCTGAATGGTCCGGTCAACTTCACCTTGGCTCCGAACCCTTCGGCGCTCATCGCGTTGATCGACCTGTCCGTGAATCGCCCGGACATCGCTTCGGCCAACGGGAACCGCCTGCGCGTGAAGGCCTTCCGCATCGACATCATCGCCAAGCAGGACTCCGACGGTGACCGCGTGCCCGACGAGTCCGACGGTTGCCCGTTCGACCCGACCAAGACGCAGCCCGGTGTGTGCGGCTGCGGAGCTCCCGATACGGACAGCGATGGCGATGGCGCTCCCGACTGTGTCGACGGCTGTCCGGCAGACCCGAACAAGACTCAGCCCGGTGTTTGCGGCTGCGGAACTCCGGACACCGACAGCGATGGTGACGGCGTGCCCGACTGCATCGACAGCTGTGCGTTCGATCCGTTCAAGATCCAACCGGGTGTGTGCGGATGCGGCGTTCCCGACACGGACACTGACCACGACGGCTGGCCCGACTGCATCGATGGCTGCCCGAACGATCCGCTCAAGATCCAACCGGGTGTGTGCGGCTGCGGCGTGTCGGACGTGGACTCGGATGGCGACGGGGTGCCGAACTGCAACGACGGCTGCCCGCAAGATCCGTCGAAAGTTCAGCCCGGCGCCTGTGGCTGCGGCACTCCTGACACGGACTCGGACGGCGACGGCGTGGCCGACTGCGACGACAACTGCGTGAACTTGTTCAACCCCACGCAGGCCGACTGCGACCACGACAACGTGGGTGATGTGTGCGAACTCGCAGCCGGCACGCAGGTCGACATCAACGGCAACTCGATCCCCGACTCGTGCGAGGGAGCGTTCACGTACTGCACCGCCGGTCTCTCGACCAACGGCTGCACGCCGTCGATGTCGACACTCGGAACGCCCAGCGTCTCTCAGCCGTGGGGCTACTTCCTCCGCTGCGGCGGCCTGGAAGGGAAGAAGTCGAGCCTGATCTTCTACGGAGTCAGCGGAGCTCAGGTCGTCCTGTTCGACCCCAACAGCACCAGCTTGTTCTGCGTCAAGACGCCGGTGCAGCGCATGGCGTTCCTCAACTCCGGCGGAGTTGCGGGCCAGTGCAACGGCGCCGTCCAGTACGACATCCTCCAGTACTGGGCGCAGACGCCCTCCGCGCTCGGCGCGCCGTTCGGTCCGGGAGAGACCGTCAACGCGCAGACCTGGTACCGAGATCCGCCGGCGCCCAAGGCCAGCAACCTCTCGAACGCACTCCAGTTCGTCACGGTTCCCTGAGACGTGGCCGCCTTCTCGAAGAGCTGACCACACGCGGGCCGCGCTACGCCGAACGGCGGGCGCGGCCTGCGCCATTTGTGTCGCGGCTCGAACTCGACGGATTCACGCAACCGCTGAACTGGCGCGGCCCGTTGCTCTCCGCGCGCACAGCGACTGCCGGCGACGTTCGTCGTGCCGTTGGCTTGCGCGTGAGAGGCCGGCGAAGCCCGGTGGAGAGGAACTGACCATGCGCACGATTGCGATCGTTCTTGGATTGGCGGCGACGTTCGGTGTCGGACTTGCGGCCGGCGGGGGACTGGCCTGGTCCGCGGCCATAGCGCAGGAACGCGAAGCGGCGCGTGCTGATTTCGAAGCGTCGCGGGTCGAAGCCGAGCGCAAGCACGAAGCTGCGTTTGCAGAGCTTCGCGCTGAGCACGATGAAGCTCGCCGGCAGTTCGAACAGCGCGTCGCGACGTTCGACGCCAAGCATTTCGAGCTCGCGGCTCAAGTCGAGGCGATGCGCGCCGAAGCTTCCGCGACGGAGACAAAGTCCCGTGGCAAGTCCGCGACGGCGAAGGACGGACTGCGCGATCTGACCGAACTCGTTCGCGATGTGGATGAGCTCGGCAAGGCCATCAAGGACGTCACGGGCACGGTGCGGCAGATCCGTCGCAAGGAGTGACGAGAGCGCTCGTTCAGAACGCCGAAGCTCACGGCCGCGAGCCGCTGGCGAGCGCTTCACGTGCTCGCCAGCGACCTACTTCACCTTGAACGGCACCTCGCCCGCCGGGAACTTCGCGAGCAGCGCTTCGGCGCGCACGATGAGCGTGTCGCGGCCGGCGGCGAGGTCCTTGGGGTCGTACTCGACGAGTTGGTGCGGGAGCACGCCGATGCCTTCGATGCCGCGGCCGTCGTTGAAGCGCGCTTTGTTGGAGTGCGTCGAGACGTAGAGCTCGAACAGGCCCGAGGGCAGTGCGATGGTCGTCTTCTGCGAGGACATGCCGGCGGTGGGGGACTCGCCGATCATGTAGGCGCGGCCGTCTTCTTTGAATTGGCCCGCGCCGGTCTCGCCTGCGCTCACGACGCCGGCGTCGACGATGACGACGATCGGGCCGCCGTACTGCTTCGGGCCAGCGGTCTTGTAGTTGCCCGCGGGCAAGTGCGTGCCGGGCGGCAGGAAGCGGCCCATGAAGGCCTCGTGGTCGAAGCCGCCGCCGGAGTTGGCGCGGTAATCGAGGATCAGGCCGGGCGCGTCGAGCACGGCCGCGAGCGCTTCGTCGAGTTGCTCGGGGAGATTCTCGGGGCTGCGGCGCAAATGGATGTAGCCGTAGCCGCTCGCGAGCAGGCCGTAGGTGAGGTCCTTGGTGTTCTTCAGGTCCGGTGGGAACACCGCGGGGCCCCAGGCGCCGAGCGCAGCTTTCGAGTACGTGATCGTGCGCTTCTTCTTCTTGCCGTCGACCTCCTTGAGCTCGAGTTCGAGGCGCGTGCCGGGCGGCGCAGCGAGGCCTGCGTGGCACGCGTAGAAGAAGGCGTGCTGGTCGGTGGAGAAGCTGAGCGTGTCGCGCGCGAGCGCGATGCGTGCGTCGAGCCACTTCGTCACGGGCACGCCGTCGACGCTGACCACCTCCATGCCCGGCTCGAGCCCGACGTCCTTGGCGGCGTTCCACACCGACTTGACGTAGATCTTCTTGCCGCTGCGGCACCAGAACATGCCGCAGCCCGTGAGTTCGCCGCCGCCGGGCGCGTCAGCGGGCCACTTCACGTCGCGAGTCTTCTCGGTCGGCTGCACGGCGCAGTGCCCGTCGCGCAGCCGCGCGAGCAGGCGCGCGAGGAGCACCAGGTGCTGCTCATCGCTCTTCACCGCCTTTGCCGCGGGCGCGAGCTCCTTGTGGACCGCTTTCCAATCGATCTTCTTCGACGCGATCAGCGTCGCGCACTGCTTGGCGATCTCGTCGTGCGCGTGCTGGAAGTCCTTCTCGTAGACGCTTTGGGCGAGCAGCGTCGGCAACGTCGTGAGCAGCACGAACATCAGGGCGAGGACTCTGCGCATGCCTTCATCGTGCCGCGCTCGCCGAGCGGGCGCGAGTGCGTAGGCGCGCGGGGCCATCGGGCTTAGCGCTTCGATCTGCGGGGATCCCTAGATTCCACGAGCCTGCGCAAAACGCAGCGAACTCCACATGCACCTGCGCCACTCGATCGCCCTGGCTTCTCTCTCCGCCGCAGCACTGCTCGTCGCGTGCGCGGCCGGCGGCTTTTCGTCGCGCGAAACAGCGGCGCAACGCGGCGCGCGGCTGTACACGCTTCACTGTGCGGTCTGCCACGGCGCCAACGGAGCAGGCGATGGACCGGCCGCGGAGCTGCTCATGCCGCCGGCGCGCGACTTCACGCGCGGCGAGTTCCGTCTGGTGAGCACCGACAACGGCGCTCCGACGCAGGCCGATCTCGTGGCGACGCTCGCGCGCGGGATTCCGGGCTCGGCGATGCCGGCCTGGAGCTGGATGCCGCGCGAGTCGCTCGAAGACCTCGCAGCGCACGTGCGCGAACTCGCACGCCAAGGTCTCGCGCAGCGGCTGGTCGCGGCGAGCACGCCGCCGATTGCGTTGGACGCAGCTCTCGCGCAAGCCGATCAACGACTGACGCCGGGCGCAGCGGTCGCGCTGCCGCATCCGCAGGCGGCGATGGGCGCTGTTTACGAGCTCGGACGGCAGTCGTATGCGCGCAACTGCGCTGCGTGCCACGGTCCCGAGGGCCGCGGCGAGCAGACCGGGCCCGAGCTGAACGCCGACGGCTCGCCCAACTGGGCGCGCGACTTCACCGCGGGCTTCCTCAAGGGCGGGGGCTCGCACCGCGCGCTCGCCACGCGCATCGTCGCGGGCCTTCCGGGGACGAGCATGCCTTCGTTCGCGAACCTTCCGAGCCAGGAGCTCGAGGCGCTCGCGACGTACGTGTCGAGCCTGGTCCCGATCAACGCCGACAGCTGGCTCGTGCATCGTCAGGGCACGCTGCAGGCGAAGCGTGTGAACGGCGGTGAGCCCCTCGCCGCGGGCTGCGACGCGACGGACGAGCGCTTCGAGCGCGCCGCAGAGCTCGACGTCGTGCTCGCGCCGCTCGCCTGGCGCAACGACGCGCTCTTCGCGGCGAAGGTCTCGGCCATCCACGACGGCCAGTCGATCGCGCTGCGCGTGCGTTGGCGCGACGCGACGCGCGACGAAGGCGCGTTCGATCCGGCGCAGCCGCGCGACGGCGCCGCGTTCGCGTTCTCGAACGAGAGCGCGCCGCCGCTGTTCGGCATGGGCTCGCGCTCGCACCCGGTGAACCTGTGGCACTGGCAAGCGCTGCGCCTGATCGATCGCGCGGGCGTGCTCGACCTCGTCGATGCACAGCCGCACGTGCTCAGCTCGCCGGTGTTCGGCGAGTCCCGCGCCGACGTCAAGCCGCACTACCTGCCCGCGCCGAGCGAGCCGGTCGCCGGCGGCGGCGTCGACGCGCTCTCGGCCGAGTCGTTCCGCGCCGTGCGCGAGCTGGGCGCGAGCGCCAAGTCCGTCGCTGGCTCTGCGCGTTGGGCCGGCGGCGAGTGGGCGGTCGTGTTCGTGCGCGAACTCGCCCCGCGCAACGAGAGCGAAGCCGACTTGCGCCGCGGCAGGCCCGTGGTCGTCGCGCTGGCGCTCTGGGACGGCTCGGGCGGCGACATCGACGGCTACAAGTCGTTCAGCATCTGGCAGAAGCTCGCGATCGAGTGAGCGCCGCGCGCACCGACGAGCGGTGCTAACTTTGCGCGCGCTGTGAAGAGCGCCCTCGTTCCGTCGCTGATCGCTGTCGTCATCGCCGTCGCCGGTTGCGCGGCGTGGATCGCGGCGCCGCAGAGTTCCGAACCCCTCGCGCCGCGCGACGCCGAGCCCGCGCTCGAGCGCATCGACTTCAACCGCGAGGTGCGGCCGCTCTTGTCGGACCGCTGCTTTGCGTGCCACGGCCCCGACGAGGCCAAGCGCAAGGCGGACTTGCGGCTCGACACGCCCGAAGGCGGGCGCGAGGTGTTCGCCGGCGGCGTGGACAGCGAAGCGGCGCGGCGCATCACGAGCGACGACGTGCACGAGGTGATGCCCCCGCCCAAGCTCAAGCGGCCGCTGAGCGATGCTGAGCGCGCGACGCTGCTGCGTTGGATCGAGCAGGGCGCGCAGTACGAGCCGCACTGGGCCTTCGTGCCGCCGCGCAAGCAGGCGCCGCCGCGCGGGAAGCGCGACGAGTGGCCGCGCGATGAGATCGACGCGTTCGTGCTGGCCGAGTTGGAGCGAGCGGGGCTCGAGCCCGAGCCCGAAGCGGATCCGCGCGTGCTGCTGCGCCGCGCGTCGCTGGTGCTCACGGGCTTGCCGCCGACTCCGGATGAGGCCGATGCGTTTGCAGCAGCGCCCACGGACGAGAACTACCGCCGCGCTGTGCGCGAAATGCTCGCCTCGCCGCGTGCCGCGGAGCACATGGCGAGCACTTGGCTCGACCTCGCGCGCTACGCCGACACCTACGGCTTTCAGACCGACGCCGAATTGTTCGCGTGGCCCTGGCGCGATTGGCTGCTCGAGGCGCTCGCGAACAACATGCGCTACGACGAGTTCGTGACCGCGATCATCGCCGGCGACCTGAAGCCGGACGCGAGCGTCGCCGATCGCGTGGCGACGGGCTTCAGCCGTTTGCACCGCATGACGGAGGAAGGCGGCTCTACGGCCGAGGAATTCCGCCAAGAGGCCATCGCCGATCGCGTGAGCACCTTCGGGACCACGTTCCTCGGTCTAACGGTCGAGTGCGCGCGCTGCCACGACCACAAGTACGACCCCCTGCCGACGCGCGAGTTCTACGCGCTGGGCGCGATGTTCGGCGCGCTGGATGAGAACGGGCTCAAGCCCTACTCACTGCACGTGAGCGCGCCGCCGCCGTACGTGCGGCTGTCGAGCGCGGAGCAGGATGCGCGCACGGCGGAGCTTCTCGCGGCGGTCGAGCGCGCGAAGGTTGACCTCGCCGTGCGGACAGCGCACGTGAGGGAGCACGTCGGGCTCCACCGAAGCGTTCCCAGCTCGAAACTGGTCGATCCAGTCGCGGACTATCCGTTCGAACAGTTGGAGAACGGCCTGACGCCCAATCGGGCTCTGGACGGCAAGCCTGCGAGCACCGATCGACATCGTCCCGATCAGTTGGGCGCAGTTGCGCTCGCTGAAGGCCGTGTCGGTCGCGCGCTGAGCTTCGACGGCGACGGCGGCGTGTGGCTCGACGGGCTGTCGAACTTCGGCCGCTTCGACGAGGCCAGCATCGCCGTGTGGATCCGGCCGGGAGAGCGCAACGCGCGCGCGGCGATCGTGCACGCGTCGGGGTTCTACACGCAGGACGCGGACGCCTCGGGTTTGGAGCTCGAACTCGAAGACGGTTGCGTGCGCTGGAGTGCGATCCATCTGTGGCCCGCTTCCGCGGCGAGCGTGCGGACGCGCGCGGAACTGCCCGTTGGCGAATGGACGCACCTGGTCGTGACCTACGACGGCTCCTCGAGCGCCGCGGGCTTGCGCGTGTACGTCAACGGCCAGTTGGCGGAGCTCGAGGTCGTGCGCGACACGCTCGACGGGCCGTTGGCGGCGCACACGCTCGAAGTCGGCTCGCGCTCGCGCGGCAGCGGCTTTCGCAACGGACAGCTCGACGAGCTGCGCGTCTGGCGCACGGCGCTGACAGCGCGCGAAGTGCGGCGAGTTGCATGCGCCGACGGCGTCGACACGCCCTGCGATGGGAGCGCATTCGAGTTCGGCGAGCACCTCGTCGAACGCGTCGACGAAGGCGTGAGCGAGGCTCGCAAGGCTCTGCGCGAAGCCCAACGCGCGCTCGCCGCGCACCTCGATTCGATCCCGACCTTCGTGTGCTTGCAGGACTCATCCCACGCTCGGCCGACCTATGTGCTCACGCGCGGCGCGTACGATCAACCTGATCTCGCGCAGCCCGTCGCGCCCGGCGCGCTCGAGTCCGTTTTGCCGTTCGACGCGGATCTTCCGCGCAATCGCACGGGCCTCGCGCGCTGGCTGCTCGACCCGCGCCATCCGCTGACGGCGCGCGTCGCGGTGAATCGACTCTGGGCGCAGGTCTTCGGCCGCGGCCTGGTCGAGACCAACGAGAACTTCGGCGTGCAGGGCGCGTCCCCGAGCCATCCCGCGCTGCTCGACGCGCTCGCGCACGACTTCGCGAGCGGCGAGCACGCCTGGGACGTGCGCCACCTGCTCGAGCGCTTCGTCACGAGCGCGACGTTCCGGCAGAGCTCGGCGACGAGCGCTCGCAAGCGCGAGCTCGACCCCGACAACGCCTCGCTCTCGCGCGGCCCGTCGACGCGCATGGGCGCCGAGATGCTGCGCGACTGCGCGCTGGCGGCATCGGGTCTGCTCGTCGAGAAGCTCGGCGGGCCTTCCGTGAAGCCCTGGCAGCCCGAAGGACTGTGGGCGCAGGCCGGCCAAGGCGGCGAGTACAAGCCCGACAGCGGCGACAACGCGCACCGCCGCAGCCTCTACACCTTCCGCAAGCGCACCGTGCCGCCGCCGAACCTCGAGGCCTTCGACGCGGGCTCGCGCGAGAGCTGCCAGCCGCGGCGCGGCGCGACGAACACGCCGCTGCAGTCGCTGGTGCTGTTCAACGATCCCACCTTCGTCGAGTGCGCGCGCGAGCTGGCGAAACGCACTGCGAGTGAAGCGCACACGCTCGAGCAGCGCATCGAGCGGGCGTTCCGGCGCGTCTGCACGCGCGCGCCGACGCTCGAGGAGCGAGCGGCGCTCGTCGAACTCGCAGCTCACGCGCTCGAGCGCTACCGCGCGGCCCCGCAAGACGCGCAGGCCTTGTGCGGCGCGGAAGACGCCGAGTTGGCGGCGCTCACCCTGGCGTGCCTGACAGTCTTCTCGAGCGACGGAGCGCTGGTGGTGCGATGAGCCCGCTCGGATTCGATCGACGCACCCTTCTGTGCGGCGCTGGCCTGGGCCTGGGCTCGCTCGCGTTCGGCGAACTCCTTCGCGCCGACGGTCAAGCTGCGTCGCTGCGCACGCCGCACTTCGCGCCCAAAGCGAAGCGCATCATCTACCTGTTCCAGGCCGGCGGGCCGTCGCAGTTCGAAACGCTCGATCCCAAGCCGAAGCTGCGCGAGCTGCACGGCCAGCCGCTGCCCGACAGCGTGCGCGGCGGACAGCGACTGACCGGCATGAGCGGCGATCAGGCCGTGCTCAAGCTCGCCGGCTCGTTCGTCGAATCCGCGCGCCACGGCCAGTCGGGGCTGGAGTTCTCGAGCTTGCTCCCGCACACCGCCGCGATTGCCGATCGCCTGTGCGTGCTGCGCGCGGTGCACACCGAGGCGATCAACCACGATCCGGCGATCACGTTCTTCTGCTCGGGCTTCCAGATCGCCGGCCGGCCGTCGATGGGCGCGTGGCTCAGCTACGGGCTGGGCTCGATGAACTCCGACCTGCCGAGCTTCGTCGTGCTGGTGTCGAAGGACGCCTCGCGCGATCAACCGCTCTACTCGCGCCTGTGGGGCTCGGGCTTCCTGCCGAGCGAGCACCAGGGCGTGCAGCTGCGCGCCGGCGCGGAGCCCGTGCTGTTCCTTTCGAATCCACCCGGCGTGAGCGCGCGCGATCGCCGCTCGATGCTCAGCGCTCTGGCGCGCATGTCGAGCGAAGCGCGCGACCGCGAAGGCGATCCGCAGATCGACGCACGCCTCGCGCAGGCCGAACTCGCCTTCCGCATGCAGACCAGCGTGCCCGAAGCGACCAGCGTTGCGGGCGAGAGCGACGCGACGTTCGAGCGCTATGGCCCCGGCTCGCGCGACCCCGGCGCCTTCGCGGCGAACTGCTTGCTCGCACGGCGGCTGGTCGAGCGCGGCGTGCGCTTCGTGCAGCTCTTCCACCAGGGCTGGGACCAGCACGGCAACTTGCCCGCGGGCATCACGCAGCAGTGCCGGCAGACCGATCAGGCGTCAGCGGCGCTCGTCACCGATCTCGCCGAGCGCGGCTTGCTCGAGGACACGCTCGTCGTGTGGGGCGGCGAGTTCGGGCGCACCGCGTACTGCCAGGGCGCGATGGGCGCGAACGACTACGGCCGCGACCACCACCCGCGCTGTTTCAGCCTGTGGCTCGCGGGCGGCGGCGTGCGCGCCGGACACGTGCACGGCGTCACCGACGAGTTCGGCTACAACGTCGTCAGCGGCGGCGTGCACGTGCACGACCTGCATGCGACGCTCCTGCACCTGCTCGGCCTCGACCACGAGCGGCTGACCTGGTTCTACCAAGGCCGCCACTTCCGCCTGACCGACGTCGCGGGCCGCGTGGTGCGCGAAATTCTGGCCTGACGCCGCGCGCTCAGCGCGTCGAGATCGGTTCGTCGCTGGCGCTGCGCCCGAGCAGTTCGAGCACGCGTGCGAGCAGTTGCGAAGGCGTGGCGAGCACGTCGCTCGCGCCGCGCTCGAGCAGACCGTCGCGGAAGGCGCGGGCCGCGCCGATGCTCGTGTAGACGATGACGGGCGGGCAGTCCTTGCGCGCGTGCAGCTCTTGCAGCAGGTCGACGCCCGCCGACTCGGAGACGTCGGACGAGCCCAGCCGGCCCAGGTCCGTGAGGATCAGCTCGTAGCGCTCGAGCTCGATCTGCTCGAGCGCCTCTTCGGACGAGACGACGTTGTCGAACACGACGCCGTGCTCGCGCAGCATGCGACGCTCGCGTTCGTTGTTCGCGGGCTTGTCGTCGACCCACAGCGCACGCGCGGCGCGACGCGGCAGGCTGCCCAGCTCGGGAACGCGCGCGACGCACGCGTCGAGGTCTCCGGCGAGCGAGCTCGAGCTCAAGCGCAGCGCGTTTCGCGCGGTGAACCAGCGCAGCTCCGCGGGCAGCTCGCTGTCGGACGGAACTCGACCGCCGTCGAACAGCACTGGCGCAACGGGGACCCGATGGAAGTTGGCGCGGCGCCACTCGAAAGCGATCACGTTGCCGGGCTCGGCGAGGCGCGCGAAATCGAACTTGGGGCCGACCAGCGCGAGCAGCAGCTCCGAGCCCTCGATTTCGGACGCGATGCGCTCCCGATAGGCCTCGCCCGAGCCGATCGAGCCCGTGTCGATGAACGGCTCGTGCCCGCCCAGCCGCAGCGCGTAGTGCAGCGCGTGGGCGAGCACCAACGTGTCTGCGCGCTGGTACGACACGAAGACCTTCACGCGGGGCCCTCGAACAGCGGCAGCGGATCGAGCGGCGTGTCGATGCTCGCGCCGCCGACGGTGACGTAGAGGTGATCGTCGTTGCGCGCGACGTGCCAACTCGAAGTGCGCTCGACGTGCGGCTCGAGCGCGCGCAGGAACGGCGCGGGAAAGCACGTCACGAGGATGCGCTCGGCGCGGTGGATGCGCTCGCCTTCGAGCGACGTCCGCAGGAGCTCGAGCCGTCGATCGGTGTACAGCGCCACGCGCGGCGTCGACTTCGAGGCGCGGTGCAGGCGCTCCGCGGAGGGTGCGCCGACTTCGATCCAGGCCGTGCGCTGGCCCGTCAGGTCGTGGATCGAGATCGCCGGCTCGTCGACGGCGCTGATGCCGCCCTTGGAGAAGGCGATGCCGGGCGCGTACTCCAGGCAGTACGCCAGCACGCGCACGATCAGGAATGCAGCGCTCTCGGACGGATGGCGTGCTACGCGCAGCTCGAGCGACTCGTACACGCCGCGATCGCCGTCGGCCAGCTCGAGCTGGAAGCGGTGAACGGTGCCGGCGAGCGCCATCCGTCGCTCAGCCGATCGCCGTGTAGATGCGGTGGCAGTCGTCGTGGTCGTCGACGGTCTCGAGGAACTCCTCGAGCGCCGCCTGGTCCTCGGCGGAGAGCGTCATCTTCTCCTTGGGCCGATAGCCCATCTCCGACTGCGTCACCGACCAGCCGCTCGCCTGCAGGGCCTTGGTCACCGCGACCAGGTCCGCCGGCTCGGTGTAGAAGCGGCCGCCGCTGGAGTCTTCGCCGACGTCGAGCAGCGGCTCGACATCTTGCGCGCCCGCTTCGATCGCGGCGGTCTCGAGGTCGAGCCCTGCGCCTTCGTGCGTGGCCTCGATGATCCCCAGGTGGTCGAAGAAGAACATCACCTTCGCGCCGAACTGCCCGTCGCGGAACAGGGAGCGCATGTCGGGCGCGGTGCGGTTGCGATTGTCCGTGAGGCACTCGACGATCACCGGCACCTTCTGCGGCGACATGGCCTCGAAGGTCACCAGCTCGATCACCGCTGCGTCGCCGCCGGCCCCGCTGCCCTTCTTGATCGCGCGCGTGATCACGTCGTTGGAGACCGACTGCTTGCGCGCGGCCTCGATCGCGACTTCCAGGCGCGCGTTCAGCGCCGGGTCGGGCGCGCCCATCTTCGCTGCGACCGTGATTTCGCGCACCAGCTTGGTGGTGATCTTGGCGCGCTTGTTGGCGTTGATCTCACGCTTCTTCTGCAGCCACTGTCGTCCCATCGCCGCAGGATAAGCGCGCGCCCGGCGACGCGACAGGCCGAGTTCAGTTCCCGCCGTCCTCGCCGAACGAGTCGAGCAGCAGATCGAGCGCTCCGTCGGCGGCGCGTCGAGGCCCGACGAACCCGCGCGCGCGCAACTCGCCCTGCACGTTCTCGAGCGTGCGCGCGTAGCCGCAGGCCATCGCGAACACGTGCTCGGGATCGAGCGCGTGGCCCAGCGCGAGCTCGAGCGGCGAGTCCCGGTGGCCGCAGCCGGCGAGCAGGGCCTCGACGCGCCCGCACGCGCCGCGCCAGCCCGCGTTGCGTTCGTGGGTCGGTCGGCTGACCGTCGGCAGGTAGCGCAGCCGCCAGCGTCGGCCCACGGCGTCGACCTGGGCTCGCGCGAGCTCTTCGAAGCGCTCGCGCAGGCCCAGTTCCGCTGCGTAGCTCACGCCGTGGCACAGGACGATCGGCGCCGGCGCACCCTCGCGCCACAGTGCTTCGAGCTGCGCGGCGAAAGGCGCGAGCCCGGTTCCGCCGGCCAGCATCAACAACGTGCGCGGCGCCGGCTCGCTGCGCCACGCTTCGAGCGTGAAGCGGCCGCGCGGCGCGCTCAGTCGCACCTCGGCGCCCGGCGCGAGCTGCCACAGCAGGCTGGTGAGTCTTCCGGGCCGCGGCTTGTGGACCCGACGCACGTAGAGCGTGATCCGCGGCTCGTGTGGCGCCGAGGCGATGGTGTACGGGCGCGTGACGGGCTCGTCGGCGGCGGCCGGATCGCGCAGCGTGAGTTGCGTCCACTGGCCGGGCTCGAACGCGAGCGGACGTTCGGGCTCGAAGTCGAACAGCGCGAGGTCGCCGGTCACATCGCGGCGCTGCGCAAGTCGCGCGCTCGCCCTGCGCGGATCGTCGAAGTCGTCGTTCATGACCGTGGGTGCGAGCCTAGAGGCGCAGCGCTGGCGATGAACTGGGCCGAAGGGCCCGCTACGCTCTGCGCCCCCTCCGAATCTCGATGTCGAACGCCGTGCTGTCGCTCCCGCTCACCCTTTGCTCACCGCTCCAGGCCGCACGCGAAGTAGCGCAGGAGATCGCCGACCTGATCCGCGAGCGACGCGCGGGCGGCCGCATGGCGGTGCTGTGCCTGCCGACCGGCCGCACGCCGCTGGGCGTGTACGAAGAGCTGGTGCGTATGCACCGCGACGAGGGCCTGGACTTCGCCAACGTCACGACCTTCAACCTCGACGAGTTCCTCGGGCTCGCTCCGGAGCACCCGCAGTCGTTCCGGCGCTACATGCGCGAGCGCTTCTTCGCGCACGTCGGCCTCACGCCCGCGCAGACCTGGATCCCGTTCGGCGATGTCGCGCCCGCGCAGATCGAGGCGCACTGCCGCGAGTACGAGCGCGAGATCGCCGACGCGGGCGGACTCGACTACGCGCTGCTGGGCATCGGCCGCAACGGACACATCGGCTTCAACGAGCCGGGCGCGACGCGCGAGTCGCGGACGCGCGAAGTGCGGCTGCACGAGGTGACGCGCGCTGACGCCGCCAAGGCCTTCGGGGGACTCGAGTTCGTGCCCGAACGCGCGATCACCATGGGGGTCGCCACGATCCTCGAGGCCCGACGGATTCGAGTGCTGGCCTTCGGCGCGGACAAGCGCGAGATCGTGCGCCGCACGCTCGAGGCGCCGGTCGGACCGCAAGCGCCCTCGACGTACTTGCGCGGCCACGCCGACGTTCGCTTGTTCGCCGACGAGGCCGCGCTCGGTCGCTGAGCTGTCCGCTGAGCCGCTGGGACGTCCGGACTCCTTCGCACAGCGCGAAGGGGCCGAACGGTAGTTGCTCAGCCGCCCGCGGGAGGGCTCTGCGGCCCCGGAGCCGGCGGCATCACGCTGGGCGGCAGGGCCCAGCCCCAACTCCAGATGTTGCCGGCGGCCGCGGCCGCGATCTGGATCGTGCGGCGCAGCTCGAGGGCCTCACGCTGATCGGGCTCGATCGCGAGCACCTCGTCGGTCCAGCGCAGGGCGGCCTTGAAGTCGCTCTGCACGGTCAGCACGTGCGCGGCGTGCAGCGCGGCGCGGACGATCTGCTCCTGGGCGCGCTCGCCCAGGTCGACCAGCTCTTCGGCGAGCAGCGGGTCCTCGCCCGCGCGCGTGGCCAGCTCTTGCGCGCTACTCCACGCGGCGCGGTAGGCCTCGATCGCCGACTGCGCCAGGCGCGCCGACTTCACGGTCTGCGCCGAACTCGCGATGGCTTCGCTCAGGCGCCGCTCGCCCAGCGCGACGCGTTCGCGCAGCGGCGCGAGCTGCTTGTCGAGCTCCCGTGCGCGAGCCGACTCGACGCGTGCCTGCCTCGGGGCGTTGCGAATCTCGCGCAGCTGGCGATCGAGCGCGTTCACCAGCTCGGTGAGCTCGCTCAAGGCCGCTTCGCTGCGCTGCTCGGGCACGCGCGTCGTGAGCAGCTTGAGGCAGTGCTGCGCGTAGGAGAGGTCGCCGCTGTCGACGGAGCGCCGCACGGCGGCTTCGAGCGCGCCCGCGGCCCAGGCGCGCAACTGCGCTTCGCGCTCGGCGGCGTCCTCGCGCCCCGAGAGCGATTCGAGCGCGAGTTGCGCGTGGCGCCCGGCGAGTTCGAGCAAGCGCCAGCCCGCGGCGCGCTGCGCCAGCGAGAAGTGGCCTTCGAACGTGCCCGTGGGCGAGACGGCCTCGATCATCCGCAGGCGCGAGCCGGGCGCGAATTCGGACAGGTCCTTGGTGACGGTGATCGAGCCGCCGAGGATCAGCGACTCGAAGCGCACGCGCTCGCCCTCGACCGACAGCACGCGCACGCGCGCGGCGTGACCGTCCTCGTAGCGCACGGCGATGACCTTGTCGGCGGCCGGCTTGGTCGCGAGCAGTTGTTTGCGGGTCGAAGCATCGGAACCCGCGTCGCTCGCGGTGGTCTGGGCGAGGGCCGGCGCGCTCGCGAGCAACACGAGCGCCAGGCCGGCGCTGCGCAGGCTGCACACAGGGTTGTGGAGTCGATGGGTCATAGTGGGTCCTCGTCGAACTTCGAGGCGCTGGGTAGCGCGGGATTTGAAGCGCGCTCTGGCTAGACCTGCGCCCTGCCGCCCTCAATCCAAAACCGCCCCGCGCGCCGGCGCGATTCGCCAATGGAGTCACTTCGCGAGCGCTGCTATCCTTGGAGCGCGCGTGCGGTTCGCGAGGAGCGCGCGACGGTGAGATCCATGGACGCGTCCAGCACCACCACGGGCCCCAAGACCAGCGACGCCGCGCTGCGCGTCACGCTCCAAGGTTGGCGCGACCGCGTGCGCGCCGAGCTGTTCGACAACGTCCTCCCGTTCTGGGAGCGCTACTCGTTCGACCGCCAGCACGGCGGCTATCTCGACTACCTCGACCGCGACGGCGCGCCCTTCGACACCAAGAAGCACGCCTGGCTGCACGGGCAGGAGCTGTGGCTGTGGTCGCGCTTGTACAGCGAGTGCGAGCGCCGGCCGCAGTGGCTCGCGGCGGCGCGGCACGGCGCGCAATTCCTCGAGCATTTCGTGGCCAAGCACGAGGCGCGCGTGTTCTCGGTCGTGACGCGCGACGGACGCGCGGTGGCGATCGACAACAACGCGCTCAGCGAGCTGACCCTGGCGCGCGGGCTGTGCGAGTTCGCGCGCGCCACCGGCGATCGTGCGGACCTCGAGCGCGCCCGCAAGGCCGTGGAGGCGGCGCTCACGCTCGCGGCCGAGCCCGAGCGCGTGCAGAGCGTCGTGTTCGGCGGCGCGACGCCCTCGAGCGACCTGCAGACCGTGGTGTTGGCCGTCGACATGCTCGAGTCGGCGCGCGCGCTCGGCCTGAGCGGCGTCGACGCCCGCGCAGAGCCCTGGTTCGCGCGCCTCTCGCTGCACCTGCGGCCGGAACTCGATTTGGTGCTCGAGCACGTCGGACTCGACGGCCGCTTGCTCGAGGGGCCCGAGGGCCGCGTGGTGTGCGCCGGTCGCGCGATCACGGCTGCGCGGCTGTTGTTCGAGCGCGCGCGACGCAACGGCGATGAGCAGGTCGCGGCGCAGGCGCTGCTCGCGCTGGAGAACGCGATCGATTTCGGCTGGGACAGCGACGACGGCGGGCTGTACCTGTACCTCGATCGCGACGGCTACTCGCCCGTGCAGATCGAGTGGAGCCGCAAGGTTGCGTGGGTGCACGGGGAGGCGCTCAAGGCCACCTTGGTCGCCTACTCGGCGACCTTCGCGCCGCGCTGGCTCGAGCGCTTCGAGCGCGTGGCCGACTTCACGCTGGGCCACTTCCCCGACGCCGAGCACGGCGAGTGGTTCGCCTGCCTCGACCGCCACAACCGCGTGATCCAGCGCTTCAAGTCGGGCCCGCGCAAGGGCTGCTTCGCCGCCGGGCGCACGCTGCTGCGCTGCGAGCGTGAGCTGGCGCAGATGGTCTGAGCGCGTTCTCCGCTGTCGTTACCGCGGTGAGTTGTACGGTGCCAGAGCAATCTGTCCCACGCCGCCGTTGCGTTCCGGTTGCCCGTTGCGTTGCGCGGCGTGGGACAGATTGCTCTGGCACCGTACAACCAAACCGCGGTGGGTCAGGGCAGCTCGAGTTCGAAGGGTCCACTCGCGTCGCTGACCTCGACGTCGACCCGCGCCGTGAACTCGCCGCGCGCGAGCTGGGCCGGCGTTCCCGCGCGCAGCTCGTAGCGGCCGTGCGGCACGTCGCGCAGCACGACTTCGCCTGCGGACGGTGCGAACGCGCGCTGCGTGGATTCGTTGCTGCCCGGCTCACCGCGGAACTGCACGCGCCGGCCGTCGCTCGCGACGAGTTCGAGCGCGGCAAGGCGCGTCGGATCGCGTCGCACGCGCCCGCGCAAGTCGCTGACGCGCAGCGGACGCAGCGTGAGCTCGTACTCGCCCGGCGCGAAGTAGGCCAGCGCGCTCGCCGACGGTGCGTAGCGCGCGCCGCCGGCGCTGGTCACGTCGACCCCGAAGCAGTACCAGCCCGGTCCGAGCGGCGGTAGCTCGAAGGGGCCTGCTCCGCGCCGACCATCCAGGCCGAACGACCACTGCCCCAGCTCGTCCTGCTCGCCGCCGATGCCGGTGAAGTTGCGCGGCGCGCCCGCAGGCCACGGAGCGAGTCCGTCGACGCGCTGGCGCGGCAGTGCGCTCGGCACTTCGAGCGCTGCGGGCTCGCGCGGTCGCAACGATGCCATCAACGTGATCGCGCGCACGTCGGCGGGCGGAGCGTCGAGTTCGACGGCCAGTTTCACTCGCACGGCGCCCGCGTCGCCCAGGCGCACGCTCAGTTCACTGCCGTCGGGCTCGAACGGCCCGAAGCGCTGCTCGCCTACGCCGAAGGTGTAGAAGTTCTGGATCTGCTCGGCGACGAGCACGTCGTAGCGGCCCGGCGGCAAATCGTGCGCGGCGAACTCCGAGAGGCCGATGTACTCGACGCGCGTCTGCGGGTGCAGCAGCGTCTGGGCGACGACGCGCGAGACGCCGCTGGGCACGACGTGCACGCGGATGCCGCCCATGGCGCCGCGGCGGTGTTGCGCGGGCTCGCCGTCGCGGCCGATCAGGGTCCCGCGGATCGAGCCGGCCGGCTCGAGCAGCAGCGACAGCGACACGCTCGCCGGCGTCTCGGGTCGCGCGCTGCTCCGAGCGAGCAGGGTGCGCCAGGCGACCGACAACGCGCGTGATTTGCTCTCGGCACGGCCGGCGGAGTTCAGGCTCGAGAGCGCGGCCTGCTCATCGCCTTCGCGCTGCTCGCGCGCAAACACGACCAGCGGGCCGACGAAGCGCGGCGCTCGCAACTGCATGCGCACGGGCTCCGTGGGACGCGAAGCGTTGCTTTGGTGCACGACCCGCTCACTCGGGTTCGCGCGGCCGGCGTCGAGCACGGTGAGCTCGACGCGTTGGAGCGGCGCGCCGTCGCGGCGGGCGAGTTCGAGTGCGAGATCGATGCGCTCGCCCCAACGCGCGACGAGCTGCTCCGAGCCGCCGGGCGCGACGCGGATGGCGAAGCCGTCGCTTCCCAGCTCCAACAACTCGCCCTGCGCCGAGCGCTCGCTGGCCACGAGCGTCTCGCGGTCGCGCACGACGCGGATGCGCAAGTCGGTGTCGGCGACGACCGTCTCGAACTTCGCGACGCCGCCTGCATCGACGCTCACGCTCTGATCGCCGAGCGCCTGGGGCGCGCCCCACTGCCCATCGGCTTCGAGGTCGCGCTCCCAGTTCTGGCGCGACACGAGCACCTGAACTCCGTCCAGCGGCGCGCCGAGTTCGTCGACGACGCGCACGCTCAAGGATCCGCTCGCCGCAACCACGAGCGCGCCCGGCGCCCACGTTCCGTCGGGCTGCTCGCTCGGCGCGCGAAAGCCGATCGGCGCCCAGCCGGGTGCGAGCAACTCGAAGCGCCCCAAGTCGCTGGCGCGCTCGAAGCGCGCGAGGCCGTCGGCGTCGCTGACGCTCTCCAGGCGCGTCGCGTTGTCGAGCTTGAGCAGGCCGACGCGCATCTGCGCGAGTGGAGAGCCGTCCGCGCGCTCGACGCGCAGGGCGATGTCGGCGAGCGCCTTGCGCCGCAAACACACGCGCGCCGAGCGTTCGTCGTCCGTCGCGAGGCGCGCACGAGTGCTCGCAGTTTGGAACAGGCCGGCCGCGCCCGACTCGACCTCGAAGCGCAGCGGCCGCACGCCCGGGTCGGCGACGCGCCACTCGAACAGGCCCGCATCGTCCGTGGTCAGCTCGGCCGTGGCCAGCGCCTCACGCTCGTCGTTCAGCAGCCGCACTTGCAGCTTCGCTTCGCGCGCGGGCTGCGCTCCGCTCGCCGGCGCGTTGGGGTCGAAGTCCGCGACGGCGCCGAGGAGCGCGATCTGGCCGGCGTCGAGCTCGCTGCGCTGGCCCTCGACCACGCTGACTTGCGGCGCGCTGTTCGACGCAGTCGACGGCGGAGTCGGAGTCGCGGCTGCGAGTTTGGTTGCGGTCGCTGGCTCGACGCCGCTCGGGCGCGAGCGGAGCCACCACGCTCCGCCGCCGACCAAGGCCACCACGAGCACGGCTGCGGTCGCTATTCCCGCCGCGGACAGGCCGCTGCCCGCGCTCTCGAGCCCGGCCAACTGCGCCAGGGCCGCTGACCACGCCTCGCGCGAGCCGTGGGAGCGATCGAGTCGTTCGCGCAGTTGCGCGAGCGCGCGCTGGTGGCGGCTGCGCACAGTCGCCGGCGGCACGCCGTCGCGCTCGGCGAGCTGATTGGCGCTGAGGCCCTCGAAGTACAGGCACAGCAGCGTCGAGCGGTACGGCTCGTCGAGCTCGACCACGGCGCCGACCAAACGCCGCAGCGTGTCCGAGCGTTCGACGGCGAGCGTGCTCGACGGGACGCGCTCGCTCTGGGCTGCGCGCTCCTCGCGTTGCGCGCGCCGGTTCTGCTCGCGCGCCTTGTTGCGCAGCAGATTCTTCATCACGGTCGCCAGCCAGGCTCGCAGGTCGGCGTGCCCGCTGGGCGCGCGTTCGAGCGCCCGCAGCCAGGTGTCCTGCTCGATGTCGTCGGCCGTGCCGGGGTCGCGCACCAGGCTGCGGGCCAGCGCGCGGACGAACTGCGCGTGTTCGAGCAGGAGCGCGGGTTCGAGGGGCTGCATGGGCGTGCTCATCGCGGTGGGGGAACACCGCGGAGGAGCATTGTGATGCAGCGCGCTGCGAGGCGCTTAGTACATGAGGGCCTTGGCGCGGGCGCGTTCGAATTCCGCGCGCGCCGGGGCCCACGAGCGCTCGATGGCCTCGACGCTGGCCCCGGATTGGAGCTGATCGCGCAGCTCGAGATGGCCCCAGTGCTTGCCGAGCGCGTCGTCGGCGGCGAGCTGGAACTGCTCGGGGTACATGCGCCGCAGCGTGGTCAGGATCACCAGCGCCGTGTGCAGCGGGCGATAGGCGCGCGGATCGGTCAAACGCAGCCGCACGCCCCGCAGCGGCTTGTCCTTGAACTTGCCGTAGAACGGCTTGTAGGCGAGCGCCTGGAAGCGCACGCCCGGCAGCTTGGCCGCGTTCAGCTCGATCTCGAGCTCGATGGCGTCGATGTGTTCGGCGCCCACCAGCTCGAACGGCATGGTCGAGCCGACGCCGTCGCTCAAGTTCAGCGTCGACGAAGCGATCATGCCGGTCGTCACGTACAGGTAGGCCTGCGTCGCGTTGGGCACGTGCGGCGAGGTCTGGGTCCACGCCAGGCCCGTGTCGTCCCAGCTCATCGTGCGCTTCCAGCCGCGCATCGGAACGACCTTGAGTTCACACCCGATGGCCAGCACCTCGTTGAAGTAGCGCGCGACCTCGCCCACGGTCATTCCGTGCGTCACCGGCATCGGTCCCCAGCCGATGAAGCTGCGCCACTGCTCCTCGATCATCGGACCTTCGAAGCGCGTTCCGCCCAGCGGGTTGGGCCGGTCGAGCACGACCAGCGGCTTGTTCGCTTCGGCGCAGGCCTTGAGCGCCTCGCCGAGCGTCGAGATGTACGTGTAGGTGCGCGAGCCGACGTCCTGGATGTCGAACAGCACCACATCGAGCGCCGCGAGCGACTCCGGCGAGGGACGCTTGCTCTTGCCGTAGAGGCTCTGCACGGCGACTCCCGTGGCTGCATCGCGCTCGTCGCCGATCAGATCGCCGGCCGCCACGTCGCCGCGGATGCCGTGTTCGGGCCCGTAGAGCTGCACCAGCTTCACGCGGCTGTCGTGGGCCAGGCGATCGGCCGTCGGAATCAGCGCGCCGTCGACGCCGGAGGGATTCGTGATGAGCCCGACGCGCTGGCCCGCGACCCACTCGATGAAGCGGCTGTCCTTCTCGAGCAGCACATCGACGCCCAGGTGCACGCGTTCCTGTGCTTGAACCGAACAAGCAGCCAGCGTCGCCGCCGCCAAGGCCTTGCCGAGAGTCGAGATCATGGCTGCGTTGTAGCGACGCGCGCAGACTAGGCGCCAGGGTGAAGCTCGCTAGCCTTGGGATCGTCCCTTCGACTGAGACCACCATGCACCTTCGAGCCCTCACCTTGGCTGCGCTCTGCGCCGCTCTCCCGACCACCGCCCTCGCGCAGACTTTCGCCCCTGCGGTGCGCGCCTCGATCAAGGATTCGCCGCGCGACGGCCTGGGCGACGCTTTCAACGCCGCGCCCTTCGAGGGACTGCTGCGCCAGACCGCGAGCACCGAGGATCGCGCGATCCAAGAGTTCAACCTGAGCTCGCTGGCCGGCGCCACGATCCAGAGCGCGACGCTCTCGGGTCAGGTGGCGGTCAACAACGCCTTCGACAACGGGCAGCGCACGTTCGCGTTCTCGCTCTACGCCGGCAACGGCGTGGCGGAACTCTCCGATTTCCAGATCAGCGCGGTCGCCGTCGGGACGGGTCAATACGCGCCGCCCTCGCAGTCGAGTTTCAATTATTCGTTCGACGTGACCAGCGCACTTTCGACGCTGCTCTCCAGCGGTGCGAGCTTCGTCGGCCTCAAAGTCGATTGCACCAGCGAGCCCAATTTCCCCAACATCCTCGACGCTGGGAATTCACGTCTGATCGTGGTCGCGAGTTCTTGCGGAAACGTGGTGAGCTACTGCACGCCGGGCACGACTGCGCTCGGCTGTGTCGGCGCCATGAGCGCGACGGGCGCGCCGGACGCGAGCGCGGGCTCGGGCTTCGTGATCCGCGCGAGCAACCTCGACGGCCAACGCCAGGGGCTGATCTTCTACGGCGTCGACAACAGCAGCTTCTCGCCGCTGCCCTGGGGGTTCAGTTCGAGCTTCCTGTGCGTCAAGCCGCCCACCCAACGCCTGCCCATTGGCTCGAGCGGCGGAACTGCCGGCGCCTGCGACGGTGAGTTGAGCGCCGACTTCAACAGCTTCATGGCCGCGAACCCCGCCGCGCTCGGCGGACCCTTCCAGGGCGGCGAGCAGATCTACGCCCAGGCCTGGTTCCGCGACCCGCCCAGCTCCAAGTCCACGAGCCTCTCGGACGCGCTGAGCTTCGTCGTTTGCCCGTAAGGGCCCCTGACGAAACGCCTCGCGGCGCCCCGGACGCGCTGTCATCCGCTTGGGCAGCGCCGTCACGCCCGCGCATCCGCGACTCATTGCTTTAGGAGCTCGAAGCGTGGAACTTGGCTCGTCGCGCGGGGTTCACCGATATTCGGACGTCCCCGATTCCGGCCCACCGCCACGAGCCCGTTCATGCTCAAGCTCATCGCAGTTTTGTTCCTCGCCCTGCCCGTTCTAGCGCAAGAAGAGGGGCCCAAGCCCGTCGACCCGGCCAAGAAGCAGACCGCGGTCAGCGAGCTGACGCGCGCCTTCGACAAGGACGGGGGACCCGAGGCGCGGGCGGCGGCCAT
Source organism: Planctomycetaceae bacterium (assembly GCA_011525785.1). Taxonomy (GTDB): domain Bacteria; phylum Planctomycetota; class UBA1135; order UBA1135; genus WYBT01. The sequence goes on from WYBT01000019.1 coordinate 166,622, forward strand.
CGGGCGCGCGCAGGAGGTCGTCGATCCGGAGGTGATCGCGCTGGTGCGCAAGGGACTCGACGACAAGGACGCGCGCGTGCTCGAGGCGGCGGTCACGGCGCTGGGGCGCATGAAGCACAAGCACGCGCTCGAGGCGCTGCACGCGTTCCTCAAGCGCGAGCGCAAGAAGCTCGAGGAAAACGACCTGCTCTACCCGCTGGTACTGAAAGAGATCGGCCGGCACGGCGACGAGAGCTCGCTCCCGTTGCTCGCCGACGCGGCCTTCGACCAGCGCGCGTACGCGACCGCGCAGGCGCGCATCATGGCGCTGGGCAACATCCGCAGCACCAAGTCGATCGACGCCTTGATCGACATGTCCAAGAAGGTCGGCGTCCACCGCATGGACGGGCTGCGCCAGGACATGCGCCTTGCGCTCGCGCGCCTGACCGGCCGCGATCTCGGCGCCGTGTCGACCCAGTGGCTGGCCTGGTGGCAGGACAACAAGAAGGGCTTCGAGGTGCCGGTGGCGCCGCAGAAGCTCGATCCGGTGATGGAGCGCCAGTGGGCGCGCTACTGGGGCGATGAGGCGGCGGCCGGCGAGGGCGAAGGCGGCGGCCAGGGCGGCAACCGGCGCGGGCGACGCCAAGGCGGCGGCGAGGGCGGCGGTGAGGCTGGTGGCGCCGGCGGCGGCGCGGGTGGAGGATCCTCGGGCGGATCCTCGGGTGGAGCCTCTGGCGGCGCGTCCGGACGCTCAGGCGGCTGAATCAGAGCCCTGAGTTCCAGGTCAGTGCCCCTGGGGTCCGCCGGCCGCTCGAAGCGCGGCCAGAGCCAGCCGCGCCAGAGCCAGCCGCCCTAAAGCAGGCCGCCCAGCACGAGGATCCAGTACAGCGCGACGCCGTGCAGGCTGATGATCCATCGGGGGTCCATGGGAGTGTCCGTTTCCGGCGCGAGTTCTGCGCCTGTTGCGAGGCGCGCGCCTACAGACGACATCGGGGCAGGGAACATTCCCGTGTCGCGAAATCTTGTGAAAGCGCGGCGCCCGTCAGCTGCCCGCGCCGCTCTCGTGGGCTTCCCAGCTCGTCCGCGCGGCCTCGACCGTCCGCCAGCGGGCGCTCTCGTCGGCGATCCCCAGCGCGGCCAGCGCGGGTGAGTCCACCAGCGCGCGCAGCCCGCTCTCATCGCGCAGCGACAGGCGCAGGTCGACCTCGTGCGCGAGCTTGGCCAGGGCCGCTTCGCGCGGGTGGTCGCTGTTCGCAGCGAAATCGTGGTGGCAGCCGGCCACCGACACGATCTCGGCCGGCAGCTTCCACTCGAGCGCCATGGCGCGGCCGGCGCGCTCGTGGAAGGTGCGGAACACGCGCCCGACCAGCGCCGGCGTCAGCCGGCCCATGTCCTTCATCTCAGTCTGCAACATGCCGAGCAGCGCGATCTTCCCCAGGTCGTGCAGCAGTCCGACCAGGTAGCCCTGCTCTCGATCGATGCCGGCCGAGCTGCTCAGCGTGCGCGCGACGAGCGCCACGGCCTGCGCTTGGCGCCAGACCTCCTCGGCGTACTCGTTGAGGCGCCTGGCGTTGCCCAGCGAGCTCTTCATGGCCGCGCCGAAGATCACGTTGCGCACCGATTTGAGCCCCACGCGCATCACGGCCTGTTGGACGGAGGCAGCTTCGGCAGCGGTGGCGTACAGCGCCGAGTTGGCCATGCGCAGGAGCTCGCTGGCGATCAGCGGATCGCGCTCGATGGCCTCGACGAGCTGGCGCACCTCGACCGAAGGCCGATTGACCATCGCCAGCGCGGCCACGCTCGTCGGCGGCAGCACCGGGATGTCGAGTCGACCGCTGTCGATGCGCTGGCTCAGCCGCCAGAGGAGGTCCTCCTCCGGGCTCTCCAGCACCACCGTGACCACTTCATCGCTGTCCAGCGGACCGACCCGCGGGCGCAGCATCGCGCCCGTCGCGGCCTTGGCGCTGTTCTGCTTGGGAAGCGGCGCGTCCGCGGCGGCGGCGGTAGCGCTGCGCTCTTCGCGAACGCGCTCCCGACGCGGCTCCGAAGCGTGCGCCGCAGGCGTCGGTGCCGGAAACAGGACCTTCTTGACCCAAGCGATCAGACCCATGGAGCGCGCCTCGAATGGGCCAGCATCTGCGGGCCCGATTCGATGGGGATCGGCCGCAAGCTCCCCGGACCTGAGTCCCGCGCGCCGCGTCGTTCCGAGCAATGGGGCTGGGGCCCCGGGGTCAGGTTACGACGCCGTCGCGGGCCAACTCCGTCGCCGCGGCCGGGCTGGCGACCGTTCCGGCCGGGTGCTCGTACCAGCCCGGGTCCACGCCCTCGCGCAGCTCGTCGCGCACCTTGAGCAGCGTGAACATGCCGCTCATCGTCACGTAGCCGAAGGGCCCGCGCGTGCCGACCATCGGCAGGCTGTTGGGCGGGATGGCGCCGCCGCCGTGGCTGTGCGCGCTCTCGCCCATGTCCGCGTAGCGCGGGACGATGCGCTCGAGCTCCTCGTCGAAGCGGCTCGCGTCCACGCCGATGAGGTTGGGGATGCCGTGGCTCATCTGCGTCATGACGTGGTGCGTCATGTGGCAGTGCAGCGCCCAGTCGCCTGGGTTGTCGGCCACGAACTCCATCGTGCGCGTGCTGCCCGTCGGGACGAGCACGCTGACCTCGGGCCAGCGGCCGGCGGGCGGGATCACGCCGCCATCGGTCTCGACCACGGTGAACGCGTGTCCGTGGATGTGGATCGGATGGTGGTCCATCGCGCTGAGGTTCCCGACGCGCAGGCGCACGCGCTCGCCGGTGCGGGCGACGATCGGCGAGGTCGCCGGCGCGATCTTCGCGTTGAGCGTGAGCACGTTGAAGTCGCTCATCTCGTTGGGATCGGGACGGCGCGCGCCGGGATCGACGCGCCATTCGCTCAACAGGTAGGCGTAGTCGCGGTCGGGCGCGGGCTCGCTCGGGCGCCGCGGATGGATCACGAACAGGCCCATCATGCCCAGCGCCATCTGGGTCATCTCGTCGTGGTGCGAGTGGTACATGAACGTGCCGTGCTGCCGCAGCGTGAACTCGTAGCGGAACGTCTCGCCGGGCAGGATCGGCCGCTGCGTCAGCCCGCCGATCCCGTCCATGCCGCTGGGGAGCAGGATCCCGTGCCAGTGCACGGTCGTGGGCGCGTCGAGTCGGTTGGTCACGTAGATGCGCACGCGGTCGCCCTCGAGCGCCTCGAGCGTCGGTCCGTGCACGCGGCCGTTGTAGCCCCAGGCGCGCACCGCGAGTCCGGGCGCGAACTCGTGCTCGACCTCCTCGGCGATCAGGTGGAACACCTTCACGCCGTCGACGACGCGGAACGGCAGGGTTGCTCCGTCCGGAGTGACGACCGGCTTGTAGTCGACGTTCGGAACGCCCGGCGGGAGCGCGCTCGCGAGTTCGGCGACGGTGAGCGTGGAGGCCCCGCGCGCGGCGACGGAGCGGGCGAGGGCGGCTCCAGCCAAGGCCGCGCTGGTGGTCTTCGTGAGGAAGTTGCGTCGCGAAAGGCTCATGGGGATCACTCCAGTGCGGTGACGAGCGCGGGCTCGTCGGGGAGGCTGCCGGCGCGGAGCTCGTCCACGTCGGCGGCGATGCGTTGCAGCTCCAGCGCGCGCGCGAGGAGCTGCTCCTGCGCGTCGAGCTCGATCCGGCGCGCGGCCAGTACGTCGAACACGCCGATCTGCATGGCGTTGTATTGGCGCAGCGTGTCGTCGACGAAGCGCCGCGCCGCGGGCTCGAGCTCCTCCGCAGCCGCGCGGTGTCGATCCGCAGCGGCGGCGTAGCGCTGCGTCAGCGAGAGCGAGCGCTCGCGCAGATCGAGCGTGAGCGCCTCGAGTTGCTCGAGTTCGAGCTCGAGCTGCGCCCGCGCTTGAGCGCGCGCGACCTCGGCGCCGCCGAACAGCGGCAGCGCCAGTCCGAGCGTCAGCCCTGCGCCGCTGCGCCCGTCGTCGCGCGCCACCGAGAGGCCTGCGGAGCTGCGCTCGAGCAACGCCTCGCGCCCGGCGAAGCCCGCGGCGTGTGCGGCGGCGTCGACGCGCGAGCGGGCCTCGCGCAGCTCGAGACTGCTCGCCTCGGCTTGTTCGGCGAGCGCGTCCAGCTCGAGCTCCGGCGCCTCGCGCAACTCGTCGGTGTCCAGCTCGATGCGCGCATCGGGCGCACCCAGACGTCGCGCGAGGCTCGCGAGGGCAAGTGCGGAGCGCAGGCGCGCGGCGCTCGCGGTCTCGCGCGCCTTGGCCAGCGCGACGCGGCTCAGCGAGAGCGCCGACTCGACCAGGTTTCCGGCCGAGTGCAGCTCCTCCGCCAGTCGCGTGGCCGCGGCCTCGGCTTCGAAGCGCTCCTCGGCCAACTTCGCAGCCTGCGCTGCGCCCACGGCTTCGAGCCATTCGCGCCGCACGTCGTGCGCGAGGCGCACCAGTGCGCGCGCCGCGCGGTACCGCTCGGCCCGCAGCTCCGCGTCGGCGCGTTCGAGGCGCGCCCTGCGCGTGATCAGCTCCGCCAGCGGCTGCGTGAGGTCGAAGTCGACGTCGGTGTCGCCGCCCAGGCGCAGGACCTCGAGCTGCGCGAGCGGATTGCGCGCCAGCTCCGCGCGTGCGCGCGCCGCCGACGCCACGTCGAGCTCGGCCAGCGCCCTGCGGGCCTCGGGGGCCAGCGCCAGCGCGATCGCCACGGCTTCCTTGCGCCCGATCGGCTGCCCGAGCAGCTCGCGCGCCCGCGCCTGTTCGAGGTCCGTCGAGAGCGGCTCGACGCGCGCGCGCAGCTCGCGCGAGACCAGCTCGCGCTCGCGCTCGGTGATGCGCGCCACGCTCGTGCACGAGGCCACGAGCGCGAGCGCCAGGATTCGGGCCAGGGTCTTCACGGCTGGCTCTCGCCTCAGCGCGCCCCTTCGACGCTCGCCAGCGCGCGCTTCAGTGCGCCCGAGGGGTCCTTGGACAGCTCTTCGACGTGCTTGGGCGAGCTCAGGCCGACGATGCGGCCTTCGATCACCGCGATGGCGTTGGCGCTGACCGGCCGGCCGTCGATCGGGCAGACCGCGTTGCCGACCTCGACCAGGTTCGGCTCGACGACGCGCGCGAGCGTGCGCTGGGAGTGTTCGCGCGCCACTCGCGCCGCTGCGTCGTCGAACACGCGGAAGCGCAGGCCCTGCAGCTCGACGACCGGCGACTCGGCGCGGAGCGGCCGGCCCGTCACCGGGCACTTCTGCGCTGCGACCTCGCGGACGGTCGGATACGCCGTGCGGTAGGCGAGCTCGACATCGTCCTGGATGTCGGCGATGCAACCCTTGCAGCACACCCAGATGCGGCCGAGCTCGGTGTCGGTGAAGAGCTTGAGCGAGATCGGCTTGCCCATGATCGGGCAAGTGGAGTTGGGGTGGACCGGCACGCGGACCGCCGCAGCTTGTGCGGCGGCCGGGGCCTGGGCCTGGGCGACGCCGGCGTTCGCTGCGAGCGCGGCGAAGGGCGTGGACGGAGTGCTGAACAGCGTGGCGGCGATGAGGAACAGGTGCATGGCGTGTCTCGGCTGAAGGTTGGAGCCTTCGCGCGCGCACTCGGGCGACATGCCCGGCGAGCTTGGCTCATCCCTGCAGACGCGACGCGCCGCGCGGGCTTACGCGCAAGTGCAGTCGAAGCACCCGTGCTCGGCGCACGTGCCGCACGAGCGCGACACCTCGCGCCGCAGCGCCTCCCGCGCGCGGTAGACGCGCACGCCGGCGTTGCTCTCGCTGATGCCGACCTCGCGCGCGAACTCGACCACCGGGAGGCCCTCGAGCTCGATGCGCCGGAGCGCCTGCGCGTACTCGGGCTTCAAGGTCTCCGCGATGCGGCTCACGCATGCGCACACCGCGCTCTCGAGCTCCTGCGGCGCAGCTCCGTCGGGGTCGAGCTCCGCGGCCAAGCTCTCCAGGCGCCGATCGGCGGCCGCCCGCCGCCGGTGGTGGTCGACCACGGCGTTGCGCAGCGTGCGGAAGAACCACGCGCGGGCCGACTCCTCCTCGCGCAGCTCGCCGAGGCGGTCGATGCTGCGCACGAAGGCCTCCTGCAGCAGGTCCTCGGCGACCGCGCGGTCTCCGACGCGTCGCTCGAGGAACGCGAGGAACTCGCGGTGGTTTGCGACGAGCGCCTCGACCACCTTGGGGGCCGGCGCATCGACGTTCGTCTCGGCGCGCTCGCCGCGCGCACCGCCGCAGCCGTGTTCGTGGACCATGGACCCTCCTAGTTCGACTTGCTCGTGAAGCGTGTGGCGAAATCGTCGGGCCGCCCGCGCAGCGAACGCGCTGACGACGCGTTGCGTCGACGTCCGGACCGCTGCGCGGACTCGCGCGGCGCGGGCTGGAGCGGACTCATGCTGCGCTGGAACCCGTCGACGACTGGCGGCCGAAGCGGCGCAGCGCGAGCGAGCTCGCCAGCACCGAGACGCTCGACAGCGACATCGCCGCGCTGGCGAGCATCGGCGAGAGGCTCCAGCCTGTCCAGTGACTGAAGACTCCGGCGGCGACGGGAATGCCGAGCACGTTGTAGGCGAAGGCCCACGCCAGGTTGCGACGGATCGTCGCGAGCGTCGCGCGCGCCAGGCCCAGCGCCTTGGGCAGCGCGTCGATCCCGCCCCGCAGCAAGGTCACATCCGCCGCTGCCGCCGCGACGTGCGCGCCGTCGCCGAGCGCGATCCCGACATCGGCCAGCGCGAGCGCCGGCGCGTCGTTGACGCCGTCGCCGACCATCGCCGTGCGGCGTCCCCGCGCGCGCTCGGCCGCCACGATGCGGGCCTTGTCCTCGGGCAGCAGCTCGGCCTCGAGCTCGTCGATGCCCACGCTCGCGGCGACGGACTCCGCTGTCCCGCGGCGATCGCCTGTGAGCATCACGACGCGCAGGCCGCTTGCGCGCAGCTCGGCGACCGCGCGTTGCGCCCGCGGGTCGACGCGATCGGCCACGGTCAGCATCCCGGCGAGGACTCCGTCGAGCGCGACGAACACCGGAGTGCGCCCCAGCGCCGCCAGCTCCTGCGCGCGCTGCGCCAGCGGCGAAGCGTCGATGCCGGCCTCTGCGAGCCACGCTGCTGCGCCGGCTCGCACCTGCACGCCCTCGCTCGCGCCCTGCACGCCGCGTCCGGCCGCAGACGCGAACTGCTCGACCTCTCCGGTGCGTACGCCGCGGGCCAGCGCGCCCTCGACGATCGCTCGCGCGACCGGGTGTTCGCTGGAGCGCTCGACGGCGGCCGTGAGCCGCAGCAGCCGCTGCTCGTCGGTCGGCGCGAGCGCGATGACGTCGACCAGCTCCGGCTTGCCGAGCGTCAAGGTCCCGGTCTTGTCGAGGAACACGGTGTCGAGGTGTGCAGCGGACTCGAGCACCGCACCGCCCTTGAAGAGCACGCCCAACTGCGCGGCGCGCCCGGCGCCGACCGCGACGGCTGCCGGAGTCGCCAGTCCCAACGCGCACGGGCAAGCGATCACGAGCACAGCGACCGCGCGCTCGAGCGCTGCGGCGAAGCCTTCGGCGTCGGGCTGGAGCGCGTAGCCGATCAGCGTCGTCAGCGCCGCGATGGCCAGCACCACGGGCACGAAGATCGCGCTCACTCGATCGGCGAGCCTCGCGATGGGCGCGCGCGAGCCTTGGGCCGCCTCGACGGCCGCCGCGATGCGCGCCAGCGCCGTGTCCGCGCCCGTGCGCACGATGCGCACGAGCAGCGCGCCCGACTGATTGAGCGTGCCGCCCGTGACCGAGTCGCCCGCGGACTTGTCGACCGGCAAGCTCTCGCCGCTCAGCAGCGACTCGTCGACCGCGGAAGCGCCGCTGAGCACGACTCCGTCGCTCGGCACGCGCTCGCCCGGGCGGACCAGCACCTCGTCGCCCGGCGCGAGCTCGCCGACAGGCACGTCGAGGTCCTGCCCCTGCACGCGGCGGCGCGCCACGGCCGGAGTGAGCTGGTGCAGTCCCCGCACGGCGTCGCCCAACTGCCTGCGCGCGCGCGCCTCGAGCAGCTTGCCGAGCAGCACGAACGTGACGATCGTCGCCGCAGCTTCGAAGTACAGGTGCGGCAGCACGCCGTGCTCGGAGTGGGGGAAGAGTCCAGGGAGCGTGAGCGCGACGACCGAGTAGCCCCAGGCGGCGAGCGCGCCGACGGAGACCAGCGTGTTCATGTCGGCGGCGCGATGGCGCGCTGCGCGCCAGGCGGCGCTGAGGAAGCGCGCGCCCGGTCCGAACACGACCGGAGTGCTCAACGCGAGCTGCGCCCAGCGCCCGGCCTCGCTCTCGGCCCAGGCCCAGGCGCCGTGGGACATCGCCAGCGCGAGCACGGGCGCGGTCAGCGCGGAGGCCAGCGCGAGCGCGCGCAGCAGCTCGGCGCGTTCGCGCGACTCGAGTTCTTCGCGCGCGGAAACGGGACGCTGCGGCGCAGCGGCTGCTGTCGACTGAAGTGGCGCCGCCGGCGCATCCAGCACTGAGTATCCGGCGCGCTCCACCGCGGCGGCGAGCTGCGAACGGTCGGCGCTTGCGGAGTCGAGCCGCACTGTCGCGCGTTGCGTGACCAGGTTGACGTCGGCGGCTGCGACGCCTGGAACGGACTCGAGCGCGCGCTGGACCCGCGCCACGCACGACGCGCAGGTCATGCCGGCGAGTTCGAGCTCGACAGTCTGGGTGACGGGGCTTGCGGGCGGGGCGGCGAGGGTGGCGGCGTGGTTCATGGATGGGGTGGGGGCGCGCAAGGCGCCCGCGCACTGCCGACGCAGCGCCGCCGCGAGGCTTACGCGCGATTCGAGCGCTGTAGTCCTCTCGCACTCGCGGCGTCAGCGCTGGCCCGCGGCGATTGCGCCGCACTCGGATACCTGAGAAAGCCCATGAAAACGCTGCAAACCACTGCACTGGATGTTGAAGGAATGACCTGCGGATCGTGCGCACGGCACGTCGAAGGCGCGCTGCGGGCTGTGCCCGGAGTCGTGGCGGTCGACGTGCGGCTCCGCGAGCGGCGCGCACTGGTGCGCCGCGACGCGACTGCGGCCACGACGGACGAGTTGCTCGACGCACTCGCCGAGTGTGGCTACCCCGCGCGGCTGGAGCGTGAATAGCTACGGTCGGATGTCCAGCATCAGCGCGAGGCGACCGGACGGTGCTGGCGCGAACCACCGACCGCCGGTGGAGCGTCCGCCGCGCTCGCGCTGAAGCTGATCGAACGAGGAGCGCTGGCGCTCGGGCGTGAACTCCGTCAACGCCTGCGTGCTGGCGGCAGTTCTGCCGCCCGTGGATCGGTTCGGCGCGGCGGCGACAGCGCGCTCGCGCACTCTTCGCACGCGCCCGAGTCGCGGTCGGGAGCTTGCGCCGACCCGCGAGTGCCCGAAGCTCTCACCGGGGCGCGCAGCACGTCAGGCTTTCGTCGCCGCACCTCCGACCCGCTCCGTCAGCTCACGCATTTGGCCGCAGCGACGAAGTTCGAGCGAGTGCGTTGCGCAATCGCGCGAGGCCGCGCATGCTCGAAATCGGGCGGTTCCTTAACACTCGATTCCATGCGCAAACTCGTTTCGCTCGCAGCGCTCGTGACCCTGAGCGGCCACGCGGCAGCACAGTGTCGTCAGTGGTCGGACGCCTTCCGCTTTGCAGGGGTCGGGCAAGGTCAGATCGGCGCCCAGGCGACATTCGACGCCGGCGCGGGACCTGAGCTGTACCTCGGCGGCAGTTTCGACGGCCTGGCCAACACCGCTGTGCGCGGACTGGCGCGCTTCGACGGCTCCCGCTTCGAGCAGGTGGCCGACGTGACAGGAACGGTCTACGACCTCGAGACGTTCGACGACGGCGCTGGTCTCGCGCTCTACGCGGCGGGCGACTTCACGTCCGTCGACGGCGTGACGGTTTCGAACCTCGCGCGCTTCGACGGCACGAGCTGGACCGACATCGGTGGCGGACTGAACGGGGTCGTGCAGACCCTCGAGGTCTTCGACGACGGCGGCGGGCCCGCGCTGTTCGTCGGCGGCATTTTCACCGCCGCGGGCGGTGTTCCCGCGCACAACGTCGCGAAGTGGGACGGCGCGACTTGGTCGAGCCTGCCGGGCCAGTTCCAGGGCCAGTTCGGGTTCGCGCGCGTGCACTGCCTGCGAGCGGCGGCGGATTCCGCCGGCGCAGCGCTGTTCGTCGGCGGCGAGTTCGTCAGCGTCAACGGGCTTTTGTGCAACAACGTCGCGCGCTGGGACGGAGCTAATTGGTCGGCGCTCGGCGCGGGCGTGAACGACGCTGTGACCGCGATCGAGCCGATGTCGTTCGGAGGCGTTCCGCGCGTCGCGATCGGCGGGCGGTTCAGCGCGATTGTGGGGTTCGGCACTTCCTATGGCATGACGTTCTGGGACGGGCAGACGCTCATGCCGTTCTTCAATTGGGGCGCGACGCAGACCTACGCCCTGGCGACGTTCGACGATGGCTCTGGCCCCGCGCTCTACGCCGGCGTCTACGGGCTTGCAGGCGCACCCACGTTCAACACACTCCGCCGCTTCGACGGGACGCAGTGGAGTGAGGTCGGGTCGTCGCACGGCCTGCACGACTCTCTGACGGCGCAGATCCCCGTGGTGATCTCGCTCGGGACCTACGACGACGGGCAAGGCGCGCGGCTGTTCTGCGCGGGCGACTTCGCCTTCGCCGACCTCGGGACGGCGCGCGGGCTCGCGAGTTGGGATGGCAGCGACTTCTCCGTCTACGGCGAAGAAACCAGCGTCAACGCTCCCGCGTCCGCCTTCGCCACCTTCGACGAAGGCGCCGGGCCGCGGCTGTTCATCGGCGGGAGCTTCGACAACGCCGGCGACGCGCCCGCGGTCGGTCTCGCGCGCTTCGACGGGACGGACTTCACGGTGGTCGGCAATGCGGGCGGCCCGAACAACGCCGTGCGCGCGCTGCTCGTGCACGACGACGGAAGCGGCGCGGCGCTGTACGCCGCAGGCGCGTTCGTCCAGGTCGACGGGATGCCCATGCGTCGCATCGCGCGCTGGAACGGATCGAGTTGGAGCGGCCTGGGCAGCGGCATCGGCGGCGCAGCGTTTTCGCCGAACACGTCGGTCAACGCGCTGTGCGCTTACGACGAAGGCGCGGGCTCGCGCCTGTTTGCGGCCGGTCGATTCACCAGCGCTGGCGGAGTGACGGCCGCACGCATCGCGCGCTGGGACGGAGCGAACTGGACTCCGCTCGGCGCCGGAGTGGCCGGGGAGGTCCTGGCGCTGGCGACTTGGAACGACGGCGCGTCGACCAAGCTCTACGTCGCGGGCGCGCTCATCGCGGCTGGCGGCGCGCCTGTGCAGCGCATTGCCTGCTGGGACGGCGTGAACTGGTCGGCGCTGCCCACTCAGCAGCTGGATGTGATCTCCGCGCTCGCGGTTTACGACGCCGGTGCGGGGCCGCAGCTCACCACAGGAGTGGAGAGCTGGAACGGCGCCTCCTGGACGGCGCTGAGCGGCAGCTTGCTGACTGGCGACAACATCCAGGCGCTGCACTCGCTCGAGGGTGAGTTGTTCGTCGGCGGCAACTTGCGTCAGGTCGGCGTGAACACGCCGGTGTCGAACCTCGCGCGCTTCGACGGCTCGACCTGGAGCGAGGTCGACGGCGGCGTCGACGGCTCCGTGCTCAGCATCGCGAGCTTCGATCTCGGCGCGGGAGAGCAGCTGATCGTCAGCGGGAACTTCCTCCGCGCGGGCGGCGGCGAATCGCCGCGGATCGCCGTCTGGGAGCGCGCGTGCGGTTGCCCGCCGGTCGTGTACTGCACGGCTGGCACGACCAGCAACGGATGCAACGCGTCGATCTCCGGAACCGGCATCGCCAGCGCTTCGAACGCGAGCGGCTTCACGCTCAGCGTCGACAACGTCGATGGCCAGCGCACCGGTCTGATCCTCTACGGCGTCAACGGCCCGATCGCGCAGCCCTGGGGCATGGGCTCGAGCTTTGTGTGCGTGCGCAGTCCGCAGCAGCGCACGGGTTATCTGTCGTCAGGGGGCACGGTCGGTGCGTGCGACGGCGTGTTCTCGCTCGACTTCAACCAGTACCTGAGCACGCACCCCGGCGCGCTCGGCCAGCCCTTCGCGCTCGTCACGACGGTCTGGGCGCAAGCCTGGTTCCGCGACCCGCCGTCGCCCAAGGGGACGCACTTCTCGAACGCGCTGTCGTTCGACGTATGTCCATGACGCGAACGGTGCGTTAGCGCTCGCTGCGCCGGCGCCTGTGCGGGAAGCGCAGGCGCCGGCGACTGTCGCTGTCGCTGTCGGACTCACCCCAGCAGCTCCGCGCGCCCGCGACGTAGACTGCGAGCGATGAGGCAGAGCAAGCGACGCTCGGTGTGTCCCGTGGCCTGCACGCTGGATCTGATCGGCGATCGCTGGACGCTGCTGGTCGTGCGCGACCTCATGGCGGGCAAGAGCCACTTCCACGAGTTCGCCAAGTCGCCCGAGCGCATCGCCACGAACATCCTGGCCGATCGCTTGGCGCGCTTGGAGAAGGACAAGCTGATCGCGAGCTACCCCTCGAGCGTGCGCGCCGGCGCGTTCGAGTACCGCCTGACCGAACGCGGGCGCTCGCTGCGGCCCGTGCTCGAAGCGGTGCGCGACTGGGGGCTCGCCAACGTGCGCGGTGCGCGAGCGCAGATCCAAGTCGAGCCCTGACGGCGGCGCAGGTTCAACGCAGCTTCGCCAGCTCTTCGGCGAGCCACTCGAGTTCGAGATGCGCGGCGTGGAGTTCGGCCGCGTGCGTCTCGATCGCGATCTCCGCGCGCTCGAGTTGGTGCACCGAGGCGAGGCCGTTCTGTGCGAGAGCGCGCGTCTGTCCGAGCGTGCGCTGCGCGGCGTCGAGCTCGAGTCGGGACAGCTCGCGACGAGCGCGCGCATGCGCCTCGAGGTCGAGCAGCTCGACCCGCGCCGGGTCGCCGCGGCCCGTTGCGAACTCTGCGCGCAGTTGAATGCGCGTCCGTGTGAGCGCCAGTCGCTCCGCCAGGCGATCCGCGGCCAGCTTCGCTGCCTGCGCCTTTGCTGAAGTCTCGACCCCACTCGCCACCAGCACGTCGGCGCGCTGCACCAGCTCCTGCGCGGCGTTGAGCTGTTCGACGAGCGAAGTGCGTTCGTGTTCCAGCCGCTCGCGCACCATGTCGCGCGCGCCGACCCGAGGCGCTCCGAGGTTGCGTTGAGGCGCGCGCCCCGTGGCTTCGAGCTCCTCGGCGTCGATACGTTCGAGCGCGACGCGTTCGACGGCGCGCGCGAGCTCCGCACGCGCCTGGATCACGCGCGTCGAAGGCGCAAGGCCGGCGGCGTGCTCGCGCTGCGCACGTTCGAACTCCTCGCGCGCGCGGCGCTCTTGCACGAGCGCGAGCTGCACCAGCACGTGTTGTTGCGAGACCAGCGCCTGCGCGCCACGGGAGCGAAGCGCGCTCTGCGCCGCCCAGGCGCCGCCGCCGCCCAGCGCGAGCGCGACGGCGAAGACCGCCGCGAGCGGCGCAAGCGCGCGGCGGCTGGGGCGCGTGACGGCGTGCTCGTTCGCGCCGACCGCGGCGCTCGCCACGGGCCGTGCGAAACGCGCCTCGCGGCGCAGCGCGCGCCGCAGCTCCCACTCCAAGTGCTCGGCAAAGCGCGGGTCGGGTCGTTCGTCCTCGAGCGGCAGTTCGGCGTTCATAGCAGCTTCTTCTCCAGGTACTCGCGCAGCTTGCGCCGCGCTCGGTGCAGGCGGCCTTCAATGGCCCGCTCGCTCGCTCCGCGTTCGCGCGCCAGCTCGCGAGTGCTCGCTCCTTCGACGTGGAACTGCTCGATGAGCCGCGCGTCGTCGCCCTCCAGGCGCGCCATTCCCTTTCGCACAGCCTCGCCGTCGACTTCGTCGCGAGTCTCTTCCGCCAGCGACTCCAGCTCCACCGCGGCCGGCGCGCCGCGTCGACTCGCGCGGCGGCGTTCGTTGCTGAGCAGGTTCGCAGCCGTGGTCTTGAGCCACGCCAGCGGCTCGCGCGGCAGACCTTGGCTGCGCCAGGTCTCGAGCGCGCGCAGCCAGGTCTCCTGCGTCACGTCCTCGGCGCGCGCGCGGTCGCCGCCACAGCGCCGCGCCACGAAGGCGTACAGCTCGGGCAGCGTCTCGCGGAACACGCGCAGCGTCGCATCGGCTTGGTCCACGCGCCCCATGACACCCCGGCGCGCGCGATCCCACACGCATTCCGATGAAGAACCTGGCTCTCCCCGCCGGCGTGCGACGGGGAGAGCCAGATGTCGTGTTGCCAGGTCAGAGCGACTACGGCGCCACTTTGAAGCGGATCGCGTTGCTGCGGCTGCTGCCGAAGCTCGCGGCCGGATCGCGCGCCCAGAACTGGCAGTGCACTTCCTGGCCGAGCAGCAGTTCCGGGTCCAGGCCGGCCCGAATCGTCGGATTGAAGTCCAAGAGGAAGACGCCCGAGCAATCCGGCGCGCCGCTGTTTCCTCCAGAGTTCAACACGCCCGAGCGACGCGTCGGCGACGCGACGCACTTGAACCCGCCCTGGTAGGGAGTCGCGAGGGGCGCGAAGCCGTAGGACATCAGGCCGCTGCGTTGGTTGATCTGGTTGCTGCAGCTGATCCAGAACGGCCGCGAACTCGTGAGGCTGGCTGTGTTCAGCGCCGGGCCGAGGCTCGACTCGAAACAGCGTGCTCACTTCATGCGCCGGAGGACTCGAGAGGGCCCGGCTCGCACGTTTCGTTTCCGAGGGTGCGCGCAGTAGCTTGCAAAGTGCAAGCGAGCGGCCCAGGCTAGACGCCGTGCAAGGTCAACGACGTTGGATCCGCTCCCCGTGGCGCTGGGGCAGCGCCCTGCTGCTCGCGCTCGCCGGCGCCTCCGCAGCTCTGGCGGGGTGCACGATCGCTACGCCGCTTCGGACGACCACCGCCTGGAAGGAACTCGAGCCGGTCGGCCCGGAGCTGACCGTGGCGCTCACCTACGCCGAGCTCGACCCCGTACGACGCGCCGCCTTCGACGCAGGCACAGCGCGGCTGTTCGAGCGACTCGACACCGTCGATGGGCTGCTCGCCTACTCGCGCCGCAAGCGGCTGTTCGGCAGCGAAGCCTGGACGCTGACGCTGTGGCGCGACGAGCGCGCGCACGACGACTTCGTCGACGCGCAGAGCCATTCGCAAGCTCGACGCGAAGGCCGTGCGGCGCTCGTGAAGGCCAAGTTCCTCACGCTGCCCTGGCCGCGCGAGCGCGGGCTGCCGAAGTGGGGTGAGTTGCTCCCGCAGCTCGACGCGCTCGAGCCGCTCGTCTACTCCCGTCGCGGCTCGACCGCGCTCGCTCCGCTCGACGACTGATCGCGCGTGATCGCGACGCCATCTCGCCCTGCAAGGAGCCCTCGACATGCACCGACGACTCGCGCCGAGCGCGCAACTGCTGCGTGCGTCCTCTTGCTTGTCGGGTGTGCCAGCGTCCCGCCCGCGTGGAGCGATCCGAGCCCGTTGCCCGAGGGCGCCGCCGAGTCCGGCGTGGTGTTGGGCGTCCTGATCGAGGCGCGATCATGGCCGAGCTGGGAGTCGCGCAAGGCCAGCGTGGACTGGAAGTGCGCGCTCAGCGCTTGGTGCGCGAAACCTGGAAAGGAGATCCCGGCCCGGCCCTCCCGAAGAGCGGGCTTCCAAGCGCACGGCTTCGCTTGCCGTCGCGTGGCTTGACGGATCGGCGACCCTCAGCGACTCTTTACTGGGCGGACGGCAGTAACGGTCTCGAGCGGAGCCGAGTTTCAGCATGAGCAATAGCGTGTCGCCTGTCCGTATCGCCCTTTTGGTAGCGATTGGAACGCTCGCCGCCTCCGGTACGGACCACCCGGGGCTGACTCCAGATGGGGAAGATCGCGCGGCCAAAGCTGCCGATGCCGTGCCCGAAGAATTGGCCGCCGCCGACTGGTCGAGCATCCGCGCCGCCTACGAGGCGGGCCGGCACAAGATCGTCGCCGTCGACGGCGCCTGCGGAGCTGAGCACAGCTGGAACGCCCGCAATCCCGGGCAAGGCTTGAACGCTACGTTCGACGAGCGTGGGTTCACGACAAGCCCGGACTCCGGTGGTTGGAGCTGGGGCCTCGACCTTCAAGGCTACGGCTGGGGCGTCGCAAGTCTGGTGACCACGCCGTGCGCCACCTCCACCGACGGCGGCCGCCTCTCGCGTGTGTGGGATGAACGTCTCACCGAGTGGTACGTCAACGACTCACGTGGTCTCGAGCACGGCTTCACCGTTGCGAGCAGGCCGGCGAGTGCAAGCGCGCCGCTGACCTTGGATCTCTCCGTTCGCGGCGGTCTGCTGCCTGTCGTTTCGCCCGACGGCCGCAACGTGGCGTTCACGGACGCGCAAGGCGCCACGGCGCTCAACTACAACGGTCTGACGGTGTTCGACGCGGCCGGAAAGTCTGTGAGTGCGAAGTGGTTTTCGATCGACGGCGATCGCCTCCGCCTTGAGGTCGACGATGCTGGCGCGCACTATCCACTCACGATCGACCCGATCGTGCAGCAGGCCTACCTCAAGGCCTCCAATACCGGCGTTGACGACTGGTTTGGCCACTCGGTAGCCGTGAGCGGCGACACGGTGGTCGTCGGGGCGCCGCTGGAGGACAGCAACGCCTCGGGCGTCAACGGCAACCAGGCCGACGACAGCGGCGGCAACTCCGGTGCGGCCTACGTCTTCTTTCGCTCGGGCGGCGTCTGGAGCCAACAGGCCTACCTCAAGGCCTCCAATTCCGGCGTGAGCGACTGGTTTGGCGTCTCGGTCGCCGTGAGCGGCGACACGGTGGTCGTCGGTGCGCGATACGAGGCCAGCAACGCCACGGGTGTGAACGGCAATCAGATGAACAACAGCGCCCCGGAATCCGGCGCCGCGTATGTGTTTGTCCGATCGGGCGGCGTCTGGAGCCAGCAGGCCTACCTCAAGGCTTCCAACACTGCGCCGAGCGATTATTTCGGCGGGATCGTGGCAGTTAGCGGCGACACGGTGGTAGTCGGGGCGACTGGAGAGGACAGCAACGCCTCGGGCGTGAACAGCGATCAGACCAACAACAGCGCCCCCAACTCCGGTGCGGCGTATGTGTTTGTCCGCTCGGGCGGAGTGTGGAGCCAGCAGGCCTATCTCAAGGCCTCCAATACCGGGGTGGACGACAACTTCGGCTGGGCGGTTGCCATTTGCGGCGACACGGTGGTGGTCGGGGCGCTTGGAGAGGACAGCAACGCGTCGGGCGTGAACGGCGATCAGACCAACAACAGCGCCACCAATTCCGGTGCGGCGTATGTGTTTGTCCGCTCGGGCGGAGTATGGAGCCAGCAGGCCTACCTCAAGGCCTCCAATACTGGTGCGAACGACTGGTTCAGCTGGTCAGTGGCTGTGAGCGGCGACACGGTGGTGGTCGGGGCGCTTGCAGAGGACAGCAACGCTACGGGTGTCAACGGCAACCAAGCGAACAACAGCGCCAGCGGCTCCGGCGCAGCTTACGTCTTCGTCCGCTCAGGCGGCGTCTGGAGCCAGCAGGCCTACTTGAAGGCTTCAAATGCCGAGTCTGACGACGGTTTCGGCCAATCGGTGTCGGTCAGCGGCGACAAGGTGGTGATTTCAGCGTGGCGGGAGTCCAGCAACGCCACCGGCGTGAACGGCAATCAAGCAGACAACAGCTTGCTACGCGCGGGCGCGGCCTACGTTTTCGTTCGCGCGAGCGGCATCTGGAGCCAGCAGGCCTACCTCAAGGCTTCCAACTCCGGGTTTGCCGACAGGTTCGGCTGGTCGGTGTCCGTCAGCGGCGACACAGTCGTGGTCGGAGCGATATGGGAGTCCAGCAACGCCACGGGCGTGAACGGCAACCAAGCGGACAACAGCGCCACGGACTCTGGCGCTGCGTACGTCTTCAGCTTCTCCAGTACGGTTACGTACTGCACGGCAGGGACATCGTCCAACGGCTGCGTGCCGTCGATCAGCGCGACGGGAACTCCGAGCATCGCTGCGGCCTCGGGCTTCTCGATCAACGTCGCGAACGTCGAAGGCCAGAAGCAGGGCCTCATCTTCTACGGCATCAGCGGTCAGACCGCGCTGCCGTGGGCAGCAGGCAGCACGAGCTTCTTCTGCGTGAAGTCGCCGACGCAGCGCATGGGCGCACAACTCAGCGGCGGAACCTTCGGCGCCTGCGACGGCAGTCTCAGCCAGGACTGGCTCGCGTTCGTCGCCGCCAATCCTGGCGCACTCGGCGCGCCGTACTCCGTCGGCCAGATCGTCAACGCGCAGGCCTGGTACCGCGACCCGCCGGCAATGAAGACCACGAACCTCAGCGACGCGCTCGAGTTCGTGACCCAGCCGTAGCGCACAAGGCGATCTTCGGAAGCCGCGCGCGCGTTTGCTCCGTGCTCGTCTGGCATGGGCACGCGGCGCGGCGACCTGCCCGATGCGCTTCTGCGGTCAGTGACGAGCTGCAGCCGCGGCGCGCGCGAGCTCGTACTCCTCGAGGAACTCCTCGTGGAGTCGGCGGATCGTGAAGTGGGCCTCGAGGCGGCGGCGGCCGGCCTCGCCCATCGCGCGGCGCAGCGCCGGGTCGCGTAGGAGGCGCGCGATGCACTCGGCGAACTCGCGCACCTGGAACGGATTGGCGACCAGGCCCGTGACGCCGTGCTCGACCACTTCCTTGCAGCCGCCGAAACCCGTTGCGACGACCGGCTTGGAGTGCTCCATGGCCTCGAGGTTGACGAGGCCGAAGGTCTCGAGGCAGATCGAGGGCGACACGAGCACGTCGAGCGCCGCGTAGGCCGCGCCGAGCTCCGCGCCGTCGAGCCAGCCCGTCGGCACGACCATGTCGGCCACGCCGCGCTCGGCGGCGGCGAAGCTGAACTCGCGCTCGTACAAATCGCTCTTGCCCATCACGAGCAGGCGCAGCTGCGGAAACTCCGTCCGCAGGTGCGCGAGCATGTCGAAGAGCTGCAGGATGCCCTTGAGCGCGTGGAGGCGGCCGCCCATCGCGATGAGCAGCTTGCCCTCGAGCCGATGCTTGGCGCGAAAGGCGCGCACCGCGTCCTCGCCGGGCAATTGCGGCTGCAGGCGGAGCGCGTTGTGGATCGTGCGGTCGACGCGGATGCCGTTGGCGCGCACCGCGGCGCCCAGCTCGTCCGAGACCACGGTGAAGCGGTCGACGTCGCGCGCGAGCACTGTCGCGATGCGCGCGTTGCGGTCGGGGCGATAGCGAAAGCGCTGGCACGGCAGGCACTTCTGCCAGTGCGCTTGGTAGTCGCGCAGCGCCCAACCGTGCTCAGCGCCGCCGTGGAAGCAGTCGAGCTTCTGGTAGCAGTAGGTCATCGAGTCGTGCGCGGTGAACACGACGCCCGCGCCCGCGGCGCGCGCTTCGGTGAGCGCGGCGTACGAGAGGTGCGAGTGGATCAGGTGCGAGTGCGCGACGTCCGGCTTCCACTCGGCCAGCACCGCGCGCAGCGGCGCGATCACGGCGCGGTTGCGCAGCGACTTCCAAGCTCGAAAGCGCGCCGGATAGTCCGAGTGGATGCGCACCAGCTCGGTTCCCTCGACCGTCGCGCGTCCCGCGAGCGCGCGATCGGGCGTGGTGGTGACGAGCAGGGTCTCGTGCCCGTCCGCGCGCAGCAGCTCGGCCTGCTGGTAGATCTGGCGCACCGACGAGCCGATGCGCGGATCCCACAGGTCGCAGAGGAACAGGATGCGCACGGGATACGGCTCGCTCGCGCGCTAGCCGCGCTTCACTTGCAGAGCTTGGCCACCAGCTCTTCGACCTTGTCCGACAGTTCGCGCGCGAAGTCCTCGCCGAAGTCGGCCTCGAGCACGTCGATCTCGCTGAACTGGTAGCGCCCGCTCGCGCGGTTGAAGGGGATGCCGTACTCCCACTTGTTCCCGTCCGAGGCGTGGATCACCACCGCGATCTGGTCGTCGCCCTCGACGGGCTCGACGGTGTACTTGACGACTTCGTAGTGGCTCATGGCGCGGATGGGGCGTTAGTTCTGCGGAGGCGCGCCGACGTACTGCGGCTTGAGGAACAGGTAGTACATCTGGCCGGGGTACTTGGTGGCGCCGGCGATCTGCTCGGCCTCGTCGCCGATGCCGATGTAGATGTCGGCGCGGCCGGCGGTGCGGATCGCGCCGCCCGTGTCCTGGTCGACCATCATGCGGTCGTAGATGTAGGCGGTCTGCGCCTTGGCGGGCGCCTTCACGTCGACGTACACGAGGCCGCCGCGCGGGAAGAGCGCCTTGTCGGTCGCCAGCGTGCGCCCCGGCTCGACGTCGACGTTGAGGCTGCCCTTGGGCGTCCCGTCGATCGGGAGGAAGAACACGAAGCTGTCGTCCTCTTCGATGTACTTCTGCAGCAGGTCGGGGTTCTTCTCGCCCCAGGCGCGGATCGCCGCGAGCGAGATGTCCTTGGCCGGGATGTGCTTGTCGCGCACGAGCGCCTTGCCCAGCGAGCGGTACTCGCGCCCGTTCTTGCCGTGGTAGCCGAACTTCTTCTCCGTTCCATCGGGCAGCCGGATCACGGCCGAGCCGTTGACGTGTGCGATAAACGCGTCGAGCGGATCGCGCAGGTAGACCAGCTCGAGGTTCTTGCCCTTGAGCATGCCGCTGGCCTCGATCGCAGCGCGCGTCGGGTACGGCCGGATCGAGCCGTCCGCTTGCTTCTGGCCGAGGATCTCGCCGTCCTTGGCCTTCACCAGGTCCGGCGGCAGCGCGTACAGCGGATGGCGATAGGTCGCGTCCGCCGTCATCGAACCGTCGAGGATCGGCGTGCAGTAGCCGGTGAACAGCACGCCGCCGCCCTTGGCGTTCCAGCCCGCGCTCTTGAGGATCACGAACTCCTGGATCACGCGCGAATCGAACTCGTCGCCGTCGCGCGACTGGACCAGCAAGTCGCGGAAGCGCCGCACGCTCGCGCGCGCTTGCTCGTGCGTGATCCCTTCGATCGGGAAGTGCCGCTGCGACGAGGGCCGATCGAACCACTCGATCGAGCGGTCGAGCGCGGGGTAGAGCTCCTCGCGGTCGTACCAGGTGCTCGCAAAGCGCGGCCGCACCTCGCCCTTCTTCAGCGGCAGCAGCGCCGGCGCGCCGGGAGGCAACGGCCGGCCGTAGTCGGGGGTTTGACAAGCCGCGGCCCCCAGGGCCACGAGCAGCGCGCACCGTGCAATCGTCGAGAACTTCATGGAGCGCGCGAGAGTAGCCGCAGGCCGCACACCGCGGAAGCGGCGGGCGGCCTGCGAAGCGCTCAGCGCGTGCTCAGTCTCACTCGACCGGGCGGTACCCGACCGTGAAGGTCGAGAGGCGCGCTTCAGTTCGTGACCGTGAAGCTGATCGCGTTGCTGGTCGACGTCACCGCGCTAGTGGCAGGATCCCACGTGAAGAACGCGTGGCTCACATTGGTTCCGACGATTCCCGGAACGCCGGTCGCCAAGGTGATCGTGCCGACGGTGATGGGTCCGGCGGCAGTGATCGTTCCCGTCGGCGCCGCGAAGTACGCGCCGGCGAGAGGGAAGAGCGGGTCGGGCGCGAGCGTGACAGGATGCACGGGATTCAGCGGCATGTTGAAGCCGAAGAGACCGAAGCCAGGCGAGATGCCCGACATCGATCCGAATACCGCGTAGTTGTTGCCGATCAGTGGCGAGCCGGGCGGGATGTCGATCGTCAGCGTGAACGAGCTGACGCCCGGGGCCGCCGAGAACACGTGCGTCGAGCCCCTCAAGGAGCGCTGTGAACTCCGGTGGAAGCGGAACGCGCCGGACGGCAGCCCCACATTGTTGATGGCGTCCGGGATGCCGACGACCAGATCACCAGTGCCGTCATTGCCGACATCGATGCCCGCAACCGCGACACCTGCGTCGGCGCCAGCCGTGTCACCGTAGGTCTGGAAGATCACCTCGCCGCTCGTCGTCGAGAAGACGGTTGCGCTGCCAGAGTCCGCGCCGTGCATGGCATCGCCAGCAGAGCCGACGATGATGTCGGCCAAGCCGGAACCGCCGTTGTCATCATCCATGTCGGGAGTAACGGCGACGGATGTGCCGAATCGGAACCCCGCAGTCAGGTCGTGGCCACCGAGGATTCCGCTCGGGAACTGCGGATGCGGACTCGCGGCCGTGTCCAGGCTGATGATGTCCACGCGCCCCCTCAAGAGTCCCAGGGTGGTTGCGTGACTCGGAGAGCCGATCACCAGGTAGTTCGGCGCACTACCGGATGTCGATGGCAGATGAGCGAGGCTGCTTCCGCCCAGAGCTCCCAAGGAGCCCGGCAGCACCAGAGGTGAGAATGGCGGCAGCGTCGATGACGGCGGCGTTGAAGGCGGGACGGTCAAGGCAGATCCGTTCAAGACGAAGACGGACCCTGGAGTGGCGAGGACGCCGTCGCCGGGGGCGCCGACTGCGAGGTCTACGACCCCGTCGTTTCCGAAGTCCGCTGCGCACAGAGCGGCTCCGAAGCGTGCGCCAGAGACAGGTGACGGATTCTGATGCGTGACGACACTGAACGGTGCTGTCGTCCCTGACCGGAAGTAGACGTGAACAGCTCCACACTGAGAGTAGAAGGTTCCCCCCACTACGCCGGAGTAGTCCGGGTCACCTACTGCGACCACTGCTAGTCCACCACCGTTTGGGCCACGCACAAAAGCGGCTGATGCGCCGAAAGATGCCGACGACCCGGAAGGAGGCGAGAACACCGCAAGAGTCCCTGGAATCGGGCCGTCGACGTCCTCGATCTGCACTCGCGTTCCTGGCGCTGAGATGAGCGCTTCCGACTTTCCGTCTCCCGTGAAATCGCCAACCGCCGGATTGGGATCACTTGCTACGACCGCGCCGAAGTTCGGGATGGCGGGCTCGGAATAGCTGGTAGTAGAAAAGAACCCTAAAGTTGCCGGATTGAAGACGTAGACGCGTACATTGCGGTTGGCGGGGTCGCCGACCAGGATGTCGTGGTCCACAGTGTTTCCGAACTCACCTACGGAAATTGACCGTCCGAAGTCGCCATTCACGGCGCCGGGTTGAAACACTGTCTGCGTTGGGATGTTCTGCTGCTGAGCGGGTGCGACTGTCGCAAGTGCGACCGGGGCCAGCAGCAGAAGTCCAGCAGTGGCCAACGCTGATCGTCGAGCGGCCGACTCGCTGTGGGGTGTCCTTTGATGGCTGAATTGCGATGCGGTGGGCATGAGAGAGCTCCTTGAGATGGTCGAAGTGGAGTTGCGGAGGGTCCGCCGCCAATCGCTCGCGCCGACACCGCGTCGGCCGCTTGATTCTCGAGAAAACGGTGCGCGACGACGTCGCCCCGAACGGAACGGGGCTCGGACGGACACGCGCGTTGCGCTGTCCCACCGCAGCCCAGAACGAATTCGCCCCTTGCCTGCGTCCAAACGCCGCGCCGGCGAGCAGCACAGGGAGAACGCCCATGCGCCGATCCCCCTCATGGCCCCCCAGGGACGACCCCTGGTGGGAGGACGACGATCTGCTCGTCGGTAGCCAGCGCGCTCGGCAGGCGCTATACCGCGAACTCCAGGTCCGAGCTCGCGCCGGTCTGTTCATGAGCGACGCCATCGCGCCCGATCCGGCGCACTCCCCCCACGCCGAGGATCTGGCTCTGGTCAGCCGGGCCCTGGCGGGCGATGCGCGGGCCTCCGAGGAGGTGGCCGAGCGGTTGCTCTGCGTCCCGACGATCCTGCGCGAGCGGCATTGGCGGCTGGGGGCGCCGCTGCAGCCCGACGAGCTCGAGGACGCGCAGCAGGACACGCTGGTCGCGCTGTGGACCAAGCTGGCCGAGTACCGCGGCCTGGCGTCGCTGGAGGCCTGGTGCTTCCGCTTCGCCGTCAACGAACTCCTGCGGGCGATCGAGCGCAAGCGCCGGCGCGCCTGGCGCACGCTCGCGTCGCCGGAGGAGGCGCTGGAGGGCGTGCCGACGCCCGAAGCCGACGAACTGGCGCTCGACCACGCGGTCTTGACCGCCGCGCTCGAGCGTCTGCCACCGGCCGCAGCGGACGTGATCCGCGCGCGCCACTTCGGGGACCTGACGTTCGAGGCCCTCTCGCGCACCTCGCGCGAGCCGATCTCGACGCTCAAGGCCCGTTATTACCGCGGTTTGAGCGAGCTGCGACGCTTCATCGAGCCGCACCACAGGAAGATGACGCCGTGACTCCCGACGACGAACAACTTCTGGAACGCCTGGTGAACGGCGAGCTCGCAAGCCACGACCCGCAGGTGGTCGAGCTGCTCCGCCGCCGCCCGGAGCTGGCGGCCGAGTACGCCGACCTCGAGCAACTCCGCGCGCGCCTCGATCGCGCCGCCAGCACCGAGCGCGAGGCGCTGGCCGCCCTGACCCGCTCGAGCGACCCGCAGGATCGCGCCAAGGTGCTCGCGGCGCGGGAGCGCGCGCGCAGGCCGGCGGCCGAACCCGCAAGGCCGAGCGCAGCGCCGCGCGCCACTGCGCCACAGCGTCCCGGCTGGCTGCGCCCCGCGTTCGCGGTCGCCGCAGCGCTGTTGCTCTCGCTCGGCGGCTGGTGGATGTGGCGCGCTTCGAGTCCAACCAAGGACCCGACCTTCATGGGCCCGTCGACCAGCGCGCCGCGCGAGCTGCGCCGCTCCGGCCGCGAGCACCGCTGGAGCGGGCCCGCCGCCGCGAAGTCGTGGGAGGTCGTCTTCTACGCGCTCGCCGAGGGCCAGCGCTCGTCCGCGCCGCTGTTCTCGCGTACCGTTCCCGACGAGGCATGGCTGACGCTGAGCGAAGAGGACCAGGCGCGGCTCCCCGAGGCGGGCTACGTGTGGGAGGTGCGCGCCTACTCGGCTGGTGTGCTGCTCGGCTCGGCGCAGGCGCTCGAGCCCGCGGGCTGGCGCTCGCGCTGAGCCTGTGCGCCGTGGCGGGCGCGGCGCAGGCGCCGACGCCGACTTCTGCGCTGCCCGAGAAGCTCGCCGCGATCGAGCAGATCGTCGCGCCCGATAGCGGTTGGACGGCCGGGCAGCTGCGCGATCTGGCGTACGAGCTCTTGTCTACGGACTCTGGCGAGTTCGTTGGTGTCCCGAAGGGGCAGTTGCTCGAACGAGTTGTTGACGCGATTGCGGCCCGAGGGGGCGTTGACGATTTGGATGCCTACCTCGACTCGCTCACGTTGCACCAGTTGTGCAGGGAGCCGGAGATGGCGCGCGCGCAGGCCTTCGCCGAGCGGGCCATGGCGCGTGCGCCCGAGAGGCACGTGTGCACCGGCGCACTCCAAACGGAAGTCGCCGAGATGCTGCGCATGCAGCGGCGCTACGGGCAGGCGCTCGAGCGCGTCGCGTTGGCGCGTGAGCAGCTCCGAGACGTGGAGTCGGGCGAGAGTGAAGACCCCTTCGGTCGCGTTCTGTTGTGCGTGCTCCACGGTGTCACGGCCGAGTGTTACCTGGGACTAGGACTCCCTGACATCGCGGACGAGTTCATCGCGAAGGAAGACGTTCTCTCGAGTGCGCTGGCCGACCGACATCTGCGCCAGGGCTACCACGACCGCCGGATGAAGCGGCTGCGAGCGGTCGAAGACCATCACGCGCTGCTCGCAGCGGTTGAGGCCGCGCGCAGCGATCCTCTGCTGGCCGAGACCAAGCCGTCGTATAGCGCCAAGCTCGCATTGCGCGCCCTCGCAGCACGCGTCGACCTGGAGCGCGACGGCCCCGGCCCATTTACGTCGCTTGATTCCTACCGGGCGCTGCGCGACGACGGATCTCTTGAGTTTCGCGATCGCCGCGAGGTCTTCCTACATGGCGCCCTGGCGGCCCTCGACCGCGATGAGCGCGCAACCTGCAGGGAAGCGATTGGCGTGCTCGACGAGGAGGTGCTGAGCTCGAACCAGCCGGGGCCCGAGGTGAACATCGAGCTCGACGCGTGCCTGCGCGCGATGGAGTTCGAGCTCAGCCGCCGGGACGCAGCCGCGGACCAAGCGCAACGATTGGCAGCGCAGCGGCGCACCTACGTCGACTTCCTGCGCTGGTGGCGCTCGTCACCCGAGCGCGTCGGCGGCGTTGGATTCCTGGCCTACAGCCGCCGGCGCTTCGTTCTCGAGTCGATCGTGCAGGCCGAGGTCGCCAGCGATCCGGTCGAGGGCCCTGCGCGGGCCTTGGCGGCTGTCGCTCTCGCGCAGGAGTCCGGATCGCTCACGCGCTTCCTCGCTGCGCCGGCCTTCGAACTCGAGCGGCACCGCGCTCGCTTCGCCAACCCCGACGAGCTGATCCTCAGCTACTTCGCCGGCCGCTCGCGGGTCCACGTGCTCGCGCTGTCCACATCGGGCGTGCGCCACTTCGAGTTGGGGACTCCCGAAGCGCTCCATTCGGCGCGCACCGAGCTCGAAACACGTCTTGCCGAGGCTGTGCGCCGCCTCGCGACCTGGTCGGATCCGGAGCTGCAAGCCGCGCTTGCGCCGCTGCGCGAGCTGTTGCTCCCACAGGCGCTGTGCGAGCTGCTGCGCGCGAGCCGCTCCGTGGTCGTGATCGGCCTCGACTCCCTGGGCTACACGCCCTTCGAGCTGCTCGACGCCGTCGATCGTCAGCCGCTCGGCTGGACGCACGCCGTCAGCTACGCCCCGTCGCTCGCCGCGCTCGAGCTGCTGCGCGAGCGCAGCGCAGCAGGCGGGAGCACGCCGGTGCAGCTCGACGCACTCGTCGTGGCGCCCGCGATGGACGCCGCTTGCGTCGCGCCCTGGGGACTCGAGCCGTTCAGCGTCGACGATCGCACCCTGCGCGAGTTCGCGGCGCCGTGGGGCGAGCGTGCGCGCGTCCTCGCCGGCGGCGCGGCGACGGCCGAGGCGCTGGGCGCTTCCACCGCGCTGCTGCACCTGATTTCCCACGGCCACTTCGAGCCCTCGCGCGAGCTCAGCGCCGCCGTGTTGCTCGCCGGCCCTGAGGGTCAGGGCTGCGAGCCCTGGTGGAGCGAAGACGCGGCCAGTGCGTCTCCGGCGCAGCTGGTCGTCATGACCGCCTGCGGCGCGTGGCGCGGCCCGCGGCGGCGCGGCGACGACGGCCGCGCGAGTTTCGCCGGGCAGTGGATCGCCGCCGGCGCGCACGCGGTGGTGCTGGCGCAGGTGGAGCTCGAGCTCGAGCGGGCCTTGGAGCTCTCGGGTGAGCTTCACGGTGCGCTCGCCCGCGGCGAGTCGGCGGCGGAGGCGCTGCGCCAAGCGCGGCGCGCGCTCGCCACGAGTCCAGACGCATTGGCCGCGCAGCACCTGGTGACCCACGTCTTCGGAAACGGCGCCGCGCGCATCGCGATGGACGCGACGCGCGCGGCGCGAGGGAGCAGTGACACTCGGAGTCAGGGGCGCATGGGCTGGTTCGCCGCGGGCGGCCTGCTCCTGCTCGGAGCGGGCGCGCTCCTCGCCCGCGCTCGATCGGCGCGGCGAGCGCGAGCCTGACACCGAGCGGGAATCAACCGCCGCCGCTCGGCGACCCACCCGGAGGACGGATCACGGGACGATCATTGCCGCCTTCGGGCAGTCCGATGGGCCCATCGCCAAAGCGGATGAACTCCGGTGAGAAGGGCTGCGGGCCAGACTGCGGGGGCACGAAGGTCGTCTCGGACAGCACGCTGACCGTCGCCGGGCCGCGTTCGACGATCACGCCGTTGACCTTGCGGATGGCGGAGATCGCGAAGTTGTAGGCGAGCGCGGGGTCGTAGCGACCGGCCACGTTCACGGTGACCGTGTACACGCTCGTCGAGGGACTGCCGCCGGGGATCGACAGGTGAGTGTCGAGCGTCGGTGCGGTGTCCACGAACAACGTGGCGCTGGGATAGAAGGGCTGGAACTCGTCCTGGAGGTAGCAGAGGAACTCCAGGTGCGTTGCGGCGGCGCCACTCGCGAGCGGCGCGGGGTTGTAGAGGTCGAGGTCGAACTGCATGGCGATGACCTCGTCCGTGTCCAAGTCGATGATCGGGGTCATCATGCACAGGCCCGACGGGTCGTTCGTGCAGGAGCTGGACACGTTTAGCCGCGGCCGGCGCGCGTTCTCGTTGCGCGGGGTGTTGCGGAAGAGCGAGAGACCGCTCGCACCCTCGACCTGCGACACGCCGAGCAGATCCACGTCGCCGTCGAAGTCGAAGTCCGCCAGCGCGGTCTTCGTCAGCATGTGACTGGGACCATCTTCGTCGGGGCTGTGCGGCACGTGGTAAACCGAGGCCGGGTCGGCTTGGAAGAGCCAGGGGCTGTTCGCCACGCGTTCGCGATGCAGGATCCAAGTCTCCGGCGTGTTGGCGCTCGTGATCACCAAGTCGGCCTTGCCGTCGAGGTCCCAGTCAGCGATCTGCGCGTCGGCCACGGGGCCGCCGATGAACTGGGCGGGCTCGGCGACGTACGCGATCGTCGGACTGCTCTGCAGCGAAACGACACTCAGGTACCAGTAGCCGCTGAAGGGGAAGATGTAGGCCACGACGTCCTTGCCCGCAGTGGCGCCCGGGACGCGGTAGAGCTGCTCACCGCCGCCGAATTCCGCGAGCGGAGTCGCGACTTCGTTGCCCGCGTTGTCGAACACCGTGAACCCGTTGGCGCTGACGGTGGCGTACTCGTGGCCCGAGCCCGTGGTGAAGTCGAGTAGGCTCCACGAGCGCACGACGACGTCGACGTTGATTGTCGACTCCGCTGTCCAGCTCGATCCGGTCCAGACGCCGCGCACGATCGACGTGCGATCCGCGCTGAGTCCGACGATGGCCTGACCGCTCGTATGCGGCAGCGACTGGAGCTCGACAGCGTTCTGCCAGCTCGCGGAGGTCGACAGGACCGTCTCGACCATGGCGCCCGCGCTGCTCGACCACGACCACAGCGACAACCCGCTGCTGGTCGCCGCGGCGACCGAGTCCTGCGTCGATCCGGCGACGACGGTCGCTCCGGTCGGGCTGTCTGCGAAGGTCGAGTACGACTCGAACAACCCCGGGCCGATCACGACGGCAAGGGTGTCGTTCGTGCGCAGCAGCGCGTCCATGCGCGTGTCGCCGTTGAGCCGGCCGGGCTCGAGCGACTGCGCTGTGCCGCTGATCTCGGTCCAGAGGTGCAGGTCGGAGCGCCAGCCGCTGAAGGTGGGCGATTGGGCGGCCGCGGCGCTCGCCAGAAGGGCGGCGGCGACGCAGGTGCGGAGGAGAGAGGGGTTCATGGTTGCCGTTCTTGAAGAGGTCGTGGAGTCGCTGTGACAGCGGTGCGCGTCGCAGCGCGTTGGCCGGAGTCGAAGCTGCCCGATCTCCGGCCACCGTAGCGCGATGGCGCGCGGCGTGGGTCCTTCGCCGAGTCGAGTCGGACGAAAAGCCCGCGACGCGACCATCGCCTGCCGGGGGGATGCGCTTGCCGGCGCTGCCCGATGGACGCGTCGATTTGGGATTTTTTATCCAGGCCGCGGCGATCAGGCCGGGGCCAGCGCGCGGGCCTCGCTCAGCCGCCGCGGCAAGGTCAGCCGGAAGCGCGCGCCGCCCAGCGGCGAGGTCTCGATCTCGATGCGGCCGTCGTGGCGCGTGGCGGCGTCCTTGACGATCGCCAGGCCCAGCCCGTACCCGACGCGGCGGCCGTGGGCGCTGGGCCCGCGGTAGAAGGGATCGAAGATGCGCTCGCGCTGGTCGACGGGCACCCCGGGGCCCGAGTCGTCCACGACGGCCGCGATGGTCTCGTCGTCCGCGCGGATCTCGACCTGCACCTCGCCGCCCTTGGGGCTCCACTCGATCGCGTTGGCGACCAGGTTGCGCAGCGCGCGCAGGATGCTCTCGCGGTCGCCGCGCATGCGCGTGTCGCCGTGGGTTTCCATGCGCAGCCGGACACCCGCGCGTTCGGCGCGCAGGCCCTCGCGCTCCAGCCGCAGGCGCGCCTGGTCGACCACGTCGAACTCCTCCAGGGGCTGCGCCTTCTGCGGGTCGCGCGGCGCGCAGATCGTCATCAGGTTGTCGATCGCGTCGCCCAGCTCGCGCAGCTCCTCGAGGTTCGAGACGAGCACCTTGCGGTAGGCGTCGGCGTCGCGCCGCGAGAGCAGGGCCACCTCGGTCGCGCCCATCAGGTTCTGGATCGGCGCGCGCAGCTCGTGCGCCATGCTGGCGTACAGCACGCGGTGGCGTTCGGTTGCGCCGCGCACGTTGGCGAGCAGCTCCTGCAGCGCGTCGACCACTTCGCGGATCTCGTCGGGCGCGCGCGAAACGTCGACTTCGACGCGCGACTGCGGCTCGCGCACCTCGCGCGCGCTCTGCGCGACCTGGCGCAGCAGCTTCGCGGAGCGCCGCATCAGGAACAGCCCGACCAGCACGTTCGCGCCGACGCCGCCGAGCAGCACGACCGCGGCCCAGGTGCGGTAGCTGCGCATGCGCTCGAAGCGAGCGGAGCCGTCGAGCAGAAGGCTCACCTGCAAGTCGCCTTGCAGCACCTCCGTGCGCCAGCGACGCCCGCCCTCGAGGCGCACGGTCTGGCCCTTGGGGCCGGCCTTGGAGACTTCGTCGGTGAGCAGCTCGACCGCGCCGCAGTCGTGCTCGGCCCACTGCCAGGCGACGTTCCACACGCGCCACGCCAGCGGATCGGCGCTCGAGCGCGCGATCTCGGAGGCGATCCCGTCGAAGGCCTCGGCCGTCTGCGGGTCCGCGGCGAGGAAGCGCACGCGCAGCTCCTTGAGCCGGTTTTCGGCCAGCACGTCGAGCTCGTGGTGCACCGAGTCGAAAACGAACACCGCCGCGATGGCGAACATCGCGAACGACAGACCCGTGGTTCCCAGCATGAACCACAGCGTCAGGCGACTCGAGAGCGACCAGCGCCGATCGTCCACGCGCTCGCGGCCCGCTAGACCGCCTCGGGAATGCGGTAGCCCTCGCCGCGCACGGTGGCGATCAGCGAGGGGCCGTGGCGGTCGAGCTTGCGGCGCAGGCGGCCGATGTGCACGTCGACCAGATTGGTCTCGGGCTCGCGCTCGAAGCCCCACACGTCGCGCAGCAGGTCGGCGCGCGTCAGTGTGCGGCCCTCGGCGCGCGTCAGCGCCAGCAGCAGATCGAATTCGCGCGGGCTGAGGTCGATCTTGCGCCCGGCGCGGTAGGCGGCGCGACTGACGAGGTCGAGCTTGACGTCGTGGATCTCGACCGGCGGCAGCGACTTGCGCCGCCGCACGACGACCTCGATGCGCGCGAGCAGCTCGCTGAAGGCGAAGGGCTTGATGACGTAGTCCTCCGCGCCCAGGCGCAGGCCCTTGACGCGCTCTTCGACCGTGTCGCGGGCGGTCACGAAGATCACCGGCGTCTCGCGGCCCGTTTCACGGATCTGCTCGAGCAGCTCCCAGCCGGTCTGCGCCGGCAGCATCACGTCGAGCAGGATCACGTCGAAGTTGCGCTGCGTCTGCGACAGCACGCTCAGCGCGCTGTCGCCGTCGGCCGCCGTCTCCACCTCGTATCCCGACTCGCTCAGTCCCGCCTGCACGTACTCGCGCAGCTTCGGGTCGTCGTCGACTACCAGACACCGCATGACCCCTCCTGATCGGTTGTGTGAGCGACGCCTGCACGCGCCGTCCTGCTTGGACCGATGCTAGCAGGGCCCTGCGGCGCACCGCTCATGAAGCTGCGGTCACGTTGGCGTGCGCCGCCCACGCCGCCCAGCCGCCTCGCAGGTCGACTAGGCGCGTGAAACCGGCCTGTTCGAGCAGCGACGCGGCGATCGACGAGCGGTAGCCGCCCTGGCACTGGATCACGAGCTCGCGCTCGCGCGGCAGGCCGCGGGCCAGCTCGCGCAGCTTGGGGAGCGGTTCGTTGCGCGCGCCGTCGATGTGGCCCGCGGCGAACTCGCTCGCGGCGCGCACATCGATCACCAGCGGCGGATTGTCGCCCCGCAGCAGCGCCTGGAGTTCGGGCGGGTCGATGCGGCGATGGCTGCGCGTGAGCTCGGGACGGCCAGCGAAGGCCGCGGCGCCGCCGTCGAGGAAGCCCGCGACGCGATCGAAGCCGATGCGGCCCAGGCGCACGGCGGATTCGCGTTCGGCGCCGACCGGTGCGATGAGCACGAGCTCCTGCTCGGGGCGCAGCAGCTCGCCGCACCAGTGCGCGTACTTGCCCGACAGGCCGATGTTGGTCGAGCCGGCGAGGTGGCTGCGCGCGTAGTCGTCGGGCTCGCGCGTGTCGAGCACGACCGCGCCGGCGTTCTGGCGGCGCAGCAGGTCCTCGAGCGAGAGCGGCGCCAGCCCGCGCGCGAGCGCCTGCTCGAGCGTCGGCTTGGCCTTGCGATTGAGCTGCGCGTCGAAGGCGAAGTAAGCCGGCGCCGTCGGTTGCTCGCGGGTCAGCTCGGCCACGAACTGCTCGCGCGACTGCGGCTGCAAGGCCCAGTTCACGCGCTTTTGCAGCCCGAGGGTCGAGCTTGTCTCCTTGCTGAGGTTCTTCCCGCAGGCCGAGCCCGCGCCGTGCGCCGGGTAGACGATGGTCGCGTCGGGGAGTGGCAGGATCTTCTCGCGCAGCGAGTCGTAGGCCAGCGACGCGAGCTGCTCCGCCGTCATGCCGACCGACACGAGCAGGTCCGGCCGCCCGATGTCGCCGATGAACAGCGTGTCGCCGGTGAAGATGGCGTGCGGCTCGCTGGCGCTCTTGGACACATCGAACAGCGCGTAGGTCGTCGACTCGGGCGTGTGGCCGGGCGTCGCGAGCGCGCGGATGCGCAGGTCGCCCAGTTCGAGGGTCTCGCCGTCGGCGAGCGGGTGCGAGGGGTACTCGGTGCGGCCCGCTGCGCCGAGGTGGATCGTCGCGCCGCAGCGCTCCGCCAGCTCGAGGTGCCCGGAGGCGAAGTCGGCGTGGAAGTGGGTGAGCAGGACGTGGGCGATGCGCAGCCCGTGGCGCTGCGCGTCGGCGAGGTAGCGCTCGACGTCGCGCTCCGGGTCGATCACCACCGCGGTCTTCGTGCGCTCGTCGCCGATCAGGTAGGAAGCGTGGGCCAGGCACGGCAGGTAGTAGCTCTGGAGCAGCATGGGGGGATCATCGGGGCCGGCGCGCGGGGACGCCAGCTCGCCCGCGGCCGCGCAGGCGCGCCCCGGCGAGAGCGCGCGGCCGTTGGAGCGCACGCCCTGCGGGCGGGGAAGTCGGCGCGGGCGACAGAGCAAGTCTCGGCAAATTGCATTTGCGGCCGCCGCACCGTGTGCGGCGGCAGGGTTACACTCGATGTTCGGTCCCCGTGCTCGGACCCCCCGGCGCTGCCGCCGCCAGCCGAACGACCCTCCCCCTCACCATGCTCATTCAACCTCGAAGCGTCGTCGCGCTCGTTCCGCTGGCTGCCGCGCTGCTCGCGACGGCCCAGCTCGCGCCCCGGGCCGCGGCCCAGAACGCCGCCCAGGGCGACCTCGAGAATCAGTCCTTGCCGCCGCGGCCTGGGAACGTGCTTTTCATCCTGGCGGACGACATCGGGATCGACATGGTGCAGCAGTTCGGCGGCCAGACGACCGCGCCGCCCACGCCCAACATCGACCAGCTGTGCGCCAGCGGCGTCAGCTTCGTCAATCACTTCGTCGACCCGATCTGCTCCCCGACGCGGACCACGATCCTGACCGGGCGCTATTCGATGCGCTCGCTCATCGGACGGCCGATCCACGAGTGGCAGAGCGCCTGGTCGCTGCCGCTGACGACGCTGACGCTGCCCAAGGTGCTCGCCACGCACTCGGTCTGGCCGGTGGCGATGTCGGCCATTGGCAAGTGGCATCTGGGCACCGTCAACAACGGCGGCGACCTGCACCCGAACTTGATGGGCTTTCCCTACTTCGCGGGGGTGATGGGGAACTTCAACTTCGGCGCGGACTACACCAACTGGACCAAGGTCGTGAACGGCGTGAGCTCGCAGAGCACGACCTACGCGACCACCGAGCAGGTCGACGACGCCATCGCTCGCATCGGCGCGATGCCCGAGCCGTGGTTCCTCTACCTCGCCTTCAGCGCGGCCCACATCCCGTTCCACGCGCCGCCGGCGCACCTGCACAGCTACAACCTCTCGGGCCCGCCGGATCAGACGCCGGCCGAGCACTACCGCGCGTCGGTGCAAGCCATGGACACCGAGATCGGCCGCCTGCTGCAGTCGATGAGCCCCGAGGTGCGCGCCTCGACGACGATCGTGTTCATGGGCGACAACGGCTCGGTCACGCAGGCCGTGCTGCCGCCGAACATCCCGGGCCAAGCCAAGGGCACGCTCTACGACGGCGGCATCCGCGTGCCGCTCGTGATCTCCGGGAACGGCGTCGAGCACCCCGGCAGTCGCTGCTACGCGATGACGCAGGGCGTGGACCTGTTCCCGACGGTGCTGGAGCTGTTCGGCGTCAATCCGCAGGTCGCCAGCGCGCCCGCACAGCCGCTCGACGGCCAGAGCTTGATGCAGTACCTCGAGCGCCCGTGGACGCCGTCGCAGCGCCAATACGTCTACGCGCAGCGCTTCGATCCCAACGGGCCGCCGCCGTACCAGTCGGCCGGCTTCATGATCCGCGACACGCGCTGGAAGTACATCGAGCGCCAGGGCTCGGGCAGCCTGTTCTTCGACCTCGCGAGCGGCCCGAACGCCGAGACCGTGAACCTTCTGGACACCCCGCCGCTGACCCTGGAGCAGTCCCAGGCGCTGGCCCGCCTGCAGCGCGCGCTGGCCGAGGTCATGCGCTGATCGGCGCACGGCCCGGCGCCCGAGCTTGGGGTAGAGTTTTCTGACCGCGAGAGCAGCTCGGGCTGGCGTCGTCCGCTCGGCGCGGCGCCGCGGCTGTCCGCCGCTCGGTATGCGACCGCACCCCGTTCAACCTGCCCAGGCCGTGCTCGTCTGCGCCGCGCTGGCGCTCGCGGGCGGCTGCGGCTCGGGCTCGGATTCGCAGGGCTCTCCGCCGCCGCCCACCAACGTGCTCGTGGTGGTGCTCGACGACTGGGGCGTCGACATGTTCGCCCCCGCGGGGGTCCACCCGGACGCGCCGTCGCTGCCGGCCCTCGAGGGCCTCGCGAGTCAGGGCGTCTACTTTTCGCGCGCGTACGTGGCGCCGACCTGCTCGCCGACACGCTCGCAGATCCTCACCGGCCGCTACAGCTTCCGCACGGGCATCGGCGAGCCCATCGCGCAGTGGCAGAGCGTCCCGGCGCTGGCGTTCGACGAAGTCACGCTGCCCGAGGTGTTCGACAACGCCGCGCCGCGCCCGGTGGCGAGCGCTGCGATCGGCAAGTGGCACCTGGGCTCGCTCGCCGTCGGCGACGCCGACCACCCCAACCTGCAGGGCTTCGACTGGTTCGAGGGCACGCTCGGCAATCTGTTCTTCGGGCAGCGCTTCGACGACTACACCAAGATCACCAACGGCGTCGCCCAGCCCAGCACGGAGTACGCGACGAGCGAGCAAGTCGACGACGCGCTCGAGCGCATCGCGGTGCTGCCGCAGCCCTGGCTCTTGTGTCTGGGCTTCAACGCTCCGCACCAGCCCTTCCACGCGCCGCCGGCGACGCTCCACGGCTACGCCTTGTCCGGCGATCCCGACGCGACCCCGAACCTGCACTACAAGGCGGCCTTGGAGGCGCTCGACACCGAGTTGGGGCGGCTGCTGGCGTCGATGCCGCCGAACGTGCGCGCCAACACGACGGTCTTCGTGATCGGCGACAACGGCACGCCCAACGAGGCGACCACACCGCCTGCTATCGACGGTCAGAACAAGGGCTCGTTGTTCGAGGGCGGCGTGCGCGTGCCGTTGATCGTGGCCGGCAAGCACGTGGCGCAGCCGGGTCGCACCAGCGACGCGCTCGTCCACTCGGTGGATCTGTTCGCCACCGTTGCGGACTTGCTCGAGACCGACTTCCGCGCCGGAGTGGGCGACGCGCGCCCGATCGACTCGCTGAGCTTCGTGGAGCTGCTGCGCGACGCGGCGGCCGCGCCCAGTCGCACAGAGGTGTTCCACGAACGCTTCTCGCCCAACGGTCCGGGGCCCTACGTCGGTCGCGGCTGGATGCTGCGCAACGAGCGTTGGAAGCTGATCCGCCGCGATGGCCAGGCGGACCAGTTCTACGACATGCAGGGACTCGAACTGGAGGGCCCGGCGCTCGACCTGGGCGCGCTCGACTTCGAGCAGCAGGCCGCCTACGACGCGCTGGTGATGCGCCTGGCCGCGATCCTCGGCAGTTGACGGGCTACTCGAGCGCGAGCTCGCGCAGCGTGAGCACGGCGCAGCGGCGCAGGTCCTTGAGGTACGCGTAGTCGTCGGAGATCAGGCGCACGGTCAGCGCGGGGCGGGCGCGCAGTTCGCTCGGGAGCTCGAGGCGCACGTCGAGCGGCTCGACGCCTCCCAGTTCGAGTTCGCCGAGCACGAACTCGTCCGCTTCGAGGCGCACGCGCGCCGCTTGCAGTTCGGCGCGGCCCAGCCGCTCTGCGCGCACTCGCACGGCGCTGGCGTCGCGCGCCGCGAGGATGCACGAAAAGTACGGCGCGAGGGCCCCGTTCTTCTCGATGCCGGCGTGGATCTGGTGCAGCGGCGCGCGCTCGTCGAGCGGCAGGGCGATCGACGCTGAGAGCTCGTCGAGGCGCGCGGCGTGGAAACGCGTCAACGCTTCCCGCGTCGCTTCGGCGGCGCCCGCAGTGTGGATCTCGCGCAGCCGCTGCGCGTGCTCCTCGACCGGCGCGAGCGCGAGCGTGGCGAGCATCCCGCGCTCCTGGATCGCTCCGTACAGCACGCTCGCGACGGCTCGGTGGCCCTCGACCGACCAGTGCGGATCGATGTCCGAGATCCGGTTGCGCAGCTCGGTCGCGAAGGCGTCGCTCAGGAACAGCACGCCGCGTTCGTCGCGGCCGCGCGCGAGGTGCTCGGCGGCCACGCACAGCGAACCGGTCCAGTTGAACAGCGCCAGGTACTCGCCGCCGGCGGCTCGAACCGCTGCCTCGAGCTGTTCGAGCTCCGCGCGGGCGCTGGCGAAACGCTCGCGCGACTCGTGGTCGAGCCCTTCACCGAGCATGCCGTAGCGCTTGGCGCCCAATCGCACGGCCAGTTCGCCGCTGGTCAGCGAGTTGGCGCGCTCGCGGTGCTGCGCGCTGAAGTTCGCCATGCCGCCGAAGCCGCGCACATCTGCGGTGTCGTCGAGATCGTTGAACACCAGCACGTGCACGACCAGGTCGGGCGCGAGCCAGGTCAGCGAGCGGCGCAGGAAGGCGCACTCGGCGCGGATGTTCCAGCTCGAGATGCCGACGTGGAGCACCTCGATCTCCCGTCCCGCGCTGGAGTTGGCGCGCAGCAGCGCCTCGAGTTGCGCGCCGGCGCGCTCGGGCCACTCGACACCGGCGCCGTGCACGAACGAGTCGCCCAGCAACACCACTCGCACCATTCCGTCGGGCTTGGGCGTCTGGAAGTCCCGCTCGCTCAGCCCGAAACGATTGGAGTGCGCGGCGTGATCGCCCGACAGGCGCGGCTGGAGCACGCGCACCACGTCGGCATCGGGATGGGAATCCCAGCTCGCGCGCGTGGTCGGATCGAAGCGCCCGTCCGCCACGGCGCCCGCGGGATCGGCGGGATCGTCGGTGGCTTGGGGACCGCGCGTGTCGGGCCGCAGCCGGCGCACTTCGCGAGCGAGCACGAAGACCGCGCCCGCCAAGCCCAGCGAGAGCGCGCCGAGCAGCACGGCGAGCTTGCGCCACGGGGCCTGCGTTGCGCGGCTGGGGTCGACTGCGTTGGCCATGCGTCAGGCGTGCGCGCCGCGCTCGACGCAGTGTGCTGCGGACGCGCATGCGACACGCCCAGCCCGTATCCTACGCCGACGCCTCGTGTGCTGCATGTTCGGATGTCTGGGCTCGCTGCTCTCGCGCGCCGTGCTCGCCGTGATGTACCTCAACGGGTACCTGGCAGCGGCGTACGAGAGCGTGCTCTGGCCGCTCCTGGGCTTCGTGTTCCTGCCGCTGACGACCATCTTCTACGCCTGGACGATGAACTCGCACGGCGCGGTCGAAGGGCTCTACACAGTCGGGCTCACGCTGGCCGTGCTGGCCGACCTGGGCGTGCTGTCGGGCGCGCGCGACTCGGAGTGACGCGCGCCGCGACCGCGAACGCCGGAACTACTTCTTGGCGTCCGTGAACTCGACGCCGGAGGCGACCAAGGTCAGCTCCTTCACAGGCTCGGTGATCTTCGCGGCCTCGTCGTGCTTGCCGGCGTCCTCGAGGTAGTGCTTGGCGTCGGCGACGGAGATCTCCTTGACGGCGAACGCGCCTTCGACGCGCACCGGCCGGCCTTCGCAGTCCAGCGGCACGAAGAAGCCGTAGTTCTCGAACGTGACGCGCATCTTGCGCTCGCCG
The DNA here is from genome assembly GCA_011525785.1 of Planctomycetaceae bacterium. Lineage (GTDB taxonomy): Bacteria > Planctomycetota > UBA1135 > UBA1135 > WYBT01. The sequence continues at coordinate 204,768 of WYBT01000019.1, forward strand.
TCGCTCATCACCATCCAGCAGCCCTTGACCTTGCACACCGAGCTGACGACGCCCTCGAGCAGCACGCGCTGGCCGTCGTATTTCGCGGGCGAGCTCATCAGGCTCGCGGCCGTGATGGGCTTTCCGCTGGGCAGCGCCTTGCCGTAGACCTCGCCCGAGGAGGCCACGGCGTCGTTGCGAGTCGAGGAGCAGGCGGAGGCGAGGACGAGGAGCGCGGCGACAGCGGCGGTGGAGAGGTGCTTCATGGCGATTGGGTTCGTTCGGGGGCTCGATGAAAGGGACGACGAAATCGCAGTGTACCGCCGGCTCGGATTCGATTGACGGGCGCCGCGCTCACGCCAGACTCGTTCGACATCGCTCCGCACGGCGGGGCGGCGACGAACGCGCTGTCGCAGCGCGCGAAACCACGGAGACAGACATGAGCGAATCGACGAACGGCATTCCGCGCATCGGGGACCTGGCGCCCGACTTCAAGGCGAACACCACCCAGGGCGAGCTGAGCTTCAGTGAGTGGGCCAGCGGGAAGTGGGTGATCCTCTTCAGCCATCCGGCGGACTTCACGCCGGTGTGCTCGACCGAGCTGACCGAGTTCGCGCGTCGCTCGAAGGAGTTCGAGGGACTCGACGCCAAGCTCATCGGCCTGTCGATCGACTCGATCCACAGCCACATGGCCTGGCGCGAGAACTTGAAGCAGATCTTCGACGTCGAGATCAGCTACCCGATGATCGCCGACATCGACATGCGCGTCTCGAAGCTCTACGGCATGTTGCACGAGAACACTTCGGCGACCGCCACGGTGCGCGCGGTGTTCCTGATCGATCCCAAGCGCGTCGTGCGCGCGCTCGTGTACTACCCGATGAACGTCGGGCGCAACATCGACGAAGTGAAGCGCTTGCTGCAGGGTCTGCAGACCGCGGACAAGCACGGCTGCGCGTGTCCGGTGAACTGGAAGCCGGGCGAGGACGTGATCGTGCCGCCGCCCAAGAACGAAAAGGAGCTGGCCGAGCGCGACTCCCACAAGGAGTACAAGAAGCGCGACTTCTACATCCGCACAAAGTCGCTGTAGCACGCGACGCGCGCGAGCGCGCCGAAACACTCGAGGGCGCCGGTTCGATTGCGAACCGACGCCCTCGTTGATTGGCGGGGGACGCGCTGCGTTCAGCGCGCCCCGCACCCACGCGCTAGATCAAGGCTGGACCGTCAGCTCGAGCGCGTCCGACAGGTTCGTCGTCTTCGGGCTCGGCGGGTCGCGGTACCAGGTCTGCACGAAGATCGAATCGCCGGCCGAGAACGGGTTGCCGAGCGAGCCGGGGTTGGCGGTCTGGAACGCGTCCCAGTTGACCGACAGCGTGCCGTCGCAGGCGCCGAACGTTCCGCCGGTGCTACCCGACGGCGTGCGCTGGGTCGGGCCCTTCACGCACAGGAAGCTCGTGCCCGCACCCCACGGCGCCGGCGAGAAGCCGGAGTTGTCGATGCCGTAGAAGAACAGGCCCAGCTTCTGGCCTTCGAGGTTGTTGCAGCTGATGACGCAGCCCGCGTTGTTGGCGAGGTTGGGCTGGGTCGTCGCGCTCATCGCCGGGATGCAGCCGTTGGTCGAGGTGCCAGCGGTGCAGTAGGAGACCGGCCCGCTCGTGCCCGCGTCGACGAACGTCGCCGCCGAGAACGTGCCGCTGCCCGTGAAGGGCGAGGGGATCGTGCCGACCTGCAGGCCGGTGGCGACGTCGAACACGTAGAAGTTCGCCTGCGTCGTGTTCGGGCCGTCCGAGACGTAGTAGGCGAGGCCGTTGTTCACCGCGAGGGCGTCGATGTCGGTCTCACCGGCCGGGTAGGGGGCGAGGAAGGTCGTGGTCTGCGCCACGGTGTCGATCCCGTACAGGCCGCGGACCGCCGGCGCCGGGGCCGCGTCCGTGAGGCCGTAGAGCAGGCCCGTGGCGGCGTCGTGCTCGAGACCGCCGAAGTCGAAGGCGCTCGGGTAGACGTAGACCTGCGTCGCGACCAGCGTGACCGGGTCGATCTCGTAGACCGCTTCGGTCGCGATGTTGCGCGTGCCGTAGAGCTTGCCGTTGGCGAAGCTCAGCGCCACGAAGTTGACCGACGCGCTGTTGAACGTCATGCCGCCGAGGTTGGTCGGCGTGAGCGGGTTGCCGTAGGGCGACGAGAACAGCGTGCCGCCGTTGTTCCAGTACAGCGTGTTCGTGGCCGCGTCGTACGCCATGCCCCAGGGCTTGGCGTCCGTGCCGGTGCCCGAGTAGATCGCCAGGGCCGCGCCGGTACTCGGGTCGATCGCGTAGATCGTGGCCGTGCCCGTCTGGTCATTGCCCACCACGAGCGCCGGGCTGAACGCCGGCGGCGGCGGCCCGAGGTCGGTGAAGGTGAAGGCAGGCGCCCACGGGCCCGCGCCCGACGAGTTCACCGCGCGCACGGTCCAGGTGTGCAGACCGGGCGTCGAGTTGTAGACGAACGGGCTGCTGACCACGTTCGTCACCACGCCGTCGACATCGACGTCGTAGCTGGTCGCGCAGCTCACCGCGCTCCAGACCAGGTTGACCGTGCCGGTGGTGAACAGCGACGCGCCGTTGAGCGGCGCCGTGAGCGTCGGCGCGCTCGCGGGCGCGGACGGCGGCAGCGCAGTGCCGAAGCACACGTCGAAGCTGGTCAGGTTGCCCGCGTCGCCGGCCGCCCAGTCATAGGCGGTCAGCGTCCAGGTTCCGGTGGCCGCCGCGATCGTGCTCAGCGGCGTGTTGTTGATGCTGTTCGTGCCCGACGGCCAAGCAGTCGTGCCGGCGCCGAAGAACTGCTCGTACGCGCCCGGGGCGAGGATCGCCGTGCCGGTGCAGCTCGCGGGCAGCGTCTGACCGAGGCCGACGCACTGCGGCACGATCGTGTAGTCGCCGTTCCAGTCGCAAGAGGTGATGCCGGAGGGGCCGCGCACCCACAGGTTGTGGCGCGCGCCGCTGGGATCGGTCAGCACCCACTGGACGTCGGCCAGCCAGGTGTGGGTCAGGCCGATGAACTTGACTTCGGTCACAACGGTCGCGCCCGGAGGCAGCGCCGCAACATTCAGCGTGAACGACGTGGTGACCGTGGGCAGCGTCGTGGGGAACGTGCCGCCGCCGCCGTTGCCGGTTGCGGGAACCAAGCCGCCGTTGGCGACGCCGACTTCGCAGCCGAGGGTCTGCGCCTGGCCGCTCAGGGCGAGCGCCGCGAGCGCCGCCGTGGCGCCGATGGCGCGGGAGAGAGTCGAGAATTTCATGGAGAAGTGCTCCTGGAGGAGGGAACGAAAGCACGGGTCGCGGCCGCGGAGCCACGCCCGGGCCCGCGCGAATGCCGCGGGGACCACTATCAGGGTACTCCGAAGCGGGCGGTCCGGGGGAAGTTGCATAGCGCCAAGTTGCGTTGGTGCGGTCAACTTTTGCCGTGGCACGGGCGCGAGTCGCGCCGCCGGCGGCGCGGGCCCCGGCGCGGGCGGCCCGAGGTCGTTCGGTGGGGCGCCAGGAAGCGGTCCGGGAGCTACTCGATCGCCAGTTCCTCGAGCAGCAGCACCCCGCCGCGGCGCAGGTCGCGCAGGTAGACGAAGTCTTCCGCGACCAGGCGCACCGTGAGCACCGCTCGCGCCCGCAGCTCGGGGGGGAGCTCGATCGAGACGTCGTGCTTCCCCTCGCGCTTCAGCGCGAACTCTGCCAGACGCAGCTCGTCGACCTCGATCCGCACGCGGACACCTTCGAGTTCGGGGCGGCCCAGGTCCTCGCCGCGGATCCGGAGCCGCGAGCCGCCGCCGGTGGCGAGGAACGCTGAGAAGTACGGCGCGATCTGACCCTGCTTGTCGACGCCGGCGTGGACTTGGTCGAGCGCCGAACTGGGCTCGGGCGGCAGCTCGATGCGCGATTTGAAGCGGCTCGCGCGCTTGGAGAGCTCCGCCGCGACGCTCGTGGCGCGCGCCTCGCGCTGACCCTCGCCGTCGAGCGCCTCGAGCTGGCGCGTGTGCTCATCCAGCGGCGCGGGATCGAGCGCCGGGAGCAGTCCGCGCGCCGTGATCGCGCCGTACAGGAGGCTCGCGACCGCGCGGTGCCCTTCGGCGGACCAGTGCGCATCGCTGTCGGAGATGCGATAGCGCGCGTCGTTCGCGAACGAATCCGGCAAGTACAGCGTGCGCGCCGGCTCGCGACCTGTGGCGAAGTGCTCGTGCGCGGCGTGCGGCGCGCCGATCCAGTTCAAGACGAGCACGTACTGCGCGCCGCTCGCGAGCACGGCCCGCTCGAGCTCGTCGATCTGCTCGCGGGCCTGCGCGAAGCGCGTGCGCGACTCGTGGTCGAAACCCTGGCGCAGCCAGCCCGACTCTTTGCCGCCCAGGCGGATCGGCAGTTCGCCGTCGACGATGCCGTGCACGCGCTCGGGGTGCTGCGGACTGAAGTTCGCCATCGCGCCGAAGCCGCGCGCGCCGACCGTGTCGTCGAGGTCGTTCGACATCGCGAAGTGCACGACCAGATCGGGCTGCAGCAGCGACAGCGCGCGCAGCATCCAGGCGCACTCCGAGCGCAGGTTCCAGCTCCCCACGCCGATGTGCAGCACCTGCAGTCGCGTGTCCTTGCGCCGCGCGTTGTGCTCGAGCCATGGCTCGAGGTGAGCGCCGAGGCGCTGCTCGACCTCGACGCTGTAGCCGTACACGAACGAGTCGCCGAGCAGCACCACGCGAGTGACACCCTCGGGCTTGGGGATCTCGAACTCGCGTTCGCGCAGGCCGAAGCGGTTGGACTTCACGCCCAGCGCTCCGTCGAGGTTCGGCTGCAGCACGCGCGCGACCTCGGGGTCGGGGTGCGAGTCCCAGCCGCCCTGCTCGGCGCGCACGAGCTGCGGAATCACGGCGTTTTCAGCGGTCTCGCGCTCCGCGCGCAGCCTGCGCACTTCGCGCGCGAGCAGCGCCGTCGCCACGGCTAGGCCAGCGGCGAGTGCGGCGAACAGGATCGTGGCGGGGCTGCGGCGGGTCATCGGGGCCAGCGGGCGATCCTACGGGAAGAGCGCTCGAGCTCGCGCGCGCTCGGTCGACGAACGGCGCCCTTCGCCGCGTGGGTAACGGTCGGCGCCGCCCCTTGCTCGGGGCGACTTCCCTGCGCCCTTCGAACTCTGCACCCACTCGCCATGAATCCGATCGTCCGCACTGTGTTCGCCTCTCTGCTGCTGCTGTTCGTGCTCGGCGCGGAGGCTCTCGCCAGCGAGCGCCGGCGCGGCCCCGGCCGCGGCGACGACGAGCGCGACCTGGTGGTCGACAAGCAGGGCAACGAAGTGCGCGGGCGCGTGATCCGGCGCTACGGCGACGAGGGCGTGCTCGTGCTCCAGGGCGGCAGCACCAAGCTCGTGAAGAAGGCCGACGTGGCGCGCGTCGAGACCACGCGCGAGCGGCTCGCGACGTTCCTCGCCGAGCGCAAGGCGGGGCTGACCGTGGAGCAGGAATGGGCGCTCGTGGCCCGCGCGGGCGCGCTGCAGTTACCGCACCTCCAGCGGCTCCAGGCGCTCCACGTGCTCCTGCGCGATCCCGATCACGAAGCCGCGCACGCGTTTCTCGGCCACAAGCGCCGCAACAAGCGCTGGCGCTGGGTCATCGGCAAGCACGAGGCGCCGAAGGAAGAGCTCGACAAGCTCGTCTCGAAGTGGTCCGACCGCGCTTCGCTGCGCTCGGAACACTTCGTCGTCGAGACCAGCACCGGGCTGCGCAACGCGGTGAACCTGGCCTTCGACCTCGAGCGGCTCTATGTGGCGTGGATGGCTGAGTTCGGCGAGCTGTTCAACCTCGCGGAGGACGTGCGCGACCCGCTGCGCGTCATGACGGTGCTGGTGTACCCCGCGAAGTACTCCGAGGACTTCAAAGACTCCTTGAGCGCGCTGCGCGAGCCGTTCTACAGCGCTGCGACGAACCTCGTGACGAGCACGGGGAACCCCAACCTCGCGATCACCTACTACCGCGAAGGCGACGAGTTCCCGGTCGACTTCTTCGACGTCGCGACGCAACAGCTCCTGTACTCAACGACGGTGCTCGGAGGCGTGAAGGGCGAGCTGCCGCCCTTCGACGGTCAGCGCATGTGCCACTGGATCGAGCTCGGGCTGGGCTACTGGTTCGGACGGCAGTTCGGCGGCAAGGCGGGTTACTGCGAGCGGCAGCCGTTCGTCACCGACTTCGCGTTGCGCAAGCAGGCGGCGATCGACGCGCCGGGCGGGAACCTCGCCGCGGCTGACAACGAGGTCACGAACCTGATCGGACTGCACATGGAGCTGTACCACCTGCCCAATAAGCTCACGCCGCTCCACCGCGCCAAGGCGCGCACCTTCTTCGAGTACCTCATGACCGAGCGCCCGCGCATCGAGCACAAGCGCGGCAAGTTCGTCGATGGCTTCGCCGGGATCGTCGGCTACTTGCGCGAGGCCTACCACACGCCGCGCTCGCACTCCTCCAGCGCCTTCGACAACGCGCTGGGCGGCAAAGTCGAAGTGCTCGAAGGCCCGTGGAAGAAGTGGCTGCTCGCGAAGTGAATCGCGCGAGCCGCGTGGCGAATGCTGCAGGCCTCAAGGCCCGCGCAGCGTGAGCAGCGAGACTTCCGGCGGACACAGGAAGCGAATGCGCGGTGCGGCGCCGCGCTCGCAGCCGACGCCGCGCGAAACGTAGATGCGCCGGCCTTCGAGTTCGTGCAGGCCGCCCGAGCCCACGTCGCGCGGCACGCTGCTGAGCGTCAGCGGCGCGCCGAACAGCGGGATCTGCACCTGGCCGCCGTGCGTGTGGCCCGCTACTGCGAGGTCGATGCCCGGCTGGTCGTACGGAGCCAGAGCAATCTGTCCCACGCCGCCGTCGCGTTCGGGGCGTCCGATGCGTTGCGCGGCGTGGGACAGATTGCTCTGGCTCCGTACGACCAGCAACGTGTCGGGGTAGTGCGCGACCAGGATGCGAAGCTCGTCGCTCTCGCGCCGATCGAAGCCCTCGACGAAGGCGCGCGTGCGCTTCGCGTGGGGCATGAAGCCCGCGCCGCCGACGAGCACGCGCTTCCCAGCGAACTCGAGTTCGACGCTCTCGTTCTCCAGCAGCCGCACGTTCGTTCCTTCGAGCGCGCGGCCGACCAGGTGCGGCGTGTCGGTGTTCCCCAGCGCGAAGTACACGCCCAGCGGAGCGTGGAGCGGCGCGAGCAGCGCGCGAAAGTCGTCGACGACGCGCAAGTAGGCCTCCTCCGACTCCTCCTGGATGAGGTCGCCGGGCAGCAGGATCAAATGCGGCTCGAACGCCATCGCGCGCCGCACGGCCTCGCGCAGGTGCTCGTCCACTTCGCGCGACTGCAGGTCGGCCAGCACCGCGATGCGCAGCGGCTCGCGCGGCGCGCGCTCGGGCGGAAGCACGACCTCGACGCGCTCCTCGACGAGTCGAAAGGGCTCGACGAAGCTCGCGTAGACGCCGACCAGCGGCAGCGCGAGCGCGACGCACCACAAGAGCGTCCTCGCCCCGCGCGTCACGCCCTCCGCACGCGCCCGCGCGAGCGAGATCGCGGCTACCAGCGGCGCGACCACGACCAGATCGACATACGCGAGCGAGATCGCGAAGAACAGGCTCGCCGCGAACAGGAACGCGAACGGCAGCTTCACCAGAGCGAAGACGGCGGTCGTCGCGATCACCGCAACGCAGCGCCCGAGCGTCACGCGCCCGGTGCTCGGCCGCAGCATCCACAGCGCGAGCGCGAGGTCGAGCGCGCTGCTGAAGGCCAAGTACGCCAGTTGTTCCGTGCTCATGGGACGCTGGAGGAGCGGTGGATCACGCGCACGACTCTGCAGTTCAGTGCGACCACTCACCAGCGCGGCTGTCGAAGCAGGCGCCGTACAACCAGATGGCGTCCTCGAGCGCCGCTTCCCGCCGCGATCCGAGCCGCCACGGGCCTCCAGACGTTTCAGTTCTCGGCCCCGTCGCTGCCCAGAGGATCACGAGCGCGATAGCGCTGATCGCGAGCAGCGGCCCCAATCCCCAGATCGGCGCGAACGGCGCCAGCCACGGCACGACGACGAAGTTGTGTGCGCCCAAGGCGCCCCGCCGTCCAAGCGGCCGCCACGGGCCAACGCATCGCTCTCGAGCTCGTGCGCATGCACGTCGCCTCGACTCGAAGCCGTTGCGAACGCGCACTTCGTCGGGCGGCCAGGAAGCTACACGATCGCCGCAGTCGGCGCGGGGCTGCCGGCGAGGACGGCGCAGATGTGTTGCAGGCCGCTCACGAGCTCTCGGGCGCGTGCGCAGAGCCGCCTTGGATGCCCACCGCCTCGCCTGGCGGAAATCGGGCGGCTCAAGTAGCGTTTGACGAGCGTCACGGTCCCGCGGCGGCGGGCGCTCCGAGACTCGGCGCGGCCATGAAGCGACTCATCGCACGAATCGCGTTGACGGCCTCAGGATTGGTCGCGGCTGCGCTTTGCGCAGTGTGGGCGGCGCAGCACCTGCGTCGCGCGCCGGTGATCGCGATGCACCGCGTCGGGCCCGACGCGCTCCGCGAACTCGACGAAGACCGTAGCGGGTCGGCGCTCGCGACGGTGGCGGAGCCCGTCGTTCCACCGCTCGAGCCGCCTTCGGACGCGGCGAGCGCGCTCGATGTGGTCAGCGGACGATTCCCACCGTCCAGCTTTCGGCGTCACCCTCTCTCGCGCGAGCAGCTCGCGAGCATCCGGCGCGGGTCCGACGATCCCCGCGAAGAGTACGACGCGTTCAGCTACGCGCGGTACGGCGCGTACATCAGCTACCAGTTCCCTATCCCCGACGGCGGGTCCGGAAGGTGGCGGTTGGCGACGAACAACCTCGGCCTGCGCGACGACGACGATGTGCGCAAGGCCCAGCCGGGGCTGCGCATCCTGGTGGTCGGCGACTCCCACACCGACGGCGTATGCCCCAACGCCGAGACGTTCGCGAACGTGCTCGAAGCCACGCTGGCTGCCGCGCGACCAGGTGAGACCGTCGAGACGCTCAACGCAGGTCGTGGCGGCTACTCCTTCTTCAACTATCTCGGCGCGCTCGAGCGCTTCTTGCCGCACCGTCCCGACGTCTTCGTGGTCGGCGTGTACGGCGGCAACGATTTCTACGACGCCACGATCTTCCAGCGCGCCTTCCACGGCACGCGACGTCGGAGCAACGCGCAGGCGCACTGGCCGCAGATCGAGTCGGCGGTCGCGATCTCCGCGGGCGCCGTGGCGCAGTCGTTCCTCTCGATCAAGGAGTTCAACGAGGATGCCGAGGAGGCGCAGGTCGCGCTCGAGGCAGCGCGCGACGTGTCGACCGAGATCGTCGTCACTTGCCGACGCTTCGGTGTGCATCCGATCTTCTTGTACATCCCGCCGCTGCCCAACGTCGAATGGGAGCGACACGGCGAGTTGCTGGAACGCGTCTCGGCAGCGCTTGAGCTCACCCGCGAGCAGGCGCGCATCCTCGACCGCTTGGCCGACAGTTGGATCGCTTACGTGCGCTCGATCGGCGCCGAGGTGCTCGACCTGCGGCCCAGCTTCCGCGCGTCGCGCGAGCCGCTGTACTGGAAGGGCGATCACCACATCAACATCGCCGCTCACCGCATCATCGGTGAGTTGCTCGCGCCGCAGATTTCCGCCGCACGACCGCCGAGCGCGCCGCGACTGCGCGGGGTTCATCCCCGCGCGCTCGACAGCCGCCTGTTGTCCCCCGGCGCCGCATCGCGCGCCGCGTACTTCGACGGCTCGCTGCCGCCAGCGACGCTGTCTGCGCCGGCGCACTGGCGGATCGAACCCACAACGCAGCCTCTCGAGCCGTTGAAGCTCGATCCGGCCGTTGCCCGGCGCCTGTTCGGCGTCTCCGACACCGTTGAGCTCGACGCGCGCGGACTCCCGCGCTGGCGCCCAAGCCTCGAGCTGCGAGTCGGCTCGAGCGACAGCGCCGAAGGTGGCTGGCCTCTGCGCACGGACTCGAATGGGCGGCGTGTCGGGGCAGCGCCCGAGCAGGCTCGCGACAGCTCGGCGTCGACGCGAGTGGTGCTGATCGGCGGCGCCGCCCTGAGCGGGGCCTGCGATGTCGAGCACACCATCGCGCGCCGACTCCAGGAGCGTCTCGACGCGCAGGCGGCGGCCGCCGCGCTCGCCTGGGTCGACCTGTCGGCGCCGGGCCTCTCGCTGCGGCAGCATTCCAGCGTGCTCGAGAGCGTCGGCGAGCTGAACGCGCGGCTGGTGGTGGCGGCCTTCGACGGTGGCCAGGACTTCGCGGCCTCGTTCGCGCTGGAGCGTGACCTGGACCCGTCGGGCGCCGATCCGTCCGAGGGCATTCTGACACTCGACTTGAACGCAACGCCGCAGATCGAGAAGCAAGTCCTCTTTCTCCGCGACGACCGTCGCAAATCTCGAGCGCTGGAGCGAGCCCTCGAGTTGTTGCTCGACCTCCAGCGGCGCTGCAAGGCGTCGGGCGCAGAGTTGGTCGTGCTCTACTTGCCGCCGGTAGTCGACGTCGAGTTCAGCGACGTCGCGGAGGCGTTCGACTTCGGCGGCGAGCAAGTGAAGCCCGAGGAGCTCCATGCTCAGGACTGGCTCTCATCTGCGCTGATCGCCCGGCTGCGCGAGGCCGGCGTGATCGTCTCGGATCCACGCACGGCGCTGCGGCATCATCCGGTAGCGTGCTTCGAGCGCGAGAGCCACCGCTTGAATCCCGAGGGCAACCGGGTCGTCGCGGCGGTGCTCCACGGCGAAGTGCAGCGCGCCTTGGCGGGCCGGTAGCGGATGGTACAGAGCCAGGCTCCCCCGCCAACTCTTCGCGGCCACAACGCGCCGTCGCCAGCCCGAGGGATCCTATTCGATAGCGATAGCGCGCTGGGTCGCTCGCGGCGCTCCATAGCAACGAGCGACCGCTTCCGCCGCGACTCGGGAGGTCGTGGAGGCATAGTCGGCGTCCGCGTCCAACGCTTGCGCGTGTCGGCGGTAGCAGCGAGACGCCCCCTCGTCAGACAGCGTCATGCGAGCGCCGATGTCTGACCAAGACAAGCCGCACAGTTCACGGAGCAGCGCGACCTGAATGAGCTGCCAGCCGTCGCTCGACACCCTCGAGAGTTGCAGCCGCCAAGTCGGCCGCACGTCGCGTTCGACCGCGACGAGTGCGGCGATGTCCTCGGCGTCGCAAACGGGCCAGTCGATGCTCGTTCCGTCGGCGAGCAGCGCCTTGCGTCGCATCCACTCCAGCACTCGCTGTGGCGCCGCTCCGACGAGGTCGTCAAGCGGGTCAGGGCCGCGTCCGGCGAGTTCGACGCGCTGCTCGATCACTCGCGCGAGTCCAGGGCGCGGCGGTTCGCCGAATACGGTGGCGTAGTCACGCGGCTCGTAGGTGGACCGGCCGCTCGCCGTGCAAACTTCGGATTGAACCCAGCGGCGCTCCAACCAAGGCGGCCCGACACGTCGGGCGTACCAGCGAGCGCTGCCATGCGGGTAGAGGCTCGGCGTCGGTGCGAGCCCGGCGAGCACGGAGTTGCCGTCGATGTAGCGGACGAGCTGGCGCCGATACTCCAGCGACTCGACTGCCCGCGAACGAAAGCGCCCGCGAAACAACGACCCGTCGCGCCGTCGACCGCGGTTGAACCAACGAACGTAGTCGTTGACGGCCTCGCCGATCGCGCGCGAGAGGAGGCCCTCCGGACTGCGCACGAGCAGGTGGAAGTGCGTGGTGAGCAGGCAGAACGCGTGCACTTCGATCCGACCCGCGCGAACCGCGTACGCGAGCCGCGAGAGGAAGTAGCGCACATCGCGTACGTCCTCGAAAACGGTGCGCCGCGCGATGCCGCGGTTCATCACGTGATGCCAAGTTCCGGGTTGATCCAGGCGCGGCAAGCGAGCCATCGAACGTTCTCGCGCAACGGACGTTCGAGCGAGCGCGCGGTTGCGCTGAAAGCGGAAAATCCTGGGCGGCGTGACGGACGAGCTGGCGGCGAGGAGTTGGGGGAGGAGCCTGGCTCTGTACCGCGGCTTCACACCCGCAAGGTGTCGGCGGATAGGAACTCCAAGCGGATGACGTCCGCCAGAGGCGGCCGTCGTCGACCGCGCAAGGGAGTTCCGCCGCGGCCGGGCGATCCGTCAGGTCGTCACCGGAGCCCAGATCGGGCTCCTTTTGCGGGCTGGCGAGCCGTTCGAGGCCCGCTGGGGCGGTAGTGCGGGCGCGTTGGATACGGCCGGACCTACTCGCCAGCGCGTGTTGCGGGCGAGGAGCGGGCTCGACGTAGTGAAGGGCGGCGGCTCAGGCGAAGTCGAACTGTTCGCGTGAGCGAGCTGGCGCGAGCAGTGGCGGCTCGGTGGGCAGTCCGAGGTGCGCGAGGATCTTGCGCACGACGATGGGGTCGGTGAGCTGCGCGATGAGGCGGCGGGGGCCACCGCAGTGCGGGCAGGTGAGGACGTCGACGGCGAAGACGCGCCGCAGGAGCTCGGCCCACGTTGAGCGCGACGAGCGCGAGCGGGCGGAGGTGCAGGGCGCGGCCTGTGAGTTGGGGGCGTAAGCCGCGTGCGAGTAGGCGGCGGGGGCCGGCGCGCGCTTGGGCACGATGAGGTCGCGCCAAGCGGAGGCCGGCGCGAGCACGCCGTGGTAGGTGAGCTGATGGGCGCGTGGGGGTGGCACGAGTGCGGCGAGGCGCTCGATGAAGGTGAGAGGGTCAAAGGAGACCGCCGACGTGCCGTCGCGCCAATGGCGTTTGAGGCCGTAGACGACTCGGCCGTCGGGTGCAAGCGCGAGGCGCTGGGTCGCGATCGGCGGGCGAGTCACGTAGCGGCAGAGGTGCTCAAGCTGCTCGAGCTCGCCGGCGGGCACGAGCACCTTGGCGTGCAAGGAGAAGCCGTCGATGTCTGCGCACAGCGATCCGGGCAGCGGCGGCGGACGCGGCGGGCGGCGCTGGCCCAGGCGCGCGATGGGCCGCCAGGATTCCGGCGCGAGCGCGGCGCCGCCTTGGATCGACGCGGCGCACAGTTGGTCGAAGAGCGGAGCGTCGTGCTCGGCCGGCTCGTCAGCGTCGGCTGGAGAGTGCGCGCGGGGCAGGCGACCTTGGCGCTCGAGGTAGCGCGTGATGCGCCGGGCGAGCTGCTCGACCAGCTCGGCGACGTCGGCATCGGTGAGCGGCGCGCTCGGCTGGAAACTCGGTGCGAGGCGCTCGCTCGGGGAGGCGAAGGCGCAG
>WYBT01000020.1 GCA_011525785.1 Planctomycetaceae bacterium
ACTTCTTGTCGCTCTTCTCTTCTTCGGGCAGGTCGCTGACCAGCGCGTCGGTGGTGAGCAGCAGGGTCGCGACCGAGGCCGCGTTCTGCAGCGCCACGCGTTCGACCTTGGCCGGGTCGATGACGCCCGCGGCGACGAGGTCCTCGTAGCGGTCGGCGCCGGCGTTGTAGCCCCAGGTCGTCGACTTCTTGGCGCGCACGTTCTGAACGACGACGGCGCCGTCCTGGCCGGCGTTGACGGCGATCTGGCGCATGGGCGCTTCGAGCGCGCGGCGGATGATCATCGAGCCGACGCGTTCGTCGCCTTCCAGGCCGAGCTTCTCGACCGCGTCGATGCAGTTGATGAGAGCCACGCCGCCGCCGGGCACGATGCCCTCTTCAACGGCCGCGCGCGTGGCGTGCAGCGCGTCCTCGACGCGGGCCTTCTTCTCCTTCATCTCGGCTTCGGTCGCAGCGCCGACGTTGATCTGCGCGACGCCGCCCGAGAGCTTGGCCAGACGCTCCTGGAGCTTCTCCTTGTCGTAGTCGCTCTTGGTCGTCTCGATCTCGGCGCGGATCTGGGCGATGCGGCCCTGGATCGCGTCCTTGGCGCCGGCGCCCTCGATGATCGTGGTGTTCTCCTTCTCGATCTCGACCTTGCGGGCGGTGCCCAGGTCGCGGAGGGTCACGGTCTCGAGCGTCTTGCCCGTCGCTTCCATGATCGGGTTCGCGCCGGTCAGGACCGCGATGTCTTCGAGCATCGCCTTGCGACGATCGCCGAAGCCCGGGGCCTTCACGGCGACGCACTGGAACGCACCGCGCAGGCGGTTGACGACCAGCGTCGCGAGCGCTTCACCTTCGACGTCTTCCGCGATGATCACGAGCGGGCGGCCCGACTGGGCGACCTGCTCGAGCAGCGGGATCAGTTCCTTGATCGAGGTGAGCTTCTTCTCGTAGACGAGGATGTACGGCTTCTCGTACACGACATCCATCGTCTTGGGGTTGGTGATGAAGTGCGGCGAGATGTAGCCCTTGTCGAACTGCATGCCTTCGACCCACTCGACTTCGGTGGCGAGGCTCTTGCCTTCTTCGACGGTGATCACGCCGTCCTGGCCGACCTTGTCCATCGCCTCGGCGATCATCTTGCCGATCTCGGCGTCGTTGTTGGCCGCGATCGTGCCGACCTGGGCGATGTCCTTCTTGCCGTTGACCTTGACGGACATCTTCTTGAGCTGCGCGACGCACGCTTCGACGGCCTTGTCCATGCCGCGCTTGAGCGCGACCGGGTTGGCGCCGGCGGTGACGTTCTTGAGGCCTTCCTCGAAGATCGCCTCAGCGAGCACCGTGGCAGTCGTCGTCCCGTCGCCAGCGAGGTCGCTGGTCTTCGAGGCGACTTCCTTCACGAGCTGCGCGCCCATGTTCTCGTACGGGTTGTCGAGCTCGATCTCCTTGGAGACCGTGACGCCGTCCTTGGTGACGGTCGGCGAGCCGAAGGACTTCTGGATGATCACGTTGCGGCCGCGGGGGCCGAGGGTGACCTTGACGGCGCGGGCGAGGCGGCGCACTCCATTGCGGATGTGCTCGCGTGCCTCGGCGTCGTAGGTGATTTGCTTGGCGCTCATGATGGTGTGTGTTCTCGAGGGTTCGGGAGGTGCGAGAGCGCGCTCAGCCTTCGATCACGCCGAGGATGTCTTCCTCGCGCATGATCAGGTACTCCTGGCCGCCGAACTTGACTTCCGTGCCGGCGTAGGAGGTGAACAGGATGCGGTCGCCGGTCTTGACGCTGAAGGTCGAGCGCTCGCCGTTGTCGAGCGTCTTGCCGTTGCCGATGGCGATGATCTTGCCTTCCTTCGGCTTCTCCTTGGCGGTCTCGGGCAGCAGGATGCCGCCGGCGGTCTTCTCTTCGGCCTCCATGCGCTGAACGAGGACGCGGTCGCCGAGGGGACGGATGATGCCGGACTTGGTTTGGGTCTTGGTGGCCATGGTGGTTGCTTCTCGCGTGTGGGGATGCGTTGGTGAGATTGACGCTCGGGACGTCGGGATCAGTGTTGACGGGACAGTGTTGTCGGTGCGTCGCGCGTGAGGGACTCGCCGCGCGGCGTGGTCGCTGGGGTGGACTGGCTTGGGCTGTGGCGGAGGCGAGGGCTCGAGCTGCTCTTGCGCGTCAACCGGCGTTGCGCAGCGCGCGCATGACTTCGCTGCGCAGCTCGGCGGGTTGGACGGGCTTGCGCAGGAAGGCCCACGCGCCCAGATCGAGCGCCTTGCTGCGCACGAGCTCGGTCGCTTCACCCGAGTAGAGGATGCACGGCGGCACGCGCAGCCCCGGGGTGGAGCGCAGCGACGTGAACACGTCGAGTCCGTTGCAGCCGGGCATGTGGAAGTCGAGGACGAGGAGGTGGAGCTGGTCGAGTCGCTCCCGCGCGATGGCCAGGGCCTGCGTGCCGGTCTCGGCGTGGAGCACCTCGAGCCCCAGAGGGCTGAGCAGGTCTTCCACGCCGGCCCGGACCTCGATGTCGTCGTCGGCGAGCAGCACTCGTCGATTCAGTTGCATCATGGTCGGGGCAGGTCCGGGGTGGCGTTGCGCGGCGCGGGGCAAGCGACCAGGGCATCTGGCGCTTGGCTCTCCGCCTGAGGCGGCGCGCGCCAAAGCAAAGGCTGTGCCCCTGCTCTGAGCCCACTCTGGACCGCCGCTCCCGTCGTCACGCCGTCGACGGGCTCTGCCAGACTGGCGGGGCCGGGGGCCCGGGCTGGGGGCTGCTGTCAAAATGGCGCCTGTCGCTGCCCGGCAGCGGCCCGCACAATGGCCGCGTGATCCGCCCCCGCAAGCTCGTCCGCGCCGGACTTGCGCTCGCCCTAGGCGGTTTCGTGGCGCTCGCCGCCGTCGAAGTTGCGCTCCGCTCGACCTCCAGGCCGGTCCCGTTCCACCTGCGCGCGCCGCGGCTGCGGCAGCTCCTGAACACCGACCCGTCGATCCTGCCCGGGATCGAAGGACCGGGGCTGTTCTCGACGAACTCCGTCGGCCTGCGCGGGCCCGAGTGGGGGGAGCGCGGGGAGCAGGCGCGCGTGCTGTGCCTGGGCGGAAGCACGACCGAGTGCCTCTACCTGGACGACTCGGAGACCTGGCCGTCGCTCGTCGCGGCGCAGCTCCGCTCGGCGGCGCTTCCACGCGACGTGTGGGTCGGGGCCGCGGGCGTGACGGGCTACTCGGCGCTGCACCACCTCGAGTTCGCGCGCGCGAGCGAACTCGTGCGCGAGGTCGATTGCGTGGTCGTGATGCTCGGCGTCAACGACCTGTGGCAGGACCTGCTGGACAAGAGCGACGCCGAACGCCTCGCGATGGGGGCGCCGCGCGGGCTCGAACGCCTGCGCGTCGTCGCATGGGCGCACGCGCAGTACGACCGGCTGCGCGCAGCGCGCGGCGGGCTCGAGCACTGGGCCTATCCGATGCCGGATCTGCGGGCCGAGCGCGCGGCTGCGCCCAAGCGCGATCAACCGCCGGCGATGGACGCTGCGCTCGCGCGCTTCGCGGAGCGCGTCGAAGCGATTGCGACTGCGTTGCGCGAGCGCGGCGTGCGCCCGGTGTTCGTGACGCAGCCCGTGCGCTGGGCCGCGAGACAAAGCCCCGAGCTCGAGGCCTCGTACTGGTTCGGCTGGTTGCCCGACGGCGCGTACTTGTCGACCGCGAGCCTGCGCGAGCTCATGGAGCGCTACAACGCGCTCACCGTGCAGCGCTGCGCCGCGCTGGGAGTCGCGTGCGTCAACCTCGACGAGCTCAACGGCGGCAGCGATTGGTTCTTCGACGACTGCCACTTCAGCGAAGCCGGCGCGCGCGAAGTCGCGCAGCGCGTCGCGGCGGCGCTGAGCGTGGAGCTCAAGCGGATCGACGACGACGCCGCAGCCAGAGCACGAGCGCGGTGAGCACGCTGCCCGCGACAGCCGCGCCCAATCCGACGCGCACGAGCCAGGTCATGGCGCGCTCGGGCGTGTTCACGCGGTTGAACACGCGCCGCTCCAGCGAGCCCTTGTCGTACTCGTAGATCTCGCGCCACACCTGCGGCGAGTACGTGTCGCTCTCGAAGGCCTCGATCACGCGCAGCTCGTGGCGCACGCGCTCGCCGTCGACGTGCACCACCAGATAGTTGTCGAGCTGTGCGAGAAGCCCGCGCGACTCTTCTCGATTGCGCAGCATCACCAGCGGCGGCCGATCGGTGTAGTCGATGGTCGACTGCACGTACTCGATGCCGTCGCGCTCCAGGCGCGAGAACTTGAACGGCCCCATGTCGCCCGCGATCACCGAGCGCACGGGCGCCGAGCGCAGCAGCGGATGCACCTCGCGCCACCACGGCGCGTCGTCCTCCCACCACAGCATGTGGTGCAGCAGCACGAACACGTGGTTCGCCTCGCGCGCGCCCGCGAGCGTCGTGCGCAGGAACTCGAGCTGCTCCGGAGGCAGCGGCGCGCCGCGGATGTACATGCCCGGCGTTCGCCCCGTCGCGCCGCTCGGCGTCCAACACGAGTTGAGCAGCACGAACTGACTGCCGCGGTGCTCGAACGAGCGGTGCAACGGGCCGTAGCGCTCGAGCCAGATGTCGCGCGTGGTCGGATCCCACACGTCGTGATTGCCCGGCGCGCGGTAGAGCGGCGCGCCGACGCGCTCGAGCAGCTTGTCGAGCGTCTCCCAGTCGCGCCGAATGGCCGCGCCGTCGACCTCGCCGTCGGGGTAGATGTCGCCCCACACGAGGTCGCCCGTGAGCACCACGAAGTCGAGCTCGAGCGAACGCAGCTCGTCGGTCAGGCGCACGAGCTTCTCAGTCGGGATGTTGCCGTTGCCCGGCCCGCCGCGGATGTGCCCGACGACGGCGAAGCGCCAGGCTTCGGACTGCGCGGGAGCGGACGCGGCGAGCGCGAGCAGGGCGACGAAGGAGGCGACACGCGTCATGTGCGCGCGAGGCTACGGCCTGCGCCGCCCGCGTCGCAACCAGCGTCACTCCGCCAGCGGCAGCGCGAGGCGGAACACGGCGCCGCGCGACGCAGGTTCGAGCGTGAGCGATCCGCCCAGCTCGCGCGCCAGCGCACGCGCCAGCGCGAGGCCCAGGCCGACTCCGTGCGCAGGGTCCGACGAGTCGCGTCCACCGCGCTCGAAGGGCTCGAAGATCGCGCGCGCCAGCGCCGCGGGCACTCCGGGTCCTTCGTCGCGCACCTCGAGCGTGAGCAAGTCGCCGGAGCGCGCTGAACGCAGTGTCACCGCGCTTGCGCCGGCGCCTTCGGCGTGGCCGTACTTGCACGCGTTCTCGACCAGGTTCGAGAGGATTTGCAGCACCGCCTCGGGATCGGTCACGAGGCGCGCGCCGCCCTCGACGCGTTCGTCGAGCTCCAAACGCGCTCCGTGCGCCGCACAGGTGCGTGCGAGCTCCGGCGCGCAGCGCTCGAGCAGCTCCGCGACGCTCAGCTCCGTGCGCGGCGCCGCGCGCTTGCCGTCCTCGAGCCGCGCGTAGCGCAGGACGTTGTCGACCAGCCGCGCCAGCCGGCCGGACTCGCGCTCGAGCGTCGCGAGGTACTCGCCCTGCCTCTCGGCCGGGACCATCCCGCGCGCGAGCATCTCGCTGTAGAGGCGGAAGGTCGTCAGCGGCGTGCGCAGCTCGTGCGTCACCGCGTGCGTGAAGCGCCGATGCTTGTCGCCCCACGAGTAGCTAGCACGCAGCGCCAGCGCGCCGGCCGCGAGCGCGAACAGCAGCGCGGCCCACGCGCCGCCGAGCGTCCACACGTAGCCGCGCGGCAGCTCCTGGGCTGGGCGCGGCGGCGGGACGACCAGTCGCACGGGCGCCGCGGCCAGTCGCAGCGCTCGCTCGGCGCTCGCCGGCGCCGCGCTCTCGCCTTCGATCGGCTCGAGCCGTGCTGCGGGGAACAGATCGCTGATCTCGGCCAGCAGCAGTCGCGAGAGTTCGTCCCACTCGATGCGATAGCTCTCGTGGCTCGCGCCGCCAGGTCCCTGGATGCGCCGCGCGAACTGCAGGCCCAGTCGCGCGCCATCGCGCTCCCAGCGCGAGGCCAGCGGCCCGACGAGCAACTCCTCGCTGCGACCCGCGCTGCCGGCCGGGCTCGCCACCTGCGACTGGAGGTTCGACCACGCGCGGCGCTCGAACTCGTCGGCGCTGCGCTGAAGGCCGCGGTTGGCGATGTTCTGTTGCTCGGGGTTGGTCCAGCTCTGCGCTTGCGGCTGCGTCTCCGACGGCGGGCTGCAGGCGAATTCGAAGGCGCGATCGGCGGCTTCCAGGAGCTCGCTGGCAAATGCCGGCGACGGCGCCTGCGCCGGGTTGATCGCGTTGTCGACGCCCACGATCGCGTTCGCCGCATAGGCGCCCGGCATCGGCGGCGCGAGCGACGCGCGGCTGGTGGTCAGCGCGAGCAGCGCGCCGACGCGTGTCTCCATGCGCCACAGCGCCGTGCGAACATCCTCCTGATGCAGGGCCTCGGCCACCGCGCGCGCGTGCTCGACCTGCTGGCGCACGACGAGCGCGCTCAGCGCGACGAGCGCGGCGATCACGATCGCGCTGCCGAGCGCGTACAGCGCCACCAGCGGTCTGCGCGTCGCCTTCATCGCACCACTCGCGCGCATTCGCCGAGGAGGTAGCCCTTGCCGCGCACGGTCCTCACTACGTCGGCGCCCGCCGGGCCGAGCTTCTCGCGCAGCCGCACGACGGTCATGTCGACCGTGCGCGTGTCCAGGCCGCGCGGATCGAGGCTCCACACCGCGCGCAGCAGCTCTTCGCGCTCGATCGCGCGGCCCGCGTTGCGCGCGAGGTAGGCGAGCAGCTCCGCCTCGCGCTCGGTGAGGGTCTTCGCGACCGCGTCCGCCAAGGTCACTTCGCGCCGCTCGAAGTGCGCGCTGCCGCCGGGAAAGGCCAGTTCGCGCACATCGGCCGGGCGCTCGGCGCTGCGCCGCAGAACGGCTTCGACGCGCGCCAGCAGCTCGGAGGAGCTGAACGGCTTGACCACGTAGTCGTCGGCGCCGCTGCGCAGGCCGCGCACGCGATCCTCTTCCGCGCCGCGCGCGGTCACGAGGATCACCGGCAGCGTCGGCCGCGCCGCGCGCAGCTCGGGCAGGTACTCCAGGCCGTCCATGCCGGGCAGCACGACGTCGAGCAGCACCAGGTCGAGCTCGGCGAGCGCGAGCGTGCGCCGGGCCGCAGCTCCGTCGGCGCACGCGTGCACGCGAAAGCCCGCGAACTCCAGGCTGTCGACGAGGCCTCGGCGAATCGCCGGATCGTCCTCGACGACGCAGATCGTTCGCGGGCGGTTCATGCGCTCGAGATCAGCCTACTTCTCCGGCGCAGTGACGAGCACCGTCTCGCCCCGGTGGCGCAGCAGGATCTCGCCCTGCAGCGCGAGTGTTCCCGCGCAGCCCTGCTCGTGCAACTCCGCGACGAGAGCGCTGTGCTCGGGCGTTCCGAACACGACGCTGCGCTGCGGTGCGAGCTCGCCTTCGCTCAGCGCGAGCGCGCCGTCGATCCAGCGCTCGCCGCGGCGGAAGAACGTGCGGCCCTGCACGGTCTGCACGGTCGGATTGGCGACGCGAACGCCGTTCGCCGCGAAGAGCGCGTTGTCGTAGTTGGCCCACGCCTGGTCGCGGTTGATGGCGACGTTCTGCTGCATGGCGACGCCGTCGAGGCCCGTGCGGCAGCTGGCGTTGTCCAAGCCGCGCTGCGTCGTCTGCGCGACGAGCGTTTCGCGCTCGCCCAGCTGCGTGCCCTCGAGCGCGAGGAACGCGGTCGAGTCGGTCAGCACGCCGAAGTGGGTCGCTAGCTCGAGCATCTCCGTCACGATCTCGGCGTACTTGGGGTCGTTGCGCAACGAGGCGAGGGCGCTCGGGTCGGCGCCCGTGCGTCGCAGCGTGTCCTCCAACGCCGCGATGCGTCGCATGGCCCACAGGCGCTTGACGAAGCCGTTGCGCGGCAGCGCGCGCGCGAAGTCGTAGTCGAGCGTCCAGTGCGTGGCGGTCGTGGCGCGTCTGCCGCTTACGAGAAAGCGCGCGGGCGCAGCGCCGAGGTAGCGCCCGACGAGCACGAGGCGATCGCCGCGGAACAGGTCGGGCAGCACCTGCGGGTACAGATCGCGCACCAGGCGCGTGTTCGCGCTCCCGTCCGGGTTCTCGACGTTCACTTCCAAGTCGGTGACGACGGGGCCCGACAGGTCCTCGAACACGTCGGCGACCGCGCGCTCGACGTCTTCGTTCGGCCGCACGTAGCTCGCGCGCGCGCGGCTCCCCACGGCGAGCGCGTCGAGCAGCGGCGCGTTGACGTCGTTGCCGACTCCGAAGGTGAACACGCGTCGCTTGTGAACGTTCTCGCGCTCGATGCGGCCGCGGATCGCGACCTCGCGCGTCTCGCCCTGCGTCGGCAGTCCATCCGTGAGGAACAGCACGACGGGCAGCCGTCCGGGCGTGGGCGGCGCCTCGAGCGCAGCGCCGAGCGCGGCGTCGAGGTTCGTACCGCCGCCGACGGTCAGTCCATCGATGTACGCGCGCAGCGCGGGCAGCGTGTCGCGCGACTTGATCACTGCCGTCGGAGCGAAGCGCTCGACGCTGTTCGAGTAGTCGATGATCTGGATCGCCTCGCCGAACGCGAGCCCTTCGAGCACCTGCCGCGCCGCAGCCTTGGCTTGGTCGAACTTCTCGCCCGCCATGCTGCCCGAGCGATCGAGCACGAGCGTGACTTCGCGCGGCGGCAGCTCCAGGTCTGCAGGAACCTCGCCGAGCCCGGCCAGCAGCAGGAACCAGCCGCCCTGGCCGCTGGGATCGGCGCTGGTGAAGAGCGTGGTCGTGAGCGGGCCGTCGGCGAGCAGCACGGACACGCGCAGTGCTCCCGGCTGCATCGGCTGACCGGGGCGCGCGGTGAGCTTCACGCGCCTGGCGTCGCCTTCGACGCGCGGCAGATCGTGCGTGGGCGAGTACACGTCGGCGATCGGCCGCGCCGAGCGCACTTCGAGCGTCACTTCCCACGGCGCGCCCGTCGCGAGGCTCTCGCTGCGCGGAAGCTCGTAGTCCCAACGGCCGCCTTCGCTCGGGAGCAAGTGCTCGTAGCGCACGCGCACGCGTTGACCGCGCCCGCTCGGCACGGGGAACACGCTCGAGCGCAGCAGCGACGAGCCTGCGAATTCGAGCAGCGCCGGGTCCTTCAAGCGCGCCACGATCGCGTCGTAGCTCTCGCGCGCCTCTTCACGCGGCAGCACGCGGGCCGTGGGCTTCGTCGCCGCTCCTTCGAAGTCGAAGTGACACACCACCGCGCCTTCGGGCACGGGCAGCAGGAGCTCGGCTTCGGTGTCCTGCGCGCCGCCGTTGGCGAGCGCGATGTCGAGCGTCGTCGTCGCCAGGCCGTCGACGATCAGGATGTCGGCCTTGACGCTCGTGATCGTCAGCTCGGGCGCGGCCTCGAGCGTGCGAAACGTCCGCGACTGCGGGACGACGACGTTCGCGCACCACGCGTGGTGCGGATGCGCAGCGCCGCTCGGGAACGCACGCTGGTGGTGCGCGTGCTGAGCGTGCGTCGCGCCGCTCGAAAGCGCGCCTAGAGACAGGGTCAACGCCCAGAAAACTTGCTTGGTCCGTTGCATGGCGTGTGTTCGCTCGATCCCAGAGCTCTGCGCGAGCTCCCGCGGGGTCCAGGCCGGCGGCCAGGACCCGTTCGAGCGAAACTACGACCGCAACAGCGCTCGCGTCGTCACCGGCAAGTAACGGGCGCGCCGCCGACGCGCAGCGAGCTACGGCTCGATGCCGAACTCGAGCGCATCGGAGAGTTGCGTGGACTTGGCGCTGGGCGGGTCGCGGAACCAGCCCTGCACGTAGAACGCGCTGCCCGATTGCAGCGGCGCGCCGAGCGCCGAGGGATGCGCCGCGAAGAACGCGAACCAGTCGAGCGCGAGGGCGCCATCGCATTGACCGCTCACTCCGCCGGTTGAGGCCAGCGTTGTGCGCTGCGTGGGCGGCTTGACGCACAGGAAGCTGGAGCTCGCACCCCAGGGAAACGCGGCGCGTCCGCTCTGGCCGTAGAACATCAGGCCTTGTCGCTGTCCGTCGGCCTCGTCCATCCGGATGGTGAACCCTGCGCCTGCCGCCAGCGATGGCGCGCCGGTCCAGCTCATCTGCGCTGCGCAGCCGTTGGTCGTGGTGCCCGCAGTGCAGTAGGTCTGGATCGCCGGCGGCGGAGGCTCGCCGAAAAGCACCGTCACAGCGCCGCCGATCGGCGGCTCGGTCCCGAGGTTGGCGAGCACGTCGTCGTGACCGTCGTCGTCGAGGTCCGCCACGTGCACCGCTGCGACCGTTCCGTTGACGCCGTAGCCCACCGGGGCGCGGAACAGCCCCGCGCCGTCGTTCAAGAACAGCGCCACGTCGTGCGCGCCGTATGCGCCGCACACGATGTCGAGCGCGCCGTCGCGGTTGGCGTCGAGCGTGGCGAGCGACGTGACGCCGGCGTACTGCAGCGAGTACATGCCGTAGTACGTGCGCGGCGTGTCGAAGCTCAGGTTGCCAGCGCCGCGCAGGGTGACCAGGTTCTCGCCCAGGCTGTTGTACTCGTAGTTCACGCCGGCGAGGTCGAGCTTGCCGTCGCCGTCGAAGTCGCCCGCGACCATGCGCACGAACCCGCCCGCCGCGTCGGAGACGATCGGTCCGCTGAACGCGCCGCCGCCGTTGTTGCGCCACGCCACGGCCTGCCCGTTGCCGTACACGATGTCGACGTCTCCGTCGCCGTCGAAGTCCCCCGTGACGAGCGTGCTCCCGCCCGTGATCGAAGCGGCCGAGAGGAAGATCGGCGCGCCGAAGTTGAACGCGCCCTGGTTCATCGCGATGACGACGCGGTTCGCGCCGGTGTTTACTGTCCCGCACACGTCGAGATCGCCGTCGCCGTCGAGGTCGGCGAGTTCGAAGTTCGAGACGTTGCCCAGCGCGCCCGAGAGCGTCGTCAGCGGCCCGAAATAGCCCGGCGCGGCGGCGCCCTCGCTGCGCGCGAAGAGCACGGTGTTCGTCGCGACCAGCAGGTCCGCCCAGCCGTCGCCGTCCATGTCGGCGAGCTTGGGGAACTTCAGTGAGCCGAGGTTCGCGTTCTGGAAGCTCGGCGTCAGCGCGCCCTGTCCGTCGTTGAACAGCGCCCAGATGCGCGTGTCGGTCGTGACCACGTCGCGGTCGCCGTCGTGGTCGATGTCGGCCGTCGCGAGACCGTTGCAGAAGGCGCCGACGGTGGCCGAGTAGGGCAGCGCGAGGACGCCGTTGTCGTTGAGATGAACGGAGATCGTGAGCGAGCCGCTGTTCGCGACGCTCACATCGAGATCGCCGTCGCCGTCGAGATCCCCAAGCGCGATCGAGCGCGCCATCTCGCCAGCGCGCAGCGTGAAGGAGCTGCCAAAGCCGCTCGGCGTGCTGGGCACGACTGCGAAGCCGTACTTGTTCGAGTGGCCGACGCACAGGAGGTCCGGCCGGCCGTCGAGCGTCACGTCGCCGACGGCGAAGTCGCCGCCCGAGCCGATGTTCACCGCGAACGACTCCGGCGCGCTGAACGCGCCGACGCCGTCGTTGCGGTACAGCGCGATCGAACCGAACAGCCCGACGCTCGCGCCCGCCGAGTACAGCACGTCGAGATCGCCGTCGAGGTCGACGTCGGCGAGCTGGATCCCCGGGACTTCGTTGATGCTCCCTTGCGCCGACGCGAACGTCGTCGGAGCGCCGAAGCCGCCGCTCTGGTTGTTCAGCAGCCGCGCGAACGCCGGGCTTCCGCCGCGCACGCTCACCACCAGGTCCGGCCAGCTGTCGCCGTTCACGTCGCCAGCGCTGAGCTTGTAGGGCTGCGTGCCGGGGATCGCGAAGTCCGTGCGAGCGCCGAACGCGCCGCTGCCGCTGTTGTAGAGCACGCTCACGTCCGACTCGTTCCACGTCCAGTTCGCGGTCACGAGGTCCAGATCGCCATCGCGATCGACGTCGACCGCCACGATGCCCGTAGGCCCCGCGCCGCACGAGTACGTCTGCTGCGCGCCGAATACGCCGCCGCCCGAGTTCTTGAACACGGCCACGCTCTGGCCGCTGGTTCCGTAGCCGCCGACGCACAGCGCCAGATCGATGTCGCTGTCGCCGTCGAAGTCCGCTGCAACAACGTCGGCGCACTCGCCGGAGACGCTCAGGAACTGCGCCGGCTCGAAGTCGCCGTCGCCCTTGTTTTTCAGGATCGAGACCTTGGGCGCGATGAAGTTGCCGATCTGCGCGATCACGCAGTCGAGGTCGCCGTCGCCGTCGAGATCGGCGAGAGCCTGCCCCTGCGGGTAGTAGCCCTGGCTCGTGGTCGTGAGCCCCGCGCCGTACGAGCGTTGGTCGGCGCGGAACAGCGCTCCATCGGCGGCCGCGAGCGAGGTGAGGAGGGTTGTGAAGAGCAGTGCGGCGATGGCGCGGCGATTCATGAGTCGCGAGAGGTTGCTAGTGGGGACTTGGCCGCGTCGGAGGGCGCGATAGGGGGCGGCCGCCGCCGGGGAGTGGAGAGAACTCCCGCAGCGACGGCGCGCCGCAGCCGCACGAGCCGCCGCGCAGGACGCGCGACTCGCTCAGGCCGCGCCGCACCTCACAAGCGCCATTCCACCGCGCCCCAACGCCCGCGCGCGCGCCTCGCGCGGCCGCGCGTCCAGCTTGCGGACGTGGGATTACAGCCGCTTGAACTCGAGCAGCGTGTCGCCGCGCGTGTAGGCGACGCCGCTCGCGCCGACGGTCGGCGGTTCGTACATCACGCCGCGGCCGGTGAGTTTGAACTCGCCCTCGGAGCCGTCGGAGAAGCGCAGTTGGAAGTAGTAGGTCGTGGCGCCGACCTTCTCGGAGTACTCCGTGCGGCTCTTGCGGTCGAGCACGCGCGCGGGGCGGCGCAGCATCGGTTGGTGCTTGGCGTTGCCGCGCAGGGTGACGGCGCCCGCGAAGAGGAAGATCGCGATGGCCGAGAGCACGACCGAGCCCAGTACGGGCGGGCGGCCGAGGAAGGGGCCCTCGAAGAACAGGGCGGCGATCACGATCGAGAGCGCGAGCACGAGCAGGGTGAGCATGCCCCAGCCGTGCAGGCGCGCGGCCTTGCGCTCGACCAGCGGGTCGATCGGCGACCAGGTCAGCGCGGCCGGGTAGAGCGGATGCGCCTCGATCTTCTTGAGCAGCCTGGCCGTTTCGTCGTCGGGCGGCGCCGAGGCGGTCCCCATGCGCAGGGGAGCGGCGCAGTAAGCGCACAACGACAGGTCCGTGCGGTGCAGCTTGACGCCGCAGGTCGGGCAATGCGTGAGCGGTTGGGTCGCCGTGGCCATGGGACTGTGCGGGGAGAGAGGGTAATCGGCGCGCGAGCCGCTGTCGCCTGACTCTCCCTGGAGAGAACATCTCGAGCGGCTGCGCGCGACGCGTTCTCTATAGTGCTGCGCCTTTTCGCGCGCCGCCGACCCTCCGGGGGCTGCGCCGCGTCCTCCGCCAGCCCCTCGCCCCGCCACGCCCATGCCCCGTTCGGTCGTTGTCCTCGGCGCCGGTCCCGCCGGTTACGTCTGCGCCATCCGCCTCGCCCAGCTCGGACAAAATGTCACGGTCGTCGAGAAGAGCTATCTCGGCGGCACGTGCCTCAACGTCGGCTGCATCCCCTCCAAGGCGTTGATCGCGGCCGGCGCGTTGGTCGACCGCATCGCCCACGCGAGCGCCATGGGCATCAGCGCCGACAACGTGCGCGTCGACGTCGACAAGCTGGTCGCCTGGAAGGCGGGCATCGTCGCCAAGCTCACCGGCGGCGTCGGCGGGCTCCTCAAGAACCACAAGTGCGAGGTGCTGATGGGCTCGGGCTCGATCGTGGACAAGAACACGGTCGCGGTGAAGCTCGCCGACGGAACGACCAAGACCGTCAAGTGCGACGACATCGTGATCGCCACGGGCTCGGTCCCGATCGCGATCCCCGGCTTCGCCTTCGACGAGAAGGACGTGTGGAGCTCGACCGGCGCGCTCGCGCCCAAGTCGATTCCCAAGCACTTGGTGGTGATCGGCGGCGGCTACATCGGGCTCGAGCTGGGGATGATGTACCGCAAGCTCGGCAGCGAAGTGACCGTGCTCGAGGCGACGGCGGGCGCGCTGCCCGGCCAGGACCGCGACTGCGTCAAGGTCATCGAGCGCTCGATGAAGAAGATGGGGATCAAGTTCCTCACCGAGACGTTCGCGCAGG
Source organism: Planctomycetaceae bacterium (assembly GCA_011525785.1). Taxonomy (GTDB): domain Bacteria; phylum Planctomycetota; class UBA1135; order UBA1135; genus WYBT01. The sequence continues at coordinate 14,183 of WYBT01000020.1, forward strand.
GCTACGAGCGCAAGAAGGACGGCCTGCACGTGCGCATCAAGACCAAGAAGGGCGAGGAGACGGTCGTGTGCGACCAGATCGGCTCGATGGTCGGGCGCAAGCCGTACAGCGAAGGGCTCGGGCTCGAGAAGGTCGGACTGAAGCTCGACGCCAAGGGCTTCCTCGCTGTCGACAAGCAGATGCGCACGAGCGTGCCGAACATCTACGCCGTGGGCGACATCGCGGGCCAGCCGATGCTCGCGCACAAGGGCAGCAAGGAAGGCCTCGTCGCCGCGGCGGTGATCGCCGGCCAGAAGGAAGAGTACGACGTGCGCTGCGTGCCGGCGGTGATCTTCACCGCGCCTGAGATGGCCTCGGTCGGCGCGCAGGAAGAGGAGCTCAAGACCAAGGGCGTCGCCTACAAGTCGGGCTCGTTCCCGTTCGCCGCTTCGGGCCGCGCGATGAGCCTGATGGAGACCGAGGGCTTCGTGAAGATCCTCACCGACGCCAAGAGCGACGAGATTCTCGGCGTGCACATGGTCGGTCCCGAAGTGACCGAGCTGATCGCCGAGGCGGCGCTCGCGATCGAGATGGGCGCGACCGCCGAGGACCTCGCGCGCACGATCCACGCGCACCCCACGCTGCCCGAAGCGATGATGGAAGCCGCCGAAGCCGTGCACGGCATGGCGGTGCACATCTTCCAGCCGAAGAAGTAGCCGCTTGTCAGCCGCTGAAGTCTGCGCGTGCATTCATGGCTTCCTGCGCGGAACGGGAGGCCCTTGGGACTGGGACGATTTCATCAGCGTCCCGTTGGAGGATCCGTATCTCGATGCCGTGCGCGTGCGCTGCGCATCGCTCCCTGATCGATTCCCGCCAACGCACTCGAGCTACGACTGCAGCGCAGAGGGACTAGCAGAACTCGAGCGAATCCTGAGCGAGTTGCGCGGGCGAATCGAGTAGTTCGCTCGCCTCGAGTCCCTTCGGGGCGCTCCACGCTCACGCAATCAGAGCATTTGCCACGGCAGCGCCAGAACGCGTTCGGAGAGCTGCTGAGGTCTCGGGCAACGACAGATGACGTAGCCCAGCTTGGCCGACTTCGAATGCAGCTCGAGGAATCTCTCGAGCTGTCGCGCGTCGTGCGGGCTCGGCCGGTCGGTCCATTTCACTTCGATGGGCGTGACGTGGCGGTCGAGCGAGAGGACGTAGTCGACCTCGGCGCCGTCGTGAGTTCGGAAGTAGTGCAGGTCGCCTCGGCCGAGGTACTGCAGGCGCCTGTAAAGCTCCAGGCCGACCCACTGTTCGAACAGCGGGCCTGGATCTGCCAGCACCGTGGCGTGCGACGCCTCCAGGCCGGCGGCTGCATGGCGCACGCCAAGGTCGAACAGCAGGAAGCGCGGGGCCGCCATGACGTTCTTTCGCGGACTCTTGGCCCAAGGCGTCACGCGCACGCCTAGGAACATGTCCTCGAGAAGCTGGTAGTAGCTCTTGACCGTCGGCTGCGAGAGTCCGGACTCTCGGGAGATCGAGGCGTAGTTCACGATGCCGCCCGATTCCGCTGCGGCGAGTCGAACGAAACGCACGAACGCCGCCCAATCCCGAACCAGCGCTTCGCGCCGGATCTCTTCCTCCATGTAGACGAGCGCGTACGAGCGAAGCAGTTCGGCTCGGTCTGCGGCCGGGGCTGTGACGACGCCCGGTAGATCACCCCAGGCCAGTCGATCGATGAGACTGCTGGGAGGGAACGGCTGCTGGTGCGCCGACCCATCAAGCCAACCGAACGGCAGCGGTCCCACGACCGCCCCTGGAATCGGCGGCGTGGCCCCTCGCTCCGCCAGCACCAGCGGTTGCAAGCGATGCACCATGCTGCGACCGGGAAGGAGGTTCGCTCCTGTAGCCCGCAGCTTGCGCGCTGAACTCCCGCACAGAACGAAGCGCCACCGCTTCTTGTCTGAGTCGTAGAGGTGCTGCACGGCGTCGAAGATCGCCGGTACGGTTTGCGCCTCGTCGATGAACACGTACCGCGGCGATGCGGAGCGGGGCAGGGCGCGGCACTCGCGCACCAACTCGTCGGGGTCGGCCGCGAAGCGCAGGCGTTGGCCTGCTAGCGTCAGATCGAAGCGCAAAGCGTCGTCCGGCAGCACCTGGCCGACGAGCGTGGACTTCCCGGTCTGGCGCGCGCCAAACACCAGGTGCACGTACGGGCGTGCGAAGCGCTCTTCGAGGCCCGCGCGGAACCAGCGATCCAGCATGGCCCCAGCTTACGTCGCCAGGAATGCAAACGCGACCTTAGATATCTGGCTGAAATGAAAAGTCTCGTTGTGATTTCTTGGAGTTCAGCGCGGTCTGGCAGGCCGCGTTTGGCCCTGAGGGGGGGCGCGTGCGCAGAGCCAGAAGTCGACACGCGTTTCGCATCTAGGCGTGTCCCGATCTGGGGCTGCCAGCGGATGCTGACGGCTCTGCTGCGCTTGTGGCAGCGCCGCAAGTGACTATAGTCACATGACCATGATCCACAAGCCGCGCACCGTTGGCGCCGCCGAATTCAAGGCCAAGTGTCTGGCGTTGCTCGAGGAGGTCGCGGCCACAGGAGTGCCGATCGTCGTCACCAAGCGCGGCCGGGCAGTCGCGCGTGTCGAGCCGATGGACAGCGATCGCAACGACGACCTGCGCGGGAGTGTCGTTCGTGAGCGCGACCTGATTGCGCCCATCGACGACGAGTGGAGTGTGGGAACGTGATCGTTCTCGATACGCATGCTTGGATCTGGTGGACCAGTTCGCCGAGCACCCTTTCGAAGCGAGCACGCGCTGCGATCGACGCAGGGGGCGACCTGATCGTTCCGGCGATCAGTTGCTGGGAGGTCGCGATGCTCGTGGCCAAGAAGCGGCTCGAACTCGACCGCGATGTGCTGGTGTGGATTCGCCAAGCGCTCGCGCAGCCGCGCATCGAACTGGCGCCGCTGACGCCTGAGATCGCCGCGAAGTCTGCCTCGCTACCCGACTTCCACGGTGACCCGGTCGATCGCTTGATCGTCGCGACGGCGCTCCAACATCGCGCGCTCCTGCTGAGCAAGGATGAGCGTGTTCGCGCGACGGATCTGGTCGACGTCGTGTGGTGACAAGTGGCGCCGAAGCCGGAGGTTGAGAGGTCGGTCTTCGAGGCGTTCCTTCGCGCTCGTGGGCTGGAGTGCACTTCCGACGAGATCCACCAACCAGGTCCCCCGGCTCCGGACGTCCTGTGGCGACCTGCTGCCGGAACGCCGGTGGAGTTCGAGCTGACGGAGGTCGTCGAAGAGCGAGTTGCCGAGCATCTCGCCGTGACCCAAGCCGCCAATCGCGCATGTTGGGAGGAGTTTCAGCGCCTTCCCGACGAGCGCAGGTCCGCGCTCGACGGGAGGCTGACATCGATCCGGATGCATCCGAGCATCGGCAAGCGACTGGTGATCGATCCTTGCCGGGTAGTGGTTCGAGAATTGTCTAGTCGCAGCGCTGAGTTCGAACCGAGCCGAAGCGTGGACTTGCACGTGGCTATCGGTTCCTCGCCAACGCCCGTCGAAGTCAGTGTGTCTGAGCCCCTTGGATTCACGAGCTTTCGCCTCGGCTGGATGGGGCGGTGGCAAGAGCGGTGGCCAACCGTGCGGGCGATCGAGTCCAAGCTCCGCAAGTCCTACGGGACCTCGCTGGACGTCGAACTGCTGGCGTACTTCTCGAAACAGCACTCGGGGTACTTCGATCGCTTCGAGCGATCGGAGCTGGAGGCGCGCTTCGATTCGGACGCGGCGCGCGCGCCGTTTCGACGAATCTGGGTCTTCGACGCGCGCCGTGGAGTGATCCTCGCCTTGTTCCCAGAGAGCGACGCCGCATCGTTGGGCGTCAACCTCGGGCAAGCCGACCCAGGCGTCGGGTAGCGCTTCGACTCCTTTGTTGGCCGCCGAGCAAGTAGCGAGGCTCTTGTACGCAGAAACTTCGCCCCGTGGGCCCGCTCGCGCAGCGGGGCGCTCGACAGTCGCACGCGCGCTGCCTCCAGGCGTGCCTCGATCTCGGCGCCCGCGCAGCCTCGCTCGGCGCGAGGCTTACAGCGCGGAATTCGTTCACGTAGCAGCGCGCCTCAAGGGCCGATGACCGCGGTCAGTCCGTTGCTCAGGCCCGCGGAGAAGTTCGACGCCGGATCGCGGTAGTACCACTGCGTCCACACCTGCTGTCCCACGGTCAGCGCCGGGTCGACGCCGCTCGCGATCCACGCGTTGAAGTCCAGGCTGAACTGACCGCTGCAATCGTTGGGCGGCGGGTTGCCGCCCGAGCTCGACGGGGGCGTGCGCCGCAGCGGCGCGCTGGCGCACAGCGTGCCGCCGACGAACGGTCCGCCGCCCGGGCCGATGAGGCTGTAGAACAGCAGGCCGTTCTTGTTGTTCAGCACTTGGCTCGCCGAGATCGTGAAGCCAGCGCTCGCCGACGCGCTCGCGCGCCCGCTGAAGCCGATGGCCGGCACGCAGCCCAGCGAATTGGTCTTCGCCGTGCAGAACACAGCGGGCGGCGTGGTCGTGAACTGCACGCGCAGCAGCGGCGCCTCGCTCGCAATCGCGCTCTGGAGCGAGAGGTAGCGGCGCGCGGATTGATCGACGGTCTCGTCACCGATCAGGATCCAGCCGAAGTTCGCTGCGGGGTTGTCGAGCCAGTCCTGGACGTCGAGCACCAGCTGCGCGGTGGAGCTCCAGGTGTAGACCGCGGGCTGATCCACCAACGTGCTTGCGCTCGCGCTTGCAACGAAATCACCGCCCGCGTTCGTCCAGTTGCTGCCGGGGAAGAACGTGTGGATCCACGTCGCGTCGCCCGGCGTCGACGCCGCGCCCTGGCCGCCTGGCGGGAAGGGCAGCGACGCGCCCTCGCCCCAGTCCGCGAGCAAGCGGTGCAGCGCGACGGGCGTAGGCGTCGCGGTGGGCGGCGCGCCATCGCAGTGGAGCACCAACTCGACCGCGTCGATGGTGGACCCGGCCGGAATCGCGCCCGCGATGTCGAATGCGAGCACCGCGCGGCGCACCTCGCTGTTGCCGAACTGTCCGACGCGGCCGGCGAACAGATGGTCGCCTTGTCCGTTGCTCAGCGCGCCCGTGGCGCTCTGGTAGAGCGTGTTGTCCTTGGTGGGCAACAGCTCGACCTGGTGGGCGAACGCGGGTGCTGCGCAGAACGACAGTGCGAGGGCGAGCATGGAGTTGCGATGCATGGTGTCTCCGTTGGTTTGGGTCCGCCGCTGACTCGGAGCGCGAATTGTCCGTCGCGCCGCGCGCGGCCGCTACTCGAAAGCCGCGCGGCTCACGCGCGCTTCAAGCTGCGCCACAGCGCGACCACGAAAACGCCGAGCGAGAGCGCCATGGCGATGTGCGAGAGCCCGTACACGCCGTGGCGCAGCCACTTCAGTCCGCCGAAGTAGCTCGCGTCGATCGCATCGAAGTCGCGCGCGCCGAAACGCACGCTCAGCAGCGTGTGGTAGCCCTTGTAGAGCATCAGCAGCACCGCGAGCGTCACGAACGGCAGGTAGCCGCGCGTCAGCCAGCGCAGCGGAGTGGGGGAGAGCTCCGCGCCGCCCGCTTTGCGCGCGAGCAGCAGCGCGCCGCCCATCGCGATCGGGATCAACACGCCGGCGAGGAACACGTGCCCGTGGACGAGCGCCAGCGAGAGCACCGCCTCGAGCCGCGCGCCGGGCGCGACTTCGGCGTAGTCGAGCTTTTTGGAGGACTCCTGGAACAGCACGCCCGAGAGCAGGCCGACGATCGTCATCACGACCGAGTAGCGCAGCAGCGTGCGCAGGGCCTCGCGGTAGTGCGCCGGTGTCGGATCGCTCGCCGTCATCGCGCCGCTCAGCGCATGCTCTCGTAGGGCAGGTGCGTGTCGGCAAACACGTGCCAGAGCGAGACCAGGTCTTCCTTGGTCTCGGCGCGGATCGCAATCGGAATGCGCCAGGCGCGGTCGGCGCGGCCGTGGTAGCTCGCCGAAGCGTGGCCGAGCACGAGCGCTCCGCCCACGGCCGGCTGCTCCTTGTCGATCTCGATCTTGTAGTCCGGGAAGGTCGCGAAGTAGTTGCGCCAACCCATCATCAGCGCCTCGCGGCCCTCGAAGCGCTTGCCGTGGGAGTCGACGAACACCACGTTCGGCGCCAGCGTCGCAGCGACGGCGGCGGCGTCGCGGCGGTTGATGGCCTCGATGGTCCGACGCACGATTTCGATGGCTTCGCTCATGGTGCGCGCAGTATACGGCGCGTCAGTAGCGCGGCGGCGGCGCGGGCTTGTTCGCGACGATCGTCTCGATGCGCTCGAGCACGGCCGTGTTCAGCTTGGCGACGACCTCGAGCGCGCCCAGGTTCTCGCGCAACTGCGCCGCACTCGTGGCCCCGAGGATCACCGTGCTCACGTTGGGGTTGGCGAGGCACCAGGCGATCGCAAGTTGCGCGGTGGTGGCGCCGAGGTCGCTCGCGAGGCGCCCGAGTTCGACCGCCTTGCGCACGCGCGCCTGGCCCTCCGCGCTCTCGAGCTCGTCGCGCAGCCACTGATACTCCGGCAGCGCCATCCGCGAGTCCGCGGGCACGCCCTTGGCGTACTTGCCCGACAGGATCCCCGACGCAAGCGGCGACCAGATCGTCGTGCCCAGCCCGATCGTTGCGTAGAGCTGCGCGAACTCGCGCTCGACCTTCTCGCGCACGAACAGGTTGTACTGCGGCTGCTCCATCGTCGGCGGCGTGAGGCCCATGGCGCGCGCGATGCCGTGCGCTTGCGCGATCTGATCCGCGCTCCACTCCGACGTGCCCCAGTACAGCACCTTGCCGGCCATCACGAGTTCGTGCATCGCACGCACCGTCTCTTCGATGGGCGTTTCGAGGTCGGGCCGGTGGCAGAAGTACAAGTCGAGGTACTCGACCTGCAGCCGCGCGAGCGCCGCATCGCACGCATCGCGCACGTGCTTGCGCGAGAGGCCGCGTTGCGTCGGCAGCTTGCCGCCCCAGAACACTTTGCTCGAGACCGTGAACGTGTCGCGGCCCCAGCCCAGCCGCTTCAGCGCGCGGCCCATGATGCGCTCGGAGTCGCCGGCCGCGTAGGCCTCGGCGTTGTCGAAGAAGTTGACGCCCGCGTCGTAGGCGAGCTTCATCAGCTCGACGGCCGCTGCGTCGTCGACCTGGTTCTTGAAGGTGACCCACGAACCGAACGAGAGTGCGCTGAGCTTGAGCCCAGACTTTCCCAGAGAGCGGTGCTGCATCGCCCCACGCTACACTCCGGCGCAACCTCGATGGAGCCGCTTCCCACGCCGCAGCGCTATCCCGAAGGCGTGCTCGACGTGCGCCGCATTGGGCGCATCGACTACGAGGCGGGCCGACGCTTGCAGCTCGAACTGCTCGAGCAGCGCATCGCAGGCGCGGTGGGCGACACATTGGTGCTGTGCGAGCACGAGCCGGTGATCACGCTCGGCCGCGGCACGGCGCCGGCCGATGTCGCGGGCGCGACGATCCCGATCGTCGAGGTCGAGCGCGGCGGAGAAGCGACCTACCACGGCCCGGGGCAGCTCGTGGCCTATCCGATCTACGCGCTTCCGCAGGCGCGCCGCGATCTGCATCGCTACTTGCGCGACCTCGAGCAGGTCGTGATCGACGTGCTGGCCGAAGTCGACATCGAGGGCCGGCGCGTGGACGGGCTCACGGGCGTGTGGATCGGCGAGAAGAAGGTCTGCTCGATCGGCGTCGCGGTGCGGCGCTGGGTCGCGTGGCACGGACTGGCGCTCAACCTCGCCGCGGACCTCGGCGCCTTCGCGCAATTCCGGCCGTGCGGCCTGGACGCGAGCGTGATGACCAATGTCGCGGAGCACGCCGCGATGCCGCCCTCGCGCCTGTTGTACGAGGTGCTGCTGGTGAAGCACTTCTGCGCGCGCTTCGAGCTCGAGCTCCCGCCCCTGCCGCCGCCGCCGCCGCTCGACCCGCGCGAACTGCCTCTGTATCCGGGCTGAGCCCCGCGAATCGCGCGCTGCGCTCGGAAGAACTTTCCGATCGACGCAGCAAAACGGGCGAGCGCTGGAGTGCGGGCGCGCCGCTGGACGATTTGCCTCCCGTCCACCCACGCCCCCCTTGCACCACGACACCACGCCCATGGCCGAGGCCTCATCCGAGCCCGTGCTCGACCCCGCTGCTCTCCAGGCGTTGCGCGCGCTCGGAGGCGACGAGGATCCGTCGCTGTTCGTCGAAGTGATCGAGCTGTACCTCGACGACGCGCGTGCGCACGTCTCGAACCTGCGCGCGGCCCTGGCGAGCGGCGACCTGCGGCTGCTCGAACGCTCGGCGCACACGCTCAAGTCCTCGAGCGCCAACGTCGGTGCGCTGAACTTCTCGGAGTTGTGCCGCGAGCTCGAACAAGCCGCGCGCGCCGAGCGACTGCAGTCGACGCCGAGTCTGGTCGCGCGCGCCGAGCGTGAGTTCCAGGCGGTGTGCGCGGCGCTCGAGGCCGCGAGAGGCTGATTCCAGATCTCGCACTCCGCGATGAAGGATAAGCAGTTGGACGAACTCAAGCTCACAGGAGCGCTGCCCTCCCCGACGGGGGTAGGACTCGCGATTCTCGAGCTGACGCGCGGCGAGGACTACGCGATGGGCGATGTGACGCGCGCCATCCAGTCCGATCCTGCGCTCACCGGCCGCATCATCAAGATCGCCAACAGCGCGGGCTTCGCCGGATCGCACGCCGTCACGAGCGTCGCGCAGGCCGCCATGCGACTGGGTGTTCGCTCGGTGCGCAACGTGGCGCTGGGCTTCACGCTCGTGAGCGGCAATCGAGGCGGCGGCTGCCCGGGCTTCGACTACGAAGGCTATTGGGCGCGTTCGCTGGCCGTGGCCGTGCTCGCACAGCGTTTCGCCGAGACCTTGCGGTTGGCGGCGCCGGCCGACGCCTTCACCTGTGGACTGCTCAGCGGCATCGGCGAGCTCGCGCTGGCGAGCATTCACCCCGACCGCTATGCGCAACTGCTCGAGCAGCGCCGATCGCAACCGGAGGCCGACCTCCTGCGCCTGGAGCGCGAGATGTTCGACCTCGACCACAGCGAGCTGGCGGCGGCCATGCTGGCCGACTGGCGCTTGCCGGAGTCGTTCTGCTTCGCGGTCTCGGCCTTCGAGCGCCGCGATGCGCTCGCGGGCGCGCCGGACGAGAAGGCGCAGCGCATGACGCGTCTGCTGCGGGCGGCCTCGATCGTGGCCGAGGTGTGTTTCGTGGCGCGCTCCGCCAGCGAGCGCGACGAACAGCGCCTCGCTGAATTGCTCGCGGAACTCGAGCTCCCGCGCGAGCAGTTCGAGCGCGTGCGCGCCGAGGCGTTGCTCGAGTGGCGCGAGTGGGGGCGCGCCCTGTCGATCCCGACCGACCGCGAAGTCAAGCCGGCGGAAGTCTCCGCCGAAGCGCAGCGCGCGCTCGCGGTGCCGACCGATGCTCAGGTGCGCGGACAGGCGCCGGAGCGCAAGGGACTGCGGATCCTGGTGGTCGACGACGACCCGGTCTCGCTGCGCGTGATCGAGCACCACCTCACGCGCGACGGCCATCAGGTGACGCGCGCGATGAACGGCCGCCAGGCGCTGATCATGGCGCTCGAGAGCGCGCCGCAGATGGTCGTGTCCGACTGGAACATGCCCGAAATGGACGGCCTGGAGCTGGCGAAGTCGCTGCGGCGCTCGAGCGAGACGCGCGCGACGTACGTGCTGCTGCTGACGGGCCGCGAGGAAGAAGATCGCGTCGTCGAGGCCTTCGACGCGGGCGTGGACGAGTACATCGTCAAGCCCTTCAACCCCAAGATCCTGCTGGCGCGAGTGCGCGCCGGACAACGCATGATCGAGCTGCGCGAGCAGGTCGAGCACGAGCGCGTCTCGCGCGACCGCCAGATGGCCGAGATGGCGGTGCTCAATCGCAAGCTCGAGGCCGCGGCGATGACCGATGTGCTCACGCGCCTGCCCAATCGCCGCTACGCCATGCGCAAGCTCGAAGAGGAGCTCAACGCCGCGCTGGCCGGCGGGTCGCCGCTGTCGGTGATCATGATCGACATCGACCACTTCAAGCAGGTCAACGACCGCTACGGTCACGACATGGGCGACCTGGTGCTGCGCGAGACCGCCACGGTGCTGCGCAACACGACGCGCAAGGGCGACTCGGTGTGCCGGCTCGGCGGCGAGGAGTTCCTCGTGATCTGCAGCAAGGCGTCGCTGGCGCAGTGCGCCATGACGGCCGAGCGCATTCGCGCCGCGGTCGAGGAAAACGTGATCGGCTTCGGCTTCGAGCGCGCCGTGACCGTCAGTCTGGGGGCCGCCTCGCTTGCGTGCGGAACGCAGACGGTCGACGAGCTGCTCAAACTGGCCGATCGACGCGTGTACAGCGCCAAGGCCACGGGCCGCAACCGCGTGTGCTCGCAGGACGTTGGCCCGGGGCAGGCGCGCTCCGCGTGACGCGCGAGAGCGCTTTCACGCGCCCACCCAGTCGCTGCGTCACTCGACGAACACTGGACTCGTCCACGCCATTCCGCCGTTGACCTGCACGACGCGCAGGTAGACCCAGTCGCCCGCGGCGAGGTCGGTGAGCGTCGCCGAGGCCGCGAACTCGAGCAGTCCGTCGCCGGGCAGCGAGAGCACGCGTTCGCCGCGCATCACGATGTCGATGCTCTTGATCGGCGCGGTGGCGATGATCTGGGCGAACAGGTTGGCGTCGGCGGCCTGCGCCGCGGGCAGCACGCCGCCCATGCGCGCATTGCCGACGGCGAAGCGCAGCAGGATGCGCGGACCGCTCGTGGCGTAGCAGCGGCGCGCGATGAGCGCCTGACGCACGCTCGCGCCCTCGAGCTCCTCGGCCAAGATCGCCGCCAGGCCGCCCGTCGGGTAGTGAGGTCCCTTCCACGCCAGGCCCGGATGTCCGTCGTGGCCGTCGCCGCTGCCGATCACGCCCAGGCGCCGGCCGCGCTCCAGCGCGTCGCGCACGAAGCTGCCCGGGCGCGGCGAGTGGATCACGCGCGGCGAGTCGAGCGACTCGCTCGAGCCGTGCGCGGAGCAGATCTCGACCACCGGCTCGAGCTCCTCGTCGCCGGCGACGCTCCAGTCGATCGCGATCGGGCCGCCGCCCGGATGGTGCGGGATGATGAGCGCCTCGCTCCCGCGCAGCGCCGCGCGCAGCTCGAGCGGCGTGTCGTAGCGCTCGTCGAAGGCCGAGAGCAGCGGCGTCTGCGCTCCGAAGAACACCACGTGGCGATGGCCGCCGATCCAGTCGGTGTACTCGTAGCCCGGCAGCGCGAGGAAGCGGCCGGGACGCTGCGCCGCGCGGGCCGCGGCCACGTTGCGCTCCCACAGCGCCGGATGCTCGTCGAGGAACTCCATGCCCCAGTGGTCGTGGTCGGTCAGCGCCGCGAGATCGAGCGCCGCCACGTCGCGCGCGAACTCGAAGTAGTCCTCGGGCGAGCCGGTGCCATCGGAATCCGCAGTGTGGCCGTGCAGATCGCCCCACAGGATGCGCGGGCCGCTGGAGACCAGCAGCGGATTGGCGTTCGCCTCGAGCACACGGCCGTCGACCAGCGCGCGCACGCGCGGACGGAACACGCCCTCGGCCAGCGCGCGGCCTTCGAGCGTGATCGCGCCGCGCGCATCGGGCGCGAGCGCCACTTGGCGCGGCAGCTCGAGGCCGGGCTCGAGGTCGAGCAGCTCCAGCTCGGCCGCGGTGGGCTCGACGCGGTTCGCGCGACTGTCGAGCAGCGCGACGCACAGCCGCACGCGGTCGTTCACGCGCGCGGTCGAAGTCAGCGTCGCCACGAGCATCGCGGCCGGCCCCGGCCTCACATCGACGCCCGGCGAGCGCGCGATCAGTCGTCGCACGCCGTCGCCGTCGCCGTCGACCGCGATGAAGAACTTGGAGTCGCGCTCGGCGTAGGGATCGGCCTTCGCCCCGGCGGGGCCGGCGCCGTACTCCAGGAGCAACTGCTCGCCCGCCGCGAGCGCGCGCCCCGCGATGCGCACGCCGAGCAACTGTTGATCGATGCTGCGCGCTTCGAGCTCGACGCCGGACGCCGTCGTGCTGACGCGCGTGTAGCCGAGCGCATTCGGATCAACGGTCTGCGGGCTCGACCACTCGAAGAACGGCGAGACTTGCAGAAACACTTCGCCGCCGACGGCCACGCCCCGCTCGCCGGCTTCGTAGACGATTTTCCACTGGCGGCTGCGGCCGGCGACCACGGAACCGTCGTCGCCCTGGTCGAGCGCGAGCCAGGCCCGGCCGCCGCCGTCGGCGGGATGCTGGAGCGCGTCGCGCGCCGCTTCGAAGGCCGACTTGATGTCGCGCCGCGCCGTGGGCGGGTCGTCGGGATGCGCGGGCGCGCTCGGCGGCGCCTGGGGGCTCGGTTCGGAGCGCTCACAGCTCGCGCACACGAGCGCTAGCGCGATGAGGGTGCGCGCCGCGCGCCAGGGGCTCATCGCTTCGGCCCCGGCCGCAGTCGATACGTCGCATGGGTCCACGCGAACGCCACTCCGCCGTACACGAAGTACAAGAGGTGCAGCGGAATCGCGCCCAGCATGAACGCGAGGCCCCGGCGGCGCGCGAACAGCCCGTACAGGCCGCGGTTGATCCACAGCACCGGCGCAAGCAGCGCCAGCGAAGCGGCGCACCACCACGCACTGAGCCCGTGCGTGCGCATCAAGACCTGCGCGAGCGGCGGCCAGGCCAGCGCGGCGAACACGAGCACGACGCACAGCTTCTGCTTCCACTCCAGGTTGAGGTCGCCGCCGACGTTCGGGCGCTCGATCAGAAGCCGCGTCCAGGGAATCGCCCGCTTGGTGACATCGACCGCGATCATGTCGAGCAAGCGCCAGCGCTTGAGGTGTTTGCACTGGATCTGCGGCAGCAGCAGGATCCGATGCCCCGCCGCGCGCAGGCGCATGCCGAGCTCGATGTCTTCGATCGACGGGCGGCGGTAGCGCTCGTCGAAGCCGCCCACGGCCTCGAACACGCGCTTGCGAATCGCGCCGCAGCCGGCCCAGAAGGTGCTCGCCTCGCGCGGGCCGTTGTGGTGCGTCCAGTGGTGGAGCAGGTTGCGGTACTCCGTCACCAGTCCAGGGCTCGCCGGTGAGTCGTCGTAGGAGCCGAACAGCGCCGCGGCCGAAGGCTCCGCCGCCAGCGCCGCGCGCATCTGCTCGAGCGTGCGCGGCGTGACGACGCAGTCCGAGTCGACGAACACGAGCACATCGCCGCTGGCCTGCTTCGCGCCAGCGTTGCGGGCCACGGCCGGTCCGCTGTTGCGCTCAAGGCGCAGGCAGTGGCGCGTCGCGCGCTGCGCCGCCTCGCTCGCGCGCGGGTCGCGACTGGCGTCGTCGACGCAGATCAGCTCGAACTCCACGCTCGAGGCCGCCAGGGCCGCCAGGCACAGCTCCAACTGCCCGGGGTTGTCGTGGAAGGGCACCACGACGCTCAGGCGCAACTCGGGCACGCTCGACATGTGCGCGTCAGCGTACGCGCGCGGCCTGGACGGACTCCAGCGCGCGGCGCAGGCGCTCGAACAACTCGCGGTGTACGCCGCTCACGTCCGCCAGCGGCGCGCTCGCGAAGTCGTACGCCGCGAACGGGTCCAGCGTGCGCAGGCGCGGGTCTTCACTGGCGAAGCGCGGGATGCAGTGGGCGTGGAGCTCGGGCACGAGGTTGCACAGCACGAGATAGTTCACGCGCTCGGCGCCGGTGGCGGCGAGCACGGCGTCGCCCAGCGCCGCGAAGTCCGCGAGGAACTGACTGCGCTCCGCCTCGCCGAGCGCGTTCAGCGAGGGCGCGACGGGATCGGGCAGCAGCATGCAGCCGCCGGCGATGGCCTCGGGCTGCTGCTTGGCGAAGATCGCCCAGCCCGAGCGCATGCGGGCCAGCAGGGCGGGATCCGTGCCGGCGCGCAGTCGCGCGACGCGTCCGGAAATGGCGCGAGCGAGGTCGGTCATGTGGAGCGCGAGTGTCCCGCGCGCGAGCGCCGCCGTCCATCCGCAGTACCCGGCGCGGCGCATGGAGTTGACCGCGGCTGCGGCGCGTCGAAGCGCGTGCCCGCCGCGCGCGTGAGCGGTTCGAGAAGTTGCAGCTCAAAAGGGTTGCGCCGGGCGGAGCTGCGGCCGAGGCTGGGGCCCATGGCTCCGCAGGTGCACCTGAACATGAACGTCCGCGGACTGGAGATGTCCGCCACGGTGGCGATCAACGAACTCTCGGCGGAGCTGATCCGCCAGGGCCGCACGATCTCCAAGCTCGGACTGGGGCAGTCGCCCTTTCCGGTGCCGGGCACGGTCGTCGACGCGCTGCGCGCGAACGCGGCGCAGAAGGCCTACCTCGCGGTGCGCGGGCTCGCCGAGTTGCGCGACGCGATCGCCGACTATCACCAGCGGCGCAACGGCGTGCCGGTCTCGGGCGACGACGTGCTCGTCGGCCCGGGCTCGAAAGAGCTGATGTTCGTGCTCCAGATCGTGTTCTACGGCGAGCTCGTGATCCCCACGCCCGCGTGGGTTTCGTACGCGCCGCAAGCGCAGATCGTCGGCCGGCGCGTGGCCTTCGTGGCGTGCGATCGGCGCGACGGCTGGCGACTCACGCCCGAGAAGTTCGAAGCGCTGTGCGCCGGCGATCCGCAGCGCCCGCGGCTGATCGTGCTCAACTACCCGAGCAACCCGACCGGCGCGACGCTGGCGCCCGTCGAACTCCAGGCGCTGGCCGAGATCGCGCGCAAGTACGGTTGCCTCGTGCTCTCCGACGAGATCTACGGCGAGCTGCACCACGCGGGCGAGCACGTCTCGATCGCGCGCTACTACCCCGAGGGCACGATCCTCTCGAGCGGCCTGTCGAAGTGGTGCGGCGCCGGCGGATGGCGACTGGGCACGTTCACGTTCCCCAAGTCGCTGCGCTGGCTGCTCGACGCGATGGCGACGGTCGCGAGCGAGACCTACACCACGACCAGCGCGCCGATTCAGTACGCCGCCGTGCACGCCTTCCGCGGCGGCATGCGCATCGAGCGCTACCTCGCCTTCGCGCGCAAGATCCTCGCAGCGCTCGGCGCCGCGTGCCGCCGACGGCTCGTCGACGCGGGCGTCGACGTGCTCGAGCCGCAGGGCGGTTTCTACTTGTTCCCCGACTTCAGTGCGCACGCCGAGAGCTTGCGCGCGCGCGGCGTGCGCACCAGCCCCGAACTCGCGCGTCGCCTGCTCGACGAAGCGGGCGTCGCGCTGCTGCCCGGCTCGGACTTCGGCCGTCCGCGCGAGGAGCTCACGCTGCGCATCGCGTACGTCGACTTCGACGGCGCCAAGGCGCTGGCCAGCCTCGAGGCGCGGCCGCTCGACACGCCAGTGGACGAGCACTTCCTCGCGGTTCACTGCCACTCGGTGCTGCAGGGCGTCGAGCGCATCTGCGCCTGGCTGCGCGGTGACCTCGAGGCTTCGCAAGCGCCGCGCGCGCAGGAGTTGCGAGCATGAACGTCGCGCCGCCGGGACGCGGCGATGCGTGGCGTTTGCCGCTGTTCATGGCCTTGGGCGGCCTGGGCGGCGTGTGGATCGGCTGGGCCTGGGGCGGGCGTTGGAGTGCGCCGGAACTCGAGCCCTTCGTGCTCGCGGTGCGAACGCTGGGCGCGGTGTTCCTCGCGGCGCTCAAGGCGCTGATGGTTCCGCTCGTCGTGCTGAGCATGGTGCTCGGCGTGCAGCAGCTCGGGGCCGGCCGCGCCGTCGGACGCATGGCGGGCCTCACCACGCTGTACTTCGGGCTGACGACGTTGGTCGCGGTGGTGATCGGCTTGGCGCTCGTGACTTGGATTCACCCAGGCGCGTCGGGCGCGGCCGAGCTCGCGCGCGAGGCCGTCAACGTCGAGCGCGTCTCCGCCTGGCAAGCCATCGCCGACGTCGTGACCGGCATGTTTCCGCCCAACTTGGTCGACGCCGCGGCCCGCGGCAACGTGCTCGGGCTGATCGTGGCGAGCCTGGTGTTCGGTCTCGCGCTCAGCCGCACCTGCGCGCCGGACTCTCCGCTGATCGAAGCACTGAGCGCGATCAACCGCGCGCTGTTCATCGTCGTGCACTGGGTCGTGGCGCTCGCGCCGATCGGCGTCGGAGCGCTCGTAGCCGATCGACTCGGACGCGCGGGCGGCGGCGAAGCGGTTTTCGCCGAACTGCAGCGACTCGTCGGTTACTCGCTCACGGTGCTCACCGGCCTCGCCGTGCATGCCTTCGTGGTCTTGCCGGCGATCTTGTGGCTCTTCACGCGCCGCAATCCGCTGCGCTACTTCCTCAACGTCTTCGAAGCGCTCGCGACGGCCTTCGGTACAGCTTCTTCGGCGGCCACGCTCGGCGTGACGCTGCGCTGCGTGGTCGAGCGCAACAGCGTCTCGCGCAAGTCCGCGGACTTCGTGCTGCCGATCGGCGCGACGGTCAACATGGACGGCACGGCGCTGTACGAAGCCGTCGCGGCCGTGTTCATCGCGCAGACGCTGGGTGTCGAGCTCGACCTCGTCGGTCTGGGCGTCGTCGCGTTGACTGCGACGCTGGCCGCCGTCGGCGCCGCCGCGATTCCCGAAGCGGGGCTGGTGACGATGGTGCTCGTGCTCCAGGCGGTCGGGCTTCCGGCCGAGGGCGTGGGGCTGCTGCTGGCGGTCGACTGGGTGCTCGATCGCTTCCGAACAGCGCTCAACGTGTGGGGCGACACAGTGGGGGCGGCGGTGATCGACGAAGTCGCGGTGAAGCGCGCATGAGCGAGCGCGACGCTTCGACGCCGCTGTGGCGGCCCTCGCAAGAGCGCGTGGCGTCCGCGCAGCTCACGCACTTCCGCCTGCGCGCGCAGCGGGAGCACGGCCTCGAACTCGGCGACTACGCCGCTCTGCACCGCTGGTCGATCGAGCACCGTGCGGAGTTCTGGAAGCTCGTGTGGGACTTCTGCGAAGTGCTCGGCGAGCGCGGCGAGCGCGTGCTCGAGCCCGCGCCAGAGCGACTCCAGGCCGCGCGCTGGTTCCCGGACGCGCGGCTCAACTTCGCCGAGAACCTGCTGCGCGGCGATCCGTCGCGCGCGGCGGTGATCGCGCATCGAGAAGGCGCTGCGCGCGTCGAGCTTTCGCTGGGCGAGTTGCGCGAGCTCGTGCGCCGCTGGCGCAGTGCGCTCGTCGCCGCGGGCGTGCGCAAGGGCGAGCGCGTCGCGGGTCTGGTCGGCAACGGCGTCGAGGCCCTGGCCGCGATGCTCGCGAGCGCGAGCCTGGGCGCGGTGTGGTCGTCGTGCTCGCCCGACTTCGGCGCGCGCGGCGTGCTCGACCGCTTCGAAGCGATCGAGCCGAGCGTGCTCGTCGCGGTCGACGGCTATCGCTACGGCGGCAAGCCCTTCGACCTGCGCGCGAAGCTCGACGAGGTGCTGCGCGGGCTGCCCAGCGTGCGCGCGGCGCTCGTCGCGCCCTGGCTCGATCCCGCGGCGCCGCTGCCGCGCGGAGCGCGCTGGTCGCACGAGGTGCTCGCCGCGGCGCCCGACACGCCGCTCGAGTTCGAGCGCACGCCCTTTGAGCATCCGCTTTACGTGATGTTCTCCTCGGGCACGACCGGAAAGCCCAAGTGCATCGTCCACGGCGTCGGCGGAACGCTGCTGCAACACCTCAAGGAGCACCGCCTGCACTGCGATCTGCGCCGCGGCGCGCGCGCGTTCTTCTACTCGACTTGCGGCTGGATGATGTGGAACTGGCTCGTCTCGGCGCTCGCGAGCGAAGCGACGCTGGTCCTGTACGACGGCCATCCGCTCGCGCCGCGCGAGGTGCTGCTCGAGTTGGGCGCGCGCGAGCAGATCGAGCTGTTCGGCGTGTCGGCCAAGTACCTCGACGCGCTGCGCGAGCAGGGCCTGGGGCGTCCGCGCGAGTGGGGTGCGCTGCGCACGCTGCTCTCGACCGGCTCCGTGCTCTCGCCGGAGTGCTTCGAGCACGTGTACGCAGCCTTCGGCGACGTTCATCTCGCCTCAATCAGCGGCGGCACCGACATTCTCTCGTGCTTCCTCGGCGGCGATCCCACGGCGCCGGTCTGGCGCGGCGAGCTGCAGGCGCCGGGGCTGGGCATGGACGTCGACGTGCTCGACGACGAGGGCCGTTCGCTCGAGCGCGGCGCGGGCGAGCTCGTCTGCCGCCCGCCGTTCCCCTCGATGCCGCTGGGCTTTTGGGGCGATGGGAACGACAGCGCCTATCGCAGCGCGTACTTCGAGCGCTTCCCCGGCCTGTGGCATCACGGCGACTGGGTCGAGCGCACGCCGCACGGCGGTTTCGTGATCCGCGGCCGCTCCGACGCGACGCTCAACGTCCACGGCGTGCGCATCGGCACGGCCGAGATCTACTCCTGCGTCGAGCGCATCGAGGGCGTGCTCGAAGCGCTGGCGATCGAGAGCACGCTCGCGGGCCGCGAGGGCCTGGTGCTGTTCGTGCGACTGCGCGACGGGCTCGAACTCGACGACGCGCTGCGCACGCGCATCGCGGTCGAGCTGCGCACGCGCATGAGCCCGCGGCACGTGCCGCGATTTGTCTTCGCTGCACCCGAGCTGCCTCGCACGCGCAGCGGCAAGCTCAGCGAACTGGCCGTGCGCGAAGTGCTGCACGGCCGCGCGCCGCGCAATGTCGAAGCGCTCGCCAACCCCGAGTGCCTCGCGTGGTTCGCGGAGCTCGTCTGGTGAGCGCGGCGGCCGCCGGCGCGAGCGTCAGGGCAGCACGCTGAAGCGCAACGCGTCGCTCAAGTTCGTTCCGCGCGGCGCCGTCGGATCGCGGAACCACGCTTGAGCGTTGACGGTCTCTCCGCCGACGAACGGCGCGCCCAGCGAGCCCGGCGCGGCGTGCACGAAGGCGCTCCAGTCGAGGCTGATCACGCCCGTGCACTGCGCGAGCACGCCGCCCGAGTTGGTGATCGGCCCGCGCTGCGTCGGCGGCCGCACGCAGAACCAGCTCGTGCTTCCCGCAGCCCACGGCAGCGGGGTGAAGCCGCCGTTGTCGAGCCCGTAGAACACCACGCCCAGGCGCTGGGGTTCGACGTCCGTGGCGCGCAGCACGAAGCCGCTGCTGGCGGAGGCGCTGGGCGAGCCCGTGGCGCCCATGCGCGGCGCGCAGCCGAGCGTGGTCGTGGAGCTCGTGCAGTAGTTCGCGAGCGTGGCCGCGTACTCGCGCCGCAGCCACTGCGTGTGCACGCCGGCGTACTCCTCGATCCCGCCGACGTAGAACCCGCGGCCGCCGTCCCACGCGCCGCACAGCGCCTGCTCGTGCGCGTTCGAATCGCCCTGGCGGATCCACACCAGCGCGCCCGCGCCGTCGAGCCGCGCAGTCCACGTGTCGCGCAGGCCGGCGCTCGAGCCGCTCACGACGCCGTCGGTGCTGCCGATCACGAACGCGCCGCCTTCACCGTCGCGACAGCAGGCGGCGACGGAGTCCTCCTCCGACGACCCCAACTGCCTGGTCCACAAGCGCTGGCCCGTCGCAGCGACACGCGCGATCCACGCGTCGACGCTGCCGATGTAACTCGCCGCGCCGGCGAGGTCGCCCTCCGTCGTCCCCGCGACGAACAGGCCGCCCGCGCCGTCGCTCGCCGCGCCGTTGACCATGTCCGTTGTGTCGCTGCCGAACTGTTGGAGCCACAGCGTGGTCCCGGCGCCGTCGACGCGCGCGATCCAGGCGTCCCAGCCGCCGATGAGTCCGGCGAGATCGCCATCGTTCGTCGAGCCGACCACGAACACGCCGCCGGCGCCGTCGTCGACGAGTGCACTGACGGCATCGAGCTCGCTCGAGCCGAACTGGCGCCGCCACAGCTCCGCGCCCGACGCATCGAGCTTGACCAGCCACACGTCGTTCGAACCCGCGTTGGGCCCGGCGATGTCGCCGTTGGTGACGCCCGCGACGAACAGTTCGGCGCCGCTCGAGCAACCTGCTCGCGCCTCGTCGTAGTGCAGCGTTCCGAGCTGCCGCGCCCAGCTCAGCGCGCCCGCAGCGTCGAAGCGCGCGACCCACGCGTCGAGATCGCCGAAGGCGGCGCCGCCGAGCACGCCGCTCGTCGAACCCGCGACTACGAAGCCGGCGCTCGCGTCGCGCCAGGCGGCGTGGGGGATGTCGTGCCCGGTCGAGCCCAGCGACGTGGTCCACAGCGTCGCGCCCGCGGGCGAGGTGCGGCGCAGCAACACGTCACTGGCGCCGGCGGTCGTCCCCGCGCTCGGCGTGAGCACGCCGGCGACCAGCGCGCCGTCCAAGCGCTCGGCGGCGATGGCGCGCGGCACGAGCGCGGGCGCGTCGAGCGGCACGGTCCAGGTGCTTGTTTGCACGCTCGCAGCGCTCGCCAGCGCGACCAGGAGCGAAAGCACAGCGCCGCAGGCGCGCACTCTGGGAAGTTCGCAACTCGACATGGCCACATGCTGCCCGTCGCTCGGCCTGAACCGTTATAGACCGAGCCTTTGAAGACGCGAGCAGCGCCCGCCGCCGGTCGAAACCGGGCGCGCGGACGCTGCTGTGGCTCTCGCTGGATCGCGCTGCGCGTCAGCGGTTCTTGTTGAGCACGGCGCGCAGCTGCTCGATGAGCTGCTCGGCTTCCGTGGCCGCGTAGCCCGCGCTCGGCGTCTTCTGGATCTTCTTGAGATCCTCGAGCGCGCCCTCGATGTCCTTGCGCTTGGTCGGCGCCTTCTCACGGATCTTGGCGATCTGCTTTTGGAGCTTGATCACCTCTTCCGCGGCCGGGTTGGCCTTGACGTCGGCCGCGATCTTCTCGACCTCGGCCTGCTGCGGAAGTCCCGCGAGCTCCTTGACCAGCGCCGCCGCGCTCTTCTCCGCGCCGAGGAAGTCGCCTTGCTCGTACGCCAGGCGCGCGAGCTCGACCTTCGACTTCACCATGCCTTCGATCGCCGCGCGGATGGTCGCGCCGTCGTCGGCCTCGCCCAGCTTGGCCGCTTCGTCGAGCGCCAGCTTGTACTGCCGCTTCATCAGCGCGGCCTTGGTGTTCTTGGTCGCGGCCGACCATTCCCACAACGGCTTGGGCAGCGCGCCCGCCGTCGCCTTGGCCAGGATCGCGTCGCTGTAAGCGCCTGCGCCGCCGTTGTAGACCACCGTGCCGCTCGCATCGACGATCACGACGTGCGGGATGCCGCGCACGCCGAAGTAGTTCGAGAGCTTGCCAGCCTTGTCGTAGCCGTAGGCGTACTTCGCGCCCTTGTCGGCCACCCACTTGTCGGTCTCACCCTTGCCTTCACCGGTCACGCCGATGATCGACAGGCCCTTGCTACCCCACTTCTCTTGAAGCTCGTTGAGGTGCTTGACCTGTCCGCCGCACGGGCCTCACCAGTAGGCGAAGAACTCGAACAGAACGGCGCGGCCGAGGAAGTCGTCGTAGCTCTTCGCGCCGGTCTGGGTGAGCTCTTCGAGCTCGACCGGCGGGAGCTTGCTGCCCGGGGCCTGGGCTTGGAGCGGCGCGGCGAGTCCCGCGACGACCAGCGCCAGTGCGCCCAACCATTTGAACTGGAACATGCGTAGGGTCCTTTCTCGCAGTCGAGCACCGCTCGATGCCTCGACCATCGTAGCGCTCGCTCCTGCGCCCGCCGCCGGTCGAGCACTGGGCTCGCCGCATCAACGATGCTGGGCGCGGGCGCGCCAGTGCTGAGCTCGCTCCGCGTGACCGGCGCCGCTGTCGAGGGCCTCGAGCGCGTCGAACAGCCGCGCGAGGCGTTCGCTCGCTTCGACGCGAGGGTCGGCTTGCCCGGGGCGGCTGGCGGGGGCGTCGTTCGCGGCGCCGAGTTGCTCGGCGGCCTCGATCAGCGTCGCGCGCGCCGGCGCCAGAGCCGCGGGCTCGGCCGAGGCCTGGCCCAACTGCGCTTCGCCGAGCAGCACGCGTGTGTACGCGATGCGCCAGCGCGACTCGCGCGGGTTGCGCTCGCGCAGCACGAGGCTCTCGCGCGCCGCCGACTCGGCTTCGTCCCAGCGCTTCAGCTCGAGCGCGGCCGCGGCGAGCGTCGAGAGATCCTGCGCGAGCTCGACTCCACCGCTGCGCCGCAGCGCCTCGGTGCAGCGGCGCAACGCCTGCGCGGCGGACTCGAAGTCGCGACGCGCGCTGGCGATCACGCTCGCGTTGCGCCAAGCGCGCACGACGCGGTCGTGGTCGGCTCCGAGCGCCGCCTCGAGCGCCACCGCCGCGCGGCCGTAGCACTCGGCGGCTTCGTCCAGGCGCCGCAGGCCGTGCAGCGTCGAGCCGAGCGCCTGCGCGGTCGTCGCGGTGTCGACATGGGCCTCGCCCAGGGCCGCGCGCCGGGCCTCGAAGGCGCGCCGCAGGATCGGCTCGGCTTCGTCGAAGCGTCGCAGGTTGAAGAGCGCGACGCCGAGGTTGTGCGCGCAGGAGTGGAAGGCCGGGCGCGCGTCTTCGAGCAGCGCATCGAGTCCTGCGTACGCCTCGCGCAGCAGCACGATGGCGTCCTCGTAGCGTTGCTGCGCCGAGCGCAGGCGGCCCACGCGCGCCAGCACGTGGTGCAGCTCGGTCTCGCCCACGCCGTTCACGCGGCGCAGTCGCTCGACGAGTTCGACGAACAGCGGCTCGGCCTGCTCGACGCGGCCAGTGTTGAGCAGATTGCCGGCGAAATTGTCGAGCAGGCCCAGCGTGATGGTGTGGTCGTCGCCGTGCGAGCGCCGCGCGATCGCGAGACCCGCCTCGAGCTCGCTCAAGGCCTCGTCGGTGCGCCCGAGCATCATCCACGCCGTCCCCAGCGAGTGCAGCGCGCGCAAGCTCCGTCGATCGCCCGCGCCGAAGCGGCGTCGATAGCCGGCCAGCGCGGCCTCGAGCTCCGCTGCGCCTTCGTCAGTGCGCTGCAGGTGGATCAGCACTCCGCCCAGGCTGCTCTGAACGTCGAGCGCGTTCTCGTCGTCGGGCCCGTGCGTGCGCGTCCAACCCTCCAGCGCCGCGCGGAACGAGCTCTCAGCGGCCTCGTGCGCTCCAGCGTAGGTTTCGAGCGTTCCGAGCGCGTTCAGCGCGTGCAACTCGAGTTCGTGATCCGCTCCCAGTTCCGCGCGCAGCTCGCGAGCGAGTTCTTCGAGAGCCGCGCGCCGGTCCTCGACTTCGCCGCGGTTCGCGTTGGACCGCAACACGTTCAGGCGCGCCCGCAACGTGAGCTCGTGCCGCGCACCGAGTTCTCGCTCGCGCAGCTCCAGCACGCTGCTGCGCAACTGCGCTTCCGCCTCGAAACGCCCCAGATTCGCGAGCGACTGCGCCAGGCGTTCGAGCAAGCTCGCGCGCACCAGCGGCTGCGTCGCGAACTGCTCGTCGATCGCACGCCGCGTCGGCTCGAAGATCGAGTGCTCGAGCGCGTCAACGGCCAGCGTGGTCAAGTTCGCTTCGCGCAGCACGCCCTGCAGGCGCGCAAGCTCGGCTTCGACTTCGGCCGTATCCGCGGCGGCGCGCGTCGCCCACGCGCGGCGCTCGGCCAGGAGCCTCTCGCGCAAGCGCAAGCCCATCGACTCGGCGTCGATCTGCTCGAACTGCGCTTCCTGGAAGGCGACGACCTGCTCGAGCTCGTCGGCGCGGCGCTGCGCTTCACGCTCGGCGAGCGTCGCACGCTCCGCGGCGGCCTCGGCGTTCCGGCGCGCTTCGTCGGCCAGCGCGCTGGCGCGTTCGGCGTCGACCCGACGCTCTTCGGCGCGCAGGGCGAAGTGCGTGCTCGCCGCGATCCCCGCCACGAGCGCCACGAACAGCGCCGCGGCGGCTGCGACCTGCCAGCGGTTGCGCCGCACGAACTTCGAGAGCTGGTAGGCCGTGCTCGGCGGTCGCGCGAGCACCGGTTCGTCGCGCAGGAAGCGCTCGACGTCATCGGCCAGCGCGCTGGCCGAGTCGTAGCGCCGCGCGCGGTCCTTCTCGAGCGCCTTGAGCACGATCCAGTCGAGGTCACCCGAGAGTTTGGAGGCGAGCTCCTGCGGCGCGAGCGCGCGCAGCAGCGCCGCGCGCTGGGTCTGTTCGTCGTTCGTGGCCGCGCGCGTCGACGGCCGCGTCGGCTCGCCCTCGCGGATCGTGCGCAGCACCTCGTCGTAGCCGCGCTCGAACGCCGCGCGCAAATCGTGCGGCTTGGCGCCCGTCAACAGCTCGTAGAGCAGCACGCCCAGGCTGTACACGTCGGCGCGCGTGTCGATGTCGATCCCGCCCAGCGCGGTCTGCTCCGGCGCCATGTACTCGGGCGTGCCGAGCAGCTGCTGGAAGCCCGTGAAGAGCGTTTTCTCGGTCAGCTCGACGCCCGTGGCCTTGGCGATGCCGAAGTCGATCACCTTGGGGCACGGCGCGCCGTCGGCGAGCGTGACGAGCACGTTCGAGGGCTTCACGTCGCGGTGGATCACGCCCTTTTGGTGCGCGTGCTGCAGTGCGCGGCAGGTCGTGACGAACAGCGCGAGCCGGTCCTCGAGCGACGAACGCGCTTCGTCGCAGAAGGTCGTGATCGGCACGCCGCGCACCAGCTCCATCGCGAAGTACGGACGTCCGCTGCGCGTCACGCCGGCGTCGAAGACCTTGGCGATGCTGGCGTGCTCCATCAGCGCCAACGCCTGTCGTTCGGCCTCGAAGCGCGCGACGACGGCCTTGGTGTCCATGCCGAGCTTGAGCACCTTCAGCGCCACCTTGCGCTTCACCGGCTCGAGCTGCTCGGCCATCCAGACCTCGCCGAAGCCGCCCTCGCCGATGCGCTCGAGCAGCTTGAAGCGGCCGACGAGTTCGCCGACCTGCTCGGCGTCCGCAGTGCGCGCTGAGTTCGTGAGGAAGCCCTCGGCGCGCGCATCGGCGGCCAGCAGGCGCTCGACGCGGGCGCGCAGCTTCGAATCGCCGCCGCAGGCCTGCTCGAGCAGCCGAGCGCGCTCGCGCGGGTCGGCGACGGCGCGCGCGCGGTGGAACAGCTCTTCGACGTTCGGGGTGGAGCTCACGGCCTGGGGCTCAATGCGCAAACACGCCGCGCGGCGCCCCGCAATCTGTCGCTGCTCGGCTCACGCTTCGTCGCTGAGCGCGTCGAGCAGCCAGGCGCGCGCGTAGGCCCAGTAGCGATCGGCGGTGGTGGTGGAGATGCCCAGCAGCGCTGCGGCCTCGCGCTGACTCAGTCCGCCGAAGAAGCGCAGCGAGACCAGCTCGGCCTTCTGTGGATCCTCCTGCGCCAGGCGTTCGAGCGCCTCGTCGAGGTCGAGCAGCTCGGGCGGCGGCGCGTCGACGAACAGCTGCGAGGCGTCGAGTTCGATGCGCTGGCGCTTGCCGGCCCGCTTCTGGGCCCCGCGTTCGCGCGCGCGATCGACCAGGATGCGCCGCATGGCCTGCGCCGCCGCGCCGAAGAAGTGCCCGCGGCCTTCCCAGCCGTCCGCGCCGCGATTTTCCGGCCCCAGGATGCGCAGGTAGGCCTCGTGCACGAGCGCCGTGGCGTTCAGCGAGGGCGCGCCGGCCTCGCGGCGCAGGCGCTGGGCCGCGAGCTCGCGCAGCTCGGCGTAGACCAGCGGCAGGAGCTCGGCCGCCGCCCGCGGATCGCCGGATCGGGCCGCCTCGAGCGCTCGCGTCAGCTCCAGATTCACCCCCTGATCGTACTCGCCCGAACGAAAGCGCTTTTTGACCTGGGGTAGTCCGTGCGCGCTTTGCGCATGGAGCGGCGAGTGACCTTCCCGCCCCGACGGTTCGGGGCGGGAGGTCCTCGCCGGACGCCTCGATGCGGCCGGCCGGTCCCTCAAGTTTGGAATCTCCATGAGCAGCGAGCGAAGTGTGGCGGCGCGCGTACGGCGCGGGGTGTCGGGCGTGGCGGTGTGGTTGGCGGCGGCGGCGTTGGCCGGCGCGCAGCGCGTAGAGGTCGGCGGCGTCGAGCTCCCGGCCGTCGAGCTTGCGCCAGCGCAGGATGGCGGAGCGGCGTTTGTGCCCTTCGCGCTGACGCCGACGACCGGTGAGGTGAAGGTGCTCGTCGCGCTCGAGGCGCTCGACGATTTCGTGGCCTCGGGCGCCGCCGCGGGCGCCGTGCTCGTGAGCGAATCGGCGCTGGCGCACGTGTACCGCATCGACGCGCGCGACGCAGCGCTCGTCGAGGGCCTCGCGGGCGTCGAAGTGCGCCCCGAGTTCCACCAGGTGTGGCTGCGCCGCGGCGTGCTCGACACGCGCAGCGGAACGCGCGCGGCGGATGGCGTGCTGCACGCGTCGTTCGACGTGCGCCGCATGGCGCTGGCGCAGTTCCATGGCCCGGTCAGCGACGCGGAGCACGCTGCGCTCGTCGCCACTGGCGTGGAGCTCGTCCACTACCTGCCGCAGAACGCGTATCTGGTGTGGATCGCCAGCGACGATGCCCGCGCGCGACTGCTCGCGCTCCGCGGCGACTCGAGCGGCCTCGCCTTCGTCGACGCGTTGCTGCCCGAGGACGTCGTGTCGCCGCGGCTCGACGGCGCACAAGGAGTGATCGAGGTCACGCTGCAGGTCTTCAATCCGGCCGCAGAGCGCTCGACGAAGCCGCTCGAGCGCGCGGCCGTGCTCGAAGCGATCGGACTGACCGAAGGTCTGCTGCGCGAGCCCGAAGACGTGCTCGGCGGCGTCTACACGAACATCACCGCGCGCGTGGCGGTGCAAGCGCTCGAGACGCTCGCGCTGCTCGATGCTCTGGTCAACGTCGAACCCTTCCAGCTGCCGCACCAGATGAGCGAGCGCCAGGCGCAGGAAGTGCGCGGCGCGTGGAACGCGGCCGGCACGGGCGCCGCCGGGCCCGGTTACGCCAACTTCCTCAACGCAAGCGGCTTTCCGACGACTCCGTCCAGCTACCCGGTGGTGGCGGTCGTCGATTCGGGCATCGACAACGGCACGACCAGTCCGCTCGACAACTCGCTTCGCACCGGCGGAATTCCCGGACAGCCGTCGCGCGTGATCGCGACCGCCAACCTCAGCAACGAGTCGAGCGCGAGCTGCATCAACGGGCACGGACACCTGTGCGCGTCGGTGATCGCAGGCTCTGGGATCGCCGATGCGTGGCCGGACGGCGCGTTCGTGCGCGGGCTTGGAATCGCGCCGGCCGCGCGGCTCTCGAACATCAAGTACCTGAACAACAACAACTCCGGCTCTCTCACGAGCCACGCGACGCTGGCCGAAACGGCCTGGGGCCACGGGGCGCGCATCAGCTCGAATTCGTGGGGCTCGGACGCGTTTGGCGCGTACACCGCCAGCTCGCAGCAGCACGACCAACTCGCGCGCGACGCGAGCTCTGCGGGCGGCAACCAACAGATGCTGTTCGTGTTCTCCGCGGGCAATGACGGAGTGGCCGGTGTCGGCGCGCCGGCGACGGCCAAGAACGTGCTCACGGTGGGCGCGACGGAGGGCTCGGACGCTCAGAGCGGCTGCGGCGGTTCGTCGACGGCGGACAACATCCAGCAGATCGCCTCGTTCTCATCGCGCGGACCGACGACGGACGGTCGCAGCAAGCCGGAAGTCGTCGCGCCTGGCACGCACGTCGTGGGCACGGCCAGTCCGGCGTCCTCCTACAACGGATTCTCCGTATGCGACGACTACTACCCCGCGGGTCAGACGACGTACACGTGGGCCAACGGTACGAGCTTCTCCGCGCCCGCGCTGTCCGGCGTGCAGGCGCTGACCACGAACTACCTCTCGCGCGTGCACAGCATCGCGAACCCGTCGCCTGCGTTGCTCAAGGCCTACACGCTGCACCAGACGCGCTTCTTGAACTCGACGGGCGGCAACTTGCCGAGCTTCAACCAAGGTTTCGGCTTCCCTTGGCTCGACCTCGCCTTCGACCAGACCTTCGTGCGCAAGTTCGCCGACCAGAACTCGCTGTTCAACTCGACCGGCGAGTATCGCGAGTACGTCGGAACGGTGGCGAACGTGCTGCGGCCCGTGCGCGTCGCGCTGGTGTGGACCGATGCGCCCGGCAGCACGGTCGGCGCGTCGTGGGTCAATGACCTCGACCTGACCGTGATCGTCGGCGCCAACACGTACCGCGGCAACGTGTTCTCGGGCGGGCTGTCGACGACCGGCGGCTCGGCGGACCTCAACGACAACAGCGAGCTCGTCGTGTTGCCCACGGGCTTCGCCGGAACGATCCGCGTGCGCGTGAGCGCTGCGAACATCGCGGGCGATGGCGTGCCCGGCAACGCCGACGCGACGGACCAGGACTTCGCGCTCGTGATCGCCAACATGAACTACTCGAGCGGCTGCACGCCGCCGACGTTGACCACGAACTTGAGCGCAAACGCCGCGAGCGCGTGCACGGGGTCTCCGCTCACGTTGTCCGTGGCGGCGAGCGGATCCAACCTCTCCTACAAGTTCTATCGCAACGGTCAGACCGTGCAGAGCGGGAGCTCGAACACCTACACCGTCCCCAGCCCGACCGCGGTCGACGCCGGAACGTACACGTGCCAGATCGGCAACGCCTGCGGGGACGTGCTCTCGGCGCCGGTGACGGTGGTCGTGAACAGCGCGCCGAGCGCGGTTCAGCAACCGACCGGCCTGGGTCTGTGCACGGGTTCGTCCGGTCAACTGCAGTTCGTCGCCAGCGGAACGCCCGCGCCGACCTACCAGTGGAAGCGCAACGGCGTCGACATCCCCGGTGCGACCTCCAGCACTTACGCGATTGCCTCGATGAACGCGGGTCTGGCGGGCTCGTACCAGTGCAACGCCACCAACGTGTGCGGCGTGACGATCTCGAACGAGGTGCTGCTCACGAACTTCACCACGCCGGTGTTCTCGACGCAGCCGCAGAGCACGAATGCCTGCCAGGGAAGCACCGTGCAGCTCACGGCGGCGCTCGCCAACCCGATCATCGGCACGACCTACAGCTGGACCCGCAACAACGTGCAGGTGATCGGCGCCAACGGGCCGAGCTTGACGATCACGAACCTGTCCACGGCCAACACGGGAACCTACTTGTGCCTGGCGTCGAACCCGTGCGGCAACACGTGGTCCGCGCAGGCTGTCGTCGGCCTCTACACGACGCCGGTCATCACCACGCAGCCCGTCAGCCAGAGCTTCTGCGTCGGCGTGCCGTTCGGATTCTCCGTGGCGGTCTCCAACACGACGCCGACGCCCAGCTACCAGTGGCGCAGGAACGGCGCGCCGATCGCTGGCGCGACGAACTCGAGCTACACCGGCGCGGGTTCGAGCGCCAATGACGGCCTGTACGACTGCGTCGTCACCAACAGCTGCGGGAGCACGACCTCGACGGCCGCGACGTACACCGCGCGCGTTGCGCCGGCGATCACCGTCCAGCCGCAGAACACGGCCCTGTGCGCGGGCGTCAACGGCGTGCTGAGCATCACGGCGAGCGGCACGGCGCCGATCGCGTACGAGTGGTTCCGCAACGGAGTCGGACTGGGCGGCTTCACCAACCCGGCGTACACGATCTTCAATCCCTCGGGCGCAAACGCCGGCCAGTACTTCTGCCGCGTGACGAACGCGTGCGGCTCGGTCGACTCGAACGTGATCACGGTCACGGTCGATACCGCGCCGACGATCCAGACGCAGCCGGTGGGAGCGACGCTGTGCGCGCCTGCGCCGATCTCGCTCAGCGTGGGCGCCTCGGGTTCGCCGAACTTGAGCTACCAGTGGCGGCGCAACGGCGCGCCGCTCGCCGGAGCGACGAACGCGACGCTCGTGCTCGCCTCGACGGGCGCGGCGGACGCGGGCAGCTACGACTGCGTGGTCTCGAGCACTTGCACGAGCATCACCTCGAACGCTGCGGTGCTGGTGGTCAACGTTGGTCCGCTCGTGACGCAGCAGCCGCTCGGCGCCGCGCCCTGCGTCGGCTCGCCGGCGCTGTTCACGGTCGCTGCGAACGCGACGCCGACGCCGACCTTCCAGTGGCGCAAGGGCGGCGCGCCGATCGCGGGCGCGACGGCTGCGACGTTCTCGATCGCAGCGGTGAGCGCGGCGGACGTCGGCAGCTACGACTGCGTGATCAGCAACTCGTGCGGTTCGACGACCAGCGCGCCGGCAGCGCTCTCGCTGGGCGCGCCCGATGCGTGCATCGCGGGCGGCCCGGGCGGCGCGTGGCCGGCGCCGGGCGCTGCGGACGGCGGATGGCCGAGCGTGCTGCCGACCGGAGCGCTCACCTCGACGCTCAGCGTCAACGTGCCGGCGGGCGCCGCGCGCATCAGCGCGGTCAAGCTCAACGGCTTCGCGCACCCGTGGTCGGGCGACAACCAGGTCGTGCTCGAGACGCCCAGCGGCGCGCGCATCAACCTGTTCCAACAGGTCGACGGGGCCTTCGGCGCCGGCTGCGGCTCGCCCTTCGTCGGAGACTACGTGTTCGTGGACGTCAACGCGGCCTCGGGCTCGTGCGGCGTCGCCGCGAGTGACTTCGCGTGCGTCGGCGGCGCGATCGCGCCGGGCGTGTACCGCCAGTTCTTCGGCGCATGGCCGAGCGGCGCGGCGGGCATCGACAACACTGCGCTCAGCGCGCTGCCGCTCGCTTCGGGCGTCTACACGCTGCGCATCTACGACTGGTTCGTCGGCGCCGACAGCGGCTCGCTCGCGAGCTGGGAGCTGTGCTTCGACGCGTCGACGCCTCCGCTCGCGTACTGCACCGGCGGCACGACGACCAACGGCTGCGCGGCGAGCATCGACGCGAGCGGCCAACCGAGCGCGAGCTTTGCGACGCCGTGCGTGCTCAGTGTCACGAACGTCGAAGGCGGCAAGTCGGGCCTGGTCTTCTACGGTGTCTCGGGCTCGCAGGCCGTGCCCTGGAACAACGTGAGCCTGTTGTGCGTGAAGACTCCGGTGCAGCGCACGACCGGCCAGTTCTCCGGCGGAACTCCGGGCGCGTGCGACGGGCAGTTCACGCTCGACTGGAACGCGTACCAGACGCAGAACCCGCTCTCGCTCGGCAACCCGTTCGGGCCCGGCGCAAAGGTCTGGGCGCAAGCCTGGTTTCGCGATCCGCCGGCGCAGGGCACGACGAACTTGTCGAACGCTGTGGAGCTGACCTACTCGCCCTGATCGAGCCGCTCCGCGCCGTAAGGGCGGGTGCGGAGCGTGCGCGCGACCTTCTCGTCCAGCAGCGCTTCCAAGTGCTGCTGGACGTGCGCGCCTTCGAGCACGCCGAGTGCGCGCGCGAGCGCCTCGAAGGTCGCGAGGAAGCGCGGGTCGGGATGTTTGCGCAGCGCGTAGCGCGAAGGTGGGCCGGGCGGCAGGCGCACGCGCGGCAGCTCGGCGAGCAGCGGTTCGCGGCGCGCGAGCTTGTGGGCTTGGCGCCAGTTGCCGTCGGGCACGACCAGCGTGATCGGTATCGCGGCCTGCGCGGCGTCGAGCTCGAGCGCGTCGTCGGAGGGGAACAGCAGTCGCGCGTCGCGCCAACGAGCGGCCGCGGCCTCGAGCTCGACGCGATCTTCGGCGAGACCCATCACGCACACCTGCGCGTTGGCCAGCGCGAGCGGCACGAGGCGCGCGGTGTTGGTCGTCTTGTGCACTTCGCGGCGGTGCATCACGACCACGACGCGCGTTCGCAGCTCGAGTGGCGCGGCGAACTGGCACAAGCAGCTCTCGAGCGGCAACGCGCAGCGCGCGCAACGCCGCTGGCCGTGGCGTGCGCGGTGGGGCGGGAGCTCGTTCATGCGGCGCCGGATCGGAGAGCGCAGCGGCCAGCGCCTGGTCGGGCGCTGGCCGCTGCTGGTCACGACACGTTACTGCGCCGACGCGCTACGGGCACACGGTGAACGTCAGCGAGTCGCTGAAGCCCGTAGTGAACTGCGCTTGCGGGTCGCGCATCCACCAGCGCGCGAACACGTTCGTGCCGGGCACGAGCAGCAGGTCCGAGCCGCCCGCGATCCAGACGTTGAAGTCGAACGAGTACGCGCCGCCGCACACGCCCGCGCCGGTCGAGAGCTGCACGCCCGTGCGACGGAACGGGGGCCGTACGCACAGGAAGCCGCCTTGGAAGGGCGCGAAGCTCGCGGCGTAGCCGTAGAACAGCATGCCGCTGCGGTCGGGGATCGCCTGCGAGCAGGTGATCACGAAGCCGCTGCCGGCCGTTGCGCTCGGCGCGCCGCTCCAACCCATCGACGGCGGACAACCTTGGCTGTTGATCTTGGCCGTGCAGTAGACCTGGATCGCGGGGCAGGGCGCCTCGCAGTCGTCTGGGATCGTGTTGATGTTCGAGTCCAGGCTCGTGCCGAGCAGGATGTCACAGGCGTCGACGCGGCCGTTGGCGTTGCAGTCGGGCTCGCAGTTGTCCGGCACGCCGTTCTCGTCGCAGTCGATCTCCGTGCCGAGCGCCAGCTCGCACACGTCGCCCGCCAAGTCGCCGTCGCAGTCGTCCTGGCCGGGGTTGAAGTGCGCCGGGCAGTTGTCGCACTCGTCGCCGCGTCCGTCGAGGTCGAGGTCGACCTGCAGCGGGTTGGCGATCGCGGCGCAGTTGTCGACGCAGTCGAACACGCTGTCGCCGTCGCTGTCGACTTCCGCCACGCCGCAGCCGCACACGCCGGGCGTGGTCTTGAGCGGATCGCTCGGGCAACCGTCGAGGCAGTCGAGCGCGCCGTCGCCGTCGCTGTCGACGTCGGCCACGCCGCAGCCGCAGGCGCCGGGCGCGGTCTTGAGCGGATCGCTCGGGCAACCGTCGAGGCAGTTGAGCACGCCATCGCCGTCAGAGTCGACGTCCGCGGTTCCGCAGCCGCACACGCCGGGCGCGAGCTTCAGCGGGTCGTTCGGGCAACCGTCGTTGCAGTTGGGCGTGCCGTCGCCGTCGCTGTCCGCGTCGCTCACGCCGCAGCCGCACGTCCCAGGCGCCGTCTTGAACGGATCTGCGGGGCACAGGTCGTTGCAGTCCGCCGTTCCATCGCCGTCGCTGTCCGCATCGCTCACGCCGCAGCCGCACTGGCCCGGCGCCGTCTTGAGCGGATCGCTCGGGCAGCCGTCGACGCAGTTCGGCGAACCGTCGCCGTCGCTGTCGGTCTCCGGAACGCCGCACCCGCAGAAGCCGGGCGTGCTCTTGAGCGGATCGCTGGGGCAACCGTCGACGCAGTCCGCCACTCCGTCGCCGTCGCTGTCCGTGTCGGCCGCGCCGCAGCCGCACTGGCCGGCCGCGATCTTGAGCGGATCGAGCGGGCAGCCGTCGTTGCAGTCGGCCGTGCCGTCGCCGTCGCTGTCGGTGTCGGCGACACCGCAGCCGCACTGGCCCGGCGCGATCTTGAGCGGATCGAGCGGGCAGCCATCGAAGCAGTCGAGCGTGCCGTCGCCGTCGCTGTCCACGTCAGCAACTCCGCAGCCGCAGGCGCCGGGCGCGATCTTCGCGGGGTCGTTCGGGCAGCCGTCGTTGCAGTTGGGCGTGCCGTCGCCATCGCTGTCGGCGTCGCTCACTCCGCAGCCGCACACGCCGGGTGCGAGCTTGAGCGGGTCGAGCGGGCAGCCGTCGTTGCAATTGGGCGTACCATCGCCATCGCTGTCGGCGTCGCTCACTCCGCAGCCGCACACGCCGGGCGCGATCTTGAGCGGATCGCTCGGGCAACCGTCGTTGCAGTTGGGCGTGCCGTCTCCGTCGCTGTCGAGGTCGCTTACGCCGCAGCCGCACACGCCGGGCACGGTCTTGGCCGGATCGCTCGGGCAGCCGTCGTTGCAGTTGGGCGTGCCGTCGCCGTCGCTGTCGACATCGCTGACGCCACAGCCGCACGCGCCGGGCGAGGTCTTGAGCGGATCGCTCGGGCAGCCGTCGTTGCAGTCGGCCGCGCCGTCGCCGTCGCTGTCGACATCGCTGACGCCGCAGCCGCACACACCCGCCGCGGTCTTCAACGGATCGAGCGGACACCCATCGAGGCAGTCGGCGGTTCCGTCGCCGTCGCTGTCGAGCGTGCAGGCGCTCACGCCGACGTCGAGCGAATAGCCCTGGGTCGCGGCCGGCGTGTTGCTCTCGAACACGCGCACGAAGTACGTCCCCGCGGCGCTCAGCGGCGCGAGCAGGATCTGTTCGGTCGCGCCCGGGCCGTTCGCGTTCGCGCTCGCGAGCACGGTGCTGCCGTTGGGGGCGATCAACTCGACGCTCAGGTCCGCTACGGACAGCGCATCGAAGGGCGAGCTCGTCGTGCAGCCGCCTCCGCCGTTGGGACCCAGGTTGTACGTGCTGCCGATCGGCGTGATGGTGATGCTCGCGACGGCCGGCGTGCTCACCGAGAACGAGAAGAAGTCCGAATCGCCGTCGGCGTCGATCGAGAGCAGTGAACTGCTCGCCGCGTTGGGGCCCGTGAGCGGCGGCGGCAGAGCTCCGCGCGAAACGCTGTTGCCCACCGCGATCGCGCCGAGCGCCGTGGCCGTCCCGGTGCTGTCATCGGCCTCGAACGCGTCGCCGTAGTGGCGCTGCATGCCGCGGATGTCGTCCTGGCGCGGACCGTCGAAGCCGAACGGGATGATCGGCTCCATCAACTTGGTCCCGTCGGCGGGGCACGCGAGGTCCACGCCGCAGGCGATGCCCTGCGCCCAGTTCATCGAGTTGCGCAGCACGCGGTGCAGGTCGCCCGGCGTCTCCCAGGCATCGAAGCGGTCGAGCACGATGTCGCCGTTGCCGGGGAATGCGGCCACGACGGTCACGCCGCCGGGGCCGTCGAGGCGCTTCATCGCGACGCGGATGTCGCCGCGCGTGGCGCTGCCGAGCGAGCCCCAGGTCGCGCCGTCGTCCCACTCGACGCCCACGCCCTGGATGCGCTGGAAATCGATGCCGGTGAGCTCTTCCCAGCGATCGAAGGACTGCTGGATGCGCTGCACCCAGGTCGCGCGTCCGCCCTGCGACGCGAACAGGAAGTCCATGCGAGAGAAGAGCGACGAAGTGCCGCCGTTCTCGCCGATGATCGACGGGATCACGACGCCGTCGGGCACGAAGCTCCAGGTCACGACACGCGGTGAACCCTGCGGTCCGGGCCAGCGCGGGCCGAGGAAGTACTCGGGCGGTGGCGGCAGTTGGCGATTGGCGCGTTCGATGTACTCGGCGCTCGGCGGGTTGAGCGAGTCGAAGCCCAGCGCGTAGACGTCTTGTGCGAGCGCGCGGGGCGAACCCGCGAGTGAGAGTCCGAATGCGACGCACGAAGCGAGCACGGATCCGGCGCGAGCCATTGTGAATTGCATGGGAGTGAGGCCTTGCGGCGGGCGTAGACCTCTCCCGGGTTGCGATGGGCGATGCGTGGCCTGCCGGGGAAGTCGAGAGCGCCGCCGTTCCCAAAAATGCTACTAGGCGCACGCAGGGCGCCTAGATGGGTGCGAGCGGGACGCCCAGCGCTCCAGTTGCCCTCGGAAGACCTTTCGCGCGAGTGGCGCGCTGCGGGCAGTTGGCGGACGCGTCTGTCGGGGACGCTTTCTCGAGGCGCGCGCCGCGCTCCGCGGGCCCCGCAGGGCCCATGTCGCCTCGATTTCAGATCAGGGCGGCCAATCCGGCTGCGAGTCCGGCGCCGAGCGCAGCCGCCGCGCCCAGGGCCAGCGCCCCGCGCCGCAGCACGGCAGCCTGGGCATGGCGCGAGAGCTCGCTTTCGACCTCGAGCGCGAGTTGGGCGGCGCTGGCGGTGCGCTCTTCGCGGCGCAGGGCGCTCGCGCGCTGGACCACGAGATCCAGGCCGGCCTCGAGGCGCGCCTGAAGGCGTTGCAGGCTCGAGCGCCGCAAACGGGCCAGGGCGCCGCCGCGTGCGCCGCTGGTCCGCAGTTGTTCGCTCGGGCTCACGCGCGGCGCAAAGGCTGCGAGCCACGGCGCAGCAGCGAGGCGCAGCGAGTCGAGCGCGTGTCCCGCGCCGCCGACGAGCAGCTCGCGCAGCACGACCCCGAGCGCGAACACGTCGGCGCGCGCGTCGAGGCTCTCGAGTTCTGCGCCGAAGTGCTCGGGCGCCATGTAGGCCGGCGTGCCCATCACCAGGTCGGTCGCATCGCCGCTCGCCGACTTCAAGCGCGCCAGCCCCAGGTCGATCACCTTGGGGATCGCGCGGCCATCGCGCTCGCACACCAGGATGTTGGCCGGCTTGAGGTCGCCGTGCAGCACGCCGCGGCGGTGCATGTGCTCGACCGCGTGCGCGACCTGTGCGAACAGCTCGAGGCGTTGATCGAGCGCGAGCTCGCGCTTGTCGCAGTAGTCGGTCAGCGGCTCGCCGTCGACCCACTCCATCGCCATCCACGGCCGGCCATCGTCGTCGGCGCCGACTTCGTACAGCCGCGCGACGTGTTCGTGCTCGACGCTGGCGAGCGCCTGCGCCTCGACTTCGAACTGCGCCAGGATGCGCGGCGAGAAGATGCCCTCGTTCAGCACCTTGAGCGCCACGCGGCGCTGGATGCGGCCCTGCGATTCGGCGAGGTACACGCGCCCCATGCCGCCCGCGCCCAGTTCGCGCAGCACGCGATAAGGCCCGATCTGCCGCGGTCGCAGCGCGGCGTCCTCGTCGACCGGCTCGGGCGTCGGATCGAACTCTTCGTCGGAGCGCGCGGCGAGTTGCGGCGCGGGCAACGCTTGCGCCGAGAGCGGCGTCAGCGCGGCGGCGAACAGGAACGAGAGCAGGGCTGCGAAACGGAGCGGTCGGGTCATGGCGGGGGCCTCGCGGGGCGGCGCGCGTACGCACATGGCGGTCCAGCGCGGCGATTCACACCGAACTGACGTGCGAGCGCGTTTCAGAGCCTGTGCGAGGCTCTCGGGGCTCACGCATGCGCTGCGTGCATGACGGATTGGCAGCGCGCACCCGCGCTCACCTGCCGCTTCGGCGGTCCCGCGCCGCGCCCTACGATCCGCACACCATGCCGCGCTCCCTGCTCCACGTCGCCACGCCCGCAGAGTTCGAATTGGCCCGTCGCTCGGGCATGCATGTTCCCGCGTCGCTCGCGAGCGAGGGATTCGTGCACTGCTGCTACCTCGAGCAGCTTTCAGGCGTGCTCGAGCGCTACTTCCGCGGCGCCGGCGAGCTCGCGCTGCTCGAGTTCGACGCTCACGCGGTGGGCGAGCTGCGCCACGAGTCGCCGCCCGGCGTGCGAGAGCGCTTCCCGCATGTGTACGGCGCGCTCCCGATGAGCGCCCTGCGCCGCCACTTCACGCTCGCGCCCGAACACGGCGGTCATGCGCTCCCGCTCGAGCTGCGCGAAGTGCTCGCGAGCACGCAGCGCGACGTCGACGCGCTCCTCGCCGCCTATGCCTGGTACGACCACCCCGAGGGCCCCAAGTTCGTCGAGACGCACCGCGACGAGCACCGCACGAGCGGTCACTGGCTGTTCCTGCCCGGCGCGATCAGCGCGTTCCACCGCGTGCTCAACAACGAGGAGCTGTGGATCGCACAGCGCGGCGCGCTGCGCATCCACGTCATCGACGAGCGCGGCGCGCACAGCGAGCACACGCTCGGACTCGACCTCTCGGCCGGCCAGACGCCCGTGCTCTCAATCCCGCTCGGCGTCCTCCAGGCCGCCGAGTTGCTCGACGGCGAGAGCTTCGCCTTCGGCGCCAACGTGTGCGCGCCGCCGTTTCACTTCGAGCGGTTCGAACTAACGCCGCGCGCGGTGCTGCAGGAGCGTTTCCCGCAGCACCGCGCGCTGATCGAGCGCTTGACGCACGCTCGCGGCGCGTAAACGAGCCGCTCGACTACGGCCGCTCGACTACGGCCGGTACGTGAGTTCCAAACCGTTCGAGAGGCTGGTCGTGCGGCACGCGCCCGGGTCGCGGAACCAGGCCTGCACGTAGACCTTGTCGCCCGCGCTCCAGGGCGTGCCGAGCGCGCCCGGCGTGGCCTGTTGGAAGGCGTTCCAGTCGAGCGCGAGCGAGCCCGTGCAGGTCGCGTTGGTCCCGCCGGAAGTCTGCGGGAAGCTGCGCTGCGTCGGCGGCTTCACGCACAGGAAGCTCGAGCCCACGCCGCCCGGACACCAGGCCTGCGGCAGCGCTTGCAGCCCGTAGAACATGATGCCGGTGCGCTGGCCCTCGACGTTGGCGACGTTGATCGTGCAGGAGTTCGCGAAGCTCACGCTGGGTTGGTTGTTCGCGGACATCGAGGCGTTGCAGCCGTTCGTGGTCGTGCCCGCGGTGCAGTAGGCCGTCGGCGGCACGTTCGCGAGCATGTAGGTCTCGAACGACATGCGCCAACCGCAGTCGGCGAAGCAGCCCGTCGCGTTGGGGCCGAGGTAGAGGAAGTTGGGATAGGAGGGCGCAGCCGGCGGCGCGATGTAGGACCCGAGGAAGCTGCCGCCCGTGTTGTTGCCCTGGATCTCGATCACGAAGACATCGTTCGCGTTCAGCGCGATTCCCGCCGACGAGCAGTCGATGAACACCACTTCGTTGAAGTTCGAGTTGGTCTTGGTCGCCACGCCTTGGAACGCGATCGGGCCGGTGTTCCAGCCCGCGCCGACGCGCACGCGCACGTCCATCGTCGAACCGGCGGAGCCGTTGAGGAACAGCGAGAAGCCCTCGAGCACTCCGGTCAGTCCGCAGCGCACTTCCTGTTGCCACTCCAGGCTCGAGGCGGAGCCGTTGAAGCTGGCGGTCTGGATCGGGGGCGGCGGCGGGAACGCGTTGGACTGATCGAGCACGCCGGTCTGTGCGCTCGCGACCGATCCGAACAACGCCAAGGTGAACGCCAATCGCAGGGACGAAGTCATTGTGCGCCTCGTGGAGGTGGGGGCGAGAAGGGGGGACGACTTGCGCGGTCGAGCTTAGCCCGTTCGCGCAGCGCCGTGGGCACGCGCGCGCAACTTCGCGAGCGAGTACCCTTGAGCACCCATGAAGATCCCTGCGCTTTCTCGCGTCGTTGTGCTGATTCTCCCGCTGCTCCTCGCCTCGAGCGCGCGTGCGCAAGCGCCGTGCTACGCCGAGAACGACGGCCCGAACTTCAACAACGGCGTGTCGATCAGCGCCGTCACGCTCGCGATCCGTTTCACGACGCCCACGGACTTCAGCGCGACGCAGCTCGAGATCTTCACCGGCGAAGCGAGCGCCTCGCACACGCTGCAGCTGTGGTCGCACAACGCGGCGACGAATCGGCCCGCGCTGCTGCTCTCGAGCGGCAGTGTTGCGGTGGGCGCGGCCAACCAGTGGTATCGAGCGACGCTCGGAGCGCCGGTCGCGCTCACGGCGGGGCAGACCTACTGGTTCGGCTGGGTCACCAGCGAAGGCGCGCAAGCGGCCGTCGACACGCTCAACGTCGGTCTCGGCCAGCCTTACACCGCGTCGAGCAACTCCGGCGCGAGCTGGGGCAACGTGTTCCAGTTCGTCGATCGCCACTGGAAGATCCGGCTGCTGGGTTCGTGTGGCGGCCCGCCGCTCGCGTACTGCACGCCCGGCACGACTTCGAACGGCTGCAACGCGCTCGTTTCGGCGAGCGCGCAGCCCAGCGCGACCCTCGCGAGCCCCTGCGCGATCACCGTGTCGGGCGTCGAAGGCCAACGCACCGGCATCGTGTTCTACGGACTGCAAGCGCTGCCGCAGGCCTGGTGCTCCGGCGGCATCGGCTCGAGCTTCCTGTGCGTGAAGCCGCCGACGCAGCGCAGCTTCCCGCAGTCGTCGGGTGGAACCAATGCGAGCTGCACGGGCTCGCTCGCGCTCGACTGGAACGCGTTCCAACTGGCGACGCCGAGCGCGCTGGGCACGCCGTGGGGTGCGGGCGACAAGGCCTTCGTGCAGGCCTGGTTCCGCGATCCGGGCGCGTGCCGCACGACGAGCTTGTCGAACGCGCTCGAGTTGACGCACGTTCCCTGATTCGTTCGAGGCCACTCCGCCATGCGCAAGCTCGCGCTCGTCGTCGCACTCGCGTCGTTGGTGCTCGCGGTGCTCTGGCTCGCCACGAGCGACCCCCAGTCGTCGCAGGCGGCCGCGGATCCCGCGGCGAGCGCGAAAGTGGCCCAAACGCCGTCGGATTCGAGCGCGAGCAGCCTGCCTGCGCCGCTCGAAGTCGCCCCAACGCCGTCGGCGCCAGAGTCCGTGCGCGAGTCCACGCGCGAGGAGGCCAGCGCGCCGGCGCCGGCCGCACCCGGCGTCAACGACTGCGCAGCCTTCGGCCGCGTCGTCGACGAGCGCGGCCAGCCGCTCAGCGGACTGGTCGTGCGGCTCGCGGCCTTCAAGAGCTGGTCGACACGCGCCGAAGCGCCTCGATTGCCGGGCCCGCGCGAGTTCATGGGCTTCGAGACCACCACCGACGCCACGGGCGCGTTTCGTTTCGAGGTTCCGACGCCGACGAGCGAGTTCGTCGAGCTCTCGATCAAGCCCGAGATCTACCGCGACTCGCTTTCGGTGCGCTTCACCGCGCGCGACCCGCGCGCGAGAGCGCCGCTCATCGCCGGCGACAACGACCTGGGCGTGTTCGAACTGGTCGCGACGGGCGCGATCGAAGGCTACGTGCGCGACTCGCGCGGCGCGCCGATCGAAGGCGCGAAGTTGACGCTCGCGCAGCAGCCGTACTCGACGCTCGGGCGAGACGCCGTCAGCGACGCGAGCGGTCACTACGTTCTCGGTCACGTCGCGCCGGGCGAGTTCGGAGTCAACTGCCGGTCCGAGCGCCGGCTCTCGCAATTCCGAAAGCCCATCGCCGTCGAAGTGCTGCGCAGCACGACTGGCATCGACTTCGTGCTCGCGGATGCGCCGACCTTGAGTGGTTTCGTCGTCGACGAATCCGGCGCGCCGATCGAAGGCGCCAAGGTGTGGTGCTGGCCCAGCAGCAGCGGTTCAGGCGCCGGCGCGACGAGTGCGGCGGATGGCGCCTTCACGGTGTTCTTGCCGCAGGACGAGCCCTACACGTTGGAGTGCAAGCGCGAGGGCTTCGAGCCGATTGGCGTGGGAGATCGCAGCCGAACCTATGCGCAGGGGACGGCGGATATCCGAGTTGTGATGCGCGCGGGAGCACGCACGCGCTTTCGCGTCGTCGACGCGCCCAGTGGCCAGCCGCTCGAGCGCTTCGGCATCGCGGTGTACCGCGAGAACTTCTCGCAGCCGCCGCGCGCGACGGTGCGCGACTATCCGGGCGGCGAGGTCGAGCTCGCGGCGACGAACGCGCTCGACAAAATCGCGATCCACGCGCCTGGGTTTCAGCTCTACGCCGGGCCGGTCGAGCGCGACGCGGCGGCCGAAGCCGTGCAGACGGTGCGTCTGATCCCATCGAACACGGTGCGCGGGCGCGTGCTGCGCGAAGGTGAGCCCGTCGCGGGCGCTCAGGCCGTGCTCGAGCAGGGACGCCACGAAATTCGCTTCGAGGGCGGCGAGGTGAGCGTCGTGAAGGGCTCGTTTCAGGTCAGGGGCGCCGAGCAGCGAGCGGTGCGCTGCGATGGCGAGGGACGTTTCGTATTCGAGGGGCTCGACGACGGAATGTGTCGCGTCGTCGCGGAAGATGGGAGCGGCGCCCTGGTCGTGTCGAACGTCCTCGAGCTCAGCGGAGGGCGCGAAGTCGACCTCGGCGATCTGAGCTTGGGCCAAGGCGGCGTCGTGCTGGGGCGCGTGCTCGTGCCGCCCGGTCGCGCGCTCGAAGGCGTCGAGATCGAACTCGACGGACCGATCGCCGGACGCAAAGCGCGGACCGACGCGGGCGGCGCGTTTCGCTTCGACGGCGTGCGGCCCGGTGAGCACCACGTGCGCGCGCTCGAGCGCGCGG
Source organism: Planctomycetaceae bacterium (assembly GCA_011525785.1). Lineage (GTDB taxonomy): Bacteria > Planctomycetota > UBA1135 > UBA1135 > WYBT01. The sequence goes on from WYBT01000020.1 coordinate 55,652, forward strand.
GACAGCACGCGGGCAGCGAGCGAGTCACGTTCGAACTCGCCGCGGGAGCGACGCACGAGCTCGAACTCGACCTGTCGAGCTTGGGCGTCGGTCGGCTGAGTCTGACGGTCACGCTCAACGGCGAGCCACTGCCCAACACCGAGGTCTCGATCGTGCCGCTCGCTGCCAACGGGCCATTCACGCAGCTTGGCAAGACCGATGCGAGCGGACGTGTGACCGGCTGGGCGCGCGCGCTCGGGCCTTCAACGGTCGAGATCACCTCGCCGCACCACTTCACGCTGCGCAACCCCGAGCGCGTGCTCGACGTCGCACTCGACTCGAAGCTCGACGAACGTGTCGACTTCGCGGTGACGACGCTCACGGTCCGCTTGCCCGCCGGCGTGAACTGGCCCGAGCAGGGCCGCGCGCAGCTTGTGTTCCTCGGCCCGGACGATCGCAGCCTCGGCGGCGGCCAGTTGTTCTTCAACGAGGGCGAACTCGTGGCCGGCGGCGTGGCGCTCGACGGCGCGAGCGTCGAACTCGACATGGTCCCGCTGAGCGCGACGGCGCTCGAATTCACGCTCTCCGGCCCGACCCGCATCGAGCCCGTCGCAGGCGCTCCTGATGTGTACACACACCGCGCCGAGACACTTCTGCAGTCGCGCACGTCGCTGCAGCTGAGCGCCGGCAGCCGCAACGAAGTGCAGTTGAAGTGAGGCGGACCGTCAGCAGCCGCGCGCCAAGCGCAGGCCGCGCTGCGCGCAGTGCCGAGCCAGCGGGCAACGCGAGGAGTCGGGCGTGCTCAGGCCCATCGAGCCGTAGCGATCGGAGCAGTCGGGGAAGAGCGTGGCGACACGCAGGCCGCGCTCGACCAGGCGGCGCGCGGCGGCGAGGTTGGCGCCCGAGCTGATGCCGACGCAGTGGCCGTAGTGCTCGTGGATTTGGCGCGCCGCTTCGTGCGCGAGCGCTGAAGGCACGTCGATGACCTCGTCGACCTCGTTCATGTCGACCAGCGGCGGGATGAAGCCGTCGCCGATGCCCTGGATCGTGTGCTCGCCCGCGGGGCGGCCGCACATCACGTTCGACTCGCTCGGTTCGACGGCGACCAGGCGCAGGTCGGGATAGCCCGCGCGCAGCGCTGCGCCGACGCCCATCAACGTGCCGCCGGTGCCGACGCCCGCCACGAACGCGTCGAGCTTGCGAACGCCGTGCGCGCGCAACTGCGCGAGCAATTCGGCGCCGGTGGTCTCGCGATGACAGCGCGCGTTGTCCGGATTGGCGAACTGATCGGGCACGTAGTAGCCCGCGCGTCCCTTGAACGTGTCGCGCGTCGCGATCGGACCTTCGAAGCCCTGCTCGCGCGGCGTGGTGCGCAGCTCCGCGCCGAGAGCCTGGATGTAGTGCTGGCGCTCGGCGCTCATGTGCTCGGGCATGTAGATGATCACGCGGTGGCCGAGCTCGCGGCCCACCAGCGCCATGGCGATGCCGGTGTTGCCGCTGGTGGCCTCGACGATCACGTCGCCGGGGCGCAGCTCGCCGCGGCTGCGCGCCTCGAGCAGCATGAAGCGCGCGATGCGGTCCTTGACGCTTCCACTGGGGTTGGAGCACTCGAGCTTGACGTACACGTGCTCGAGTTCGACCAGCGGCGTGACCCCGATCGTGTCGAGCAAAGCGGGTTGCAGCAGCATGCCTCGATTCGAGCTTGCGCGAACCGCGGGCGCCCTGCGCAGTGCTCCGTAGCGCGAGCGCGCTCACTGCGGCGCTGGCGCCGCGCGAAAGGCGACGAGGTTCCTGGCGTGCGGTCTTGCGTGTCACGCGCGCCGCGCGGCGGTCGCAATCGCCGGAGAATTCGGCCAGCCGACAGTGGCTGAAGCGCGTCGCAAGTTCTGGAGCGCGCCCGGCTCAGCGCTCGAGCGACTCGAGGTGGCGTGCGAGCTGCTCGGCCAGCTTCTCGAATTCCACGCCGTCGAAACCCGCGTCGACGACGGCGCTCTGGGGCGCGCGCTCGACGATCTTGTCGAGCATGCGGTCGAGGCAGCGCCGCCACAGCGGAGTCGAGTTCATCAGGAAGTGCGTCAAGGCCCAGCCGCGCGCGTAGTTCAGCCCGCCGTCGGCGTAGAACTCCGCGGGAGTGACGCGGATGAAGCGCTCGATGGCGTGGGCGGCAAAACGTGTGCTGCCGAGCTGACGCAGGTGCTCGGGATGCGAACGCAGCTCCTCCGAGGGGCCGCGCTGGAACTGGGCGTTCTCGAAACACTCGGCCAGCCCTTCGTTCAGCCACACGGGCACGTCGTCGCTGAGGCGGTGCATGTACTGGTGCAGGGCCTCGTGGCGGATGGTCTCGAACATCTCGGCGCGCGAGGGCTGATTCCAGACGAGCAGTTGGCGCAGGTCGCGGCTGTAGAGGCCGGCCGTGTGCTGCGCGCCGAAGTCCAGCGCGTCGCTGGCGTAGCGCGTGTACCCGGCGCGTCCAGAGAAGACGTACGCCGTGAAGCGCTCGACCCGCTCGCGCGGCGCCGGGCGCAGTCGCGCCTCGAAACGCTTGAGCGACTCCTCGAGCATCTGCGCCGTCTCGCGACAGGTCTTGAGGTCGATGTCGCTGACGATGCGGTAGCGCTCGGACTCGAGCGTGTGGCTCTGCGCCCAGCGCGGGCCGCGCTGCGCGCGCAGGCGCGAGGCGTTGATCCGATCGAGCGTCTCGGTGAGTCCTCCGCGGGTGACGCGCTCGAGCAGCAGACGGTCGAACTCTTCGTAGCGCTTCAAGTTGAACAGCAGTTGGGCGAGGTCGGCCAGCGCGTCGAAGTTGTCGGGTTCGACCACCAGCGCTGCACGCAGGTCCGTCTCGGCTTCGTCATAGCGCTGCATGCGCGACTTCAGGTACGCGCCCAGATGCAGCGCTGGAGCAAAGCGCGGCTCCTCGCCGACGACCTTCTCGCAGGCTTCCGAGGCCCGGCTCCAAAAACCGCCGAGGCTCATGGCCAGCGTGGTCAGCCAGTCGCGCATGCACGCGTCGAGCTGCGCGTCGGGCGAGTTCTTGATCTGCGCGACGAGCAACGAGAGTTCCAGCGCATTCACCTTCTCGAGCTTCTCGGCCAGCGCGAGTGCGTGCTCGCTCGGCGCGCGCGGAAAGCGATCCCAGCGGAGCGGACTCCTGTACTCGTGGAACAACGGCCGCAGCGGTTCCGGCAAGACTCGATAGGCCGCACGACCCGCGAATTGCTTCTGCCACGCCTTGTCGAGGTGCTCGTCGCGCTTGCCCTGCAGCCACGAGGTCTGTGCGCGGCCTTGGATCAACACTTCTTCGACGCCAGCCATGCTGGTGAGTGCGAAGCTGCCGAAACTGCCCGAGGTCTTCTCCGCTGAGAGAAGCGGCCGTCCCTTGAAGGTCACGTTCAGCCGGTTGTGGCCGATGGCGAACTTCAGCGCGAACGGCTCGCGCGTGACGCACGGAGATTCATCGCGTTGCGCGTCCTGTGTCCAGACGTCGCCGCGCAACGTGCGGACGGTGGCGGGAACGCGCGGCCCCGAGCCATCGGCCTTGACGATGGTTCGCGAGCCGGAGGAGACGAGCGCCACCTCGCCGTCGTTGAGGAAGAAGACCAGCTCGACCGGTCGCTCCAGTGCATTGCCGCGCAGCTCGACGGAGTAGTCGCCGTGGAAGTGCGCAGGATGCACGTAGAGCCAGGCGTACTTGTGGAGCGCGCTGGCCAGTGTCGACCTCGGCACACGGCTGTCGTTGAACTCGAGCTTGCTGAAGTCGGCGATCGTCTTCGGCGCATAGCGCAGCTTGATGGACCCGGAGTTCTCGTTGTAGCTGAGCAACTCGCCGCTGGTCAGCTCCTCCCAGCGCGGCGCCTTGTACTCGGCGTGGAAGCGCGCCATCTGCAGCGCATCGCACAGATCCGGCAGCTGCAGCCAGACGTAGGGCTGGTCGGCGTGCGCCTCGAGCAGCGCCTGAGCGGCCTCTCCGAGCGCACGCCAGTCGGCCTTGGCGATGTGCGTCTCGAGCTGGTCAATGCCCGAGCGCAAGGCGGCCTCGTCCTGGCGCGGGTTGGCGACTGAAGCGAGTGCGGGGAGGGCGGCGAGGGCGAACTGTGCGAGCAGCATGAAGTCGTCAACAAAGCGTTGAGCGGAGGGAGCGTTCCGTGGCAGGCGGTGGACGTCGGCACGATAACGGGAGCGAGTTCACCCCGCGGCGGCGCAGCGCTGGTTCTAATCAGCGGCATGCACACCGCCAATCGCACGCTGATTGCCCCGCGCTTCGCCTATGTCTTGACCGGAGCGCTCGTGCTCGCGGGCCGCGCGCGCGCCGACTTCGACTACTTGAACTTCGCGAGCACGGCCGGCCTCACGCTCGTCGGGGCGGCGAGTTCTACGGGCGGCGTGCTGCGCCTGGTTCCGGCCGCGGGCGACTCGGCGGGGGGCGCGTGGTTCACGACCAAACAGTCGGTCGGCGCGGGTTTCGAAACGACCTTCCAGTTCCAGTTGCAGAGCACCAACGGCGCCGACGGCTTCGCGTTCGTGCTCCAGAACACAGCTGCGAGCCCGCTCGGCGGCACGGGCTGCGAACTCGGCTACCACGGGCTCGCCAACAGCCTCGCGGTCGAGTTCGACATCTACTCGAACTCGAGCTGCGCGGTCGCGAACGTCAACGACCCGGGCGCGCTGCACTTGAGCGTGCACACGCTCGGGCCGGGCGCGAACAGCGTCGCGGAGTCGGCCTCGATCGCGTCGACGACCGCTGTAGCCAACTTCGCCGACGGAGCAGTCCACACGGCGCGCGTGCGCTACACGGGCGGAGTGCTGAGCGTGTTCGTCGACAACCTCTCGCAGCCGGCGCTGAGCGTCGCGGTCGCGCTGGACTCGCTGCTCTCGCTCGATGCGGGGCGCGCGTGGGTGGGCTTCACCGCAGCGACGGGCGGACTCGCTGAGAGCCACGACGTGCTCGCGTGGAGTTTCGACGAGACGCCGCCGCCCGCGGGCAACTTGCCGCCGTTCACGCCGACCATCACCGAACCTGGCGTGAGCGGGCAGATCGTCAACGCCGCCGACGTGCACATGGAGTGCGCGCCGTTCGCGGATCCGGATGCGGGCGATCTGCACGAGTGCACCGACTGGGAGATCTGGACCGTCGCGCCGTCGCAGCGGGTGTGGTCGACGCTCTGCATCGGCGGCGTCGAGCGCCTGCACACGCACTTGGGCGACGGCGTGTTCGAGAACTCGCACGCCGGCCGCGCCGAGCTGTTCCCGAGCACGAACTACGTGCTGCGCGTGAGGCACTCCGACGACAGCGGCGATGCGCTGACGCGCTGGAGCGCCTGGGCGCAGCGCACGTTCACCACCGGCGCGCTGGCGCAGATCTTCCCGCTCGAGCTCGACGACTTGTCGCACACGCCGCCGGCGCGCTGGCGCTTCGCCGACAACTCCGGCCCGGTCGCACTCCCTGCCGCGACGACGCCGACGCGCCTGTTCATCGAGAGCGCGACGGGCCAGCCGCTGCTCGAGCTGCGCGCCAACAACGGCGTCACCAACCTCGCGTTCGACTTCGCCGCGCTCGCCGTGCACGACGCCGTGCGCGTGCGCGTCGCGACCGGGTCTGCGAGTCTGAGCCTCGCCGCAAGCGACCTGACCGTCGTCGACCACGACTGCGAAACGCACACGCTCTATTTGCCGGCCATTTCGATGCCCGGCGGCGCGCAGGCGGTCTGGTGGATCAACTCGGCGGGAGCTTCGTTCGTCGGTTCGCCCGGGCAGAGCGCGCCGGTGTTCACGACGCTCGCGCGAGCGCCGTCGCCCGCGTGGCGCGCGCTCGAAGACGGTTTCGAGGTCGAGGTGGTCGCCACCGGCTTCAAGCTGCCGATCAACATCGCCTTCAAGCCCGACGCGGGCAGCGCTCCGAGCGATCCGTTCCTGTACGTGAGCGAGCTCTACGGCTCGATCAAAGTGCTCTCGCGCGACCGCACGGTGAGCACGTACGCGAGCGGGCTGCTCAACTTCAGTCCGACCGGCGCGTTCCCCGGCTCGGGCGAGCAAGGGCTCACCGGCCTGGTGGTCGATCCGCTCAGCGGCGATCTGATCGCGGGCATGCTCTACGCGCCGGTCGTGAACCCCGCGAACCACTTCCCCAAGCTGGTGCGCTTCTCGAGCGTCGACGGCGGACGCACGGCGTCGAGCGCAATCACGATCCTCGACATGGTCGGCGAGACTCAGGGCCAGTCGCACCAGATCTCGAACCTCACGCTGCTGCCCGACGGCACGCTGCTGTGCCACATGGGCGATGGTTTCGACGCTGCGACGGCGCAGAACCTCGACTCGTTCCGCGGCAAGATCCTGCGCCTGAACCTCGACGGCACGCCGGTGAGCTCGAACCCGTTCTACAACGCGTCGAACGGCATCACGGCGCGCGACTACGTCTACGCGTACGGCGTGCGCAACCCGTTCGGCGGCGAGTGGCGCGCGGCCGACGGCTCGCAGTACTGCGTCGAGAACGGTCCGAGCGTCGATCGCTTCGCGAAGATCGTTTCGGGCCGCAACTACGGTTGGAACGGCAGCGATCAGAGCATGACCAACTTCGCGCTGTTCAACTGGAACCCCGCGACCGGGCCGGTGAACCTCGCCTTCGTTCAACCGCAGAGTTTCGGCGGGAGCGGCTTTCCCGCGCAGTTCCACGGTCACGCGTTCGTGACCGAGTCCGGCCCGACCTACGCGACGGGCCAGAACGCGCAAGGCAAGCGCATCACGCGCTGGGTGCTCGATGCGAGCGGCGCGCTCGTCTCTGGTCCGCTGCCGTTCGTCGAGTACTCGGGCTTTCAAAAGGCGACCGCCTGCGGCCTCGAAGCGGGGCCCGACGGTTTGTACATGACCGACCTGTACCGCGATTTCGGCACGAATCCCGTCGCGGCGGGCGCGAACCTGCTGCGCATCCACTACCGCGCGCCGCTCGACTGCAACGGCAACGGCATCGACGACGTCTGCGATCTCGTGCACGGAGCCAGCGCCGACGTCGACCTCAACGGCGTCCCCGACGAGTGCGACTGCCGCGGCGTGACCTACTGCACGGCGAAGCTCGCGAGCATCGGTTGCACTCCGCAGATCGCGGCGAGCGGCTCGGCCACGCTCGGCGGCCCAGACGACTTCGTGGTCAGCGCCAGTGATTTCATCAATCGCCGACCGGGTCTGCTCCTCTGGGGCGTCGCGCCCGCGGCGACGCCGTTCGCCGGAGGAACGCGCTGTGTCGCGCCGCCGTCGGTGCGCACGCCGCTGCAGGACTCGGGCGGCTCGGCCTCCGGCGTCGACTGCACGGGCGCGTACTCGTTCGCCGTGACCGACGCGTACATGGCGAGCCGCGGCTTCACCGCCGGAACCTCGGTGTACTTCCAGTACTGGTCGCGCGACAGCGGCTTCGCGCCGCCGGAGAACGTCGGCCTCTCCGATGGTCTGCGCGTGCTGATCTGTCCGTAGGTCGCGCGCCCGCTCAGCGCCACTCGAGCGAGCGCACGGCGACGCGCAGCTTGCCGTCTGCGACTTCCGTGAACGCGAACAGCACGCCTTCACCGCTCGCGATCAAGCGTCCGATGCCGCTGTCGCGGCCGGCCGAGGCGGGCGCGATGGTCTGCGCACCCGGCGACTCGAGCTCGTCGTCGAGTCGAACGACGCGCCAGAGCGCGGATTCGCCGCTCTGTTCGAGCCACGAGACGATCAGCGCACCGCGCGCATCGAACACGGCGTCGACGCGGCCGATGGCTTCGGATCCGGCGAGTTGGGCGCGCTGCGCGAACGTGCGGCCGCGGTCGTTCGACACGGCGACGTGGACGGCCGCTGAGTTCGCGCTGCCCATGCTGAACCACGCGATCGCCAGTCGCTCGTCCGCCGCGGCGAGCGCCGGTCCGTTCACAGGGCAGCCCGCGATCTTCCACGCGTCGCCGCTGGTCCACACGCGCTCGGGTTCGCGACCCGGCTCGAGGCGCAGGAGCGCGATGTCGCGCACCTCGGTTTCGTCGCGGTCACGATAGGCGATCCACCCGGCGCCGTCGGCGCTGCGCAGCGCCGCGGTGGGGCAGCAGTCGCACACGCGCTCGTCGAGCTCCAACTCCTCGCCGAGCGCGCCATCAGCGGCGACTTCACGCGTGTAGAGCGCCATCGCGCCGCTGTGCTCTGCGTGAGCGTCATGTCCGCCCTCGCCCATCCGCCGACCGTCGAGCCACACCGCGCGCCAGCCCCGTTCTGCGAGCGGCACGAGCGAGACGAAGCCGTGCTCGCCGGGGCCGTCGTGCGAGTGCAGCCGCTCGGGCGCAGACCAAGTCGCACCGCCGTCGACGCTGCGCGCGAGCTGAACCGAGTAGTCGTAACGTCCTTCGGCGCTGCGCTGGAGCCAGTGCGCGAGCTGGCGGCGTTCGTCGAGCACCGACAGCGCAGGAAAATCAGCCCAGTTGACGAACCAATCGGCGCCGCTCGCCACGAGCTGCGCGCCCGACCACTGCGAGCCGTTCCAACGCGCGCTGCGCAGCTCGGCCACGCGCTCCGAGCCTTCGCTGTCGCGCTCTTCGACCCAAGTCAGCAACGGCGCAGCGCTCGACCCGCTCGCAAAGCGCGGGAGTCGGCTCGCGGCGGCCGCGGTGGGGGATGGAAGTGCGCGGGCTTCGAGTCTCGCCGCGCTCTGCTCGCGATCTGCGCACGCGGCGACGCTGACCAACGCGACGAGCAGCGGACCGCGCGCGGCGTTGCGCATGCGGACACGTTCGGCGAACTGCGTGCGAGAGCTGCGGCTCATGGGTCCGGCTCCGAACGTTAGCGCGGATCTCGCGGCGCGCACGCGCCCGTGCGCCCGACCCGAATCCCGCCGCACACCGCGCGCAGAAACAACCCCAAACGAAGCCGGGCCACCCGCGGGCGGCCCGGCGTGTTCGTTGCTTCGGCCCGAGCTCAGCGCACGCGCTCGTAGACGATCTGCATGGTCTTCGAGACGCGCTTGCCGTTCTCGACCAGGTAGGACGTCATCGTGTGGCGATCGGGGCTCTCGATCACGATCTCCTCTTCGCTGCTCACGCGCTTGCCGGTGACGGGGTCGGTGTTCGTGCTGGTCATCACGAACGTCTTGCCATCGGTCGAGCGCTTGCCGCGCGAGACCATCATCGACGTGCTCATCGTGTCGATCCACATGCCGTTGTACTCACCGGCGGCGATGTCGAAGCCCCAAGTGCCCTGACCCTGGAAGGGCTGCCCGCCGGCGGTTCCGTTGTAGCGCTGCTCGAGGTGATGGCCGTCGAGCGCCCAAGCGTTGGTCATCGTGCCGGTTGAGATCTCGGGCGGGCCGTCCGGCGACCACCACATGCTCACCGCGGTGCGCCACGTGCCGACGAAAGCGTCGAGCGCGCGGTGCTCGGGCCCGGGTGTGGCGGCGCGTTGCCAGGCCGCCATCATCTCCTCTTGCGAGGGTTGTGCGGACTTCGAGGAGGTCGACGAGCAACCGACGGCGAGCAGAGAGAGCAGGGTGATCGGGGCGAGGAATTTGTGCATGGTGGTGGAAGTGTCGAAGTGTCGAAACGCGACGAGAAACAGCCGCAGCGCAGAGCATATCGAGCGACGGACATGAACCGCGAACGCAACGTGGAGCTCGTGCGCGCACAGTCGCTCGTGCGCACGCCGTGGAAGAACGGCGGCGGCGTGACCACGCAGCTCGCTATCTGGCCGCAGGGCGCCGACTTCGCACGCGGCGACTTCGAGGCGCGCGTTTCTGCCGCCGAAGTGGCCTCTTCCGGCCCGTTTTCGCAGTTCGAGGGCATCGAGCGCGTGCTCGTCGTCGTCTCGGGCGCGGGAATCGTGCTGAGCCACGGCGAGCACGCGCCGCGCGCGCGACTGCGCCCGCTCGAGCCCTACCGCTTTGCGGGCGAGTGGCCGACGCACGGCGAGCTGGTCGACGGCGCGCTGCGCGACTTCAACGTGTTCGCGCGCCGCGGAGTGTTCCGCGCGGAGGTCGAAGCGGCGCGCCTGGGCCAGCGCACGCTTCGTTCGCCGCTCGATGCTCGCCACGCGCTCGCGCACGTCGTCGCCGGGGCTGCAGTGGCGCGCGTCAGCGGCGAAGAAGAGCCCTTCGAGCTTGGCCAGGGCGACAGCCTGCGCATCGACCAGGCGCGCCCGGGCGACGAGCTCGAGCTGCGCGGCTCGGACGCGGCCACGGTCGTGATCGTCGCGCGCCTGGTCGCTGTCAGCGCTTGAGCGCGAAGGCGCAGAAGCGCTCGAAGTCGCCCAGCCGTTCGCGCAGGATCGAGACCACGATCGCGCGCTCGAGCGTCTGGTAGGCGTGCACCGCGATGTTGCGGAAGCCGACCATGCGCCGCAGCGCGCTCGCGAGTTCGCTGTCGAGGCCTCCATCGCGCTCCAGCGCATCGAAGGCCTCGCGCGAAGACTGCGGAACACCCAGCGCGGCCTTCACGCCGCATCGAATGGGCGCATCGGCCAGAGCGCCGCTGCGCCCCGCGGCATTCGGCCGCGCTGAGATGTTGGTTGGGTCGCTACTACCTCTTGGAACTTCGCGCGGCGCGAAGATTCCAACAGCTAGTAGCTCAGCCGCCGCATCGCGACCAAGTGCATGGCGAGGTCGATCGTCGCCTCGCAGGCGCGCTGCAGGTTCAAAACGATCGAGTCCTCGACGATCGTGATGTCGAGCCGCGCGGGATCGTCGCGGAACTCCTCGCGAACGCGCTTCAGGCAGCGTTCGACGATGGCGACCTTGTTGAGAACGACGTCATCCATCGCGGTAGGGCTTCACGAAGGCCTCGACAGTCGCCGCGCGCTCCTCGTTCAGGCGCGCATAGTCGCTGAGCGCGTACATCTCGAATTCGTCCAGCGCGCGACTCTCCGGCGGCCCGAGCTTGCGGCCCTTTCCGACGACTTGCGCGCGCAGCACGCTCGAAGCGCGAGCGAGGTCGATCAGGTCGACGTCCACGTGCAGCTGCTCCGCCAGACGCTGTGCAGCTGCGAAAACACGCGCCGGCTCGAGCGGAACCCGCGCGAGAAATGCCAGGTCCAAGTCGCTGTCGGCGCGAGCGCGGCCGCTGGCCTGTGAGCCGAACACGTACGCGCCGACCCACGAGTCCGGGTGCGCGAGGCCGAGCTCCCTGCGCAGCGCTTCGACCAGCTTTTCGTCGTCGAACTTCACGGGGAGAGGAGGGTAGCAGCCGGCGCGAGGTGCGCGCGAGCGCCGCCGCAACTAGCAGCCCGTTGAAAAAGTCATTCGGCGCAGAACCCGCCCGGATTGCGCCGGCTCGTCGTCGCGAGATCCTCGCTGAATCCGCTGATTCAGCTCCGGTCTCGCTCCTAGATCCGACGCAACCGGACGACTTCCGCGCTCGAAGCACTTCTTCACCGGACTGCTAGACTCCGCGCCTCACCATGCTCGAAGCCGACAAGCTCACCAAGCGCTTTCAGGAGCGCCTCGCCGTCGATGCGCTCCAGCTGCGCGTCGCACCCGGCGAGATCTACGCCTTGCTGGGTCCCAACGGCGCCGGCAAGACGACGACGATCAACATGTTCCTGGGGTTTTTGACCCCCGACGACGGCGAGGCGCGAGTCTGCGGCGTCAGCGTCGCTCGCGATCCCGTCGCCGCGCGGCGCGCGCTGGCGTACATCCCCGAGCAAGTCGCGCTCTATCCGCGCTTCAGCGGCATCGAGAACCTCGACTACTTCAGTGCGCTGGGCGGCAAGTCGCACACTCGCCAGGAGCTTTATGAGCTGCTCGAACGCGCCGGTCTGCAGCGCGAGGCCGCCGATCGACGCGTGAGCGGCTATTCGAAGGGCATGCGACAGAAGGTCGGCATCGCGCTGGCGCTCGCGACGGGTGCGAAGGCGCTGCTGCTCGACGAGCCGACCTCGGGCCTCGATCCGGCCGCGAGCCACGAGTTCTCGCGCCTGCTGCGTCGGCTCGCCGGCGAAGGCGTCGCGATCTTGATGGCGACGCACGACCTGTTCCGCGCGCGCGAAGACGCCTCGCACGTCGGCATTCTGCTCGGCGGCAAGCTCGTCGCGCAGTTCACTCAAGCCGAGCTCGAAGGCTCCGACCTCGAAGCGCTCTACCTCGAGAAGTTGCGCGCATGATCCTGCGCATCGCACGCAAGGAGTTCGTCGACACCTGGCGCGACGGACGGTTCCGCCTCGGCGCGCTGGTGACGGCGTTGTTGCTGGTGACTGCGGGCCTGCTCGCCTGGCGCCAGACCGAGCGCATGGCGCAGGAGCGCGCGGCGGCGACGGCGCTCGAACGCGAGAACTGGCTCGAGCAGGGCGAGAAGAACTCGCACTCCGCCGGGCACTACGGCGTGAACGTCTTCAAGCCGCTGGCGCCGCTCGCGCTGTTCGACCGCGGCATCGAGCCCTTCGTCGGCACGACGCTGTTCCTCGAAGCTCACCGCCAGAACCAGGCTGCCTTCGTGCCGGCGCAGGACGCGACCGCGATGCGCCGCTTCGGCGAACTCACGGCGGCCGCCGGCCTGCAGTGGCTCGCGCCGCTGTTGATCGTGCTGCTCGCGTTCGGCTCGATCGCCGGCGAGCGCGAGCGCGGCACGCTGCGACAGACGCTGAGCCTGGGCGTCGCGCCGCTCCAGCTCGTGTTGGGCAAGACGCTCGGCCTTGGCCTGGCGCTGGCGCTGCTGCTCGCGCCGCTCGGCCTGGTTGGCGCGTACGCGCTCGCGCAGGCGCAAGTCGATCCGGCCTTCGGGCTGTGGGCGCGCGCGGGCGCTCTCGCGCTCGCCTATGGGCTGTACTTCGCGCTCGTGCTCGTCGGCGGCGTCGCGGTGTCGGCGCTCGCGCCCAACGCGCGCAGTGCGCTGATCGTGCTGCTCGCGATGTGGGCCGCCGGTTGCGTCGTCGCTCCGCGCCTGGCGAGCGACGTCGCGCACTCACGCCTGCCGCTGCCCGCGCTGGCGGAGTTCGAGAAGGCCATGGGCGAGGACCTGCAGAACGGACTCGACGGCCACGACACGCGCAGCAAGCAGATGGAGGAGTTCACGGCGCGCACGCTCAAGGAGTACGGCAAGTCGCGCGTCGAGGAGCTCCCGTTCAACTTCTACGGCCTGGCGATGCTCGAGAGCGAGCGCATCGCCGGCACGGTGTTCGACCACCACTTCGGCGCGCTGTGGGACCGCATCGAAGCGCAGGATCGCCTCGTGACCCGCAGCGGAGTCGTGGCGCCGCTGCTGGCGCTGCGTTCGGCCTCGATGGCGCTCTCGGGGACGGACTTCAAGCACCACCGTCACTTCGCGGTCGCGGCCGAGCAGCACCGCCGCGAGTTCGTGCGCGTGCTCAACGAAGATCTCAAGAACAACGCCAAGGCCGGCGATCACAGCTACGTCGCGGGCCGCGCGCTGTGGGAGCAGTTGCCGCAGTTCGAGCTCGCACCGCTGCCTGCGAGCGCCGCTCTCAGCGCCGCGGCCGAGGGGCTTGCGCTGCTGGGCGCGTGGCTCGCCGCCGCGCTGGCCGCGTTGATCTGGGCCGCCGGCCGGCTGCGGGGGACACTCGCGTGAGCACGCTCATTTTCGAACTGCGCCTGGCGCTGCGCGATCGCGCGACCTGGGTGTTGCTCGCGCTGTTTGCGTTCACGCTCGTCTACGCCTTGAACGGCGGCGCCGAACTCGCCGAGCGCCAGCGGCGCATCACCGGGCCCGCACTCGAGCAGTCGCGCATGCTCGAGACGCAAGTGCGCGAGGCGCTCCAGCGCCAGACCATCGACCCGCGCCAGCTCGCGCGCCAACCGCTCGTCGCCGCGCTTCCGCCCGCGCCGCTGCCGCTCCTCGCCGCGGGGCAAGCCGACCTCGCGCCCAGCGTCGAGGCGGTGAGCCTTTGGCGCCTGCAAACGCCGACCGACGCGCGCTCTGAGCTCGAGAACCCTTCGCGACTGCTCTCGGGGCGCTTCGATCTCGCCTTCGTGCTCGTGTGGCTGTTCCCGCTGTTCCTGCTGGGATTGGCCTACGACCTGCTCGCCGGCGATCGCGAGAGCGGCACGCTGCGACTGGTGCTCTCGCGCGGCGTGCGGCCCGGCGCGTGGCTCGCGTTGCGCGCGTTTGCACGTGGCGCTCCGGCGCTCGCGCTCGCGTTGCTCGCAACGTGGGCCAGCTCGTGGTGGGGCGACGCGGCGAGCGCTGCGCCCGACAGCGGCGCGCGTCTGGCCCACGCGCTTGCGCTCGTCGGCGCTTACGGCGTGTTCTGGCTGAGCATCGCCGCGCTGGTCAACGCTTTCGCGCGCAGCGCCGCCGCCGCGGCCACGGCGCTCGGCGCAGCCTGGGTCGCCTTCGTGCTCGTCGCGCCCACGCTGCTCAACATCGTGGTCGAGAGCCTGCACCCGATGCCGTCGCGCGCGGAACTCGTCGCCTCGGCGCGCGAAGCTTCGGGCGACGCCGAGCGACGCGGCAACGAGGTGCTGAACTCGTTCTACCGCGACCATCCCGAGCTCGCGCCGCCGGGCATGCAGACCGACTTCGCGCAGCGCATCCTGGCCGTTCAAGAGGACGTTGCGCGCGCGATGGACCCGGTGCGCGAGCGCTTCGACGCGCAACTCGACGCGCAGCAACGCATCGTCGAGCTGTGGCGCTTCGCCTCGCCCGCCATCGCCGTGCACGAGGCGCTCACCGACCTCGCCGGCACGGGCTACTGGCGCCAGCGCGCCTTCCGCGAGCAACTCGCCGGCTTCAAGGAGGCCGTCCACGCCTTCTTCAGCCCGCGCATCCACAAGAACCTGTTCCTCACCAAGGCCGACGCGGACCAGTTCCCGCGCTTCGCCTTCGCCGAGGAGTCGGCCGAGCGCTGGAGCGCGCGCGTGCGCCTCTCGATCCTCGGCGTGCTGGCCCTCGCCATCGCCGCGGCGCTGCTCGCCGCCGCGCGACTGTCGGCGCGCCGCCTCGCGAGTTCCTGAGCTACGACTTCCTCGATCCTTCGCGCTGCGCGAGAGATCCAGGAGTTGGTCGCGAACCAACCAACATCGCTGCGCCGCCGAGTGTCGTGGCGTGCAGCGGCGCTCTGCCCGACGCGACGATTGGATGCGGCGCGAAAGCGGCGCGGACAGGACCTCGAAGCGGTGACTTCCGCCGGAGGCGGCCGTCGTCGATCGCGAGGTTGTGGTTCTCGCCGCGGCGGGCTGACAGCTGGCCCAATGAGCCCGGCGCAGGCTCCTCACGGCGCGCGATCGCCCTGAATCAAGTCTCGGCGCAGGTCGTGGAGGCTCGGTCGGGTGTCCGAAGCGAGCGCGCGGCTTGGCTCACGACGGCCGGCGCGGCGAGGTCGGACCTGTTTCGCTTCGCGTGGGCCGGGGCAAGCCGTCCGCGGCGCGCGCCTCGCGCGGTGGGATCACCGAACGGCTGCCTCGCGACGACTCACACCCACTCCGCGCACAGGAGTTCCGCCTGAGCGAGCACCGTCTTCACCGCGTCTTCCTGGAGGTCCGGCGGATAACCGTGCTTGTTCAGGATCCGCTTCACCATGACCTTGATCTTCGCCCGCGCGCTCTCGCGCACGGTCCAGTCGATGCTCACGCTCTTCTTCACCTGGGTGATGAGCTCCGCGGCGATGACCCTGAGCTTCGCGTCGCCCATCGCCGTCACCGCGGAGTCGTTCGCGGCGAGGGCGTCGTAGAAGGCCTTCTCGTCGTCCGTCAGGCCCATCTCCTGACCGGCCTTGGTCGCGGCGTCGAGGTCCTTGGCGAGTTGGATCAGCTCCTCGATGACCTGCATCGTGCTGATGGCGCGGTTGTGGTACCCGTTGAGCGTCTTCTTGAGCTTCTCGCTGAAGACCTGGGCCTGCACGAGGTTGCGCTTGGAGCGGACCTTGATCTCGTCCTTGAGCAGCTTCTCCAGCAACTCCGCGGCGACGTTCTTGTGCTTGAGGCCGCGCACTTCGGCGAGGAATTGGTCGCTCAGGATGCTGATGTCCGGCTTGGGCAGCCCTGCGGCGGTGAACACGTCGATCACCTGGCCTTCGGTGGTGATCGCTTTGCTCACGAGCTGACGGATGGCGGCGTCGATCTGCTCGGGCGTCTTGCGGCTCGTGCTGCTCTGCTTGCCTAGCGCGGCTTGCAGGGCTTGGAAGAAGCTCACGTCGTCGCGGATCGCCGTGGCTTCATCGCTCGCGGCGCACAGGGCGAAGGCGCGGGAAAGTTCCGTCACCACCTGCACCCAGCGCTGCTTGCCGTCTTCCTGTTCGAGGATGTGCTCCTGACCCGCGGGGATGAGCGCGAGGCGCTCGGCGGGTTTGCCGCTGGTCCACTTGTCCCACTTGAAGCCGTGCATCAAGGCGCAGGCGACGCCGTGCTTCTCCAACATCACGGCGACGGCCTGGGCGGTGTCAAAGGTCGGGTTCCCCTTGCCGCCGCTCTCGGTGTAGTTGGCAAGTGCGTGCTTGAGCTGGTCGGCGAGGCCGAGGTAATCCACCACCAGCCCGCCGGGCTTGTCGCGGAAGACGCGGTTCACGCGGGCGATGGCCTGCATGAGGCCGTGGCCCTGCATCGGCTTGTCCACGTACATCGTGTGCAGGCACGGCGCGTCGAAGCCGGTCAGCCACATGTCGCGCACGATCACGATCCTGAACGGGTCCTTGGCGTCCTTGAAGCGGTTCGCCAGCTTGCGGCGCGCTTCCTTGTTGCCGATGTGCTTCTGCCACTGGGGACCGTCTTCCGCGCTGCCGGTCATCACCACCTTCAGCGTTTCCTCCGCCCATGCGGGCCGCAGCGCGACGAGCGCGTTGTAGAGCTCCACGCAGATGCGGCGGCTCATGCAGACGATCATCGCCTTGCCGTCCATCGCCTCCACGCGCTTCTCGAAGTGCGCCACCAGGTCGGCGGCCACGAGCGCGATGCGTTTGGGATCGCCGACCAACGCCTCCAGCGCGGCCCACTTCGTCTTGAGCTTCTCCTTCTTCGTCAGCTCCTCGCCTTCGGTGATCTCCTCGAACTCCGCGTCGAGCTTGGGCAACTCGGCGGCGTTCAGGCTCAGCTTGGAGATGCGGCTCTCGTAGTAGATCGGCACCGTGGCCTTGTCGGCGACGGCGCGTTGGATGTCGTAGATGCTGATGTACTCGCCGAAGACCGCCCGCGTGTTCGCGTCCGTCTTCTCGATCGGCGTGCCGGTGAACCCGATGAACGACGCGTTGGGCAGGGCGTCGCGCAGGTTGCTGGCGAAGCCGTAGGACATCTCGCCCGTCCTCTCGTTCAGCTTGCCGCCGAATCCGTACTGGCTGCGGTGCGCTTCATCCGCGATGACCACGATGTTCTGCCTCGCGCTCAAGCAGGGCATCGCCTCGCCTCCGCCCTCACCTTTCGGCGGAACGAACTTGTGGATGGTGGTGAACACCACGCCGCCGCTCGCCCGGTTCAGCAGCTCGCGCAAGTGCTCGCGCCCGCGCGCCTGCACCGGAGTCTGGCCGAGGATGTCCGCACAGCGTTGGAACTGGCCGAAGAGTTGGTCGTCGAGATCGTTGCGGTCGGTCAGCACCACCAACGTCGGGTTCTGCATCGCCGGATGCCGCACCACGCGCGCGGCGTAGAAGAGCATGGAGAAGCTCTTGCCGCTGCCCTGCGTGTGCCACACCACGCCCGCGCGACGGTCGCCCGGCTTGCCGCCGCGTTGGCGCCCGGACCAGAACGTGCCCGACTCCTCGCGCACGACGCTGGCGCTCTCTGCTCTGCCGCTGGCGCGCACCGTTTCCTCCACCGCCGCGTTCACCGCGTGGAACTGGTGGTAGCCCGCGATGATCTTGTGCAGCGCGCCCGAGTCCGGGTCTTCCTCGAAGACGATGAAGTGCTGGAGCAGGTCGAGGAACCGCCGCCGCTCGAACACGCCGCGCACGAGCACTTCCAGCTCGAGCGCCGACTTCGGCGCATCGCCCTCGCCATCGATCGTGCGCCAGACCTTGAACCACTCCTGGTTCGCCGTCACCGAACCCATGCGCGCCTGCAAGCCATCGCTCACCACCAGCGCCGCGTTGCAGTGCAGCAGCGAGGCGATCTCCGCCTTGTACGTTTGCAGCTGCGCGTAAGCGCTCCAGATCGTCGCCTCCTCATCCGCCGCGTTCTTCAGCTCGATCAGTCCCAGCGGCAGTCCGTTGACGAACACCACGATGTCCGGCCGCCGGTTGTGCTGGCCCTCGATCACCGTGAACTGGTTCACGACCAGCCAGTCGTTCGCGTCGACCTCACCGAAATCGATCAGCCGCACATGATCGCCCGCGATGCTGCCATCGGGCCGGGGATACTCCACCGGAACCCCGTCGCGGAGCATCCGGTGAAAAGCGCGGTTCGTCTGCGTGAGCGAAGGCGTGCCCACCCGCAGCACCTTGCGCAACGCCTCCTCTCGCGCCTCTTCGGGAATGGCCGGGTTCAGTCGCCAGATGGCCTCGCGCAAACGCCCGACCAACACCACCTCACCAAACGAATCCCTCTCCGCCGCCGGCTCACCGGGCGCGAGCTGCGGCCCGTGCGCGACCGAATAGCCGAGCTCCCCGAACCACTCGAGTGCGGCATCTTCGACGATGGATTCGTTGAGGCTCATGAAAGTTAGACGATTGACGGTTTAGTTACCTCTTGTTCGGAGAACTCAGACGCCATCAAATAGATGAACTGCAGAGGTTGCCCGCTGATGAACTCTTCGATTCGAGGGCCCATCGGGCTGCGAACGATGGCGTCGAAATGGTGAGGGCGGTAACGAGTGATGGACCCCAGGTAGTAGATGATCGCGTAGATCGAAAGTAATTGTGGCAAAACCTGGGCGTGCTCCGCCACCGGAGCGAGATAAGCGTAGTAGCGGCGGTATGGTGGAACACTTGCCACGGTCGCCCAAAGCATAGGCTTAATGTCTGAGGCAAGTTTTGTGACCTCGTCCGATGCACGATGGGTGTAGGTTCTGACCGTTGTCTGTTCAAATCTAATGAGTTTTCGCCCATTAATTTTGGCCGTCGTCTGGACTTCACGGAATTTGCCCGCCAGCCGCGCTTCCTTCAGAAACTTCGTGTGCGATACGCGAAGACGACTGAGGTCGTCGGCGAAAACGTCAATTGAAAGCCAAATCTCCTTTGTTGTCGAATTCTCATTGAACCGAATGTCGTGCAGGGCAACAAATCGTTCCGACACTGCCTTAGCCTCTGCCCAAAGACGGTGCCCAGGGACGATTTGCGGCAATAAAACCGGCAGGTCGAATGCCGTATCGCTAGTCAATCCTGCACCGGTCATTGCTTGCAGAAATTCATCAAATAAGTTCAGTGCTCCTGTTCGGGTGTTCGGAGACTTATGGCTTTGTAGGAAGGCGTTCTCCAATTCCTTGCTCGGCGGCCGCAGTCGCTCGGACAGCCCGTGGTGCGCTTGGTTAAAGCTGGCCTGCTGCTGCACTGTCAGCGCAAACGCCTTCGCCAAGTTCATGAAGCAATAGTAAAGAAGGAGGGGACGCGATGCGATGATCCCCGCGGTCGTCGCTGCCTTGTAGAAGTCTTGAGCCTGTTCGAGCGACGAATACGCCTCCGGCTGACTACCCGCGGGGCATCTTCTCGCAATACTCGCCCGGATCATGGTCCACGGGTCTAACGCGAAAACCGTTGACTGAAGGCCATATCGTCGCGTCGTGCGATACATGGGCCAAAATGAAAATGGCAGCGGTCTTTGCAGAACTCTAATTCGGGTGCCTCTCCGGGATTTTGCGACTCTGGGCATGTGAATTATTCCTTCGTTGCCTTGTGCGTCTCGAAAAGAAATACGGTTAGGGTCGCAGCCGCTCCAACCGCTAGTTTCGCATGTCGTGTGCTCAAGCCCGATGCGCTTCCGTGTTTACCGTGTCCGGTGCCGTAAAGACCGCGAAGCTCGGCGAGGCCGTTGCCAATGGTCCCGAGGTTGCTCAGGAGTCGCTTGATGACATCCGCGCCGCGAGCAGCATCGGGAACACCTTCAGGAACGAGTTTCAGTTCCTTGAGCGTCTCCTTTGTCAGTGTCGAAACGTCTGGAGTGCCCGGCACGGGCTTGCCGCGCTCAGCAAGGATGGTCTTGCAGCAGGTCTCCACGAGTTCTTTGGCGGTTCCGATGGCAAGGCTTGGGTCGGTCTCGACGGATGCCTCCATCCGCCGAATCTGCTCCGCGAGGTGGTTCGCGTTGAGAACCTTTGCGTGTTCCTTGAGTGGGGCGAGGCTCGGGCCGCCAGCGATTAGGCGCGTCGCAATCTGGCGGCACTTATCGGCGAGCGCTTTCGCTTCTGAATCTCGAGCGGCGCTGAGTGACTCAGCGTAGTCAACCAACGCGAAGATGAGTTTGCCGACGGTATGGTCGGCTTCGAGTTTCCATAGGGTGCGGAGCTTCTTTGCCTTCGACGTTCCTTCGGCCGTGTACTTCTCGTCGTGGATGTGGATGCCAACAGTCTCGAACACGAACTCTCCAAACGTGCGGTCGGAGAAGTTCAGCACGTATCCACTCGACATGCCGAAACACTTCTCAAGGTTGTGGCGCTCAGCCATCGAGAAGGTACTCATGCTGGAACCTCCCTCTCGACATCCATCACGCTCAACTCCCCGCTCAGCAGCTTCGGCAGCAGCGTGTCGCGCAGGGTGGCGAGGGTGCGGGATTGTTCTAGAGCGATGGTGCCGCGCGCGTCCCACGGGGCGACGATTTCGGCGAAGCGGACTTGAAGCTCGGGCGGTGGAACAATCATTGGCAACGCGCCGAGAATCGATGTGTTCAGGTTAGGCATCGTTGCGCCGACAGCGTGGCGGACGACCCATGCGCGTGACTCCACGGTACCAAGATACAATGCTCCGAAAAGCGGGTGCATTCCACTGGGACCGAAGCGCACGCGCAGGCAACCGGTGCCGCAAAGCCAGCCCTGCTCGTTGTGGCGAATGAGCGAGCGGCGTTCGACGTCGCCGCGCCGACTGTAAATGACATCGCCAATTTGCACGCGATACACCTTGAGTCGTTCCGCGTCCTGCTCGCGAATTCTGGCGATGGTACTGGTGTCGATGCGATTGTCCCGCAGGTCACGCGGCATGATCGAGGGGACGCCGTCATCGACGTAATCCGAAGCGTGAAGCTGAGTGCCGAACGGCCCAGTTTGGATGCTACCTCCGCCTTGTTCGCAGGCCTCTCCAAGAGTTGTAGCTGTCCACCCGTGCGGGATGTGACCAAGTCCGGTTTCATCAAAAGACGCAGGGAAGAGGGCGGCGGTGGCGGGGTCGAGGGCGGCGGGGGGGCGGCCGTCGAGTTTGGCGCGGACTGGGTCGAAATCCACGAACCAGCTCTGGAACAGCGCCCGCGCCATCGCCTCCAGCGTCGCGTTTATCCGCCGGTTCAACTCGATCTTGTCGTCCAGCGCCCCAAGTTCCGCCGCGATGGCTTTTTGCTCGGCGAGCGGCGGGAGCTTGAGTGGGGTGTTGCGAAGAATGCCGAGGTTCGTGTGGGGCACGCCGGTCTGAATCGCGTTCTGCCGAACGTAGTCCTGCTGCTCTGCGCTCGTGAAGACGTAGTAGAGAAACATGGCGTCTGCCTTCTCGGCATCGACCGTCAGCTTCATCTGGCTCTGAGAAATCAGGTATCTGTCCGCGCCCCTCGCTGGAACCAACGCGACCTGTCCAAGTGTGCCCCTTTGTGTGAATATGATGTCACCGGGTTTCGCGCAGTTCGAGGAAAGAGAGTCGGCCTTTTCGTGCGTGACGAAGGCGAACTCGCCATCAACCCAGCGTCCATGCCCCATGTTCGTTCCACGGATGACGGGAACTCCATTGGGCACATAGTCTTTTGAAACCAAATCGGAACCGAATGGCCCACCGACCAGCGCGTTTCGGCTAGGGGCTGCGACGTCGCCAACCGTGCATTCGGTAATCGTCTCACCCGCCATGACCCAGCCCCCGCCAGTTGGCCTTTACGGCCTGCCCCAGTTTCGCGGACTCGGCGAACTGCGCGTGCAGTTCGCCGGCGAGGCGCAGCGTCGTTTCCTCGCGCCGAGTCATGGTTTTCCCTTCTTCGCCGCTGCGCCCAGCTTCCCCGCCAGTTCCGCCTCGATCTCCGCGATGGTCGGCAGGCTGCCCTGGAACTCGGCGGGCAGGGTCTCGGTGATTTGTTTCTTCCAATCGGCGACGGCGATGGACTTGTCCAGGCCGCTGAGGGCGTACTCGACGACGAGTTTGTTTTTCCCCCGGCAGAGCAGGAGGCCGATGGTGGACTGGTCGTCGGCGTGACGCAGGAGGTCATCCACGGCGGCGCGGTAGAGATTGAGCTGGCCCACATCGCCCGGCTCGAAGGCGCGGGCCTTGAGCTCGATGACGACGTAGCGGCGCAGGCGCAGGTGATAGAAGAGGAGGTCGAGGTAGAAGTCATCGCCCCCGACCTCGAGATGCACGCGCCGGCCGACGAAGGCAAAGCCTGATCCCAGCTCCAGCAGGAAGCGCTGGACGTGATCCACGAGCGCCTGCTCCACCTCGGCCTCGCGGCGCGGGTCGGCGGTGCCGAGGAAGTCGAACAGGTAAGGGTCCTTGAAGAGCTGCGCGGCCATGTCGCTTTCCGCTGGCGGCATGGTGAGGGCGAAGTTGTTCACGGCTTTTCCCGCGCGGAGGTGGAGCTGGCCTTGGATCTGGGTCTCCAGGATGCTGCGGCTCCAGCCGTGGGCGATGGCTTCGCGGATGTAGAACTCGCGGGCAGCGGGCGCTTTGAGCCGTTGCATGATCTGGAGAACGTGCCCCCACGGCAATTGCGCAACAGGTTGTTGCGCAATTGGGCCTTCAGGAAACTCACGAGCGAAGATTTTCATCGCCAGCAGGTTCCGCGCGGATAGCCCGCCCATGTCCGGGAACTCCTCCCGCAAGTCCGCCGCCAGCCGGTCAATCACCTTCGCGCCCCACGCAGCCTCGCTCTGGCGCCGGAGGATGATTTTGCCCGTGTGCCAGTAGGCTTCGATGACGACGGGATTGGCCGCGAGCACGGCCCGGACGCGGGCGCTGCGCAGGTGCGCCTTGATGTCCTGCAGCGTGCGCGCGTAGCCCGCGGGCAAGCCGGACTTCGATGGGGCAGCGGTGAACAATGCGCCTTCACGCGTCCTGCCGCGCGAACCGCGTTCGGCCGCGAGCTTGCGCGTCGCGCGCTTCTTCTTAGGGGGCATAGCCCAGGCCCTTCAGGTTGGCGCGAATGGCGGCTTCGAGTCTGGCCGACTCCGCGAACTGGGCGTTCAGCTCGGCGACCAGTCGCGGCATCTTCTCCTCGAAGGGCTCGCCGTCGTCTTCGACTTCCTCGGCGCCGACGTAGCGCCCGGGCGTGAGGACGTAGCCGTGCGCCGCAATCTCGGCGGTGGTGGCGGACTTGCAGAAGCCAGGGATGTCCGCGTACGGGCCAGCGCCTTTGGCTTCTCGCCAGTTGTGGTACGTGCTGGTGATCTTCTGGAGATCGGCGTCGGTGAGTTCGCGGTGGACGCGGTCGATGAGGACGCCGAGTTTGCGAGCGTCGATGAACAGGGTCTGTTTGCGGCGGTCGCGGAAGCCGCGTTTGGCGTCTGCGTTCTTGTTCTTGGCGAGGAACCAGAGGCAGACGGGGATTTGCGTGCTGTAGAAGAGCTGGCCGGGCAGGGCGACCATGCAGTCCACGAGGTCGGCCTCGATGATGGCGCGGCGGATCTCGCCTTCGCCGGACTGGTTGGAGGACATGCTGCCGTTGGCGAGCACGAAGCCGGCGAGTCCCGAGGGCGCGAGGTGGTGGATGAAGTGCTGCACCCAAGCGAAGTTGGCGTTGCCCTTGGGCGGGACGCCGAACTGCCAGCGCACGTCGTCGTCTTTGCGGAACCAGTCGGAGTCGTTGAAGGGCGGGTTGGCGAGGACGTAGTCGGCGCGCAGGTCGGGATGGAGGTCGCGGCGGAAGGTGTCGGCGTGCTCGGGGCCGAAGTCGGCCTCGATGCCGCGCAGGGCGAGGTTCATCACGGCGAGGCGGCGCGTGGTGGCGTTGCTCTCCTGGCCGTAGATGCTGATGTCGCCGAGCTTGCCGCCGTGGGATTCGACGAACTTCTCCGACTGCACGAACATGCCGCCGGAGCCGCAGGCGGGGTCGTAGATGCGGCCCTTGTAGGGCGCGAGCATCTCGACGAGGCAGCGCACGACGCAGGACGGGGTGTAGAACTGGCCGCCGTTCTTGCCCTCGGCGCTGGCGAAGCGGGTGAGGAAGTACTCGTAGACGCGGCCGAGCAGATCGACGGAGCGGTGGGTCACGCCGCTGTTGCTGCGGCCCTCACTGGCGGCGGTGAGCTCGATCGTGGCGATGAGGTCGATGAGCTCGCCCAGGCGCTGTTTGTCGAGGCCGGGGCGGGCGTAGTCCTTGGGGAGGACGCCCTTGAGGCGCGGGTTGTCGCGCTCGATGGCGACCATGGCGTCGTCCACGC
Source organism: Planctomycetaceae bacterium (assembly GCA_011525785.1). Classification (GTDB taxonomy): domain Bacteria; phylum Planctomycetota; class UBA1135; order UBA1135; genus WYBT01. Next base: position 79,993 of record WYBT01000020.1, read on the forward strand.
GCTTGCCGATGGTGGACTGCTTGGCGCTGGCTTGGAGCTGGGACCAGCGGGCGTCGGCGGGCACCCAGAAGACGTTCTCGGCGCGGTACTCGTCGGGGTCTTCCGGGTTGGCCCCGGCGTAGTCGCCAACTTTTGACTTCGCGCCGGCGAGGAGCTTGGCGCGGTGTTCCTCGAAGGTGTCTGAGATGTACTTGAGGAAGATCAGGCCGAGGACGACGTGCTTGTACTCCGCCGCGTCCATGTTGTTGCGCAGCTTGTCGGCGGCGAGCCAGAGCTTGGCCTCGAAGCCAATCGTGGCTGTGCTCGAGGACGCTTTGTCGGACTTCGTTCGGGCCATGGGGCGAGCGCTGCGAGGGTGACGAGCTTGCGCGAACGCGCGAGTATCGCGCTGGCGGATTCGCAGTCTAGCTGGGGGCAATCGTGCGTCTAAGTGTCAGCGTGCGCAGTTGCTGTCTTCATCGCTGCCGACCCCAGCTCGCCGAGTTCAGGCCGAGCACGCGGCCGATGGAGCGGTCCGCGAATTCACGCGTCGCGCGAGGCGGGGGCCGCTGCGAGTGCGCCGCGGTAGGGAGCTCACGGGTGCACGGATGGGACGAGCTTCGGTTCGCCGCCGATCGACGAGTCGCAAGGGCGCCTCGACGCGTTGCGGGAGGATCTCGATCGAGGCCGCTGATGCCCCAGCCGTTGCGCGGCAGCACGAGGCGCTGGATCGCCATGCGACGAACCGGGACTTACCCGCTGCGCGTAAGTCACGGCGCCCGCGTGCGTGGCGGTCTCGGAATCACGGCGCGCGTCGGGCTGCTGCGAGACACGCGCTCACGGGACGAGCATCGAGGACCCGCGAGCCTCGACGGTCGTGGTGCGGCCGTTCGCGAACTCGATCCGGAGAACTGGCGCGGAGTTCGGCAACCAGATCCTGGTGCTCGCATGGGTCGGCACGAGTGCGACTTCGGCTCCGAGCGGATCGCACTCGGTGACTGCGAAAACCGTCGCGGGGGCGCCTGCTTCGGAAAACGAGAGATCGACGTGCCGGCCGGCGAAGTCCATCGCGTCACTCGGCTTCGTGGCGTCGAACCAACCTCGCAGCACCTTGAAGTCGGCGCCGATCTCCCACACACGACCGCGCGCGCCTGGCCCTTCGCGCGCCACGCAGAGCCGACCGTCCTCGAGCGCCGACACTTGACGTGCGCTCACACTCGGCGCGGAGCTCGACGGGACGTAAGGCAAGGGCTCGGCTACCAGACGACCGCCCAAAATCGGTTCGACCGTCAGAACTTGGAGTGAGCTCGCGGCGAATGCCACCACGAGTTCGCCACTGTGGGGCTCGACCTCGCACACCGCGGCAATGCGGGCGCCATCAGTAAACTCGATCACCGACGCTGACGGAGGGCTCTCGAAACCGTCGTAGACAAAACTCCCTGCGTTGACCGCAAAACGCCGTCCCTCCAAGTACACGCCCACGACTGAGGGCGCCGAACTCAGCTCTCCTGACTCGGTGTCGACCCGCACCCTGCCGCCAAGACGCACGACGCGGGGAGGCTGCAGTCGCAATCGGGTCGTGCGATCGCCGATGTGCTGCACGCGCTCCGCCTCGCGAAGCTGCTCCTTGCGCCACCACGACAGCGCGTAGGAGCCGCTGGGCAACCCGCGGAACACAGCGCCTCGATCCGTGCGCTCGACGTTGGTCGCCACCTCGAGGTCCAAGTCCGTCGCAAAGACAGCCTGGGGAGGCTCCACCGCCCGGCAGACGAGACGGGCGTCGGCGGGGGGCCCCTGTGTGAAGTCGGCGAGCAGCGCGCCCGGGTACGCGCTGAAATCGGCGGGCCCCAGCCGAAGCACGTTGTCCGCCGAGACCCGCGCCATGGGTTCCGACAGGCGCGCCCACCCTCGATCCACCACGAAGAGTGTGAGTTGCGCCGCTCGCTCCAGCTCGGAGCGACGCACCAGGATCCAACCGTTCAGAGCTCGGTGAAGCAGGCCGAGCGGCGCGCTTCCTACGCTCATCGCAACTTCGATTTGTGCAGGCGTGTCGGATCCGGAATCGAAGAGCGCGATGGCGACGACCGGCTCGACTGGCGACAACGCGATCTCGAGCGTGTCGCAGGGCGTCGCGGCCATGACACCCGAATCTCGGAGCACGAGCGGCACTCGCGCGCCTCCCAGGTTGAGCACCAACTGCGCGGGGAGCCGGTCGAGCCCCTCCAGCGCGAACCGTCCCCGGGCATCGAGGTTCGTTCGCGCGCGCATCGCGCTCGTCCGCCTCGGGGCGCGGCTCGCGGCGCGCTCCTCGGCATCGTCATGACGTGGAGTGTCCCCATCGGGCTCGGGTGCGAGCGCGTGGACGCCGAGCAAGTCGATGCTGCGGCCCTCGAGCGCTCGGGGCGGCACGCCCACAACTTGGCCCGTGAGTTCGCAGAGACTGCCGAGGTCCAGCGTCAGCATCCCGACCTCGCCCGGCTGCACTTCTAGCTGAGAGTCGCGGAAGGACCTTTGGATTCCGGCGCCCGCAATCGAGACGTACAACGGCCTCAGCGCCTCCACGATCAACTCCGCCCGAGCACGTCCGGCCCGGACCGGCGCGTCGACATCGGCGCCGAATCCCGGCGGCCCTCCTGGCGCATCCGACGGGTGCCGCACACCGATGCTGATGCTCGGAACGTCGTCGCTCCGGATCCCGACCACCTCCACACGCAGCGTTCCGCGACTTCGGAGCCGCACGTCGCCGTAGTCCAGCAGCTCGCCGCGTCGCTCCAGTCGCGCGATCTCACCGAAGACGAGCGACCCCGTGATCCAGAGGTAGCTGAACTCCTCGGGAAGCTGCAGTTCGATCTCGCCGTCGCTGCCGCACTCGACGACTTCCAGAGGACGTTGATTCGGTCCACCGATTTGCAGGGAACCGAACGCTCTGGGAACACCGTGTCGATCCAAGCAGCGCAGCTTCGCTCGCCACGTTCGCTCGACGACCGCGCGCTCCGGCGCCGACGGGTTCTCCACGCCGTCCACGCCCCTCTCGACAGTCATGGCCGCGCTCGACTTGTCGCGTGCGGCGCGATGCTCCGCCCCGCCTGGCGAAACGCTCCACCACACGGCCGCGCCCAGTGCGCAACCCGCAACGACTACCGCCAGGATCTTGCTCTTATTCAGCGGTCCCAACGCGCTCTAGCCACCTTCTTGGTGTTTGTCGTCGTCTCAGCCGTCTTGTCTTCCCACTCGCCCGTTGTGCCGCCAGCGTCGATCCCGGCTTCAGCGACGCGAGATGTCTCCGTGGACGTCCAACGATAGACGATCGGGTTCGACGACGACACGGTGGCGGCGCGTGCGTAGACCTTGGCGTGGGCGCCGTTCGTTGCCTGCTTGGCCGTGACAAGACCTTGGCTCCTGCTGTTGGAGTCGAGAGTGTCCCAGACGACCGTGGTCGAACTCACCACCGCGTTGTCCGCGAGGGCGGTCGCCGGGACCGAGCCACGGCTGCGCAGGTGCGAGAGATCCGTCGGCGTTCAGGTGCGCGGCCGCGTTCGTAGCGAGTTCGAAGCGGGCGAGTCGTCGCAAGCCCTGGTCGTGCAGGGCGGCGCACAGTCGCGGGCTCGAGGCGAGCGAGAAACGAACGCGGAAGGGAAACGAGAGCACTCACTGGCGCCGGGGCGCGTGGGGGAGCATGTGGCCGTCGAGGTGCGCGGCGGCGTCGACCCTCCGCTTTTCGCAGCAGGACGGACGGAAAGCGCGGTCTTTGCAAGCGACGGAAGCCCTGCCTCGCCGCGCAGCGACGAATCGCAAGGACGCGTCGGCGTCGTTGCGAGCGGGATCTCAACAAGCTCGTCGCGCACGGAGCGTGAGCCGTGGACGCCGCCTCGACCGCGAGCTCGCTCGCGCTCGTAGTAGTCTGGCGGCCAAGATGATTTCGCTCGGCACGATCGCGGCGTTGGTGTTGATGGCGGCGCAGCAGGCGGCGCCGGCGGGGGCGCTCGAGCAAGCGCGCATCGATGCGGCGCTCGAGCGCGGCGCGAAGTTCCTCGGCGGCTCGTACGCCGAGCGCTTGCCCAAGGGCCGTGTCGGCGCGCAGGAGCGCAACGGCCAGATGGGGCTGTCGCTGTACACGCTGCTCAAGTCGGGTGTGTCGCGCGAAGATCCGACTCTGCAGCGGCTGCTGCACGCGCTCACGAAGGAGACGCCCGAGCACACCTACGACGCGGCGTGCATCGCGCTCGCGGCGTACACGCACGATCCGATCGACAACCGCGTGTGGCTCGAGGAACTCGCAGCGCGCCTGCTCTCGTGGCAGGAGAAGGATGGCGACTGGAGCTACCCGGGCGGCATCGTGGACCTCTCGAACACGCAGTACGCCGCGCTCGGGCTGTGGGCTGCGTCGCGCGCCGGCGTGCGCATCGAGAGCGACGTGTGGCGGCGCATGGCGAGTTCGGTGTTGCGCTACCAGACCGAGGACGGCGGCTTCGGCTACACCGCGGGCGGCAAGGCGGGTGCGACGGGTTCGATGACTGCGGCCGGCGTCGGCACGCTCGCGATCGCCGAGGGGCGGCTGCGACTTGCGAAAGCGCTCGACGCGACGCTCGAAACGCAAATCGCGGCCTCGCGCAAGCGCGGCGTCGAGTGGATGGCCAAGCACTTCACGGTCGAGACCAACCCCGGCTCGGGCGGCTGGCACTACTACTACCTCTACGGGCTCGAGCGCATGGGCGCGGTGATGGGCGCGCCGCTGCTCGGGCCGCACGACTGGTACGACGCTGGCGCGCGCTGGCTGCTGGAGCGGCAGGACGAGAAGGGCTCGTGGAGCAACGGCACGGACCTCTCCGAGACGTGCTTTGCGCTGCTTTTCCTGCGCCGCGCGACCTCGAGCGAGCCGCGCAAGCGTGCGCCGCGCAGTGGCGAGCGCCCTCCGCGCGAAGGCGAGCCGCGCGCGATCTCGATCGCGAGCGAAGTGCTGACTGAGGAACGCGGCGCGCTGCGGCTGTCGATCGCTGACTGGGATCCCGCGCTGCTCAAGCCGCTCGAGTGGAACGGCGAGCGTGGCCGCGGCCCGCGCGTCGCGCGCGTCGAGTGGCTGATCGACGGCGAGCCGGCTGCGATCGAGCTGGGCCTGCCGAGTCAGCCCGCCGACCGCGCGCTGTTCGCCGTCACGCCGCTGTTCCCTTCGACGGGCAAGCACAAGGTGCAGGCGCACGTCTTCGCGTTGACCGAAGCCGGCGCGGAGCAACGCATCGAGTCGCAGGAGCTCGAAGTCGAGGTCACGCGCGCGGCGCCGGCCTGGGCGGCGAGTGCGAAGCTCGCGCCGCTGTCCAACCGCGGCCCAGGCGCGAAGCCCAAGGCGCGCGCGAGTTCGTTCGCCAAGGGCGCGAGCGCGCCGCTGGGCGACAGCTACGAGGCCGACAACGCCGTCGACGGCAACGCACGCACCGTGTGGCTCGCGGCCGAGAACGATGCGAAGCGCGAGCTCTCGGTCCAGTACGCCAAGTCGCTCAAGTGCGAGCGCATCGTGATCCACGCCGCGGTGCTCGCGCCGCTCGGCGCGGCGGCCCTGGCGCGGCCCACCGAGCTCGAACTGGTGCTCAACGGCAAGGCCGAGCACAAGCTCACCTTCGGCGCCGACCCCACGCAGCCGCTCGAGCTGCGCCTCGATCCGCCTGTCGCCGTGAAGCGGCTCGATTTGAAGCTCACTTCGATCGCGAGCGGCGCCTCGAGCCCGCTCGTCGGCATCGGCGAGGTCGAGCTGTACGAGGAGTGACGTGCTCGCGTTCTCTGCGGCGACTCAGTTCGTGCTGACGAGGCGTCGAGAGTCACGCAGGCAGCGCGGAGAGCGCGGCGAGCGAGTCGGAGCGGCCGCAGCGCCGCGAGTGAGGACTCAGGGCGTGAACTCCAGGACCACCTCGTTGTTGCCGTCGAGTTCGACGTCGAAGTGCTGAGCCTCGCGCAGGTCCATGATCGAGGAGATCCGCACGGCGAATTGTCCCGCGCCGAGTCCGGACAAGAGCACTTCCGACTCGCCTTGCGAGTTCACGTCGCGCCAGTACTTGGGCTCCGCCTTCGAGGTGGCGACGACGTAGATGCGCGGAGGCGACGCGCCGGCGTTCGTTCGAACTCGCACTCGCACGCTG
>WYBT01000002.1 GCA_011525785.1 Planctomycetaceae bacterium
CGTGATCCTGCTCGACGAAGTCGAGAAGGCGCACCCCGACGTGTTCAACGTGCTGCTGCAGATCCTCGACGACGGCCGCCTCACCGACGGTCAAGGCCGCACGGTCGACTTCAAGCAGACGCTCGTGCTGATGACTTCGAACCTGCGCGAAGGCTCCCAGATGAAGGAGTTCTTCAGACCAGAGTTCATCAACCGCCTCGACGAGGTGCTCACCTACAACGCGCTGCAGCCCGACCAGATCCGCGGGATCGTGGACGTGCAGCTCGCGCGGCTCCAAAAGCACCTGCGCGAGCAGGAGATCGAGCTCGAGCTGACCGGCGCCGCGAAGGAAGCGCTGGCCAAGGAAGGCTACGACCCCGAGTACGGCGCGCGCCCGCTCAAGCGCGTGATCCAGAAGCGCATCCAGAACCTGCTCGCCGACGCGATTCTCTCTGGTTCGCTCGAATCGGGCTCGCGCGCGAGCATCGACTGGCGCGCGGGGGCGTTCCAGCTCTCCTCGCGCAAGGCCGAGCCGGAGCCGGCGACGGCGGGGTGAGAGATGGAAGCACTGGCTACTCATCACCTGCACGCCGTCGCAGAGTTCGTCGGCCGCGCGTCCGTCCCGATCATCGCTCGGGGCGGACGCAGTCAGGGTTCGTGAGTCGCACGCGGCACAAACGTGCCGCCTCGAACTCGTTTGAACCACGACGGCGAGTCAAGGTTAGCGGCCGCCCCCCAGTAGCGACGGACAGTCCGAGCAAGTCGTGCGCCGACTTGAGAAGCAAGTGACAGCAAGTTGCACTCATCGCTGACTCGATGAGTCGAGATGAACATCGCCCTTCAGCACCAGACCGCGACGACTGATTGGCAAGTAGCGCGCACGTGCCTGCGCGACAAGCTTCGACGAGAAGCCCACGAGTTTCGGGTAAAGGGTATCCCTGTCACGCCAGCTCGCGAACTTGAGAGACTCCAAGACCGACTCGGAGATATATAGGTCACATGGGGCATGCCGTCCCTCCTGGATCGACTTCCGGGCAGCTCTATCAATATCGAGCAACTCCGCAAACGGAGCACCTAAACTAGGAAAGTACTTGTGGTTGTCCGGAGTCGGCTCATCCACCGAGTCAGCCTCCGGGTATGCGTTGGCACCTTCGGTGATTACTGCGTACGAATCGCTGCGCAACTCCTCACAGATTGCCTGGCGAATCACATCGATGAGTCGTATCACGCGCTCTGGCTCGTAGCCTGGAGCCTTGCCGGGCTTGCCCGCCTTGTAGCGCTGCTTTAGAAGCACATTGTCAGCGAAAGTCAGAAACAGAACGCCCGGATTCTCGATGGCGAGCGCACTGATTCTCTTCTTGAGCCTGGCAAAAGGCTCAGAGTCGAAGGGAGTTCCACTCCTCATGAGCTCCTTCATGCCAACGACATCAACCATCGCGTAGATGGAGAACAAGTCGCCATACATGGAGTCGAACCACGACTGGCTCACAACTAGATACGGGTTGCAATCGTCCTCTGGCCAATGCACGCACGCAACGATTTGGGCGTACGGCAGGCGTCTCGATGGCATTTGCCATCGGTCAAACACGTTCACCTCGATAGCCAACTCAAGGGAACGCGTGTCTCGAGAAACTACGTAGCAACCTCGGTAGTCGAGGTCTTCATTCGGGTGACGCCTATCGGCCCCCTCTCGATCGAGCCATATCCTCCATGAGTCTTTTAGCTGATCTAGTTGGCTCGACCCGACAACGAATAGGTCACCGTCCGGGATGGCCTCCGGTGCAAGTCTCTCGGTGCCTCTCGGCCACCCTTCGCTTTCATTCAGGCTCATGCGGGCGTGGCTCCACGATAGCCGTATTCCGGGTTGACGCGTTGTAGCTCAACGACTCGCGCGACGCTCGGTGCCGTCTGAACGGATCACGCGGAGGTCCGAGGTGTCGGGCCGACTGCGAGGAAGCCCGGCGACTCACGCCACGCGAGCAACGGCGTGACTCGTCTGGAGCGCCGCGTAAGCGATCGCGGCCAGCACGTCATCACGCTCCAGCGTCGGATAGTCCTCGACGATCTCTTCGATCGAAGCGCCGCTGGCGAGCAGATCGAGAACGTCCGTCACTCGGATGCGCTTCCCCCGGATGCAGGGGCGACCACCGATCTTGCCCGGCTCGATCGTGATGCGTTGCAGCAGGGACATGTCCATGGACCCAGTCTAAGACTCCTGGTCCCGGTGAACGCATTCGTGTTTGCGCAGGCGGCGAAATCTGGGCGGTCCGGACTGGGCGACTTGCTGCTGCAGATCCTCGACGATGGCCGCCAGCCGGCGCTCAGCGTCACGCCGACGACGTCGAGCAGGCGCTCGTGTCGGAGCCCGCTCGCTGCGCGCGAGCACGGTTGGTGTCGGGCTGGCCGGCCGCTGAGGGACGTGCGAGTTCGTGCACCGCGCGCGCCAGAGTCGATGTCACCGTGCGACAACGACTGCATAGCTGTGAGTCAGGCCCCGCTTCCCTTCACGAAAGGACCGCCATGCGCGGCACGTTCGCACTCTCCGTCGCACTGCTCGCGACCGTCGCTTCCGCGCAAGTCGCGCCCGCCTGGTGGACGCCGATCGCAGCGCCCAGCGGCGGCGGGTTCGGTCAAGTCGCAGCGGTCGATGCGCTCGGCAACATCTTCGCGGTCGGGACGGTCACGCCCGCGGGCGGCGCGTTCTCGCGAACCGTCGTGGTGAAGCACTCGGCCGCCGGCGCGCCGCTCTGGACCGTCGAGAGCGATCTCCTGCCGCTGAGCGAGGTGATCTCCGCCTGCGCTGTGGCGCCGAGCGGCGGGCTGTACATCTGCGGCCAATCGGCGTTCGTCAGCGCGAGCCCGACGCTGTTCCTGGCCGAGGTCGATGCGAATGGCGCGCTCCTGTGGGTGCGCACCGTGCTGGGATCGGGGAACAAAGTGTTCCCTGCAACGTTCGCTATCGCCCCGAGCGGCGACCTCGTGTTGGTTGGCTCGCTCGGCAACGCAGCGGGCGACGTGGACGGCGTCGTCGCGCGCTACAGCGCGAGCGGCGCGCCGCTGTGGACGCGCTGGCTCGACTCGGGTGTCGGCGCGCACGAGTATGCGAACGCAGTCGAAGTCGAAGCGGGCGGCGCCGTGCTGGTGGCCGGCGTCAGTGAAGCGAGCGGCAACCGCGACCTCGCGGTGTGGAAGCTCGCGGCGAACGGCGCGAACCTCTGGTCGCGCGCGCTCGGCGGACCGAACAGCGACAGCGGCGCGGTGCTCGCGCTCTCGCGCTCGGGCGAAGTGCTCGTCGGCGGTGCGCTCGGAACCACGGACGTTCTCGGCGCCTTCGACAGCGAAGGGCTGGTGATCCAACTCGACAGTGCGAGCGGCGCGACGAACTGGCAACGCACGCACGGCGACGCATCGCCCGGCGCCGACCGCGTTGTGGACCTCGCGATCGACGAGCGCGGAGCGCGGTGGGTCGCCGGTGAGCGCACCGGCGCCAACGGGAGTCGCGCTTCGCTCGTGCGGCGCTACGACGCCCAAGGCGCGTTGCTTTCGTCGCATGCGTGGGCCCTGGGCTCGGCGATCGATCCGGTGGGCTACACGAGCACCGCGCCCAAGCACTGGCTGCGCGGTCCCGCCGGACAGATGTGGCTCGCCGCTGTCTCCGCGGCGCCGGACACAGCTCAGGTGCCTCTGGGCCAACGCTGCGCCGTTCTCCAGTACAGCGCCGACGGCGGCTTCGACTGGGTTGGCTTCCAGACGACGCTGCCCGGCAAGCGCTTCGACAGTTTCGGACGAGCCGTGTTCGCGCCGCCCGCTCAGATCGTCTTCAGCGGTCAATCGAGCGACGCCACGACGGGGCTCGCGCACGGCTTCACGTCGGCGATCGACTTCTCGCGCATGCCGCACAGCTACTGCGCCGCGAAAATCACCTCGAACGGCTGCACTCCGCGCATGGAAATCAGCGGCATGCCCAGCGCCGCGCTGACGAGCGGCTTCACCGTGCGCGCGCGGCAGGTGCGCAATCAGCGCAGCGGGAACCTGTTCTACGGCGTGAGCGGCCCGCAGTCGGCGCCGTTCAAGGGCGGGACGATGTGCGTGGCCCCGCCGCTCCTGCGCACGCCAGCGCAGAACTCCGGCGGCGCCGCGACGCCTGCCGACGACTGCAGCGGCGTGTTCGAGTTCGACCTCAACGCCTTCGCCCGCTCGCCGCTCGCGAGCCCGGCGCTCCTCGCCGTTGGAACGACGGTGTGCGCACAGTATTGGGGCCGCGACCCGGGCTTCGCTGCGCCCAACGCGGTCATGCTCTCGAACGCCGTGCGCTACGACGTGCAGCCGTAGCGGCGCGAGCTGCGGAGCTCCTCCCCCGCTCCACGCAGCATCGCGCAAGCTGCGTCAGCTCTGGAGCGCCTCACGCTTTCGACGGAGGCTCGGCGCTGCGCACGAAGGCCGCTCGGGGCGAGCGCGCGTACGTGCGCTGGTTCGGGCTCGCGCGCGAAGGCGCCCCCAACGCGCAAGGCCCGAGGGCCCCAACGGTCCGAGGTCGGCGCGCGGCCGCACGAAGCAAGCGCGAGTTCTTCCATGCGACTTCCTACTTAGCGCCGCAGCAGCGTGGCCGTTTCGTGCTGATCGAACTGCGAACTAGCTCCCCGGCTCGGCTACGCACTCAAGATCAAATCCAGGATTGGATTTAGTCCAAAGTTGCGCTAGCCTGCGCTGACAAGTATCGAACACCCCAGCCGCGAGCCCTCGGCAGCGCTCCGCAGGACCGTCGCAGCGTCCGCGAGCCGGCCAGCGCAAGGCGCATCCCCCGACCCTCTACGAACCTCGAGAGACGAACCATGCCTGCCCCTGAACACCACTCGTCGTCCGTCCGCCGCGCCCGCATCGGCTGCAGCGCCTGGCTCCTGTGCCTGGTCGCCAGCGCCTGCTCCGCGACTGGAGGCGGGAGCGGCGCCGCGAAGTCCGAGGATGCCGCCGGCACGTGTCCCGTGATGGGCGCGGCGAGCTACCGCCACACCGCCGCTGGCTCGATGAACAACGGCGATTGGTGGCCCAACCAGCTCAACCTCAAGATCCTCCACCAGAACCCGCCGGCGGCCAATCCGCTCGGCGACGACTTCAACTATGCGGCCGAGTTCAAGCAGCTCGACCTCGCAGCGGTGAAGAAGGACATCGCGGCCGCGCTGACGACCTCGCAGGACTGGTGGCCGGCCGACTGGGGCACCTACGGTCCGCTGATGATCCGCCTGGCGTGGCACAGCGCGGGCACCTACCGCATCGCCGACGGGCGCGGCGGCTCGGCCGACGGCACGATCCGCTTCGCGCCGCTCAACAGCTGGCCCGACAACGCCAACCTCGACAAGGCGCGCCGGCTGCTGTGGCCGATCAAGCAGAAGTACGGTCGCAAGCTCTCGTGGGCGGACCTGATGATCCTCACGGGCAACGTCGCGCTCGAGTCGGCGGGCTTCAAGACCTTCGGCTTCGCCGGCGGCCGCGAGGACGTGTGGAGTCCGCAGGAGGACGTGTTCTGGGGTCCTGAGAGCGAGTGGCTGGGCGACAAGCGCTTCTCGGGCGAACGCGAGCTCTCCAACCCGCTCGCCGCGTCGCAGATGGGCCTGATCTACGTCAACCCCGAAGGCCCCAACGGCAACCCCGATCCGCTGCTCGCCGCACGCGACATCCGCACCACGTTCGGGCGCATGGCGATGAACGACGAGGAGACCGTCGCGCTGATCGCCGGCGGCCACACGCTCGGCAAGGTCCACGGCGCCGCCGATCCGCGCAAGCACGTCGGACCGGAGCCCGAGGGCGCGCCGCTCGAGGAAATGGGCCTGGGCTGGAAGAACAGCTACGGCAAGGGCCACGGCGCAGACACGATCACCAGCGGGCTCGAAGGCGCGTGGACCTCGACGCCGGTCGAGTGGTCGGCGCAGTACTTCGGCAACCTCTTCCGCTTCGAGTGGGAGCTCACGCGCAGCCCGGCCGGCGCGCAGCAGTGGAAGCCCAAGGGCGACGCGGGGCGCAACGTTCCCGACGCGCACATCGAGGGCAAGCTGCACCAGCCGGTCATGTTGACGACCGACCTGGCGCTGATCACCGACCCGGAGTACCGCAAGATCTCCGAGCGCTTCCACAAGGACCCCGCCGCGTTCAACGACGCCTTCGCGCGCGCCTGGTTCAAGCTCACGCACCGCGACATGGGTCCGCGCGCGCGCTTGCTCGGGGCCGAAGTGCCGCCGACGCAGTTGTGGCAGGACCCGCTGCCGGCCGTGGACCATCCGCTGGTCGACGCGCAGGACGTCGCCGCGCTGAAGCGCAAGGTGCTCGACTCGGGCCTGAGCGTGTCGCAGCTCGTCTCGACCGCCTGGGCCTCGGCCGCGAGCTACCGCGGCTCCGACATGCGCGGCGGCGCGAACGGTGCGCGCATCCGCCTCGCGCCGCAGAAGGACTGGGAGGTCAACGAGCCGGCGGAACTGGCGAAGAACCTCCAAGTGCTCGAGCGTCTGGCCAAGGAATTCAACGACGCGCAGGCGGGCGGCAAGAAGATCTCGCTGGCCGACATGATCGTGCTGGCCGGCTGCGCGGGCGTCGAAGAGGCCGCCAAGCGCGCGGGCTTCGAGCTGCGCGTGCCGTTCGCGCCCGGTCGCGCCGACGCGACGGCGGAGATGACCGACGTCGAGTCGTTCCGCGTGCTCGAGCCGGTGCACGACGGCTTCCGCAACTACGCGCGCGCGAACGCCGATCGGCCCGCGCCGGAGCTGCTGGTCGACCGCGCGCAACTGCTCGAGCTGAGCGCGCCCGAGATGACGGTGCTCGTGGGCGGCCTGCGCGCCCTCAACGCCAACTTCAAGGACTCCAAGCACGGCGTGCTCACGCAGCGCCCCGAGACGCTGACCAACGACTTCTTCGTCAACCTGCTCGACAACGACACGGCTTGGCGCAAGGGCTCGGGCGGCGACACCTACGAGGGCGTCGACCGCAAGAGCGGCAAGGTCAAGTGGACCGCGACCTCGGTCGACCTGGTGTTCGGCTCGAACTCGCAGCTGCGCGCGATCAGCGAGGTCTACGCCTCGAGCGACGGCCAGCCGCTGTTCGTGAAGGACTTCGTCACCGCCTGGACCAAGGTGATGAACCTCGACCGCTTCGACCTGCCGGGTCGTCGCTAGCGCGCAGGCTGCTCGCGCAGCGCTGAGACCTCACGCGGGGCTCGCCAGCCGAAGGGTTGGCGGGCCCTGCGCCATTTCCGGGCCCGCGCCACGGCTGCGGACGGGCCGCGCCCACCCAAGAGTCAAGCATGCTTGATTTTGTGTCAAGTCTACTTGACATCGCGGCAGCCCCGGGCGAGGCTCAGGCCGTGGACAACCGCCTTCGAGTGCTGCGCGCCGAGCGCAACTGGAGCCAGGCCGACCTCGCCGAGCGTCTGGGGGTCTCGCGCCAGACCGTGAACGCGATCGAGACCGGCAAGTACGACCCGAGCCTGCCGCTGGCCTTCCAGATCGCGCGCCTGTTCGGCCGGCCCATCGAGGAGTTGTTCTTCCCCGCTCCGCCCTCCGCCGAGGACCCGTCGTGAACGCACCTGCGCCCGCTCGCCCGCGCCTGTTCGCGGCCGTGCTCGCCTTCGTCGTCGTCTACATCGGCGCGCGCGCCGCGCTCGAGCACCTGCCCGCAGCCGCGCCACTCGCGCTGGCGGTGGCGCTCGCGCCCGTCCTGGCCTTCGCCGCGGTGATCGTCCAATGCGTGCGCGCCGTGCGGCGCATGGACGAGCTCGCCCGCCGCATCCAACTCGAAGCGCTCGCGCTCGCGTTCCCCTGCGCGCTGCTCGTGACCTTCGCCGCCGGACTGCTCGAACTCGCCGGCTTCACGGCCGCTGGCGACTTCGACCTCCCGCGCCTGTGGCCGCTGCTGCTCGCGCCGTACTGGATCGGCTTCGCGCTCGCGCAGCGGAGGTACTCGTGAGCGCGGCGCTGCTCGCCCTGGGGTTGACGGCGCTGCTGCAAGCGGCGTCGGAACCGTTCGAACGCGCGAGCGCGGAGAGTCAGGGACTCGAACCGCGCGCGATCGAAGCCCTGGACCAGCTCGTGAAGAGCTGGGTCGCGAGCGACACGGTCGTCGGCGCCGAGTGGGCCGTGATCCGCCGCGACCGGCTCGTGCACCACGCGGCCTTCGGCTGGCGCGATCGCGAGTCGCAGCAAGCGCTGAAGCCCGGCAGCATCTACTGCCTGCGCTCGATGACCAAGCCGGTGGTCGGCGCCGCAGCGCAGCTGTTGCTCGCCGACGGACGGCTGAAGCGCGACAGCGCGGTGGCGGAGCACTTCGCCCCGTTCGACAGCGAGCGCACGCGCGCGATCACCGTCGAGCACCTGCTCACCCATTCGAGCGGCCTGGGGCTCTCGAGCCTGCCCGGGCGCAATCTCGCCGACCTGGGCGGCCTCGACGCGATCGTCGAACTCGCCGCAGCCGCTGGCCCAGCGCACGCGCCGGGCAGCGCATTTCGCTACTCCGACGACGCCGCGGATGTGCTCGGCGCGCTGCTCGCCCAGCGCAGCGGCGCGTCGCTCGAAGAGCTCCTGCGCAGCTCCGTTCTCGCGCCGTGCGGCATGGACTCGACCAGCGCCGCGCCCTGGAGCGAACCAAAGCTGCGCGAGCGGTTGTGCAGCGCGTACATCGGCGAGCCGGGCGCGTGGCGGCGCTACTACGCGCCGGACGATCCCGCGCCGTTTCCGTTCTTGCTCGCCTCGCAGGGGCTGTACGGAAGCGTGCTCGATTACGCGGCCTTCCTCCGCGTGTGGCAGGGCCGGCGCGCGCCGCGCTCGCAGTTCGCGCTGCCGCCCGAGCAACTCGCGCGCGCACTCACGCCGCGCCACCGCGCGAGCCTCGCGACGGGCTTTCGCAGCCTCGAGTGTTGGTACGGCGAGCTGATGACGCTCTGGATCGATCCCGCGGCGCCCGCGCAAGCGCGCGTCGTGGCCTTCGGACACGGCGGCTCGGACGGGACCAAGGCCTGGGCCTTCCCGCAGCTCGAGCTCACCGTGCTGTACTTCACGCAGTGCCGCAACACCGGCACGCTGGTCGAGTTCGAGAGCGCGTTCGAGCGCGAACTGGTCGCGCCGCTGCGTGGCCGCGCGCAGGCCGGGCCGCGGAGCTACGCCGCAGGCGAGCTGGCGGAGTTCGCGGGCGACTACTGGGAGGCCGACGACCAGCGCACGCAGCACGTCACCGTGCGCGACCGCGCGCTGTGGCTCGAGCGGCCGGGCGCGTGGCAACTCGAACTCGTCGCCGCCGCCGAGCGCGATCGCTTCCACCTGCGCCTGTCCGCTGCGACGCGCGTGGAGTTCGAGCGCGACGAGCGCGGCCGCGTGATCGCCTTCAAGGGCTCGCGCAGCGGCGGCGGCGAACGCCTCACGCGCATCGACGCGCCGCCGCCGTCGCCGACGCTCGCCGAACTGCTCGCCGCCAAGCGCGAACACTTGGGCGAGTCGCAGCTCGCGCACCTGGGTCCCGTGCGCGCCGCGGCGCAGACCTCGTTCTCCTCCATCGGGCTCACGGGTTCGTGCGAGCTGATGTTCAACGGCCTCGCGCAGCTCGCGAGCACCTGGCAATGGCAAGGGCCGGGACCCGAACGCCTGACGTTGAACGGCGCCGAGGGCTGGCGTCAGCCGCCGGGCGGTGAACTCGCGCCGCTCGACGCCGCAGCGCGCTTCGAAGCGCTGGTCGACCATCCGCTGCTGCCGCTGGCGGACTGGAGCGAGCTCTACGCGGAGCTGCGCGTGCTCGCGCGCTTCGAACGCGAGGAGCGCGCGCTGTGCCTGGTCCGCGGCGTGCCCGCGCACGGCGCGCCGCACACCTGGACCGTCGATGCGACGAGCGGCGAGCCGCTCAGCCTCCAGACCCAACTGCGCGTGCCCGGACTGGGCGAGGTCGGTCTGCGGGTCGAGTACTCCGACTGGCGCGAGCTGGGCGGCGTGAAGCTCCCCCAGCGCCAAAACGGCCGCTTTTCCCGCGCGCTGGGCGAGTTCGAGAGCCGCTGGACGAGCTGCGAGCGCGCGCCGCAGCTCCCGCCCGACACGTTCGCTCGCCCGCGGCAGCGGTAGCGGCCGGCGCTCGAACTCGCATTCTCCGGTTTCCCGCAACCCCGAGGATGCGGCGTGGGATTTCCTCCGGTCCGTTCACCCCACGGCGAGGAAACCCACCATGCTCCGCTCGACGCTCCGCTCCGCACTCACCGCGCTCTTCACGTTCACGCTCTGCGCAGAGGCGCCGGCGCAACTGGTCTGGACACAGTTGCAGTCGAGCCCCGCGCCCAGCGCGCGCTACGAGCACGCCTCGTGCTACCTCTACGGCATCGCGAACGTGCTCGTGTTCGGCGGAACGGATGGCGCCGCGCTGCTGGGCGACACCTGGACCTGGGGATACAGCACGCCCTGGTCGAGCGGACAGCGAGTGTGGACCCCGCGCCCCGGGCCCGGTCCTGCGCCGCGCAGCGGACACGCCATGACGCGCGCGAACCTCGACTCCGGCGCGCTGCTGTTCGGCGGTCGACTTGCGAGCGGCGTGCTCAGCGCTGAAACGTGGCTGTGGAAGCCCACGGGCTGGCAGCAGCTCTCCCCCGCTCAAGCGCCGAGCGCACGCGCCGGTCACGCCCTCGCGACGGACGAGATGCAGGCCGACGTCCTGCACCTGTTCGGCGGTCGCACCGCCGCAGGACTCAGCAACGAGCTGTGGCGCTTCAGCGCGGGTCAGTGGAGCCTTGTTTCCACTGCGCACAGCCCGTCCGCGCGCGAAGACCACGTCCTCGAGTGGTTCGCGGACGGAGGCCTGCTCCTCTCGGGCGGTCGCGACGCGTCGGGCCCGCTGGCCGACGAGTGGATCTTCGACGGCCAGGACTGGCGCGTGAGCAACGCACACGGCGCCGCGCCGCGCGCGGGCCATGCTCTCGCGTTCGAGAGCTTGCTGCGGCGGCGCTACATGAGCGTGGGCGGCGTCGACGGTCTCGCGAGCGCGCAAGTCGCGGAGCTGACGATCGACGGGCGCTGGCTGACTCACGCCACCGCGAGCGGCCCCGCTCCGCGCACTGACGCGAGCCTGCATTGCGCGCCGACCCTCTCCGTCCCGCAGTACCTGCTGTTCGGCGGCCGCGACGAGCACGGCGCAGCGCTGGGCGACGTGTGGACGCTCGAGCCGCTGCGGCTGGCGCACACGGAGGACTTCGGCGCTGGCTGTGGTCCGGGCCCCTGGGGGAATTCGGGCCCGCACCTGTTCGCGATGAATGCGCCGCTGATCGGCTCGATGGTCGAGTTCTCCGCGCTGACTGCGGGCCACATGCGGCGCGCCGTGCTGCTCTTCGGCGTCGAGCAGGCGGCCACGCCCTTCGGCAGCTGCCAACTGTTCGTCGCGCCGGTGAAGCGCCTGCCGATGCAGCGTCTCACCGATGCGAGCGGCTTCGTGTACGCGCTGGCGGAAGTCGAGCTGCCCTTCGACACCGCGCTGATCGGGACCTCGACGGTGGCGCAGATGATCGAGTTCACGAGCGCCGGCCGCAGCCTCTCGCAGCCGGTGCGACTGCATGTCGAAGAGTGATGCGGTGACCGACGCTGCACGAGCGAGCTACGACGCAGCGGCGCGCAGCGGCAATCGCTCGCCCCGAGCGCTCGTCGGCGCCCACGCAGGTCGTACAGGATTTCCGAAACTCTTTGGCCACGTGCTCGGGATGCAAAACCGAGCGACGATCGCCAGTGACCTGCGGACCCCGAACTCCACGCGTCAGGCACGAACGCTCGAAGCGCGGAACCCCTTACTTCGACAGGAAAGCACCATGACCCATCTCACGCGCCGGCGGATCGTTTCGACGACCGGCTCCCTGACCGCACTCTTGACCCTCGGCGGGCTCGCCACAGCCCAATCGATTGCCGTCGAGAAGCAGTTCGTCACCCCCTGGTTCGAGGACGACCTCGCGAGCGTGAGCAAGATCGTTGCGGGCCGCTTCCTCGGCGACGCCATCGCCGACGCCGCGGCGCTGCGCTCCGTCGACGGCGTCGTCAGCCACGTCGCGAGCATCGTGGAGCCCGCGCGCTTCGCCAACCCGCTCGCCAGCGTCGAAGCGCACGACATCGCGCTCCTGCGGGACGCGGACGGAACCGGGCACGACGGGCTCGCGGCGCTCGGGCCCGACGGACTGTCGGTGTTGATGCTCTCGCCCACGACCAGCGTGTTCGAGCCGGTCGACATGCTCGGCGACTCGTGGATGGGCGCGACGCGCGTGTGGTGCATCCGCGGAGGATCGGGCGAGCGCGAGATCCTCGGCTGGCATCCCGCCTCGGCGATGCTGTTGCGCGCCTCGTGGTCGAGCGCGACGCAGCAACTCTCGTGGATGAGCGCTATCGCGCCGGAGCTGCCCTACGTCGACGAGATCATCGACCTCGACTTCGGCGGCGCGGGCAGCGGGCGCGAGCTCGCGATCGTGATGGGCGAGTGGCTCAGCGTGCGCAACTGGGACGGCTCGCTGTTCGGCACGCAGCTGTGGATCGGCCCCGACAACGCGCCCGCGCCGGGCAAGCGCATGTTCGCGGCGCTCGACCGCGCCAGCGGCCACGACGCGCTCGCCTTCCACACCTGGTCAGCGGCCAACAACGCGTTCCTGGTGGGCGCGTTCAACGCGACCGCAGCGTGGCCGTCGATCGTGATGAGCACGACGCACCGCGGCACGGCGCTGGTCTCGACCGACTACGACAAGGATGGCTACGAGGACTTGGTCCTGCTCGACGCCACGTCGGACGACGTGCGGCTCGCGCGCGGCTCGGCCAGCTCGGGCCTGATCCTCGACGCCAGCTTCGGCAGCGCGATCGACCTCATCGGCGCCGGTTGCGGCAGCAACGAGTACGGCCTGCTCGCGGCGGGTGACCTGGACTCCGACGAGGACGTCGACCTGATCGCCGTGAACGCGATCACAGGTCAACGCGTGACGATCTTCAGCGCGGTTGAAGCGCGCGTCACGCCGGGCATCGATCGCGTTGCGAACTCGCGCAGCACGCTGTGCGTCGAGGGCGGTGGAGGTTGCACCACGTCGCTCACGCTGACGGCCACGGTTCCGCCCGAGGCCTTCGCGGCCTCGCTGCCCGCTACTCACCTGGAAATCGTCGGCTGGTTCCTTCCCGACGCCAGCGATCCCGCGTTGGAAATGCAGGGCGCGGGCAGCGTGCTCGCCTATCAGGCGCTCACGCCCAGCTCGAGCGAGCAGAGCCTCACCCTGCCGGTGACCTGGGCCAGCAACCCGCTGAGCCTCAGCACGAACGCGCTGTTCATCAGCGCGCGCTTCGTGCGCGACACGGCGCCCGGCGTACGCGTGAAGAGTTGGCCGGCCGCGACGTACTACTACGCGTACGCACCCGGCGGCTCGACGGCGCTCGCGTACCACTTGACCGTCGAGGCCGATGCGTGCCCCACCGGCCCGGGCGGCGGCAGCATCAACGAAGGCACGGTCGGCGGCAGCAGCGGCACCGGCACGGGCGGCTCGACGCAGCAGCCGACGCAGCGTCCCTGACGCGCGCGATCGGTCAACTCGCTCGCCGGCGGCGCACGACCAGCACGGCCAGCACCACCAGCACTCCCGCGGCGCCGATCCAAGTCCACAGCGGACGGATCGGCGCCGCGCTCCGTTCCTGCGCGGCGCCCGCGAGCGCCGGAGAGAAGTCCGCAAGCCCAAAGGCGTGGAACAGGAACGGTTCGCAGCGCGCGCGGATCGAACTCTCGCCCGCGTAGCTCGCGCGCGCCGCACGCAGCGCCTCGTCGACATCGGCGCCGCGGCCCAGGAGCTGTCCGTGGAAGCGGCCCAGGAACTCGAGCGCGAAGTCGTAGTCGACGTCGAGCTCGGACAGCACGCTCGCGCGCGCGCCGCCGAGCACGAGCGCGCTGCTGAGCCGGTGGCGCCCGTCGTCGCCGCGCCGCAACTGGCCCGACTGCGCGCCGCAGGCGGTGAACACGGTGAGCGCGGGAAAGCGCAGGGCTTCGAGCTCGCTCAGCCCCACTTCGGCGCCGCCCCACAGCACCAGCCGCAGCGGCTGCTCGCCCAGGCCATCGCGACGCGCGTGCGTGAGCACGTGCAGGAAGTCCGCCGCGCAGGCGGCCTCGCCGAGGGCGGCCGCGGTGACCTGTGCGCCGCTCGACACGCGCAAGTGCTCGCCCAGCGCCGGAAAACGCGCCTCGCCGAGCAACGCCTCGCGTTCGCGCGCACCGAACGGCAAGCGCTCGACGGCCGAGCCGGCGTCGGGGCCGGGGTCGCTGCACACCACCAGCCGCGCGTCGAGTTCGGCGAGCGCGCGCCGCGCCGGCGCCGGCCGCTCGCGCGCGATCCACAGCGCCAGCGGGAACGAAGGCCAGTAGCTCACCGCGTGCGACGCGCCCAGCTCGCGCCCGTCGTTCGCGAGCAGCAGCTCGAACGGCAAGTAGCCCAGGGTCTCGGGCGCGACGATGGCGACGCGCTCCCACGCCGCGATGCGCGCAAGCAGCGCGGAGTCGAAGATCAACTCCGACAGCGCGCGGCGCGACGCTTCGAGTTCGGCCGAGTGCTGCTCCGAGTCCATCGCGCGCGCGCGTCCGATGCAGGCCAGGAGTTCCGCGCGCGCCTGGTCGAGCGTGGCGCTGGGGACTTGCAGCGCGTGGTGCGTGATCGTCTCGCCGTCGAGCGCCAGCACGTGCAACTCGCGCCGCGTGGGCAGGAAGAACAGCGCGCCGCGCCGCGGACCGAGCAACTCGCGCTGCACTTGCTCGAGGCTGGCGGCGCCCGCGCCGACTTCGCGCGCGGTCGAGCCCACAGCCTGCACGGCGAGCACCGACTCGAACGCGCGTCGGCGCCCGGCCTCGCCAGGTGCGAGCGCACAGTGCGCGAAGATCAGCTCGCCGAGCACCTCGCGGCGCTCGCGGTAGCGCAGCGGTCCGACGCCGCCGGAACGCGGCGGCAGCGCGCGCCACACGTCGAGAGCGGCCGCGAAGTAGCCCTCGAGTTCGTCGCGCAGGCGCGCGAGATCCTCGGCCGGGACGCCGACCGAGCGCGAGGCGCGCGAAGCCAGCGCTGCGAGTTGCTCTTCGCGTTCACGCAGCGCTCCGCCGCCCTGCGCCAGCGCTTCGCGCACGCGCTCGATCTCGCGCAGCGCGCCCGCGCCGTCCCCCAGATCCAAGGCCAGCGTGGCCCGCAACTGGCCCAAGGACGCCGCCTCGGAACGCGGGAGGCTCGACGGTTCGCCCACGGCGTCGAGCAGCGCGCGCGCCTGTTCGACGTGCGCGCCGTCGCTCGCGACGAGGTCCACCGCCGACTGCGCCGCGCGCAGCCGATTGCGCGCGAGCTTGGAGGGTGCGAACTCGCGGCCGGAGTGCTCGCGCTCGAAGCGCCGCCAGACTTCGAGCCCCGCGGCCGGCCGCAGCATGGCGTTGGCCACGCTGAGCTCGAAGAAGTTCTGGTCGATCGCGAGGTTGGGGTCGTCGAGTTCGGCCGCCGCCGCGCGCGCGGCCTCGAGGTGCGGCGCGGCGAGGTCCGGCGCGCCCAGTTGCAGCGCGAGCAGCACGCGTCCGCCGGCCAGGAAGAAGCGCGTGTCGGCGTCCCAGCGCGCGTCAGCGCTGTCGGGCGACTCGAGCAGCGCCTGCGCCGCATCGAGGTGCGCGGCGGTGGCGTTGAAGTCGCGCTCTTGCCTCGCGATCTGCGCCAACTCGATGCGCCAGCGGGCTTGCACGTGCGGGCGCTCGGCGAAGGCCGGCGACAGCACTTCCTCGAGCACGCGGCGCGCGCTGCTCCGTCGACCGGCTTGAACGAGCCGGAACACCAGCTCCGTGTCCGCGCGCGCGAGGTCCAGTCCGGCAAGGCGCGCGTCCGAGCGCGCGAACGCGTGCAGATCCGCGAGCAGCGCCAGGGCCGTCTCCTCGGAGAGCGCCGAGTCTGGGGCGAGCCACGCGTCGACGAGCGCGAACGGCAGTCGCCCGCAGGACTCGACGGGCTCGTCCCAGGGAACCTCGAGCGCGCCTGCCTCGCGAGTGGCGCGCAGCTGCGCCGCACGAGCGATGAGCTCGTCGACGGGACCCGGCCGCGCGGCTTCGACCGCAGCGCCCTGCGCGACAGGCGCGGCGCGCAAGCCGCCGGTCAGCGCGAGCGCAGCACCAAGCGCGCAGGCGAAGGCGGCGTAGCGCCGGAGTCGTCGATCCGTTCGACCAGGATCTCGAGGCTTCCGTGCTCCTCGAGCGCCGAGAGTGCGGCGGGCGGCAGGTTCCACTGCGGGGCTTGGGTCGACTCGGCGCAGATCTGTTGAGCCGGGTCGCCGGCCCACACGCGCAGATCGTAGCGCGTGCCGGGAGCGAGCTCGCGCGTCAGACGCAGCGCGACGGCGCCACCCGGCGCGTCGACCAGTTCGATCCAATCCGGGCCGCTGAGCCAGCGGCGCGACGACGTCTCGCGCGAGCCGCCAGCGTCGAAGAGCGCCCAACCCAGCGCCGCGACCAGCAGCGCGGCCGCGAGCGCGAACCACGGTCGCCAGGCGCGGCGCGGAGCGGCGACGCCGGAGCCGACGGCGCGCCGCAAGGCCGCACGCACCTGCTCTGCGTCACCGGGCTCGATCTGCTGTCGCGCGTCGCGCAGAACGCGCGGCGCCTCGGCGGCCATTTGGGCCAATCGGGCCTCGACAGCCGCCAAGTCGTCGGGGGCCTCGGCGGGCCACTGATCGTCGTTGCTGGTCATGCGCGTGCCTCCCGGGAAGGTAGCAGCACTCGTTTGAGCCTCTCCAAGGCTCGGTAGTAGCGGGTCTTGACAGTGTTGACCGACTCCGCGCGGCGCGCCGCGATCTCCTCGAAGGTGAGCTCCTCGAAGTGCTTGAGTCGGACGATCTGGGAGCTGTCGTCGCTGATGGTGTCGAGCGCCGAGCGCACGCGCTCGACGTCGGCGCTGGACTCGCGCGCAGGGGCGGCCAGCTCTTCGAGCTGCTCGCCGCCGTCCGCGGTCGTTCGGCGGCGGCCGCGGCGCTCGTAGGCGCGCAGCACCTCGACGCACACGAAGCCGTAGGCCCACGCTTCCAGCGAGGCGCGGCCGTCGAAGCTCTCGAGCTTGCGCCACATCGACACGGCCACGTTCTGGACGATGTCCTCTTCCTCTTCGCGCGTCAGGCGCCGACCCAGGCGTGCGTTCTGACCGCGCACGCACGCAGGCAGCACCTCGAGCCGTTGCGCGAGCGCTTCGATCGCCTGGGGAATGCCGGCGCGCGCAGCGCGGGCCAGCTCCAGGTCGCGCTGGGGTTCGCTCACCACTGCATTGTGTACGGCCGCGGCGCGGCGCTCCACACACAGCAGGCGCTGTCGCGCAGCCTTCGGCGCGAGCAGATCGGGACCCAGGGGAGCAAAGGAGAGGTTGATGGGGTCCATGGCGCGGCGCCCAGCGGTGCGGTGCGCACGGCCTGTCCCTCCCAACGAAAACGGCGGGGAGTTTCAGCTTTCCCCGCCGTTCGCAAACTCCTGCAGTCGCGCCGCGCGGGCGCGGGACGCTACTGCCAGTCGACTTCGAGCCCGTTGGTCAGGTTGAAGTTGGCCCCGCCGGCGTCAGGGTCGCGGTACCAGAACTGGAAGTTCGAGGTCGCGCCGGGAACCATCAGCCCCGCTGCAGGCGGCTGCGTGAGGTCGAGCGCGAGCGAGACGTCGCCGGCCGGGCCGCTGAGCAGCACGGGCGCGATCCGGATGATCCCGCCGCCAGCGCACAAGAAGCCGTTGCCGAACGGATTTTGGACCTGCGCAGGGCCGAACAGGAACAGACCGGCCTTGCCCACGGGAAGGCGCTCGGCGAAGAGCGTGAAGTCGTTCTGCGCGACCTGCGCGCTGCCCACGGCGCGGATCCGCGCGCCCTGACCGGTCGAGTTGACCGCGCCGACGCAGTACGGCACGCCGACCGGCAGGTTCGAGCAGTCGATCGAGAGCACGCGCAGGTAGTCGATGCCGGCCTCGGTGATCGAGCCCGGGGCGACGTCGGTGACCGAGAAGCGCAGCCGCGTCTGCGCGCCCGGCGTGATGAAGTCCGCCACGCGGAAGCTCTCGAGCTGCCAGCCGGCCGCCGAGGCGTGCACGACCAGCGGCGTCCAACTCGCGCCGTTGTTGCCGGAGATGTCCACCGTCATCACGTCGCCGCCGTCGCTCACCAGCCAGCGCGCGTAGCTCAAGTACGGATCGCTCAGCCCGCTGAGGTTGAAGGCGCGCGAGATGAGCTGCGTCGGGCCGCCGTCGACGTCCGAGTTGCCGGGGACGTTGTCGGTCAGGAAGCAGCGCCCCGAGCCGTCGAAGTCGGTGGGCGGGTCGTTGCGCACGCCGCCGCCGATCGGGACCTCGGGCGCGCTCGTCCAGGGCCCGTCGGTCAGGTTGGTGTTGACCACGCTCCAGTCGACGCCGCTCTCGGCGTTGTCGACCAGCACTTCGTTGATGCCGCAGGCGAAGAAGGTGCGCGTCCACGAGTCGCCGCCGACGCCGTTGCCGTCGCCGTCGAGCGCCGTGGCGAAGGGATTGGCGAGCACCGCGGCGTTGGCGCTGAAGCGGTACGCGCCCGAGGCCGTGAGCGAGCCGATCGTGTTGAAGCGCACGCGGTTGCTGCCGATCAGGTACTCGTCCCAGCCGAGCGCGAGGTTCGCATCATCGCCCGTACCGAACACGCCGTCCGCGCCGGCGAAGGTCAGCGCGAAGGCGCCCGCCGAGTTGACCCGGCTCGGATCGAGGATCTGATCGAAGCGCAGCTCGATGAACGACACGCCGCCGACCACGACGGCCCCTTCGGCCGGCAGGCCCGCGACGCTCTTCACCTTGGGCGCCGGCAGAGTCGCGGTCACGCCGCGGAACGAGTTGACGCGCCCGCCGCCGAGCAGGCCGACGTAGGCCGGGTTCGTTGCATCGATGTTGTCGCAGGTGGCGTAGATCTGGGCCGCGACCTGATCGCGCGTCCAGGTCGGATGCGCCGACCAGATCAGCGCCGCCACGCCCGCCGCGTTGGGCGAGGCCATGCTCGTGCCCGACTTCGAGCCGTACTGATCGTTGAGGATCGTCGACAGCACGCTCGAGCCCGGCGCGGCGAGATCGACGCCGTCGCCGTAGTTGCTGAACGAGCTGCGCACGTCGCCCGCATCCGTGCTCGCGACCAGCAGACTCTGGTGGAAGGCCTGGCGCGGAGGATTGAGCGCGTTGCCGTTGCCCGCCGAATTGAAGTGCAGCGAGCCGTTGTCGTAGATGTAGTCGAAGGCGGCCAGCACGGTCGGATCGCCGACCCAGCCGTCCATGTTGTAGCTGGTGGTGATGATGCGGGCCCCGTTGTCGACGCCGTAGGCGAAGGCCTCGGCGATGTTGGCGGCGGTCCAGCTCTGCCCCGAGGCGTAGAACTGCAGCGGCAGGATCCGCGAGCCGCCAGCGACGCCCGCCACGCCGACGCCGTTGTTCGTGCGCGCCGCAGAGATGCCCGCGCAGTGCGTGCCGTGGTCGTCGGTTCCGTTGGGATTGGGATCGTTGCCATCGAACACGAAGTCCCAGCCGCGCAGGTCGTCGATGTAGCCGTTGCCGTCGTCGTCCACACCGTTGCCAGCGACTTCGCCGGTGTTGACACGGATGTTCGGCGCGAGGTCGACGTGGTCGAGGTCGACGCCGTCGTCGGTCACGCCCACCACCACGCCCGGGTCGCCGAGCGTGACGTTCCACGCCAGGTCGTTCTGCATCAGCGGGTGGTGGTACTGCGCGGCGTACTGCGGGTCGTTGGGAACCAGCTCGCGCGGATCGCCCTCGAGCGCGGTGTTCGGCGCGGCCCAGCGCACTTCGGGGAAGCGGCTGAGCAGCGCGCGCAGGGCCTCGTGCTCGACGCTGGCGGGCGAGAACTCGAGCAGCACGACGTGCGTGAAGCGGCTCGCGCCGCGGCGGCGCCACTCCATCAACGAGCGCGCGCTGTCGACGCGCACGCCGGCCGAATCGAGCGACCACGCGCTCAGGCGCTGCTCGAGGTCGACCTCGAGCGCGTCGGCCTCGAAGCACACGACCAGCTCACCGGGGATCGGCGCGCGCTCGCCCGAGAACGACAGCGGGGCCGACGGCGGAGTCGCCTGTGCGGACAGCGGGAGCACGAACAGCGACGCCAGCAGAATCGTTCGAGCAGGGAGCATGTCGGGGATCTCGGTGCGGCTTGGGAGCCGCGGGGACTGTGGGACGCAGGGAACAGGCCGCTTCGACGCGCGCGGCAACCTCGCGGTTCCGCTGCGCGCACGGATCCGAGCTTATCCGCGTCCGCGTCCGCCGGCGCTCGCGTGAAAGCGGGTTACGCTGACCCGCGGTCTCGACTCCGTCTGTCCCCGACTCCCTCAGGAGGACTCCATGTCCGCACGTCCCTTGGATGCGTTGATCGCCCCGCTGTTCAGCTTGAGCCTGCTCGCCGCCGCCAGCAGCGCGTCCCCCGCCGCTGCGCAGGCCGCCGCGCCGATCGACGCCAGCAAGGTCGGCCCCGCCGCCGCCGCGCTCAACACGCTCAGCGCTGCCCCCGTCACTCCGGGCGCGAGCGCGCTGCTCGGCTCGACCTGGACCGACGACTTCAATCGTCCCGACGCGGCCACGCTCGGCGCCGACTGGCTGCTCCAGCAGGGCGCCTTCGCGATCACTTCGAACCGCGGCGCGTCGACCGCCGGCGGCGTCCAGTGGGTGCGCCACGCGAGCGCGAGCCGCAGCTACGACACGACCGTGCAGAGCATCGACTTCTTCGCAGCGCCCGTCGCGCAGGTCATGTTCGTCGCGCTGGTCGCGGGCGTCGGCGCGAGCTCGGACAACGTGTTCGTCAAGGTGCAGGACAACACCTCCGACGGAACGTTCGACCGCGTGTTCATCTACCGCGGCATCAACGGCTCGCCGCTCACCAGCCCCTACTTCTTCGATCTCGTCACGCCCACGACGCAGGGCCGCATGACGGTCTCCTTCTCGGCCGGCGGCGACACGGTCGACATCGCCATCGACAACGACTTCGACGGAACCGCGGAGCAGCTCATCAGCGCGTCGGGCATCCTCAGCGCGGGCCTCAACCTGGGGACGAGTTTCGGCGTGTCGTGCTTCAACCAGCCGCGCTTCGACGACTGGCGCGTCGGCGATCCGCCCGCCGTCATCACGAACTACTGCACGCCCGGCACGAGCGGTTCGGGCTGCGTCGCCACACTGGCGGGCGTCGGCACGCCGAGCCTCTCGCAGTCCAGCGGCTTCGTCGTCCAGACCAACAACGTCGAGGGTCAGCGCGCGGGCCTGTACTTCTACGGCATCAGCGGCGAGGTGGCCTTCCCGTGGAGCACCGTGAGCGGGTTCCTGTGCGTCAAGGCGCCGACGCTGCGTTTCGCGCTGCAGAACTCGGGCGGCACGGCCGGACAGTGCAACGGACAGATGAGCGTCGACTTCCTGGCCTTCCTGGCCGCCACGCCGAACGCGCTCGGCGAGCCGTTCAGCGCCGGCGATCAGGTCTGGATGCAGTCGTGGTTCCGCGATCCGGCGACGACCAAGACCACCATGGTCAGCGACGGGCTCAACTTCGCGATGCAACCGTAAGCGAGCGGCGCGTTCGACGGCGGCGCGCCCACCAGGCCGCCGCCGCGAGCGCGATCAGCACGCAGCTCGCCTGCGGATGCACCAGCGCGAGCACGAACGGCGTGAGCATCCAACGCGCCGCGAGGCGAGCCGTCGGGCGCTCGGCGATCCACGCGGCTAGCGGCGGTGAGTGCTGCTCGTAGGCGGCGATGAACGCGCGACCCAGCGCGTAGGGCCGCAATCGACGCTCGCGGAACTCGCGCAGCGTCCCGACGTGCGGATCGAGCGCTGAACCCCACGCGGCGGTGGCGATGAAGCAGCCGCCTCCCCCACCGCCGCCGCCTCCACCGGTGCTCAGGCCGGCGAACTTGCGCGTCGGGTTGCCCGTGGCGTCGTAGCGCAGCGCGACCTCGGTGTCGTTGTCGTACGCGACGCGCGTCGGACGGCCGAGCGCGTCGTAGGAGTAGTCGAGCGTGCGGACCTGCGCCGTCGCGGCCGAGGCGAACAGCAGCGTGAGCGCAAAGGCGAGATGGAGTTTCATGGGATCAGCTCTCAGTACTCTTCACGCGCGAGGTGGGCGCGCATCAGGGTCAGCAGTGGCGCGCGCGCGGCGTGCAGGTTGAACGCGCCGAAGAGGAACGGAACGTTCGACAGAGGCGTCCCGCCGTTCAGCCGGTAGCGCAGCGCCGCGGGGTCTTGCAGCGCCCCGCGCACTTCGGAGGGTCCGTTGAGCAACATCAGCGCGCCGAGCTCGCCGAAGCCGCCGCCCAGCACCAGGGACACGCCAGCGCGCGCGGCCACGGCGTCGATGATCTGCTGGCGCAATTGCTCGCGCTGCGAACGCGGGCGCAGTTGTTGGACGAGCGCGCGCGCGGCGCGGAACTTCGCCACCGCGCGGCGGTGGTTCTCGGGGGCCGCGTCGACGATCTGCGTCTCTATGCCCAGCCCCATCGCCTCGACGCCGCGCTCCATGTAGCGCGCCTCGAGCGCCACCTGCGGCGTGTCGGGCACGTCGACTCCGTCGGGCGGCGCCGGGGCCGCCGTCGCAGCGGAGGCGCCTTCGTCGTAGTCGTAGTCGTAGCGCGCCTCGATCAGAAACCTCGACTCGAGCTTGTAGGCGACGGTCCCCTGCTCGGCCTTCCAGCCTTCGTCGAGGATCTCCGTCGCGTCCTGGCGCGGCGGGGCCGTGAAGCTGTCGCCCTCGAACCACGAGGCGACCTCGGCGAGGTAGATCGCGAGTTGGTAGGCAGGCGCGACGAAGTAGCGCAGCGTGCAGGCGTCGAACAGGCGCTTGCCGTCGTGCTGGAAGCGGCCTGTTCCGACCGAGAGCGTTCCGAAGCGGCCGCGGTGGCGGAACCAGTTGTCGTCGCCGCCGTCGCGGTCGACGAGCGCGCCGAGCGGGTCGTAGGCGTAGCGATCGGTGATCGCGCCGGCGTCGTCCGTGCGGAACAGCGTCGAGCCGCGCTCGTCGAAGTGGTAGTAGCGCGCCGTCTGCGCGAGGTGGTCGAAGGCCGAGAAGAGCGAACCGTCGGGCCGCTGGACGAAGCTGTAGCGCAGCGAACCGTTGACTGAGAGTTTCGCGGGCGGCGCGTTGCCGAAGGCGTAGTTGCGCACGAACTGGTACTGGTCGCCGCGCCACTGGAAACCCACCAGGTTGTCGAAGCCGTCGTACTGGAAGTCGTAGAGCTCGCCGCCCTCGTCGAGCGACTGGACGCGCGAGGCGAGATCGTAGGTCGCGCTGAAGCTCGCCCCGTCGCCCAGGAGCCGCCCCAGCGGATCCCAGTTCCAGCCGAGCGTCTGCTGCGCGGCGTCGTACCCGAACATCAGGTCGTAGTCCGCCGGCTTGCCGAACAGCGGGTTGTCGCGCATCGCGCGGCGCACGCGCCCGGCGAGGTCGTACTCGAGCTCGATCTGGGACAGCCGCGTCGGCCCCTGCGTCTCGAGGATGCGGTCGAGCTGACCGTCCTCGCTGTATTCGAGCCACGTGTCGACTCCGTTGGGTCGCTCGATGGCCGTGGTGCGGCCCGCGTCGTCGTAGCTGAAGGTGGTGATGCCGTCGAACCAGGCCTGGATCGACGTGTTCAAGCCGCGCGCGTTGTAGCCGTACTGCACGACCTCGCCCGGAGCGTAGGTGATCGTGTCGATGCGCCGCGCGGCGTCGTAGGTCAGCGCGAGCCCGTTGCAGCTCGTCATGCGGCGCGCGGCGTCGTAGCCGAAGCTCGCACCGCTGGTCGCGGTCACCGCGCCGTTCGAGTCGTACGTGTACGAGAGGTCGAGTCCGTCGCTGTAGTTGCGGCGCGTCAGCCTGCTTGCGCCGTCGTACTCGTAGTTCACCGTGCCCAGCGCGCCGGGCAGCGTGACCTGCGTGGTGCGCTTGCGCGGATCCTGGTCGAAGCTCTTCGAGCGCCCGAGCGGATCGGTGGTCTGTGTCAGCAAGCCGTGCGCGTTGAAGCTGCTGTCCCAGTGCGCCGCGCCGGGCAGCGTCAGGCGCGTGATCTGATTCAACTCGCTGCGCGTGAAGCTGGCGTTCGCGCCGGAGATCGGCAGCGCAATGGACTTCAGGCCGCCGCGCGGGTCGTGCGTGTAGTTCACGAACTTGCCCAGCGGGTTGGTGAGCCGCGTGACGCCGCCTACGGCGTTGTAGCTGAGCGACCAAGCGGCGCCCGAGGGCCGCGTCGCGACCGTGATGCGCCCCATCCGGTCGCTGAGGAAGCTCGTCGTCGCGCCGCCCGGCTCGCTGCTCGAGCTCGGCACGCCCTCGAGGTCGCGCACCGTGCTCCAGGTCTGGCCCGTGGAGTTCGCCGCCGAGATGAGCCGGCCGCGCAGGTCGTAGTCCAACTGCAAGCTCTTGCCGGTGGCGTCCTGCACCGTCGCGACGCGCCCGAGCTCGTCGTAGACCGCGCTGGTCGCGTGGAGCAGCGGATCTCGGATCACCTCGACTCGGTCGAGCGCGTCGTAGTCGAAGGTCCAGGCGTTCGAGGCCGGATCGGTGAGCGTCGCGACGTTGCCGTTGTCGTCGTAGCTCACCTGCGTCGTCGCGCCCGCTTCATCCGTGATGGCGGTGATGCGGTCGAGCGCGTCGTAGCTGTAGTGGCGCGTCGTGAGGTCGGGGAACGTCACGACCTCCACGCGCCGCAACGCGTCGTAGCCGAAGGTCGTGACGGCGGTGGGCGGACCGAGCGCCGTGACGGTGCTCAGCGGAACGCTCACCGAAGCGAGCGTGCCGTCCGCGTTGTACGTGTAGTTCGTCACGCCGCCCGCGGGGTTCGTCGCGGTGAGCACCTGGCCGCGCGCGTTGTGCGTGAAGCTCCACGTCTCGCCGCCGCGGTCGGTCCAGCTCGTGCGATTGCCGTTCGCGTCGTAGCCGAAGCTCTCGCTGCTGCCATCGGCGTGCGCAATCGCGGTGAGGTCGTAGAACGTGAAGCCGCCGGAGCTGCGCGCCGTGTAGCTGTAGTTCGTGACCGCGCCGTCGGCCTCGGTGACGCGCGCGATGCGCCCGCTCGGCGCGTGCACCGTCCACGACGTCGTCCGCCCGAGCCGATCGGTCAGCGCCGTGCGCCGGCCGTCCGCGTCGTTCTGCAGCGTCACGCTCGAACCGCCCTCGTCCTCCCAGGACGTCAGATCGCCGTCGGCGTCGTGGTCGTGCACCTGCGTCTGTCCCAGCGCGTCAGTCAGCGTCGTCGCGTGGTTCGCAGTGTCGTAAGCGAAGCTCGTCGCGTTGGAGAGCGCGTCGGTCTGCGTCGCCACGCGCGAGTTCGCGTCGTAGGTCTGCGTGTACGGCGTGTTGCCGATCGGCCGCGTCGAGGAGGTCATCAAAGCGAGCGTCGGCGCCGCTGGGTCGTAGGCGTAGGTCGTCGTATCGCCGCCCGCGTCGGTGCTGCTCGACAGGCGATTCGAACCGTCGTATCCGAAGGCGACGTTGCGCGTCCCGTCGCTCACGTTCGTGAGCCGCCCGAGGTTGTGCGTGAACGTCAGCGTGCGGCCCTGTCCGTCGGAGACGCTGGTGAGCAGGCTGCCTACGTAGCTGAGCGTGTGCGTGTTGCCCTTGCCGTCGCTGACGCTGGTGAGCTTGCCCGTCGCATCGAACACGCGCCGCAGACCGGTGAGCGGATCGGCGAGCGCAAAGCCCGGGCCCGACGCGATCAGCTGATAGGGAATGTCCTCTGCAACCGCGAGCGACCAGTTCGTGGCGAGGTAGCGGCGCTCGAAGCGGATCACGCGCCCGGTGTCATCGGTGACTTCGACGTTGTTGCCGGTCGAGACGAGCCGCCAGGCGAAGTTGTGCAGCCAGCCGGGGCCGAGCGTGCTGCTCGCGGCGCCTTCGAGCGCCAGGCGCGAGGCGTAGTAGCGCCGGAACTCGAGCGCCAGCGGGCCGCCGAGGTCGAGATCGGGCGCGAGCGGGAGGAACAGCTCACCGCGCGCGGTCTGCACCGGATCGCCGACGACGCCGCTGTTCAAGCTCGCGCCGCTCGTCGCCGCCGCGGGATCGACGACGACGTTGACGATGTGCGGGACGAACGGATTGCAGTTGTTCTCGTTGCACGGCGCGTTGGGGAAGTCCGAGCCGACCCAGCAGACCTGCACGCTCACCTGGACCGAGGTCGTGACACTCGCGTCTGCACGCAGGAGGAAAACCTGGTCGACGCGATTGGGAACACTCGCCGACGCGCCGCTGCCGAAGTTCACCGCGCCCGTGTTCATGTTGACCGAGAAGACCTTCACGGCGCCCGGATTGGGACTCGTGACGGTGATCGTGGCCGGGCACGTGCCCTGGTCGGCGACGTAGATGTAGTCCTCGCCCCCCGGCCGAAGCTTGATCGGTGTCGTCGGGAAGACGTCGTGCGCGCGAGCAGCGAGGGCCAGGGCGACGCAGACGAACGTGCGGACGACGAGACAGGCAGTGGTGCGGGGCATGGCGCGGAGGAGACGGACTCTCAGCGCAGCGTTCACGCCGCGGCCAGTGCGCGCATCGGCTGCGCTGAGAGCTTGGTTCGATCGCTGCCACCTCCTGGCGCCTACGCGCAGCGCGGAGGAACCATCAGGCAGTCGCGATGAGGACTCGAGAGGGACGCGCCGCTGACAACGGGCCCGCCGCGCCGCCCGTCCGCGAAAAGTGCGCGAAATCCAGCGCCGCCCGCCGCGCCGCTCAGCCCGCGTCCTGCTCGAAGCGACCGAGCACCAACCGGAACGTCTTGCGCAGCCGCTCCAGCGCCCGCTTGCGCCCGCTCTCGACGGCCTGGGTGGTGAGCCCCAGTTGCGCCGCATGCTCACTCGCGCTGAGGCCCGCGATGATGCCCTCCACCAGAGCGCGATCGCGCGGCAAGAGCAGCGCCAGCGCCTTGGCCGCGACGGCGATCTGCTCGCGGCGCGCGGCGAAGGTCGACGGGCCGGTCACGGACGCCGCGAGGTCGCTGATCTCGCTCCACGAGGCGCTCTCGGGGCCGCCGTCCAGACGCAACACCGCCGTGCCCGCGCGCTTGAGCGCCGACCAGTACGCGCGGCGATCCTGCAGGTGGTTGCGCGCGACTTCGAACAGCCAGGCGCGGAAGCCCGCGTCGTCGCGCCATTCGAAGGACTGCGCCGCTCGCAGCGCGCGCGCCAGGATGTCCTGCGTGAGATCCTCGGGGCTCTCCATGCGCACCAGCGCACCGCCTGCGCGACGCTCGATGAAGCGCAGCAGCTCGCCACGCTGCGCCGCGAGTTCGCGAGCAAAGCGCGCAGGTTCGCTCATCGCCCGCTTCCCCCGCTGCGACGCGCGACCAGACGCAGGCCGGTCTCGCCGCTGGTGGCCTCCGGCGGAGCGCCCAGTCCGCCCGACACGGCGAGCACGTGCGCCATCGACTGCCCCCACGCGCCGCCGCCCAGCCGGCGCATGCCGCGGCCCGCGTCGTACCAGGCGTCGAGCCACTCCATCGCGGAGCCGCACAGGTCGAACACGCCCAGCGGCGACTCGTCGATCGGAAACTGCAGCACCGGCCCCAGGCTCGCGCGCGGGCGCGAAAAGCACGAGCGCGACCACTTGGCGCGGAAGCGCGGGCCCCACGAGTACACGCGGCGCGTGCCGGCGAGTCCGGCCTGCTGGAACTGCTCGTAGTCGGGCAGCGCGTACTCCCACGGCCCTCCGCTCGCGCGCTCGCGCTCGCTGCGCCACTGCGCGTACGCGCGCGCGTCGTGCCAGGAGACGCCGACCACCGGCACGCTCGGCAACCAGCCGTCGGGCAGGCGCCACAGTTCGCCGTCGCGCTCCCAGGCGGGCTGGACGTTCGCGCCCGAGCCTTGTCGCGGCGCCAGGATCAAGGTCGGCGAAGCTGCGATGCGCGCCGCCGTGGACCTGTCGTTCAAGAACTCGAGGTACTCGCCGCTGGTCACCTCGCGCTCGCAGATCCACACCGGCTCGCCGACGCCGGGCAGCTCGACGAACTCCGCGGGGCCTGCGCCCAGCGGCTGCAGCACGACCTCGAGCAGGTGCTCGCCGGCCGTCGCGGTGAAGGGGCGCAACGCGCGCTCGAAGCCCTCGAGCTCGAGCACCGCGACCCAGTCGCCTGAGGTCAACTCCAGCGGCGCGAGCGGCGTGCGGCCGAGTTCGCTCTCGGCGCTGTAGCACAGCGGCGCGGCGGTGGCGCGCACGGGCGCGGCGGGCGGCAGCTCGAGCTCGAGCCACTCGCCGTCGCGCGCCACGCGGCACGGCAGCGGACCGCGCGCGCCGTACTCGCCCAGCTCTGCGGCGGTCAGCGCACGCACTCCGAAGTCGCGCAGCGACTCGGCGCGCAGGCGCAGGCGTTCGTCGCCGCGCTCGAACACGAACTCGCGCTCGCGCGGCGCGCCGCCGCCGTCGCGGGCCACATCGACGGCGATGAAGTCGGCGTCCCAGCCGTCGCGGATCGGCTGGCCGTCGACCTCGACCAGGCGGTCGAGCTCGCGCAACTCGCCTTCGCTGCTCGCTCCGACGATCCAGATCGCGCCTTCGATCGGCCGGCCGGCGAGTTCGACGATCAGATCGCCGACGCGAAGCTCGCCACACGCGCGCGTGACGCGCAGACACAGGCTGCCCGGGCTGGGCACGCTCGCCTCGCCGCGAAACGGAACGGGAACGCTGCGCGGATCGCCGCCGGGAGTGAGCGCGGCGAGTTCGACATAGCGGTGCAGTCGCACGCGCGCGCCGGGCGGCGTGGAGCGGATGCGCACGCTGCTGCTGGCGCGGAGCTGCGCGGCGAGCTGGCCCAGCGCGTCGTGCCGCTCGACCAGCGAGCGGTAGAACTCGGCCTCGCCGTCGCGCAGCTCGCTCTGCGCCTCGCGGAACTTCTCGGCGTAGAGCTCGGCGCGCAGCGCGTCGACGCCTTCGATCGAGGGGTCGAGGCGCTCAGCCGTGCTCATGGCGTCGAGCACGGCGTAGAAGCTCGTCTCCCACTCGCGCCGCAGGCCTTCGACCTCGCGCTCGCGCTGGTCGAGCAGCGAATACTCCTGTGGCGCGAGCCAGCGGTAGGCGATCTCGCGTTCGAGCCGCGCGACCTCGCGCTCGAGCTCGGCGAAGTGCGCGCGGCTGGCGCGGTAGCTCGCCACGCGTTCGCGCGCAGACGCGAGCGCCGCCTGGGCCTGCGCGCGGCGTTGCTCGCGTTCGGCGCTGACGCGCCGGAAGGTCCACAATCCGAAGGCTGCCAGCGACAGCACGGCCACGCCCGTCGCTGCCGCGCTCGCGCGGTGTCGACGCGCCGTGCGCAGCGCGCGCTCCCACAGGCTCGGAGGCCGCGCGCGGATCGGACGCAGCTCCAGCACCGCCTCGAGGTCGTCGGCGAACTGCGCCGCGCTCGCGTAACGCCGCTGTGGCTCGCGCTCGATCGCCTTGAGCGTCACGAGCTCGAGATCGCGCGGGATCGACGGGTCGATGCGGCGCGGCGGGAGCGGATCGGCCGTCAGCACCTGGTGGAACACGCGCTCGAGCGAATCGCCCTCGAAGGGCGCGCGCGCGGTGAGGCAGCGGTAGAGCGTGACGCCCAGCGAGTAGATGTCGCTGCGCGCGTCGACCGTCGCGCTCGAGCGGATCTGCTCGGGCGAAGCGTAGGCCGGGCTCCCGGCGAACGACTCGGTCAGGGTCGCGCCGCCCTCTTCGAGCGAGCGCACGAGCCCGAAGTCGACCAGCAGCGCGCGGTCGTCGGGCGTGATGCGCACGTTCGAGGGCTTCACGTCGCGGTGGATCACGCCGGCGCGGTGCGCGTAGTCGAGCGCCCGCGCCAGATCGCGAATCCAGGCCACCTTGCGCGCCAGCGCGACCGGTCCCGCAGCGAGCGCCTCGTCGAGCGTGCGGCCGGGCACGTACTCCATCGCGAGGTAGCGCACGCCCTGCGCCTCGCCGTAGTCGTGCACGCTCACGATGCCGGGGTGGCGCAGCCTGGCGATGGCCAGCGCCTCGCGCTTGAGGCGCTCGGCGGCGACGTTCGAACCCGCGAGCTCGGGACGCAGCAGCTTGAGCGCGACCTCGCGGCGCAGCGAGCGCTGTTCGGCGCGAAACACCTGCCCCATGCCGCCGCGGCCGATGCGCTCGATCAGCCGGTAGTCGCCGAGCTCCGCGAAGGGCAGTTCGCCCGCGCTCGCCCGCGGCGCGCGAGCGCGGGTGCGAGCGAGCTCTTCCAAGCGCGCCTGCAGGTGCTCCGCAGCGCCGCCGCGCTCGGCGAGGAACTCGCGCGGCTGGGGCGCGACGCCCGCCAGCGCCAGCGCGAGGTACTCGTCGAACAGCTGCTCGTCGCGCTCGTCGTCGGCTTCGCTGGTGCGCGCCTGCATCTCGACGCGCATCCTACGGCGCCTCCGGCGCGCAGACCGAGCGCGCGACGGGGGCCAGTCGAAGCTCGCGTCCCGACCGGGATGTCTCGCATAATCGCGTCGCCCCCGCCGCCGATGCCGCCCTCCCAGACCAGCGCTCGCGCGCGATTGCTCGTCGTGTTCCTCGGCGACGACGCCTGCGCCCGGGAACTGGCGAGCGCCGCGCAGCGCATCCCGCGCGAGCTGCGCGCACAGGCGGCCGAGCTGGCGTTCCTGCTCGAGGGTGACGAGGGCGCTGCGACACCGCCTGTGCTGGAGGAGTTCGCCGCGCGCGAGCCCAACGTGCGCGTGCGGCGCGACGCGCGCGGGCGCGGCCACGGCGGCAAGCGCAAGGTGGCCTTCGAGTACGCGCTGAGCCACGAGTTCGATGCGGTGTGCGTGCTCGAGCCCGACGCGCGCTTCGCCCCCGAGCACCTGGGCCAGCTCTGGCAGGCCTTCGAGGCCGGCGCGGAGTTCGTGTGCGCCGCGGCGCCGGGCGGCGGGTTCGAGCGCACGCTCCACAACCTCGTGCTCGACCTGGACGTGCTCGACTACGCCGCGCCGTTCCGCTTGATCAGCGCGCGCGTGCTGCGCCGCATCCCGTTCCACTTGAACGAGGACGGCCGCGGCTTCGATACGCAGATCCTGATGCAGTGCCGCGCGCTGGGCGTGCGCACGAGCGCTGTGGCGCTCGCGGTCGCGCGCGACGCCAAGTTCCCGCTGCTGCACAGCCTGGCGCTCGCGTTGGGCTACCGCGCGCACCAACTGCACCTGACGCGCCGCGGCGAGTACCTGGTCGACCACGACATCCACTACTCGCTCAAGCACCATCCCTCGAGTTCGCACATGCAAGTGCTCGAGGCCATCCGCCCCGGCGCGCTGGTGCTCGACCTGGGTTGCTCGCAGGGCCTGCTGGCGGCGCCGCTGCGCGAGAAGGGCGTGCGCGTGGTCGGCGTCGACGTCGGACCGCCCGAGCGCGTCTCGCCCAGCCTCGAGCGCTACTGGCAGCGCGACCTCGAGCAGCCGCTCGAGATCCCCGAGCAGCGCGTGTTCGACTACGTGGTGTGCTCGGACGTGATCGAGCACGTGATCCACCGTCCGGAGCTGCTGCGCAGCGTGCGGCGCTACCTCAAGCCCGACGGTCGCCTGCTGATCTCGACGCCCAACATCGCGATCTGGTTCTACCGCCTCTCGCTGCTCGTCGGGCGCTTCGAGTACGGCCCGCGCGGAGTGCTCGACGAGACCCACGTGCACCTGTTCACGCGCGCCACCTTCCGGCGCGAGGTCGAGAACGCCGCCTTCCGCATCGTGCGCGAGCGCGTCACGGCGCTGCCGTTCGAGATCGTGTTCGAATCGACGGGGCGCTCGGCGCTCGTGCGCGGCCTGGCGAACACCTACCACGCGCTGGCGCGGCTGTGGCCGGAGATGTTCGCCTACCAGTTCCTGCTCGAGGCGGAAGTGGGCACGCTGCTCGAGCGCGAGCAGGGCGCGAAGCACGTAGCGAGCCGCTGAGGTCCGCAGAGCTCCGGCGCGCCGCGAAAGGCGCGAAATGCGCGGCCGGGGCCGCCGTTGGAACTCGCATGGACCGAGCCCAACGCATCCGTGCCTCCTTCGAGCCCCTCGCGCCCCGCGCCGACGCGCTCGTGGAAGCGTTCTACGTCAATCTGTTCTCCGCCGCTCCCGCAGCGCGCGCCCTGTTCCCCAAGGACATGGCAGCGCAGCGCCAGCACCTCGCCGCCGCGCTGGCGCTGGTGGTGAAGCACGCCGACCAGCTCGAGAGCCTCGCTCCCGCGTTGCGCGCGATGGGCGCGCGGCACGTGGCCTACGGCGCGACGCCGGCGCACTACGGGCTGGTGCGAGACGTGCTGATCGGCACGCTCGCCGAGCACGCCGGCGCGGCCTGGAGCGAGCAGCTCTCGAGCGACTGGCGCGCCGCGCTCGACGCGGTGGCCAGAATGATGCTCGACGGCGCGCGCGCGGCCGAGAGCGCCGCCTGAGAGCGCGGCCTGCGAGCGCCGCTCGGAAGTCCACGCGAGGCGCCCACAAGGCGCACACGGCGTGCGCCGCAGTGCTCATCGCGCCCGCAGCGCCGCGGGCGCAATCTCACGCTTGCTGACGGCGAGCACGCACACCCGCCGCAGCAAAGTGAGGATTGCGATGAAGCTGCAGCTCGTTCGTTGCGCCGCCGCGCTCGCCTGCGCGGCGTCCGCTGTCCAGGCCCAAGTCGTGACGAAACGGGTGAGCATCACGCCTGGCGGTGTCCAGCCCAATGGCTACTGCATCGATGCGGTGATCTCTGCGGACGGTCGCGTTGCCGCGTTCACGAGCCGCGCAAACAACCTCGACGCCGCCGACACCAACAGCGTGGACGACGTCTACGTCGCCGACCTCGCCAGCGGAGCACTGGAGTTGGTGAGCGTGAACGCGAGCGGGCAAGCCGGAGACGATCGAAGCGGAAAGGCCTCGCTGTCCCGCGACGGCCGCTACGTCGTGTTCCACTCCTTCGCCGACAACCTGGGCGCGGGCGCGCTTGCGTCGAGTTCGCTGTACCTGCGCGATCGCCTGCTGGGAGTGACCGAGCTGCTCAGCGTCGGCCTCGGCGGATCGCCGACCGAAGGCTCGATGGGCGTCATTTCGGCCGACGCCCGCTTCGTTGTGTTCGCGAGCAGCGCCGCGGACCTCGTCGCATCGGACACCAATGGACTGGCCGACATCTTCCTGATCGATCGTTCGGCCGGAACGACGGAGCGCGTCAACCTGGGCCCGGGTGGCGCCGAGCCCATCGGCGGTCCGAGCTACCGTCCGACGCTCAGTCCCGACGGCCGCTTCATCCTGTTCGAATCCGGCGCTCAGAACCTGGTCCCGGGCGGCGTCGTTGGCGATGTGGACTTGTTCCTCCTCGACCGCCAGAGCGGCGCCATCGAGCGCGTCAACGTGAGCACCACGGGCCTGATCGGGTCGGGCGTCCACCGCGCAGGCGGGGTTTCCGCGGACGGGCGCTTCGTCGCCTTCCGCAGCTCAGCCCTGAACCTCGTAGCCGGCGACGCCAATGGCGAGGCCGACGTCTTCCTGCGCGACCGCCTGCTCGGCAAGACGACGTTGGAGACCAATACCCATCAGGGCTGGATCAACAGAGCCACTCCAAGCGCGTGTGCTCTCTCGCCCGATGGCCGAATGCTGGCGTTCGCGACGACGTACGTCACAGGCGTGCCCAACCCGCCTCATCACGCGTGGCTCAAGAACCTGAGCACCGGCATCGTCACCTGTGCATCGGTGACTGATCTGAATCTGCAGGGAGACAAGCGCTCGATCGGCGCCTCGCTCTCCGAGGACGGAACCCGCGTGGTGTTCTGGAGCGACGCGACGAACCTGGTCCCGAACGACACCAACTCCGGATCCGACGTGTTCCTGCACGAGCTCCCGGCGACTCCGCTCCCGACGAGCTACTGCACGGCGAAGACCAACAGCCTGGGATGCACTCCGACCATCACTTGGAGCGGCATGCCGAGCGCGAGCGCCGGGAGCGGCTTCATCATCGGCGCACAGCAGGTCTTGCCGCACATGAGCGGCGCGTTGCACTACGGCACGCGTGGAATCGCGATTCCGTGGAACGGAGGCCTGCGCTGCACCACGGATGGCAATCCCGGCCGGACCTGGCCTCAGACGGCGTCGGCGTCGGGCGCGCCGCCCTGCACCGGCGAGTACGCCTTCGACTTCAATCAGTTCATCGCCTCGGGCGTCAATCCGATCCTGATCGCCGGCCAGCGCGTTTTCGTGCAGTACTACATGCGCGATCCCGCGTCGACCTACGGCTGGGGCCTCAGCAACGGCCTGGACTTCACGATCTTGCCGTGAAGCGCTGCGCGGCGCGCTCGAGTCGCGAGTTCGATCGCACGGCTCACGCGCGCTGCCTGCGAGTCGAGGCGTGCGGTCGCCCGCACGCCCCGACTCGGGGCCAGCGCGCTCAGAGTCCGATCTGGAACCACAGCGCGTTGCTGAGGCTCGTGCCGAAGCCCGCCGGGTCCCCGGGGTCGCGGTACCACTGCTGCGCGGCCACGAACGCGCCCGCGACGAGCAGTGGGTCGACGCCGCTCTGGATGCGCGCGTTGAAGTCCATGGCGAATGCGCCCGAGCAATCGAGCTGGCCGGGAGCGCCGCTCGACGTCTGGAGCTGCGTTCGCCGCACGGGCTGCGCGACGCACAGCACGCCGCCGAGGAACGGGGCCGAGGCGCGCTGCGCGCCGTAGAACAGCAACCCGTTGCGCCCTGGAAGCACATCCAGCGCGGCGATCGCGAACGGCGCCGGCGCACTGACGCTGGGCGCGCCGGAGTACGACAGCGCGCTCACGCAGCCCGCGGAGTTGAGCTTGCCCGTGCAGTAGGAAGCGATCGACTCGGCCGCGAGCGCCGTCACGGAGTTGTTGCCTGCGCCCACGGCGCTGGTCTCGAAGTACAGCCCGTC
Source organism: Planctomycetaceae bacterium (assembly GCA_011525785.1). GTDB lineage: Bacteria > Planctomycetota > UBA1135 > UBA1135 > WYBT01. The sequence continues at coordinate 34,766 of WYBT01000002.1, forward strand.
GGGGTCGATCGTGGCGGTCAAGGTCTCGCCCGGGACGAGCGGCAGCGAGTGCGAGGACTCGATCAGGCCGTACACGCAGTGACCTATTCCGCCGACGCCGCCCGGACAGCCCGTGTGGCAGTCGCGGGTGAAGCCACCCGCCGCCGGGCAATCCGATTCGGAGTTGCAGCAGTTCCCACTGATGCTCTGGCCCTGCACGAGCTCGAACTCCAGCACCGAACCGCCGCTCGACTCCAAACGCACGAGCGGCGCGACACTCAAGCTGTAGCCGCCGGGCACGAGACGCACGCCGATGGCGACGGCGAAGTCGCCGCTCAGCGGCGAGCTGGTCAGCTCCAGGCTCACCAGCTCGAGGTCGCCGAAGCTGAGCTGCGGCGCCGCAGCTCCAGCGGTGTTGTTGCTCGCGCCGGGCGCGCAGCTCTCGTCGTGGAGCCCATCGGGATCGACCGTCGCGCTGACCCACGCGAGCGGCGCGACGCCGTCGAGCACGAAGCTCGCCCGCCGCCGGTAGACGCACTCCCGCGGCCCGCCGCTGCCGCTCGAGCACGAGCTCTCGCAGCTCTTGTTCCAGCCCGCCACGTCATCGCACTGCGCGCCGCTCGAACAGCACCTGTCGCTCAGCACGCCGACGACGTCGAGCAGCACTTCGTCCTGCGGCGCACCCTCGACGAAGACGCGCACGAGCAGCGGCTGCGTGAACACCGGTTGCGCCGCCGAGAACGAGACATCGACATCGACCGTGAAGCGGCCAGGCGTCGCCGTGGGCGCGACAGCGATGGCCTCGACTGCGATGTCGCAATAGGACTCTGCGTACGCTGGCGAAGCGCCCAGGCCCAGCGCGAGCAACGCAAGACTCGACACGAAGGGTCGAGCAACCACGTGAGTGGTGGATCGCATGACACAAGCTCCTCCGAAACGGGTTGGGAACGGCCGAGAACGCCGTCGCGCGCTCGGCGACGGATCGGGGGGGGCTGGACTAGGACTCTGCGACAGTCGGCGAGGGTTCCACCCAATCGCGGCCGCCGGCTGAAATTCCCTGAACTTTCGCGCTCGAGCGCAGCGGACGGGCGCGAGCGCGGCCAGCGTCAAAAGCCCACGCCGAGCGTCACGTACACGTCCAGCGCGAAGTCGTCGGGGTGCGCGGCCGACAGGTCGACGCCGTCGCCGCACACGGCGCGCAGGCCGCCGCCCACGCTGACGGGGCCGACCAGGAAGTCGACACCCAGCGAGGCGTAGGGGCTCGAGTGCGAGAGGATCCAGCCGAGCAGGTCGTCGTCCTCGTCGTCGGCATCGAACTCGTCGTCGTAGCGCTTGGAGTTCGAGCCGCGCCCGTTCCAGAGCAGCCCGACTCCCAGGTACGGCTGCAACGGTCCGGCGGCCCCGAGGAATCGCCAGCGCGCGCCGGCGTGGGTCTCGACGTACTCCGTGTCGGGTTGTGAGACGCGCTCGAACGAGCCCGCGCGCACTCCGACGTCGAGCGCCACGTCCGAGCCGCGAAAGGCGTGCAGGTAGCTCGCGCCGAACAGGTGCTGGTCGTCGGCGGTGTCCTCCAGGCCCGACTGCGGGTTGCGCCGCAGCGCGAGCAGCTCGATGCGCTGCGTCGGTGAACGCTCCCAGCGCGCGGACGGCGCGGCGCAGCTTGCGCACGAAAGGCACGAGAGGACGATCGCGAAGCGGCGCATGCTCGCGCGAATCGTAACGGCACGGGCAGCGCAATTGCGGTGGCGCGCGGCGCGGTTAGTGTGGGTCCACCCCCGGGCGCACCCACGCCTTTGGATCGAACCCGTCACATCAAGAGCAGCGAACGTCAACCCGGCGCCGAGGAGTCCGCATGAGCCCTCGAAGTCCTCTCTCGCCGCTGCGAAGGCGCGATTTCCTCGCTGGATCCGGCGCGTTGCTGGCGAGCTGCGCCAGCGCGCCCGCTGTGCTCACATCGCTTTCGCCCAGCGACGAGCTGCGCATCGCGATCGTCGGCCTCAACCAGCGCGGTCGCGAGCTGCGCCGCGCACTCGGGCTGGTCGAGGGCGCGCGGGTCACGGCCCTGTGCGACGTCGACCAGCGCATCCTCGCGCGCGAGCTCGACGAAACGCGCGCCAAGGGCCCGCCGCCGGCCGCCGAACAGGACCTGCGCCGCGTGCTCGAGCGCTCCGACGTCGATGCGGTGATCGTCGCCACGCCCAACCACTGGCACGCGCTGGCCGGAATTTGGGCGCTGCAGGCGGGCAAGCACGTGTACGTCGAGAAGCCCGTCTCACACTCGGTGTGGGAAGGCGAGCAGCTCGCGCGCGCGGCGCTGCGCTACGGACGCATCGCGCAGGCCGGCACGCAGAACCGCAGCGACAGCGGGCTGCGCGGCTTCGCGCAATGGCGCGCGACACAGGACCTCGGCCGAGTGCGCTGGGTGCACGCGGTGTGGTACCGCCTGCGCGATCCGATCGGCAAGGTCGGCGGGCCGCAGCCCGTGCCGAGCGAGATCGACCACGACCTCTTCTGCGGGCCGCGGCCGGTCGCGCCCGTGCTGCGCAGCAGCTACCACTACGACTGGCACTGGCAGTGGCCCTACGGCAACGGCGAGATCGGAAACCTCGGCGCGCACCTGGTCGACGACGTGCGCTGGCTCACGGGCGTCGGTCTGCCGCGACGCGTGCTGTGCGCAGGATCGCGCTTGCTCTGGGACGACGACGGCCAGACGCCGAACGTCAGCTTGAGCGTGTTCGACTACGGCGAGTTTCCCGCGCTGCTGGAGCTGCGCAACCTGCCGCTCGCGCCGGGCATCAAGGCCGGGCCGACGTTCCGCGGCTTCGGCTCGGGGCTGGTGATCCGCTTCGAGCGCGGCTGGTTCCTCGGACAGCGCGCGGAGAGCCGCTACTACGACGAGAGCGGCGCGCTGGTCGCCTCGTGGCGCGGCGACGCGGGCAAGGAGCACCTGCGCAACTTCGCGCGCGCGATCCGCAGCGGCGACGCGAGCCGCCGCAACGCGCCGCTCGAGGACGTGGTGCAAAGCTCGAACACCTGCCACCTGGCGAACCTCGCTTGGCGCACGGGCCGCGATGCGTCGCTCGACGATGTGCGCGAGCTCGTGCGCGGCGTCGATCCCGCGCTGGCCGCGCTCGATTCGCTGCCGCAGCACTTGGCGGCGCACGGCCTCGCGCCCGACGCGCTGCGGCTGCGGCTGGGCGGCTGGCTCGAGGTCGCGCAGGAGCGCGCGCGCTTCACAAGCGGCGAAGGCTTCGAGAACGCGAACGCACTTTTGAAGGACGACTACCGTGCGCCGTTCAGCGTTCCCGAACTCGCATAACCTTCTCGCGGCGTGCGCAGCCGGGTTCACGCTCGCGTGCGCCAGCGCGCGCGAGCCCACGGCGCAGCGCGTGCAGACGGGCTTCGCCTTCTCGCACGACAACTCGCGCGAAGAGCGCTGGCCGTACGGCCTCAACGAGGTCACGACCAAGTTCGTGGCCGAGCCCGCGGACGCGCAGGCCTTCGTCGCGAGCTACTGGGTCGTGCGCAGCGAGCCGGGCTACGCGCCGCCGAGTGGCGCGCTGACCGCCGAGTTCGCCGTGCGGCCCGAGTTCCCCGCCAGCGCCTTCGAGCCCGTGCGCGGCGTCGACTACGAGCTCGTGCTCGGCGACGACCGCAGCGGCGCGACGACGCGCGCGCTCGACGAGCAGCGCATCGAAGTGCGCTCCCCCGCCGCGGACGGAGCTCGCCAGCGCGGCTTCGTCCTGCGCGCGCGTTTTGCCGGCGATTCCACGCCGCACGAGCCGCCCAAGTCGCTGCTGGTGGAGCTGCTGTCGGTGCGCGACGCCGACGGCCGCGAGCTGCCCCTCGGCGAGCCGCGCCTGGCGCGCTGGCTGATCGTCGAGCCCGCGACGACCAGCCCGCCGAGCGCTCCGACAACGACGCGGGCCGAGCTCAGTCGCTGAGCCCGGCCCGCGCGTGGAGTCGTCAGCCGCCGATCAGGGATCGAGGCCGCCGATCGAGGTCGGGTTGGTCCCGAGCGGATCCAGGAACGTGCGGCACGCCGACCAGGCCATGTCGAAGCGGCCGTACGAGTCGTTGAACGGATAGCCGCAGAACGACGCGCCGCCCCACAGCTGCCCGCGGAAGCGGCCGTTGCTCTGGTTCATCAGCGGGCTGCCCGACGAGCCGCCTTCGGTGACGCCGACGTTGTTCGGCGCCGAGGGCGCGGCGTCCCACTGGCTCACGATCCAACGCGTCGAGTTCGAGCCGAGCTGGTTGTTCTCGAAGCTGATCTTCTTCACGTCGCCCGAGGGGTGGTGGATGCACACCGCGCTCGCGGGCGCGCTCGAGCTGCGATCCCAGCCGAGCATGTAGTGGTTGAAGGCCGGGTTGATCGGGCCGGTGACTTCCGTGAGGCGGAAGTCGTGCTTCTTGTTGCTCGCGCGCAGCGCCGTGCCCGAGGCGGTCGAGGTCAGCGAGCTCGTCCCGCTGTTGCAGCCCGAGCGCTGGTAGTTGAAGTACAGGATGGCGTTGTTCATCGAGCCGCAGTGGAAGGCCGTCATCATGTACGGGCGGCCGTCATTGGCGGTGTTGTTGAGCATCGCTCCCGTGCACAGCGCGCCGCCCGAGAGCAGGCGCACGACCGCGCGCTCTTCGTTGTTGAAGACCGTCTCGCAGGCGACGTCGGTGTTGCACGAGCCCGCCGGCTCGGGGACCGGCCCCGGCGCGAGGATGTCGATCACGCCGCGGAAGTCGTGGATCACCGTGGCGAGTTCGAGCGTCGCGTTGAACGACGCGCTCGCGGGCTCGAAGTACTCGATCACGAGTTCGTCGCCCAGCAGCGGTTCGAAGGCAAACGAGCCGTCGAGGTTGGCGTTGATGTCGATGTACGCGCCGAGCGTGCGCGGATCGCCGTTCGAGCGCACGTAGAGTTCGCCGCCGGGAGGCGTGATGAAGCGGCTGAACACCGCCGAGAGCGACTTCGCGCCGGGCGAGCGGATGGCGCAGCGCCACACCAAATCGCCGCTGGGCAGCGCTTCCCACGCGCCGAGTTCATCGGCGCTGAGCCCGACTTGCACATTCACGCCGTAGCGCAGCGGCTGGCCGCGGCGCGGAGTGCTCGCGGCGAGTTGCGCCTGATTGTCGATGGGCGGCAACTGCAGCACTTGGAGCGGGGTCTGGAACGACGTCCACTGACTCGGCGGCGCGCCGCCGAAGGACATCTGCGCCGCAGCGGGGGCTGCAAAGGCGCTCGCCAGGAGAATCGAAACCGACGACAGCACAGCCAGAGCACGATCTGTCATGGGACTCCTCGGAGTGAGGGTTTGGGGGAGAACACTCCGCACACGCCGCGCGGCGCGAGCCACAACCCGCCTGTGATGGAGCGCTGTGGAACGCCGCGCAGCCGGCGGCTCGTGACGCTAGCAACTCCGGCAAGTTCGTGGGACTCGGAGCACGATTCCCGAATCCGGGCGCGACTCAGCGCGTTTGGGTCGGAGTTTGGAGCAGCCGGGCCGGATCGAGCGGCTCGGCTGCGCGCGTGTGCGCCATGTAGACCAGCGCATCGAAGTCGCGCCTGGGGAAGGTCGGGTGCAGCGTCGAGACGTCGGACGTGCGCTCGTCGCAGTCGTCGGGCACGCGATAGCCGCCGAACCAGCGCTGGCCGTGCCCGCTGTCGAGCCAGGCCGTCACCGCGGGCGCGCTCGGCGCCGAGCGCAGATCGAGCGCGAAATCGCCTTCGCGCGCGCGGCCCAGCGCATGCTCGAGCGAACCTTCGGGAGCTGGTGAGAGGCGGTAGCGGCGAAAGCCCCAGCGTCCGTCGGGGCCCTGCGCGTTGGCCTGGAACTCGCCCTCGCCGAAGGCGAAGCCCACGGCGTAGTAGCGCTCGCCAAGCGCGGCCGCGAGGTGTCCACCCATCGCCAGCTCCTCGCTCTGGATATAGCCCAGCGGGCCGCACTGCACGTGAGCGTTGTGCGCCCATACGACGCAGCGCTCGGGCGACGGTCCGCCGCGCAACTGGGCCAGCAGCAACTCGGCCATGGCGCGGTCGCGCCCGCCGGACGTGGCGTACATCGTGATCACCGCAATGAGCTCGCGCCGCCGCAGGAGCAGCTCGGCAGCCTGCTCGCGCTCCGCCGTGCTCGCCGCCAGCGCGTCGATCTGCTCCGCCACGCGCGCTGCGTCCGCTTGCAGCGCGTCGAATTCCTCGCGCTGACCGGTGAACAGGAGCTGGATCGCGCGCTCTCCGCGTTCGACCAGCTCGCGCACCGCGCGCTCGAGCTCCTCGGCCCGCTCGGGGGCGGCGCGGCGCAGCAGCGCGCCGAAGCTGCGGACTACGGCCTCGCCGTCCTGCACGTCGCAGCCGATGAAGCGCACGCGCTCGCCCGCTCCCGCGCGCTGGTTCCACTCGCGCAGCTCGTCGAGCAAGGCCCCGTTTTCCTCGACTTGCCAGATCAACATGCCCAGCGCGTCGAGGGCCGCTTTGCGGTCCGCGCTGAGCCCGCTGATGTACGCGTCGCAGGGCTCGACGCTCGCGGCGCTGGCCTCGTAGGCGACGCAACGAAAGCCGTGCTCGCGGACCAAGTGCAGGGTCAGTCGGCGCTTGAGCTCGAACGCTTCGTGCTGGCCGTGCGTGGCCTCGCCCAAGCCCACAACCTGCGCTCGGCGGAAGGCCTCGTCGAGCGCCCCCAGGCGCAGCGGTCCCGCCGAGAGCGGGGCAGCAGCGCTTTGAATCCACGCGTCGAGAGTCTGGGGCTCGCGCGGCCGCGCGGCGCAGCCGCCGATCACCACCAAACCCAGTGCTAGTCCGATCCGAGAAAGTGCGTTCATGCGAAAGGCTGCTCCACTGCCGAGCGCGCGCGCAGCAACTGGGACACGCGCTCGAGCAGTTCGCCGCGCGTGAAGGGCTTGTCGAGCACCGCGGTCGAGACACCGCCGTCACCCGACGCGACGCCACCGGCGTAGCCCGACATCAACAGCACCGGCAGATCCGGGCGCAGCGCTTGCAGCCGCTCAGCGAGGGCGTCGCCGCCCAAGCGCGGCATGATGCGATCGCTGATCAGCAGTTCGAGTTCGCCCAGCCGCGCGCGCGCCAGCTCGAAGGCCTGCTCGCCGTTCTGCGCCTCGAGCACGTCGTAGCCCGCACTCCGCAGGGCGCCGGTGACGATCTCGCGCACCATGGGCTCGTCCTCGGCCACCAGCACCAATCCCAGCCCGCCGGTGGACGCCGCGAACTGCGGCGCGGGCGCGCTCGGCGCAGGGAGCGCGGCCGGCGGCGGCGCGACGGGCAGCCAGACCGACACCAGCGTCCCGCGGCCCGGAGCGCTCTCGATCGCTACCGCGCCGCCGCTCTGGTGCACGATGCCGTACACGGTCGACAGTCCCAGGCCCGTTCCCTTGCCCTGCTCCTTGGTGGTGAAGAAGGGATCGAAAGCGCGCTGGCGCGTGAGCTCGTCCATCCCCGAGCCGTCGTCCGCGACGCTCAGGCGCACGTGCGGCCCGGAGGTGAGGCCGAGATGGCTCGCCAGCGAGGCCTCGTCGAGCTCGCACAGCTCCGTGCGGATGGTGAGCTGCCCGCCCTCGGGCAGCGCGTCGCGCGCGTTCAGCGCCAGGTTGAGCACCACCTGCTCGATCTGGCCGCGGTCGACCAGCACGAACGCTCCGCGCTGCGCGTGTTCGACCGTCAAGTGGATGTGCTCGCCGATCAGGCGCCGCAGCATGTCGCTCAGTCCGTCGACGACGCTGGTCAGGTCGTGCACCTGCGGCGAGAGCACCTGCTGGCGGCTGTAGGCGAGCAACTGCCGCGTCAGCGCCGCCGCGCGGTCGGCGGCGTCGAGGATGCGCTGCGCGTCGCGCTGCACGGCTGCAGGACTGGGCGCGTTGAGCTGCAGCGACTCGGCGTAGCCCGCGATCGCCGTGAGCAGGTTGTTGAAGTCGTGCGCAACGCCGCCCGCCAGCCGACCGACGGCCTCCATCTTCTGCGCCTGACGCAGCTCCGCCTCGAGCAGTCGGCGCTGCGTCGCGTCGACCACGGCGCCGTCGTAGTACTCCACGCGCCCGTCCGCTCCACGCCATGCGACCGCGCTCACCAAGGCCCACAGCGTCGAGCCGTCGCGCCGCCGCAGCGGCACTTCCGCGCTGGAGATCGAACTCGACTCGTCGATGCGCTCGATCAACTGTTGATGGCGCTGCGGGTCGACGTGCAGCGCCGGCGGCGCAACGGCCATCAGCTCCTCGGCGCTGTCGTAGCCGAGCATGCGCACCAGCGCGTCGTTCACGTACAGGAATCCGCGCGCGGGCGAGCTGCGGAACAGCCCCTCGTTGACGTTGCGGTTGATCGAGGCGAGCAGGCCCTCGCGCTGCTCGCGGTCGATCGCGACGCCCGCCAGCGCGGCGGCGCGCTCGAGCAGATCCAACTCTTCGGGCGTCGGCGCCCGCGGCTCGCGGAAGTACACCGCGAACGTGCCCAGCACCGCACCACTGGCGCTGCGGACCGGCACCGACCAGCAGGCGCGCAACCCGAACGGCTGCGTGAGGAACTGGTAGTCGCGCCACAGCGGGTCGCTCTGGATGTCGCGGACCACGACCGTGCGGCCGTGATACGCCGCCGTGCCGCAGGAGCCGACCTCGGGACCGATCTCCACTCCGTCCAGCGCGGCGTTGTAGGCCGCGGGCAGGGAATTGGCGATGGCGACGCGCAAGCGCGCGCCCTCCAGCACCAGCAGCGAAGCCGTCGCGCCCGCAATGAACGATTCGATGCCGTCGACCAGGGTTCGCAGTGCGTCGCTCGAGGGCCGGCCCGTGGCGATGAGCTCGAGCACGCGCGCGTGCCAGTCGCCGAGGGCTTCCGTGCGTTTGCGCGCCGAGATGTCGCGCACCAGGCACAGCGCCTCGTCGGGGCCCGCGCGCACGAAGCGCACTTCGCTCGGCTGCGAAACGCCGCCCAACGACAGGTGCGCCTCCAGCGAGGTCACCGCGCCGTCCGCCAACGCCTTGTGAAGCGCCGCGCGCAGCCGGCCCGCGTCGTGGCTGGATGCGAGTTCGGCCAGCGAGCGTCCCGCCTGCAGCGCGCGAGCTGCGGCCGGCGCGTTCGCGGGCGCGTGCGCCGCCACGATCGTCGCGTCGGAGCGCACACGACAAGTCACATCGGGCAGCAGCTGCTCGATCGCCCGGCGCTCGGACTCGCTGCTCACCCGGCGGCGCAGCGCTTCTTCGCGCTCGGCGATCAGTGCGCCCAGCACGAGCGGAATGCTGGCGAGCGCCAAGGTGAAGAACTGCAGCGCGTCGTGCCGCTCTTCGATGGGCAGCGAGAGGAACGGCCCGAAGCCCTCGTCGGTCAGAAACGCGATCGACAGCGAGGCCAGGGCGGCGATCCAGGCCGCGCCTGTCGGCCCCAGTCGCACCGCCGCGATCAGCGCCGTCGCGAGCGCGCCGTCGAGCAGGAGCAGCGTGACGACTGCGTCTTTGCGCAGGCTCATCACCAGCGCCACGGTCGCCACGACCGCGGCGACGCACAGAGCAGCCTCCAGGCGCTGCGCCCTCGAGGCGAGCGTGCGACGCGCGCGGCCCAGCGTGCTCAAGAGCGGCACGAGCACGAGCACGCCCAGCGCGTTCATGCGCCACCAGCCGTCCCAGCCCGAGTAGAACGCGACCGGGAAGCGCTCGTCGAGCCACAGTCGCCCCAACCAGGAGAGCGCGATGCTGGCGATGGGCGCGAGCATCGCGACCACGATCAGCCCGAGCACATCGCTCAGCCGCGCGAAGCCGCCATCGACTCGCAGGCGCGTCAGCAGCCATCCGCCCAGCCAGGCTTCGGCGCACGCGCCTAGCGCGCCGGTCACGACGATCTCGGTCGGGTAGCCGATCTGAAGTCGCAGCGCGGCGGACGCGATCGCGACGCTGACGAGCGCGCGCGCTCCGAGGCGCCACACGCCCGCGATCGCGACGCCGGTCGGCAGCCAGATCACCGCCTGCACGAGCGCGCCGACGCCGGACTCGCGCAGCGTCCCCGCCGCGAGCAGCAGTGCGAGCAGAGCGAAATGCTCGAGCCAGCGACGCGAACTCGCGCCGCCCGATGGCTTCGCTGATTGCGCGCCAACTAGCGACGCGTCCGTGGGAACTTGAGCGCTCATGCGCGCGAGCGTCCGACACCGCCCATGTCGGGCTCTGCGTCGCGGATCGTGCGACACCGCGCTCGCGCCGTCAACGCGCCCTCAGCCGGCGCGACGAGCGCTCGCGCCAAAGCGCGCGCGCCAGCTCACCTGCATGTTCAGGGCGTCAGTGCGAACAACAGCCCATTCGAGAGGCTGGTCGACTTCGGCGCGGGCGGGTCGCGGAACCAAGCCTGCGCCCTGAAGCTCGCGCCCGCCGTCAGCGGCTGGCCCAGCGCGCCCGGATGAGCCGCCATGTAGCCCAGGAAGTCGTAGACCAGCGCCCCCGAACAAGAGCCCAGGACTCCGCCCGTGCTCTGGAGCGGCAAGCGCTGCGTCGGGGACTTCACGCACAGAAAACTCGAGCTGCCCGGCGCCCAAGGGAAGTCCGCTGCGCCGCTGACGCCGTAGAAGACCAGTCCCGTGCGCTCGCCTTCGAGCGCGTCGACGCGCACGTCGAAGCCCGACGATGCGCTGGCCGAAGGCACGCCCACTCCCGAGATCTGCGGCACGCAGCCGAGAGCCGTCGTGCCGGCGGTGCAGTACACGATCGGCGCCGCGACGCCGCGATCGCGCAGGAACACGTCGCGCGCATTGTTGGCGTCGCCCGCGACGAGATTGCTCGCGTAGCTGTGGAAGGCGACCAGGCGCCCGTCGCCGCTGATCGACGCGCCGTTGCTGGCGTTGTCGCCGAAGGCCCCGGCGCCGTCGACGCTGGCCGCGCGCGTGACGCCGCTGAGCGCATCGAACACGACCACGTCCCACTCGGGGTTGGTGTCGCCGGCGTCGAGATTGCTCGCCAGCGTCTCGAAGGCGACGAAGCGCGCGTCGGCGGACAGGCGCGCCCTGCGGCTCGCCCCGTCGCTGTCTGCGCCGTTCGAAGCGACGCTCACGCGCCGCGTGACCCCGCTCACGAGGTCGCGCAGGAACACGTCGTCGAAGCCGTTGGCGTCGCCCGCGACCAGGTTGGTCGCCGCGCTCTGGAACACGACCCAGCGCCCGTCCTCGGACAGCACCGCGTCAGCGCAGTTGCCGTTGCCTGCTGCGCCGCCGCTCGAGACGCTCGCGCGCGTGGTCACGCCGCTCGACAGGTCGCGCACGAACACATCCCACGAGCCGTTGAGGTCCTGATCGATCAGGTTGGTCGCGTTGCTGTGGAAGGCGAGCAGCCGTCCGTCGCCCGACAGCGACGGCGCCGCGCAGTGCCCGTTGGGTTGTCCGCCGCTGAGCGAAGCCACCGCGCGCGTGGTCACGCCGCTCGCCACTTCGTGGACGTACACGTCCCACAGGCCGTTGGTGTCCCCCGCCACGAGATTCGTCGCGGAGCTGTGGAACGCGACGAAACGACCGTCCGCCGAGATCACGGGCGCGAAGCTGACGCCGTTGGACTGCGCGCCGAGGCTGCTGACGCTCACGCGGCGCGTGGTTCCGGCGAGCGTGTCGCGCAAGAACACGTCGATCTGCCCGTTGGTGTCGCCCGCGACGAGGTTGGTCGCACCGCTGAGGAACACGACCCGGCTGCCGTCGGCGCTGAGCGCGGGCGAGGCGCTGTAGCCGTTGGACTGCTCGCCGATGCTCGAGACGCTGACGCGCGATGTGTTCGCGAGCACGAGGTCGCGGATGAAGATGTCCGCGGCGTTGTTCGTGTCGCCGCTCACCAGGTCGGAGGCCTCGCTCTGGAAGGCCACGCGCGAACCGTCGCGCGAGAGCGCAGGCGCCTCGCTGTATTGATTGCCCGCCGCGCCGCTCGTGGCGCTGCTGACGAGCGTCGTCGACTGAGCTGCGGCGTTCGCACCCAGCGCGAGGACACACACGAGGGCGATGGCGTTGTTCATGGGCGGGCGAGTCTCTCGGTGCGCGGACAGGAATCGGGCTGGACGAAAGCGCCCGGCCGCGTGAGGCGACCGGGCGCTCGAGAAGGCGGAGCGACGCTCAGGGGAAAATGGTGAAGCTGGCGCCGTCGGTCAGGCCGGTGGTGCTCGGCGACTGCGGATCGCGCGACCAGTACTGCGCGTAGACCTTGGCGCCCACCGACAGCGCGGGGATCGCCCCGCTCTGGATCAGCGCGTTGAAGTCGAACGAGTACGCGCCCGTGCAGTCGTTGCCGCTGGGCGAGCCGCCCGAGTTCTGCTGCGCGGTGCGGATCGAGGGGAAGCCCACGCAGCGCGTGCCGCCCTGGAACGGCAGCGCGGCCGGCGAGAAGCCGAAGTACAGGAGCCCGTTCTTGGTGTTGAGCACTTGCGTCGCGCTGACCTGGAACGGCGCGAGCGAGCTCACGCTGGCGACGCCGCTGGCGCCGATCGACGGCGTGCAGCCGGCCGAGTTGACCTTGGCCGTGCAGTAGGTCGACGAGACGGGCTGGAACTCGACGCGGTAGACGTACGACGCGAAGCTCGGATCGAAGGCCGTGCCGGCGAGCACGCGGCCGTCGCCCGAGAGGCCCTCGACGCTCGAGAGCGTCCAGGTCGAAGCCTCGGGCACGCCCAGCGCGATCAGATCGTCGGCGAGCAGCGTCATCGGGCTGCCTTCGCGCGCGATGAAGGGCTTCATGCCCGGGCCGAAGAAGCCCGGGATGCCGGCCTGGCCGACGATCACGTTGCCGTCGTCGCTGACGCCGGTCGGGATGGTGAGGTGGCTGCCCCAGCCGAACGGATCGAGGTTGGTGGTGCCGCGGTCGACCAGGCCGTTGACAGCGTCCCAGCGGAACAGGTGCTCGAGGTTCCAGCCCGAAGGCGTGGACAGGCCCGAGGGCGAGCCGCCGGCGATGAACTGGCCGTCGCCCGAGATGGCCCAGGCCTCGCTCCAGCCGTTGATCGGATCGCTCGGATCGAGGCTGCCGAGCAGGCTCTGAACGCCGCCGCTCCAGCGCGACGCGCGCCACGCGCCAGTGATGGCGTCCGCGTCCCAACCGGCCGCGACACTGCCGTCAGCCGACAGGCAGTTGGGGCGCGAGCTCGTGGCCGAACCGCCCACCGAACCCAGGTCCACCGTGCCGTTGACGGCGTCCCAGCGGAAGGCGTGCGCGATGTTGGGCGTGATCCAGGCGAGACCGACGATCACCGAGCCGTCGGCGCTCATGTCGTAGACGCTCGAGAGTGAGCTGCCGCTCGTGCCGCCCAGGCCGGGCAGGAAGGTCCACTGGCCGCTCGAGGCGCTCCAGCGCGCCGCGGTCTCGAGGTTGCCGTTGCTCGGATCGGGCAGGGTCGCCGCCACGAACGTGCCGCCGTTGCTGACCTCGCAGGCCGCGATCTCGCTCGAGATCAAGGTGAAGGTCGGGTTGGCGCTGGTCCACAGGTACTGCCCCGAGCCGCCGAAGCCGACCATGGCCGAGGCGTCGGCCGAGACGTCGGTGAGCGTGAAGAAGCCGCCGGGCGCGGGATAGCTCTGGAAGGTCGTCTGGGCCGCCGCGGGGAGCGCGAGGGTCAGGGCCGCGGCCAGGACGGAGAGTCGAGGGGTGCGCATGGAGAGAGACTTGGGGAGACGGGGACGGGCGGCGAGGCCCGGGGGTCGAAGGGACGCCCTGCAGCGCAGAGCGCTCTCCTTGAGCGGAGCGGCGGCGACGGCGTCGGAGGCCAATCCGCGAAAACTTGTCGCGGCCGCGCTGAGCTGCTGGCGGGGTCGCCAGCTCAGCCCTTGGGCGCGCGAAGGTGCGTCGAGAGCCGCGCCAGCGCCATGAAGAGCCGGCCCCGCGACTGGGCTTCGGTGCAGCGCATGCGCTCGGCCGCGTCGGCGTGCGTGCGCCCGTCGATGTAGATCAGCCGGATCACGGTGCGGTCGCTCTCGCTCAGGCGCTCGAGCGCGTGCGCCAGGCGCGCGAGGTCCTCGCGCAGCATGGCCTCGCCGCTGGGGCTGCCCAGGCTGCGCGCGAGCTTGGCCAGCTCCTGCACGTCCCACTCCGACGGCAGATCGGCCGCGCGCGCGGGGTCGGCGCGCCGCTCCGAGGCGTAGAAGCGCCGCCGGTCGATCAGCTTGTGCAGCGCGATCTGCAGCAGCCAGCGGCGAAACGCAGCCTCGCCCTCGTAGCGAAAGCGCCCGCGCGACTGCAGCGCTTCGCGACAGATGGACTGCACCAGGTCCTCGGCCGCCTCCTTGCGCGCGAGGTCCGCGCCCATGTTGCGCCGCACGTAGGCCTGCACATCGCCCAGGTGCCGCTCGAGCAAGCGCTCGAGTTCGTCGGAATCGGATTGCATCGCGTCGCTGCGTCGGAGCAATGAGCGCCGTGGGACCAGCGTAGCAGCGCCCTGCAGCGCCGATCGCCGCGACGGCGCCGGGCTACGATGGGCTGCGCGCCGCGCGCACGCATGTCCCAATCCCCCGACGACTCGGACGAGCGCGTCGAGGCGCTGCTGGCGCTGGTGCTCGAGCGCCTGACCGCAGGCCACGACAACGCGCTGGAGTCGGTCTGCGCGGAGCATCCCGAGCACGCCGCCGACTTGCGCGAGCGCCTGGCCTCGCTGCGCGCGATGAACCTCGTGCCCGAAGGCGCCGCCGCCATGGCCTTCCCCGAGCGCCTGGGCGAATTTCGCCTGCTGCGACGCCTGGGCGGCGGCGGGATGGGCGTGGTGTTCGAAGCGCTGCAGGAGCCGCTGGGCCGGCGCGTCGCGCTCAAGCTGATCCGGCCCGAGCACCTGTACTTCGAGCACTCGCGCGAGCGCTTCCGGCGCGAAACCGAAGCTGTCGCGCGCCTCTCGCACCCCGGCGTGGTCGCGATCCACACCGTCGGCGAAGCGCGCGGCACGCCCTACTTCGCGATGGAGATGATCCGCGGCGCGAGCGTGGCCGAAGCGCTCGAGCAAGTGCGCGGCCTCGCGCCCGAGGGCCTGCTCGGCGCCGACCTGCACGCGGCGGTGCTCGCCTGCATCGAACCGGGCGAGGCCGTCGCGCGCGCCGAACTCGACGAGCTGTACCGCGGAACCTGGATCGAGGCCTGCGTGCGCATCGCGTTGGCGATGTGCGATGCGCTCGAGCACGCGCACGCGCGCGGCGTGCTGCACCGCGACATCAAGCCCTCGAACATCGCACTCACGCCCGAGGGGCGCGTGGTGTTGCTCGACTTCGGACTCGCAGGTCTGGACGACGAGCTGCGCATGACGCGCAGCGGCTCGGCGCTCGGCTCGGTGCTCTACATGGCCCCCGAGCAGCTCGAGGGCCGCCTGGACGAGATCGACGCGCGCACCGACGTGTACGCGCTCGGCGTGACGCTGTACGAGATGCTCTCGCTGCAGCCGCCCTACGCCGCCGCCGACTCGCAGCAGACGCGCGCCGCGATCCTCGACGGCCAGCCGCCTGCGCTGCGCTCGCGCCACCCCGGCGTGCCGCGCGATCTCGAGCTGGTGTGCCTGCACGCGCTCGACCGCGACCGCGCGCGGCGCTACGCCTCGATGGCGGCCTTCGGCGCGGACCTGCGCAACGTGCTCGAGGGGCGCCCCATCAGCGTGCGGCCGCCCAGTTCGCTGTACCGCGCGCGGCGCTGGGTCGCGCGGCATCCGACGCTGAGCGCGACGGCCGGACTGAGCGCCTTGCTCGTCACGGTGCTGCCAACCGCGCTGTACCTGCAGCAGCGTGCGAACAACACGCGCCTGGAGACGCTGCTCGAGGAGGTCTCGCGCGCCGAGGGTCGCGCCCAAGAGGAATCGCGTCGCGCGCGCGCCGCAGCGGCCGAAGCCGAGCAGAGCGCGAAGTTCCTGGTCGAGCTGTTCGCCGCCTCCGATCCGTACGCGACCGGCGGCCGCGAGCTGACGGCCGAAGCGATGCTGCAGAGCGGGCTGGCGCGCGTCGACGCCGAGCTGGCGGACCGTCCCGAGCTC
The DNA here is from genome assembly GCA_011525785.1 of Planctomycetaceae bacterium. Lineage (GTDB taxonomy): Bacteria > Planctomycetota > UBA1135 > UBA1135 > WYBT01. The sequence goes on from WYBT01000002.1 coordinate 50,682, forward strand.
CAAGCGCGGCTGCTGGAGCGCATCGGCGTTTCGTACACCAACCTCGAGCACTACGCGCAGTCCATCGAGCCACTCGAACGCGCGCTCGCGCTGCGGCGCGAGTTGCACGGCGACGACGACCCGCGCACGGCCGAAGCGCGCGTGTGGCTGGGCTCTGCGCTGCGCCTCGCCGGCGATGCGCGCTGTACCGAGCAACTGCGCACCGCGCTCGACGTATTCAGTCGCCATCCGCCCGAGGAGCCCGCCGCGCGCATCAACGCGCAGACGCTGCTCGCGCTCAGCCTGCTCGACGAAGGCGCCAGCGACGAGCCGCTCGCACTGCTGATGGACGCGCGCGAGCAGCTCGAGAACCTCGCGAGCGAGGACCGCGGCATGCACTGGATGGTCTCGACCTCGCTCGTGAACGCGCACCTGCGGCTGGGGCAGCCGGCGCAGGCCGAAGCGCTGGCGCGCGCGCTGCTCAACGACGAGCGCGAGGCCAGCGGGCCGCTGGGCTTCTGGCGCGTGACGGCGATGAACCGCCTCGCGGGGGCGCTGCGCGCGCAGGGCCGACTCGACGAAGCGCTCGCGGCCTACGAAGAGCAGTTGCCGCAGGCGGAGCAGGTCTACGGCGCGGGCAGTCCGGCGCTGGCCACGATGGTGGTCGACTACGCCGAGACGCTGTTCGAGTCGCGCCGCTTCGAGCGCGCCTGCGAGCTGCTCGAGCCGGCCTTGCGCGACCTCGTCGAGCGCCTGGGCGCCGAGCACACGCACACGCAGCGCGTGCTGCGCTCGCTCGTCGATGCGGCGCTGCGCGCCAGACGTCCGCAACTCGCGCTCGAACAGCTCATCCCGCGCATCCAGGAGCTCGAAGGGCAGGACAGCGAGGCGCCGGAGCTGTCGTACTGGCGCTACCGGCTCGCGCTGGCGGAACTCGCGCTGGGCGAGTGCGGCTCGGCGCAGCGCACGCTCGAAGCCTGCACGCCCGAGCAGATCGACCCTTCGCCGCTCGCGCGCCAGGCCTGGGAGCTGGCGCTGGCTCGCACGCTGAGCTGGTCGAGCGCCACGCGCCCCAGGGCGCGCGAACTGGCGTTGCGTTGGATCGACTCTGGTGCGCCGAACATGGCGGCGGTCGCGCGCGCGCTGGCCGCGCGGGTCGCCTGGCTCGACGGTGAACGCGAACAAGCTCGCGAGCATGCGCGCGCGCTCGACGCTTCGCAGCCGGACGACGCCTGGGACCTGTGGCCGCGCCTCGAAGCGCAGGTGCTCCTGGCCGAGTTCGCCCGCGCGGACTCGCCCTCCGCGGATCGCGCCAGCAGCGTCGAAGCGCAGCTCGAACGCGCCTTGCGGGAGCTCGCCTCGGAGCTGGGCGCGCAACACTGCGACCTGCGCGGCCTGCGCGAGCACCTGGCGCGCCGCTGAACTCGCGCGCGTGCGCCCGCGCGGCTCGCGCTCCACAATGGCCGCATGCGCACCCTTCTGATCGCAGCCGCGCTGGCCAGCGCCTGCGCCCGCCAGCAGCCGCAGTCGGCCGCCCCCGCCCCGCTCGAACCGCGCCCCTCGCCGCGCCAGCTCGCCTGGCACGAGCTCGAGTACTACGGCTTCGTGCACTTCAACATGAACACCTTCACCGGCCGCGAGTGGGGTGAGGGCACGGAGTCGCCCGAGCTGTTCCAGCCCAGTGCGCTCGACTGTCGCCAGTGGGCGCGCGTCGCGAAGGCCGCGGGCATGAAGGGCCTGATCCTGACCGCCAAGCACCACGACGGTTTCTGCCTGTGGCCCTCGAAGCTCACGACGCACGACGTGGCCTCGAGCTCGTGGCGCGGCGGGCGCGGCGACGTGCTGCGCGAATTGAGCGACGCGCTGCGCGAGCAGGGCCTGAAGTTCGGCGTGTACCTCTCGCCCTGGGATCGCAACCAGCCCAGCTACGGCGACAGCGCGGCCTACAACGACTACTTCGTCGGCCAACTGCGCGAGGTGCTCACCAACTACGGCGAGGTGTTCGAGGTGTGGTGGGACGGCGCCTGCGGCGAAGGCCCCAACGGCAAGCGGCAGGTGTACGACTGGGAGCGCTTCCGCAGCGTCGTGCGCGAGCTGCAGCCCGGCGCGGTGATGTTCAGCGACGTGGGCCCCGACGTGCGCTGGATCGGCAACGAGCACGGCATCGCCGGCGAAACGTGCTGGGGCATGCTCTCGCCCGCGGGCTTCGAGCCCGGGCTGGGCGCGCCGGCGACGGCCGTGCTCAACCAGGGCGAGGAGAACGGCACGCACTGGATCGGCGGCGAGTGCGACGTCTCGATCCGACCGGGCTGGTACTACCACGCCGAGCAGGACGGCGAGGTCAAGTCGCTCGAGCGGCTGCTGGAGATCTGGTACGGCTCGGTGGGCCGCGGCGCGAACCTGCTCTTGAACCTGCCCGTCGACCGGCGCGGCCTGGTGCACGAGAACGACGTCGCGCGCCTGATGGAACTGCGCGCTGCGCTCGATGCGACCTTCGCCGCGGATCTGGCGCGCGGCATGGCGGCCAGCGCGAGCAGCGAACGCGCACCCGCCACACTGTTCGGCGCCGCGGCGGCAGTCGACGGCGACGCGCACTCCTACTGGGCGGCCGAGGACGGCGTGCGCAGCGCGAAGTTGCGCGTCGCGTTCGCTGCACCGCAGCTCGTCGACCACGCAGTGATCGGCGAGCCGATCGCGCTCGGCCAGCGCGTGAAGCGCTTCACGCTGTACGGACTGCGCGGCAACGCGCGCGTCGAACTCGCGCGCGGCACGACGCTCGGCCGCAAGCGCATCCTCGAGTTCACGCCGACCTGGTGCGACGCACTCGAGCTGTCGCTCGACGACTCGCGAGCAACGCCGCTGATCAGCTCGTTCGAAGCCTATTGCGCGCCGCCGCGCGTCGAACTCCAGACTCGCGAACGCGCCTTCCTGGGCGCGCTGAAGCTGAGCCTCGCGGCCAACCAACCGGGTTGCGAGATCCGCTACACGCTCGATGGCTCGCTGCCGACGCGCGAGTCGGCGCGGCTCGCGGGTGATCCCGAGGGCGAACTCGAACTGCGCGCCAGCGCGAAACTGTGCGCGCGCGCCTTCCGCGGCGAGGTCGCCGGCGTGCTGGTCGAACGCGCCGAGTTCCGCGGCTACACGCGCGCGAGCCTGCGACCGGCCACCCACTTCCTGCGGCCGCTGGCGAGCGGCCTCGAGCTCGACCTGCACGAGGGCGCCTGGCAGAGCCTGGTCGACCTGCCGCACTCCAAGCCCGTGCGGAGCACGCTCGCCCACGCCATCGACCTGAGCGCGCGTCCGCGCGACGAGCACTTCGCGCTCGTGTTCCGCGGCTGGCTCTCGGCCCCCGCGGACGGCGTGTACGCCTTCGAGTGCGCCAGCGACGACGGCGCGCGCGTGTGGCTGGGCGACGAACTCTTGATCGACAACGACGGCCTGCACGGCGTGCAGACCCGGCGCGGCGAGGTGGGTCTCGCCGCGGGCTACCACGCGCTGCGGATCGAGTACTTCAACGCCGCCGGCGCGAGCGCGCTGGAGTTGCGCTGGAGCGGTCCGGGCTTCGCCTCCAGCCCGCTGCCAGCGGCCGCGCTCGCGCACTGAACGCCGGCGGGCCCCCCGAGGCCTGTTCATATTCGAGACGCGCGGGCTCTGCGCAGTTCAGCCCAGCCGCAGGGGACGTCGATGCTCCCGCGCCTGTCCACATCGAGCGGCATCACCCGGCCGCCCGGGACGGCGTCCCCATGCCCACTCTCCGCAATTTCACCATCCGCACTCGACTCCTGGGCCTCAACGGTCTCGCGCTGGCGCTCGCCGCTGCGCTGGGTCTGACCGGCATCGTCGAGCTGAACACCGTCGCCGACGCCAGCAGCACGCTGGCCGAGTCGGGCCTGGCGCTGCGCAACCACATGGCCGCCGACATGATGCACGACGCGATCCGCGGCGACGTGCTCGCGAGCATGCTGGCGCGCACCGACGCCGAGCGCGAAGAGACGCGCAACGCGATCGTCGAGCACGCGGAGACCTTGCGCGGTGCGGTGGCGGAGAACCACGCGCTCGATCTGCCCGGCGACGTGCAGCGCGCGCTCGAAGAGGTCGGGCCTGCGCTGGAGGCCTACGTCGAGAGCGCCGAGCAGACCATCGAGATCGCGCTGGCCGACGTGGAGGCCGGCCGCGCTCAGTTCCCGCAGTTCATGGCGGCCTTCACCGACCTCGAAGAGCGCATGGAGACCGCCTCCGTGAGCATCGAAGAGTTCGTGGCCGCGACCGAGAGCCAGACGGCGCAGATGCAGGCCTCGGCGCAACGCATGGTGCTGCTGATGTGGGTCGGCGCCTCGATCATCCTGGCGCTGGTGGCGACCGCCATCGCGCGCTCGATCACCGGCCCGCTGCGCGCCATGGGCCAGCGCGTCGACGACATCGCCAAGGGTGACGGCGACTTGACGCGGCGCCTCACGATCGACGGCAGCGACGAGCCCGCGGCGCTGGCGCAGTCGCTCAACACCTTCATCGACAACCTCGAGGCGATCCTGCGCGATGTGCGCGCAGCGGCCGAGCAGGTGGAGCGCGAGGCGCGTTCGGTGAGCTCGAGCAGCGAAGCCATCGCGAACGGCGCGCAGAGTCAGGCCGGCGCGCTGGAGAGTTCGGCGGCGAGCCTGGAGGAGCTCACCAGCACCGTCCAGAACACCACCTCGAACATCGAGAACGTCGACCGCATCGTGACCGCCACGCGCTCGAGCGCAGAAGGCGGCCAGCAGGTGGTGGTCGGCGCGGCGGAGGCCATGCGCACGCTGACGCAGTCCTCCAAACGCATCAGCGCGATCGTCTCGATCATCGACGACATCGCCTTCCAGACCAACCTGCTCGCGCTCAACGCCGCGGTCGAGGCCGCGCGCGCCGGCGAACAGGGCCGTGGCTTCGCGGTGGTCGCCAGCGAAGTGCGCAACCTCGCGCAGCGCTCCGCCGACGCCGCCAAGGAGATCAAGCAGCTCATCGACGATTCCGCGCGCAACGTCGAGTCCAGCGCCGGCATGGTCGACCGCTCGGGCGCCACGTTGGCGGAGATCTTCGAGTCCGTGCAGCGCATCTCGGCCATGACGCGCGAGATCGCGGGCGCGAGCCGCGAACAGTCGTCGGGCATCCAGCAGATCAACTCCGCCGTGACCCAGATGGACGCGGTGGTCCAGGAGAACTCGGCGCGCACGGGCGAGCTCACGGACGCCTCGCGGGCGATGGCAAGCGAAGCCGGCCGGCTCGCGCAGCTGGTCGGGCGCTTCAAGCTCTCGGGCGCGCCCGCCGGTGGCCGCGCATCGGCGGGTTCGCCGCCGTCGGCCGCGTCGGCGCTCCCTGCGCGGGCCGCGTCGCGCTCGAAGAGCTCGAACAGCGCCGCTGGACAGCGCGCCGCGCAGCTCACGGCGGCTGCGAGCGAGGGCGACTCGACCTGGGAGTGAGCCGGGCGCGGGCGCCGCTCGTCACGGGCGTTCGTCCGGGCGTTCGTCTCAGGCGCCCATTTCAGGCGCTCGCGCGCTCGCTCGCAAAGGTCGCGATCAACACCACGCGCGCGCTGTCGGCGTGGTTCCAGGCCTCGTGTTCGAAGCGATCGTCGAACACCAGGCAACGCCCTTCGCGCCACGCGCGCTGCTCTGTCCCGATGCGCAGCGCGACGTCACCCGGCGGCACGATCAGCCCCAGGTGGCAACGCAGCACGCCGCGCAGCTCGCCGCAGTGCGGGTAGAGGTGCGTGCCGGGGCGGAACAGCGACAGGCCGGCGTTCACGAGGCCGGGAATCGCTTCACAGGCGCGCGCGGTGTGCGGCAGGAGCGCGCGATTCTCTTGTAGGCGCCGGCCGGAGCCGAACAGACCCAGCCACAGCCAGCCGTTCTCGTCGTACCGACCCGAGACGGTGGTCAGCGAGTCGGGCGCCGGCTCGAAGTGCTCTTCGCCGAGCGCACTCACTTCGTCGCGCAGTTGCGGAAAGCTCGCCTCGAGCGCGCGCGTGAAGTCGAACTCGCCCGGTTCGAAGAAGCCGCCCATTTGAGGCGCGAGAGCCTACTCGCGCGCGCTGCGTCGGTGTGCGCTTGTCCTCACATGACGCCAACACGGCCTCGAGCGCTCGCGTAGGTGCGCGCGCACCGAGGTCCCCCATGAACGCCGCCCACTCCGCCGGGCTGCTCGCAGCACTTTCGTGTGTGCTGTGGAGCTGCGCGAGCCCCATCGAATCCGTCGAGCCCGTCGCTCGCGTCGAGCCCGTCGAACTCCGCAGCGCCGCGCTCGACGAGCGCGCTGCGCCTTCGCCTCCGAGCGAGGCCGCGCGCGCGCAGAGCCCCGGCGAGCTCGAGGACGCGCCCTTCTGCCGACCGCCGCGACCGCTCGTCGACGACGGCAAGTTCTACGTGCTGGGGCCGGAAGCGGCGCACCCCTTCGTGCGCTACCTCGACGGACAGGTCTCGCTGAACTCCACCTGCGCCATCCGCCGCGGCAACAAGCTCAGTCGCAAAGTGCCGCCGGTGTACGTCAACGGCCGGCCGATCGGCTTTTGCTGAGTGCCCTGCCCCGACGTCTTCGTGCAGGACGTCCCGACCTTCGTGCGCTCGTGCGGCCTGTCGTTCAACGACTACTTCGACGAACGCCGGCCCGCGCAGATCGACGCCGAGCACTGCGTGCGCCTCAACTGGGAGGCCTTCTTCTTCGCCGACGCCTGGGAACGCGAGCGCTTCCGTTCCGACCCGCTGCTGTACTGCGGCCTGCTCACCGATCCGATCAGCCGCCAGCGCTTCCGGCCCGTGGCCGACTCGCCGCGCGCGCTGCACGAGGGAGTGACCTACTTCTTCGAGAACCAGCAGCACCGCGAGGCCTTCGAGGAGGCGCCGCAGAAGTTCTGTTTGCCCGGCTGGGCGATGTAACTCGCGGCGCGCCGCCGGCACAATCGCGACGCGACGCGCGCGCGAGCACCATGCTGCGACTGTTCCTGGCCCTCTACCCGCCCGCGGCCGTCGCGCGCGAGTTGCTCGAGCAGCTGGCCCGACTCGAGCTGCCGCAGCACCGTCCGACGCCGCTCGATCAGGTGCACATGACCGTGCTGTTCCTGGGCGACGTCGACGAACGCGACCTGACAGCAACCGTCGAGTCGGCCGAGCGCGCGGCGGCCAGCGTGGCGCCGTTCGAGTTGAAGGTGAACGCGCTCGAAGCGCTCCCCGAGCAGGGCTTGGCGCGCCTGATCGCCGCCGCGACCGACGCGCCGCGCGAACTCGTCGAGTTGCGTCGACGGCTCGTCTCGCGACTCGCGGCGCAGCGCGCCAAACCCGGCCCGCTGCACCCGCACCTCACGCTGTGCCGCTTTCCGAGCCCGACGCGCCTGGACTTCGAACCCGTGCCGCTCGCGGGGCCCGCGTTCCGCGTCGACGCGCTCTCGCTGCAGAAGAGCGTGCTGCACACCGCGGGCGCCGAGCACCGTCAGATCGCGCGCATCGCGCTGGGCGAGGCCTGAGCTACTACGTCGAGGAGAGTCCTGGCGTGGCGCGAGGACTCTCCTCGAAGTCGTAGCGACGAAACAAACGCCTCAGCGCGGCCAAACGCCGCGGCGCGTGTCGGTGCTCTGGCCGACACGCCCATTGAATGCGGTGTGAAGGACGCGCTGAGGCGCGCCGCCCGCGTCAACGCAGCTCGAGTTCGATCTCCAACGGCTCGGGCCCAGCAGCGACGGCGAAGACAGCGCTGCCGCTCAGCGCGAAACCGTCGCTCAGCTCGAGGCGATAGCGCCCCGGCGCGAGGTTGCGCGTCACGCGCCGCAGACCATCGTTCGACGAGCGGCGCATCGTCGGCGTGGTCGGGAACACCGCGCCGCTGTCCAACTGCTCGATCCGCCCGCGCAGCGCCAGCGCTTCGTCGAAGGCTCCATCGCGGACCGCGAACGTCACCGGCACGCCCGTCGGCGCGGCGAGTTCAACGCGCGTCCGCGCGCCGGAGACGATCGGCGCTGGCGCCTCGAAGACTCCCGAGTGCGGGAGCATCAGACGCAGCAGCCAGTCGCCGGGCGCGCTGGGCATGCAGGTTCCGCGGCCGTCGCGCAGCTTGAAGAGGGTGATCATGCAACCGCTGTCGCGCGCGACGAGCAGCGCGCTGACGGAGCCGCGATCCGTCGGCGAGAGGCCCGTGACCTGCACCTCCACCTGGCCCGGCGGCTGCGAGGTGTGCTCGCCCAGCGCGAGTTCGGCGAAGGGCTCGAGCTCGAACGGCCCCAGGTGCAGGACCTCGTCGCCTTCGCCCTGCACCACCAGGTGGTGCACGCCGGCGGGGAACGGACCGACGCGGCGCGCGCCGTCCGACAGGCGCTCGATGGCGGCGGGAATCGGGCGGCCGTGCGAAAACACGTAGACCTCGCCGAGTTCGCGCCCGGCGCTGTCGCGCGCGCTCAGAACGACGAACGCCGTCGGCGCGCGTTCGATCGGAATGCGGAGCTCGAGCGGTTCGCCGCCGCCGTGCACGCCGGCGCGCCGGTCGATGACGCAGCCGCCGGGAGCGCTGCGCGTGATCAGCGTCGCGCCGGCCGCGCCGAGGTCCTCGAAGACGAACTCACCCGCGGCGTCGCTGACGGTCTTCAGCGCCGGCGCGCCCAGTCGCAGCGCCTCGATATGCGCACCTTCGAACACCACGCCGTCCGCGCGCCGCACGACGCCCCGCAGCGGCGCCGGGCCGCCGCACTCCGGCGACCAAGCGTGCACGCCCTCGGTCGCAGGCGACGCGAGGGTCGAGCAGGTGCGCTGGGCGCTGTCGATGGCCATCAACACCTGCGCACCGCGGCCGATGCCCGCGAGCTCGAACTCGCTGCCGCGCGGCCCCAGCCAGCGCGGTGAGAGCCAGTCGAGCTGCTGGGGATGCGCAGCCACGGAGTCGGCCTTCAACGTCACGCTGCCCGCGGCGAGCGCAGGCGAGCGGAGATTCCCGCGCCAGACCGCACCGGCGGGAAGTTCGACGCGCAGCGGCTCATCGCCGTCGACCGACAGCTCCACGGCCGCGAATCCGGCGGCGCGCGCCCGCAGCGGCGCGGACCAGGGCGGCGCCAGCCATTCGCCGACGAACTCGCCGCGCTCGTCGCAGCGCAGCTCGAGCGGCGCGAAGAGCGTGTGCCCGGCCTGCAAGCTCACCAGGGCGCCCGCCTCGACCAGCGGACCGACGAGCACGCGCGCTCCGGCGAGCGGCGCGCCGGCCTGCGACAGGACGCGCCCGCGCACTTCGCGCCGCGCGCGACTCAAAGTGAACGATGCACCGTCGCCGCCGAGGTTCGAAGCGAGGATCATCGTGCTCGGTGCGAAGCCGGCGGCGTGCAGCGCGATGGCGCACTGCGCGGGGACATCGCGCAGCTCGAAGCTCCCGTCCGCGGCGCTCTCGGACACGTACTGCCCGTCGTTCAACGACTCGGCGGTGCTGAGCCAGACGCGCGCTCCGCCGACCGCGGCGCCGTGCTCGTCGACCGCGCGTCCGCGCACCAGCACTCCGGCGGGCACGGAGAGCGACACGCGCGCGCCCTGCGGACCGAGCGCGAAGACGTGCGGCGCACAGCGCTCGGCGCGCAGCTCCCACTCGCCGTGTTCGAGCCCTTCGACACGCGCCGCGCCGTTCGCGTCGGTGCGCAACTGCAGTTCGCGAAAGCTCGGATCGGCGCCCCAGCGCGGCGTCAGGCGCAGCGCGAGCGTTGCGGGCGCGCCGTCCGAGGCGAAGTGCGCAGTGATCTGGAGCGCGCCGTCCGCGGGCGACTCGCGCGGATCGGGCGCGACACGTGCAGCGCTGCGCTGCGGGCTCTCGCGCGCGTCGCGAAGCTCGTCCGCAGCGGCGCTCGCTGCGCTCGAGGCCGCGCCGGAGTCGGGTTCGGAGCTCGACCACGCGAACCACGCGAGCCAGCACGACACGAGCGTGAGCGCCAGCGCGCTCCACAGCCCCGCGCTGCGCAGCGCCGACGTCGACGTCGACGCGGTGGAGGAGTCCGGCGACGAGCTCGGCGCGGCCGGCTCGAGCAGCTCCGCCGCGCGCTCGAGCAGGCGCGCGCGTTGGTCGGCGAGGCTCGGCGCCGAAGCCGCGTAGCTCGCGAGCGCCGCGGCGAACGCCGGAGGCAGCGCGTGGCGCAGCCGCTCGACGCCGCGGTGGATCCAGCTCTTCACGCTCCCGGCCGGGTGGCCGAGTGCGTGCGCGATCTGCGTCGGCGTGAGTCCGTGGACCAGGCGCAGAGTCAGCACGTCGCGCTGGGGCGAAGGGAACTCGGCGATCGCCTCGCGCAGCGCAGCGGCGAACTCGCGCGCATCGGCCAGCTCCGCGGGGTCCTCGCTGGGCGGCGCATCGAAGCGCCAGCCCTCGAACTCGCGCTCCCGGGCGCGGCGCTCGCGTCGCGCGACGTTGACCAGGATCCCGCACATCCAAGGGAGCAAGGGCCGGCTCGGGTCGTAGCTGTCCGCCGCTCGGATCGCGTCGAGGAAGGTCTCCTGAACCAGGTCCTCCGGCGAGACCCCGCGGCGTCCCAAGTGGTGGGCCACGAGCAGCAGTTCCTGGGCCACGAGGTCGAACACCTGCGCCAGCGCCTGCGGCTCACGCGTGCGCCGAAATTGGCAGAAGGTCTCGCGCGCCGCGTCGGCATCGCGCGACTCTCGGCCGTCGGACTCGGATCGGTTGGAACGCAAGGGTGAACTCGAGGTGGCGCAGGCGGCGGACCTGGGCGACGCCGCGCGAGGGGACTTGCCGCGGCGCCGTCGCCGGGTTGCGCGAAAGCGCGGACTTCTCGCGCGAGCGCGGGCCGGCGCTTGGAGACCGGGGATCCGCGCGCGCCCCGCTATCCTGACACCTCGGCCCTTCCCATGAGCGAACACGACTCCACCGACCGCACGATCACCTCTCTGCCGCTTTCGAGCGAGCGAGAGGTCGAGTGGACCCACGTGCTCGTGGTGGTCGAAGGCGCGAGCGCGGGCGAGCGCTTCGTGCTCGGGCGCGAGCTGTCGATCGGCCGCGATCCCACCTGCGATGTGCGCCTGGTCGACCGCTCGGTCTCGCGCCTGCACTGCCGCGTGAGCCTCGCCGAGCAGCGTGCACTGGTGACCGACAACGGCTCGACCAACGGCACCTTCGTCGACGGCGTGCGCGTCCAGGACAGCACCGTGCTCAAGCCCGGCGCGCTGCTGCAGATCGGCGACCACTTGCTGCGCCACGACGTGTGCACCACGGCGGAGGCTGCGCGCGAGGTGGAACTCGCGCAGGATCTGCGCAAGGCGCGCGAGTACGTGGCCGCGCTGATCCCCGCGCCGCTCGCGCGCGCCGATGTGCGCATCGAGTGGGCTTTCCAGCCCTGCGCGGCGCTCGGCGGCGACCTGCTCGGCTACCACTGGATCGACGACGCGCGCCTGGCGCTGTACGTGCTCGACGTGTGTGGGCACGGAGCCGGCCCGGCGATGCACTCGGCCTCGGTCTTCAACGCCTTGCGCGGACAGACGCTGCCCCACACCGACTTCGCTGCGCCCGCGCAGGTGCTCTCCGCGCTCAATCAGCACTTCGCGATGGAGCGCCACGGCGGGATGTACCTGACGATGTGGTACGGCGTGCTCGAGCCGCGCACGCGGCGACTGAGCTTCGCCTCGGCCGGCCACCCGCCCGCGCTGTTGCTCGAGGGCGCGCGCTCGACACGACTGGCGACGAAGAGCCCGCCGATCGGAGTGAGCGAGGGGCGGCGCTTCACGCAGGCGCAGGCTGAAATCCGCGCCGGCGCGCGCCTGTGGGTGCTCAGCGACGGCGTGTTCGAATTCACTTCGAGCGACGAGAGCGTGTTCTCGCTCGACGAGTTCGAACGCGGCCTGCTCGAGACGCCGCGCTCGAGTCCGAGCGACGTGCAAAGAGCACTTCAAGGTCGCGCAAAGCGCGGAGTCTTCGAGGACGACTTCTCGATGCTGACGGTCTCGATGGGGCCGTGAGAGCCAGTAGGCTCACGGGATGAACCTGCGCGTGCTCGAAGCTCCCCCGACCCAAGTCCATGTCGCGCTCGACGGCCGGTTGGACACCGCCGGCGTCGATGCAATCGAAGTGAAGTTCAACGCCGCGGTCGTCGCGCGCCGCAAGGACGCCGTGGTCGACCTGAGCGCGCTCGAGTTCCTCAGCTCGATGGGCGTGCGCATGCTGCTGCTCGCCGCCAAAGCGCTCGAACGCACGGGGCAGCGCATGGTGCTCGTAGCGCGCGGCCCAGTGATCTCGACCGCGCTGCAGCACAGCGCCATCGACGAGTTGATCCCCGTGGCGCAGGACCTGGACCAGGCGCGCGCGATCCTGGCCGGCGGGCGGCCCTGACTGGCGAGCGATGCGCAGCACGTTCGAGCAGCGCTTGACGGCTGATCTGCGCGCGCTGTCGGCGCTGGCGGCCGAGCTGCGCGCCTGGCTCGCGCTCCACGGCGTCGACCCGCAAGCGGTCCACGGCATCGACTTCGCGCTCGAGGAACTGGCCAGCAACTGCATCCGCCACGCACAGCTTCCCAGCGGCGCACAAGGCTGGATCGGCGTGCGCGTCGAGCTCACGCGCGATGCCGTCGAGTTGCGGCTCGACGACGGCGGCGCGCCCTTCGACCCCACGCGCGCGCCGGCCCCGCCGCGCTTCTCGGACCTCGCCAGCGCGACCGCGGGCGGACGCGGCCTCCGCATGGTGCTCGAGCTGACGCCGGACCTGCGCTACGAGCGCGTGAACGAGCGCAACGTCGTTCGCGTGCGCGTTCCCCGCGCGCACTGAAGCGCCGCCGGCGCCAACGACAACGGGCGGCCGCGAGGGACTCGCGACCGCCCGTGTTCGAGGCCCGAGAGCCGCCGCGCTCAGGTGCGCGAGGCGTCGAAGATGCTCTGGATCGCCTCGTCGAGCGCCGCGTTGAACTCCTCGTCGCTCTGCTGCGCGCTGAGCCCTTCCGAGAGCGCGCGGCTGAAGCTCGCGATCATGCCCGGGTTGCGGGACAGGCGCGCGTTCGACTTGAGCCGGCTGTAGCCGCCCGAGAGCGCCACGACACGCACCACGTTGGGGTGCTCGATCAGGCGCGAGTAGAAGTCGTCCACCTCGGGGATGGTGAGCTTGAGCATCACGAGCTGGTCGGAATCGAGTTCGTCGAGCTTGGAGATGATCGCGTTCTCGAGCAGGCCCTCGGCCTCGACCTTGTCGGGGCAGTCGATGTCGACCTCGGGCTCGAGGATCGGCACCAGGCCCGCCGCGACGATCTCGAGGCCCACTTGGAACTGCTGCGCGACGGCGCGCTCGATGCCGGTCTCGTTCGCCTGCTTGATCACCGAACGCATCTTGGTGCCGAACACGTTGTGCGAGCGCGCGCGCGCGAGCAGCTTGCCCAGATCGGGCATGTCCTTCATGAGCTGCACGCCGTCGGCTTCGGGCGCCAGGCCCTTGTCGACCTTGAGGAACGGCACGACGCGCTTTTCGTTCCACAAGTACTCGGCCGAACCCTGGCCGCGGATCTGGCGGTCCATGGTGTTCTCGAACAGGATCGCGCCGAGGATGCGGTCGCCGTTGAAGGCCGGCGAAGTGATGATGCGCGTGCGCATCTCGTGCACCTTGGCGTACATCGCTTCCTCGCCCGAGTAGGCCGTCTCGGGCACGCCGTACAGCTTCAGCGCCTTGGGCGTGCTGCCGCCCGACTGATCGAGGGCGGCCAGGAAGCCGTCTTGGGACAGGACCTTGGTGAGTTGTTGTTCGAAGACCATCGCGTTTGGGGGCAGTAGGGAGTCGCCGGAAGGGAATCGAGGCGAAAGAGTCTCCCCCACCGCCGCGAATCGATCAACAGCACCGCGCGTGGGCGCGCGACTCAGCGCGAGTCGAACGCCGCGCTGAGATCTTGGTTTTGGTCGCTACTCCCGCCTGAGACCTTCGCGAAGCGCGAAGGTCTCAGGCGGGAGTAGCTCAGCGCTTGCGCTGCAGCTCGAGCTCGGAAAAGCCGACCGGCTCCGAGGCGGACTTGCGATCGCGACACTCGACGATACGCACTTCGAGCTCCTTGACAGCCAGCGTCGCGCCGAACTCGAGCACCGACTTGGCGAGCACGTCGGGATCGAGGTCGAGCGGGAACTGCTCCTTTTGGTTCACCACCACCACGACCTTGCTCGCGCGCGGCGAGGCCGAGTGCTCGGGCCGGGGCAGCGCGTGCGTGAGCAGCAGGCGCTCGGCCTTGATGGCGCGGTCGAGCGTGATGCGCAGCCAGGGCCGCTCGTCGCCCGCCGCGCAGCGCCAACGTCCTTCGAAGCTGCCGTCGCACACGCGCTGCGGAGCTTCGCCGTCGCCGAGCTGCGACGAGGCCGCGAACTTGCCGCGCGCATCGAACAAGAGGTCGCGCTCGAGATCGCTGGCGTAGTCCAGGCGCACCAGGCCCGCTGCGAGTTCGACGTTCACCGCCAGCTCGGGCGAGTCGAAGCGCAGCGGCTCGCCTCCCCCGCTGGCCCCATCCGCGGGCGCAGCCGGCGCCGTCTGACCCGACGACTTCGCCGGCGCCGCGCGGGCGAACAGCCGCGCCGTGACCAGCCACTTGCCGCGCCGTGCGAACGAGTGGCGCAGGGCGAAGCGCTGCAGCTCGACGCGCTTGACCACGCCGCCCTTGACCAGGCCGATCAGTTCGGGCTCCTGTTGCTCGCCCTCCATGCGCGCGTGGTACTCGACGCGCTCGACCTCGAGCGCCTCGCCGCCGCCGAGCTTGCTCATCAGCTCGTCGTCGAGCGCGCTGATCCACATCGTGAGCTGCGTATCGCCCGTGATGCGCAGGCGCGGCCGACCTGCGAGTTGCGCCGTCTCGAGCACGCCAGCGCGCTGGGCGACTTCACCGCTCGAGCGCGCAGCCGTGGCCTTCTTGAGGAACAGCAACGCGAGGCACGTGTCGAGGTACTCGTGGTGCGCCCAGCCGTGCGGGTTCCACGAGCCGTCATCCTTCTGCGCCTTGAGCAGGTAGGCCGCGCCGTCCCAGTACCAGTCGATGCCGCCCAGGCGCTCGAGGTTGAACAGCGCGCCGACGCGCTCGATGCCGTAGATCCAGAAGTAGTGGTGGCTCGCGCCGTGGTGCGGGTTGACCGACCAGCCCATGTTGTGCTCGATCCACGCCAGCGCCTGCTCCTTGGCGGCGGTGAGCTTGCCCCGCAGCGCGCCGGGCAGGCTTTTCCCGCCGATTTCCTCGCAGATCGCGATCACCGACAGCCCGCCGGTGGTGGTCGAGCCGAAGGCGTTCTCCTGCATGCGGTACGCGAAGCCCGCGATGCGCTGCTTGGCGCCCGAAGCATCCACGACCTCGCGCGGCGACTCGAGGCAGCGCAGCACGCCGCCTGCGAGCTTGGCCCACACGCCTTCGGGCACGCCCACGCCGCTCTTGGCCGCTGCGCGCAAGGCGAGCGCCGCGTAGAGCGTGTTCGACATGTCGACCGGCGGCCGATGGCCGTCGGGGTAGATCGGATAGTCATAGAGCCCGACCGAACTCTGCATGCCCACCAGGCGCGCGGTGCAGTCCTCGAGCAGGCCGCGATCGCCGGGATCGTCGGCGGCGTCGAAGGCCAGGATCGCGCACGAGAGCGCGTAGACCGTGTCGAGCGGACGCTCGCGCACGAAGGCCAGCGCCTTCACCACGGCCGGGTGCGTGCGCGGCACGCCGCACTTGAGCAGCGTGTAGGCGCAGAGCGCCGCGTGACCGCCGCCCCACTGCTCCCAGGCGCCCCACGAGCCGTCGATCAACTGTCGGCGCGCGAGGAAGTCGCAGCCGCGGTCGATGGCTTCGTTGATGGACTCCTGTGCGATCTTCTCCCAGGGCCGGATGCGGAACGAGTACGCACCGCCGAGATTGCCGACCTTCGCGACGAGGTGGTTCGCGCCCGCGCGCAGGCGCAACGTGATCGAGTGGTCCTGCTCCGACAGTCCGCGCGCGACGTGCGCGTCGACCAGCAACTGCCCGTTGAGCCACAGCCGCAGCGAGTCGTCGGAGCCGCACCACACCTGCAAGTCGCGCGCGCTGTCGCAGTCGATGCGGCGGTAGAGGTACACCAGCGCGTTGGCGACGTCGCCGCCCTTCGACGCCGGCGGCGGAACGAGCTTGTTGAGGTCGAACACGCCGCAGTCGAGCGCGTTGGTCGCGAAGGCCTCGCCAAGCGTGCGCCACACGACGTTGTCGCCGCCCATGCCCTTGTAGGTCGCCGCGAGATCGGGTCCCTCGAACAGACTCGGCGCGCCCTTGACCGGCTTCTCCGGCGCGAGCGGCTCGGCCAGTTGGCCCTTTTCGTGGTCGAAGTCGAAGCGTCCGAGCGCGCGCCAGGGACCGTAGCTCTGGGCGCGGCCCAACGTCGCGAGCACGCTGGCGACGAGCGCGGTGAAGAGGAGTTTGCGCATGGGTTGGCGCGAAGTGCGGGGACGCGCTCGCAGGCGAGATCTTCGCACGAGCTTCGCGGCGCGATTATGCGACTCACAGCTAGGATCCGGGAATGGTCGACCGTGCTGTCTCACGACGTGTGTTGCTCGGCGCCGGCTGTGCGCTCATGGGCTGGATCGCCGCCGCTGGCGTGCAGCACGGACCAGAGCGAACGCTGGACGAGCGCTACCACCACCTGGGCAACGACCGCTCGAAGGACTGGCCCGAGGCCTCGGTCGACCCCGAGGGAACTCGGCTCGACGTGCGCTTCGAGTCGCGCGCCAACGCGGGCGAATGGACCCTGTTCGTCGAACAGCGCAGCGTCGACAACGTCTGGCGACTGAAAGCCAATGGAGTCGAGATTGCGCAACTGAAAGCGGGGCCAGCGCTCGTCACGCGCAGCTACCCGCTCCCCGCGGGGGCGCTGGTGGCGGGCGAAAACGTGCTGAGCTTCGAGCCCGACGAGCCGAACGACGACGTGGTCCTCGGCCGCGTGCGGCTGGTCGAGCAGTCGCTGCGCGAATTGCACCGCTCGCGGCCCGTGCGCGTGCGCGTGCGCGACGCACAGAATCGCTCGCCGCTGCCCGCGCGCATCACCGCGGTCGACGCGCAAGGCAAGCCCGCGCTGATCCTGTACGGCGAGCGCCCGCAGACGGCCGTGCGCGAGGGCGTGATCTACGTGCCCGACGACGGCGCAAGCTTCGAGCTTCCGATCGGAACGTACAGCGTCTACGCGACGCGCGGACCGGAGTGGAGTGTCGCGACGCAGACACTCACGCTCGCCGAGGGCGGATCGACCGAGCTCGAGTTCGAGCTGCGGCGCGAAGTCGACACGCGCGGCTTCGTCGCAGCCGACACGCACATCCACACGCTGCAGTTCAGCGGCCACGGCGACGCGAGCGCCGACGAGCGGCAGGTCACGCTCGCGGGCGAAGGCGTCGAGCTCGCCGTCGCCACCGACCACAACCACAACACCGACTACGCGCCGTACCAGCGCTCGCTGGGCCTCTCACGCCACTTCACCGCGGTCGTCGGCAACGAAGTCACGACCGACGTCGGTCACTTCAACGGCTTCCCGCTGAAGGCGGGCGACGCGCTGCCCGACCACAAGCTCTCGAACTACGTGCAGATCGTGGCCGGCATCCGCGCCAAGGGCGCCAAGGTCGTGATCCTCAACCACCCGCGCTGGCCGAGCCACGAGGACAGTCCCTTCGGCAACCACCATCTCGATCCGCTGCTGGGCCGCTTCGATCCGCCGCTCGAGCTGACCGTCGACGCGACCGAGATGATCAACGCCACGACCGAAGAGCGCGAGCCGATGCTGCTCTTCCGCGACTGGTTCGCGTTGCTCAATCGCGGCGTGCGCATCTTCGCGGTGGGTTCGTCGGATTCGCACACCGTCGGCGAACCTGTCGGCCAAGGCCGCACGTACGTGCCGAGCGCGAGCGACGATCCGGCGCGGATCGACGTCGACGCGGCCTGCGAGGCGATCAAGAACGGCCGCACGTCGATCGGCATGGGCATCTTCGCGAGCCTGCGCGTCGGCGACGGTGCTGGTCCAGGCGACACGGTGAGCGGCGCGGCGAAGCTCGCGTTCGAGCTGCGCGTGCAGGCGCCGAGCTGGGTGCGCGCGCGCAAGGCGCAGATGTTCGTGAACGGCGTCGTGCGCGAGGAGCGCGACGTGCCGCACGCCGAGAACGCCGCGACGGACGCGCGTCTTGATTTCGAACTCACACCGCACGCGCACGACTCGTGGGTCGTGTTCGTGGTGACCGGAGACGGCGTCGACGGACCTTACTGGCCGCAGCTCAACGCCTACACGCTCGCGGCGACCAATCCGGTCTTCGTCGACGTCGACGGCGACGGCTGGCAGAGCGCGCGCGAACTCGCGCAGCGTTGGGTCAGCGCCGCCGCGAACGACGACGAGCTGCGCGCGCGCCTCGCCTCGGCCGACAGCGCCGTGCGAGTGCACGTCCTCGCCGCCGCGCTGGACGCACTCGGCGCCGACGCCGCCAAGGCCGCGAAAGCCGAGCGCCTCGACGCGCTCATCGGCGACGGAGCCTCGCTCGGCGAGAGCGTGCGCGAATTCCGACTGCGCTTCGAATGACGCGCGTTGCTCAGCGCTTCGCCGCGAGCATCGCGGGCGTCACGACGCAGCGAAAGCCCGTGTGGAACAGGCCCGTGTCGGGGCTCGACTTCATGCGCGCGCTCGGCCGGTAGCCGATGCAGTAGTTGTCGCTGCACAGGAACGAGCCGCCGCGGTTGACGCGCTTGGGCGCGTGCGGCTCCTGCGGGTCGTAGCTCGACTCGGGGCCGAGCGGATCGACGGTGAGCTCGCCGCGTTTGGCGTACGTGTCGGCGCGGTACCAGTCGCTGACCCACTCCCACACGTTGCCCGACATGTCGTAGAGCCCGAATCCGTTGGGCGGGAACGACTTCACCGGCGCGGTCCCGAAGAAGCCGTCCTGCACGAGGTTGGTCTCGGGGAAACGACCCTGCCAGATGTTCGCCATGTGCGCGCCCGCCGGGTTCTTCTCAGAGCCCCACACGTAGCGCTGGGACTGGAGTCCGCCGCGCGCGGCGTACTCCCACTCCGCTTCGGTCGGCAGACGCTTGCGCGCCCACTCGCAGTAGGCCTGCGCGTCGTCCCACGCGACGTGCACAACCGGGTGCGAATCGTGCTCGGGCGCAAGCGCGTTCACGCCGTCGGGCTTGCGCCAGCACGCGCCGGGCTGCCATTTCCACCACCAGCCGCTGGTCTGCGCCTGATCGAGCACGAGCGCGCCGGGCACGAGCATCTCGGGCGCGGGCCGCTCAGCGCCCGGGCCGGCCTGGCGCATCAGCTCTTCGACGTCGATCGGCCGCTCGGCGATCGTCACGTAGCCCGTGGCGTCGACGAAGGCGCGAAACTGCGCGTTGGTGAGCTCGGTGGCGTCGATGAAGAAGCCGCTGACGCGCACGCGGTGCGGCGGGCGCTCGTCGGCGAGGCCCTCGGTCGAGCCCATGCTGAACTCGCCGCCGGGGATCCACACCATCCCCTCGGGCGCGGGAAAGGGGGCTGGCTGCTGCAACAGCGGTGCGCTCTCGCGCGACTCGCAGGCCGCGGCGCTGAGCGCGCTAATGAGGACGAGTGCGGCGCGGGTGGTGCTCACGACGCGCCCGAATCTAACGCGCCGCGACGCGTTCGCCCTCGCGCGGCTCGCTCCAGCCGCCGCCCAGAGCCTTGGCGAGCGCCACGAACTGCAACGCGACTTCGCCGTCGCTCGCGAGGAAGCGATCTTCGAGCGCGAAACGCTCGCGCTCCGCGTCGAGCACGGTCAGGAAGTCCGCGACGCCGCCGACGTACAGCTCGCGCGCGAACTGCGCTGCCTGGCGCTGCTGGTCGAGCGCCTCGCGCAGGTTGGCGCGCGTGTTCGAGGCCGCGCCGAGCGCGACCAGCGCGTTCTCGACCTCTTCGAGCGCGCCGAGCACGCTGGCGCGGTGCGAGGCGAGGGCCTGCTCTTCCCGCGCGTTCGCCGCTTCGACCTGCGCGCGCCGCAGGCCTCCGTCGAACAGCGGCAGAGACACACCGGGGCGCAGCGAGGCCGCGACAGCAGAGCTCTGGAGCAGGTCCTCGCTCTGATTCGCGAGCCATCCGAACGCCGCGCCGAGCGACAGGCGCGGATAGAGGTCCGCCACGGCAGCGCCGACGCGCGCACTGGCCGCTGCACAAGCGCGTTCGGCCTGACGCACGTCGGGACGTCGCGCGAGCACGTCGAGCGGCTGCGCGACCGCGAGTGAGAGCTTGGCGAGCGGAATCGGCGCGGGCGCGCTCAACTCCGGCGTGAGCGACGAGGGCTCGACACCCAGCAGCACGCCCAGGCGGTGGATGCGCGCTTGCACCTGCGCCTCGAGGCCCGGCGCGTCGGAGCGCGCGGAGGCGACCTGCGCGCGCGCGCGCGTCGAGTCGAGATCGCTCGCCACGCCCGCAGCGGCGCGCATCACCACGATCTGCGCCGTCTCGTCCTGCACGTCGATGCGCTGGCGCGCCGTCGCGAGCCGCTGCTGGAGCACGCGCAGCTCGACGTAGTTGCGTGCGACTTCGGCCGTGACGCTCACCAGCGCCGCGCGGTGCGCCTCCTCGAGCGCCTGAGCGTCCGCGAGCGCGGCCTCCACGCCGCGCCGCAGCCCGCCGAAGACGTCGAGCTCCCAGCGCGCGTCGAAGCCGAGGTCCCACAGATCGTTCTCGCGCCGGCCGAAGAACGGGCCGCCGCCGAGGTTCTCGGTGCTGCGTCGCGAGCGGTCGTACGCCGCCCCCAGGTCGACCTGCGGCAAGCGCGCCGACTCGGCGACGCCCAGGGCGCCGCGCGCTTCCGCCAGCCGCGCGGTGGCGAGTTCGAGCTCGGGATTCGCGGCGCAAGCGCGCGCGACGAGCGAATCGAGCAGCGGATCCTCGAAGGCCGTCCACCAGCGCTCGAGCGGCGCGGCCGTCGCGTCAGCCGCAGGCGGGCTCGCGCTCCACGTCGCCGCCACATCCGGCGCCGCAGGCTCGTAGTCGGGCCCGACGGCCGCACATGCGCCGAGAAGCAGCCACGCGGCCCCGAACGCGATGCGCCGGGCGTTCACTGCGCGCCTCCGATCGGCCGCGCCTCGACGAACACGTCGACCTGCTGACCGACGTACAC
The DNA here is from genome assembly GCA_011525785.1 of Planctomycetaceae bacterium. Lineage (GTDB taxonomy): Bacteria > Planctomycetota > UBA1135 > UBA1135 > WYBT01. The sequence goes on from WYBT01000002.1 coordinate 71,713, forward strand.
GTCCATCGCTTTGGGATCGAAGCGGTACACGGCCTGGAGCACGCGCGTGTCGACGCGCTCGGTGCTGTCGCCGGTGAGCGAGCGCTTGGGGATCACGTAGGGCTCGACGTGGTCGAACTCGATGGCGGCTTTGATCTCGCGGTTGCCGCGCACGAAGGCGAACGCGCGCGCGCCGGGCTCGAAGCGCCAGGCGTCGTTCTCGTCGATGTCGGTGCGCACGTGCAGCACATCGACCGCGCCCAGCACGATCAGCGGCTGCGTCAGCACTCCGGCGGGCGCGTACTCGCCCGCGCGGACGTCGAGCTTGAGCACGCGGCCGGCGATGGGCGCGCGCACCGTGGCGCGCTCGATCTGGGTCTGCACCGACGCGGCGCGCGCACGAGCCTGCTCGAGTTCCGCCTGCGCCACGGCGAGGTCGGGCGCCCACGCGCCTTCGCGCTGGAGGTCGAGCGCCGCCTGCGTCGCCGCCTCGCGCGCCGCTGCGGTGTCGACCGCTGACTTGCGGCGGTTGCGCTCTTCGCGACTCATGGCGCGCGGGTCGCTGATCGCATCGGCCAGCGCCTGCTGATCGCGCGCCTCCTGCAGCGCCGCGCGCGCCTCGACCAGCCGCGCCTCTGCGCCGCGCAAGTCTTCCAGACGCGGCAACGCGCGCAGCCTCGCCACGCGCGCCTCGGCCGCAGCAGCCGCCGCGCGCTCGACGGCGAGTTGCGCCTCGAGGTCGCGCACATCGACTTGGAACAGCTTGTCGCCCTTGGCGACGCGCGCTCCCACGCTGACGGCGACTTCGACGACCACACCGGGCACGATCGCTGCGATCGCGACGTTCTCGGAGCTCGCCTCGACGATGCCGGCGGCCGCGATGTACGAGTCGAAGGGCGCGCGCGCCGGCTCAACGGCCGGAGGCGGCGGCGTCGGAGTCTGCGCAGTCTCGATCACCGTACGCGTCGCGGCGATCACGCCGAGCAGGGCCAGGAGCGGGATCAGGTACTTGACGATCATGTTCTTCCTCGGATGAGCGCGGGCGCGCGGCTCTACAGCTCGCTGGGCGAGCGGACGACTCTGGTGACCTGGCCGTCGTCCATGGCGGCGATGCGATCGGCGTAGGAGAAAATGCGAGCGTCGTGAGTGACGACGATGAGCGTGCGGTCGCCGCCGAGAGCGACTTCGCGCATCAGCTCCATGACCGACGCGCCGGTGTGGTGGTCGAGCGCGCTGGTGGGCTCGTCGCACACGATCAGCCTGGGCTCGTGCACGAGCGCGCGCGCGATGGCGACACGCTGCTGCTGGCCGCCGGAGAGCTGGCTGGGGCGCGAACGCGCGCGATCGCCCAGTCCGACGCGCGCGAGCATCTCGGTCGCGCGCTCGACCGCCTGAGCGCGCGGCACGTCGCGAAGGAGCAGCGGAACCGCCACGTTCTCGGCCGCGGTGAGCGAGGGCAGCAGGTTGAAGGCTTGGAACACGAAGCCGAGCGTCGCGCCGCGCCAGAGCGTCTTGGCCGAGCCGCTGAGCGCGTGCATCTCGCGGCCGAAGACGCTGCACGTTCCTTCGTCCGCGTCCAGGATGCCCGCGATCACGCTGATCAAAGTCGTCTTGCCGCAGCCCGACGGCCCGACGAGCATCATCAGTTCGCCTGAGCGCACGTCGAGGTCGACGCCGCGCAGCGCCGTGACGCGCGCCTCTCCGACGCCGTAGCTCTTCTTGACGCCGCGCAGGGTGACAGCGGAAGTCGCGGTGATGCTCATGGCGCTCAGCCCTTGAACACGATCGCCGGCTCGAGCCGAGCGACCTTCCAAATGCAGATCAGGGCCGAGATCGAGCAGATGATCAGCACGGCCGCGCCGCTGACGCCGAGCAACTGCCAGGGCATGCGGAAGGCGAGTTCGGTGTTGGCCGTGAGCCGCCCAAAGGCCGCCGCGCCGCCGACGCCCATGCCCCAGCCGATGACGCCCACGAGCAGCGCCTGGAGCAGGATCATCTTCACCAGGCGCCAGTTCGTCGCGCCCATGGCCTTGAGCGCGCCGAAGTGGCGCAGGTTGTCGAGCGTGAAGTTGAAGAAGGTCTGCCCGGCGATGATCGTGCCCACCAGGAACCCCAGCAGCACCGACATGCCGAAGTTGATCGGAATGCCGGTGTACTTGAGGAAGTAGCGCATCGTGACCCATTTGAAGTCCTCGCCGGTGTGCGCGAGCAGCCCGGTAGCGCGCTGAATGCGCGCGCACAACTCGTGCGGATCGACGCCGGGCTTGGCCTTGGCCAGCACGAACGAGAGCAGCTTGCGTTCGCGCGGCGCGAAGGTCGTCGCGCGGCTGAAGGTGGTGTAGACCACCGGCTGCGACTGGAAGGTCCGCGAGACCTTGCAGATCCCGACCACCACGCCGCGGTGATCGTTCACTTCGAGCGAGTCGCCGATGCGCAGCGGCGCGCGCGAGCCGTCGGGCAGGACGCGCGCGAGCTTGCCCTTGGCGCTGTGCTCGTCGACGATCACGGCGTCGTTCTGGCGCAGGTCTTCGACGCGGCCCTCGACCATCTCCACCGGCGCGCCGATCAGCGTCGCATCGTCGACCCCGATCACGACGCAGCTCTGGAAGTTGCCGTTCGACAAACGCGCCTTGAGCAAGCCCTTGTAGAGCGGCGTGGCCCACTCGACGCCTTCGACGCCGCGCACGCGGTACAGCTCGGTGTCCTGCAGCGGCTTGAGGTCGTCGATGTACTGGACCTTCTGGTCCATCACCCACACGTCCGGGGTCGGCAGGTCGGTGATGGTCGCGTAGGTGCGCGACATGATGCCGGTGAAGATCGACGACTGCTGCGTGATGAGCAGCGAGGCGAAGGTGATCCCGATCAGGATGCCGATGTACTTGGCGCGGTCGCCCACCAGCATCGCCAGCGCGACGAAGTTCATGCCTTGCTCTCCTTCGCCCGACGCGGGCGAGGGTTGTTCCCGGCGCGCCGCGCGCGTGCGGCAGGCTTGGCCCCGGGCGCGCACATGCCTGCAGCGAGGAAGCGCACCAGCTCGCGCAAGGTGCGCTCGACGTCGCCCGGATCGCACAACCCGCCCGAGAAGGCGCGCAGCGCGTGCTGGTCCGCCGCGACGCTCTTCACCGCGCCCATCATGAAGTGCATGCGATAGGCGATCTCGGGCGGAGTCAGCGCCGGCAGCGAGCGAGCGAGCGCCGCCTCGATGCGCGGCTTGATGACCTTGAGCGGGCCCTCGGCGAGGCGCTTCCACAGCTCGGCGTCCTCGTGCTGGAAACGCGCGAAGACGCGCATGGAGCAGGCGCTCGCGCTCTCGGCGCGCGCGCGAAGCACGGGACCGACCACGATTTCGATCAGCGCCTCGATCTCCAGCGGACGGCCAGCGGCGCTGGCCTCGGCCGCGTCGAGCAGCCGCAGCCGCTCGGCGTTGATCGGCGCCATGACGCGCGCGACCACGGCCACGAACAACTCCTCCTTGGAGCCGAAGTGGTAGCTGACCGCCGCCAGGTTGGCCCCGGCGTCGGCGGTGATCTCGCGCAGGCTCGCGCCGGCGAAGCCGTGGTCGGCGAAATGGCGCTCGGCGGCGTCGAGCAGGCGGTCGCGGGTGTCGGCGGGCGTCATGTTCAAACGTTCGTTTCAAACGAATGTTTGAGCGAATGGACGCCGCTGTCAAGGCCGGCCTCCCGGAAAGTCCCGCCGCCCTGTGCGGAGAGAAACCTCGCTTGGAGTCAGCCGCCGGACTCGCTCGAGCGCGGCTTGATCGGGAGCTGCACCTCGGACCACTTGTCGCGCGTGGGCTGCTCAGGGCCGTTGTAGTACAGCGAACGCGGGGCCCCAGCGGCCTCGAAACGGCCATCGGCGGCGAGCCACTCGCGCAACGCCTTCAGGCCCTCGTTGGCTTGCTCAACGCCGTAGTTGCCGCGCTGGCCCATCGAGACCACCAGGAGCGGCGCGCGGTCGACCACCGACACGACGCCGTCCTCCTCGACTTTGCCCATCTCGGGCTCGCGGTACAGAAAGCTCATGGTCCAGTCGTCGCTCTTGAGCCGTCCGTCGTCGCGCACGCCGGAGTAATCCATCTCCACCGGAGTCGTCATGGCGATCTTGCGATCCTTGATGTGATTGAAGAGCGGCCAGAAGGCCACGTTCATGCCCATGTCGGGCCAGATCTCGCCGCTCACCTCGGCTCGCCGCGCGCGCGGGTAGAGCTTGATCTCGATCGCGCCCGGCGGCGTCGGAGCGGGATAGCCCTCGGGCAGCGCCGTGGTGATGCGACAGCGCTCGAAGCGCCACACATCGGCGCCATCGACGCCGGCCCCGGCCTCTCGCTCCGCCTTGGCGCTCGTGTCGCCGCCGACGCGCTGCGGCGTCGTGAACGCCGAGGTGTCCATTGGACTGGCGTCCTGGCTCGAGCGGTTGACCACGGTGCTCTGCAGGCAAGCGCTGGCGAGGAGCGAGCTGGCGAGTCCGGCGGCAAAGGCGATTCGGGCTTGTTTCATGCTTTGGAGTTCGCGGCGCGAGCGTCCGCGGATGCAGCGTAGTTCCGAGCTCTTGGCGAATGCGCGGCGCCTGTGATTTCGCGAATCCGAGCCCCGCTCGGCGGCGAAGCCCTGCGCGTTCCGTTTTGCACTCGCGCGGTCGAGCGCGTCGCGTCCGACGCCCCGACGGCCACACCCCAATCAACGACTCGAGATCGAGACCATGCTGATCGCCCTTGTTTGCGCCCTGTCCCTCTCCCCGCTCCCGCAGGCCGCCTGCTCGTCGACGAGCGCTGCGCACGCTCCGCGCGCTGAAGGCAAGTCGATCCTCGAGACTGCGGTCGCTGCGGGCAGCTTCAAGACGCTCGCCGCCGCCGTCGGCGCCGCCGGACTCACCGACACCTTGAGCGGCCCCGGACCGTTCACCGTCTTCGCGCCGACTGACGACGCGTTCGCGAAGCTGCCCAAGGGCACGCTCGACACGCTGCTCAAGCCCGAGAACAAGCGCAAGCTCGCCGACATCCTCACCTACCACGTCGTCGCGGGCGACGTGCGCGCCGAGAAGGCCATCGGACTCGACTTCGCCCCGACCGTGCTCGGACAAGCGGCGCGCCTCGAGGTAGTGCGCACCGCCGACGGCAAGAAGACGCTCACCATCGACGGCGCGCGCGTCGTCACGACCGACATCGTGTGCTCGAACGGTGTGATCCACGTGATCGACAGCGTGATCCTGCCGCGCGCGAACATCGTCGAGACCGCGAAGGCGGCTGGCACGTTCAACACGCTGCTCGCTGCGGCGCAGGCCGCTGGCCTGGTGGAAGCGCTCTCGGGCAAGGAGCCCTTGACCGTCTTCGCGCCGACCGATGCAGCCTTCGCCAAGCTGCCCGCGGGCACGGTCGAGAGCCTGTTGAAGCCCGAGAACAAGGAGAAGCTCGCCGCGATCCTGAAGCTCCACGTGGTGAGCGGGCGCAAGCTCGCCAAGGATGTGCTGGCGGCCAAGGAGCTCGCCCCGCTGCAAGGCAACGCGCTCAAGGTCGCGATGGCCGGTGACGCGGCGACGATCGGCGGCGCGGTGATCTCCGCGACCGACGTGCTCGCCGGAAACGGCGTGATCCACGTCATCGACAGCGTGATCCTGCCCTGAACGTGCCGACGCGCGTTGCGACGCGCGACCAGATTGCGAAGCGGCGTCCGCCGTTCCCTCACGCGAGGGAGCGGCGGACGCCGCGCGCATTTCGCGTCAATCGCTCGCGCCTCAGGGCAGCCGCATCAGCATCTCACTGCGCGGCGCCGCCAGCGTTTGTCCCGCAGGCGCAAGGCGCAGCGCGAGCTCGGCGCCGCCGGTGCGATTGAACCAGTCCACGCGCAGCGCGTGGGCGCCAGCGGCCAGCGCGATGTGCCCGCGCTTCTCGACGGTTCCGTGCAGCCCGTCGTTGTCGACGACCAACTCGCCGTCGATCCACAGCCGGCTGCCGTCGTCGCTGGCGAGAGCGAACTCGTACAGCTCGTCGCGCTCGACCACGACCAGCCCGCTGAAGCGGCAGCCGATGCGTTCTTCGCGCGCGGGGAGTTCGATCGCGCCGACCACAGCGCTATCGCGCGCCGCGAGCGAGCCGAAGTCGGGCAGGCGCTCCCAATCGCCGGCGAAGGTCTCGCGCCGCAAGCCTGGCTGAGCAGCCGAGGCATCGAGCGCGGGCTTGGGCTCAGTGCGAGTGAACGTGCGTTCGACGACGGTCGTGACGGGCTTGCCGTTGTGCACTCCGACCGCGCGCACGCGTGTCGTCGCGTCGAGCACGATCGGTGTGTGATAGCGCGGTGAGGTGACGCCCGGCTCGCTCCCGTCGAGCGTGTAGTGCAGTTCGAGCCCGGCCCCGGCCGCGAGGTTCACGCTCAGCTCGCGCACGAAGATCTCGCTCGCCGCCTCGATGCGCGGCGCGCGGTAGACGATGGGCGCACCGCGCAGGCCCAGCGTCACGACGTAGGGCAACTCGTCGTCGGGATCGGCGAGGAGCTTCACCACCAGATCGGCGCCGCGGCGCTCGACGGGGAGCAGCACGCGCGCACCGAACAGGTAGCCAGCCGAGAGCGGCTCGTTGCCGAGCCCCGGCAGCACGAGCTCACCGCTCGCCGGCGTATCGAACACGTGCAGGTACAGGAGCGTGTCCTCACCTTGCGGCTTCAACGTGCAGCGCCCCCACTCGAGTGCGCCGAACGGGCTCGCCTGCGTGCCGTAGATCGCGGCGCCGTAGCGCTGCGTCCAGTCGCCGATCTCCGCCAGTCGCTGCACCGCTTCGGGCGGAAAACTGCCGTCCGCGCGCGGGCCGATGTTGAGCAGGTAGTTGCCGCCCTTCGAAGCCACGTCGACGAGCATGCGGATCATCTCGCGCGCGGGCTTCCAGTTCGCGTCGTACGCGTTGTAGCCCCAGTTCGCGTTCATCGTCATGCAGGTCTCCCAGTCGACGCCCGGCAAGCCGGTCGCGGGGATCTCCTGCTCGGGCGTTCCGAAGTCGCCGACCGCCTCGCTCGACTGCGAGAAGCCCGCCATGCCGCCGCGGTGCACGTCGACGCGGTTGTTGACGAGCATCGCGGGCGCGAGCTTGCGGCAGTGCTCGAACAGCTCGACGCCGTACTCGTGCGTCCAGGTGCTCTCCCACTCGCCGTCGAACCACATCACGTGCGGCTTGTAGTTGCGCACCACTTCTTCGACCTGGCCGTGCAGGTAGCGCCGGAAGCGCCCGAAATCCGCGCCCTCGCTCGAGCGCGTCTTCTCCCAATCGCGCCGCGGCAGATAGTCGGGGTGATGCCAGTCCATGATCGAGTGGTACGTGCAGAACTTCACGCCGTGCCGCTCGCACGCTTCGCTCAGTTCCTTCAGCACGTCGCGGCCGAAGGGCGTGTTCATCACGTCCCACTCGGTCAGCTTCGAATCGAACAGCGCGAAGCCGTCGTGGTGCTTGCTCGTGATGACGAGGTACTTCATGCCAGCGTTCGCAGCCATGCGCGCCCACGACTCGGCGTCGAAGGCCGTCGGGTTGAACTGCGGCTGGAACTTGGCGTACTCCTCGAGCGGGATCTGCGCCGTGGTGCGGATCCACTCGCCGTGGTTGGTGCGCTCGCCCCACTTGCCTGCCGGAATCGCGTACAGGCCCCAGTGGATGAACATTCCAAAGCGCGCCTCGCGCCACCACGCCATGCGCTCGTCGTGCGTGAGCTTTGCGCTCGCGCTCGGCGCCGGCGCTGAAGCCGCGCCCGCGGATTGAGTCGAAGGCGCTGATGTCGGAGTAGGCGCGCCGCACGATGCGGCGACGAGCGCGAGCGGAAGGAGTCGAAGTCGCATGAGGGTTGGTTGGGGCTCTGGATGAGCTTCGTGGTCAGTCGAACGGCACGCCGAGCTGCTTGGCGATCGCGCGCAGGTCCTCGACGACCGGCAGCACGAGAGGAATGCCTTGCGCGGTGCGCTCGGCGTATGCGAGGCGTTCGGGATCGCCGGGGATGAGCACGGCTTCGCGGCCCGGCGCGGGCCTCGTCGCGCGGAAGGTGCGCACGAGGTCGTCGATCTGGCGCTTGAACTCGAGCGGGTCGATGAAGCCAGCGATCTGCATCGCGCCGAAGAAGTGGCCGATGCCTTTGCCAACCGAGCGCGCGGGAATCTCTTGGCGCAGCGCGAAGGGCGGCGTGAACGGACCCCAGTTCGCGCCGGAGAGCACCGCGACGAGCACGTCGACCATCATCCCGAGCGCGTAGCCCTTGTGGCCGCCGTGCTCGCGGTCGGAGCCCAGCGGCAACAGCGCGCCGCCGTCGATCATGCCGCGCGGATCGCTCGTCACCTCGCCGCGTTTGTCGATCGCCCAGCCGAGCGGAATCGACTCGCCGCGCCGAAGCGCGATCTCGATCTTGCCGTAGGCGACGGCGGGCGTGGCGAGGTCGATCACGATCGGCGGCTCTTCGAGCCCGGGGAACGCAATCGCAATCGGATTGGTGCCGAGCATGCGTTCGGCGCCCCACAGCGGCGCGACGAGCTTGGTCGAGTTCGTCATCGACCAGCCGATCAGATCGCGCTTCAACGCCTCGAGCGGGTAGTAGCCGGCGATGCCGTAGTGATTGGTGTTGCACACGCTCACCCAGCCCGAGCCGACGGCTTCAGCCTTGCGCATCGCGACCTCGTTGGCCCACGGGCCGACGACGAGCCCGAGCCCGTTGTCGCCGTCGACCGTCGCGGTGCTGGCCGTCTCGCGCACGATGCGCGGCGCCGGGCGCGGGTTGATGCGGCCGAGCGTGAGCATGTCGACGTACGTGCGCAGCCGCGCCACGCCGTGCGAATCGATCGCGCGCAGATCCGCGGCTGCCAAGACTTCGGACGCGAGCCGCGCGTCGCGCTCGGGGACGCCGAAGTGCTCGAACACACGCTGGCTGAAGGCGCGCAGGTGTTCGCTGGAGAAGACGGCGGTCTCGACGCTCATCGCCCGTCGTACGCGCGTTGCAGCGTGTCGATGTCGAGCTTGACCATCCCCAGCAGCGCAGCCATCACTCGCGCGCCGCGTTCCGGCGGACCCGCCATCCACTCGTCGAACTTGGCGGGGACGATCTGCCACGACACGCCCCAGCGATCGGCGAGCCAACCGCAGGCCATCTCGCGGCCGCCGTCGCCGAGCGCGCTCCACAGGCGGTCGATCTCGGCCTGGGTCTCACAGCGCACGACGATCGACGCCGCTTCGCTGAGCTTGAACTGCGGCCCGCCGTTGAGCAGCCAGAACTGCGTCCCGCCGATCTCGAGCTGCACCAGCATCTCCGTGCCGGCCGGCAGGTGCGCACCCTCGCCGTAGCTCGCGATCGAGAGGATGCGCGAGTTGGGGACGAGTTCGACGTAGCGACGCGCGGCGGCCTCTGCGTCGCTCTGGAACCACAGGCACGGAACGACCTTGTCGAATCGAGTCATGGCGGTCTCGCGGGGTTGAGGGGCGGCGCAGGACATGACGAGGGGTAGCGTGAACACGACAGCGGCTGCGAGGCGCGTGAAGTTCATGGGCGTCATTGGAGCGTTTCGAGGCGCGCGGCGATGCTCTCGGCGATCGCGAGCGAAGCCGTAGCGGCGGGCGAGGGCGCGTTGAGCACGTGAACGACGCGGCCCGCGCTGCGGATGAGGAAATCATCGACGAGCGCGCCGTCGGGGCCGAGCGCTTGAGCGCGCACGCCGGCCGGCGCGGGAACGAGGTGCGAGGCGCGGATCTCGGGCACGAGCCGCTGCAGCGCTTTGGTGAACGCGCGTTTGGAAAGCGAGCGCCACATCTCCCCCATGCCGGCGCCCGCGTGTCGGCTGATGAGCTTCCAGAAGCCCGAGTAGCTCAGCGTGTCCGCGAGTTCGCGCACGTTCACGTCGTCCCAGTGGTAGCCCTCGCGCGCGAGCGCCAGCACCGCGTTCGGCCCGCACTCGACGCCGCCCAGCGCCATGCGCGTGAAGTGCACGCCGAGGAACGGGAAGCTCGGATCGGGCACGGGGTAGATGAGGTTGCGCACGAGTGCGTGCGCGTCGGGCGTGAGTTCGAAGTACTCGCCGCGGAACGGAACGATGCGCGCGGGGCGGCGCTCGCCCGCGGCCTGCAGCACGCGGTCGGAGTGCAGGCCGGCGCAGTTGATCGCGGCGCTCGCGACGAGCTCACCGCGCGAGGTGTGCAGCACGACTTCGCTCGAGCGTGACTCGAGGCGGTCGACGCGCGCTTGGGTGAGCACTTCGCCGCCGCGCACGCGGATGAGTTCGGCCAGCTTCGCGCACACGCCGACGTAGTCGACGATGCCCGTTTCGCGCACGTGCAGCGCTTTGACGCCCGCGACGTGCGGTTCGATCCGGCGCAGCTCGTCGCCGTCGATCTCGCGCGCCTCGACGCCGTTGGCCTTGCCGCGCTCGGCGATCGTTGCCAGGCGCGGCAGCTCGCTCGCGTCCACTGCGACGATCACTTTGCCGCAGCGCTCCCAGGCAATGCCGTGCTGCTCGCAAAACGCTTCGAGCAGCGCCTTGCCGCGCCGGCACGTGCGCGCCTTCTCGGACCCGGGCTTGTAGTAGATCCCGGAGTGGATCACGCCCGAGTTGCGGCCGGTCTGGTGCGCGGCGAGCTCGCGCTCCTTCTCGAGCACGACGACCTTCGCGCGCGGCCGCCTGAGGGAGAGCTCGTAGGCCGTCGCGAGGCCAACGATGCCGCCGCCGATGATCGCCAGGTCTGCGTTGCGTTGAGTCACTTCGCTGGTTGTACGGTGCCAGAGCAATCTGTCCCACGCCGCCGTTGCGTTCGGATCGCCCGCTGCGTTTCGCGGCGTGGGAGAGATTGCTCTGGCACCGTACAACCAGCGCTGACCGACGTCGATCACTCGATGCGAAGCTCGCCGAGGTCGAGCGCTTGGCCGCCGAGGATCTCGATCTCGTCACGTCGCAACAGTTCGATCGGCGCGGCGCCGCTGCTCGCGCGGCGCACGATCAGCGTGTAGCGGCCGGGCTGGAGGTCCTTGAACTCGAAGCGACCGTCGCACGAGCAGCCGAGCGAGCAACCCGGCGCGGATTCGAGCGGAACGCCGTGCTCGCGGCGCAGGAGCAGGAGGTTGAGATCGGCGACGTGCTGTGGGTCTGCGGCCCGCAGGTATCCGGAAAGGTCCGTGGTGCGCATGAGCACGACTTCTTGGTCGTGCTCCGAGGTGCTGAGCTCCAGTACGCGTGGCGCGAAGCCGTCGGCGGCGAAGCGAAAGCTCCAACGGTCGGATCGCAGGAACTTGAATTCGAAACGGCCGAAGTCGTCGGCGGGGAACTCGAGCGCGTTGAACACCCATGAATCGCCGTCAGTCATGTTGACGCGGGCGCCAGCGACGGGCACGCCGTGCGGGTCGACGATGGAGCCCCGCACGATCTGCGGGGGCGCCAGTCCGATCTCCCACGCGTCTGAGGCCACGCCGGCTTCGGGACCAGGCAACTCGAGAGTGGCGACTCGTTCGCGACCGTCCGGACCGCTGGCGCGAAACAGAAGCGTGAACAGCGCGGCGCTGTCGATGGCAAGCTCCGCCACCCCGTCTTCGCCGGTCGTGATGTCGACGGCTTCGTCCCAAACTGCGCTCGGCAGGTACGGCGAGCTTGGCTCCCGGCGAACAACAGCGATCGTGGCGTGGCTGAGCGGTTGGCCGTCTGCGAACACGCGCACGCGGCGCACCCGGGTCTGCGGCTCGACCACCAGTCGGTGCACGACGTCTCCCGCGGAGCCGCGCCGCCAGAACCGCCCGAGCCGCCAGTCGGAGAGCCCATTGAGTCGAGCCGCGAGCACCAGCGTCTCGCGCGCCACGGGCCATATGCGCGCCTGTCCGGCGACGACCCGGGTGGCGCGCTCGATGCGTCCAACGGTGTAAGGTCGGGCCCACTTCAACGGCGTTCGAAGCGGATCGTCGAGACGAGATCTCCCGGCCAGGACACCGATCTCTCCGCCTTCGAAAGCTGGAGCGCCGGCGCCGTCCACCACTTCGACTTGAAGCGCGACGAGGTCCATTGCGTTCAGTCGAACCGTGGTAGGCCACGCATCGGTGAGCACCACGCGCTCCGCCTGGTCACGAGGTCCAGTCGCGATGCGCAGAGTCCAATGCAGGCTCTTTGCGCCGCTTCCAGCGAGCCGCTCATGCGTCTCACGCAGCGCAACGACGTCCGTCAGCACAGCTCGACCAGACTCCATGTCCGTGCGCGCGCGGAGCACGACCACCGGATCGCGCGGCGCGCTGGACGAGCGGTACTCGAGCACGAAGGGCACATCGCCGACGACACGCTCGCCCTCGCCGCGGGTCTCCACCACGAGGTCGCGTTGAGTGGCGGGCGCCTGCGAATCGGACTGCGGAGCGGCGAGGACCGGGAGGACGAGGGTCAGCAGCAGTGAGTTCATGGCGAAGTGAGCAGTACGGTGCCAGAGCAATCTATCCCACGCCGCAGTCGCGTTCGGATCGCCCACAGCGTTGCGCGGCGTGGGACAGATTGCTCTGGCACCGTACTGCTCACTCTGACGGGACGGTCCGCTGGCGCTGCTCACCCAGGCCGTCGATCCCAAGGCGCATGACCTGGCCCGCGCGCAGGTAGATCGGTTCGGGCTTTTGGCCCAGGCCCACGCCTGGCGGTGTCCCGGTCGAGATCACGTCGCCCGGATGCAGGCTCATGAAGCGGCTCAGGTAGCTCACGAGGAACGCGACGCCGAAGACCATCGTCTTGGTGTTGCCGTCCTGGAAGCGGCGGCCGTCGACTTCGAGCCACAGGTGCAGGTCCTGCGGATCGGGCACTTCATCGCGCGTCACCAGGTACGGCCCCATCGGCCCGAAGGTGTCGCAGCTCTTGCCCTTGACCCACTGGCCCGTGCCTTCGAGTTGGAAGGCGCGCTCGGAGAGGTCGTTGATCACGCAGTAGCCCGCGACGTGCTCGAGCGCGCGCTCTGGCGTCACGTGTTTGGCCTTCGAGCCGATCACGACGCCGAGCTCGACTTCCCAGTCGGTCTTCTGCGCTCCACGCGGTATTTCGACGTCGTCGAACGGGCCGCAGATCGCGCTGGTGGCCTTGCTGAACACGACGGGCTCCGCCGGCACCTGCGCGCCGGTCTCCGCCGCGTGATCGGCGTAGTTGAGCCCGATGCACAGGAATTTGCCGACGCCGCCGACGCACGCGCCAAAGCGCACCGAGCCCTCGACGCGCGGCAGCGACTCGATGTCGAGCGCGCGCAGCCGAGCGAGTCCCGCCGGACTCAGCACATCGCCGCGCAGGTCGTCGACCACGCCCGCGAGCGAGCGCAGGCCGCCGTTGGAATCCACCACGCCCGGCTTCTCGCGGCCGAGCTCGCCATAGCGAAACAGCTTCAAATCAAATGCTCCATCCGCCGTCGATCACGTAGGCCGCACCGGTGGTGTAGCTCGACTCGTCGGAGGCGAGGTGCACGACCAGCGCGGCGATCTCTTCCGCAGTTCCAAGGCGCCCGATCGGCTGGCGCGCCACGAACGCCGCGCGCGCCTTGTCGACGTCGCCGTCGAAGCTGGCGCTGAGCTGCTCGATGCGGCCGTCGAGTGAAGGCGTTTGCACGGTGCCGGGACACACCGCGTTGCAGCGCACGCCGCGCGAGACAAAGTCGGCCGCGATCGACTTGGTGAGCCCGATCACCGCCGCCTTGGTCGTCCCGTAGGCGCAGCGATTGGGCGCGCCCTTCACACTGGACGCGACCGACGCCATGTTCACGATCGAGCCCTTGCCGCGCGCGAGCATGCCCGGCAGCACAGCGCGGATCGTGCGGTACATCGACGTGACGTTGAGGTCGAAGGCAAAGGCCCAGTCCTGCCCCGAGCAATCCAGGATCGAGCCGTGGTGCACGTAGCCCGCGCAGTTGAACAGCACGTCGAACGGCCCGTGGGCGCCGACGAACTCGGTCACCGCGCGCTCGTCGAGCACATCGAGCCGCCCGACTTGGAGACGCGGTTCTTCGCGCACGAGCTGCTCGAGCGCGACGTCGTTGACATCCGTCGCCCACACGCGCGCGCCCTCGCGGGCGAAGGCCAGCGCCGCCGCGCGCCCGATGCCCTGACCCGCAGCGGTCACGAGCGCGTCGAGCCCTTGCATGCGTCCGCCCATGTTCACCTCGCCGCGAGGCGCCGGGCGTGCCGCTCGCGCCACACGCGTCCACTGGGGAACTCGTACGCCTCGAGCGACGCGGCCTTCATCGTGATGCCGTAGCCCGGCGCGGTCGGCACGAGGTAGTGGCCCTTGCGCACTTGCGCGGGATGTTCGAAGTGCTCGTGGAGGTGCGAGACGAATTCCGCCACGCGATTCTCGAGCGTCGGCGCGATGCGGATGAAGTCGACCATGATCAGGTGGTTGACGTACTCGCACAGACCGACGCCGCCCGCGTGCGGACAAACCGGCACGCCGAAGCGCCGCGCGAGCAGCAGCACGGCCAGCACCTCGTTCACGCCGCCCAGGCGGCACGAATCGATCTGACAGAAGCGGATCGCGTTCGCCTGCAGCAGTTGCTTGAACACCACGCGGTTCTGGCACTGCTCGCCGGTGGCGACGCCGATCGGCGCAATCGCCTTCGCAATCGCCGCGTGGCCGAGCACGTCGTCGGGCGAAGTCGGCTCCTCGATCCACCACGGATCGAAGCGCGCCAGCTCCTTCATGTTCGCGATCGCCTCACCCACGTCCCAGCGCTGGTTGGCGTCGAACATCAGGAAGCGCTCGGGGCCGATCGCCTCGCGCACCACCGCTGCGCGCCGCAGGTCGTCGCTCAGGTCCGCGCCGACCTTGATCTTGAAGTGCCGCCAGCCCTCGGCGATTCCTTCGCGGCACAGCTTGCGGATCTTCTCGTCGCTGTAGCCCAGCCACCCGGCGGAGGTCGTGTACGCGGGATAGCCCTCCGCGCGCATCTGCGCCTCGCGCGCAGCCTTGGTGGGCTCGTTCGCGCGCAGGATCTCGAGCGCCTGATCGCGCGTGAGCACGTCGCTCAGATACCGGAAGTCGATCGCGGAGACGAACTCCTCGGGACTCAGATCGACCAGCAGCTTCCACAGCGGCACGCCGCGCGACTTGGCGTACAAATCCCAGGTCGCATTGATCACCGCAGCCGTCGCGAGGTGGATCACGCCCTTTTCCGGGCCGACCCAGCGCAGTTGCGAATCGCTGGTGAGCGCGCGCCAAAAGCCCGCGAAATCCTTCGTGATCGACTCGAGCGTTCGACCGACCACCAGGCGCGCGAGCGCTTCGCACGCCGCGACGCACAGCTCGTTGCCGCGGCCGATCGTGAACGTCAGTCCGTGCCCTTCGAGTCCGACCCGATCGGTCTCGAGGACCACGTAGGCCGCGGAGTAGTCCGGGTCGGTGTGCATCGCATCCGAACCGTCCAGGTGATCGGACGTCGGAAAGCGGATGTCGCGGGCTTTGAGTGCTGTGATGCGAACAGACATGCGGAGCAGGGAAGTCAGGATGAAGGTTGCGGCTCACCGCCCGTGGCCGACTCGATGATGTACGGACAATCCGTAGTAGCGTGCGGCCGTTGCGCCAAAGAAGTCGTCACGTTCTTGCGAATTCCACGAACGCGTGAGTTCTTCAGCGATGTTGCGCCAGCGCGTGTACGAAGCGCGCAGCTGGAGCACGGGCCAGTCGCTTCCCCACATCAAGCGCTCGGCGCCGAAGGTCGCACGCAGGAACTCGAACACGTTCGCGAGCGCGGGTTCGGACCACGTGGGACCACACTCGGTGAGCAGGCCCGAGACCTTGCAGTGCGTGCGCGGATGACTCGCTAGCTCGCGCAACTGCGCGCGCCACAACTCGACGCCGTCCCAGTTCTGGCCTTCGGCGAGCCGGGGCTTCGCGGCGTGATCGATCACGATCCACAGCTCCGGAAGGCGCGCGCGAAGCTCGCACAGCGACGCCAGCTGCTGTGGTTTGACCAGCGCATCGAAACGCAGCCCCAGTTGCGCCGCAGCGCGCAGCGCTTCGATCACGCGCGGGCGCAGCACCCAGCGCGGATCCTCGAGGTCCTGCAACATCGGCCGCACGCCGACGAACTTGCTCTCGCGCGCGAGGCGTTCGAGCTGGCGCGGCGCGAGCGCGTCGTCGAGCTCGACCCATCCGACAACTCCGGCCACCCACTCGAGCTCGCGCGCCGTCGCGAGCAGGAATTCGCTCTCCGCCACGCTGTCCGCCGCCTGCACGAGCACCGTCGCGTCGACGCTCGACTCGCGCAGCTGCGGCGCGAGGTCGCCCGGCCCGAAATCGCGGTACAGCGGCTCGAGCGCGGGCGTGAGCCAGCGATAGTCGCCTCGCGCCAGCTTCCAGAAGTGCTGGTGTGCGTCGATGCGCGGCGCGCGCGACGGAACCGCGCTCACGACGCGACTCCGTCCGACTCCAGCGCCGTCCCGCCGTTGCGATCGGACTCGTACAGCGCCTCGACCAGCGCCATCGTGCGCCACGCGTCCTCGACGCTGGTGTGCAGCAGCGCGTCCTCGCCCGCAGCGAAGCGTTGCAGATTGCTCATCGTCCCCAGGAACGCATCCGGGAACCAATTGCCGACGAGCTTCAACTCGTTCCACTCTTCGCTCGCCAACGCGAACTCGAGCGCGTCCGGCCGGCCGCGCGGATAGTCGAGGTTCACGCCCATCACCGCCACGGCCGCGCCTTCGAGGCCTTCGACGCGCACCTGCGAGAGCTGGTGCTTGGGCCCGTGCATGTGGTGGTGGTTCACCGACAGCGAGCAACGCACCTCGTCGCCGTAGTCGAGGATCGCGCTGGTGCGCGAGCTGGCGAGGTGCGCCGCGTTGGGGTGCTTGACGGTGCGCGCGTACACGCGGCGCGGTTCGCCCAGCAGCGAGCGGATCAGGTCGAGGTAGTGGATCGAGTGCAGCGCGATCTCCATGCGCTCGAGCGAGGCCAGGAACGGCCACAGCTCCCAGGGCATGCGGCAATTCACGTGCAGATCGAGCTCGACCAGCCGTCCGAGCCAACCGCGCTCGCAGGCGTCGCGCAGCGCGAGCATCTGCGGGCTGAAGCGCAGTTGGAAATTGACGGCTGCGATCAGGCGCTTGCGCCGAACGGCGTCGCGGATGCGCGTCGCATCGGCGAGGTCGACGCCCAGCGGCTTTTGGATCAGCGCAGCGGCGCCGTCGGGCAAGCGCTCGACCACCGAGTGCACGGCGGCGGGCGGAAGCGCGAGGTCGAACACCGCGTCCGGCGTCGCCAGCGCTTCCGCGAGCGTTGCGAACACGCGCGGCAGCGCCCAGACCTGCGCGAGCTGGCGCGCGCGGGCCGGGTCGAGGTCGAAGCAGCCCGCCACCGGCAGGCCGCCCATGCGGTAGGCCGGCAGGTGCGCGTCGTTGACGATCCCGCCGGCCCCGATCAGCACGATCGGACGCGGCCGCGTGGGCGCGGCCCAACGTTGGCGCAGGGCGCCGAGCTCGCGCGCGCCCGCCTTCACCTCACGCGCGGCGTCGCGCCGCCGCTTCCAGGCGCCCGCCCGCCCAGCGACGCCGACAGACGCGCCGCGGTGCGCAACAACGCTTCGCGCGTGAGCACCAGCGAGCTGTCGTCGGGCACGTCGAGCCGCTCGATGAACGGCACGGTCATGGCCGCGACCGCCGAGCCGCGGTGGTCGAACACCGGCGCGCTCACGTCGCGCACGCCGCGGATGCGCGTGCTGTCCATCTCTTCGTAGCCGCGCCCGCGGATCGCCTCGAGCTCGCGCACGAACGCGCCGCGCGCGCTGGACTCCTGATCGGCGGCGCTCGCCTTGGAGAGGATGCGCGCGCGGTCGTCGGCGTTCTGGAAGGCGAGCAGCACGCGCCCCGAGGCCGTGCTCGACAGCGCGATCACCGAACCCACGCGCACGGCGAAGCCGATGTGTCCAGGGCTGTCGGTCTGCGCGACGACCACGCCGTGGCCGCTCTCGATCAGCGCCAGATGGCAGGACTGATGCACCTGACTCGCCAGCTCGCGCAGCAAGGGGCCCGCGTTGCCCAGAAGCCGATCGATCGGCGTGTGGCGATGCGCGAGCTCGAACAGCTTGAGCGTGAGGATGTAGCGATCGCTCGGGCGCTGGATCGAGAGGTAGCCGCGCTCGACCAGGCAGTTGAGCATGCGGAAGATCTCGCCGACCGTGCGGTTCAGGCCGCGCGCGATCTCGGACTGCGACAGCCCCTCGGGGCGATCGGCGAGCAACTCCAGGATGTCCAGGCCCTTTTCGAGGGCCGGCGCGCGGTAGCGGCCGCGCTCGTTCTTCTCGTCGTCCTTCTCGTCGTCGGTAGTGCTCACGGGGGTCTCGATGCTCATCGGAGGGGGGCGGGGAAGGGACCTCGGGCGCGCTCTCGCGCGCGTGGGGGCGGGTCCCGGGTTCGCTTTTACTTGCAAGACGCCATATTTCGCAAGTAAAAGCAGCTCGCCCCCGCCCGCCTGAGAACCAATTCGCGGACCGATCCGCGAACCCGCCCGCGACCCCACACCATGCGCCGACTCAGCCCCCTGCTTCCCCTTCTGGCGCTGGTCGGACTCGCGGCCTGCGACTCCGGCAGCGACGCGACGCGCAGCCCCGCGGACACGCAGCCGGCCCGCCCGCGCGTGGCCGTGATCCCCAAGGGCACGACCCACGTGTTCTGGAAAGCCGTCGAGCGCGGCGCGCGCGAGGCCGGCGCGGAGGTCGGGCTCGAAGTGGTGTGGAAGGGTCCGCTGCAGGAGAACGACCGCGCGCAGCAGATCCAGCTCGTCGAGCAGTTCATCACCGACGAGATCGACGCCCTCGCGCTCGCGCCGCTCGACCACACGGCGCTGGCGGCGGTCGTAGCGCGCGCGCGCGCGAAGGACATTCCGGTGGTGATCTTCGACAGCGATCTCGACGGCACGCCGGGCGTCGACTTCAAGAGCTTCATCGCCACCAACAACCGCGAGGCGGGCAAGCTCGCGGGCCAGCACCTCGCCAAGCTGCTCGACGGCAAGGGCAAGGCCGTGATGCTGCGCTACGTGGTGGGCTCGGCGAGCACCGATGCGCGCGAGAGCGGCTTCGCGGAAGCGGCCAAGGCCGGCGGCGTCGAGCTCAGCGTCGACAACCGCTATGCCGGCGCGACTGCGGGCGAGGCCAAGACCACCGCGCTCAATTTGATGGACGCGCTGCGCGAAGCGGGCGGCGTGTTCTGCTCGAACGAGTCGGCCACCGCGGGCATGTTGCTCGCGCTCGAGCAGATGGGCCTCGCGGGCAAGCTGCGTTTCGTGGGCTTCGACGCCTCGCCGCCGCTCGTGGCGGCGCTGCGCGAAGGCAAGCTCGACGCGCTCGTGGTGCAGGACCCGCGCAAGATGGGCGCGCTCTCGGTGCGCACGCTCGCCAAGCTGCTCGCGCGCGAGTCGGTCGAGCCCGTGATCGACACCGGCGCAGTGCTCGTCACGCGCGACAACATGAACGAGCCCGCGATCGCGGCGCTGCTGCAGTAGTGCTCGGCCGCGTGCGGCGCCGCGCGCTTCAGTAGAAGGTCAGCGCGAGCGCGTCGGAGAGATTCGTCGTCTGAGCGCAGGCGTTCGACGCGTCGCGGTACCAGGCCTGGAAGCGCCACAGCTCGCCGGCGTCGATCGCATTCAGCCCGCCCTGCGAGGCCGCGGTCAGCGCGGGTCCCCAGCTCGCGCTCCCGGCGGCGTCGCTGATGCGCAGCGGCCAGCGCGCCAGTCCGCCTCCAGGCGCGGCCCCGACGCAACGCAGTCCGGCCCCGAGCGGCGCCACGAGCGCGCCGCCGCCCATGAACAGCAGCGTCGAGCGTCCGGCGGGCAGCTCGACCGCGGTGAGGACCAGATCGTCGCGGGCGACGCTCGAACTGCCTTGGGCGAGCAACCGCGCGCCGAGACCGCGCGAGTTGCGACAACCGCTGTCGGCGCTCGGATTCGAGCACGGCGCGGCAGCCGCACAGGCGCAGTCGCGCGACTCGATGCGCGTGTGCTGCTCGAGCAGGCGCGGGCGCGCGTCGAGCGACAACGCGCCGCCGCCGTACGGCGCCACCGAGCCATCGAGCTCGCGCACCCAGGCCACGTTCCACGCTGCGGGCGGCGCAAAGCTCGCCGGCTGCGCCGCGCTGGCAGCGGGGTTCCACACGGCGAACGCGCGCTCGCCGCCGGAGCGCGTGAACTCGATCGACCACGTTCCGCCCGCGAGCTCCGCGAGCGCGCTCATGCTCGCGCCGCGCATCCAGCGCCCGACCTCGGCGTACGCGACCCCCGCCGGCCCGAGCACGTCGAACGCGGGCGGCATTGCGAGCTCGACTCCCGCCGGAGAGCCGGGATCCCACGAGTAGTGGTAGTAGCGCTCGGCCCCGCCCGCCCAGTTCAGCAGGCACGCGCGCGCCATCCAGCCGACTTGCACTTCGAAAGTCTCCGGCGTCTGCAGCGCCCACCCGGCCTCGGTGTTCCAGAGCGGCTTCGCGCCGGCGCCGTAGCGCTCGAGGATCAAGCGCGCGTTCGGCAGGTAACTGCTGAACAGGAACTCGGGCGCTTCTTCGAACAGATAGAAGTGGTAGCCGACGACATCGCAGGTCGCCGCGCCGCCCGACTCGAGGAAGCGCTCGAGGTACCCCAGGTCGTAGGGGCTGGGCCCGACCACGATGTTGGCGGGATCGACCGCGAGCAGGATCGCGCGCGCCTGCGCTGCGAGCGTAACGAGCGTCGCAACATCGCCGGTGAAGAAGCTCGCGTCGTTGGGCTCGTTCCAGATCTCCCACACGCGGATGACGCCGCGATAGCGCTGCGCCACGGCCTGCACCCAGTCGCGCCAGTGCTGCAGGTCCGCGGGTTCGGCCGCCTGGCCCGGGCCGTAGGGCGAGAACTCGAGCGGCCGCGCCGAGGCCCACTGCGGCGTGCGGCCGAGCACGTAGTGCACTTGCGCGCCGCGCTGCGCAGCCCGCGCGACGTGCTGATCGAGCGCGCTCCAATCGAACACGCCGGGCGCGGGCTGCACGCTGGCCCACTGCGCGCCGCCGCCGCTGCCTCCGACCGGACCATCGCTGTCCCAGATGCGCACGCACTCGATCTCGAGCGAGGCGTGCGGCCACGGGCGATCGCTGGCGTGCAGGTGCAAGCCGAAGAACTCGGGCGCGATCGGGCCCGTGGCGAGCGTCGGCGCCGCCGCGACCGAAGTCAGCGAGGCGTCGTCGAGCTCGAACGCGCCGACATCGTCGGTGCGCACCATCAGGAGCGCCGGGCCGGCCTGAGCGAAGCCCTCGAACTCGTAGCGCGTCCAACTGGGCGTCAACACGCACGAGCGATTGACGAAGGTGCTGTACGGCGGGTCGGCGCGCCGCAAGAGGAACTCGACCTGCATCGGCGTCGACGCACGCATCCAGATCGACGCGCTGAAGCGCCGACCGGCGGGCAAATCGAGCGACTGCGCCAGCTGCATCACTCCGCCGCCCACCGCGACGCGCTGCGCGGACGCTCCGCCGTGCGGCGTGAGAGTCGAGCGCGAATAGGCGATCTGCGCCTGCAGGTTGCCCGACCAACACGAGTTGTCGAACCAACCGCCCGCGACTTCCCCGGTGATCGTTGGACAACTGCTCGAGGCGCTCAGCGGGACGTAGGGCGTCTCGAAACCGCCGTTCGAGAGCGACTGAGCGCGCGCGCCGAGCGCCAGGGTCGAAAGCACGAAGAACGCGAGAGCCTGCATGAGCACCTCCGGGGGGAACGCCACAACTATCCCGCTGCCAGCGGTTGTGGGCGACGCCTCGACGAGGCCTGGCTACCAATCTCGACAGGAAGCGCGAGCGCGGGGCGCGAATCCGTCCGAGCCGGCTCTGCGCACGGCTCCGTCGACGCGCGTGCTCGCGTCCGACACCGAGCGTCGAGGCCCGCTCGCGCCTTCAGCGCTGAAACGTCAACTGCGAGCCGAACGCCACGTAGCGCGCGCTGGCGCCGCGTGCGGCGTCCTCGAGCGGAGCGAGCAAGCTCTCGATCTCGCCGAGCGTGCGCAGCGGGATCGCGCAACGCGGATCTCGCTCGGGCTCGAAGGCAGTGAGTTCGACCCCGCGCCATTGGCCCGCAAGGCAGACTTGGACTCTCGTCGCGGGCATGTGGAGCTGGTCCGGGCAGCTCAGCTCGTCGCGCTCGAGCGCCTGGACGATGCGCCACGCGTCCGAGATCGCGCGACGCACGACGTCTCGATCCAGCGTCGCGCGCAAGTAGCGTGAGTCGCGGCTTGTGCTGCTGTCCTCGCGAAACACGATCGAGCCATCGCTCCACAGCGCGATGCGAAGCTGCGCGAAGTACTCACTGGCGTAACCGTCGCCGTTCTCGACGTGGACCGAAAGCGACGACGGACAAGCCTCGCTCTCCAACCGCCACAGCCCATCGCAGCACCCCCACTCCGCTTCCGCCGGCGGCGCTGCGTCTGGCGTGCACGATGCGGCGGCGAGCAACAGCACGGCGAGCAGGGTCGCTCCACGACGTTTCTGCGCAAGCCGCTCGCGCGCGATGCAGCCCAGGATCCCCGTGCCCGCGAGCCACACGCCGCGCACGGTGCCCGAGATCTTCGAGCGGCCGGCTTTGCGGCGCGCGTAGTCGACGGCGACCTCGGAGCAGGCAAGGCCGCGACTCGCGGCGCGGATCTGCATCTGCACCGTCCAGCCGAAAGTCGGCGCGTCCATCTCGAGGCGCTCGAGCGCGGTGCGCGAGATCGCGCGGAAGGGCCCGAGGTCGGTGAAGCGCACGCCCCACAGCCACGACACCAGCCGCGACGCGAGCACGTTGCCGAAGCGCTGCGGGAAGGTCAGCGCGCCCCGCTCGCGCCGGCCGAGCGCGCGCGAACCGATCACCAGTTCGGCGCGGCGCTCGAGGATCGGCCGCACCAGGCGCTCCATCTGCTCGGGGTGGTCGCTGCCGTCGGCGTCCATGAACACGATCACGTCGACTTCGCTGACAGCGCGAATTCCGGCGAGGCACGCGCGTCCGTAGCCCCGCGCTGGCTCGTGCAGCACTTCGGCGCCGCCCGCGCGCGCGACCTCCGTGGTGTCGTCGCTCGAGCCGTTGTCGACCACCACCACGCGGTCCACCCAGCGCGGCACGCGCGCCAGCGCTCCGCCGAGCGCCGCGCCCTCGTTCAGCGCTGGAATCACCACAGCGATGCGGGCGGCTTCGAGCACGGCAGAGCTTACGCTCTCGCGGTGATCGTCGTGGTCTACACGCTGCTCGCGGGCTTGCTCGCGGTGTTCGGCCTGCACCGGGCCTGGTTGCTCGCGCGTTTCCGCTGGGACGAGCGCATACCGCTGCCGCCGTTCGATGCGTCGCGCGCGCCGAGCGTGACGGTGCAACTGCCGCTCTACAACGAGCGCACGGTCGCCGCGCGCGCCATTCGCGCGCTCGGAGCGCTCGACTACCCGGCGGAGCAGTTCGAGCTCCAAGTGCTCGACGACTCCGACGACGAGACGCGCGCCATCGTCGACGCGGAAGTGGAGCGGCTGCGCGAGCACGGCGTGCGCGCCAGCGTCGTGCGCCGCGCCACGCGCGAGGGCTTCAAGGCCGGCGCGCTGGCGAGCGGCCTGGCGACCGCGAGCGGCGAGTTCATCGCGATTTTCGACGCCGATTTCGCTCCGCGGCGCGAGTTCCTCACGCAGCTCATGGGGGCCTTCGACGAGCCCGGCGTCGACCTCGTGCAAGCGCGTTGGGAGCACCTCAACCGCGAGCACAGCGCCTTCACGCGCGCGCAGGCCGTGCTGCTCGACGGGCACTTCGTCATCACGCACAAGGTCCGCGACGAGCAAGGCCTGTTCCTGCACTTCAACGGCACGGCGGGCGTGTGGCGGCGCAGCGCGATCGAGCGCGCGGGCGGCTGGCAGCACGACACGCTGACCGAGGACCTCGACCTCTCCTACCGCGCGCAGCTCGCCGGCTCGCGCCTGCGCTACGCCGCGCACGTCACGGCGCCGGCCGAGCTGCCCGAGCAGATCGCGGCCTTCAAATCGCAGCAGGCGCGCTGGGCGCGGGGCACGGTGCAGACCGCGCGCAAGCTCCTGCCGCGCATCTTGCGCGCGCGCATCGGCTGGCGTGTGAAGCTCGAGGCCGCGCTGCACTTTTTCTCTCACGCCGGGCACCCCATCGTGCTCGCGCTCATCGCGCTGTTCCCGTTCGCCGTCGGCGCCGCGCAGCAAGTGCGCTTGGGCTGGCTCGCCGTCGTGCTGGGGCTGTGCACGCCGGTCGTCGTGCTGTTCTACGAGCGCGCGCAACGCGCCGTCGGCCGCCCCATCGGAGCGCGCGCACTCGACAGCCTGCTGGCGGTCGTGCTCGGACTCGGCTCGAGCTGGTGGCTTGCACTCGCAGCGCTGCGCGGGCTCGCCGGCGCCACTGGCGAGTTCGTGCGCACGCCCAAGCGCGGCGACGGACGCGCGCGCGGCTACGTCGCGAGCGTGCGCGAAGCGCCCGGCATCGAGTTCGCGTGGTGCCTGTGGGCGCTGTTCGGCCTGTTGCGAGCCGTTCAAGCGGGCGCCTGGGCCGCGGCGGCTTTCGCCACGCTGTACGTCGCGGGCTTCGCGTGGGTCGGCTGGCTTTCGCTGCCGCGCGCTGTGGTCGAGCGCGCCGCGGGCGAGCCGGCGCCCGGCGCGACGCAGTCGCTCGGCGAGAGCTGACCCGCGCCTCGGTTGCGCCGCTGGGCGCCGCTGGTTCTACTCGCGCGCGCTTGAGCACCGCCGCGACGACGAGATTGAGCATGCACGGGCTCGTCAAGCGCTTCGGTGCGACGCTGGCGCTCGATGGAGTCGCGCTGGAGGCGCGCGCGGGCGAAGTGCTCGCGCTGGTCGGCGAGAACGGCGCGGGCAAGTCGACCTTGATGAAGGTGCTCGCGGGCGCGCTCGAGCCCGATGCGGGCCGCATGGAGCTCGACGGCGCGCCCTACGCGCCCCGCTCGCCGCTCGAGGCGCGCGAACGCGGCGTGGCGATGATCCACCAGGAGCTCGCGCTCGCGCCGCACCTCTCGGTGGCTGAGAACGTGCTGCTGGGCGCAGAGCCGCAGCGAATCGGCCTCGTCGATTGGCGGAGCCTGCACGAGCGCGCGCATGCGGCGCTGACGCAACTGGGCCGCGGCGAGCTCGACGTGCGCCGGCGCGTCGGCGACCTCGCGCCTGCGGAGCGCCAACTGGTCGAGATCGCGCGCGCGGTGGCCTTCGAAGCGCGCGTGGTGGTGCTCGACGAGCCGACCTCGAGCCTGGGACGCGAAGACGTCGCGCGCCTGGCGGAGCTGCTCGTGCGCCTGCGCGAGCGCGGGGCCGCGGTGATCTACATCTCGCACGTCATGGAGGAGATCTTCGCCTTCGCGCAGCGCTACTGCGTGCTGCGCGACGGGCGCTCGGTCGCCAGCGGCACGTGCGCCGACAGCTCGCCGCGCGAGCTAGTGGCGGCCATGGTCGGTCGCGAAGTGGCCCAGCTCACTCCTCGGCCCGCGCAACAAGGCGCAGCGCCCGCTGGCGAAGTGATCGCGCGCTTGAACTCGCTGCGCGGCCAACGACTGCCGCGCGAGGCCACGCTCGAACTGCGCCGCGGCGAAGTGCTGGGCATCGCAGGCCTCGTCGGCGCCGGCCGCACGGAGCTGTTGCGCGCGCTGATGGGCCTGGAGCGTGTCGTGTCGGGCGAGCTGCGCGTGCTCGAGCTCAGCGGAGCGCGCGCGCCGCACGAGCGCTGGGAGCAAGGCGTCGGCATGCTCAGCGAAGATCGCAAGAGCGAAGGGCTCGCGCTGGGCCTCTCGATCGCCGCGAACCTCGGCCTGCCGCACCTCGAGCGCTTCGCTCGCGCCGGCCGTTTCGATGCGGGCGCGCTCGAGCGCAGCGCGGCGGAGTGGATCGAGCGCGTGCGCGTGAAGTGCGCCGGGCCGCGCCAGCCGATCGGCGAGTTGTCGGGCGGCAACCAGCAGAAGGTCGCGCTCGCGCGCCTGCTCGCGGCGGACGTCGACATCGCACTGCTCGACGAGCCTACGCGCGGCGTCGACGTGGCCGCCAAGGCCGAGATCTACGCGCTCATCGATCGCTTCGCGCGCCGCGGCGAGCGCCAGCGCGCGGTGCTGGTCGTGTCGAGCTACCTCCCCGAGTTGCTCGGCCTGTGCGACAGGATCGCGGTGATGGAGCGCGGCGTGCTGCACCCCGCGCGCGCCGCGGCCGAGCTCGATGAGCGCACGCTGCTCGCGCAAGCGACCGGAGGCGGCGCGTGAAGCAGCGCTGGCGCGAGGTGCTGCGCAAACTCGGACCGGCGCTCGGTCTGGTCGCGGCGTGGCTGTTGTTCGCACTGCTCGCGGGACGGCCCTTCACGAGCTGGCCCAACCACCAGTTGATGCTGCTGCAGACCGCGGTGATCGGCACGGCGGCCGTCGGCGCGACCTGGATCATCGTGGCGGGCGGCATCGACCTGTCGGTGGGCTCGACGATCGCGCTGGGCACGGTCGTGACGGCGCTGCTGCTCAACGCCGGCTGGAGCGCGGGCGCAGCAGCCGTCGGCGGCATCGCGAGCGCCACGCTCGTCGGCTGGACCATCGGCGCGCTGGTGGTCGGCCAGCTCGGCCGCGTGCTCGCGCTCGGCGCGGGTGTCGCGCTCGGCGTGTGGATCGGACGCCAGCACGGCCCCGCGCTCGGAGTGGTGAGCGGCGTATCGCTCGCGGCGCTCTTGCGCTGGTTGCTCGAGCGCGCGATCGGCCCGCTCCCGCTCTCGCCCTTCATCGTCACGCTCGGGCTGTGGGGCGCGCTGCGCGGCCTCGCCAAGGGCCTGGGCGACAACCAGCCCGTCTACCCCGACGCCACCGGCTGGCTGCGGCGTGTGATGGTGCTCGCGCCCGAAGGCCCGTTCGCGATCGCACCGCCGGGCGTGTGTGTGTTCGCGCTGGTGGCGCTGGTCGCGGGCCTTGCGCTGAAGCACACCGTGCTCGGCCGCCACGCGGTCGCGATCGGCTCGAACGAGCAGACCGCGCGCCTGTGCGGCGTGCGCGTCGAGCGCGTGAAGCTGTGGGTCTACGCGCTCGGCCTCGCCTGCGCCGGCGTCGCGTCGGTGCTGCAGTTCGCGTACTTGTCGATGGGTGACCCCACCACGGCGCAGGGTTACGAGCTCAAGGTCATCGCCGCGGTCGTGATCGGCGGCGCGAGCCTCTCGGGCGGCCAGGGCTCGGTCGGCGGAGCGCTGATCGGCGCGCTGATCATGACCGTGGTCGACAACGGCTGCACCAAGCTCGGGCTCGACAACTGGGTGCAGGAGCTGATCACCGGCGCGATCATCGTCGCGGCGGTAGCGCTCGATCGGACGCGTTCGCGCGCGCAGAGCTGACGCGCCTCCTTGCGGTTCGCGCCACGAGCGAGTATCCACGGGAAACCTTGGCCAAGCGCTCCCCCACGCCGGCCGTGGCCGCCCCGCGCTCGCCGCGTTGGACGGTGGCCGCGCTCGCACTCCTCGCACCCGCTGCGTGGTACGCGTTCGCACCGCTCGAGCGAGCGGCGACACCGCGCGAGATCGGCGCAGCGTTCCGGCGCGCGCACGAACCCGCGCAGCGCGCGAGCTCGACCACCAAGGCGCTGTTCGTCGACGCGACGCGCGAGCTGGGCGTGCAGTTCCGCCACGACAGCGCGAGCTTCGGCCAGTTCCGACTGCCCGAGGAGATGGGTCCGGGCCTGGGCTGGCTCGACTTCGACTCCGACGGCGACCTCGACCTGTTCGCAGCCGGCGGAGGCGCGCTGTTCGACGAGGGGCCGGCGCAGAGCTGCCGCCTGCTGCGCAACGACGGCGCGCGCTTCACCGACGTGAGCGACGAGGTCGGCGCAGCGGTGCGCGGACACGCGTACGGAGTGGCTGTCGCGGATTGGGACGACGACGGCGATGAAGACCTGCTCGTGACGCGCCTGGGGCCGACCGTGCTCCTGCGCAACGACGGCGGGCGCTTCACCGACATCAGCGCGCAGAGCGGCGCGGCGCAGAGCGGCTTCGGCTCGAGCGCTGCGTTCTTCGACTTCGATCGCGACGGCCGGCTCGATCTCGTCGTCGGGCGCTACATGGACTGGAAGCCCGGCCTCGATCCGGAGTGCTTCGCGCCTTCGGGCGGGCGCGACTTCTGCGATCCGACGAAGTACGGCGTCTACGCGCAGACCGAGCTGTACCGCAACCTCGGCGGCGAGCGCTTCGAGGACGTCACCGCGCGCGCCGGCGTCGCGCAGCGCGACAACCAGACGCTCGGCGTGCTGGCGAGCGACTTCGACGGCGACGGCTGGGTCGATGTGTACCTCGCGGAAGACTCGACGCCGGCCAAGCTGTGGCGCAACCGCGGCGACGGGACCTTCTCGGAGGACGCGCTCGCGGCGGGCTGCGCCTTCGACGGGCGCGGGCAAGCGATCGCCGGCATGGGCGTGGCGTGCGAGGACCTCGACAGCGACGGGCGCATGGACCTGCTCGTGAGCAACATCCGCGGGCAGAGCCACCTCGCGCTGCTCAACTCCGGCGGCCGCTTCCGCGACGCGAGCAGCAAACTGGGCGTCGCGCAGTGGTCGATGGGTCCCACCGGCTTCGGCTTGGTTCTGTTCGACGCCGACCTCGACGGCGAGCTCGACGGCTACGTCGCCAACGGCGCGGTCAGCTCGCCCGCGAACGCGGTCCCCGGCGCGAGTCCCTACGCCGAGCGCGATCAGTTCTTCGGCTGGCGCGAAGGGCGTTTCGTCGACCGCAGCGCCGAAGCGGGCGCGCTCGGAGATGGCGTCGGCAGGGGCGTCGCGCTGGCGGACTTCGACGAGGACGGCGACCTCGATCTGGCCGTGGCGAACAACGGCGGCGAGCTGCTCTTGCTGCGCAACGCACAGCAGGGCGGCGCGTGGCTCTCGATCGACGTGCGCACAGCCAAGGGCGCGCCAGCGATCGGCGCGCGCGTCGAGATCGTCGCCGCGGGCCGCACGCAGCGCCGCGAAGTGCGCCCGCAGTCGAGCTACCTCTCCAGCCACGATCCGCGCGCACACTTCGGCCTGGGCGCGGCGGCGCAGGTCGAAAGCGTGCTCGTCACGTGGCCCGACGGCGCGCGCTGGAGCGCCAGCGGCGTTCCCGCTCGCACGCGTTTGCGCGTCTCGCGCGACCAAGCGCAGGAGCAGCCCAAGTGAGCGCGCTCCTCACTTCGCGTTGGACCGCGATCGCCGTCGCGCTCGCGGCGCTCGCGCTCGCGGCCTGGGGGCACACGCGCCGCGGCCCGACCGCGGTGCAGCCCTTCGAGCCGCCCGAGTTGCGCGTCGAGCTCGACGAACTGGGGTCAGAGATCGCCCGCGTCGACGCCAAGGCGCTGCGCATCGCCTTCGAGCGCGCGGACCTGCCCGATCCGCCCGCGCTCGACGGCATCGACGCAGTCGTGCTGCGCAAGGCGCTCGCGGCGGCCTCACGCTGGTCGAGCGCGCGCGACGGCGACGCACTGGGCGAGCTGGGCACGGTGTGGCTCGCGCTCGAGCAGCACGCCGAGGCGAGCACATGCTTCGCGGCGGCGCTCGAGCTGGGGACGCAGCGCGAGCGTTGGTCGTACCTGCTCGGCGCCGTGTGTCAGCGCCTGCAGTGGAACGAGGCGGCGCTCAGCGCGCTCGAGCGCGCGCGGGCGCTGGACGGTCGCGTGGCGATCACCCACGCGCGCATCGGCGAGCTGCTCTTGTCGAGCGGACGCGCGCGCGAAGCCGTGGCGAGCTTCGACGCGGCGCTGAAGCTCGACGCGAAGCTCTCGATCGCCGCCACGGGCAAGGCGCGCACGCACCTCGAGCTGAACGAGCTGCCCGCAGCGCAAGCAGCGGCGCAAGCGGCCGTGCGCGCGCAGCCGCGCGACTTCGCGGCCCATCGCGTGCTCGCCGACGCGCTCGCGCGCGCGGGCCAGCAAGCGCAGGCGCAGACGCACGCGCAGCTAGCGCAGTCGTTGCCGAGCTATCAGGGCTGGGGGACGTTCGACCCGCGCTGGAAAGAAGCGATCGAGCGCAGCGGCGTGCTCAGCTTCGCAGCGGCTGAGATCAACTCGGCCCTCGGCGCCGGCGACTTCGCCTTCGCCCAGCGGCGACTGGAAGAGCTCGTCGCGCGCCGACCGCGCGACACCGGCGCGCTGACGCTGCTCGCGACGCTGTTCGCACAGCTCGGGCAGCACGACAAGGCGCGCTCCGGAATCGAACGAGCGCTCGCGCTGCGGCCGGAAGACGCGGGCCTGCACGTCTCGGCCGGCGACATCGCACTCGCCGCCAACGACGTTGCGCGCGCACTCGCCGCCGCCACCGCAGCGCTGAAGCACGCGCCGCAGTCCAGCGACGCACTGGCGCTGCGAGGGCGAGCGCGCTTCCTGGCTGGCGAGCGCGACGCGGGTCTCGACGACCTGCGCGCGGTCCTCCGCGCGATGCCCGAAGATCTGCGCACGCGCGAGATGCTGCTCGAGATGCTGGATCTAGCGGGACGCAGCAGCGAAGCCCAGGCGCTGCTGGAAGAGTCCGCGCGAGTTCCGGCCGCGCGCGCCTGGGCGCAGGCCCAGCTCGAGCGCCGCAGATCCGCCAACGGAGAACGACGATGACGCTGCTCGAAGTGTGCGTGGATTCGCTCGAGGGCCTGGTGCGCGCGCAGGCCGGCGGCGCGGCTCGCATCGAGCTCTGCGAGCGGCTCGACCTGGGCGGGATCAGTCCGACGCGCGAGTTCCTCGAGCGCGCGCTCGCTGCGGCGAAGCTGCCGCTGCACGTGATGGTGCGTCCCCGCGGCGGCGACTTCGTCTACAGCGAGACCGAGTTCCAGACCATGACGCGCGAGCTGCAACGACTGCGCGATCTGCCGGTCGCGGGAGCGGTGTTCGGCGTGCTCAAGCCCGATTCGACGATCGATCTGCGCCGCACGCGCGAACTCGTCGAGCGCTCGCGGCCGATGAGCGTGACCTTCCACCGCGCCTTCGACGACGTGCCGGACAAGCTCGCAGCGCTCGAGCAGCTGATCGAGCTGGGGGTCGAGCGCGTGCTCACCTCCGGCGACGCGCCGAACGCTTTCGACGGCCGCGCGATGCTGCGCAGGCTCGTCGCCGAAGCCGGCGAGCGAATCGTGATCCTCCCAGGCGGCGGCGTGCGCGCACACAACGCGGGCCAGATCATCGCCGAGACCGGCGTGCGCGAGCTGCACAGCTCGACGCCGTTCCAACTCGGCGCGCACTGACCAAGTCGCGCTCGCTCGCGCTTCAGCGCGACTCAGCGAGAGCCGGCGCGACGCGCCACACGCCGTCCGAGAAGAGCGCGCGGTACTCGATCCATGCGCCGTCGAGCGCGCGAACGAGTGCGAAGCGCTGCTCGCCGCGCGGCTGGAACCACTCGGCGCGGCGCCAGGCGCGAAAGCGCGGATCGGCGAGGTTGAACTCGGGGTCGGGCTCGGCGCGCGGTGGGCTTGCGGGCTGGGCGATCTCGAGCACCGGCCGCGCTTGCGCGTCGACGACGGTGAACTCTTCTTGCAGCTCGACGCCGCCGAGAATTGTGCGCCATTGCGGAAACGGCCAACGCACGACGAGCAGCGGCGCACCAGCGATGGCGCGCACGTCGAGCGCGAGCTCGCCGCGCTCACCCCACTCGTAAGGGAGCCACATGGGCGTGTCGGGTCGACCACAGACCTGAGCTGGCGCAAGTTGGCCAAGCTCCGACAGGTCGTGCGTGTCGAGCAGCGACCAGCATTCGCCAAAGCGCCACCGCGCTCGCGTGGTGAACTCGTTCGCCCGCAGGAGCAAACGGCGCTCGTCGACGAACACCAGGTCGAAGGCATGCGTGCTCGACGTCATGCAGCCGTGGCCCTCATCGTCGAGCGCCAGTCGGCGAGCCACGATCGCCCCGGTTGCATCGAAGACCGACAACTCGCCGCGGCCTCTGGCGCTCGGCAACCCGCTCTGCAGAAAGCGCACCCCAGTCCAGCGAAAGCCCGCGACCCAACCGCGGTCGTCGACGGTCGCGAGCTCGAGCGGCCACTCGATCGCGCGCTTCCACACGCTCTCGCCCGCCCGGCGCACCTCGAGCCGCACTGGGTCGTCGACGTACGACGACGCGCGATACGCAAGGGTCGTCCGACCGCTCGCGCTGTGGATGAGTTGCTCCTCGTAGCCGATCGGCAACGGATCGGGGAACTGTTGGAGCGCCAGCAGCAGGAACGCGAACATCGCGAGCGCTTGAACGCGCACCGCGAGGCCCGGTTCAGACGAACTTCGCCGACGCGGCGCGTCGCGCCCGAGTGAGGACCCGCCTTGGCGATCGAGTAGGCTGCGGGGTTCATGGACGCTCGCACGATCGCTGAGAACGCCCGCTTCAGTCCGACGGACGGTCGGGCGAGGGCTCGAGCGCTCGTCGCAGGCCGCGCTCCAGCGCCTTGCGCCAACAGGCAGCTTCCGACTCCGACGTAGCACGCGCTCCCTTCGCCCGAGGCCGCTACGGCTCGAAGCCGCGGAGCGCCCCGAGCAAGAGCGGCAAGGCCGCGCAGCACGGCGCTCGTCGTTCGAGACACGCTCGCGGCGCGCCCGTCCGACACCGGCCCCACTCGACTTCGCCCGACACTTCGCTGAACCCGACGAGATGAACACAGAGATTCGAAGACGCCGGACGTTCGCGATCATCTCGCACCCCGACGCGGGCAAGACCACGCTGACCGAGAAGCTCCTGCTCTACGGCGGCGCGCTGGGCCTCGCAGGCTCGGTGACGGCGCGCCGCGGCCAACGCGCGACCGCCTCCGACTGGATGGAGCTCGAGCGCCAGCGCGGCATCTCGATCAGCTCGACGGTGCTGCAGTTCGAGTACCGCGGGCACTGCCTCAACCTGCTCGACACGCCCGGGCACCGCGACTTCTCCGAGGACACCTACCGCGTCCTCACCGCGGTGGACTCGGCCGTGATGGTGATCGACGCCGGCAAGGGCATCGAGACCCAGACGCGCCGGCTGTTCGAGGTCTGCCGGCGGCGCGGCGTGCCGATCCTGACCTTCATGAACAAGCTCGATCGACCGCCGCGCGATCCGCTGGCGCTGATTGACGAGCTCGAGACCGTGCTCGGCATCAAGGCCTACGCGGTCAACTGGCCGCTC
Source organism: Planctomycetaceae bacterium (assembly GCA_011525785.1). Taxonomy (GTDB): domain Bacteria; phylum Planctomycetota; class UBA1135; order UBA1135; genus WYBT01. Next base: position 104,706 of record WYBT01000002.1, read on the forward strand.
GGGCTCGGGCCGGGCTTTCGCGGCATCTTCGATCGCCGCACGGGGTCCGTTCAGCTCTACGAGCGCACACCCGGCGGCGCTTACCTCGCGCCCGTCGCGGTGCACGACATCGCCAGCCCCGAGCTCGACGCGCTGCTCCCGCAGGGAGTGGCCGCGCGCGCGCGCGAAGAACTCGAGCTGCTCAACGCGGTCGGGCCGCACTTCGATCGCGAGGCGGTCTTCGCGGGCCAGCTCACCCCGGTGTTCTTCGGCAGCGCCGTGAACACCTTCGGCGTCGACGTGCTGCTCGACGCGCTGCTCGAGCTCGCACCCAGTCCGGGTCCGCGGCCCGCCAACGGACGCGCGGTCGAGCCGCTGGCGCCCGACTTCTCGGGGTTCGTGTTCAAGATCCAGGCGAACATGGATCCCAAGCACCGCGACCGCATCGCCTTCGTGCGCATCTGCTCGGGGCGCTTCGAGAAGGACATGCAGGTCTACCTCACGCGCACCGGCGAGCGCGTGCGGCTGTCGAGCTCGCACCGCATCTTCGGCCGCGATCGCCAGACGGTGGAAGAGGCCTTCCCCGGCGACGTGATCGGCCTGGTCGGTCAGCAAGGCTTCCGCATCGGCGACACGCTCGCGGAGGATCCGCAGCTCGCGATCGAAGGCATCCCGAGCTTCGCGCCGGAGTGCTTCGCCTATCTGCACTGCACCAACACGTCGCTCTACAAGCGCTTCAACAAGGGGCTCGAGCAGTTGCTCCAGGAAGGCGTGGTGCAGTCGTTCTTCGTCGAAGGCGCCGAACAGCGCGTGCCGCTGCTGGGCGCCGTCGGTCCGCTGCAGTTCGACGTCGTGCGCTATCGCCTGGAGTCGGAGTACGGCGCCGAGACGCGCCTGGAGTCGGCCCCCTGGTCGACGATCCGCTGGATCGAGCGCGGCGAGGTCGAGAGCACGAGCGTGCCCTCCTCGGCGCGCCTCGTGCGCGACGGACACGGCCGGCGCGCGGTGCTGTTCGACTCGGACTGGTCGATCGACTACTTCCGCCGCGGACACCCGCTCGTGCGACTGGTCGCCGAGCCGCCCGTCGCCGAGCTGGCGCCGGACCGCCTGCGTCCGACGAAAGTGCTCAGAACTCGCGCGGACGAGGCCGAGGGCGCGCGCGGCGCGATTGCGCCGAGCGAGAGTGCGGATCGGTGACTCGAGGCGCGCCGCTCAGCCGCCAGCACGCGTCGAGGTCGGCGAAGAACCCGTCTTGTTCAGTTGCCTGCCGCCTAAGCGGCGCGCGTGGGGCAGGCCAATCCCAACGCCGACAGCGAATCACAAGAACCGGATGAAGTGAGCAACGGACGGCACGAGGATGGGATCGCTGCCCACCACGGCCTCCGAGTACGCTAAGACGAACAACATATACCAACCGCTGGGCCCCATGTCCGCCGACGGCGCCGTCACGGTCAGGGAAATGTCACCCGGCCCGGAGCCAGGATCCTCGCTAAAGTCCAACTCGATGTAGCGCTGGTCGACGTCGAAGAAGTGAGTCACGGACGCAGGTCGCAGGAGAACCACCTTGACCGGCGGAAGCTCGCTTACGACACCGACATCGAATGTCACGGTGTTCGTCGCGCTCAGTACGACCTGTCCGGGCGCGCTGTCGATGTGCGGCCGCGGGCCCACAAACATGTACGGGGGCGAGTAGATCTCACCGGAGTACGACGCCGCAAGCACGTCTGGTTGGGTGCACGGGCCCACGTCGTCGTCCCCGCCGCCGAGGAACACGCGACCGTCTGGAAGCAGCGCCGCTACAGCGTGGTACAGCCGCGGCGTCGGTTGGCCCGTCCGAGGGTGGTTGTTGCTCGAGATCGGCAGGCTGGTGACGGTCGCGAGACTGTTGGGTTGCGCTCCAATGTCCACCAAGTAGGGCTGGGTCGCGCACGACACGTCCGAGCCGCCCAGCACCAGGATCTCCCCTGTCGGAAGCACAACCGCGTTGCTGTGAAGTCGAGCCGATGGAGCGCCCACGCCGCCCAGCGTCGCCTTTGTACGCCAGACGCCGGCGACGAGCGGATCGCTGCTCGGTTCGAATTCCTGAATCGTCTGATTCAGCGGGTTGTTGTTGATGTAGGTCTGCAGGCCGTTCAAAACGATGACACGATCCGGGACCGGCGATCCGCCAGCGCGGGTGTGGAGCAACACCGCGTTGCCGTAGTAGCGATCACCATAGACGACGCCAGGTAGCGACAGCGGTGCATTCGATCTCCGCCGAGTATCTCCCAGCTCCCAAGACGGCTGACTTGACAGGTAAGGCACCTCCATCACCCAACTCATGTTGGGCGGACTTGCGTGGGGTTGTGTCGCCCCCGAAGAGGTGTCGAAGGCGACGAAGATCGACTTCTGATTCACGCCGGAGAGCTGGAACGCGCGCGGGTACGAGTCGAGATATCGGTAGTAAGCCGGCTCGTTTGGCGCCGGAGACAGGTTGGGATTCTCGGTGTAGGACTCGACGTCGATGTTCATCGGTCCGCCCGGATAATGCGGATCCTGATTCGAGAGCCCCAACGGGATCAGCGGGCAGTCCCACGACACCCCGACAAGGCGTTCCCACACTTCGAGGCCCTTGAAGCACTCGGGGCAGAGCGCACAGTCCGTTACCCCCGGGCAAGAACCTGGCGTCTGATCAAACGCGCCTCCGAGAGCCAGCGTCGCCTTTCCCGGTGTGTTGACGTTGTCACAGGTCCCCGAGCCGAGCCGCTCGGGAATCGGCTCCTTGTTCAAGGTGAGCAGCGTTGGATACCAACGCGTCATCGCAAAGTCGTTGAGCTGCAGCCACGGATCCGCGATCTGATTGGCGAGCGGGATGATCGGATACTGCGTGCCGGGAGGCGTGACGGGCTCGCCGAGGTTCGACGGCGTGAGGCGATACGTGGAGCGAGGATTTACCGCCACCGAGAACGTCGGCCCGCCGCCCACCACGAGCCGACCTCGGTCGTCCCAGGTGTGTCCGGAGCAAAACAAGTTCGCGTCCAGCGGCGCTGCCTGCTCGATCTCGATCAAGTACTCGGGCTTGCTCGGATCGAACAGCCACGTCTCCGTTGTTGCTGCTGCAGGTGGCGCGCCGCAGCACCAGTTGGACGAGTTGCGCCACAAGATCAGCTTGCCCCGATGCAATCCGGTGGGGATCAAGGCCGCATGCGCAAACTCGAGCAGGTGGCAGGAGTCCGTCGTAGGTGTGCAGCCCGGGTTCGTCGGATTCGACGGACATGCCGCCGGAGGAATCCCCAGCACCTGACACGACCAATCCCAAGGTCCTTCCCACGCGCCCGCGGACTGCGCCAAGGCGCTCGAAGCGGTGAGCAGTGCGGCCACCGCGGCCCGCGAAAGCGTGGCGACTCTCAGTCGCGCACGCGCTGCCGAAGCCAGCAGCGAATAGCGGACAGGGCAGCCATGACGAACTCCGAGCGCCTGTGCGAGCATCGGTTCTCCCTCCGACGGGGCGTTGTGCGAGTCGCGTCGCAGCGCGAGGCAAGTCGCGGCGGCGCAGCGCCCGGGGCCTCTGGCGAGGCAAACCCGCACGCCGTGGCGAACCGTAGCCGCCAGGGGGGGGGGGCATGTCAAGATGCTCGCAGGCGAAAGCGTCGCGTGCGCCCACGTGACAGCTTCGCGCTCGTCCGCGCTACTGGGAGGCGCTCAGCAGGAGTTCGCAGGCATGTGGTCGACCGTCGCATCGGTGGTGATGAGTGTGTGCGCGGCTCCGCAAGTTCAACGCGAAGCGCCCGACGGCCTCCGGGCTGGAGAACCGGTTCTGTCGCAGACGATGCGAGCGGCAACTCATCACGCGCCACCGTTGTTCGTGCGCAATGTCGGTCAGTTCGCAACTCCGGCGCTCTACGTCGCCGAATTCCCGAACATGCTCGTCCGTGTCGAGCGCGGCGCGTTGCTGCTGCAACTCTTCCGCGACGGCAATCCGCGGCAGGGTGTGCTGTTGCGCATGACCTTCGAGGGCGCGTCACCGCTGCACGAGGTGGTCGGGGTGCATCAGCAGCCCGTTGTCTTCAGCTACTTTCGCGGCGCAGATCCCGAGCGCTGGCAGCGCGACGTCGGTGCGTTCGGGGAGGTGCGCTTCGAAGATCTCTACGACGGAGTCGATCTCGTACTGCGCGAAGAAGGCGGTGTGCCCAAGTACGACCTGCTGCTCGAACGCGCCGCCGACGTGTCGAAGCTGATCGTTCGAGTGGAAGGCGCAAGCGGGTTGGTGCTCGCTCCCGACGGCGGATTGCGTATCGAGACCACGGCCGGACCGCTGGCGCATCCCGAGGGACGCACTTGGCAAGTCCAAGCCGATGGCGAGAAGCGCTGGACACGTGGCCGGTATCGCAAGCTCGACGCGGAGCGGTTCGGTTTCGAGCTCAACGGAGTGGACCCGGCGCTGCCCACCGTGATCGACCCTGGACTGATCTGGTCCACTTACGTCGGTTCATCAGGTTTCGACATCGCGGACTGCGTCGACATCGACACTGAGGGCAACGTAGTCATCGCGGGTACTTACAACTGGCCCGACTTCCCAGTGACGCCGGGCGCCTACAGTGTCGTAGGCGCCCAGTGGAATGACCTGTTCGTCACCAAGTTGAGAGCTTCGGACGGCTCGCTGGCGTACTCGGCTGTGCTCGGCGGCAGCGGAGGTCAAGAGACACCACAGGCTGTAAAGTTCGGCCCAGCCGGCAGGGTGACCGTGGCTGGTTGGGCCGACTCACCGGACTTCCCGACGACGCCGGGCGCGTACGACCGCATTTTGGGCGGCTGGTCCATGTGGGACGCTTTCGTCCTTCGGCTCAATCCAAGCGGCTCCGATCTGGAGTACTCGACGTTTCTGGGCAACGACGCCTCGGATAGCGCGTTGGCTCTCGCCCTGGCGCCGTCAGGAGCAGCGGTCGTCGCGGGCTACTCAGGCATGTCTACGGCCACCGCGCCTTCCGACTATCCGACCACGCCGGGCGCGTACTGGTCACCTCCTTCGAATCAGCCGTACTCGCTGCTTGGTTTCATCACGCGTCTCTCCCCGGATGGCGCCAGCTTGGAGTGGTCCACGATGTTCGGGACTCATGTGAAGATCACGGCGATCACGCTTCACCCATCTGGCGACGTGCTTGTTGGCGGCTTCTCGTCAACCCCGCAGTACTTCCCGGTCACGCCTGGCGCCCTCCTGCAGATTCCACCTGGCACTTCTGACCAGAACGCGTTCGCCGCACGCCTCCGCGGCGACGGCACGACCTTGATGTGGGGCGCGCTGTTCGGGGGTTTCAAGAATGAAGATGTCACCGGAATCGCGCTGGACTCTGCAGGCGACGTCTATGTGTGCGGCTTCACGGCGTCGATCGACTTCCCCACGACGCCCGGCGCCTACCGAACCCACATGGTGCTCCCGCAGCAGAACTACGACGGATTCGTCGCACGCATCGACTCGACGGGCTCGACTCTGAAGTACAGCACCCGGGTCGGAGAAGGCGGCGACGATTACGCCCGCGCATTGGCGGTCGACCCATCGGGCATGGTCACTGTCGCCGGTGTCAGCAACAGTTATCTGGTCACAACGCCAGGCGCGTTCGATCACGTGGTCGTGACCGACGAAGCCTTCATCGTGAGGCTCACGCCGGACGGCGCTCGCAGCATCTACACCACTTTCGTCGGGGGGCCGACCTCCGACAGCGCCTGGGACATGGCGATGAACGCCACAGGCCGAGTAGCGATCGCGGGCGCCACAGCAGGTGGGTACCCCACGACTGCCGGCTCCTCCGCTCCTAACTACGCTGGTGGAACACGCGACGCCTTCGCAACAGCGATCGAGTTGCACCCCGACGGCGTCGAGCCCCTCGGCGCCTCGACACCCTCGTGCCTGGGACCGCTGCAAATGCAGGTTTCCAGCATGCCCGCAGCCGGTGCCACGCGCTTTCAGTTCTTATGCAGCGCGGCTCCGCCCCACACCGACGGCTGGCTGCTCGTCTCGAGCGCGCAAGCTCCCGTCGGCGCCACGCGCGGCGGCGCGGCGATCCACGTCGACTGGAACGCGCTCACCCACCGAGTTCCTGTGCGCAGCAACGGCAAGGGCTACGTCGAGCACTCGCTGCCGTCGCTGCTCGCCGCGCAGGGCTCGCGCCACTACGTGCAGTACGTGTTCCCCACCGACTGCGGCGCTTCGACAGCTTGGACGGCCAGCAACGCACTGCGCATCACAGTGCAGTAGCTCGTGTAGCTCCGACGGCGTCGCTCAGGCCAGTTCCGCCATCGCGTAGCGCGCGTGCACGCCCTCCGCAGCGAGCGCGGCGGCGAGCTTGACGCGATCGAGCTGCTCGCCATCGCGCAGCGACGCTCCGTGAATCCCCGCGGCGACGAACAGCGCGTCGAAGCCGTTGCGGTTGGCGCCGAGCACGTCGGTGGCGAGTCCATCGCCGATGGCGAGCACGCGCGTGGAATCGACCTCACGTCCGAGTAAGCCCTCGAGCTCGCGCCGCGCGAGCGCGTAGATCGGCGCGTGCGGCTTGCCGGCCATCACCACGCGGCCGCCGAGCGCTTCGTAGTCGCGCGCGAGCGCTCCGGCGCACCAGTACAGCTTCTCGCCCAAGCGCACGACGACATCGGGGTTGGCGCAGACCATCTCGAGGCCGAGCGCGTGCGCTCGCGCGAGCCGCTCGACGTAGTCCGCCGGCGTTTCGCGGTCGAAGTCGTCGAGCCCGGTCACGCCCAGGAAGCGCGCGTGCTCGAGCTCGGCCAGCTCGAGGCCCAGGCCGTCCCAGAGCAGCGTGTCGCTGTGCGGCCCGATGCGGTGCATCGGCCCCGGCGCGCGCGCGGCGAACTCGGCGCGGATCGCGTCGCCCGAGGTCACGATCGCGTCCCAGGCCGCGCGCGGCACACCGAGGCGGTCGAGCTGGCGCGGGATCGGATCGCGCGGCTTGGGCACGTTGGTGATGAGCACCACGCGCCCGCCGCTCTGGCGAAAGCGCATCAGCGCCGCCGCCGCGCGCTCGAACACGCGCTGACCGTTGTGCACCACGCCCCACAGATCGCACAGCACCGCGTCGTAGCGCTCGCGCAGCTCGTCGAGGCTCGCGGGCAGTTGGCAGAGTTCAGCTTGCATCACGCGCCCTTGCGCGGGTCGTAGCGCGGCATCGCGATGCGTTCGTCATCGCCGGCGATGCTCTCGAAGCCGCCCGACTCCCACAGCTCCGCCGCACGCTCGATGCGCTCGCGCGTCGTGGCCACGAAGTTCCACCACATGCGGCGCGGGCCGAGCGCGGCGCCGCCGATCACCACCACGCGCGTCGGATGCTGCGCGCGCACGCGCGTCGCGCCGTCGAGCACCGCGAGTTGCCGCGCCGCGAGCGGCTCGCCCGACAGTTCGAGCGCCTCGAGCGGACTGTAGAGCGCGAGCTCGTCGGCCAGCGCCGGCAACGGCCAATTCGCGCCGGCGGGCAACTCCACATCGAGGTACAGCGTCGGCGACGCCGTGCGCACCGGCGAGCGCGCGCCAAAGGCCTCGCCCACGAGCACGCGCACGCGCGCGCCGGCGACCTCCAGCGTCGGCAGCGCCTCGGCAGGCGCGTGTTGGAAGCTCGGATCAGAGTCTTCGAGTTCACTGGGCAGCGCGACCCACAACTGCAAGCCGTGCAATCGGCGCGAGAGGCCGCGCTCGTCCGCGGGCGCGCGTTCGCTGTGCACGATGCCGCGCCCCGCGCTCATCCAGTTGATCGCGCCCGGAGCGATCTCCTGCACCGTTCCCAGGCTGTCGCGGTGCACGAAGCGCCCGTCGAACAGGTACGTGACCGTCGCGAGCCCGATGTGCGGGTGCGGACCGACGTCGCTGTCAGCCTCGGGCGCGAGCGTGACCGGCCCGAAGTGATCGAAGAACACGAACGGACCGACGGAGCGGCGCGCGAGCTGCGGCAGGAGGCGCCGCACGCGCAGGCCGCTCGAGAGGTCCGAATTGCGCGCCTGGAGGCGTTGCACAGCGCGGCCTCAGGCGAGACGGGTCTCGATCCGCACGTCGCCCGTGAGGATGCGGTGAACTGGGCACTTGCCGGCGATCTCGACCAGCCGCGCACGCTCGTCGTCGCTCAGATCACCTTCGACGTGCAGTTCGCGCGAGAGCGCGTAGCGCACGCGCCCGTCCTCGCCCTTGGACTCCTCGTGGGCGACGACCACGCGCAGCGAACGCACGGCCATCTGCTTGCGGCGGATGTAGAGCTCGAGCGTGAGCGCCGTGCAGGCCGCCAGCGCCGAGTCGAGCAGGTCGTGCGCGTCGGGCGCGGCGTCGCTCGAGCCGAGCAGCTTGCTCACGTCCGAGGCCCACGAGTGCCGGCCGTTGGTGAGGGTGGTCAGCGCGCCGTGCGCGCGGTGGAGGCGGGCTTCGATGGGCATCGGAGCACTGTAGCCCGGCGCACTTCGCCCGGGACTCGCGACGCGCGCCGTCGAAGCCTGTCTCGCGGCAGAGACTGGGCCGCCCGGGGGGCGGCGCGAAACTCAGGCGCGCGCAGGCCTGGGCCGATAGCCCGGCCTGATGGTGCGCTCAGCGCGCCAGCCTCGCCTGGCGGCGCCCCCGCGCCCGCTCCCCCAATGCAGCGCCGAACACTTCTCCGTCGCGCCCGCCCCGGGTCGTGCGCGCTGTTGCTCGTCTCGGTCGCACTGCTCGGCTGCGCCGGGGAACCCGCGGTCTTGCCCGAGGCGCTGCAGGGCGAGTGGCGCACGCGCGAGCCGCGCTACGCCGACCGCTCGGTCACCTTCGAGGCGCCCGCGACACTTCGCCTTGGGTTGGGCGACGAAGGCGAGCAGAGCGCGCTGATCGAGCGCTTCGCCGAGCGCGACAGCATCAATGGCGAACGTCGTTTCGAACTGACCTACCTCGACGCCGACGGCGAGCGTTGCGAGCTGGACCTCGCCCTGGTCGCGAACCGAGGCGTCCTTTACGTCGGCGCGAACCGGGCCGTGGCATGGCGACGGACGCAGAGCTCGCCATGAAGTCCACCAAGCGCTCCAGGCTGCTCATCAGCCTCCTGCAAGTGCGCCTGATGCTGCTCAGCGTCGCGTACTTGCTGACCCTGGCGCTGACGCTCGGCGCAACGCTGTTCTGGCCGCTCGCGCAGCGCGTCGAGGACCCCCAGCTCAGCCCCGCCGAGCGCGCCACGGCCGCCGCTGAACTGCTCGCGCTGCACGGACGCTTCTGGCCCGCGTTCGCGATCGTCGCCGCGACTTTCATCGCCCACCAACTGCTGGTCTCGCACCGCATCGCCGGTCCGCTGTACCGCATTCGACAGGTGCTCAAGGCGATGGCGCGCGGAGAACTGCCGAGCGAAGTGCGCCTGCGCAAACGCGACCTGCTCAGCGAGGAGGCCGACGAGCTCAACGCGCTCATCTGCGCCTGGCGCGCGCGCGTGGGCGAAGCACGAGGCAGCTTGGAACGGGCGCAGTCGATCGCGGCGCAGTGGGAACCGGCGGAGCGCGCGGAGCAGCGCGAACTGAAGTCGGAGCTCGCCGGCGCCCTCGAGCGGCTCGAGCTCGAGCTGGGCCGCCTCGACAGCCAGGGCGCGCGCCACGCGCAGCCGGGCGCGAGCGAGCAGCCGCCGCCCGCGCTGCCGCGCTCAATGCCCCACGCGCAGGCTGATGCCGCGAATGCACCGACGCACTCTCCGGTGTCCCGCGAGTCGGAGTCCTCGGACGCGAACGCTCGCAACAGCTCCCGCGGCTTCACGCTGCTCGAGCTGCTCGTGATCGTCGCGATCCTGGGCGTCGTCGCCGGCATGGCGGTGCCCGGGTACCGCTCGGCCGTCACGACCGCGCGCGTGGCCGTCGCCATCCGCGAAGTCAATCTCCTGATGAACGAGATCGACCTCTACGAGTTGCGCAACGGCGAGCTGCCCGCCTCGCTGGCGGACATCGATCGCGCCAACATGTCCGATCCCTGGGGCAACCCCTACCAGTACCTGAACTTCGTCAACGTCAATCTGCCCGGCGGCGGGAACGGCGGCTTCGGCGGCGCCGGTGAGGCGCAGGGCGGCGGACGTGGCGGCGGCAATTCCGGTGGCGGAGGTGGAGGTGGCGGTGGCGGTGGCGGCAACTCCGGTGGCGGAGGTGGCGGCAACTCCGGCAGCGGCAGCGAGCCCGGCGGCAGCAACTCGAGCGGCGGAGGCTCGAGCGGCGGAGGCTCGAGCGGTGGAGGCGAGCCCGGCGGCGGCAACTCGGGCGGCGGCGGCAACAGCAACGCGGGCGGTGGCGGCGGAGGAAACAACAACGCCGGCGGCGCCGACAAGCCGCGCAAGGACCGCTTCCTCGTGCCGATCAACAGCACCTACGACCTGTACAGCATGGGCGCCGACGGGCGCAGCGTCGCGCCGCTCACGGCGAGCATGAGCCGCGACGACATCGTGCGCGCCAGCGACGGCGACTTCGTCGGGCTCGCGGAAGACTACTGAGACGGGAACACGCGGAGCATGAACTGGGGCTTCCTGCGCAGCCGGATCGCGCGCCGCGTGTTCGGCACGTTCGTGCTGTGCGCGCTGGCGCCGCTCGCCCTGTATGCCTGGTTCTCCACGCGTCGAATCGAGCACCAGCTCACCGAGCAGGCCCACGCGCGACTCGAGCTCGAACTCAAGACCATGGGCATGGGCGTGGCCGACCGCGTGGCGTCGCTGGCCTCTGAGCTGACGCAACTCGCCCAGCGCCTCCCAGCGGACGTCGGCGAGTGGCCTCCCGCGGCGCCTGCGCGCGAGAGCCAGCCCGACGAGCCCTTCGCCGCCCTCGCACTGTTCGACGCCGAGGGCCGGCGAGTGGCAGCGAGCGGCGAGAGTCAGAACTGGCCAGTGCTCGACGCGCGCGAGCGTGCGCACCTCGAGCGTGACGACGTGCTGCTGTGCACTCGCACCGACGAGAGCGGCGTGACGACGCCCTACCTCGCGCTGCGCACGCACGGTGACGGGACGCGCTCCCGGACACTGATCGCCGCGCCCGCGCCCGAGCGGCTGTGGTCGAGCATGCAGTTCGCGCCGCCGCACACTGAAATCGCCGTGCTCGACGAGCGCGGCGAGGCGCTGTTCGCCAGCGCCCATTTCGAAGCGGACGAGCTCGTCTCGGCGCGCGAGGCCCTGCGCGCCGCCGGCGCCGGTCCGCTGCTGGCGTCCGCGGAGAACCTCGGCGCCTATCGCACGCTGTTCCTGCGCCCGCAGTTCCTGGGCAACCTCGTGCTGGTGCTGACCCAGTCGCGCGAGAGCGTGCTGGCCCCCGTCAGCGGCTTCCGCACCTCGATCGCGCTGTCGATGGTGCTCGCCTTCCTGCTGGTGACTTGGATGAGCTTCCGGCAGGTGCGCAAGAGCCTGATCCCTGTCGAGGCCCTCACCGACGCGACCGCCCGCGTGGCGCGCAAGGAACTCGGCGCGCGCGTGAACATCGCGACCGGCGACGAGTTCGAGGAGCTCGGCCGCGCCTTCAACCACATGACCGCCAGCCTCGAGCGCCACGCGCGCGTCGAGGCGGGCCTGTACGACCTGGGCCTGGCTCTGCACGCCGAACTCGGCCTGGAGCGACTGATCCGAGCCATCCTGGAGGGCGCGAGCCGTGTCACGTCGGCGCCGAGCGTGGGCCTGTTCCTCGCCAAGGACGACGGTCAGCTCGAACTAGCGGGCGTGCTCCGCCGCGGAGCAGCCCCGCAGCTCGAATTCGACTCTGCGCTGCGCCTGCCGCTGGACGAGCGCCGTCACGCGGCCTGCGCAGCGGCTGCGGGTGACTCCACGCTGGCGGCTGCGCTGTCGCGCGAGGAGCTCGAGTTCGCGCACGCGATCGGCGGCGCAGCGAGCACGGCGGCGTGCGCGCCGTTGCGCGACCACGAGCGGCGACTCCTGGGCGTGCTGCAAGTCACCTTCGACGACGACACTGACCACGAGCGCGCCGCTCAACTGCGCCTGGTCGAGGCGGTGGCAGCGCAAGCGGCGCTGGCGCTGACCAAGAACGAACTGATCGAGGACTTCCGCCAACTGGTGATCTCGATCACCGAAGTCTTCGCCTTCGCGATCGACAAGAAGAGTCCGTACACCGGAGCTCACTGCCGGCGCGTGCCGGAGATCATGATGCTCATGGCCGAGAGCGCCATGCGCGCCGAAGAAGGGCCGCTGCGCGAGTTCCGCCCCAGCGAAGAGGAGCTGTACGAAATCCGCATCGCGGCGCTGATGCACGACTGCGGCAAGATCACCACGCCGGTGCACGTGATCGACAAAGCCACCAAGCTGCAGACGATCTACGACCGCATCGCGCTGGTGGACCTGCGCTTCGAGCTGCTCGCGCGCGACGCGGAGATCGCGCGGCTGCGCGGACTGTGCGGCGAGTCGAGCGACGCCGCGCGCATCGGCCCGCTGGACGAGACCCTGCGCGCCGAACGCGAAGTGCTGCGCCGCTGCAACACCGGCTCGGAGCGCATGGCCGACGCCGATGTGGAGCGCGTGCTGGCGCTGGCGAAGTCGCGGAGCTGGCGCGATCTCGACGGCGGCGAGCACCCGCTCCTCACCGAGAACGAAGTGGAGAACTTGACGGTGCGCGCCGGCACGCTGACCGCCGCCGAGCGCAAGATCATCAACGACCACATCGTGGTGACGCTCGAGATGCTCGAGCAGCTGCGCTACCCCAAGGGGCTTCGCAACGTTCCGCTGATCGCCGGCGCGCACCACGAGCGCATGGACGGCCGCGGCTACCCGCGCGGGCTGGTGCGCGAGCAGATCCCCTGGTCCGGACGCATGCTCGGCCTGGCCGACGTGTTCGAAGCGCTGACCGACTCGGACCGGCCCTACAAGAAGGCCATGTCGCTCCAGGAGTCGCTGGAAATCATGGGCCGCATGGCGAGCACGGGCCACCTCGACCAGGATGTCTTCCAGCGTTTCGTCGAGGACGAGGTGTACCTGCGCTACGCGCGCAAGTACCTCCCGCCGGAGCGCCTGCAGGCCGTAGACCTGACGCGCGTGCAGGGGCTGCGCCAAAGCGCGCCGCGCAGCGCCGCGGCCTGAACCGTGCGAGCGACTCGGCCGCGACGAGGATCGCTCCAGCGCGGCTCAAGATCGACTTGCTCCGCCGTCGATCCGGCCGATGCGTTCCCGATCCCCAGCACTTCGCCGCGTGACGCAGCGCCTTCGGCGCGCGCTCTGCGCCCATCCCCACCCCATCCCCCGCCGTGCAACTCCAGACAAGCCGCTTCTCCTCAGCCCACGGATGGTCCACGTCGCCCGCCGCGGAGTTCGACTCCGAACGCACGCTCGCGCTGGTGTTCGCCGCGCCGCGCTTTGCCGCCGAGAGCGCGCCGCTCGAGCAACTGCGCGCCGCGCTGCCCCGCTCGCGCATCCTGGGCTGTTCGACCGCCGGTGAGATCCTCGGCGAGCAGGTCGACGACGACTCGATCGTGCTGGCGATCGCGCGCTTCGACTCGACCGACTTGCGCTACCGCTGCACGACCGTCGAGCACCCGACAGCGTCGTTCCAGGCCGGCTGCGAGCTCGCTGCGGCGCTGAACGACCCGCAGCTGCGCGCCATTCTCGTGCTCTCCGACGGACTGGGCGTCAACGGCAGTGAACTCGTCCGCGGCATCAACAGCGTCGTGCCGCCGAGCGTGACGGTCACGGGCGGCCTCGCGGGCGATGGCGCGCGCTTCCAGCAGACCTGGGTGCTGGGGCAGAGCGGCCCTGCGGCGGGACAGGCCTGCGCGGTCGGTCTGTACGGCTCGAACTTGCGCGTCGGCCACGGCTCGCGCGGCGGCTGGGATACCTTCGGCCCCGAGCGGCGCGTGACACGATCGCTGGGCAACGTGCTCTACGAGCTCGACGGCAAGCCCGCGCTCGACCTGTACAAGAACTACCTGGGCGATCGTGCGAAGGAGCTGCCGGCCTCGGCGCTGCTGTTCCCGCTCGCGTTGCGCGAGAACACGCAGGCCAGCAAGACGCTGGTGCGCACGGTGCTGTCGGTCGACGAAGAGCAGCGCTCGATGACCTTCGCCGGCGATGTGCCCAGCGGCCATCTGGCGCGGCTGATGCGCGCCAACTTCGACCGCCTGATCGAGGGCGCCGGCGACGCCGCGCAACTGGCGCGCGCTGGCCAGGGCGGCGCGCAGGCTCCTGGCGACGTGCTCTCGATCGCGATCTCGTGCGTCGGGCGACGCCTGATCCTCGGCGAGCGCGCCGAGGAAGAGCTCGAAGCCACGCTGCAGCGGTTGCCGCAGAACGCGCACCAGGTCGGGTTCTACAGCTACGGCGAGATCTCGCCCTTCGCGACGGGCCACTGCGACCTGCACAACCAGACCATGACGCTCACCACGCTGTTCGAGGTCTCGGACTGATGCACGAGCGGTTGGAGAAACTGCTCAAGCGCTGCGGCCTGGCGAGCGACTCGCTGCCGCAGTCGGCGGAGGCGTGGGCGGAGTTCCTCGAGCGCCTGGGCCGCGTCTTCACCAACCACGACGAAGAGACGGCCATGCAAGAGCGCGTGCTGACCACGCTCTCGAGCGAGATGGTCGACCTCAACGACTCGCTGCGCGCTTCCGAGGCGCGCCTGGCGGCCGATCGCGACATGCTCGAGCGCGTGATCACCTCGATCGGCGACGGCGTGTGCGTGCTGGACGCGCGCGGCGACTGCCGACTGCTCAATCCGGCGGCGCGGCGCATGTTCGGCGAGACGCCGGGCTCGCGCTTGGGCGTCGCCATTCTGGCCGAGCGCACCTCGCTCGACCCCAGCCGACTCACGCCCGGCGCCAGCCTGCGCGACGACGACGCCGTGTTCCGCGACGCCGCGGGGCGCGAATTCCCCGTCGCGTGCGTGCTCACCTCGCTCGCCAGCGACGGCCCGGCGAGCGGCTACGTGCTGGTGTTCCGCGACATCACCGAGAGCAAGCGCGCGCTCGAGCTGCTCCAGCGGGAGCGCGGACAGTTCGAGCAGATCGTCGTCCACGCGCCGGTCGCGATGGCCATGTTCGACCGCCAGATGCGCTACCTCGCGCGCAGCGAGCGCTGGATGGCGGACTACGGCCTGGGCGCGGCCGAGGTCATCGGGCGCTCGCACTACGACGTGCTGCCCGACACGCCCGAGCGCTGGAAGGCGATCCACGAGCGCTGCTTGCGCGGCGAGGTCATGACGGCCGACGAGGACGTGTTCGAGCGCGCCGACGGCTCGCGCGCGATCCTGCGCTGGGCGGTCAGCCCGTGGTACGACCGCACGGGCGCCGTCGGCGGGCTCATCATGGTCAGCGATCGCGTCGACGCGCTGGTGCAGGCGCGCGAGGCGGCGCTCGACGCGGCGCGGCTCAAGAGCGAGTTCCTGGCCAACATGAGCCACGAAATCCGCACGCCCATGAACGGCGTGATCGGCATGACCGAGCTCTTGCTGTCCGGCTCGCTGACGGCGGAGCAGCGCGAGTTCGGCGAGACCATCCGCAGCTCGGCCGACGCCTTGCTGGCGATCCTCAACGACATCCTCGACCTGTCGAAGATCGAGGCCGGCCGCATGCGCCTGGAGAGCCTGCCCTTCGATCCGCGCGCGCCCATCCAAGACGTCTCCGAGCTGCTCGCGGCCTCCGCGCAGCGCAAGGGCCTCGAGATCGCCTCGCTGGTCCAGCACGACGTGCCGCGCAGCCTGCTCGGCGACCCGCTGCGCCTGCGCCAGGTGCTGATGAACCTGGTCGGCAATGCGATCAAGTTCACCGAGCGCGGCGAGGTCTCGCTGGGCGCCGCGCGCGAAGTGCGCGAGGGTCGCGAGTGGCTGCGCGTCGAAGTGCGCGACACGGGCATCGGCATCTCGAGCGAGGCGCGCGCGCGGCTGTTCGGCGCGTTCGAGCAGGCCGACGGCTCGACCACGCGGCGCTTCGGCGGCACGGGACTGGGCTTGGCGATCTCCAAGAAGCTCGTGGGCATGATGGGCGGAGAGATCGGAGTCGACAGCACGCCCGGCATGGGCAGCACGTTCTGGTTCTCCATCCCGATCGTCGACGCCGGCCCTGAGGCGCCCAGCCAGCCGGCGCCGGTCGAACAGCTGCGCGGGCAGCGCGTGCTGATCGTCGACGACAACGCCACCAACCGTCGCGTGCTCGAGTTGCAGTGCGCGGGCTGGGGCCTGCGCTCGACGCTGGCCACGGGCGCGCTCGAAGCGCTCGAGCTGCTGCGCAGCGCACAGCGCGCCGGCGAACGCTTCGAACTGGTGCTGGTCGACCAGGCCATGCCCGACGTCGACGGCCTCGAGTTCGCGCAGAAGCTGCGCGCCGAGCCTGAACTCGCGTCGACGCCGCTGGTGCTGCTCAGCTCGATGCTCGAGTCGGGCGACTCGGCGCGCCTGAGCGCCATGGGCTTCGCCGCGTGCTTGAACAAGCCCGTGCGCGAGCAGCGCCTGCTCGAGTGCATTCGCACCGTCCTGTGCGGCGCCGCCGCGACGCACGAGGAAGCGCCCAAAGCTCCGCCGCCCGCGCTGCCGGTCACCGACGCGTCCCTGGCTCGCACGGGCCTGCGCCGCCGGCCGAGCGTGCTGCTGGCCGAGGACAACCCCGTCAACCGCCGCGTGGCAGTCCGCATGCTCGAGTCATTGGGCTACGCAGTGGATGTCGCCAGCAACGGCGCCGAGGCGGTCGAAGCGCTCACGCAGCGCGAGTACCTGCTGGTGTTCATGGACTGCCACATGCCCGTGCTCGACGGGCTCGAGGCGACGCGCCGGGTGCGCGCGCTCGAGCCGGGACTCGGGCGGCGCCATCGCATCGTGGCGCTGACGGCGAGCGCGATGGAGGACGACGAGCGGCGCTGCCTGGAGGCCGGCATGGACGCCTACATCTCCAAACCGTTCAAGAGCGCCGACCTCGAGCGCGTGATCGCGGCGACGTTGCGCGCCTGAAACGAAACGCGCGCGCAGTCTTCGAGACCGTGAAACGCGTGCGCGCGCGGCAGCGGTGAGAGTTCCGGCGCCTCCCGAGAGTCAAGCTGTGACGTACGCGCCGCCGATCCACCAAGGCGCGGCTTGAACTCCCAGAGTCCAAGTCGCGCCCCCCCCCGCCCCCATGGACTACGGTCTATTCGCGCTGGCCGTCTGCGCTCTCATCGCCGCTGCGCTGGCGCGGCTTCGAGCGTTGAAGCTGCGCGCCGTCGGCGCCCTGGGCGGCTTCGGCCTCGCGGTCCTCGCCTGCGGCGCGGGAATGTTGCTCGCGCATCAAGCCCAGGAGCGCGAGCGAGAGGCGCTGGTCGACACGGTCGCGGGCTTCGGCCCGGTCTACGCGCGCGAGACCGAGCTCCTCGGCCACGCACAGCTCGGCCTGGACTGCGCTGACGACGATCCGCGCTACCTCCAGCTCATCGAGGCGCAGAAGCGCTGGCTCGAAGCCAATCCGAGCATTGCCGATCTGTACACCTTCCGGCGGCGGAGCGACGGACAGCTGGTGCTGTTCGTCGACTCGGAGACCGACTACGACCGCAACGGCGAGTACGAGGGCGAGCGCGAGGAGCGCACCGCCATCGCCGAGGAGTACGAGTGGTCCGGCGCGCCCGAACCGCTCGAACGCGCCTTCATGGGCGAGGCCACGTTCGACTCCGCGATCAGCGTTGACCGCTGGGGAGTGTGGGTCACGGCGCTGCATCCGCTGCGCGACGCGCGCGGGGTGGTGGAAGGCGTGCTGGGCATCGACTTCCCGGCCCGGACCTGGCTCGACTCGCTCGCCGCGGCGCGCCGCCGCGCCATGAGCTGGTTCGTCGTGAGCTTGAGCGTGGTGCTGGCGATCTCGCTGTGGATCGCGGGCAGTCACGCGCGACTGGCGGCGGCCCACGCGCACGAGCAGCAGCTCCAGCGCGAGGTCGCGCAGGCCGAGCGCACCGCGCGCGCCAAGACCGAGTTCCTGGCCAACATGAGCCACGAGATCCGCACGCCGCTCAACGGGATCCTCGGCACGGCCGAGTTGCTCGAGCAGACGCCGCTCGACGAGCAACAGCGCGAGTACGTCCGGACCGCTCGCACCTCCGGCGCGCACCTGCTCGAGCTGGTGAACAACATCCTCGACCTCGCCAAGGTCGAGAGCGGCAAGCTCGAGCTCGAAGCGCTGCCGCTGTCGATCAGCGCGGTGGTGCGCGAGGCGCTCGCGATCGTCGGGCCAGCGGCGGCCGCCAAGCAACTGCACCTGACGAGCAGCGTGGCGCCCGATCTCGAGCCCGCCCGGTTGTGCGGCGACCGCACGCGCCTGCGCCAGATCCTGGTCAACCTGCTCGGCAACGCCGTCAAGTTCACCGACCGCGGCGCGGTCCATGTCGACGCCCGCGAGGCCGTCGACGAGCGCGGCGCGCGCTGCGTGCGCGTGAGCGTGCGCGACAGTGGAGTGGGCATCGCGCCCGAGCGAGTGGCGCTGGTGTTCGACAAGTACACGCAGGGCGACACGTCGACGACGCGGCGCTTCGGTGGAACGGGGCTGGGGCTGACGATCTCGCAGCACTTGGCGCGCGCGATGAACGGCGAGATCCGCGTCGCGAGCGAGCTGGGCCGCGGCAGCGAGTTCACGCTCGAGGTGCGCCTGCCGTCCGCGCCCCAGGCGCAACACGGCGCAGCCGCACAGCCGTCCGTGACTACGGCTGCGAGTCAGCCCGCGACAACTTCGACGAGTCCATCGAGCGACCCTTCGACCAACGCCGCCGCGAGCACGCCGGCCGAGGCGCCGGGCATCGCGCCCGCGCGCGTCGCACCGCCGTGCGTCCCCTCGGCGCCCGCGAACGCCGACGCGCTGAGCGGACTGCGCGTGCTGCTCGTCGAAGACAACGCGGTGAACCGCAAGGTGTGCGTCGCGATGCTCGAGCGGCTGCGCTGCGTCGTCGAAGTCGCCTGCGACGGCGCGCAGGCCGTCGAAGCGGCGAGCCGCGCGGACTTCGACGTGGTGTTGATGGACTGTCAGATGCCCGTGCTCGACGGCTACGGGGCCACCGCAGGCATTCGGGGCCTGGGCGGCGCGCGCGGGCGCGTTCCGATCCTCGCACTCACGGCCGACGCGCTGGCCCAGGTGCGCGAGCGCTGCCTCGCGGCCGGCATGAACGGCTTCCTCACCAAGCCGCTGTCGATGGGCGCGCTCGCCGATGGGCTGCGCGAAGTCGCCGCGCGAGTCGCTCAGCCGTCGTAGTGCGACCGCGCCGCTCGCAGCGCGCCGAAACGGCGCTTCGATCGCGCTGGCGCGCTGTGGGGTCTCGTTGTTCACATAGCGGCGCCGTCGTCGCGCCACCGCGTCCCCAACCCCTCAACCGGCGCGACGAGCGGCCCGCACCATGAAGCACTTGCTCCTGCCCGTCCTCGTCGCGTCCGCGTTGCCGCTCGCCGCCTGGGGCCTCGCGTCCCAAGGAAAGAGCTCGCGCCAGGCGCCGCCTGCTCCCCAGGCCCTCGTCCTCGCGCCGGAAGTCGGCGAGTGGAGCGCCACGGTCAAAGCCGGCGGCAAGGAGTACCCCGGCACGCTCGTGGTCGAAGCCGGTCCGGGCGGCAACGGCATCGTCTCGCACCTCGAAGCGAGCTTCGGGCCCGCGCGCTTCGAAGGCCGCGGCCTCGAAGCGTGGGACCCCGCGCGCGGCAAGTACACCGGGCTTTGGATCTACAGCCTCTCGCCGCAGCCGCTCGCCGCGGAAGGGAGCTGGGACGAGAAGACCAAGACTCGCACGATGCGCATGGAAGTGCCGGCCGCCGAGGGCAAGCCCGGCAAGGTCGAGTGGCACGTCACCAAGGTCGTGAGCGACGACGAGCGCGAGTTCCAGATCCTCGCCGAGGGCGCGGGCGGCGAGCGCTCGGAGATGCTGTCGATCCGCTACGTCCGCAAGCGCTGAGGCGTGCGGCGCAGCACGTAAGCGCTCCCAAATCGAAGCGGGGCGGGGCCCGGGGCGCCCCCCCCCCCCCCCCCCCCACCACACAGGGCGCCCCGGGGCGCCCCGCACCCCCCGGGGCGCCCCGCCCGAGCCACCCCCCCGGGGGGCCGGGGCGGCGGGGGGCGCCCCCCCCCACCCCCCCCCA